>CAWIJQ010000003.1:0-203236 GCA_963836475.1 uncultured Actinomycetes bacterium
GGAGCCAGACATCCGCCCCGGTCCTCGTGGCCGAAGAAGTGGTAAGCGTGGCCGCGCCGGAGCCAACGCCCGCCCTGGTCGGTGGCCGAGGAAGCGGTGATTGTGGCAGCGCCGGAGACTGGCCGCCATGCTAGAAGCCCACTGTATCGAACCGGTGGCCGAACCGGTAGGCGTTGCCGAAGCGCCCGGACCCTTCCAGGCGGCTGCCGAACCTGAAGCCGCGCCGCGCCCACGCCGCACCCGCAAAGCGACCCCGCAGGTGCCCGGTGGTCGCGGCGGCCCAACCGGAAGACCTCTTCCCGGAGTCCCCGACCGAGGAACCGGTGCATGGCTGCCGAGACAGCGATCGTGACCCCTGGCGAGTTGCCGATCAGCGAGCCGTCGAAGAGCCGGTGGCCGTAGCAGCGGAAGCGGCCCCGGAACCGACCCCGGTCCTCCCGCCGGTAGAGGACAGTCTCCCGGTGGACCCGACCCCCTCCCCGCGCAAGAAGGGGAAGGCGGCCCCGGCAGCGGAACAATTGAGCCTGTTCTAGGGCGCGGCCCCGGCGCACCCCGGCAGCCCCACTTACGGTAAGAGAGTGTATGAGTAGTGAACCCCCGGCGATCCACGCCGCCTCGATCATGGCCGAATCGTCCCCCGGCGGGCAGGTCTACCGGCTTTCCCCGGCAGGGCGGCGCACGGCGCTGATCCTGCTGCTCGGCGTGGCGGCGATCTGGGTGTTCGCGCTCTGGACGCTGGTCACGCAGGCGCAGGATGGACTGAGCGGCCCCGAATGGGTGACCGCGATCTTGATGCTCGGCATCCTGGTCGTGGCCCCGGTGGTCGGGTGGACCCTGCTCGAAGAGCGCACTACCATGATCACCACCGATGCCACAGGGCCTGACCTACCGGTCGGTCGGCGGCATCCACCTGGCCTACACCTGGCCGGAAATCACCGGCCTGGAACCCACCCCGGCCCAGCCCTCTCGCTGGGCACGGCTATTTATGGACAATCCGGCACCCGCTGATGGTGCCCCCACTCACAGGAACAAAGCCCCGCCGCCGGGCAACAGGCGGACGAAACACAACACAACAACGCATCACCAACAGTGACCCGCGACAGCTCCCGGCCAGGGATATCTCCCCGGCAGACGCCGAGGATGCGGACGAGGACGCCACCGAGGCCGACCAGCGCACCATTCGGGTGGCGGTTCGCCCCGTTCCGGCAGCACGCATCGCCAATCCCGCTTTGCGCGCCCTCTGGCAACAGGCCCACGGTGACACCCTCCCCCTACCGGGGGAACTGGAGTCCCGCGAAGCCATGCTTGCCACGATCCGCGATCACCTGGCCCGCCAGGAGCCGTCGCCTCCCGCGTGATGCGCATGGAGGTTAAAAAAGAACAAGTTTGGACAATTCTAATAATAATCGGAGTAAAGTCCGTGTCATTCCCCTGGGCGGTCTAGGGGAAGTCGGTAAGAACATGACCGTCATCGAATATGGCGACGACATCCTCGATCGTCGATGTGGGCGTGGCCTTCCCCGAAGCCGATCAGTTCGGCGTCGATCTGGTCATCCCCGATATCACCTATCTGCGCGGCAAAGAAGACCGCATCCGCGGCATCGTCATCACCCACGGGCACGAAGACCATATCGGCGCGATGCCCTACATCCTGCCGAAGATCCGCGCGCCCCGATCTATGCGCACCCGGCTGACGCTGGGCCTGATCCGGGTCAAGCTGCAGGAGCACCGGCTGACCCACCTGGCCGACATGCACGAGGTGCAGGCCGGGGACCGGGTGAAGCTGGGGCCGTTCGAGGTGGAGTTCTTCCACGTCTGCCACAGCATCCCCGACGGCTGCGGGGTCGGCATCCACACGCCGGAAGGCACCGTCATCCACACCGGCGACTTCAAGTTCGACCAGAGTCCGGTCGACGGCATCCGCACCGACTTGTCGACCCTGGCCCGCATGGGCGACGAGGGCGTGCTGCTCTTGCTCAGCGACTGCGTGCATGTCGAGACGCCGGGCTACACCCCGTCCGAGATGGAAGTCGGCCAGGCGCTCGACGGCTACTTCCGCGAAGCGCCGGGGCGGGTCATCATCGCCACCTTCGGCTCGCTGATCTGCCGCGTGCAGACAGTCCTCGACATCGCCTACAAGCACCGGCGCAAGGTGGCGCTGGCCGGGCGCAGCCTGGAAAACAACGCGGCGATGGCCCAGCGAATTCGGCTACTCGATGTGCCGCCCGACACGCTGATCCCGCTGCAAGAGGTCGAAGCGTTACGCGGACCGACGATGTGGTGATCATCTGCACCGGGGCGCAGGGCGAGCCGATGGCCGCGCTGAACCGGATCGCCAACGGCGACAACCGCTGGGTCAAGATCGTGGCAGGCGATACGGTGATCCTCTCGGCCAGCGCCGATCCCCGGCAACGAGACCAGCGTCAGGCGGATGATCAACAACCTGTTCAGCCAGGGCGCCAACGTGATCTATACCGCCGATGGCGCGGGTCCACGTGTCGGGCCACGCCAGCCAGGAAGAGTTGAAGCTGATGCTCAACCTGACCCGCCCGCGCTTCGTCGCCCCCATGCCACGGCGAGCAGCGGCACCTGGTCCACTACAAGCGCCTGGCCCGCCAACTGGGCTGGCACGAGGAAGACATCTTCCTGATGGAAAACGGCAGCGTGCTGGAAGTGGACCGCGACACCTGCGCCGTCGTGGACAAGGTGCAGGCCGGGCGAGGTCTTCGTGGACGGCCTGAGCGTGGGCGAGATCGGGCAGGTCGTCTTGCGCGACCGGCAGCTGCTCTCCCGCGACGGCATGGTCATCGTGGTCGTCACGGTAGACCGCAAGACCGGCGAAGTGATCGCCGGGCCGGATATCGTCACGCGCGGCTTCGTCTATGCCCGCGACGCCGAGGCGCTGATCGAGCAGACCAAAGACCAGATCCGCGCCGCCCTCACCCACGAGGTGAACGGCAACGGCAACCACCCGAGCGAATGGAGCTTCCTGAACAAGAAGATCCGCGACACCGTCAGCGACTATCTCTACACCCAGACCCACCGCCGCCCGATGGTGCTGCCGCTGGTGGTGGAGTTGTAGACATATGCTAAAGGAGCAAGCCTATGATCTGGCAAGACCGCATCGTCGTTGATCCGGCAGTATTGGTGGGTAAACCAGTGGTAAAGGGCACCCGCCTGGCGGTCGAGTTCATCATTGACTTGCTGGCCCAGGGCTGGAGCGAGGCCGACATTCTGGACAGTTATCCGGGGTTAACCCGCGACGATATCCAGGCATGTCTGGCCTACGCCAGCGCGGTGTTGCACGCCGAGAAAGTCTATCCACTGGGAGCTATAAGTGCTGCGCTTGCTGGCCGATGAAAACTTCCCAGGACCGGCAGTCATGGCACTCCGCGCACGCGGCCATGATGTTGCCTGGATACGAACCGATGCACCGGGAAGCAGTGATCCGCAGGTGTTGGCCCGCGCCGATGCAGAAGCACGCATCTTGATCACCTTCGATAAGGACTTCGGGGAACTGGCGTTTCGTGCAGGTTTACCGGCAAGCTCCGGCGTGGTCTTATTCCGTATCACCACTACCTCAGCCGCCCAGGTGGCGCAAGTAGCCGTAGACAGTGCTGGAAAGCCGCACCGATTGGCGGGGCATTTCTCGGTCGTTGAACCTACACGCTTACGAATGACCACGTTGCCATCCACATAATTGCTAGAAGGGGCCTGACCTATGCCCAGCCGCACACCCAACCCGACCCCCGCCCCGACCCCGCCGAAAGCGACGCAACACCGGCACGCCCGCCCAAGGCGGCCAGCACCAGCACGGCGGCGAAGGCGAAACCGGCGACTACGCCCCCGGCGCGCAAACCGGCGACCCCGGCGCAAGAAGCCCGCCGCGACCAGCAACCGGGCGCGCAGCAGGAGCACGGGGCCGCATTTCTCCATCGCCATCCCGCCCCACTTGCAGCGCGAACTGATCGCGGTGATGCTGATCGTGGCGGCGGCCCTGATCGGGCTAAGCCTGATGGCGAAGGACAACGTGGGGCTGATCGGCGGCGTGGGCGACGGCTTGCAGGCGGTGTTCGGCGTGGCCGCGTGGGTGGTGCCGTTGGCCCTGATCGCAGCGGCGGCGATGCTGTTTATCGCCGGGTGGCGCAAGATCGACCGGCTGCGCTGGGAGATGCCGCTGGGGCTGCTGCTGATGCTCTGCGCCATCGTCGGGCTGATCCACCTGCCGACCGCCGACAAGCTGACGGCGGCAGAGGAACACCTCGGCGGCGGCTACGTCGGCTACTATATCAGTTCGATGGTCAGCACCATCGCGGGCAACGCGGGCGGAGCGGTGATCCTGCTGGCGCTGGCGCTGGTCGGCTGTATGCTGGCCTTTCACATCTCGTTGGGCGAGATCGCCAAACTGCTGGGCCAGGGGGGCCAGGGGCTGATGCACCTGTTCACCGCCCCGCAGAGCAGCGCCCCCCCGGTGATCACCGCGCCGGGCCGCCAGGTGCCCGCCCCCGCGGCAAGGGCAAGGCTGCCACGCCGCGCCCGCCCCCGCTCCCGCCCCACCCGCGCGCCCGCAGTGAGGAGCATGACGGCATCCCGCCCGACGTGCCGGTGAACGGCCAGCGCCGGGCGGCCACGCCCGCCGGGGCCGACGTGCCCGAAGCCTCGCTGCGCATCCTGGGCCGCAGCCCCGAAGAGATCGCCGCAAGCAAAGCCGCCGCTCGAATCCCCGCCGTGCCCAAAGCCGCCGATCCTGCCACGCCGACACCAACCCCCAACCCCCAACCCCCAACCCCTGCCACCGTCAACGGCATGGCCCCGCTGCGCTCCGCCGCCGAGATCGCCAAGCAGCTGAACCTGCCGATGGCCGGGCAACAGCGGGATGATCTGGAAGCTGCCGAAGATCGACGCTGCTGGACCGCGCCACCGAAGTCGAGATCAACGACGCGCGATCTGCGGCAGAAGGCGCGCAAGATCGAGGAGACGCTGGCGACGTTCGGCGTGGAGGCCCGCGTGCGCGAGATCAATTCCGGCCCCGCGGTGACGCAGTTCGCGCTGGAGCCGGGCGAGGGCGTGCGCGTGGCGCGCATCGCCGCGCTGGCAGAACGACCTGGCGCTGGCCCTGGCCGCGCCCAGCATCCGCATCGAGGCGCCGGTGCCGGGCATGAGCCCGCGTCGGCATCGAGGTGCCCAACACCGCGCTGGCGCATGGTCGGCCTGCGCAACATCCTGGAGACCGACGTGTTCCAGCGCCGGGCGCGGCAAGCTGCGCATCCCCATTGGCCGCGACACCCACGGCCAGCCGGTGACGACCGACCTGGCGAAGCTGCCGCACCTGCTGATCGCCGGGGCCACCGGCTCCGGTAAGTCGGTGGCGATCAACTCGCTGATCGTCTCCTTCCTGATGCAGTACACGCCCGACGAGCTGCGCATGCTGATGATCGACCCCAAGCGGGTCGAACTGAGCGGCTTCAACGGCATCCCGCACCTGCTGCGCCCGGTGGTCACCGAGATGAAGCCCGGAGAAGGAGCCGGCAGTTCCGCAACAAGGGGCCGCGCGAGATCACCGCCATCGAGGTGCTGAAGTGGCTGCTGTGGGAGATGGAGCGGCGCTACAAGCTGTTCGCCAAGGGCGCCAAGGACGCGGACGGCGTCACCAAGATCTACCGCAACATCGAGCAGTACCACGCCGCCGCCGCGCTCGAACCCGACGCGATGGAGCCGATGCCCTATATCGTGCTGATCATCGACGAGCTGGCCGACCTGATGATGGTCGCGCCGGAAGACGTGGAGACGGCGATCTGCCGCCTGGCCCAACTGGCCCGCGCCACCGGCATCCACCTGATCATCGCCACGCAGCGCCCCTCGGTGGACGTGGTCACCGGCCTGATCAAGGCCAACTTCCCGGCCCGCATCGCCTTCGCCGTGACCTCGATGATCGATAGCCGCGTCATCCTCGACACGCCGGCGCCGAGAAGCTGCTGGGCCGCGGCGACATGCTCTACACCGCGTCGGACGAGTCCAAGCCGATCCGCGTGCAGGGCACCTTCGTGTCCGACAAAGAGATCGAGCGCGTGGTCGCACTTCTGGCGCGGTGCAGATGGCCCCGCCGCTGGCCGCCGCCCCGCCGCCGCCGCCCGCTGCCACCAACGGCCACGCCGCCCCCGCCGCCGGCGGCGTCGCCCTGGCCGGCCAGCCGGTGCATGCGCGGCGCCAACGTGCCCGAGCCCGACTGGCTGAAAGCCTGGACGCGGGCGGCGACGGCGACGACGAAGACGCGATGCTGAACGAGGCCATTGCCCTGGTCAAAAAGCAGCCGCTACGCCTCGACCAGCATGCTCCAGCGCCGCCTGCGCATCGGCTACAACCGCGCCGCCCGCCTGATCGAGCAGATGGAGGACACTGGGCCTCGTCGGCCCCGGCGATGGTGCCCGCCCCCGCGAAGTGCTGGTCACCGTCACGTCGCCCGAACCAGGGCGGCTGGATGAGGAGTAGTCGCCCCGTTATAAGGAGTACCTATCATGACAGAACATCAGCTTTCACTCCTCCCCTTCTACGCGGGTTGGGGGATCTACCAGCAGCGTCTTGTCGCGGCCATCGCGCCCCTTACCGCAGAGCAGCTTGCCTTGCGCACCACGCCGCAACACTGGTCGATTGGCATGTACGTGACGCATATTGTCGCCAATCGCGCCTGGTGGTTCCACGCACGGATGGGCGAGGGGAGCGACGATCTGACTTCCCTCGAATTATGGGCGCTGGGCGTCTGTGAGGCGGACGTGGATCCATTGCACCCGGCGGCAGAACTGGTTGCCGGACTTGAGCAGACCTGGCAGATGATCGAGCAGACGCTTGCCCGCCTGACCCCTGCTGATCTTGAGCAGGTCTTCCCGCCTCTGGATCAGGCGGAACGTGTGCGTCACGCGAAACTGGTCGAGCCTGCGCTCCAGCCATACGCCCAGATGTGGTTGGATGCGGCGCGTCGTGTCTGGAGAAGTGAGACCCGCAGTTTCGCTCCAGTCGGATCATCTGGGGTGTGCTCGAACATGACATCCATCACGGCAGCGAAATCTCCACCACTCTCGGCGTCCACGGCCTGCCAGTAGTCGAGTTGGATTAAGAACAGGGTCACGACTCAGCCTGTCAGCTTCGTTGCGCTCAGGATGACAGCGGGAAGGCTGAATAGGATATAGGCATCGTCGGCCCCGGCGACGGTGCCCGCCCCCGCGAAGTGCTGGTCACCGTCACCTCCCCCGAGCCGGGCCGGTTGGATGAGGAGTAAGAAACAACCTATATGGCACAGCTTGTATGTTCAAACTGCCGTCAACCTGTTCAAGCTGGATGGAAAGCCTGCCCCTATTGTGGGCAATCGTTAATCGCGCCAGCCCCTGCTACCACCGCGCCGGTGGCTTTGCTGTCTTGCCCGGCCTGTGGGGGCAATCTCCCGCTCCCGGCGACTACGACCGAGTACCTGGCCTGCCCCTATTGCCAGTCTAGCCTGCACTTGCGCCGGGGGCCACATGGCTACATCTCTGGAGATGGCGCAGCACATCGGGCGCGAAGTTGGGCAGCAAGTTCGCGCCGAGTTGCAACAGCAGGAAGAACGCAAGCGCACATCGCGCCAGCAAGCATCCGGAACGCCCGCAGCCGCGCCCTGTCCCGCGAAGCCGCAGGCATGTACATCAGTTGCGTGGGGGCCTATGGGATGATCGTTGGATTTCATTCCCATATGGGCCACGGATGCTATCGGATTGATGGTTATCGCCGGGGCCGTCTTCGGGGCGCTAATGACTATACTGCATGACCAGCGGCGCGGCGTGAGCATCCTGTCCAGCTTGCTGTTCCTGGGCCTCACTGGGGCCGTCACCTTTGGCCTGATCTATGGCATCAAGTGGTATTTCCTGGACCATCTCCTGAATAGTGGGCCGCTGTTTAGCTTTCCCACCCCGACGCCGCGTCCTTAAGGCAGACGGTACCGCCCGCGAAGTGTTGATCGCGAATGATGGCGCACTGGAGCTACGGGCGAGGAATGATAAAGAACCTCAGCAGAGTATATAGACATGATGCTCTTGCCCTACGAAACCACAGTAAGATTGCAACTGCTTACGATGTATGGACTACAGCATGTCAATTATCCTAGAACATCTTGACAAAGGCAGTGACAGCCTCTGTAAAGTCAGATCCATTCAACAGTGGAGACGATGTCGAGGTCATGCTAGTCAACATGCGTATGGTCAATAATATGCTACGTTGCTCGTATTAATGAGATTCATCATGATAGCTAAATTGATGACTCCGAGAGCATGATCTGATATGCCGATCTTGATTAGTGATGGAGACGCACAACAGTATATACGCAGTTCTACGACTATACAGCATTTCTACGATGTACGAAATTTCAGTCGAGAGCTGAAGATTGAAATGAACTTTCGTGCAAATAATGCGAGTTAACTCCTATCAATGTGGCTAACGAACTCATTTATGATGCTAAGACACCTTTTACCGACTACATGCGTATTCAGGATGTTATCGCCGAGCACGTCGAGCGTATTGATTATATTGATCGTTACCTAACAAGAGGACTTCTTCCATGATGTACAGACATCTGAGTAGAATCTCTGCTGTCCGCCTCATAACCACGACATGGTCCTGGCAAAGACACAACGATCGGCCTCTTGGGTAGAAGGGATAAAGCCATGTCTCACGATGCTGTTCCGCAGAGAAGTTTACAGATTATAAGCGCTGCATCGAGGTGATACGACCTCAAGTCATGCATGAGCTGAGCAGTTATTGATTGATCGATACAGATATCTTTGCACTGGCACTGTTGGAACATCGCGATGCAGGAAGATATCCAGCCCACTTTGTCAGACTTGGCGGATAGCTCAGACAACTTGCTTCACCAGATCTGATAATAGTATCTTACATCAGAAGAACTATCATGGCCATTCATAATAAAATGTTACTAGACCAACCCACCCTCATCCAACAAACCGCCGCCTATGTGCGGGAGGCCCTGAGCGGGGATAGCGCGGGGCACGACTGGTGGCATGTCTACCGGGTGTGGCAGACGGCGCGGCAGATCGGGCAGGAGGAAGGGGCCGACGGGGTCGTGGTCGAACTGGCCGCGCTGCTGCATGATGTGGCCGACTGGAAGTTCGCGGGCGGGGATGAGACGGCGGGGCCACGGGCGGCGCGGGCCTGGCTGGAGCCGCTGGGGGTGGACGCGGCGACGGTGGACCACGTCTGCGAGATCATCGCCACGCTGTCGTTCAAGGGGGCCGGGGTGCCGACGCCAATGCGGACGGTCGAGGGCGCGGTGGTGCAGGATGCCGACCGGCTGGACGCGCTGGGGGCCGTAGGCATCGCTCGCGCCTTCGCCTACGGCGGGCACGCGGGCCGCGCCCTCTACGACCCCACCGCCCCACCCCAGCCGCACGATTCGTTCGCGGCCTACAAGGCGGGCACCGGCTCCACGATCAACCACTTCTACGAAAAGCTGCTCCTGTTGCAGGAGCGGATGAACACCCCCACCGCCCGCCGCCTGGCCGCCGCCCGCCACGCCTTCATGGAGCAATACCTGGCCCGGTTCTTTCAGGAGTGGGCAGGGGAAGCGTAGCTTGCCCAGATGGAGGGATTACAGTCCCAGTGTTGGCGCAAGGGGGCGTCTACTGGCGCATCGTGTAAGTGTCCAGACAACCCGATTCATCGTCGAGGTGGAAATAGTTGCCAGCTTATCTGTCATCTTCAACGGAGTTGCCCAGCCGGCCCGACTGATGATCCCGTTTGTGAGTCTTGACGATTCAAGTATCCGGCTGGGGTGACCTCACCCATGCCAGCAGTTACAGTTAATCATGGCGAGGACAACCTGCGCTAATCCCGTTTGCAGATTGTCAGCTTGAACAACAACACAGGGCGTAGTCTGATAGTGCGCAGATCCAGCGTCGGAAAGGGCACCAGCACCACATCATCCCGCTTGTAGCTTGGCTTTGTTCGGTCATCGTAGTCATCGTAGATATCCATTGTCGGATCGTCCGCAGATCCCGGCTAGATAGGCTCCATACGCGCAGTCGTGAACTCGGCAGCCTCTACCGGAGAGATACCGTAGGTGCGAAGGTCATGAGGATCGGCGGTGCAGAGTTTAGAAATGTAATGATCACCTGAGATTTGCGCCCTGCACCTCCGGCGGCAGCTCGGCAAACTCAAGCGTCCCATCATCATGGTATACAGCGCAGAGATAACTTGTAAGCACAGCAGACTTCCTTTGTCTTAACAAGATATGAGCCAAATGACATTTGATTTGAAGCGGCAAAGCTATTGACAAGCGACACAAACTGCGCTAGAATAGACATAATACGATGGGATATGCAGACTAGAATGGGATAGGTATCAGGTGACCCGGAACGCAGCAGAGCCGGTCTTTAGCCAGTTCCAGCTTATCGGCGGCATCCGCCATGAGCCGGCGGATTGCTGTGTGCGGATGGAGCCGGGCGGGCAGGCCCAGGCCCGCAAGGGCGCGCTCTACCTCGTCACCGAACCGGCGGGCGACCCGGCCCTGGGCAGCGATGCCTGCCGCCTGGTGCAGGCCACCATCGTCCGCGAATATTACGCCGACCCCTCGCTCAGCCTCACCACCAGCCTGACCCACGCCTTGAACAAGGCCAACCAGGCGCTGATCGCCCACAACCGCCAGGTGCTGGCCGCGGGCGACCCGCCACCGGGCCTGCCGCGCCGGATCCGCGTGGGGCTGACCGTCGCCATCGTCCGCCCCGGCACGCTCTACCTGTGCCAGCTCTCGCCGGGCCTGGCGCTGTGGATCCACCAGGGGCAACTGGCCGCCTTCCCCCGGCCCAAAGAGTGGGGACCCGCCGCGCCCCAGGTGAACGGCGACGGCGAAGTGGTGCCCAACCTCTACCCCGCCCCGGCGCTGGGCACCTACCCCGTGGTCGAGGCCGATTTCGCCTACCGCCGCATCGACCGGGGCGACCTGCTGATCCTCTGCTCCAGCAACCTGAGCCGCTGGATTGACGAGGAGACCGCCCGCCGCGTCCTCACCGAGGGGGGCAACGCCGAAATCGGCACCACCTACCTCCACCGGCTGGCCGCGCTGCACGAACTGGCCGAAGCCCACGCGATGGCGATTGAAGTGTCGGCCACGGGCGTGGGGGGCGGACACATGACCTTGCCGCTGAATATTTCGGTCCCCCGCCCTGCCGCCCCCGCCGCGCCTGCCCACGACGAGGGGGCACTGGTCGACCTGATCGGCGGCGTGGATGCCCCGGCCAACGGCCATAGCCCCGGCCCGGTGGACCCCGCGCCTGCCCCGGCGACCAATGGTGGGCTGGGCGGGCGGCTGACCACCCTCACCGGCCAATTGCGCGAACGCTGGGGCCGCCCCCGCCCCGCCGCCCCGCCCGCCGCCGACACAGACCGGACCGCGTTCCCCGCCTCGCTGGCCGATTTCAGCAACGTGCCCGCGCCGTGGGAACTGGACACCGAGCGGATTGGCGGAGCAACCGTCGCCCCGCCCGCCCCGGAGCCGGACCTCCCACCGAGCGGCAAGGTGGTGCCACTGCGCCGCACCCTGATCAACCAGGCGCAACTGCCCGCGCCCGCCGCCCCACCGCCCGCCGCCCCCGCAGGGGAGGACTATGACGACCGCGACCTGCCCGAATATTTGCGCTGGCGACCCCCGGCGCGGCGGCAAGAGCTGGCCGAATTTGTCGATGTGCTGAAGTCCGACGAGGGCGAAGATCGCCACCCGGCAGGCGGCAGCGAAACGCAGGCTGTGCCGCTGGAAGACCCGGCCCCGCCGCGGCCCAACCCGGTCGTCACCTTCCTCGGCGGGGTCGCCGGGCGGCTGGGGGTGGTCGGACGCTGGGCCGCCCCGGTGGTGGGCAAGGTGGGCAAGGCGACGTTGAGCGGCGTCGGCGGGGTGATGTCGCAGACCCTGCCCGAGTTGGTGCGCCAGCGTGGGGCCGACGGCATGTTCTACCCCGACGGCCATCTGACGGTGGAAGAAGAACCCGACCCCGAAGTGATGTTCACCGACGAGGGGGCCACCGACGAAGCCGCGCCGGACGACCCTGCCGAGGCCGGTTCCTCGATGTACGACGCGGCGGCCACCGCCCAACCCACCCCCACCGTCGCGCCGGGCGTGTTCAAGGTGCTGGTGCCGGTGGCGATTGTGATCCTGCTAGGGGTACTCTTCTTCTCGGTCCAGGGGATCATGTCGGGGCAGCAAACGGCGCGGACCAAGGGCTACCTGTCGCAGGCCCAGCAAGCCGAAATGCTCTCGCGCCAGACGACCGACGTGGGCGAGCGGCGCAAGTACCTGCTCCAGGCGGTGGAATACACCCGCCAGGCGCTGGATGCCGACCCCGCTTCGCAGGAGGCGCAGACGCTCAATGTCCAGATCCAGCGCGAGATGGACGACCTGAGCGGCGTGGTCCGCCTGGCCGGGCTGACCCTGCTGACCGACCTGACCGAGGGGAGCCAGGCTGCCGCCCCCGCACCCCCCGCGACCGCCAGTCCCAGCCTGGGCGTGATCAGCGACACGACGACCAGCACGACCACCGTCGCGGCCCCCGTCACCCGTGGCGACTACGCGGGACCGCTCTAGGCCGGGGATGGGTGGTGGTGGTTCTGTCCACCGAGCCCGTCGTACTTCCGCCCTGGACGATGATGGTCAGGAGACCGGGACCGGGACCGGGCCCGAGCGTCACGCGCATTAGCCGGTCGCATGGCGGTCGCCCGAGGAGGCCGGCGGCTGCAGGCGCCCCCGGCGTCCGCCTGACAACCCCGACGGCGACGAGGTGTTCGCCGTCTACGCCGGCCCGGCCGGGCACCCCTGTCGCGGAGAGAACCAAGCGGCCGGCGTGAACCAGCGCCGTCGGCCGTGACCGCCTCGTTCCGACGCGCGGGAACCGCCACAGGTGGCTAGCGTGAACGCGCCTACATAGGAGGACTGATGTCGCCCGAAGACGTAGCTGGGACGGATCACCACGGACATCCCGGCCCGCCTGGACCGGCTGCCATGGTCGCGCTGCCACTGGCTGATCGTCATCGGGCTGGGCACCGTGTGGATCCTCGACGGCCTGGAGGTGACCATCGTCGGGTCGATGTCGGCGCGGCTCAACGAGAAGGCCACGGCATCTCGCTCCTCGGGCCCACATCGGGCTCGCCGGCGGCGATCTACGTCGCCGGCGCCTGCATCGGCGCGCTGTTCTTCGGGCAGCTCACCGACCGGTCGGCCGCAAGAAGCTGTTCATGGTCACCTGGGCATCTACATCGTCGGCACGGTGCGACCGCCTTCTCGATCAACCCGATTGGTACTCTTCGCCTGTCGCTTCATCACCGGTGCCGGGATCGGCGGCGAGTACGCGGCGATCAACTCGGCGATCGACGAGCTGATCCCCTGAGGTACCGCGGCCGTGTGGACCTCGACCATCAACGGGTCGTTCTTGGTGGGTGCCGGCCTCGGCTCGGTGACGCGTGTGCTGCTGACCACGGCATGCGGTCCACCCGCGTGGGCTGGCGGCGGCGCCTTCGGACTCGGCGCGGTCCTCGCTCTCGTCGATGCTCCTGGTGCGGCGCAACGTGCCCGAGAGCCCCCGCTGGCTGTTAATCCACGGCCGCGAGGAGGAGGGGGAGCACATCGTCGAGAACATCGAGAAGCGGTCAACGAGCGAACCGGGGAGCCGCTCGAACCCGCTGAGAGAGCATCACCGTCCGGCAGCGCGAGAAGACCTCGTCTGTGAGATCGCCCGGACCGCTTCACCGCATACCCGAGCCGCGCCGTCCTCGGTCTCGCGCTCTTCATCGGTCAGGCGTTCCTCTACAACGCGTTCTTCTTCACCTTCGGTGACGCCCTCAGCACCTTCTTCGGGGTCACGTCGGTGGGCTGGTACATCGCCGCGTTCGCCGCCAGCAACTTAGCGCGCAGGGCGGCGTCCATCGAATGGCGTGGGGTCAGCAGCCCGCAGAGCAGCAGCTGCGGAAACACGACCGCCGGCATGAACTGCACGGCCTGAAACTCGGTACGAGCGAAAGCCGACAGGAGGAACCCGAGCGCCATGCCAAGCAGGGCATCGAGCACGCCGACGACAAACAGCAGCCAACCCCCTCCGGCCACATGAATCCCAACGGGCCGAGTGCAAGCGCCGCGGCGATCCCGACTTGAACGATGGCGACCGCGCCGAACGCGATCGCGTATCCGAAAAGCAGATCAAGTTTGTGAATCGGCATCGTGAGCAGCCGTTCGAGCGTGCCGGTTGTGCGCTCGCGAAGGGTCGCGACCGAGGTCACGACGAACATGAAGACGAACGGAAAGATCGCCAAGACGGGCGCGCCGATGTGATCAAAGTTCGCGCGTTGATTGGTCAGCATCCACGCAACAACGACAACAACACAGCGGGACGACGAACAGCAGCGCGACCGTTCGTGGATCCCGGCGCAACTGGTTGAGCACTCGCCGGGCAGTCGCGAAGGTGCTGCTGGCGCTCATGATGCCGCCTCAATCAGTCGGAGAAACATGTCGTCGAGGTCATCGGTGCCAGCGCGCTGGCAGAGCTCAGCCGGCGTGCCGTCGGCCAACACACTGCCCTCACGCAGCAACAGCAATCGCTGGCAGTGCTGGGCTTCGTCCATCACGTGACTGGAGATGATCAAGCTGACGCCGGCTCGACGAGTTGCTCGAACAGTTGCCAAAGGTCGCGGCGAAGCACGGGATCGAGGCCAACTGTAGGTTCGTCGAGTACGAGCAACTCAGGGGCGCCGAGCAATGCGGTGGCAAGCGAAACGCGGGCTTGTTGGCCGCCCGACAATCGGCCCACGAGGTGCGTGGCGTGGTCGCGCAGCCCCACTGCATCGAGTACGCGGTCGACGTCCGCCGAAGGCGCACCCAAACGGCGGCGAAGTAGCGCAGATTTCGGTGACGGTCAGATCGTTATAGACGGCCGGCGCCTGCGTGACGTAGCCGACGCGAGTGCGCAGGGCCGGATCGCCGGCCGGCAGCCCAAGCACGTCAACCGAACCGGCCGCGACGATCTGTACACCGACCAGGCAGCGCAACAACGTCGTCTTGCCCGATCCACTGGGCCCTAGCAGACCGGTGATCGAGCCGGCCGGGATCGTGGCATCGAGCCCATGCAAGATTTCGGCCCCGCCGCGGCGAACCCGCAGCCCGCGGAACTGCACCGCCGCGGTCACGCCGCTCGCCCGCCATATTTCATGATGTGTTGAATATTGCCGACCTTGGCCGCGCTGTCAATCACGTTAGTTGTCTCCTTTATGGCGAATCGCCGGGCGCGAACGTGAAGTTCAGGTGAACAAGTGAGCCCGAGGGTGTTCGGTCGACCGGAGGGTCGGGCAGCATCAGCGAAGCCGCCTTCGCGCGGGCGACGAGGACAGGAACACCCCGGGCGACGAGGGGATTGGTGCAGATGGCAGCCCAGACGTCAGCGGGCCAAGAACTGCGTGGCGAGGTCCTCGACAAGCAACTCGATCGGGTCGCCGACCAGCTCACGCGAAAGTACGCCGACCGAACCAGCCCGAACGAAGTGCATGCGGCGGTCTTCGACGAAGCAGCGCGGTACGAGCATGCACACGTGACCCAGTTCATCCCGGTGCTCGTGCAACACGCAGTACAAGAGCGACTGCGCCGCCAGCCCGCCCGGCCGCGCCTCGTATCGTCGACCACCGACCGGCGAAACGGCACCTAGCGAACAACCCGCCGCGTGGCGTCGAGCGGCCCATTGACGTAGCGCTGGATCGTCGGCGCATAGGCAGCCACGATCGCCTCGGTCGACGCCGTCGCCAGGGGCGGCACCTTGACGATGTAGCGCGCCATCGCCATCCCGATCAGTTGCGAGCCGACCAACGTTGCGCGCAATTCGGCGTCCGGCGTTTCGAGTGCGTGAACGAACGTGCCGACCACCTCGCGGCTCAAGAACTCGCGCAGCATCGTGGCCGCAGCCTCGTACCGCACGGCAGACTTGACGATGGCGAGCAGGCGCCGGCGCGAGGTCGGGTCTTCCCACAGCGACAGGAAGAACCGCGACGATCTGTTCGCCGGCATGTTCGATGTCGCTGTCGAAGAATGCCCGGCAGCACGGCCCGAGGAGAGACTGGAAAGTCAACAGCAGCAGCAAAAAGCGCGGCCTTCGTGCCAAAGAAGTGATGCACCAGCGCCGGATCGACACCAGCCACCGTGCCGATCGCGCGGATCGTGGTGCCGTCGTAGCCAGACTCAGAAAACAATTGCCGCGCAGCTTCGAGAATCGCGTCACGGGTCTCGGGCTTGCCCGGACGACGACCGGCTGGGCTCATGCGTGTCACTCGACGTCAGCGAGCCATTCGGACGACGGCGAGCCGCGTCACGAACGGCTGGGTCAACTCGCCGTCCGGCAACAGCGCCCGCTCACGTTCGACGAAGGCCGCGGCACCGGCGGTCACCCAGCTCCGCGACGTAGGACTTGGATGCGATCTCATCGAGCATGACTTTCCTTGGAAATCGTTCGCTGCCAAGGAAAATGCGCGGTCAGTACCTGCGCGATCGCCGAACACAGACGGAACTGACTTCCAAACTTCTTCGAGCGACTGCCAACGGCGTCGTCGGCGCCCAGTATGCCGCAGCCGGGCGCGATGTGCGTCGTGCCAATCTTCTACTCCCGCGTGTGCCACGTTCCACCAGACGGCTAGCGCGCCGCCAGGTCGCAGCACGCGGGTGACCTCGGCAGGCGGCGCGATCGAGGTCGACCCAATGCCACGACTGCGCGAATGTCACCAGGTCGAACGAGTTGTCGGCGAATGGCAGCGCGTTCGCGTCGGCCAAGCACCACCTGCGCGTCAGGTGCCCGGCCGCGCAGCGTGGCCAGCATGCGGCGCCATGGTCGACCGCGACGACACGCGCACCGCGACTCATGAGCGCCCGAGTGGCGATGCCAGTGCCGGCGCCGACGTCGGCGACGCGGGCCGAGCGGCTAGTGAGAGTCCGGCGAGCTGCTCGCAACGCTTCGAACATCTCATCGGGATAGCTCGGGCGGCCGGCGTCGTACTGGGCCGCCACGACGTCGAAGCGTGACCGGCTCATGCCGCATGACTCGCAAGTGCTCGTCGGGTGAATGCCAGCGACTCGCGTGAGGTCGGCGATGCGTTCGTCGTGGCTTGCGGCCCGCCGGGTGTTGACCTCGAGCACCACGACGCCGGTGTAGCCGTCGCGTGCCAAGTCGGGCCAGCAGTTCGGCACACGGCTGGGTGCCCCGACCAGGCACCAAGATGCTCGTCGTTGCGTGATCCGGTGCCGTCGGCGAGGTGCACATGCGCAACTCGATCACCGAACTGCTCGAGCAAGTCGAGCGCGTCGGCTCGGGCAACCGCGGCGTGCGAAACGTCGAGAGTGACGTGCGGGTAGTCGGCATCGAGCAACGACCACGACGGCGCATACGTGCCGAGTTCGACGCCCGCCGGGCCACGCTGGGGGAACATGTTCTCGACCGCAAAGACGACGTCGGTCTCGTCGTGCATGCGGACGATGCCTTCGGTGAATGCCTTCGAATATGAGCGCTGCCAGCGAAAAGGCGGATGCGTGACTACGACCTTGGCCCCGAGTCGTTCGGCCGCGATTTGCGAACGCATCAGTTTCGCCCACGGTTCGACGCCCCACACTCGTTGACTGATGAGCAGACACGGCGAGTGCACCGAGAGCACCGGCATGTGGTGATAGTCGACGAGCCGGCGCAACGTGTCGAGGTCTTGGCTCACCGGGTCTGCCGACACCATGAGCTCGATGCCGTCGTAGCCGAGTCGAGCCGCAACTTCGAACGCGACGGCGGTGGATTCGGGCCACACCGACGACGTCGAGAGCGCGACCGCAGGCCCGACAGCGTGCTCGCGCATGAGGGCTGGCCATTCTCCGAGCCTACGTCGAAGTCGGCCGTGCGACGTCGCCGTCGAGGCGTCCGGGGTATGACGTGCGGCGGAGCGACGTCCGGTGGCTGAGTGGGTGGCCTTACGCTTTGCGCATGCCACCGAAGCCACCGACGAAGCCGCGAGCCGCCGAGCGCGCAACGCGCGTCGCGCAGCACCGCCGAACCCGCAGATCCGACGATTCCGTCGACGGGCAACAACAACCAGGCCGCGGCCGCAGTCGGCAAACCGTTGCCTGAGAAGGGCCTCGACTTCGCCCGCGAGTGGGTCGAATTCGTCGACCCGGCGAACGCACGAGCAGATCTACCGATGCGACCTCACCTGGTTGACGTCGAGCTGGGGCTGCATCTTCGGCAACGGCTGTCACGGCATCGTGCCAGGCCGGGCAGCAGACGGCTGCTGCTCGCATGGCGCGTTCTATTCGGGCAGGGCCGACGAGAAGCGGGTGCGCCAGTTCGCTGACCAACTCACGCCCGAGAACTGGCAGTTCCACAAGAAGGGCCAGAAGGGCATCAGCGAAGTCGAAGACGGCAATCGCCGCACTCGACGGGTCGACGGCGCCTGCATCTTCTTGAACCGGCCAGGGTTCGAAGGCGGCGTTGGGTGTTCGCTGCACAGCCTCGCTCTCACGATCGGACGCCACCCACTCGAGACCAAACCCGACGTGTGCTGGCAGCTGCCGATTCGGCGCACGTTCGATTGGGTCGATCGCCCAGACGACACCAAGGTGCTGATCGTGACGATCGGCGAATACGACCGGCGCGGCTGGGGCGCCGGCGGCCACGATTTGACCTGGTGGTGCACTGCTTCGCCCGAGGCCCATGGCGCGCGCGACCGGGTCTACGTCTCTTACGGCCCCGAACTCACCGAGCTCATGGGCGACAAGGCGTACGCCGAGCTGGTCGAGCATTGCGAGCGACGACTGGCGGCGGCCAAGCCGGTGGCGCCGCATCCGGCCGATCCGAGTTAGCCTGCGCACGTCGAGCACTCGCTCCACCCCCGACGAACTCGTCACCGCCGCCTGTCGAACACTCGCGACGCAGCTGTCATGCGCTACCGATCACTGTTGTGCTGGTTCCCCGTCAGGGGTCTGTTTTTCGGTGGCGGGCGTGTTGGATCGGGGTTTGGTCGGGGTCGATGTGGGCGGGTGGGATGAACCAGGGCAGCCGGTCGTGGATGAACGCGTGCCAGCCGTCGTGGTGGATGACGTCGTGGTGGTGGCGGCAGAGCAGGACCAGGTTGTCCAGTTTGGTCTCGCCGCCGTCGGACCAGTAGATGCAGTGGTGCGCGTCGGCCCAGGAGGGTGGCCGGTCGCAGCCGGGGAACACACATCCTTGGTCGCGCACGACCAGCGCGCGGCGGATCCCGACCGGGATGGTGCTGGTGGACCGGCCGACGTCGAGGACTTCGCTGTCGCCGCCGCACACGACCGGGATGATGTTGGCGTCACACAAGATTTTGCGGGCGGTGTCGGGGCTGATCGCCACCCCACCGGCGAGCAGCCCGGCCCCACCGGGCCGCCCGGGCGCCGGCGGCATCCCGCCGAGCCAGCCCGCACCGGCAACACCCGCCGCCCGCGCCCGCACCGGCTGGTTCGAGGGCTGGCCAGGCCGTCGCGCAACGTTTCGAGGCTGATCGTCAGGAGCACGTTGGGGCGTTCCCCGCGGACTTCGGGCAGGCCCGGGGTGGCGTGCTGGCACACCTGCAGCAGCGCATCCGCCCACCGGGTGCCCGCATCGCGGGGATCGGGCACACCATCAACGGCCGGCGCCGGGGCGGCCAACGCACCCAACACCGCGGTCAGCAACGCCCCGCCTTCCTGATCGAACCGCCCCGACACCCCCACCGTGCCGTCGCGGGAGGTGACCACCGACAGGAACCGGGCGCGCCCGGGCGGCCGCTTCCCGCTGGTCCAACAAGTCAGGCGCCCACTGCTGGGTGATCCGGGTCGCCCACCTGGCGACCGCGGCCGCCCCGTCGGCGGCCGCGATATCGACCAGCGCCTGCTCCACCGACCCGACCTGCACCGCCGGCACCCCGGCCGGTAACCCCGCCAGCGCCACACACACCGCGCTCGCCGCCTCGACACTGACCTCACCCGCGGCCAACGCCGCCGCCGCCAACGGCCGGCCCGCTAACTCCCGGTGCAACGCGAGCCGGTCCCGACCCGCCCACGTCGGCACATCCGCTGCGGACCGCAACCACAACGGTGTCGTCCGCGCCCCAGTCAACGCCCGCACCCCCACACTCTCCGCCTGAGCCAGCACCGTCAGCTGCGCGGCAGCGACCCGGCGCGCCACCTTCTCCACCTCCACCACCAACCCGGCCGCGTCCGCCGTCGGCAACGACCACAACGACGCCCCGGCCAACTCATCCAACGCAGCGTTGACCGCCGCCACCGCCGCGAACGCCGGATGCGTCACCCCACTCACAACTGAACTCATGCCACCAAACTACCGACCCCCACCAACAAAACCCGCCCCCACAAACCAACCTGGGGACAACCAAAACACCCTGGGGACAAACAAAAAAACCGCCCTGCGCACAGTCGACGACACACGACGTCAATGCGCAAAGCAGACGAGATCGTGTGGTCGGAATCCGCAGATCTCTGCACAGTGTCATCGCTCTAGGGCTCGGCGAGCGGCCGACTGTCCGTTGTCCGAGAGCCACTCATCTAAAGAGGAATCGTTCAACCTGGACGGCAAGGAATGTGTGATTTCCACAGCAGCGTTGGCGTCGAACGCCCGTCTGTCGTCAGGCACCGCTAGCCTGCAGCCCATGCCGAAGGTCAGCTCCGCCCAGCGCCACCCGCCAGACGTATCGGTGTGGCGAGTGCGGGTGGGAGTCGCTGAAGTGGGTCGGCCGCTGCGGTGAATGCCAAGCGTGGGGCAGCGTCGAGCAACTCGGCGTCCCGCGTCTTAGCCCGGTGCTCGCAGGCGCGGTGACCGCACCGGCGAAACCCATCCGCGAGGTCGACCCCGACACGGCCCGCAGCCTGCGCGACCGGCATCGACGAGCTCGACCGTGCGCTCGGCGGCGGCCTCGTGCCCGGCGCCGTCGTGCTGCTCGCCGGCGAGCCGGGCGTCGGCAAGTCGACGCTGCTGCTCGAGGCCGCGGCGCATTACGCCGCGCGCCGACCGTCGCTCGCTGTACGTCACCGGCGAAGAGTCGGCCGCGCAAGTGCGGGTGCGAGCCGAACGCATCAACGTGCTTGCGCCCGCACCTCTACCTTGCCGCCGAAACCGACGTCGGAGCGGTGTTGCGGCATCTCGACGACGTCGAGCCCGGGCTGCTCGTCGTCGACTCGGTGCAAACCATGGCGGTCGCCGACGTCGACGGCGCGGCAGGCGGCGTCACCCAGGTGCGTCATGTCGCGGCGTCGTTGATCGCCATCGCGAAAGAGCGCAACATCGCGATGGTGCTGGTCGGCCACGTCACCAAAGACGGATCGATCGCCGGGCCGCGCATGCTCGAACATCTTGTCGACGTCGTGCTGCATTTCGAAGGCGAGCGGCACTCGCGCTTGCGGCTGCTCCGCGCGGTCAAGAATCGCTACGGCGCGTGCGACGAAGTCGGCTGCTTCGACCTCACCGAGACCGGCATCGTCGGCATGGCCGATCCGAGCGGGCTGTTTCTGTCCCGGCATGCTGATCCGGTGGCTGGCACCTGCGTCACCGTCTCACTCGAAGGCCGCCGGCCGATGCTCGCCGAAGTGCAAGCGCTCGTCGCGAAGTCGACACTTGCCGTCGCCGCGGCGCACCAGTTCGGGCCTCGACGCAAGCCGTGTGTCGATGGTGCTGGCGGTGACCGAGCGACGGGCCAAGGTCGTGCTGGCCAACTCCGATGTCTTCACCGCCACCGTCGGCGGCGTGCGGTTGACCGAGCCGGCGATCGACCTCGCGGTCGGCTCTCGCTGTCGCCAGCGCGGTTGCCGACCGACCGCTGCCTCCGGGCCTGGTCGCCATCGGCGAAGTGGGCCTGGCCGGTGAGGTCCGTCGCGTTGACGCAGTCGGCCATCGGCTCGCCGAAGCGGTTCGCCTCGGGTTCACGCACGCACTCGTTCCCCCCGACTCGGGGCCGTTCCCCGACGGCATGATCGCGATCGAGGTGGCCGACCTGTCCCGGGCGATCGGGCACGCGTTCCGCCCGGCCGCCGTCCGTTAGTTCAAGCTGTAGCCCGGCGCGGCCGGCAAACTGTCGTGCCCTGAATTGATCCACCGCTAGAATCGGCACAGATCGCCCAACAGATTTCGCATCTCGGAGCATGGGAGCCCGGTGGCAGGCACAGACCGGTTCGATCGAACGGTCGACGATCAGCTGCGCGCAACGCTCGCGACCGATCGCGCCCGGCACGTTTCTTCGAGACGCGCTCGAACGCATCCTGCGCGGCAACACCGGTGGCCTCGTCGTGCTCGGCTACGACAAGACGGTCGAGTCGCTGTGCACCGGCGGCTTCAATCTCGATATCGAGACGACAGCGCCGTTGATGCGCGAGATCGCGAAGATGGACGGCGCGATCGTGCTCGACAACACCGGCTCGCACATTCTCAAAGCCAACGTGCACTTGCAGCCCGACCCATCGATCCCCACGAGCGAATCCGGCACTCGGCACCGCAGCGCCGAGCGCACGTCGAAGCAGACCGGATACCCGGTCATTTCGGTAAGCCAATCGATGCGCATCATCGCGCTCTACGTCGGCGGTCGTCGCTACGTCCTCGACGATTCCGGTGCGATCCTGTCGCGGGCCAACCAGGCACTCGCCACCCTTGAGCGTTACAAGCTGCGTCTCGACGAAGTGAGCGGCACACTTATCGGCGCTCGAGATCGAAGACCTCGTCACCGTGCGCGACGCAGCCGCGGTGGCCCAGCGCCTTGAGATGGTGCGTCGCATCGCGAGTGAAATCGAGGGCTACGTCGTCGAGCTCGGCACCGACGGCCGGCTGCTCAGTCTGCAACTCGACGAGCTGCTCGCCGGCGTCGAGCCCGAGCGCGAACTCGTCGTGCGCGACTATTTGCCGAGCGCGGGCAGCCGAAAAGTCGCGCACGCCCGACGACGTGTTGCGCGACTTCGACGCTTTGTCGGCGGCCGAGCTGCTCGACCTCAGCACGATCGCGCGAGTCATGGGTTACGCGGCTGGCGCCGACGCGCTCGACGCACCGGTCAGCCCGCGCGGTTACCGGCTGTTGGCGAAAGTGCCGCGGCTGCCCAACCTCGTCGTCGACCGGCTGGTCGACCATTTCGGCGGCCTGCAGAAACTGCTCGCGGCCGGCATCGACGATCTGCAAGCAGTCGAAGGCGTCGGCGAGACCCGTGCGCGCAGCGTCCGCGAGGGTCTGTCGCGGTTGGCCGAATCGTCGATCCTCGAGCGATACGTCTAACCCGTCGCACATCTGGGCCGACCTGAATCCGCTGGGTTAGGCCGCGACGCGAGCAACTGCCGCAGGTCAACAAGCAACACCGGCGACGAACCGGCCGCCGGACGCCGCATGCACGTTGACGACGTATGTCGGCAGGCCTGACGGCCGCTCGTCAGCAGCCATCCAATTCGTCCTCGTCGAACACGGCCGTGACCTGGTCGACCACCACGCCGATGGCGTCGACGCCGGTCGCGAGCACCAGCACGTCGCCGCGACGGCTCGCTCGCGATTCGGCGCTGCCAGTACGCAGGTCGCAGATCGGCAGCGGATTGCCGCGTAGCTCCAGCAGGCCGGTGATCGGCGCGGTCATGCCCGGCAAGACCTCGAGGGCGTCGAGCCGCACGACTTCGCGTACTTCGTCGAGCCGACACGCCAGCTCGCGGTCGGTGAGGCGGAACATGATGTATCCGATCATCTGGTCTCCCGACCTTTGCTTCGTGCGGAGCGCTCGGCCTCGGTCGCGAGCCGCACGCACAGTGCGACCAACTCGGCAGACCCACGGCCACCGAAGAACACGGCCACTTGATCTGCCGGCAGGTGGGCCACGCAGGCAGCCGCCGATCGGTACGTGCGCGCCGCTGCGGCAGGTTCGCCCTGACGATCGAGAGCGCCAGCGAGCAACAACAACGCGGGCGCACAGTCGGCCTGCAAGTAGACAGCCTGCCGAAGTTCTTTGATCGCGTCGGCGTCGCGACCCAGATTGACCAAAGCCTCGCCACCGATGAGGTGCGGCTCGACCAGCATCGGATCGACTTTCGCGGCGCGGGCGGCGGCCACCACGGCGTCGGGATACCGCGCCGCGGCCAGCGCCGCCTTCGCCGTAGCCAGGAACCCAGCCGCGGACGGCGGGCGCCCGCCGACGCGCCGGACGATTTGGTGCCGGACGGCGAGCCGGTGCCGGACGGCGAGCGGCCAGTCGACCGAGCCGGATGCCGGCCGCGGCCGCCGGGCGAATCAGGCTGGGTAGACGGCAACGCACGACTCGGTTGCCCGGTGGGCAACGTCAGCGGGGGCGAGCCAACCGGTGGCCAGCCGCCGGGCAGCGGGTGCCCTCGTGGCAGTCGCACCGACGGCTTGGTGCCGGTATTCGCCGCCGTGGTCTTGCCAGTGCCGTCGGCCAACCGCTTCCGGCGGTCACTGCGACCGCGACGTTCGGGCAACAGGATCGGCGCGTCGCCTTCTTCGGTGCGCCGATCCGGCAGGGTGTTGCGGCCCTGCGGGCCGTCGTCACGCCGGTACACGAACGCATCGCCCAACGGCACCAAGCGTGAAGGCATCACTCATCTGCCACAGCGTTTCGGAGTGGCCGAGGAACAGATATCCGCCGTCGGCGAGCGATGCGTGAAAGCGGCCCATCAGCGCTTTCGTCGTCGCCCGGTTGAAATAGATCGTGACGTTGCGGCACAGCAACAGGTCGACCTCGCCCGCCTCGAACGGCGGTGGTTCGGTGATCAGGTTGTGCAACTTGCAGGTCGACCAGATCGCGAACGTCGTCACGAACGACATACGAATCGCCGTCGATGTCGAACCATCGCCCAAGGTCGATCGGGTCGGCCATCTGCACCGCTCGCGGCCCATAGCGGCCGGCTTCGGCGAACGACAGTGCGCTGGCCGAAACGTCCGATCCGACGATGCGTACGTGCTCACGCGTCGCCATCGGCATCAGCTCGCGCACGAGCATCGCGAGACTGTACGGCTCCTCGCCGGTCGAGCAGCCGGCGCTCCAGATCGTCAGCGGCCGGTTGCGGGCGATCGACCCCCGGATCAACTCCGGCAAGCACATGGTGGCGAAGCGCCCGAATTTGCGGCGGGTTACGGAAAAAATGGGTCTCTTGGATCGTGACGACGTCGAGCAAACGTTGGCGCTCCATTGAACCCGAAGGTGCCGCCGATCATCTCAAGATAGGCCGCGACCGACTCCAGATTCGTTGCCTGGATCGTCCAGCGACCGCGAACGCCAACGCATCGCGGCGGCTCTCGTCGTGCACCAAGCCCGCGGTCTTTTCGAGAATGCGCCGCAACACGTCGAACTCGTCATCGGTCATGAAGCGCTTCATTGGCTGCCGCCGAACGCAGTCGCCTTGCAAGATAGCGACCAGCGCAGGGGCGATCTCGACGAGTGGCAACTGCCGCTGCACGGCCCCACGTGCGACCGCAGCACCGGGCATGCCGTAAACGGTGCTCGACTCCTCGTCCTGCCCGATCGTGATGGCGCCGGCGTCGCGCATCGCTTTCAACCCGACCGCGCCGTCGCGACCCATGCCGGTCAACAGGACGCCGATCGCGCGCGGCCCGATGTTGCGCGCCACACTCTCGAACGTCGCGTCGACCCCGGGAATGTGGTACTGAGTCTCGGCCGGCGGCTCGAAGCTGACGCGCAGATGGTCATTGACGATCAAGTTGCGGGCACCAGGCGCGATCGTCACTGTGCCGCCGCTGAGTCGGCAACCGTCGGTGGCGATACCAACGGGCAACGCGCACAGTGTGTCGAGCCAGCTCGCCAGGCCCTCGATGAATCCGTCGGCCATGTGCTGCACGACGACGATGGCGGGAGCGAAGTCGATTGGCAGCGCGCCGAGCAGATGGGCCAGTGCTTGCGGTCCGCCGGTCGACGCACCAATGGCGACCAGGTCGACGGTGCCCTCGCTGACCGTCGGCACCGATCGCGGGGCCGTGCTGGCCGCCGTCGCCGCGGCGTCCGCGGCCGCACTGGCGCGGTTCTTCAGCCGCGCCCGCGGGTGCGTGATGACCCGCACCCGTGAGGCCACCCGCACGCCTCGCAGTACCGCGCCTCCGCGTACAGCGTGCGGTCGGCGTCCGACGTCAGTGGGTCGGGCGACGACGTCAACGGCGCCGGCGGCCAAGCGCGGCAGCTGCACGCTCGGCGTCGCCCTTCGGTCGAGCAGACCAGAATCGGGGTCGGGACACTGGCCATGATGCGTTCGATGATCTCGATCGCGGCCATGCCGGCGAGCTCGAGATCGAGCACGACGGCCGACGGGCGCAGCCGCTCGACAAGGGCGAGGGCGTCGCGGCCGGTCCGTGCTTCGCCGACGACGCAACAGGCCCGGATCGGTGCTCAGGATCGACCGCGAAGGAACCGTCGTTCGACTCCGGAGTCGTCGACCAGCACAACGGTGGACGTGCGCGTCAGGCGCGAGCGCCTGCGCGCCGCCAGGCAGAGAGTCAGCGCCGAGGCCCGGACGGCGTTGAGGCAGCCGCAGGCGACGACGCGCTAGCGCGCAACCGACACCTAGAACTCCTCGATCCGCAGCCCGGTGCGGGCGCATCCAATGACTCCTTAACCTGTCGTCGCTCAGGGGCGATTTCCTTAAGGCAATCGGGTCTGCGCCGAGCGCTGCGAATCGGACCTGGCAGGATCGACCGACGATGCCTCGACGAGCTAGGGCCGGCGAGCTGCTGGCCAGCTGGTACGCGCGATCTGCGCGCGAGCTACCCTGGCGCGACCCGAATGCCACTCCATGGGCGGTGCTGGTGAGCGAGATCATGCTCCAGCAGACCCCGGTGCGCGCGGGTGCTGCCCGCCTACAGCAGTGGCTGGCGCGTTGGCCGACGCCGGCGGCGCTTGCGGCCAGCTCGCCCGGCGACGCCGTCCGAGCGTGGGGCCGGCTGGGATATCCCCGGCGCGCCCTTCGACTGCATGCGGCGGCGACTGACCTGGTGGCCGCCACGGCGGCGAGGTGCCGGCCGACTACGCGGCGCTGCGCGCCGGCTGCCCGGCGTCGGCGACTACACCGCCGCCGCCGTCGCCGCCTTCGCGCTTCGGCCAGCGCCACGCCGTGCTCGACACCAACGTGCGCCGGGTGATCGCCCGGGCGTGGTCAGGCGTGGCCGCAGCCGACGCCGCACGCCGACCGTCGCCGAGCGCCGCCTGGCCGAAGCGAACTCTTGCCGGACGACGACGAGCTGGCCTCGGCGATGAGCGTTGCGCTCATGGAACTCGGCGCCTTGGTCTGCCAGGCTCGGGCGCCATCGTGCGACAGTGTCCGCTAGCCGACCGGTGCGCGTGGCGACTGGCCGGGTACCCGCCCTCGACCGGCCCGGCCCGACGCGGCGCAGACCTACGACGGGCACCGACCGGCAGGCCCGCGGCGCGGTGCTCGGCGTGCTGCGTTCGCATCCCGAGCCCGTCGAGCGGTCAGCGTTGACGGCGGCCTGGGCAGACGGCGTCCAGCTTGATCGTGCTCTCGACGGCCTCGTCGCCGACGGCCTCGTCGCACCATGCATCGGCGACCGGTTCGGCCTGCCGACCGTGATCGGCCGGCGAACTGCCGTGGGCGACGGGGCCGGGTCGAGGCCGCGTTCCGCGGAACGCGCTACCTGTGGCGTTATTCGGCGGCCGGAGCCGCGCCAGGAGTCGCCGCCGGGTCGGGCGCCGGCGTGCCGTCTTCGCAGCGGGGGCAGGTCAGGCACGAGCACCGGCTTGGCCTCGCCGCGGAAGGTGAAGTGCGGCTGATCGTCGGGCGTATCAGTGGCACCACTGCCCTCGGCGTCGACGACCACGATCTGGCCGGCCTTGAGCTCGCCGAACAGGATCTTCTCCGACAAGACGTCTTCGATCTCGCGCTGAATCGTGCGCCGAAGTGGACGCGCCCCGAGCACCGGGTCGTAACCCTTCTTGGCCAGCACGCTCTTCGCGTCCGACGGTGAGTTCGAGACCCATGTCGCGATCACGCAGCCGAAGGTCGACCTTGGCGATCATCAGGTCGACGATCGTCACGATCTCGTCCTCGGTCAGCTGGTGGAACACGATCGTGTCGTCGACGCGGTTGAGGAACTCGGGCCGGAAGTGCTGCTTGAGCTCCTCGTTGACCTTCGCCTTCATGCGCTCGTAGTTGCCCTGGGCGTCGTGCTCCTTGGAGAAGCCGAGGTTGAAGCCCTTGGAGATGTCACGCGTGCCGAGGTTGGTCGTCATGATGATGACGGTGTTCTTGAAGTCGACAACGCGGCCCTGCGCATCGGTCAATCGCCCGTCTTCAAGGATCTGCAAGCAGCGAGTTGAAGATGTCGGGGTGCGCCTTCTCGACTTCGTCGAACAGCACGACGGAGAACGGCTTGCGCCGCACCTTCTCGGTGAGCTGACCGCCCTCGTCGTAGCCGACGTAGCCGGGCGGCGAACCGAACAGCCGCGAGACCGTGTGCTTCTCCATGAACTCGCTCATGTCGAGCTGAATCAGCGAGTCTTCGTCACCGAAAAGGAACTCGGCCAGCGTCTTCGACAGCTCGGTCTTACCGACACCTGACGGGCCGGCGAAGATGAACGAACCACCGGGGCGCTTCGGGTCTTTCAAGCCCGCGCGGGTGCGACGAATCGTCTGCGACAGCGCCTTGATCGCCGGCTCTTGGCCGATGACCCGCTTGTGCAGCTCGTCTTCCATGCGCAGCAGACGCGACGTCTCTTCTTCGGTCAGCTTGAACACCGGAATGCCGGTCGCGGTCGCCAGCACTTCGGCGATCAGCTCTTCGTCGACCTCGGCCACGACATCCATGTCGCCGGCCTTCCATTCCTTCTCGCGCTGCGCCTTCGCCGCGAGCAACTGCTTCTCGCGATCGCGAAGTGAGGCCGCCTTCTCGAAGTCTTGCGCGTCGATCGCGCTTTCCTTCTCGCGCCGGACGCCGGCGATCTTCTCGTCGAACTCGCGCAGGTCGGGCGGTGCGGTCATGCGACGAATGCGCATGCGCGAGCCGGCCTCGTCGATCAGGTCGATGGCCTTGTCGGGCAGGAACCGGTCGCTGATGTAGCGGTCGGCGAGCTGCGCCGCCGCGACCAGCGCGCCGTCGGTGATCGACACGCGGTGGTGCGACTCGTAGCGATCGCGCAGGCCCTTGAGGATCTCGATGGTGTGCGCCAAGCGAAGGCTCGGCGACCTGGATCGGCTGGAAGCGCCGCTCGAGTGCGGCGTCCTTCTCGAGGTGCTTGCGGTACTCGTCGAGCGTCGTCGCACCGATGGTCTGCAGCTCGCCGCGGGCCAGCATCGGCTTCAAGATCGACGCCGCGTCGATGGCACCCTCGGCCGCACCGGCACCGACCAGCGTGTGCAACTCGTCGATGAACAAGATGATGTCGCCGCGGGTGCGGATCTCCTTGAGCACCTTCTTCAGCCGCTCTTCGAAGTCACCGCGGTAGCGGCTGCCGGCGACGAGCGCGCCGAGGTCGAGGGTGTAAAGCTGCTTGTCCTTCAGCGTCTCGGGCACCTCGCCCTTGACGATGGCCTGGGCCAGGCCCTCGACGATGGCGGTCTTGCCCACGCCGGGCTCGCCGATCAGCACCGGGTTGTTCTTGGTGCGCCGCGACAGCACCTGCATGACCCGCTCGATTTCCTTCTCGCGCCCGATGACCGGGTCGAGCTTCGACTCGCGCGCCGCCTGCGTCAGGTTGCGGCCGAACTGGTCAAGCACGAGCGACGTCGATTGGGTGCCCTCAGCTGGGCCGCCGGCGGTCAGCCTCTTGCTTGCCCTGGTAGCCGCTCAGCAGCTGGATGACCTGCTGGCGGACCCGATTGAGGTCGGCGCCGAGCTTCACGAGCACCTGCGCGGCGACGCCTTCGCCTTCGCGGATCAGGCCGAGCAGGATGTGCTCGGTGCCGATGTAGTTGTGGCCGAGCTGAAGCGCTTCGCGCAGCGAGAGCTCGAGAACCTTCTTCGCGCGCGGTGTGAAGGGAATGTGCCCGGACGGCGCCTGCTGGCCTTGGCCGATGATCTCTTCGACCTGCTGGCGAACACCTTCGAGCGAAATGCCGAGGCTCTCGAGAGCCTTGGCGGCGACGCCTTCGCCCTCGTGGATGAGGCCGAGCAGGATGTGCTCGGTGCCGATGTAGTTGTGGTTGAGCATGCGGGCTTCTTCTTGCGCCAGCACGACAACGCGTCGGGCCCGGTCGGTAAATCTCTCGAACATGTCGCTCGCTCCTCAGTGGCGGCGCCTTGCCTTCATTTCATGCTATCCCGGCGCCGGGGACAGCCGCCGTCGGCTACTGCCGCGCTCATGCGACTGTTCTCGCCAAACTGCAGCGCCAGACTTGCGTCTTTGCCCAAATTTTCGTCTTCGGGCGCTTCAAATGCGGTCCGAAAAGGGCGTTCGTGCCCACACTGAGTCTCAACTGTGACCGGTCCGAGGGTGTTCCCAGGCCGAGCGCCCGTTGCGCTCAGAGCGAACAGCGGAGGCGCGGTGAGCGACGCTGAACGAGGCGCGAACAGCTAGTGCGCGGCCTCGTACTTGGCGACGATGTCGGCCGCGATGCGGCCGCGCTCGTTGACCTTGATGCCCTTCGTGCGGGCCCAAGCCCGGACGTCGGACGTCGCCGCGCCTGGCTGCCGGCGACGACGCGCGGCGGCCGGCCCGGCCACGAGGACGCCGGCGCGAGCAGCGCGGCCGGAACGGCGAGCGGCACCGACGTAGGCATTCAGGGAATCGCGGAACTTCTTCGCATTACTTTTGCTGAGGTCGATCTCGTAGGAAACGCCGTCGAGACCGAACGTCAGCGTCTCGTCAGCCGAACTCCCGTCGAGGTCGTCGACAAGCGTGACCTGGACCTTTTGTGCCACGGGTATATCCTTTCACCAGACCCCGTTTACTGTTACCGGCAAAGCAAACTAGAAGTGCCCGCGAAATGCAAATACCCGCGCTTTGTCAGCGCCGTAACAGGTGACCTAGATCATGCGCGTGTTTCCGAGCGTGTTCGGCTTGGCTCGTTCGAGATCGAGAAACTCCGCAACGCCTTCGTCATACGACCGGAGCAACTCTTCGAACACGCCAGGAGCAACCGGCTAGCCATCGATCTCGACAAATCCGTGTGCGGCAAAGAAATCGACTTCGAAGGTCAGACAAAACACCCGCCGGATGCCAAGCTCGCGCGCGGCCCGCAGGAGTCTGGTCGAGCAGCAGATGACCGATACCCTGCGCCCGCGTTGCGCGGGATCGACGGCGAGCGTACGCACTTCGGCAAGGTCTTCCCACATGACATGCAGTGCGCCGCAGCCGACCACCGACGCCGATCCGTCCGGCTCTGCCCTTGCTCCGCGACCCAAAACTCCTGCACGTCTTCGTACAGGGTGACCGTCGGCTTATTCAGCAGTATTCGCGCTCGGGGCGTACGCATCGACGAATCCCCTGATGGCCTTCACATCGGCGGTACGGGCACGACGAACGGCGATGTCGGTCGGGTCGGGTGGACATCAGCGTTACTCCGGCCTGACCAACGGGAAAAGGATCGTCTCGCGAATGCTCTCCCCGGTGAGCAGCATGACCAGCCGATCGATACCGAGCCCGAGGCCGCCCATCGGCGGCGCGCCATATTCGAGGGCGCGCAAGAAATCCTCGTCAAGTTGCATCGCCTCGGGATCACCACCGGCTGCCAATAGCGACTGTTCGGTCAATCTGCCGGCGCTGCTCGATCGGGTCGACCAATTCCGAGTATGCGGGGGCGAGTTCGACGCCATTGACGACGAGATCCCACGCCTCGACCAATCGCGGATCGTCTCGGTGCGGGCGCGCCAGCGGCCGCACCGACACCGGGTAATCCCGGACGAACGTCGGCTCGATCAAGCGTGTGCTCGACGAGCTTTTCGAACAACTCGAGAACGACCTGCCCGTGATCGTGCCGGCAGCCCGGCTGCAAGGCAACGTCGAACTGCGCGGCTATCGCGCGCAGCGTTTCGACGTCGGTATCGATCGTCAGACTCGCTGACCGACGGCCTGCGACACCGCCTCGTGGATCGTCACCGTTCGCCACGGCGCGGCCAGGTCGATCTCGCCGCCGCGCCCGTCGGGCACCACCGTCGAGCCGACTGCCGTCGCGGCGTCGAGCACGATGTCGCGCGTCAGGATGGCCATCGTGTCGTAGTCGCCGTAGGCCTCGTACGCCTCGAGCATCGGTGAACTCCGGGCTGTGGGTCGAGTCGACGCCCTCGTTGCGGAAGATCCGGCCGATCTCGTAGACCCGCTCGATCCCGCCGACGACGATGCGCTTGAGATAGAGCTCGAGCGCGATGCGCAGGAACAACGGGCATGATCGAACGCGTTCAGGTGCGTCTTGAACGGCCGGGCGGTCGCGCCGCCGTGCAGCAGTCTGAAGGGACGGGGTCTCGACCTCGAGGTAGCCGTGGCGGGCGCAGCGTGTCGCGCACCGACTGCAGCACCGCCGCCCGCTTGATCCGACCATGTCGCGAGCATCGGAGTTGACGATCAGGTCGACGTAACGCTGCCGCACCCGTGCCTCGGGATCGGCCAGTCCCTTGTGCTTGTCGGGCAACGGCCGCAAGCACTTGGCGGTCAGCGCCCACGAATCGGCGAGCACCGAGAGCTCGCCGGTGCGCGACGTGATGACCTCGCCCGTCGACGCCGACGTGGTCGCCGAGGTCGATGGTCGCCTTCCACAGCGCCAGCGAATCGGCACCGAGCCGGTCGAGCGACAACATCACCTGGAGCTCGCCCGAGCCGTCGCGAATCGTGGCGAAGCACAGCTTGCCGCCGAGTTGCGCGACGAGCACGACCCGGCCGACCACACCGACCCGCTCGCCGGTGGCGACGTCGGGCGGCCAGATCAGGATGGGCGGCGCGCACCTGCGCGATCGTCGACGTCCGGGCGAAGCCAGCGGGATACGGATCGATGCCCTCGGCGCGCAGCCGATCGAGCTTGCTCGCGGCGCATGCGCATCTGCTCGGGCAGGTCGGCAGTACCGTCGGCCATGGCTGCGTCGGTCTCTTCGGTCACGCGCGAAGGTTACCGGGCAGCGATCTCAGGACGCGGTATTGCGTTCGAACACCAGCCGCAGCCCGATCAGCGTCAACCACGGCTCGTGGACGTCGATGAGCCGGCATTCCTCCAGCACGACAGGCGCCAGCCCGCCGGTCGCGATGACGATTGCCGGCGTCCCGAGTTCGGCGACGATGCGCTCGGTGATGCCGTCGACCTGTGCGGCGAACCCGTAGATGATGCCCGACTGCAATGACTCGACGGTGTTCTTGCCGATCACCGATCCGCGGCCGCACGAGCTGCACCTTCATCAGTTGAGCGGCCCTCGACGCCAAGCGCGTCGACCGAAATCTCGATGCCTGGCGCTAGCACGCCGCCGAGGAACTCACCGGTCGCCGACACGACGTCGAAGTTGGTCGACGTGCCGAAATCGACGACGATCGCCGGGCCGCCGTGCAGCGTGTGTGCCGCGAGCGTGTTGACGATGCGGTCGGCGCCGACTTCTTTCGGGTTGTCGTAGAGAACCGGCACACCGGTGCGAATGCCCGGCTCGACGACGACCAGCGGCACCGCGCCGAACCAGCGCTCGCACATCGCCCGCATCTCGCGCAACGCCGACGGCACTGTCGAACAGCAAGCGATGCCGTCGACCGCGACGTCGATGCCGGAAGCGCCAGAACTGCCAGCACCGCCAATGCTTTCTGCCGAGTTGAGCAACCCGGTCAACAACAAACCGAGTTCGTCAGCCGATCGCCGCGGATCAGTCGCCAGCCGCCAGTGTTCGACGATGCTGATCGCCGTCGAACAGCCCCAGCACGGTCTGGGTGTTGCCGACATCAATGGTGAGCAGCATGACCACCTTCCGGCTGCATCACGAAACATCCGGTCATAACAGCGCCCGCAGGTCTGCACCGATGTCGAGCACCGGCGCCGAATGCGTCAGCGCGCCGATGGAGAGGAAGTCGACGCCGGTTGCGGCGACGTCAGCCGCGGTGGCCAAGGTAATGCCGCCACTGGCTTCGAGTTGGCAGCGCCGACCGCTGCCCCGAACCACGTCGACCGACGCACGAATCGAGTCGACCGTCATGTTGTCGAGCAACACCAGATCAGCGCCGGCCTCGACCGCTTGCGCGCACCTGCTCGACCGTGTCGCACTCGACTTCGACCGGCAGGTCCGGAAACGCGGCACGTACGGCCCGGTAGGCCGGCCCGACCCCACCGGCGGCGGCGACGTGGTTGTCCTTGATCAGTGCGGCGTCAGCCAACGACAGGCGATGGTTGACGCCGCCACCACATCGCACGGCGTATTTTTCTAACGCACGCAGGCCCGGCGTCGTCTTGCGGGTATCGCGAATCGCGGCGCCGCTGCCGGCGATCGCATCGACCCAGCCGCGCGTCAACGTGGCGATGCCCGATAGGTGGCAGAGCAGGTTCAGCGCGGTGCGCTCGGCCGTCAGCAACGCGCGAGTAAAGCCGGTCGCCGTCAGAAGCACAGTGCCGGCCTTGACCCGATCGCCATCGGCAACGTGCGCGTCGATCTGCACCGCCGAATCGGTCGCGGCCCACAGCACGACACTCGCCACCGGCAAGCCAGCCACGACGCCGGGTGCCCGCGCGACGAAATCAACAACGGCCGCTTGATCGAACGGCACGGTCGCGACGCTGGTGACGTCGACACCACCCGCGAGGTCTTCGGCGAGGGCACGGGCCACGACCTGTTCGACCTCGCCGACGTCGAGCCCCGCCGTCCGCAACTCGTCGATGAGTGTCACAGGCAGAATCACGGCGCGGCAGACGGCAGGAGGGCAGGTTCAGCCACGGTCTCGACCGCTGCAACCTCGAAATGGGTCGCCGGCCCGCCGTCTGCGTCGATCGCGGTGACCAGGTGGCCGCGCCACGCGTCCTGCGTCTCGGGGTAATCCTCACGCCAGTGGCACCCGCGGGTTTCGGCGCGGCGCCGGGCCCCGCTGCACCAGCGCGCGTCGCAACCGTGTGCAAGTTGGTCGCTTGCCACGCCTCGACGCACGGCTCTGCGGTGCCGTCACCGGTGGTCGCGCCGACGCGGGCCAGCTCGGCGGCCGCGGTCTCGAGGCTGGTGGCACTCCGCAGGACGCCGGCACCTGCGGTCATCGCGAGCCTGACCGCAGTGGCAACCGACGGCGAAAGCAGCGCCGCGACCCGTTCGTCGGGAGCGGGTACGCCAGCGTCGGGCATCGACTGCGCCAAGTCGTCGGCGATACGCGCCGCGAAAACCAGTCCCTCGAGCAGGCTGTTCGACGCCAGCCGGTTCGCGCCATGCACTCCGGTGCACGCCACCTCGCCGCACGCATACAGGCCGGGCACGTTCGTGCGGCCAAACAAGTCGGTGCGCACTCCGCCGCTCGCGTGATGCGCGCCTGGCGCAACCGGAATCGGCATCGTCACCGGATCGATGCCGTTCGCGCGACACGACGCGGTGATGGTGGGAAAGCGCTGTGCGAAATCCGGCACGTTGCGAGCATCGAGCAGCACATGGTCGGCGCCGGTCGCGCGCAGCTGTCGGATGATCGCTTGGGCCACGACATAGCGCGGTGCCAACTCGGCCAGCGGATGCTGTCCGACCATGAAACGCGTTCCGTGGACGTCGATCAGCACCGCGCCTTCGCCACGTACCGCTTCGGAAATCAACGGCTGTTGGCCGACCGCATCGGGTCCGAGCCACAACACGGTCGGGTGGAACTGCACGAACTCCATGTCGGTCACCTCAGCACCCGCACGCAGCGCAAGCGCGACGCCGTCGCCGGTTGCTACTGGCGGATTCGTCGTCGACGCAAACACCTGACCGAGTCCGCCGGTCGCGAGCACAACCGCGCGACCGAGCGCCGCCCCGACTCCGTCGCGGCGGCCGGCGCCGATCACGTGCAGGGTCACACCACACGCGCGACCGTCAGCGGTCTTGAGCAAGTCGATGACGAGCGCATGCTCGATGATCTCGATGCCTTCGGTCGCCTTCACCGCGGCGATCAGCGCCCGCTCGATTTCGGCCCCGGTCGCGTCGCCGCCGGCGTGCGCAATGCGACTGCGAAGGTGACCGCCTTCGCGGGTGAGCGCGAGATCGCCGGCGTGGTCGAGGTCGAATCGGGTGCCAAGCTCGACGAGTTCGCGCACCAAGGCCGGCCCCTCGGTAACGAGCACGCGAACCGCTGCTTCGTCACACAGCCCGGCGCCGGCCACCAACGTGTCGGTCAGATGTTCGCTCGGGCTGTCGCCCGGGCCGAGCGCGGCCGCGATACCGCCCTGCGCCCATCGAGTCGACCCGGCATCGAGTTCGGTCTTGGTCACCAACAACACCCGGCCGGCGCGGCGGGCCTTCAGCGCGGTGGTCAGCCCGGCGATGCCGCTGCCGACGACGACGACGTCAGCTTCCGCCGTCCACCCTGGTGCTGGGGCGACCAGGCGCGCCGGCACTCGCGCGGTCATGTCGTCGCCGCCGTCGTCGTCGCGCTTTGCTGCAAGGTCATCACCGTATTGTCGATCAGCCGCGTTGAGCCCACGCGGGCGGCTAGCACTAGCACGGCTTCGGCCGGGCGATCGGCATCGGCGCTCACCGGTTCGAACGATTCGGGGTCGACGAGTTCGACGTAGTCGGGACTCACGCCCTCGACACCAGCGAGCACTGCGCGCGCGGCCTCGACGATGTCGGCAGGCGAGGCTCCGTCGGATTGGGCACGTTCGGCCGGCGCGAAGCGCGCGCGGCAACGCCAACGCGGCTTGTCGTTGCGGCACCGACAGATACGCGTTGCGGCTCGACAACGCCAGCCCGTCGGCGTCCCTGATGATCGGCACGGCCTCGATGCGCACGGGCATATCGAGATCGGCGACCATGCGCCGAACGAGTGCGAGTTGCTGTGCGTCCTTTTGGCCGAAGACCGCCGTGTCGGGGCGCACTAACGCGAACAGCTTCGCGACTACGGTCAAGACCCCGTCGAAGTGGCCCGGTCGGCTGGCTCCTTCGAACCGGTCGCCGATTGGGCCGGCCGCGATGCGCACCAGCGGTTCGCGGGGATACATCTGCGCGCGGTCGGGCGCGAACACCAGGGCGACACCTTCGTCGGCGCACATCGCCAGGTCGGCATCGAACGTTCGGGGGTAGCGGTCGAGATCTTCGCTCGGACGCAAACTGCAATGGGTTGATGAAGATGCTGACAACCGTCGCATCGGCGACCTCGCCGGCCCGGCGCAGCAACGCGCGGTGACCTTCGTGCAACGCCCCCATCGTGGGCACCAGCGCAACTGTCGTAGGCAAGCCTGCCCGTGCGGCCGCAAGGTCGGCCCGGGTGCGAGCCACCCTGGTCGTCACCGTCACGACCGACGTCCGAGGACGCCGAGCAGCGCGGTCGCGTCGTTGGTTGACAGCAGGCCGGCGGCCAGCGCTCGGTCGGCGGTCAGCCTGGCCATCGCCGCGTAGGCGGCCGCGATCTCGGGTGCGGCGGCGCCGACCGCGTCGAGATGCGCAGCCAACGTGTCGGCGTCACCTCTGACGACGGGACCCGTCAGGCCGGCGTCGCCGAATCGCAACGCGTTGTCGAGCGCGGCCGAAAGTAGCGGCCCGAGCAGGCGTTGTGGATGCTCGACGCCGGCAGCCGTGAGCAACTCCATCGACGACGCGACGATCGCCACCAGGTGATTGGCGCCATGCGCCAACGCAGCGTGATAAAGCGCGCGGTTCTCCTCGGCGATCCACACCGGCTCGCCGCCCATTTCGAGCACCAGACTTTCGGCGACCGGGCGCAAGACCGGCGGCGCCGTCACACCGAAGCTGACGCCAGCCAGTCGTTCGAGATCGACGCTGGTGCCGGCGAAGGTCATGACGGGGTGCAACGCCATCGGCAGTGCGCCAACGTTGGTGGCCGGCGCCAACACCTCGATGCCGTAGCGGCCCGATGTGTGCGCGACGAATTGGCCGGAGCGGACCGCATCGGCGGCGACGAGGCCGTCGACCAGTGCCGGCAACGCATCGTCGGGCACGGCCAGCACTAACAAGTCGGCGACCGATCCGACCGCATCGGGGGCGAGCACCGCAGCGTCGGGCAAGTAGTGCGCGGCCCTTCGGCGCGAGGCCGTAGAGACCGCGGAGACCGCAACGACGCGATGGCCGGCCCGATTCAATGCCGCGCCAATGACCGAGCCGACCCGGCCGGCCGAAATCACACCGACGGTGAGTCGGCCCGGTCGTTCGAGGGGATTTATGGAGTTCATAACAGGCGACGTTCCAGTCCTCGGGGGTACCGGACCTCCCGAGCCTACCGAGGCGGTTGGTTACTCGTCGCCAAGGGCAGGTTCAGCGGTCAACGAATCGACCACGCGGGGATCGCATGGTTCGACGCCCGCGCCGAGCAGTTCTTGCAGCGACGCGAGCACCGGCAGCCAGATGCCCTCGATCTCGTCGTCGTCGGTGACGTCGTCGTCGACCTCGTCGATCTCCAATCGGACGACACACCCCCCGGCGGTCTGTCGCAGTAGCCAGGTGAGGTAGACCGACGGGTCGTCGGCCGACGCCTGGAGCACGAACGACAGCCGCCGCGGTGCCTCGGCATGCAGCACCCGGCCGATCAGCGAGTAACCGTCGTCGGTGCCGAAGCGCACCGGTGCGTCTGACTCCCATGACGAGCACGCGGCCCAGCCGTACAGGTACCCCGGCCGTTGATCGGTGGCCGTGAGGGCGGCCCACACCGCTGCCGGCGCAACGGGGGTAAAGCAGGCAAATTGGCGTGCGGGCACGGGAATTCCGCGAGCATTAGTTCCGCTGGACGGCACGAGCAACTCCGCTCCAGTCGACCCATCTGGTGGAGTCGCTGCCGGACATGTTGGAGCCTGGCGGCCCACCGGTCAAGCGATCAAGCGGGTGGCTTACGGGTCAAGACACGAACGGCTGGTCAGACGGACGCCGTGGGCAGCCTCGACTATGCCCCGCCGAACGCTTTGCTCTGCCGCGTATCCGCAACAGAACAGGTCTGGCGCACATTCACAACAGAGCAGGTCTGGCGCACATTCACAACAGAGCAGGTCTGTTGTGAATGTGCGGCAGAGCAAAGCGTTCGGGACGGACGATTTTGCGGGCGGCTATCGGCGGCCGGCGCGCTGGACGGCGAGCAGCGACTCGAGGCGAAACCTGCGGTCCGAACAAGTCAGGAGGGCGACGCCGTCATCCACCGGTCGGGGCGGCGCGCAGCGCGGGCACGGCGGGCAAGGTCGACTTCGGCATCGAGTATCCGACGGCTTTCGCCGATGTCCCGATACCGCAGGGCCATCTCGACCGGGCCCTTCGTCGAGTCAACGTGCACGGTCGCGAGTTTGAGGAATCGCTCCCACGGGCCGGCCGACAGTCGAACGCTCTGCACCTTCTCGTGCCGCATGACCGCGAACACCTTGGTGAACACTCCAGTACGAGTCGCAATGACGCTGTCGTCGGCACCCGCGCGGTAGGTCCACCAGCGCACTGGTGAGCGCCACTTCGCTCTCGCGGGCACCCCCGTGAGCGGGATGGCATCGATGTCGATGCCTGGCAGAACGAGGCCGACGACCAGCAATGCCTGCGCCCGCGAACCGACCGGCAACAACACCGAATTACGTTGGTGGCCTTCTTCGGCCCGGTGGCCGGCGTAGCCGGCAATGTTCGCGTCGACCCGCACCCAACCGAAGATCTTCCACAGCAGGGGCTGCACGATGCGCACGGCCTGCACCCGACCGGGCGGCACGGTTTGCGAGCGTGTTTCGAACAAGCCCATGCCGCAGTCGCATGCCGTCGGGGGATTCGGCCACGGTGAAGCCGAAATGCAGCTGAATCGTCTGCCAGACGGCCGTGAAGATGCTCACCACACCACCGATGCCGCCGGCGAAAACGCCAGGATGACCCGATGCCAAAGCGGCGACAACGAAGGCGCCGATCCAGATGAATCCCAACAGCGCCGGCGTCGACAGCAGCGCGCCGCCGACGATCGACGCACCCGAGCACTGCACCAACGGCCGCTGTGGCGCCTCAGGGGTGCGATGGTCGAGGCCGGCGGCCATCGCGAGCAATGACGCCCGCAGCTGTTGCGCCTCCTCCAACCGCAAGTAGCCAAGCCGAACCCGGCCCTCCGCGCCTCCCGCCATATCGAGCTTCAGCTCGGCCAGACCGAGCGCTCGCCCCAGCAGTGGCTGCACGATGTCGATGGCCTGCAGTCGATCGATGCGTACGCGGCGCGACCGCCGGAACAGCACACCCGAATCGAGCCGAACTTCGCCCTCGTCGATGCGGTACCTCGTGAATGCCCACGACAGCACGCTGAGGACGGCGGCCAGTACACCGACGGTAATCACGGCCACGAGCAGCCACCAGCCGGCTCGCCGCACCTCGTAGACGTTGTACGCCGCGACCGCACCCAATGAGACGCGATCGCGCGGCTTGACCTGATGACGCGGCGACAGCGGGTGCAGCCTGTGCGGGTTCAGTCACAGGCCCGCCGACTGCGACTCCCCGAGCGCGGCTAGCCGGTCACGCAGCCGAGCCGCCTCAGGGGCCTCGAGGCCGTGAATGCGCGCGTCGGTGCCCGCCGACGCGGTGTGCAAACGCAAGGTCGAGATGCCGAACTTGCGTTCGACCGGCCCCGCCGTGACGTCGACCAACTGCATGCGGCCGTACGGGACGACGACCAGCCGTCGCACCAGCACGCCGTGCGTCACCAACAAGTCGTCGGCGCGCTCGGCGTAGCCCCAGGAGCGGTAGTTGCGGCCAACGATAACGACCATGAGTGCGGCAACGGCCAGCACTGCGAGCGCGGCTGACACTGCAGCGACGACGAAGCCGGCCGCACTACATGCGACCGCAATGACGGCCGCGACGACAACCGCGACAACGCCGACGACGGTACGTCGCATCGTGCGCAGACGCGGCGAAACTTTGACCCAGCGCTCGCCCGGCGGTGCAAACGCTTCGTCCACGAGGCCCACCCTAGTGCGGCTGGGAGGTGGCACGAACGCAGTGCGGACGCGTCATTCGCTGGGATCGTCCGGCCCGCGCGGCACCCGGCAGCTGTATTCAAGGAACAACGCGGCTCCGACGAGCGCCAGGCACACCACGACGCTGAGACCGCTCGCGCGGCTGTCGGCGTCGACCTGTGGTTTGCCGAGATTCATCAACGTGTAAGCCAAGAAGCCTCCGTACAGGCCCGCCACGATCGCCGCCGCGTGGCTGCTGGCCTTCGCAAAAACTGCCAGCTTGGCGACGAAAATCGGCTCGACCGGCCGAGTGCCGCGATTGCGAAGTCGGCTGCGCACCGAATACCCATACGCGAGCTCGAACGCAGCGAGGAGGCCCAGCGTGATCGGGCCGATAATCGGCAGCGCCGGCAGCGACTCATACTCCTGGCGGACGACGAGCCAGCTGAGCACGCCGGCCACGACGGCCAGCGCAACAAGAACAGAGGAGCGGGACGGCGTCATGTTCCGCTCCTTTCGGCAAGCCGCAGCATGGGCTGGGCGAGACGATGCACGCCACTCATGTCGAGCGTAGCCAGCAGGTCGCGCACCGCACCGTGTCCGACGAGTTGCGCACGGCGGGTCAACATCGAGCCACGGCACCAGGACAAAGGCCCGTTCGTGCGCGCGCGGATGCGGCAACGTGAGGTCGGGGTCGTCGCTTCGAACCTCGCCGTACGACACGACGTCGACGTCGAGTGTTCGCGGGCCCCATCGTTGCGTCCGTTCGCGTACGGCGGCATCTTCGAGCCGGTGCGCCAGTGCGAGCAGTTCGGTTGGTGACAGCTGTGTGTCGAGCAACACGACGGCGTTGTAGTAGTCGGGCTGCGCGGGGCCGCCAACGGGCGCGGTCTCAAATACCGCCGAGACGGCAACGGCGCCGGCGTCGGCGAGCGCGTCGACGGCGTCTTGCAGAGTGGGCCGCGCGATCGCCGAGATTCGATCCCAACGCAACGACTGCGTTCATCGTGCTCAGGGCGCCCTCGAGAACGCACGATCGTCACGACCACATCATCGAACGCGAGGTCGATCGGTGCGTGCGGCTTGTGCACGCTCACCTCAGCCCGAGCGACGCGCGCATCGACAAGACACGCGGTCGCGATGCGGTCGGCCAACGTCTCGAGTAAGCTGCACCGGCTCGCCGGCCACGATGGCGGCGACAGTGTGCGCCAGCGCGCCGTAGTCGACAGTGTCTGCCAGCGCATCAGTGCGGGCGGCAACCGAGGTATCGACGTCGAGCACCACGTCAACGACGAAGTCTTGGCCATTCGCACGTTCGTGGTCGAACACACCATGACGCCCACGCACCGTGAGCCCACGCAACGCAATTCGATCGGACGGCGGGGCAATTCGATCGGATGGCGCGCCGGCCCCGCCGTCCGATATGGATGTCATGGCGTGGCCCACCAGCGCCCGGCGACCCGCACGGCGTCGACGTTTGCCGCGACGTCGTGCACGCGCACTGCCCAGGCCCCGGCGGCGGCCACCAGCGCTGTGACCGCCGCGCTTGCGTGATCGCGCAGCGCAGCCGGCCGCGGCTCACCGTCTGACGCCAGCAAGCGCCCGAGAAATGCCTTGCGCGATGCACCGATGAGCACCGGACGTCCGAGGTCGAGCACCCGATCGAGGTGCCGCAAGCAACGCCCAGTTGTCGTCGGCCTCAGGGCGCTTGGCGAAGCCGATGCCCGGATCGACGATCAGCTGGTTGACGTCAACGCCTGCATCGACGATGGCCGCAATGCGGTCGGCGAGTTCGCGGCGCACGTCGTTGACGACGTCGTCGTAGTGCGCGCGCGTCTGCATGTCGGCGCTGTGCCCGCGCCAATGCATCACGACAAACGGCAGACCGGACGCCGCGATGAACGGCACCATCGTGCGGATCGGCAAGCCCGCCACTCACGTCGTTGACCAAGCGTGGCGCCGGCATCAACCGCGCGGCGCGGCCACCTCGGCATGCATCGTGTCGATGCTCACGGCGACGCCGGCCGCCGCGAGCGGCGCAACGACCGGGATCACCCGGCGCAGCTCTTCCGCGACATCGACCCGCTGCGCGCCCGGCCGGGTCGACTCGCCGCCGACGTCGACGAGTCGGCGCCGGCCGCGGCCAGCGCGAGTCCGTGCTCGATCGCGGCCGCCGGCGTCGAACCATTCGCCGCCGTCGGAAAACGAGTCGGGCGTGACGTTGACGACGCCGATGACCCGGCAGCGACCGAAGTCAGCGAACCCGCGCGGCTGCGGTCCTGGCACGCGCAACGGTGTCGACACGGTCATGCCGCCGGGCCAAGCCGCATCAGCCGCCGCAAGCTGCACGATGCGCGGGTGCGGCCACACGATGAACGCCTCGGCTTCGAGTGCGGCGATCGCGATGCGCGGCAGGTCACCGGCGCCGGGATACACGACGTAGCGCGGCAGCCACTCGGGCTGGAACTTCGCGTTGAACCGGTACAGCGATTCGATCTGGAACCACCGCGAGGCAAAGACCAGCAATCCGCGCCAGGCCCTGATGACCGGCCCGGCGCCGAGGCGGCCACCGCGTTCAAGTGCCGACCTGAACACCGCAAAGTTCAAGCGAGACGCGTGTCACCCCAAGGCCAGGGCAGGCACGCAACGCAGTCGTGATGAGGTACTCGTTCAAGCCGGGATCAGCAGACCGATCGCGGCGCATCAGGTCGAGCGAGAGCCCGTCGGTGCCCCACGGCACGAAGTGCAAGAAGGCGCGGAAGATGCCGTCCTTCATGGCCGCGACCACGACACAGTTGCCGTCGGCCGGGTCACCGAGGCGGCCCAGGGCCATCGAGTAGCCGCGTTCGGTCTCGGTACCACGCCACGACGCCGCGTGCTCGCGGAACGTGCGGGCGGTCTCGCTGCTGACATCGCCGACGCGATACACCTGTGCGGTGTAGCCGGCCCGCTCGACCCGGTTGACCATCTGTCGCACGTTGCGCATCGTGCGGCCGTCGAGGCTGAAGTCGGCGACCTCAACGACTGCCTCGTCGCCGAACTCGAGCGCCGACATTTCGGTTTCGCGCGTCCAGACGTCGCCGCCGAGTTCGCTGCACGCCAGCACCGCTGGCACCCATGCATGTCGTTCGGCTTCGACCATGAACTCTTTGATCGCGCCCGGCCACGCTTCGGGATCGCCAAGCGGATCACCAGTCGCGAGCATCACGCCGGACAAGCACCCGGTAGGTGATGCATGACTTGCGGGTCGCCGACCAGATAACACTCTTGTCGCGGCGCAACGCAAAGTAGCCCAGTGAGTCGCGCTCGCCGTGCTTGGCAAGCAGCTCGCGCATCTGCGCCTCGTCGGTCGCCCCGAGGATTGCGCGCGGCTCAGCAGGGCGGAACAGCAGGTAGACCGTCGTCAGCGCGGTGAACGCACCCATCGCAAGCAAGCGTGGCCGAAATCAGGTCGCCGGTACGGTCGCCGCGGAAGTGAATGGGGCCGGTCGCTCCGACCAAGCCGTACACCACGTGCTGGGCAACGCGACCGAAGCTAATCGAGCCGACGACCTGGTGCGGCCGCACTTCGATCAGCAGCGTTCCGAGGACGAACGCTGCTGACCGTCAAGCGTGATGAACGCCCAGAGCGCCAGCCACCGCGTGCGCGGATCGCCGCGGGCGAAGAACTCCCGCTGGAAAACCACAAGCGCCACGAGGAGCGCAAGGTCGAGGGGCAGCCAATCGACGACGTCCGACCACGTGTCGGGTCGGTGCACGACGTGCAGCAGGACGGTCAACACCAAGATCGCAACGACGGCTCGCCACGCCCGCCGCTTTCGTCGGCGCAATGCGTGCGACAGCAGGATCAGCAATGCGCCGGCCACCACCAGGGTGGCACCGACCACGCCGTGCACCACCGCCGGGTTCGACCTGGCCGGGCAGTACCCGATCGATCACGCGCACGCGCTCCCACACATGCGGCCGGACCACCAACAAGATGTCGCGGACGCCGAGCAGGAACGTGAGGATGCCGGCAACCAGCGGCACCCAGCGACGACGCGATCGACGCTCGCGAATGAGTGCCTGCGGCGCCGCAGGCACCGCACGCCCGAGCCACCGGAGCGACCGGCTCGGCCGACTCCTCTCGGCTGGTGGGTTACGCACTGCGCTCCGCTTCCCGGTCACGGCATTCAGCGTAGGGCCGCCGGTCGAGGTATCGCCGCGGTAGGACAGTTATCGACAGGGCGGGCACGCTTGGGCGAGCGCCGGCATCAGCGACCGGAGATGAGGCGGAGCGCTTCGGCCCGCGTGCGGTCAGAGTCGCGGAACGCGCCGCGCACAGCTGACGTCACCGTTCGCGCGCCGGGCTTGCGAACACCCCGCATCGACATGCACAGGTGCTCGCACTCGACCACGACGATGACGCCACGCGGCGACAGCGAGTCTTCTAGATCGCGTCGGCGATCTGACTGGTCAGCCGCTCCTGCACCTGCGGTCGCTTCGCGTACAGGTCGACCAGCCGGGCGATTTTCGACAGGCCGGTGATCTGGCCCTTGACGTTCGGGAGGTAGCCGACGTGGGCAACCCCGTGGAAGGGCAGCAGATGGTGCTCGCATGTGCTGTAGACCTCGATGTCTTTGACGAAGATGATCTCGTCGTGATGCGCGTCGAACACCGTCGTCAGCACGTCGTCGGGCCGCTGGTGCAACCCGCCGAACTGTTCGGCCATCGCGCGAGCGACCCGCTGCGGTGTGCGCATCAAGCCATCGCGCGACGGATCCTCGCCAATCGCGAGCAGGATCTCGCGCACGGCCGCTTCGATCCGATCGAGATCGATCGCCGAGTCGACCTGGTCGGCGATCGTCCGCCGTCGGACTGGTCAGTCATTGGTCAGTCGGCCGCGGCAGGCCGTCAGCGCTGAGCGTCGACCGACCGGCGTCAGTGGTCGGCACGGTCGACAGCGCCCGAACCGCCGTTGCTGACCGACGCCGTTGCGTGCGCGTGCCCGGCGTCACCGGAGGCGAGTACCGCAAGTTCGCGCGGCGTCATGACCGGCGCCTTGTCGGACGGCTGCCGCTTGCCGTAGCCGGTGTACGAGCCCCGGTGCGGCCGCTTCTGCACGCGCGCAAAGATGCGCAGCACTTCGTCCTTTTGCAGCGTTTCCTTCTCCATCAACTCGAGCACCAGGTCGTCGAGCACGTCGCGGTACTCGACCAGGATCTCCCAGGCCTCGTCGTGCGAACTCTCGATCAACCGGCGCACTTCGTCGTCGATCGTCGAGGCGATCTCTTCGGAGTAGTCGCGCTGATGTCCCATGTCGCGACCGAGGAAAACCTCACCGTTCTCTTGACCGAACTTGCGGGCGCCGAGCTTCTCGCTCATGCCGTACTGGGTGATCATGTTGCGGGCGACTGACGTCGCCTTCTCGATGTCGTTCGCCGCGCCCGTGGTCGGCTCGTGAAAGACGAGCTCCTCCGCGGTGCGGCCGCCAAGCAGCATCGCGAGCTGGTCCATCATCTCGGCGCGGGTGACCAAGAACTTGTCTTCGGTCGGCAACGACAGCGTGTACCCCAACGCCCGACCGCGCGGCAGGATCGTCACCTTGTGCACCGGGTCGGCGTTCGGCAACGCGTGACCGACCAGCGCGTGCCCGCCCTCGTGGTAGGCGATGATCTTCTTTTCCTTCTCGCCCATGATGCGGCTCTTGCGCTCGGGGCCGGCCATCACGCGGTCGATGGCCTCTTCGAGCGTGAGCATGTCGATCTGCTTGCGGTCGTGCCGCGCGGTCAGCAGGGCCGCCTCGTTGATGACGTTCGCGAGGTCGGCGCCGGTGAAGCCGGGCGTGCGCCGCGCGATGACGTCGAGGTCGACGTCGGTCTCGAACGGCTTGCCCTTGGCGTGCACGCGCAAGATGCCCTTGCGGCCTTCCATGTCGGGCCGGTCGACGACGATCTGCCGGTCGAAGCGGCCGGGGCGCAGCAGGGCCGGGTCGAGGATGTCGGGACGGTTGGTCGCCGCGATCAAGATCACGCCGCCCTTGACGTCGAAGCCGTCCATCTCGACCAGCAGCTGGTTCAGCGTCTGCTCGCGCTCGTCGTGGCCACCGCCCAGACCGGCGCCGCGGTGCCGACCGACGGCGTCGATCTCGTCGATGAAGATGATGGCCGGGCGCGTTCTCTTTCGCCTGGGTGAACAGGTCGCGCACGCGCGAGGCACCGACACCGACGAACATCTCGACGAAGTCAGAACCTGAAATCGAATAGAACGGGACGCCGGCCTCGCCAGCGACCGCACGGGCCAGCAGCGTCTTGCCGGTGCCGGGAGGGCCGTACAAGCAGCACGCCCTTCGGGATCTTCGCGCCGATGGCCTGGAACTTGGCCGGATTCTCGAGGAACTCCTTTATCTCGCAGCTCTTCGATCGCTTCATCGGCACCTGCGACGTCGGCGAACGTGGTCTTCGGGGTGTCCTTGCTGATGAGCTTCGCCTTCGACTTGCCGAAGTTCATGACCCGCGAGCCGCCACCCTGCATCTGGGTGAGCAAGAAAATCATCAGGCCGACAAGCAGCAGGATCGGCAGCGCGTTGAGCAGGATCTGCAGCAGCAGGCTGGCGTGGCTGACCTTCGACGGTGTAGCCCTTGACCGGGTCGAGCTTCTGCCGGTGGCGACCGGCTCTGAGCTTGGTTCTATCGGCTGCAGTTCCTGGTCGGCCGCGATACGACGACTGGATCTTCGTGGTCGCCGTCTTTGAGTGGCGTCTTCAGCGTGAGCTGGACGGTCTGTTCCTTGTCGTGGAACACGGCGTTGGTGACGTTGCCGGCGTCGATGCTCGCGACGACCTGCGCGGTCGACACCGACTTGTACGAGCTGCCGCCTGACCCAGCACGTTGGAGAAGGCGATGACCAGCACCACGACGATGACGGACCCAGAACACGGGCCCGCGGGCATACCGTTTCACGTTCATGGATGCGGAGCGAAAGCTCCGTCCCTCCTACCGTTAGTCACGTGACTGGCACCCGTCGATACAGTCGTTGGCGCTCGAATACACATCGGCAGCCACCCTCGACGGTACACCGCGCGGCGGTGCCGTCACCCACGAGCCGGCAAGCCGACGACGCGCCGGCTACACCCGTGCAACCGATCGAACGCCCCGCTGCGTTCCCGTTGCCGGCCACTGCCGGCCGTCGTACGCAGGCTGACTACGTTTGCGAGGGGTCGTACACCGAACGCTTCAGGGTCGCGACGAACGGCAGGTTGCGGTACTTCTCGCCATAGTCGAGCCCGTACCCAACAACGAAATCGCGGGGGATGTCGAACCCGAGATAGCGCACCTCGACGTCCTGCTTGATGGCTTCTGGCTTGCGCATCAGCGCACAGACCTCGACCGACGCCGGACCGCGCGAGCGCAGGTTGGCGACCAGCCACGACAGGGTGAGGCCGGAGTCGACGATGTCCTCGACGACCAGCACGTGCCGGCCCTCGATCGCGTGCTCGAGGTCTTTCAAAATCCGCACCACCCCGGACGACGACGACCCCGACCCGTACGACGAGATCGCCATGAAGTCGACGGTGACCGGCAGATGCATCGCGCGGGCGAGGTCGGCCATCACCATGACGGCGCCCTTGAGGACGCCGACGAGCAGCAGCTGCTTTGCCGACGTAGTCGGCGTCGATGGCAGCGGCCATCTCGGCGACCTTGGCCTGGATTTCCTTCTCGCTCAGCAACACTCGTGGCCAAGTCGTCGCCGACGTCGGACTCGTCCACCGGGTGCGCCCCTCGAAGCAGTCGCGAGTGCAGGTCGCTACCGAGGTAGAGCTTTCCATACTGTCGGCGCGCGCTCCGACCGCCCGGCAAGGCTGACCGGGCCTTGCCCGTGCCAGTCGGTGACGAGCGCGTCGACGCGCCTGGCAGATGAACTGCAGCCGAGCGGCGCCCGCCGGACTCCCTGCTGCTACCGCGGCCAGCCGCAACACCCGGCGTGCGCACGGCTGCCGGCAGTGCGGCCAGCGCCGCGACGTCGAGCGACACCGAGGTCGTCGTCGGCGCAGATCGTCGGGTAGGCAGTCGCCGCCCACTCGTCGAGCGCGTCGGCGTCGTCGCGGGCGAGCTCGGCGGTGCGCGCGAGCGCCGCTGCCACTCCTGGCCCGAGCTCGGCCTCGAGCACCGGCAGCACCCGCGTCCGCACCCGCACCCGGGCGAACGCTGGATCGGCGTTGTGCGGGTCGTCCCAGACGGCAAACCCGAGGTCGGCGCAGGCCGCTCGCGTAGTCGCCCGTTCAAGCCCAAGCAGTGGACGCCGGTAGCGGCCGTCGACGCCGGTCGTGGCCGCCATGCCGGCGAGCGAACGGGTTCCGGATCCGCGGGCGAGCCCGAGCAGCACTGTCTCGGCCTGGTCGTCGAGGGTGTGCCCGAGCAGCACTGTGTGCGCGCCGGCTCGGGCGGCTGCGCCGGTCGAGCGCGTCGTAGCGGGCCGCGCGGGCGGCCGCCTCCGGGCCGCCGCACACCGCTCACCTCGACGGTCGACGACCTCGACCGGCTCGAGCCCGAGGTCGGCGAGGAGCGCGGCCACGGCCGCCGCCCGGGCGGCCGACCCCGACTGCAGCCCGTGGTCGACGGTCACGCCGCCGACCCGAAGGCCCAGGCGCGGCCCTTCGAAAGCGGCCGCCGCGGCCAGCGCGACGGAGTCGGCGCCACCGCTGCACGCGACCAAGACCAACGGACGGTCAGCACCGGCGTCCGCGAATGTTCTGTTCGGGTCGGGAGCCGCGAGGGCTCGCGCACCGCGCATCTGACGGCGGCGACCGCGGCCGACGGACCCGTCGCGTCTGGCGTCGGCCGTCAGTCGCATCGAGTCAGTCGGCGGCGGGGCCGGCGTCAGTGTCACCAGCTGGGTCGGGGGCCGGGCCGGAGTTCTTCGACGTGCGCAGGACCCGCTTCATCCACATCGCCGGCTTCGGCGATTTCGGCCCGTCGGCAGCGTGTTCGGCGACGTCCAGACCCGGTTGAACGCCGGCATGCCGGCCCGTTCGACAACCGCGCGCACGAACGCCGCGCCCTCGGCGTACTGCTTGGCCTTCATGTCGAGGCCGAACAGCTTGCGCACAAGGCGGTCGGCCGGATTCTGCCCGCGCCGGCGCTCGCTGAATTTGCGCGCCGATCTCCTCGACGCTCGGGATCACCGACGGCCCGACGCCGTTCATCACGTACTCGCCGTGGCCCTCGAGCAGCGTCATCACCGCGGTCAACCGGTTGATGATCGCGCGCTGCTCAGGGGTTTGCACCGCTTCGAGCAAGGTAGGCGGGTCGGCTCGCAGGGCGGGACTCACCGCCGTCCGATGTGCCATCGCGACTGCGTCGGGATGCCGTCGCGTTGTCGCGCACCGCGTCGCCGACCGCGCGCAGCCGACCGAGCATCGCGGCTGAATCGAGGTCGCTCGCGGCCAGAGAACGCGCTGATCTCGTCCTGCACGTGCTCGCGCAGCCACGGCACCGCGGTGAACTGGGTGCGATGCGTGACCTCGTGCACGCACACCCACAGCCGGAAGTCGCGCGGATCGGCGTCGAGTTGGCGTTCGGCGGCGACGATGTTCGGCGCCACCAAGGTCAGGCGGCCGTCGCGGCGTTCGGCCCTCGTCGGGGGCAGGAACAGCTCGTACTGGCCGAGCACCTTGCCCGACAGATAGGCGAGCAACAGGCCGACCTGCATGCCCGTCACGCGGGCCGACAGCGGCTGACCAGCGGCGCCCCGAACTTGCCCGCCTGCTTGGCGGCCAACTTGTCGAGCAGCGGCTGCATCACCACCTGGAAGCCGCCGACGTTGCCCTCGATCCAGCCGCTGCGCTCGACGACGTTCGCCGGCTTCGTGCGGGTGCGGCGCGCCAGGCCGGTGAACGCCGCGACGTGATCTTCGGCTTCGACCGCGAGCCGCCGCAGTTGCCGGACGGCGTCGAACGCGTCGGACCGCGTGACGCTCGGACCTCGCGGCGCCAACCTGATCGCCGTCGCGGTGGCGAGCTCCCAGTCGACGAGCCGCAGCGTGTCGGTCATGGGCCTACCGTACGGCCAGCCGCAAGCAGGAGTCGCCCGAGGTTCGGTCTGCCGTGAACCATCGGAGCGTCAGTGCTGCTGGAGCGACACCAACGCTCCGATGGTTGCAGGCGGCTCGTTGAGGTGGCTGGCTAACGCGCCCTTGCGGGCGAACTCGCGCCCGGCCGGACCCGCGCCGCGGCGACGGCTCTCCACACCATGCCGAGTGATTCGTACAGCGTTCTTGCGGCGCGATTCTCGGAGTCGACCATCAACGCCACGGTGCCGTGGTCGATGAGAAGCTCGCGGACGACGAAGGACGTCACGGCGCGGGCCGCGCCGCGCCTCCGGTGCTCAGGGTGTGTTGCCAGGCTCGACACGAATCCGACTTGAGCACATGACCACGCATCGGCAGCCACCGATCGCAGCGTTCCGTCTGGACCTTCGACGCCGGCCCAGCGCCGTACGCCAGGGAGATTCGGCCGGGCGTAGGCGGTTGGCGAGGCAATCGCGAGAAGCTGACTGACCGCTGGCAATTCCGCATCATTGAAGCCACCGAGCGTCGGTCGGTGCGTTATGAAAGTTCCCGTCGACGACGTCCATCCAGCCGAACTCGGCGACCATTTCCAGATTTGGCAGCTCTCTCACCAACCGGCGGACGAGCGTCGCGTCGCCAAGAGGTCGAAAGCTCGCCGGCAACACCGCGAGCACGTCGCGCACAAGGTCAACTGCAGAAGCCGGATCGCCGCCGACCGCAAGACGGTCCCGCAGTGACAGGCCCGGTGCCGCGACTGCCACCGCCCCGCCTGATGCCCAGACGCGCACACCCTCGCGGTGGTCGCCCGCGGCCCACACGAGAAGCGCGTCGCTCGCGACTCGTTCGGCACACTCGCCTGGCGCACCAGTGAGTTCATGCGACGTCGTCATCGGACTGTTGTAGCAGTGAGGCCGCCGTCGAAGCGGAGGCCCGATAAGTGCCGCCGCAGGGGACCAAGGAAGGTGGGCCGCCTCGGCGTGAACCATCGGAGTGTTAGTGCTGCTATAGCGACACCAACGCTCCGATGGTTGGATGCGGGCGGCCCACTGAGGTGGTGTCAATCAGATTCGCGAGCCGAGGGTCAGCACAGGTGACGTGGGTTGAACATCGGTTACGGGCAGGGGTTGCCGGCCACCGCGACGTTCTTGATGTCCTCGAACGGGGCCACCGCATTGTCAGTGACGTACCAGGTCGGCACCGTCGTCAGGAAGCCAGCTGTCTTCAGGCTCGCGGCGCTCACGGCGTAGACGTTGTTCTTGGCGAAATACGCTTCTTGCGCAGTCTGGAGCGCGGATTTCTCGGTCGCACAATCCGCTGCTTGTTTGCTACTTATACCCGATACCGAGAACACGGCAACGCCAGCAAGCGCGCCAAGAATGGCAATCACGACAAGGAATTCGACGAGCGTGAAGCCAGGGTTCCGCTGCCGAAGCCAGGCTTGCACGAGACCTTCTTTCTGCGACGACAAACGGCCGATCGCCACCAACAGAAGCGGAGTTGTGGCTCACCCACCCATCGGCCAAATCAGCTGCGATCAAAGAAATTTCCACCTGCATCCGCCCCCCACACCTCTTACCTGCATCCGCAGGATGCAATCCCGGCAGCGACCGCGTCGAGCGCCTTCTCCGTGGCCACGGTGGCGGGCGGCTTGACCGTATTCGCCACGATCGCGAACACCAGGGTTCGGCCAGAGGCGTCAATCGCGTAACCGGCGAGACTCACCACGCCGTCGAGCGTGCCGGTTTTGGCGCGGACGACGCCAGCCGCGGCCGAATCCTTGAACCGGTTTGCCAGGGTCCCCGAAAACCCCGCCACCGGCAGCCCCGAGAGGATCGGCGCGAGTTCGGGGTGGCCCGGCGCAACCGCCAGCCGCACCAACTGGGCGAGCACCACCGGCTCGACGCGATCGGCAGGTGACAGACCACTCGCGTCGACCATCGCGATACCCGACGGCGCGATGCCGAGGGCAGCCACCCCGGCCTGGACGGCCTTGGCGCCGCCGACAAAGGTGCCCTCCCCACCGCGCGCGATCGCGACCTGTCGCGCGAGGGCCTCGGCCAGGTCGTTGTCGCTGTTTTCGAGCATGTGCTGCACCAACGCGCCAACAGGAGGAGACGAGACGCTGGCAACAGCAGCGGCGCCGCTACTCGCGTGCACCGGCTTTGCGCTGCCGGTAACGGTGATGCCGTCACCGGCGAGCAACGCACTGAATTGCGCTGCGGCGACTGACGCCGGGTCCGCGGCTCGAGCCGTGATCGGCAACCCAGTCCGGAGTCTTGGCAGCCGAGCGTCCCTCGTCGACCTCGAGCGCCGATACCGGCGCCACATCGCCTTCGCTCACGATACAGCGGCTTCCACCCTGGTGCCGTCGCCGGACCCGAGAACAGCGACGTGTCGTACCCGAGCGTTACGGCCGAGATACCGGTAGCGTGCAGCGCCGCGGCGGCCTTGCTGGCCAGGTCAGCGAGGGTGGCCGGAGCCGGAAAACTCGGGGCAGCAGTGGCCGACCAGGCGCCGCCGAGCGTCGGGTCGCCACCGCCGACCAGCACGATCTGACCGGCGACAGGCCCGGCCACCACCTTGGTCACCAGCCGATGATCGGCACCGAGCACCGACAGGGCCGCGACGGCGGTTGCCAACTTCGCCGTCGACGCCGGCACGAACGCCGTGCTGCCACCGCGGCTGAAGACGGCGGTGGCCGTCACCGCGTCACCGACGACCACCCCGACCTCGTCGGTCGCGAGAATCGGGTCGGCTAGCAGCGGGCCGATCGTCGCTTCGAGACCGTCCTCGGTCGGCAGCCCGGCCGCACCGGTCAAAGTGGCCGAGGGCGACAACAAGGGGACGGCGGCGGGCAGCGATTGTTGCCACAGTTCCGGCTTGGTGACGGCGGCTGCTGTCGCGGACGGCGATTTGCTCGGCCCGGCCGCCGCCGACTGCGACACGGCGGGTGAGGGCGAGGTGCTGGGGGACGGTGAGATGGTCGGGGTCGGACCCGCACCCGTCGGCGTCCGGCTTGACGTGGTTGTCGACCGGTAGATCTCGACGCCGGCGACGCTGGCACCCGCAAGCACGAGGACGACCGCCAGCAACCCACGCAGCGCGCTTGTCCGCCGCGATCGCGGACGGGCCGGGTGCGCTGTGCGCCATCACACTCCCTTCGCTCCGCGTGAGGTGTTTGGCGGTGCGAACTGCAGGTACGGGAGACTAGCTAAGCCGACCGGCGTGGTCGGCCCAATCGGGGAGCGGCATGGAATTCGACGTCACGATCGAGATCCCGAAAGGGCATCGCAACAAGTACGAGCTCGACCACGCCACCGGCCGCATCCGGCTCGATCGCATGCTCTTCACCGCGACGCACTATCCGTCCGACTACGGGTTCATTGACGACACGCTCGGCAATGACGGTGATCCGCTCGATGCGATGGTGCTACTCGACGAACCGACCTTTCCGGGCTGCTTGATCCGCTGTCGGGCGATCGGCATGTTCCGCATGACCGATGAGAAGGGCGGCGACGACAAGGTCTTGTGCGTGCCCGCGACCGACCCGCGGCACGGGCACCTCCAAGACATCAACGACGTGCCGCCGTTCGACCGGCTGGAGATCCAGCACTTTTTCGAGGTCTACAAAGACCTTGAGCCCGGCAAGTCAGTCGAGGGCGCGACCTGGGTCGGCCGGGCGGAAGCCGAACTCGAGATCGTGGCGTCGCGCGATCGGTGGCAGACAAACGTGCCGCGGCACAAGCACTGAACGCCGGCTACAGCTCGACGGCTCCGATGTAATCAGACCGAAAAGCGTTGTGGACGCCGACTTGCTCGCCCGTCTGCGGCGCATCGATCATCTGGCCGCCGCCAATGTAAATGCCGACGTGATGAATCGTGTTCGGGTCATTCGTGTTGGTGGCAAAGAACAACAGGTCACCGGGCTGTACCTGACTTTGCGCAACGTGCACGCCTTGATCCCATTGCGCACCGGTGTAGTGCGACAGCGAAATGCCGGCCGCTTGATACGCCTTCATCGTCAGGCCGGAACAGTCGTATCCGGCAATGTTCTGCACGCCGCTCGACGTGACCGTCGGACCGACGTCGCCTATGCCGGCCCACCGATACCAGATGCCCACCTGCGATTCAGCGAACGCGATTGCCTTTTGGCGTTGAGCAGCCGTCGACACCGAGTGCCCGCCGGCCGGCACGATGCCGCCGGATCCGCTGTTGCTCCCACCGCTGCTGTTCCCGTTGCCGTTGTTGCTGTTCCCGCCGCGGGCGGTCTTGCTGGCGGCTTCGAGGGCGGCTTGCCGAGCCGCCTCTGCCCTGGCCAACGCGGCGGCCGCAAGGGCGGCTGCGCGTGCCGCCGCTGCCGCGGCGGCGGCGGCTTTGGCTTCTTCAGCCAATCGCTGCAACCCCTGCGCGCGAGCTGTTGCAAGGTCTTTCGCGGTGCCCTGCAAAACTGCGAGTTGTGCCTGCAGGTCTTGCTGCTGGGCGTTGATCTGTGCGATGCCAAGTGCTTGAGAGTTCACCGCGTCGATTGCTTGGTCCTTTGCCTTCGACGCCAATGCAGCCGCAGCGACGTGATTGGCCAGCGCTGCGTTCGCGGCGGCCTCGGCGGAGGTCTGCTGATCTTCGGTGGTTTGCAGCCGCGCGATCACCGACTCTTGGTGATGTGCCAACGCCGTCAGAGTCGATGCACGGGTCATGAACAAGGCAGGTGAGTCGGCCGTCATGAGCGCGCTCATACGGTCGAGGCTGCCGCCGCCGCGGTAGCTGTTGGCCGCAAACACACTCATCTGTACCTGGGCGTCGAGACGGTCTTGCTTGGCTTGAGCGAGATCCTGTGCGGCCGACTCAACGCCTTGTTGCGCGGCGTCGACGTCGGCGTTCGCGTGGTCGTAGGCCTCGACGAGCATCTCGACGTGGTCGTTCAAGGTTTGCAAACTCGCGTTGGCAGCGGTCAGCTGCGCTTGCGCCTGCGCGATCTGGAGCGCCTTCGCTTGCGCATCGGCATTCGCCTTGTCGATTTGCCCTTGGCTGGGGATGACCGGCTTCTTCGACGTGGGTTGCTTGGCCGTTGACGAGGGCGTAGCTGGCTTGGCGGTCGGCGACGGCGTGGGTGACTTGGCCGCGACCGCCGGCGTGGCGCCCATCGACAGCGCCCCAAAGACCACCGCGAGCGCGGTGCAGCAGATGACCGCGCGGCGGCCTAACCTCGCCTCGCTCGGTACGACTTCACCCGCCCGCAGCACGTGTGCGCAACCAGCCTTCCACGATCAAAGTCGGCAAATCCGACCGTCGACTGCTCATGGCCAGGGCCTGGGAGCAACGCGCCGACAGTAGCCGGTGAGTCACACGCGTAACAGGAGTCACACCGAGGTTTTGCCGAGCTGTTATGCGCTCACGCTGAACTACAAGCTTGTGATTTCGCACAAATCATCGTGAGTCACATCAGACCCTCAATGATTCGGCCGTTCGGACCATGAACCTGAGGCCGCGCCTGCGCCGATTGGCGCAGTTATGGCAGCCGAGCTCTACACGTCAGCCGAGCTGCTAGCTCGCCACTACATCAGCCGAGCGGCCAGCTCCGCGACGGGCGAGCGCTCCCCGCGCGTCAACCTGATGTGGCCGAAACACGACTGGCCCGCGAAGGCCGACACAACCGCGGTCAGCGCATTGGTTTGTTCCGACAAGAACGGCGCATCGATCTGCGACGTATCCCCCGTCGAGCACGATCTTCGAATCGGCGCCGATACGCGTCAGTAGCGTCTTGCCGACCTGCGGCGAGAGATTCATGGCCTCGTCAACGAGCACGAAACTTGAGTGCAGTGTGCGCCCACGCAAATGTGTCACCGACTCCATCGTGAGCAGACCTTGGGCCTTGATGTAGTCGAGCGAGTCCTGGGCGATCTTTCCCCGACCGCCGTCGGGTCGCCGCCGACCAGCTGCGCCGTCACCCGAGAGCGCGGCCACGGCATCGGTTATGGCTGCCATCCACGGGTCGATCTTCTCGTCGAGGGTGCCCGGCAGGTAGCCAAGATCGGCGTGACCGACGGCGATAACCGGGCGATACACCGACATGCGTTCGAACCGATGCTGCTCGACCACCATGTGCAACCCCGCTGCGACCGCGCACAACGTCTTGCCGGTGCCGGCCGGACCGTCGAGAACGATGACTTTGATGTCGTCGTCGAGCAACAGATCGAGAGCGAACCGCTGCTCCTTGTTCGCCGCCTTCAGCCCCCACACGGGAGCAAGCGACTCGAGCAGGTGCAACTGCTCACCGCTCGCTCGTGCAAGTGCTGAACTGGTGCCCGACCGCAACACCACAAACGTGTTCTCGGCCAACCCGGCGGCGCCTTCGACGGATGACGGTCGGCAGGACGTGCGCGTCAAAGAGTTGGTCAACGGCAGCACTTTCCGCGTCAATCGTCGTCCAGCCTTCGGGCCGCGCGTGTGCCGGCACGAGGTCAAGCGGATTGTGTTCAACCGCCGCGAGCCCAACGGCCGCCGCCGTCAATCGAAGAGCCGTGTCGTTGGAAACGACGAGCACCGGGCCGTCGTCCGGCGATGCATCTGACAACCCGAGCGCCGTACCCACGATCTTGTTGTCGGAGGTGTCGTCGTGCAGGCCGTAGTCGCGCAGCAGCGCGCTCTGCACGCCGTTGACCTGCATGCGCACCGTGCCGCCGTACGGGCGATCGAGTGGCTTGCGCAAGTCGCCACCGGCGTCGAGTCGCAACTGTTCAATGCGACGCAGCACATCGCGGGCGGCCGCGCCAGCGGGGTCAAGGCGTTTCTTCAGCCCATCAAGCTCGCGCACAACGGTCAACGGAATGACCATGTCGGCGCCAGGAAAGGCCTCGAAGATGCCTTCGGGATCCGACATCAATGCCGACGTGTCGAGCACCACGATCTTGCTGATGATGACCTCCCACAACGATCGTGGCCCGAGCGCGCGCGTCATGGGGGGAGGCACGCACGCCGGTCAAGATCGTGTCGGGGTCGCCTCGGCAAAACCATCGTCAGCGGACGAATGGATGGGTGCGGCATGGGTAGGGCCCCAGTATCGAGACGGGGAGCCTAGAGGTTGAGTTCCCCAAAGGAGGCCAGACACATGGGCGCCACAGACAAGATCAAGAACGCCGCACAGACCGCCAAGGGTGACGCGAAAGCAGGCAGCGGGCCGGATGACCGGCGACCGTGACCTTCAGGCCCGGGGGCAGGCGGACCAGACGGCGGGATCGCTCAAGCAAGCTGGCGAAAAGGTAAAGGACGCATTCAAGTAGAGCGAACATGCGCGGGCGGCCGGGCAGCATCCGGCCGCCCGCGCATGTTGCCGCATCTTTCGGTCCGGGTGATGGTGAGATGTTTGCATGTTGGTCCCGATGCTGAGTTGGTTGCGATCGGATCGCGCGAACGGCCCGTGAGCGCTTCATCCACTGGCGGTCCGATCCTCGGCCGCTACACGCCAACCACCGCTCCAGAAGGCGAGCTGTTCACAGTTCGCCTTCTGCGTATGCCCATCGGGTTGTTCTTGCGGGCGCGAGAGCACCATGACGAGCTCGTGCGCGAACTGACCTTGATGGCGATGCGCGAAAACACCCCCGAGCAAGGACCCAAACTCCCGCCACGGCTCGATGAGTTGGTCGAAATTCTCGGCCGCCGATTCGGCGCGACCACGTCGCGCGCGGATGCCGAAAGAGACGCCGCCATCGAACGTGGCGATGCGACAGTCGACCTCACCTATCACGTGCCGGCGAGCATCGCGGCCGACCTCGTCGCACTCAGCTGAGCTGATCGACGATGCCGACGAGTTCTGCCGAAGTGGGCAACTTTTGACGCTGCCGCGTGACGCAGCCATCGCGCGCTTCGGGCACTGGTACAACGGCGAGTTTCTTCGCCAGCTCCAGGGTCTTGAGCCCATCCCCTGGGACGGCCCGCTCGACTGAGAAGCGTCAGTTGAGCGAGACGAAGACGTGCGACGCGATGGCGTCATCGAGTTCGGCGGCATCGCCACCACCGCCCACCACGACCCGGGTGCCGTTGAACGAAACCGCGACCGGAAGATTCGGTCGCACACCAGCCCGGCGCAGCCGCGTGAGCAATCCGGTATCGGACTGTAGGGGCTCGCCGATTCTGCGGACGACGACACTGCGCGTCTCGTTCGACACCATGTTGAGTGCGACCAGACCCTCAAGGAAGCCGACGTCGGCTGTCGGGTCACCGAGTTCGGCCAAGCCCGGGAATGGGATTTCCGTAGGGCGACTCGTGCGGATGCCCGAGCACGTCGAGGAGGCGGCGCTCAACCGCTTCGCTCATCACGTGCTCCCACCGGCAGGCCTCTTCGTGCACCAGTTCCCAATCGAGCCCGATCACATCGACCAGGAGACACTCGGCCAGGCGATGCTTTCGCATCACCCTCGTGGCGAGTGCCCGGCCAGCCGGCGTCAACTCAAGGCGACGATCACCCTCGACGGTGACCAGCCCGTCGCGCTCCATGCGAGCCACCGTTTGCGAAACGGTCGGAACGCTCTGGAACAGCCGTTCGGCAATTCGCGCGCGCAGCGGGACGACGCCTTCTTCCTCGAGCTCAAAGATCGTGCGCAGGTACATCTCGATGGTGTCAATGAGGTCGTGCTCGTGGTTCACATAGACGATTGTGGCGCAGATGCGTCCGCTGCGCAGAATCGTGCCGGGCTACCCTCGTGAGGTGGCCAACCATGGGCGGGGGCGGCGCGGTCTCAGCGTCGCGCTAGCTGCCGCCACTGTGCTGGCTGCGGGCAGCGCGTGCACCGGCAGCAAGGCCGCCTCAGTCGCCTCGACGCCGGCACTGCCTGCGGCCTCGAGTTCGCCGCCCAGTCTCTCGGTGACGCAGCCGGACTCGATGTCGCCGGCACCAACGTCAACGCCTGCCCACAGCCCGACCTCGTCCGCAGTCACCTCGGCCGGGCCGTCGTCGGCGTCGCCAACCGCCAGCCCGACCGCGGTGGTTGCGCCTTCTCCGTCGGCGTCGGTGCAGCCGCATCTCGGCGGCTTCACAACGGCGGTAGCAACCGTGACGGCAGCGGATCTCGGCGGCAGCTGGCACCCTGGCTGTCCGGTCGGGCCGAACCAACTTCGCGCCGTGACACTGAGTTTTTGGGGCTTCGACGGTGTTGCCCACACGGGCACGCTCGTCGTCAGCTCAACCGTGGTGCCCGCCGTCACGCAGATCTTTCGCACGTTGTTCGACGAGCGATTCCCGATCCGTTCAATGCTGCCCACCTCGAACTTTGATGGCAGCGACGACGCGTCGATGGCCGTCGACAACACGTCTGCGTTCAACTGTCGTTACGCGGTCGCGCCGGGGCCACCGCAATGGTCGGCGCACGCATTCGGTAAGGCCATCGATGTGAATACGGTCGAGAATCCCTATGTGTTCGAGGGAAAAGTGCTTCCGCCGCAAGGGGCGCCGTTCGCGACACGCACGCCATACCGGCCTGGTATGGCCGTTCGGGGTGGCGTGCTGGTGAACGCGTTCGCAGCGTCAGGTTGGCAATGGGGCGGCCGCTGGAGCGCGCCGGACTATCAGCACTTTTCCGCCGACGGCGGATAGGTGTAGTGGTCCGCCGACGGCGGATAGGTGTAGTGGTCCGCCGACGGCGGATAGGTGTAGTGGTCCGCCGACGGGGGTTAAGCCACAGCGCGTGCGTTTACTGCCCTCCAGGGGCAGTAAACGTCATGTCTGTTTGAGGACCTCCTACCGCAACGCGGTCGCCGGTCGGCAGCGGCTCGTGGTCGACGTACGACCCGAGCGGCCGCCGTGCGAAGAGGCGGCCGAAGATTTCCCTGATGGCAAGCGAAACTCCAAGCAGCGCAACAGCCACCACGCCGTCGAGCCAGAAGTGGTTTGCGGTCACCACGACGACGTACACCGTCAACGCGGTGTGCACCAAGATGAGCCATCGCCATTTGCTTCGTGTGGCGGTGATGACCGCCACGGCGACCAATGCGGCCCAGGCCACGTGTACCGATGGCATCGCCGAGTATTGGTCGGCCCCGACATGGGCAGTCACCGCATACACCGACTGGCCATACAACGCTGCCGTGTCGACCATGCCGACGGAGATCAGCCGCGGCGGCGCCACCGGTACGAGATCGACCAGCAGGCATGCCGCGGTCGTCAGCACGACCAAGGTGCGGGTACGCACGTAGGCATCGCGATGACGGAGGTACAGCCACAGCAAGACGACGAGCAGCATGCCGAAATGCATTGTGGCGTAGTAGATATTGCTGGCTTGGACGATGAACGAGTTATGCAGGATGGGCCGTTGTAGCGTCGCCTCACTGGGGAAATGCCATGAGCGCTCGAGATGCCAGATCCGCAATCCTCGGGTGACAGCTTCATTGGTGTGGCCTAACGAATACCCGCCGGCCAACTGCCACAGTGCATACAAACCAATGATGATGCCGACTTCGCGACCGAACGGCGCGACCTTCCACCAGCCGCGTGCCTGCTCAGGGGCGAACCGCTCGGCGACCGACGCGACCACCACGAACGCGATCGCCACAGGGCGGCGGCCTGCCAAGTCAGCGCAACATTGGGCACAGGCCAATACTGACATTGCATCGGCCGCATCTCGCGGCTATCGAAGGCGCAGCAGGAGCTTGCCTGTCGACGACGTGGTCGGCCAGGGTCGCGAATGCCTCCTCGACCGCGTCGAGAGCGAACTCGGCGCCGATACTGATCCGCAGGTCGCCACGCGCCATGGCCGCGAGCGACCCGCGACCGCCGCCTGATGTTCTTCCGGTGACGCGATAAGCCCGCCGTAGCCGAGCACCTGCAGCCGTTTGCGGTACAGCTGTTGCAGCGGCATCGTCGGCCTCGCCGCCGGCGCTCGTGCCGAAGAGCACCAGCCGACCCCGCGGCGCCAGAACTTGAGGCGCGGACGCCGTGAACTCGCCGCCGAGCGAATCGATCACGACGGTCGGCTTGAACTCACTGCCGGCTTCGAGCACGGCGGCCGCGTCGCCGACAACGGTCGGTTGCGCGCCCATGCCTCGAACCGCCTCGGCCTTTGCGGCAGCTGCCGGTCTGACCCCAGACCTGTGCGCCTTTCGAGGCCGCGTAGGAAATCACCGACAGGCCGACACCTCCGCTGCCGCCCAACACCAACACTCGGTCGGACGGCGTGAGCGTCGCAAGTTCGACCACCTCGAAGGCGGTGACACCGACGATGCCGACGGCGGCCGCGTCGCGCACCGAGACGCCGTCCGGAATCGGGAACACCGATGTTCGCGGCACGACCGCCGCTTCGGCAAACACGCCGTCACGAGTCGATCCAAGGCCACCGCCCGACACGACCACGGCGACGCCGTCAGCGTGGCCCGAAGCCTCGCCACCCAGGGTCCGCGGTATCGGGCCATCGGGTGCAACCGTGCCCAGCGCGTTGTAACGGTCGACGGGATTGACCCCGGCGTAGGCCAGTTCGACCAGCACCTCGTCGTCCGCCGGTGTTGGAAGCTCTACCTGGTCGATCTCGAGCGGCTTGCCATGCTCTACCAGCCGCGCAGCGCGCACCGCATTCTCCGTCATGTGTTGGGCATACACGCATCGGGCTGTAGCCAAACCCGCTTGCGTGCAACGCCACCGACTGTTAGGACCGAGCAGTGAGCCACCTCATTATCGAACAGGTCGCCAGCCGCCCGACGGCCGATCGCTGGCAGGCCGTGCACGCCGCGTGCGCGCCCGTCGACCATCGGGACTTGCCGGCCGATCCGGTGGCCGCGGTCTACGAACGGATCGAGAGCGAGCGCACCGACGAAGTGCGCGAGCTGTGGCTCGGCCGAATCGGCGACGTTCCTATCGTGGCTGGTGAGATCACCATGCCGTTGCTCGATAACCGGGCCAACGCGGTGGTCGACGTGCGCACGCATCCGGAGTTTCGGCGACGGGGACATGCCACGGCGATGTTCGACCATGTGGCTGCGCGGGCGCGCGAGTACGACCGCACCAGGCTGATGGGATTCGTGTGCGACACAACTGCCGACAGAAGTGCGGCGGCGCGGGCAGCGATCGCACCTGGCGTGCTCTTCGCGACCAAGGTCGGGGCGCGGCCGGTCACCATGGAAGTCCGTCGGCTTCTCCGCATTGCCGATATCGACGACGTGCAACTTGAGCGACTGCGCTCCGAGGCAGTGGATCGATCGGCCGGCTATTCCGTTGTGCAGTGGGAGGCGCCGGCTCCCGACGAATTCGTCGACGATCTCGCCGTCCTCGAGTCACGACTCTCGACCGATGCACCCATGGAGCAACTCGACTGGGAGCCGGAGGACTGGAGCGCTGCGCGCTACCGCGAGCGCGAAGCACGCATGGCGGCAGCGGACCGTAGCCAGCTGACCGCGGCGGCTCGGCACGACGCCTCAGGGCGGCTCGTGGCACTGACCGAGATCGGTATCGCGCACAGCCTGCCCGACCTTGCCTTCCAATGGACGACGATCGTCGACGCGGCCCATCGCGGGCACCGACTGGGCGTGCTCATCAAGCTGGCGAACCTCGACGCTTTACGGGCGAACTGGCCGAGCGTGCAGAAGATCAACGCCTGGAACGCCGGAGTGAACGACCACATGATCGCGATCAACGAGGCGTTGGGGTTTCAGCCGATCGAGCAGTGGCGCGAGTGGCAACTCGACGTCACGAGTCAGGAGTCGAGCCCTCAACACCTGCGTGCGCGGCCGGAATAGTGCCGAGCCGACCAGCCTGGTAGTCCTCGAACGCCTGCATGACCTCGGCCTTGGTGTTCATGACGAACGGCCCGTACATCGCCACCGGCTCGCGAATCGGCTGACCGCCGAGGATCAATACGTCCATCGTCGGGCTACGCGACTCTTGCGTCTGGTCGGCCGCGATGGTGATCGTGTCGCCGTCGCCGAAAACTGCTAGCTGACCGATCGAAATCGGACGCCGGGTGGCTCCGACCGTGCCACGACCGGCCAGTGTGTAGACGAGTGCGTTGTAGTCGGGTTGCCAGGGCAGCGTGAGCGATGCACCTGGTGACAACGTGGCATGCACCAACGCGATCGGCGTGTGCGTGATCCCTGGGCCGGGATGACCCGCGACGTTGCCGGCGATAACGCGCAGCAACACCCCGCCGTCCGGCGAAGCGATGAGCGACACCTCGCTCGCCCTGATGTCTTGATAGCGCGGCGTGGCGAACTTCATCGCTTGCGGCAAGTTGACCCAGAGCTGGAAACCATGGAAAAGACCGCCGCTGGCGACGAGATATTCGGGCGGTGTCTCGATGTGCAAGATGCCGGCGCCGGCTGTCATCCATTGCGTGTCGCCATTGGTGATGAGGCCGCCGCCCCCGTTGGAGTCGTGATGCTCGAACAGCCCGTCGATCATGTAGGTGACTGTCTCGAAACCGCGATGCGGGTGCCACGGCGTGCCCTTGGGCTCCCCCGGCGCGTACTCGACTTCGCCCATCTGGTCCATGTGAATGAACGGGTCGAGCGCGCGAAGGTCGACACCCGCGAACGCGCGGCGCACCGGGAACCCTTCACCCTCGAGACCGGACGGCGCGGTGGTAACCGACAGCACGGGGCGGTCGCGGTCGATGGTCGGGTCGGTCAACGGAACGCGCGGAAGGGCCAACGGGTTCTCGACAGTGACTGCGGGCATCAGCTACTCCTTCGCGCGGCGTCCTTCGACGTTTCCACCAACATGGTTGCACGCACAATCATTCCGCGCGACGCGGGAACTGCGCATTCCGCGCGACGCGGGAACTGCGCATTCCGCGCCGCGCGGGAACTGCGCATTCCGCGCCGCTCACAGGCCGAGCAGCGATGGCAGGTGGCGCGGCGGTGGGTTGCCGTGACTTAGGACCGCGTCGTGCACTTGCCGCTCCGACCACGCCGGGTGCTCAGCGCGCACCCGCCCGACGATGTCGGTCACCTGAGTGGCCCCGACGAAGTAGGTCGACAGCTGGGTGCTGGTGAGCAGCGACCGCCGCCACTTGCCGGCCGCCTCGCCCTCTTCTTGGTAGCCGCGACCCATCATCAGCGCCATCGCGTCGGCTTCGCTGAGGTCGTCGCAATGTACGCGCACATCGAGCAGGGCGTTGATGCCCGAGCGCAGCCGCATCTTGAGTTGCTGCATGTGCACCTGCGGGCCACCGAAACCGTGGTGAACCATCCGCTGTTCGGCATACACCGCCCAGCCTTCGACGAACGGGCCGCTCCAGAAGGTCTGCCGCACCTTCGTCGCAACCTCGCCCCGGCGACTATGCGCGAGCTGCAACACATGGCCCGGCATGGCTTCATGAATCACTAGGTTGCGCAAGGCGTGTGCGTTGTATTCGCGATAGAACGAGACCACCCGCTCGGCCGGCCAGTCAGCCGGCGTCGGTGAAATCGCAAAGAAGGTCGTCGTGCCGGGAGGATCGAGCGGACCCGGCGGATCGCAGTACGCGATGGCAACGCCGCGATGAATCTCCGGCATCACGATGACCTCGACCGGATCGTCGTACATCGTAATGAGGTCATGCTCGCGCACGAACGCGGTCGCCTCTGCGAGTGCCTCATTGGCGATGGCGACGACGGTGTCGTTGTCGGGTGCATCAGAAGCGAGCCGGTCGAGCACCTCTTTCGGTGTGCCGCCGAGTTGCCCGGCAACCTCAGCGATGTGCTCCTCGACGCGCGCCAGTTCGTCGGTGGCGGCTTGCAATACCTGTTCAGGTGACATCTCGACGTCGAGCACTAACGCGAGCTTGCGCGCGAATCGTTCGCGCCCGCGTCGCGGATCGCCGTCGGCCGAATCAAGCTGCTCCTTCAGCCAGTCGACGTGCGTCGTCAATGCCTCGCGCGCGGCGTCGACTGCGGGTTCGACCGACGTCCGAGTTTCAGGCCGGACGCCGTCGAGCTCGCGCCCGATGTCATCGAGCAGGGCCAGCGATCCACTGAACTGGCCGATCGCCGTTTCGACGTGCACGCGGGGCATGTGCTGCAAAACCGACCGGGCCGCCTCGAGCTGTTCGGGGATCTGCGCGAGGCGTCCACCCGCGTTGCGAAGGCGCTCGTCAAGCGGAGCGAAATCGCGGGCGATGAGCAGATACAACGCCGACCCGGGGTTAGCCACCAACGGGTTCCACGTGTGCTCGCCGTCGTCGGCAATCTCGAGCAAGCGCTCGCGGAGTCGCACATCGAGCACCTGGGCATCAACCCGGTGGGCGGCCGGCAAGTCGGCGTCGTCGAACGTACGCAACTCGGCTAGGCGAGCCGTCAGCGCACGTCCCTCGTCGGCAAGTGCATCGGGCCGCAGATCGTCGAGGCGGTCGTCGTACCGGTGGTCGCCGAGCGAACTCGCCAGTACCGGCTGCCGCACGAGAATGTCCTCGACGGTGGCCGCCGCGAATGCTTCGAAGTTCTGCACGCTCTCGGTCATGGCGATCAACCTAACCCGAGCCCTCGATTTCCACCTGGACAGGTACGGCACGATAGGGGGCGTGACCGAGGCGGACGCGTCCGAACACCTACCAGGCGGCGATCGCCGCCCGTGACCGCTTGCAGGGGCTCCTCGACGCCGTGCTCGCGGTAGGTTCCGACCTCGACCTGCCGACGGTGCTTCAACGGATCGTCGAAGCGGCCGTGAAACTCGTCGACGCTCGCTACGGCGCACTCGGCGTGATCGGTGACGGCGAGGTGTTGTCACAGTTCATCACCGTGGGCATCGACGACGACACCATCAAAGAGATCGGGCCGTTTCCGCGCGGCCACGGCATCCTCGGCGTGCTGATCAAAGACCCGCAACCGTTGCGCCTGCACCGGCTGGCCGACCACCCAGCGTCCTACGGATTCCCCGCACACCATCCCCCGATGAGCACGTTCCTCGGCGTGCCGATCCGCATTCGCGACGAGGTGTTCGGAAACCTCTATCTGACGAACAAAGCCGATGCCGCAGACTTCGACGAGAACGACCAGAGCGTCGTGCAAGCACTGGCGGCGGCCGCTGGCGTCGCCATCGCCAACGCGCGGCTCTTCGACGAAGCTCAGCGCCGACAACGCTGGTTTGCCGCCTCCGCCGAGGTGACGACCAGCCTCTTGTCGGGAACCGAGCCCGACGAGGTGCTTCAGCTGGTCGCCGAGCGCGCGCGCGAACTCGCCGGCGCCGACATCTCGGCGATCGCGCTGCCGATCGGAGACGACCTCGCGATCGAAGTAGCGCACGGTGAATTCGCGCACGCCATCATCGGGCAACGAGTTGCTCTCGATGAGTCACTCGTCGGGCTGGTCTTTCAAACTGGCGAGGCCTTTTCGGTCGCCGACCTCCTGACCGACCCACGTGCGGCCGCCGCACACCAGGTCGGAGGCGAGCTCGGCCCGGCGATATTCGTGCCGCTGCGGGCCGCCGACCACACGCGCGGCGTGCTCTACGTGGCTAAGCGCGAGGGTGCCGACGCCTTTCGTCCCACCGACCAGCCCATGCTCGAGGGATTCGCGGCGCAAGCCTCGCTTGCGCTCGAGCTCGCCCGCCAGCGGCGCGAGACCGAGCAGCTGAGCTTGTTTCGCGACCGCGACCGCATCGCGCGTGATCTGCATGACCTCGTGATCCAACGCCTCTTCGCGACCGGCATGCAGCTCGAGAGTTCGATGCGATACATGACGACACCCGAGGCGGGTGACTACGTACAGAACGCGGTCGACGACCTCGACAAGACGATCAAAGAGATCAGGTCGACCATCTACGCACTGCAACGCGACGACCGGTCGGGCGGCCGCAGCTTGCGCGGGCGCATTGTCGCGCTTATCGAGGAATACTCGGGCGCACTCGATTTCACACCGGCACTACGCCTTGAAGGATTGGTCGATACAAGGGTTTCAGCACGCATCGCCGAGAATCTCCTGGCCGTGATCCGCGAGGCGTTGTCGAACGCCGCCCGCCACGCGAAGGCAGCGCATGTCGATGTCGTCGTGTCGGTCGACGAGACTCATGCGACCGCCACGATCACCGATGACGGCATCGGTCTGGTCGCAGATGCGCGTCGAAGCGGGTTGGCAAACCTCGAGCACCGGGCAACGGAACTCGGCGGGGAGTTCAGCGCTGAGGCTGCTCCCGAGGGTGGAACCGAGATCACCTGGCGAGTGCCCCTGGACGACTGACACCGGCGATACGGTGGCCCGCCACGACGTCAGGGCGCAGCGACAGGTAGCTGTCGAAGTCGGTCGCCCCCCACGCGGGCAGCCGGAGCTCGTCGAGGTGAGCGAGCTCGTCGGGGTCTCTCACCAGCCGAATAACCCCGGTCAGCACGACGCTCCAGCCTGACCGTGACGCCATGTCGATGTCGTCGATCTCGAATGCGACCACATTCCCTGGCGCATGCATCGCCAGCCGCGAGCGGCGACCCGTTCTGACGATCACGTCCGAACCGACGAGGGAGAAGTTAACCGGCACGATGATCGGCATCGCCCGCTCGGAATAGACAACGCGCCCGACCGGGACTGTCGCGAGCAGAGCGAAGCACTCCGAGTGCGTCAGGAGTTCCATATCGTGCGGTTCGCGGACCATACGCACCATGCTGGACTTCGAGCAGGGCGGTGCGGAGAGCCGAAAGTCCCGGCGGGCAGGTCATGTGTCCCGAAGGTGCGGGCCGAAGGTCGAGAGGCCAGTTGATGCGCCGCCGCACTGCTCATCGAAGCCGGCGGACCAGTGGATCGTCAGCCGACGCTGGTTGCAGCCGGACCTTCACGTCGACGGCGACGGCACCCGTCGTCGAGACGATGACCGGGTTGAGGTCGAGTTCGGCCATCTCGGGGATGTTGGCAGCCAGCTGCGCGACCCGAAGCAGCATGTTCTCGAGGGCCGCGACGTCGCACACAGGCGTATTGCGGTAGCCGAACAGCAGCGGCGCTGCTCGCAATGACCTGATCTGGCGCTGCGCGGCCTCGACGCTCAACGGCAGCAGTTGGAAAGCACGGTCGGCGAGCAGGTCGCTCGCCACTCCACCCAGGCCGACCATGACCAGCGGACCGAAGGTGGGATCGACCACCACACCGATGGCTGTTTCGACGCCACCGTTGACCATGGACTGGACCAAAGCCCCACCCATCGCCGCGCCGATCTCGTCGCTCATCGCAGTGAACGCCGCGGCAACGTCGGCGGGTGTTTCAAGATTCAGCCGGACGCCGCCCAGCTCGGTCTTGTGGACCAGTGCACCCGCGGCGGCCTTCAGCACAACCGGGAAACCGATCGCGGCCGCAGCCGCGGCCGCCGCGTCGGCGTCATCGACATGGGTGCCCGCGGCGACGGTCACGCCGTGCGTTGCCACCAGCTCAGCCGCGGTCTGCGCCGCGAGCCAACCGCCGTCCGGATTGGTAACCAGAGCTTGGTCGACGATGCCTCGTGCACGCACCACATCGATGTCGTCGAAGACCCGCACCGTGCCCTCCGACCGGCGCAACCACGACGAGTAGCGGACGGCGGCGGCCAGCGCATGTGCGGCCGGCTCAGGGAACGCGAAGCACGGCACGACCGGCCGCCCGGCCGCGTTGCGCAGCTCCTTCGGAACCGCCGGCAGGCCGAGGAAGCAGGCGAGGATGGGCTTGCCCGGTTGGTCCGCCTGCACGGTGGCGATCGCCCGGGCGATCCCGGCCTCCGATCCCGCCTGGATCGACGTGTACACGGTGAGGATCGCGTCGACGTCGGAGTCCTCGACGAGCACGCGCAAGGCGGCCTCGAACGACACCGGATCGGCAGCCGCCAGCAGATCGACCGGGTTTGCGATAGCGGCGCCCGCGGGCAACAACGCCGACAGGCGGCGCCTGGTCGTGGCACCGAGCTCGACCACGTCGAGGCCATCGCCCTCGCAGGCGTCCGCGGCGAGCACACCCGGGCCGCCGCTGTTGCCGATGATCGCCACCCGGCGTCCGGCTGGCAGCGGTGCGAGATCGAGCAGCGTCGCGACGTCGAAGAGCTCGGCGAGGGAACGGACGCGGATGACACCGGCCTGATCGAACAAGCTGTCGACCGCGATGTCGGGCGTGGCCGCGGCGGCCGTGTGCGACGCGGCGCCCCTGGTGCCGGCGACCGTGCGGCCCGACTTGACGGCGACCACCGGCTTGCTGCGACCTACCCGCGCCGCTATCCGGGCGAACTTGCGCGGGTTGCCGAACGATTCGAGATAGAGCGCGCAGACGCTGGTCGCGGTGTCGTGCTCCCAGAAACACAGCAGGTCGTTGCCGGAGACATCGGCTTTGTTCCCGGCCGACACGAAGCTGGAGATACCGATGCCGGTGCGGGCCGCAAAGTCGATGGCGGCGACGCCGACAGCGCCTGACTGTGACATCAAACCGATACCACCGGACGGCGGGATGGTGGGGCTGAAGGTCGCGTTCAAGGCGACCTCGGTGTTGGAGATGCCCATGCAATTCGGCCCGATGAGCCGCATTCCGGCGTCGCGACAGAGTCGGACGAGATCAGCCTGCTGGCGGACGCCGGCCGCGCCGATCTCGGCGAAGCCTGCGGTAATGACCACGAGTCCCGCGGCCCCGCGAGCCGCGGCGGCTGCGGCGACGTCGAGCACAGCCCCGGCCGGGACGGCGACGACGACGACATCGACCTGCCCGGGTACGGCGTCGAGATCGGTGACGGCGCGCACGCCGGCGATGCGATGCCCCGACCGGTTTACTGCGTGCAGCGCACCGCGGTAACCGCCGCGCACGATATTCGCCAGCACCTGGTGGCCGAGGCCGGCCGGGTCGGCACCCGCGCCGACAACCACGACCGACGCCGGGGCCAACACGCGGCGAAGCGATGCCGCGTCAGCGTGCGCTTCGCGGATGTCGGCAGCACGACGAAACTCCTCGTCGAAACGCAGCGAGATGACGACGCGGACGACGCCTTGACTGAGAGTCGTCTGTACCGGAAAGCCCGCGTCGGCGAACACATGCAACATGCGCGCGTTCGCCGGCAGCGTGTCGGCCACCAATCTGACGATGCCATGCCGCGACGCGATCGCGGCGAGGTGTTCGAGTAGCAGCATCCCGACACCGCGCCCCTGAAACGCGTCGTCGACGATGAACGCGACCTCTGCCTCGCCCGGCTGGTCATTGCGCTGGTACGTAGCCGCGCCGACGACCGCGCCCCGGACCTCGGCGACGAGCGAGACGTGCTCGGCGTCCAACGGCAGCGTGAGCCGGTCGACATCGCGATCCATGAGCGTTCGCGACATGGTGAAGAACCGCAAGTACAACGTGTCCGGCGATAGCCGCCCATACATCGCCCGCAGTTGCGGCGCGTCGGCCCGCCGCGCTGATCTGATGCGCACGATGCCGGCATCCGTCAGCAAGGCGTCGGCATCGACGACACCGGCCGGATCGGATGCCGCAGGCGCATGGGTCACCGTTGGTGGTGGAGTCACGATCCCCAGGCTGCGCCCGCGAGCGAACACGAGGCACCGTCGGGCGACCCTTTGTCGCAGGCACTTGGTCCCTACTCATCGGTCGTTCATGGGCCACTCGTGCGACGTCTGCGGGTCAGCTCCAGGTTGGCGCGGTGGTGCGCCGGCCGGCCCAAGGCCCGGCGACTGCGGCGGTGGGCACGTCGGCAGTCTCCTGCGACAAACGCAAACGCGTGACCTGGAGCCGGTCGTACATCACCGACGCGAACCTGCGCATCAGTTCGTAGCCGAGTACCGGATCGGCTGCCATGAGCGTGCGCAGAACCGCGGCGTCGAACACGAGCACCTTCGTCCGCTCCACGGCGGTGGCGGATAGCTTCCACTCGTACGGCGGGAAGAGCCACGAGCACCCGAGTGCAGCGTCAGGCGCCAAGGTCTCGATCGGGACGGGGCCGTGCCCGGGGACGTCGATATCGAGCCGGACCAGTCCCTCCCGTACGAGGAAGAAGCGGTCTGCGGTTTTGCCTTCGCGGAACAGCACATGGCCAGCCGGGAAGTCCGCGGTCTGCACGTGCGTGGCGAGCCGGCGCAGTGAGGAGATCGGTATCGCCGACAGGAACGGCTGGTCGGCGAGCATGCGGGCGAGTGATTCAGCACTGGTCATGCCACCAGAGAACAACCTCGGCGCCCGCGCACGGAGTGCTTGAGGTCACCCCTCCCAGGGACTATCGGCCCCACTACACCCGGCGGTCCCCGCAATACACCCGGCGGTCCCCGCCAATACACCCGGCGGTCCGCGCGAATCCGTTCGGCCGCTCCCGCGAGCGCTCGCGGGATTCAGATTCCCCGACACGCCCACCGGGTAGGAGTCGGTCGGTACGGTCAGATCGCCGCGTTCGCCCACCCCGCTCGCCCGCCCGCTACCGAAGGAGCACAAGATCGCCAGCGACGAGTCCCCGCCGTCCGCCCTGACGGCCGATGTGCACTCTCGCCGGCGGCGCGCTGTCGACCCCCGCGAATTCGACGTCCCGGTGATCGTGCTCTCCCATCGCGCGCCGATCACGTTTCGCGACGACGGTGGCGTGCGACGAGCTCGGCGTGGCGCAGGTGGGCTCGTCACCGCATTGGTCGGGCTGGCGGGGCAGCTGAATGACGCGGTGTGGGTGTGCGCGGCGACCACCGACGAAGACGTCGTCGTCGCCCGCGAGTTCAAAGCCTCTACGTTCCACATCGACATGACCGGCGAGCCGCGCTTCACCGATGCCGAGGACAGTGATGCGCTCGAGATCCGGCTGGTCGAGGTCGACCAAGTCGCGCACGAGGATTTCTACGGTGTGATCGCCAATCCGCTGCTGTGGTTCGTTCAGCACGGGCTTTACGACCTCGTCTACTCGCCCAACATCGGGCAGCGCGAACGGGACGCTTTCGACCAGGGCTACGTCACGGTCAATGAACTCTTTGCCGACGCGGTGATCCGCGAGGTCGAACAGCGCGGGGGGCGCGCACTGGTGATGCTGCACGACTATCACTTCTACCTCGTTGCCGATCTGGTCAGAAAGCGCTGCCCCGACGTGGTGCTTTCGCACTTCGTGCACATCCCGTGGCCCGGCCCCGATGCGTGGCGGGTGCTGCCACCCGAGATGCGCGAACAGTTGCTGTACGGGCTGCTCGGCAACGACGTAGTCGCGTTCCACACCGAGCGATTCGCCCGTAACTTCTTGCTCTGCGCGCAGGAACTGCTCGGTCTGCCGATCAATCTCGACAAGATGACCATCGAGGTCGGCCCGCGCACGGTGACCGCGCGCACGTATCCGATTTCGATCGACGTCGACGCACTGCATCAAGACGGCATCGAGCAAAGCGGTGCGCAACCGGCTCGACGACCTCGAACAATGGCTGGTCGCCGACGACGCGAAACTGATCGTGCGAGTCGACCGTACCGATCCCTCAAAGAACATCGTGCGCGGATTTCTCGCGTTCGAGAAGCTCCTCGACGACCATCCCGAACTCGTCGGCAAGGTGCGTTTCCTTGCGTTCCTGCAACCCAGCCGCCTTGACGTGCCCGAGTACGCGCAATACGTCGCCGACATCGGTTCCGTCGTCGCGCGGGTCAATGCCCGGCATACCAAACACGGCGACGCGCCCATCGACCTCCGCCTGCACGAAGACTTCCCGACCGCCGTCGCCGCGTACTCGGTCTGCGACGTCGTGATGGTCAATTCACTGGCCGACGGCATGAACCTGGTGGCCAAAGAGGCCGTCTCGGTGTCGCGCCGCAATGCCGTGCTCGCCCTGTCGGAAAATACCGGCGCGCACGAAGAGCTCGGAGCCTTCGCGGTCACCCTGTACCCGTTCGATATCCAGCAACAGGCCGACGCCCTCTACGAAGCCCTGACCATGCCCCAGACGAAACGGCGCGAGCTGCGCGAGGCGGCCGCGGCGATCGTGCGCGGCAACGACGTCGCCAAATGGCTGTCGTTCCAGCTGGCCGACCTCTCCGAGATCACCGGCCTTTGGTCGTAATCGCCCAGCCGCCTACCCGGCCCCGCGCATACGTCGGCCTCCCTCGATAGCGTGGACGGCGGGAATGGACGAAGGAGCGGAATGGGCGAGGCAGTGGCAGGTCCGGTTGACGACGGTTCGGCGAAGGCACCTGGTGCGCCGATGGCGGGCACTTTCACCCACCGGCAGATCCTCACGATCCTCGTCGGGCTCATGCTCGGCATGTTCTTGGCCGCCCTCGACCAGAACATCGTGGCGACCGCAATCCGCACCATCGGCGACGACTTGCATGGGTTGTCGGTGCAGGCCTGGGTCACGACCGCATACCTGATCACGTCGACAGTCTCAACGCCGCTGTACGGCAAGCTCTCCGACCTCTACGGCCGCAAGCCGTTCTTTTTGATCGCGATCACCATCTTCATCACCGGCTCGGCTGCCTGTGCATTCTCGACGTCGATGTACATGCTGGCCGCATTTCGCGCGTACCAGGGTCTGGGCGCCGGCGGCCTGTTCTCGCTCGCGCTCGCCATCATCGGCGACATCGTCTCGCCTCGCGATCGCGCAAAGTATCAGGGCTACTTCCTCGCGGTATTCGGCACCTCAAGCGTCCTCGGGCCAGTGCTCGGCGGCTTCTTCGCCGGATCGAGTTCGATCCTGACGATCACCGGCTGGCGTTGGGTGTTCCTCGTCAACGTGCCGATCGGCATCGTCGCGCTTGTACGTCGTGTGGCGCACCTTGAACCTGCCCAACACCCACCGACCCGCCCAGATCGACTGGGTGGGCGTGGGCGCCCTGTTCATCTGCCTCGTACCGCTGCTCGTGGTGGCCGAACAGGGCCAGAAGTGGGGATGGGGTTCGGGTACCGCACTGCTGTGTTACGCGCTCGGCATCGCCGGCCTCATCTTGTTCATCCTCGCCGAGCGGCGAATGGGCGACGACGCACTGATACCGCTGCGGTTCTTCCAAAACAAGGTCTTCAGCCTGACGTCGATCGTCGGCGTCCTCGTCGGCATGGGCTTGTTCGGCGGCATCTCGGTGCTGCCGCTGTACCTCCAGATCGTGCGCGGCGTCTCGCCGACCGAGGCCGGCCTGCTGCTGCTGCCGCTGACGGCCGGCCTGATGATCGGCGCGATCATCTCGGGCCAGCTCATCTCGCGCACCGGCCGGTACAAGATCTTCCCGTCGTCGGCGCGTTGTTGTGCGTGATCGCGCTTGCGCCTGATGTCGTTCATCGGAGCCGACACGCCGCTGTGGCAGACCGACATCTACGGCGGCATCTTCGGGCTCGGCATCGGCAACATCATGCAGCCGATCACCCTCGCGACCCAGAACGCGATGCCGGCGCGCGACATCGGCGTGGCCACATCGTCGGCGACATTCTTCCGCCAGATGGGCGGCACGCTCGGCGTCGCGGTATTCCTGTCGGTGCTGTTCAGCACGGTCGGGCACAACATCGGCACCGAATACGCCAAAGCTGGCAAGACCGCCAGCTTCCAGGCCGTCGCGTCGTCGCCTGCCGTCGCCGCCGACCCAGGGAACAAGCCGCTGCTGACGATCCTGCACGGTCAGACGCTGCCGTCGTCCAGCTTGAACGACACGTCGTTCCTGAAACACGCCGACAAGCACCTCGCCCACCCGTTCTTCGTCGGCTTCTCGAACTCGATGGACCTCATCTTCTTGCTCGCGGCTGTCGTGATGTTCATCGGCTTCGTTTTGTTGCTGCTGCGTCGAAGAACTGCCGTTGCGCACGATGTCCGGCATCCAGGCCCAGCACGCCGAGGCGAAGGAAGCCCGCGACCGCGAACAGGCCGCAGCACCCGTCGAAGGTTGATCACGTTTACGTGATCAACACCCCCGAGGACATGCCAGCAAAGGTGTCCTCGGGGCCGGCTGATCACGTAAACGTGATCAGCCCGCAGCGGCCGCGGCTGGCGTTGCCTTCAGCACGTCGTTGCGAATGAAGATGCTCGGCGAGCACGCCGCCGAGCGCGCACACCGCGGCAGCAATGAACACCGCGTGGTGAAACCCGTGCGTCAGCGCGCCGGGTGACCGGTAGGCGGACGCGGTGATGCCCGCCAGCGCCGGCAAGACGGCGACCGCGAAGAGACCGGCGGTGCGGGCGACATCGTTGTTCACCGCCGAACCCGACCCCGACGTCAGCCGGCGGCGCGGCCGCCATCACCGTCGCGGTCAGCGGCGCGACCGTGATCGCAATGCCAACCCCGAATACCAGGACGCCGGGCAGCACGGCGGCGAAGTAATTCGCTCCCGGGTCGAGATCAGCGCGAGCAGGGCGATGCCGACCGCCCGCGATGATCGGCCCGATCGTCATCTGCAGGCGTGGGCCATGCCGCGACGCGAACTTGCCCATGCGCGCCGACAGCAACAGCAGCATCGCCGTCACGGGTAGCAGTGACGCGCCGGCGCGCAATGGCGCTGTACCCGGCGCCTTGCTGGAGCTCGACCGGCAGCAGGAAGAACGATGCCGCCGAGCGCGCCGTAGACCAGCGACCGTGACCGCGTTGGCGGCGTCGAACTGCCTCGACCGGAACAACCGCAGCGGCATCATCGGCGTGCGCCCGCGAGTAGCGAACTTCGGCGCCTCGGCCATGACGAACGCCACCAGCAGGACGACGCCGAGCGCGACCGCTGCCGAGTCTCGTCGGTGTCCCAGCCGAAACTCGATCCCTCGGTGAGCCCGTAGATCACCGCCGCCAGACCCGAGCGCGGCAAGCGCGGCACCGAGCACGTCGAGCCTTGCCCTTCGCCGACTCGTCACGCGTCTCAGGAATGTGCCGGGACGCCAACACGACAAGGCGGCCAGCGGCAGGTTGATCAGGAAGACCAGCCGCCAGCGCCCACGGCGCCACACCGACCAGCAACCCGCCGACGACCGGGCCAGCAGCCGAGGCCAACCCGGTCAGACCCGACCACGCGCCGACGGCGGGCGCGCGGTCGTCCGGCGCGAACACTGCCTGCAGGATCGCCAGCGACCCGGGCGTGAGCATCGCGCCGCCGACGCCCTGCACGGCCCGCATCGCAATCAGACACGCCCGCGGACGGCGCAAGCGCACACCCAACGGAGGCGGCCGTGAACCAGATCACGCCGAGGACGAAGATCCGCCGCCGGCCCAACCGGTCGCCGAGCGAGCCGCCGAGCAGGAGCAGACCCGACAGCGTCAGGGTGTAGGCGTTCACGGTCCATTGCAGGCTGGTCAGGCCGACATGCAGGTTCTTGCCGATGCGCGGCAGCGCGACATTGACGACCGTGGCGTCGAGTTGGGCAACGCCACTGGCCAGGATCGTGGCGAGCAAGACCCATCGACCTCGGCTCGAGCCGTAGGACCAGTTGCCATCGTGAGCAGCCTCGCCATCCCGGCCGCGGTTCGCTTCGACCGTGCAGGGGTCTAGCGCAGCCTGCCAGGCCGGTGCGGTTCGCTTCGCAGCGCGGGCAGGGATACCGTTACCTCGGTCGAGCTGAGAGGGATGTCGGATGTCTGAGCACGCAGAGCGTCATGCATGTCCAGGAGAACCATCGCTCCGGGCAGCGCGGCGACTCGTGGACCGTGCACCTCGACGGCGAGCCGTGCGAGCGCTCGACGGCGACACTGCCGACCTCGTGGACGGTCGAATCGTGGACCGAGGCCCAAGAACTCGCGACCGCGAAGGGCTACCGGCTCGAGCCGCCGCTGCCGGGCCTGCGCCGCGAGATGGTCGAGGCCGGCATCTCCCGCGACGAGTTCGGCGAACCGCCGTCCGTCTCGCTGTTCAGCCACCCGCACGGCGTCCCCCGACATCTAGGCAGCGACATCTAGGCAGCGCACGAAAGAGCGGGTGCCCTGACCTCTCGGTCACGACACCCGCTCTTCGTTTAGTCCAAGGACTAGACCGGGCGAACCTGCTCAGCTTGCGGGCCCTTCGGGCCCTGCGTGACTTCGAACTCAACGCGCTGGTTCTCGTCGAGCTGCGGTAGCCGTTCGTCTGGATCTGCGAGTGGTGAACGAACACGTCGGCGTCGCCGCCATCGGGGCTAATGAAACCGAAGCCCTTTTCCGCGTTGAACCACTTCACGGTGCCTTGCGCCATCTTGGGGTACTCCTCGTTAGGTAGTGCTACGAACCCGCCACGTCGGCGGTTCGGGCTGCCACGTCGATCGCGTCGGATACGGCCGCGATACGCAATCCGGCCCCAACGCAAAGACGCCCGCTGCGAGAATCCGCGGGCGTCATGAACGTTCGAGGAGTACTGCAACTGCAACCGCCGTCGACACTAGCACGCCGCCGCTCAGACGACGAACCTGCTGGCCTTGCGGATCAGCCGTCCGGCCTGGTCAAGCCGGTCGGCGGCCACGTTCGGGCCGCGGCGATCGCGCAGCTGCTCGGCCGCGACCGAGAAGACTTTGATCACGACCGGAACCGCGATCGCGACGACCAGGTCGCGCCGCCAGCTCAGCAACCGTCGAACGCGCATTCGAAGAACCTTCTCGCGTGCCTGGGGAGCCATCGACGCTCCAGCTGCCAGCTCCTCGTGCCGAACCTACCCAGGTAAGGTGATATTCAAGCCGCGCAATCGTGGCTTACAAGCGCACCGGCGTGGCAGACTACGCACGCGAGCTCGCTGCTTCGAACACCTCCGCCATCCAGACCCCGTGGCGACCAACCTGGTGCCCGCGCGCCTGAAACGGAAGTGCCGTGACCGCTTCGCCCCACGTCTCGACCGCCACCACGGCGGTACCGGTGCAACCGACGTCACTGCTCGATGACGTCCAAGCGACGTCACTGCTGGACGACGAGGGGTTGGCGTTCGCCGACGGGTGCGTTGTGGTCGACACACCATTGGCTACCACGCGGCGCGAGACTGCACCCAGCAGCGCCGAGCGGCGTCCGAGCGAGTACTCGCAGCTGTCACACATGATCAAGGACGCCGGGCTGCTTGAGCGTCGTAAGGTCTACTACTGGGCCCGCATCGCGGTGAACGTCGTGCTGCTTGCCGGCGCCGGCTTCGGGTTCTACCTGGCCAACCACACCTGGTGGGTGCTGGTGCTTGCGGTGTACTGCGCGATCGTGTCGACGCAGCTCGCCTTCACCGGGCACGAAGCCGGCCACCGGCAGATGTTCCGCAGCCGACGCGCGAACGAGCTCGCGGGCTACCTGCACGGCAACTTGATGATCGGCCTGAGCTACGACTGGTGGGTCGACAAGCACAACCGCCACCACCGCAATCCGAACCAGTCCGAGCTCGACCCCGACGTCGGCACCGGCGCCTTCGTCTTCAGCCACGAAGAATGGCGAAGCGCGGCCGGGTCGGCCGGTACATGGCGCAGTACCAGGCGTTCTTCTTCTTCCCGCTGCTCGCCCTCGAAGTCGTTGAACCTCCAAGTTGCCAGCATCCGAGCCGTGGCAAAGACCGGCGCGCGAAACCGCGGCATCGAAGCCGCGCTGCTGTTCATCCACGTCACCGGGTACATCACGTTGCTGCTGCTGACGATGTCGCCACTGCAGGCGCTGGCGTTCCTCGGCGTCCACCAAGCGTTGTTCGGTATTTACCTCGGCTGCTCGTTCGCGCCGAACCACAAGGGCATGCGATGCTGACGCCCGACGAGGAGATGGACTTCCTGCGCCGCCAGGTGCTCACCTCGCGCAACGTCACCGGTGGCGTGCCGGTCGGCATGTTGCTCGGCGGCCTGAACTGGCAGATCGAGCACCACCTGTTCCCGTCGATGCCGCGGCCGAACTTGCGGCGCGCGGTGCCGATCGTGCGCGAGTTCTGCGAGGACCACGGATTGCCCTACGCCGAAGCGAAGCTGTACCGCTCGTACCAGCTGGCCATGGGCCACCTGCACGATGTCGGCACCTCAGCAGGGCCGCGACCTCAGCACGGTGTAGCCGTGGTAGGTAATCTCGGACGCATGTGCAGAAGCATCAAGACACTCCGCCCGCCCTACGTCGACGAGGCGACGCCCGAAGACGTCTCGGCCGCCGCGCTCCAGTACGTGCGCAAGATCGCCGGCATGCGCAAGCCGTCGGCGCCAACCAGCAAGCCTTCGACGAAGCAGTCGACGAGTCGCCGCGGCGACCGCGCACCTGCTCGATCACCTGCAGGTGCGGCCGTCACGCGCGTCGCCACGCCGAGCTGTCGTCCTAAGTAGCGCGGCGCCGCCGCAGCTACTCGCTGTGGTCGCCGGCGCTCGGCGCTGCTGCGCCGTCTGGTGCCGCCGACCCAGACCGTCTTGATGTTGCAGAACTCCTTGATGCCGTGGCTCGACAACTCGCGGCCGTAGCCGGAGTGCCGCACGCCGCCGAACGGCAGTTCGGCGTACGACGTGGTCATGCCGTTGATGAAGACCGCGCCGGCGTCGAGACCGTCGATGAAGAACGCCTGCTCATCTGCGTCGTTGCGTCCACGCGTTCGAGCCGAGACCGAAGTCGGTGCCGTTGGCGATCTCGAGAGCCTCCTCGCGCGAGGCCACTCGGTAGAGGCCCGGCGACCGGGCCGAAGACCTCTTCGGCGTACATCGCCATGTCGGGGGTCAGATCGGCGACCACGGTCGGCGGGTAGCACCAGCCGGGCTGGTCGGGCCGCTGCGCCCCCGCACAAGACCGAGCGCGCCCTTCGCGACCGCGTCACGCACCTGCTCCTCGACGTCCGCCCGGCCTTGTTCGGTGGCCAGCGGGCCGATGTCGGTGCCGGCCACCATCGGGTCGCCGACCCGCAGCGCCGCCATCTTGGCGACGAACGCGGCGGCGAACGCGTCGTAGACGTCGGTGTGCACGATGAAGCGCTTGGCCGCGATGCACGACTGGCCGTTGTTCTGGCAGCGCGCAGTGGTCGCGACCGTCGGCCGCCGCCTCGATGTCGGCTGACGGCATGACGACGAACGGGTCGCTGCCGCCGAGTTCGAGCACGGTCTTCTTCAGCTCGCGGCCGGCGACGGCGGCGACCGCGCGGCCGGCACCCTCGCTGCCGGTCAGCGTCACGGCCTTGACGCGCGGGTCGGCGATGACGCGCTCGACCGCAGCCAGAGCCGATGAGCAACGTCTGGAACGAACCCTTCGGGAAACCGGCCCGCCGGAACAGGTCTTCCATGAACAGCGCCGATTGCGGCACGTTGCTGGCGTGCTTCAGCAGCCCGACGTTGCCGGCCATAGTGCTGGTGCGGCGAAGCGCATCGCCTGCCACAGCGGGAAATTCCACGGCATGATCGCGAGCACTGCGCCGATCGGCTGGTAGCGCACATAGGCCCTCGCGGCGCCGTGACCGCGGCCGCGTCGACGATCTCGTCGGCCAGAGAACTCCTCGGCGTGGTCGGCGTAGTAGCGGCAGCCTTTCGCGCACTTGGCCACCTCGCCCTTGGCGCTGGCGAAGGTCTTGCCCATCTCGAGTCGTCATGGTGCGCGCGATGTCGTCGACCTCGGCGTCGAGGATGTCGGCAGCGGCCCGCATCCAGGTCGCGCGCTGCGCAAACGACGTGCGCCGCAAAACCTCGAAGCCGGACGCCGCCCGCTGCGAGGCGGAGTTCGATCTCGGGCTCCAGTCATGGCGTCGAACGCCTTGACGACCTCACCAGTCGCGGGGTTGGTCGTAGCTATCGCCATGGGTTGCCTCGCATGGTGTCGGAGCGGTGGTGCTAGAGCTTGGTCAACCGAGGGTACGGCGCGACGAGGCGCTCCCGGCGCGGGCCGAAGTCGACGAGCACTGCGACGTCGGGCTCGACGCCAATGACCGAGCCGAGGCCGTAGCTGTCGTGGGTCACCCGGTCGTTCAGCTCAAACCGCTCGACGGGTCGAGCGACCGTCGGGACGTTGAAGGGGCTACTGGGCAGCGGTCGCCGGATCACGGCGTGGTCCTGTTCATTGCTTCCAGTATCAAGGTTTGCCGGCTGATTGTCTCTGGCCCGAACGGATCACGCCTGCCGAGGACTCTCCGTCACCCGTTTGAGCCGCGATAGCGTGCCGAAATGGATCAGCTGAGCGACCAGGTCGCCCTCGTCACCGGCTCGAGTGGTGGCGTCGGCGAGGCCATCGCGCGCCTGCTCAGCGCGAACGGCACGCACGTCGTGATCAACTCGCTGTCATCGTCCAGGGCGGGTACAGCCCTGGCCGCCGAGCTCGGCTCGTGCTACCGGCAAGCGGACGTCAGCGACCCGTCGTCCGCCCGTGCTCTTGTCGATGGCGTGCTCACCGACCATGGGCGCCTCGACATTCTGGTGAACAACGCCGCCACCACCGAGGTGATCGCGCACGGCGACCTCGACGCCGCCACCCCTGAGGTGTGGCATCGGCTCATGGCGACCAACGTCATCGGCCCCTTTGTGTTGACCACGGCGGCCCGTGTTGCGCTCGACGCAGCGCCACAGGGCGGGGTGGTGATCAACATCGGCTCGATCGCCGGGCTGCGGCCGAGCGGCTCGTCGATTCCGTATGCGGTGAGCAAGGCTGCCCTGCACCACCAAACTGCATTGCTCGCGGTGGCGCTGGCACCGACGATCCGCGTGAATGCGGTGGCGCCGGGCATGATCGAGACGGATTGGGTGGCCAGCACGGCGGCCGCGCGCGCGGCGGCGATCGAGGTCACGCCGCTCGGCCGCACCGCCAGCCCGGCCGATGTGGCGGAGGTCGTGCTGGCCCAGATCAGCTCACGGCATGTCACCGGCGAGGTCTGGGTAGTGGACGGCGGACAGTGCCTCGTACGTTAGACAGACCGACCCGCTCACAGGAGGTAGTTCATGGCCGACGACGACCTGCTCGCCCGCATCTCGGCACTGGTAGCCGAAGAACACGCGTTGACTTCGGGCGGCGACCACGCGGCCGAGCGTCGGCAGCAGATCGAGGAGCAACTCGACCAGTGCTGGGACCTTCTTCGGCAGCGGCAAGCCAAGCGCGAGTTCGGCGCAGACCCGGGTGAGGCACGTGCGCGACCAATCTCCGAAATCGAGAACTACCGGCAGTAGCGGCTCGGCATTCGTGCTGCACGAGCACCACAAGCCGCGCCATCACTTCGACCTTCGGCTCGAGGCCGAGGGTGTGCTGCGGTCATGGGCCTTGCCGCGCGGGCTCCCGGCCAGCCCCGAGCACGACCGGTTGGCGATCGCTGTGGCCGACCACGACCTCGACCATCTGACCTACACCGACGCGGACAAGTCGATCGCCGACATCGGCTGGTGGGAACAACACGACGCCAACGATCGCCGCATCGTCTTCAGCCTGCACGGTCGCGAGTCCGACGTGCGCTACGCCCTCATCAACACGGGCAACGACTGGCTGATGCATCGGATGAAGGAGCAATAGCTAGCCGCCGGCGAACGCGAGTTCGGCGCCCCGCGGCGGAGTTGGGTCGTCGGCCGATTCGCGCCAGCCGGTCGGCAGCGCGACGGGTCGCGGCCCGTGCAGATGTCCGCGCGGCAGATCACGCGCCGCGGCCGACAGCCTGGCTTCACGGGTCGAGTCAAGTCGAACAGCGCATCGAGCTCGGCAGCGGTATCGGCGTCCATCAAAGCTCGTCGTAGTGACGGCCCGACCGCGAAGCCGGTGAGGTACCACCCGAGGTGTTTGCGAAATGCGCGGACGCCGAGTTGCGGCGTGCGTTTGTACGCGACGAGCAGTGCCACGTGGCGGCGCATCACGTCGACCACCTCGCCCAGTGACGGTGCGGCATCGATCGGCTGCCCGGCGAAGGCTTGGGTAAGTTCGCGAAACAGCCACGGCTTGCCGAGGCAGCCGCGACCGACGACCACTCCGTCACAGCCGGTCTCGCGCATCATCGCCAGCGCATGTTGTGCAGCCCAGATGTCGCCGTTGCCGAGTACCGGAATCGACGGCGACACCGCCTCGCGCAACGCCGCGATGGCCGACCAGTCGGCCGCGCCCGAGTACAGCTGCTCGGCCGTTCGCGCGTGCAACGAGATCGCTGCCACTCCGGCATCTTCTGCGCTGCGCGCGGCGGTGAGATAGGTGAGCGTGTCGTCGTCGATGCCTTTGCGCATCTTGACAGTGACCGGAATGGTGCCCGCCGCTCGCACTGCCGCGGCGACGATGCGGCCGAACAACACATGGTGGAGTGGGAGGGCCGCACCACCGCCGACTCGGTTCACTTTCTGTGCAGGGCAACCGAAATTCAGGTCGAGATGGTCAACGCCAAGTTCGTCGACGGCGTACCGTACCGCCGCGTGCACGACGCCGGGATCGACCCCATAGAGCTGGAGACTGCGCACCGGTTCGTCGACGCCGAACGTGACCATTGCTGCGGTTGTGGGATTGCGTTCGATGAGTGCGCGCGCCGACACCATCTCGCTTACGTACAGCGCAGCGCCGTAGCTGCGACAGATCTGCCGGAACGGCAAGTTCGTGACACCGGCCATCGGCGCGAGCACCACCGGTGGGTCGACCGCGATGGGTCCGATCTTCAGCGCCATAGTTCGGTGATTTCGACGTCGATTTCGTTGAGCAGGCTACGAAGGAGAGGTAGCGACAGCCCGATGACATTGCCGTGGTCGCCGTCGATGCCCTCGATGAAGGGCGCAGCGAATCCGTCGAGCGTGAAGGCTCCGGCCACCCGTACCGGCTCGCCGGTGTCGAGATACGCCTCGAGCTCGGCCGTCGTCGGCGTTCCGAACCGCACGACCGTGCGCGCGACCGCGCTCGCGTGCTTGCCGGTCGCCACGTCGATCACGCAATGGCCCGTCATCAGCACGCCCTCACGGCCCGCCATGGCCAGCCATCGCTCACGGGCGAGATGCGTTGACGCGGGCTTGCCCATCAGCTCGCCGTTGAAGCTGAGCATCGAGTCGCAGCCCACGACGATCGCGCCGCCGGCTTCGATCAGCTCGGCGACCGCCGCGGCTTTGGCGCGGGCCAATGACTCGACGACATCAGCCGGCTGGGCGGCGTCCGGCATCGTTTCGTCGACACCACTGACAATGACTGTCGGATCGAAACCGGCGTCCCACAGCAGCCGCAGCCGTGCCGGTGAGGCGGACGCCAGGATCAGTCGACGCTGCGGCATGCGGCTACGACTGCTCCGGGCTCGGAGCTGGTGCGCTCGCCGGAGCTTTCGCGGTCTTCTTTGCCGCGGTCTTCTTTGCCGCGGTCTTCCGTGCTGCCGTCTTCTTCGCTGGTGCTTTCTTTGCTGCTCCAGCCGATCGCAACGAGGCGCTCACCGCATCGTCGGCGAGCGCGCGCTTCACTGCGGGCGAACCGGTCTTGGCCAGGCGAGCCACCACCGTGGGCAGATCGATCAGGCGACACGGGATGTCAGTGTTTTCGTCGACGTAGTAGCTCGCACACACCCGGTGGTAGCCGTCGGCGATCTGCAACGGGAATCCGCGGATGAGATCGCCGCGCACGAGCAACACCGCCGAGAGTGCCTGCCGTTTGCGGATCTTACGAAGGTCGGAAGCAACGTGCGCATTCGATTCGGGCAGCAACGGCAGTTGCGACGCGCGCAACAGATCCTTTGCCTTGTAATGCGCGACGGGCGCCTCGTGCAACTGGCCGGCGAGTTCAGCTCGCAGCGCCGGCTCACCCACGAGCAGCGACAGGTACTGAGCGGCCGCCGGGTAGTCGTGCTCCTGCGGAGCGTCCTGCCATTTCACTTTTGGCACCGGTACCTCTTTCGCAAGGTTGTCGTGTACGTCGACGGTTACGGCGTTGTGATGGAGCTACCGGCACGATGTTCGTGCCGGTCGGAGCGGTCGATAGTCCATACCGATTGTCGGCCCACCACGTGCCACTCGCGCGGGCCACCTACGAGGGCAGTCTCTTCATCGATGCCGAGCAACATCACGTCGTCCGGCAACGTTGCAAGTGCACTCGTCAGCATCGCCGGCGACCTCGATCCCATCACATCAAAGTGCGGAATCACCCGCACGTGGGGCACCAAGCCTAGGCCGGTGAGTTGTTCAGAGCCCCCTGCACGCCCGCCGTGCCAGGGCGCCCAGTCGGCGAGCGCCATCGCGCCGGCACTGCACCCGGCCAAGGCCGCGCCGGCAACGTGTGCGGCCACGATCGCGTTCCACACGGCGGTGTCGCGCAACGTGTCGGCGAGGTAGGCGGGATTGCCGCCGGACAGGTAAATGAGACCGGCACCGGCAATCGACACTGCGAGCGCTGGATTGTCTGCGTCGGCCCGCGTGCGCACGTCGACGACAACCTGTTCGACGCCGAGCCGCTCGGCCTGGGCTTTGCCGAGTTTGAACCAGCGGTCGAGGGACTTCTGGCCTTCGGGTGCGGCTGCTGTCGCGAGTTGCACGTACCGTGGCGGGCGCCCGGCGAGCAAGGCACCCTCGACCTCGGCCATCACCGGTAAATACTCGCCCGAGCCGACGAGCGCGATCGGTACCGACGTCATCGGTCGAGCACCCAGCTGACCCCGTCCGGACCGTCGTGCACCTCGACACCAGCAGCCGTGAGGCCATCGCGGATCGCGTCGGAATCACCCCATCGCTTTTCGTCGCGAGCGCGGCGTCGAAGCTCGAGCAACAGGTCGACGTACGGGGTCACCGTCGCGGTCACGTCAACCGGCTCGTGCAACTCGGCAATGCACCGAGCCAGCAACGATTGGACGACGGCCCGTTGCGCCTCGTCAGTCGCTTGCCGGTCGAGTTCGGCGACTATTGCAAGCGCGCCGGCGACATCGCCGCTCTTCAACGCCAACTCGACCTGCGTGCTGTCGCTCGTCGCCGCGACCGCCGATGCGACAGGTCGGTGCTGGTTGACCTGCCCGTGCTCGGCGATCTCCTCGAGACTGGTGCGCTCACCGGTCTGTACTGACCATTCGCGGCCGTCGACCCGCACAGTCACGCAACCGCGCCCGACGACGTCCGCCATGCCGTTGTCGAGGTCAATGATGAGTCCGGTGTGTTCGTCGAACCCGAGCACGAACGTGTCGTCAGGTAGCTCGGCTTCGAGGATGCGCAACCGGGTCTCGCCGAGATAGCAGAAACGGGTGTCGTGGGTGCCGCCCTCGGTGTTGTTCCAGTGCGGCACGATGGCTGCGCGCAGGCCGGTCGCGCGGCCGAAGACGTCGAGGCCATCGAGCCACCGCGGCGGCTCGCCGACCTTGTAGATCTCATAGACCGGCACGCTTACCAGACCGAGCGTGAGTGCCGCCGCGGACGCGAAGACGACCGCGCCGCCCTCACGCAGGTTTGCGTCAAGCGCGTCTGGTACTGCGCTGCCGGCCCACGTACGCAAGGCGTAGCTCGGACTTCCGGGTCCGGCGAAAATCCAGTCGGCGGCGCGCAATCGGGCCATCTCGCTGGCGTGCGCGACGGCGTCTTGTGGCGGTGCCGATCGAAACGTGATCGCCTCGATGTCGTGGCCGACACTTTCGGCAAAGTACTGTCGGCCCTTGTCGGTGAGCTCGTCGGCGTTCTCTTGAAATCCGTACGGTGAATCGAGTTGGACGCCGCGGGCATGCGCGCCGAGGCGAGCGAAGACCTGTTGATGGGCGGTCACCATCGTGGGGCTGGTCTCACCGGAGCCGATGAGCATCAGAAGTCTGGCCACAGCGACCATCATGACGTGCGCGACCGTGAGACGGAAACGGGTCAAGAGCCCCGCGAACGTCTCACAAACTCGATTCAGCTGGTAGTACGCAATGCCAGTGCTGACCAGGATTCGGCTGGAAGGCGCACGGAAACCACGGTGCCGTCAGCCGTAGCGGTCAGGGATTTCGGCGCGGCCGATGCGACGTCGTCTCGTCCGAGCGGGCCGCGGTGATCGGCTGTGATGACGACGGCAGAGCCGACGGCCATTGCCTCAAACGCCCGACAGTCAAGGTTGACGAGAAGTTCGGACTCCGCTCTATTGGTCAGGAATACCGCTACCTCGCCGGTTTCGGCGTCGTGGCTTGCCGACACCGCGAGGGCGGGTACGTCGCCGTATCTGCCGGTAGCCAGGCTGTCGACGCGAACGAGAGCGTGCAGACTGTTCCCCCGCGCCAGGCCAGCTGCTGTCGCCAGCGGATAGAAGATGGTCTGTCGCCAGGCTGGGCCACCCGCCTCGGTCACGATCGGGGCGATGACGTTGACTAACTGCGCTTGGCACCCGATGGCCACTCGATCGCTGTGGTTCAGCAAACTGCTGATGAGATCGCCGACCACCACGGCGTCGAGAGCGCTGTAGACCTCTTCGAGTCGAGGGCCGGCGACGTCAATCGGGATCGTCGCCGGGCTCGGGAACCTGGGGATGTTCCAGACGTTCCACTCGTCGAACGAAATGCCGATTCGCTTCCGGCTGTGCTTGCGCGCAGCGACGGCGTCGATCGTTGCCGCGACCCCTTCGATGTATCCATCCATGTGAACACCTGAGGCTAGGAAGCTCCGCCGGTCGCCGTCGCGCTCGTAGTAGTAGCCATGCATGCTGATGAAGTCGACGACCTCCCAGCAGCGCTCGAGCACGGTCGATTCCCAGTAGCCGAAGGTGGGTTCGTCATCCGAGCTGCTACCGCAGGCGATCAGCTTGATGGCCGGATCGACGGCCTTCATCGCCTTGCCAGTTTCGGCTGCAAGCGCTGCGTAGTGCTCGGCATCTGTGTGGCCCAGTTGCCAGGATCCGTCCATCTCATTGCCGAGGCACCACAAGGCGACGCCGTAAGGTTTGGCGGCGCCGTTCTTACGCCTGAGGTCTGACCATGAAGTGCCGCCGGCGATATTGCAGTACTCGACCAGACTGGTGGCGGATCTCAGTCCGCGGTGCCAAGGTTCACCGCCATCATCGGCTCGACACCTCGGCGGAGCGCCCACTGAAGAAATTCGTCGGTGCCGATCTGGTTCGTCTCGATCGTGTGCCACGCCGGGTCAAGGCGTCGAGGTCGCGCCTCCCTTGGACCGATGCCGTCGCGCCAGTCGTAGCCCGACACAAAGTTGCCACCTGGGTATCGGATGACCGTGACGCCGAGTTCGTCGATCAGCTCTCCGACGTCCTGTCGGAAACCGAACGCGTCGGCGGTCGCGTGCGTTGGCTCGTACAGCCCGGTGTAGATCCCTCGGCCCATGTGCTCCACGAAGGAGCCGAAGAGCCTGCGGTCGATCGGCCCCCGGTGACGTTGGGGGTCAAGCACAACTGTTGCCGTCGGCAGCCCAGCAATCACGCTCTTGTCTCCTCGGGGTGCGATGGCGGCGCGCTCGTGCCACGCACGATAGGCGACTCCCGAAGGCTAGCGAAGCTTGGCTACCGTCAAGAGCACAACTGAGGCCTCGACCGCCTCGAGGGTGTGCCTCGCATTGGGCACGACGAGGAGGTCTCCGGGCGAGCCATTCCACGACGTCTCGCCCGCCACTTGCCGGACGCGTCCCGACAGCACATACACAGTCGCCTCGCCCGGATTCTCGTGCTCATCGAGGATTTGGCCGGCCGCAAGGGCGATTATCGTTTGCCGCAACACATGCTCATGACCCCCGTACACCGTATGCGAGGCGCGACCGCTGGAAACCTTGCTTGCCAGTTCGAGCTGTTCGCGCGCCAACGCGGTCAACGAAAACTTCTCCATCGAACTCCCTTCGGCCGAAGGGTGAATACCCGGGCGCGGTTCGCCGCAACCTGGTTTCGGCCTCCATCGAATCTGACCGGTGCCGCCCACGTGTGGCGTACAGAACGGGTCCGCAGAACGCGAGGGCACCGTACAGTTTGTCGAGTCGACCCGAAGTCGACAGGCGCGAAATTCCTTGTAACGCCCACTCAGCGAAAGGACAGACATGTCCGGGTCCTTCAAGGTCGAGTGGCTGCCTGGCGGGGTTTTGCTGCAAACACGAACCGGGAGCCTCACCGTCGAGCAGGCGGAGCAGTACGTCGCCGCTGCCAAAGCTGCCGTGACGGCGGCCCCGAGTCGGTGGGGAGCAGTCGTTGACACGCGCGGCGCGCCGGCGCAGTCCGAAGAAGTGCAGGAGATTATCCAGGGCCTGATCAAGTTTGTCGTCGCAAACAGGGTCACGCGAATCGCGATGGTGTCGACAAGCGTGATCACTGCGATGCAGCAGCGCCGGGTCACGACGGCGCCAGGCATGCACGACCCGTCGACTGTCACTTTCCATCAAGACCTCGATGAGGCCATCGCAGACGTGCGCAGCGCCGTCGCTCAATAGGTCGATCCACTCCGCGACTGTGAGACGGGAACGGATTGACGGCCCCTGGGTCAAGAGCCCCGCGAACGTCCCACAAACTCGCGTGCATATGCTGTCGGCCATGAGTCGGGAGACGGCCCCGATTTCACCAGTAGATCGTTACCTCCGTAGCTTGCATTCGCGATTCGTCGGCCTGACCGATGGCGCGGTCGCCGATTACATTCCACCGCTCGCGGCAGCGGATCCGGAGCCGTTCGGGATTTGCCTCGCAACCGTTGATGGTCAGGTCTACGAGGTCGGCGACTCCACCAAGCAGTTCACGATCCAGTCAATCTCGAAGCCGTTCACCTACGGCTTGGCCATCGAGGATTGTGGGCTGGCAGCCGTCCTCGACCGCATCGGGGTGGAGCCGAGCGGCGATCCATTTAACGAGATCAGCATCGACACGCAGGGTCGGCCGTTCAATCCGATGATCAATGCCGGGGCGATCATGGCCGCCTCGCTGATAGCGGGGCCCGATCCGCTCGGGCGGGTGCTCGCGGCGTATGGCCGGTCAGCCGGCCGGCCGCTCGACGTCGACGAGGCCGTCTTTGCGGCCGAGAACGAAACGGGGCATCGCAACCGGGCCATCGGACACATGTTGCGTGCCGTTGGAACGCTGGAGGGTGATCCAGAGAAAGCACTCGACCTTTACTTCCGGCAGTGCTCGGTCAATGTCACGGTGCACGATCTGGCGGTGATGGCGGCAACGCTGGCCGCACGAGGTCGTAACCCGCTGACCGACGAACGCGCGCTGACTGGCACGACGGTTGATCACATCCTGTCCCTCATGACCACGTGCGGAATGTACGACGCCGCCGGACGATGGCTGGTCGACGTCGGCATGCCGGCCAAGAGCGGCGTCGGTGGTGGCGTGATCGGCGTACTACCCGGCCAGCTCGGCATCGCGGTCTACTCGCCACGTCTCGACGCGGTGGGCAACAGCGTCCGGGGCGTGGCGGTGTTCAAGCAGATGTCGCGCGACCTGAAGCTGCACTTCCTGCACTCCGGCCGGTCGTCACGGTCGACGGTTGCCAACACCTACCGGTTGGTCGATGTGCCGTCGACGCGACGGCGCGATTCCGCCCAACGCGCGATCCTCGAAGCGACCGGCGACGCCTGCCTGGTGCAAGAGCTCACCGGCGAGATCCTGTTCTCCGATGCCGAGGCGGTCACTCGGCGTGCGCTGCAAGCACATCGCGACGTGGTGATTCTCGACCTGCGGCGAGCCGGCGTCGTCGATCCAGCCGCCTCCCGGGTGCTCGCCGGTTTGGACAGAGCGCTCGCCGAAGACGGCGGCGAGCTCGTCCTCGCCGGTTTCGACGCGGTCGCCGCAACCGCCATCGGGTCGCGCGCGTTTACCGACGTCGACTCGGCCAAGGAATGGTGCGAGAACCGAATCCTCGAGCGCGCGGGGAGTGCGACGGGGCCCGGCGTCGTGACGCTGGCCAGCCACACACTTGCCGCTGGCCTTACCCCGGCGCAGCTAACCGAGCTGGCCGCGTTGGTGACGCCAAAGTCTTTTGCGGAGGGCGAGACGATCGTGTCGCGGGGCGACCCCGCTACCGACATCTACCTGCTGACAGCAGGCGAGGTCGAGGTGTCGATCTCAGCCGCCGACGGCAGTCGACGTCGACTGTCGACGCTCACGGCCGGCATGGTTTTCGGAGAATCGGCAATCACCACCCAGGCACTGCGCACCGCCGACGTTCGCGCGGTTACGCCGGTCGAGGCCCTCGTACTCGGAGCCAACCGGCTTGCGGAGGCCGAGCCAACCCTCCGCAGCGCGCTCCTGTCGGCATTGCTCGCCACAGCCCACGAGGCACTAGGTCGCGCGACCCGCGAGATATCCGCGCTCTCCCGCTAGCGTGCGTGTGTCGTCAGCCGCTGTCACCCGTCGTCACCCGTCGTCAGTCGTCGTCCGCAGACTTGTCGTCGTCGCCTTCGGTTGCGACGAGGGAGGGCGTGCGTGATGGATGAGTCATGGCCAGCCGGCCGGCCACAGCTTGCACAAGACCCTTCGACGGTGTGCTCTCATTGAGCGCCGACAAGAACGTCTCGCCCTCGATTCGCCACAGGACGGACTCGGTTACCGCGCGCACCGTCGCGGTGCGCGCGATGCGTTCGATCAACCCGATCTCGCCGAAGTAGGCGGGCGATTGCATGAAGCGGATGTGCTGGGGACCGCTCCGCAACTCGCCTTCGGCGAGCACCTCGACTTCACCGGAGACAAGTACGTAGAGAGCGTCGGCCTCGGCGCCTTCGGAAATAATGACGGTCCCCGCAGCAACGGTCGACTCTGTCGCGGCGGCCGCCAGTCGCTCGAGGACGGCACGCGGCGCCGCAGCGAAGATATGCAGCGACTCGAGCAAGGTGATCCGCGGCGCGAATTCGAGTGCACGACCGCTCGCGGTCTTGTCTACTGCGGCGAGTCGTGGATAGCTGAGCACGACGAGCACGGGTACGGCGAACGCGGCGGCGTACAGGGTTCCGTTGAGCCCGATGCCGTGCAACAGGAACGGCGTCACGAACGCGCCGGCGGCAAGACCGGCAATGGCGAGCGCCCAGAAAACGCCGAATACGCGAGAGATCAGCTCTGGTGCTAGCGACCGCTGGAGCGCAGTTACGGCGAGCACGTCGACCACGAGAGTTGCGAGGCCGCGCACGACTTCGACAGCAAACGCGATAGCCGGCGAGTGCACTCCGACGAGGATTGCCGTCGGCGCGGCGTACGCGACCATGCCGACTGCGAGGACGACGGAAAGCCGGGGCAGCGCGGCCAGCCGATTGACGAAGAACGACGCGATGATGCCGCCGACGCCCAACGCTACGAGTAAATAGCCGTAGCCGGTGGCCCCGGTGCCGAGTTTGTCTTTGCTCAGGAAGACGAAAAGAACGGTGTCGGTTCCGTAGAGAGCGGTCGTGAGAATCGTGAAGCTCACCAGAATGGCAGCGCTCCAGGAACCGGTGATGGCGCGGACGCCGACCACGATCTGCCGCAACGGGCCGCCCGCTGCAGTGACATCGGTCGGAACGCTGCGCGCCTTCATCCGGCTGACGAGCGCAGCGGATACGACGAACGTCAGCGAATCGAGCGCCATCACCACCGAAGGGCTGCCGACGAGCAGAACCAACGCGCCGACCGCCGGGCCGACCACGATCGCGACGTTGTTGACAGTTTCGGTCAGCGCGTTGCCGGCGGCGAGATTGTCCTCTCCGAGAAGCTGCGGCAGCATCGCAGCGGTCGCGGGGTCGTAAACACTGCCGAAGACCGCGATGAGTCCGGCCAACGCGATCACGACTGCCGGTGGGGCGTGCAGGGCGGTTGCGACCGCCATTCCAGCCATGAGCACGGCCCGGATCACATCGGCCGTCACCATGACGCGGACGCGCTCGAACCGTTCGGCGAGGACGCCGGCATACAGGCTCGCGCAGAAACGCGGAATCATCCGGCCGAGCGTGCCCGCCGCTACCCACGCGGCTGAATGCGTGGCGTTGTAGACGTAGACGATGAGCGCGACGTTGTAGGCCCAGTCGCCCATCGAGGATTGACTGAGCGCAGACACCAGCAGCCGGAAGTCGCGCTGGCCCAGGGCCACTCGATACGTGCCGCGCGCCATTACGTCGTCCCTTCATCCAACGCGGGCAAGCTGATCACGCTCCCTTCGGCGGCGGCAAAAACCGGCACTCCGTCGGTTGGCAGCCGAGCGAGGATCGCGTCGAGCTGGTCGTCGGTTCGGTCGGGCGCGTGATGGAAGAGGGCGAGCCCCCGCGCGCCCGCCTTCGCCGCGAGAGCTATCGCATATTCGATGGCGGCGTGCCCGAGATGGCCGACAGCCGGAAACTCCGCTCGTTCGAACTGGGCGTCGTGGATCAGCAGATCGACATCGGCGGCCAGTTCCATCGCGGCCGGGTGGTATTCACCGAGACCGTCCGGGCCACGGCCGGCCTGCATGGGGTCGTGGTCTGCGAGATACGCGATACTCGCCGTCCCGTCTTCGATGCGGAACCCGAAAGTCTGACCGCCCTTGTGCGGTATCTCGCGCACGAGCACCCTGAATCCCTCGAACTCGTGGCGTCCCTCTTCAAGGCCGCGAAACCGCCACGCGCCCCCGAGATCACGTGGCCCGATCGGGAAGTGCGGGGGCGACATCCCTCGCTCGAGCGTCTCCACCGGGTCGCCGTCGGGTGCGGGCAGCAGGACCTCGACCAGGCTGTCGGGCCGATCTCCGGCAGCGAAGAACGGCAGCCCATGAAGGTGATCCCAATGCAGGTGGCTGAGCAGGATCGTCCCTCGAAACGGCGCTGCGCCGAGGACCTTGGTGAGCTGACGGAGCCCCGTGCCGGCGTCCAGCACGAGAGTAGGCAGCCCGCCGTCATGTGCCAACGCCACGCACGACGTATTGCCGCCGTAGCGGAGGTACTCGCGGAGCGGCGCGGGAGTCGATCCGCGCACGCCGCACAGGTGAAGCCGCATGCGTCACTCCCTTGGGCTAGGCAGACGATGGCACACCAGGAGCGATTCGTCACGACCAACACCCGGCGCGGCACGAGTAGCGCACGTGTTGTCACGGAGGTAGTCAGCTTTCAACCGGGAGACCGACCTCGGGCCGACCGGTCGCCAGACGCGCGGCCACACTGTCGAGCAAACTGGGCGAGGGCGGCAGCTGCGCAAACGCGTCCAGGAATGCGTTGCCCCCGATGCGATACAAGACGGTTGGCGTCTCGGTTCGTACGGTCGCGGTCCGCGGCAATTGCTCGAGCAACCCGATCTCGCCGAACCAGTCGCCTGCATGAAGCTCATTGACGTGCCTGCCGTCGACAGACACGTCGAGGTCGCCGGAGAGTACGACGTAGAACGCGTCGGCAGGATCGTGTTCGACGATAACGGTGGTCCCGGCTGGCACTTCCACTTCCGTGACGTCGGCGGCGAGGCGTTCAAGCACGGGCCGTGACGTTGCCTCCAGCAATCCCAGGTGCTCGAGCACGGCGATGCGTCCGCCGAGTTCGGCGTACCGGCGCGTCGTCCGCACGTCGCATCTGCGCAGGGTCGGGTACGCAACGAGCGCGAACGCCGGTGGAATAACGCCGAGGAGGCTGAACGTGCCGGTGGTGCGAAGTGCATGCAGGAGCACCGGGGTCGTGAGCGCACCGACTGCGACAGCGCCGAACACGGTCGCTGTGAGCCGTGCGGTTAGGCGGGGTATCCCTTGCGGGAGGACGATCCGCTGAAGTTGAGTCAATGCGACCACGTCGACGGTGAGCGAGCCCGCGCCGCGAAGTGCCTCGAGCAGCACGACCGGGAACGCGCTGTGGCTATGCGCGATCAGCACCGATGGCAGGCCGTACGCGACCAAGCCGAGTGCGAGCCAGCCCGCGAGGCGGTGCTGACGCGTGACCCGGTTGACGACGGGTGCGGCCAACAAACCGCCGGCGCCCAACCCAGCAAACAACTCGCCATAGCCGGCGTCACCTAGGTGCAGCCGCACCTTCGCAAACTCCGCGAGCAGGACAGTGTCGGTGCCGTAGATAAGCCCCGAAAGCGCGATGACGGCAACGAAGACGCTCACGCCTGCGTTCGCATGCACCGGCGCGACGACCGGGCTTGGATCCCCGAGCACGCGTTGCTGACGCGGAAGGACCGCGCGGGGTGAAGCAAGTCCGTGGCTGATCACTGCGGCCGCCGCGACGAGAACCGCGAGTGCGAGGATCTCGACGTCCGGCCGTACAGCGAGCAACAGCACGCCGCCGATGGCCGGGCCAGCAAGCAGCATCAGTTTGTCGGTGGCCGCTTGCCGAGCAGCAACATGGGAGAGATCGCGGCCCCCTGCGACCATGGGTACCAGTCGGGCAGCGGCGGGCACCTGTCCACTTGCCGCCACCCTGACGACGGCCGCCAGCGCAATCGCTACGGCGGGTGACGCGTCGGCCATGATCGCGGCCGCCATCGCGACCATCGCCAGCGCGCACAGCACGTCGGCCCACACCAGCACATCGCGCGGCGAGAACCGATCGAGAATTGGCTGCGCAAGCGCGTTGGTGGCTATCCCCGGCAGATAGCGGGCGGCTGCCGCGGCCGCCACCCAGGCCGTCGACTGCGTCGCGTTGTAGACGTAGACGACGAGCGCGACGCTATAAGCCCTGTTGGCCAAGCCGGCCAACGCCAGCGCAAGGTCGAGCCGAAGCCGACCTAGGCGAATCGCCAACGACTCTCCGCTCAGGGCTCGGTTCGACACTCCTGGACGTTAGCCGCGAGACCCGCACGCGCAGGTTAACAAGAGATGACCGCCAAGCGAACGGCTCGACGTCGTTCGGCGGTCGGTGCGTGCCCGACCGTTAGACGGTAACGGGTCAAGAGCCCCGCGAACGTCCAACAAACTCGATCGGGCGCGCGCAAAATTTGGCCATGGAGCCGCCTTGGAGATTCGAACTCCAGACCTACGCATTACGAGTGCGTTGCTCTGCCAACTGAGCTAAGGCGGCGCGCCATCTACCCAGCGCGGCCCGAGCCGGCCCCGAGACGACGACCTGCCGAGTCTACTGGTTGATCGCGGCGCCAGCCCGTCGCCGTCCGACCGTTGAAGGCGCCCGAAGTCAACAGCAACAGCGCGGACGACGCTAGCTGCACGTCGTGCCGGGCGCGGGCGTCTCGAGGTCGACGACGTACGACTTCACCGCTGCGTCGATGCATGACGATCGCAGGAAGGCGGTGTGTCCGTCGCCGTTGTAAGCTCAGCAGCGGGCCGCCGAGCTGGCTGGGCCAGGGCCTGCGCCCACACGTAGGGCGTGGCCGGGTCGCGCAACGTGCCGATGACCAGAATCGGCGGCGCGCCGGCGCGCGCTCACCGGTCCGGGCGCGAGCTCGGGTGGTGTCGGCCAGTCGGCGCAGGCAACGTTGCCCCAGTCGATGAACTCGCCGAACGTCGGTCCGTTCTGTTCGCCGAGGGCGGCTTCTTTCGCATACGCGTCGATGCCGGCTCCGAGTCCGGGCCGGTCGGCGCAGTTGATGGCCGTGTTCGACTCGATCAGGTTGTCGTAGCTGCCGTCGGCATGCCGCCCGTCAATCTGGTCGGAGAGATCGAGCAGCCCGCCCGGCGACCCGGCAAATGCATCGGTGAGCGCGGACGTCAACGTTGACCAAGTCTCCGGTGAGTACAGTGCCGCGGCGACACCTTGCACGGCGAGCGACGCGGTCAACACCCGGCCGTTACTTGCGCGCATCGGCTTCGCGCGCACGGTCTCGATCCAGTTGTCGAGCTTCGGCTCGGCGTCCGCGGGCGATGTGCCGAGCGGGCAGTGTGCCGACTTCACGCACGTCGCGATGTACGACGCCAGCGCTACCTCAAATCCCTTGGCCTGCACGTGATTCAGATCTGCCGCGGACGCCGATGGGTCAAGCGCGCCGTCGAGCACGAGTGCCCGCACGTGCGGTCGGGAAGAGCTGCGCGTAGATCGCGCCGAGGAACGTGCCGTACGACGCACCGATGTAGGTGAGCGTTTTGTCGCCGAGCGCGGCGCGCAAGATGTCGAGATCGCGCGCGGTGTCGACGGTGCTCACGTGGGCGAGTATTGCACCCGACTTCGCTCACACCCAGCTGCGAATCCCTTTGCCAGCGCGTCTTGTTGGGCGACCTCGGCCGCCGACTTGGGATCGGCCTCGAACGCCACCCACGCATCGAGTTGGGTCGCTGTGAGGCACCTGACCGGATGCACTCTCGCCAACCCCGCGCGGGTCGAATGACACGACGTCGAACGCGCCACCGAGCACGACACTTACCAGTGGCGCGGCCGCCTCGGCATAGTCGACGCCCGACGCGCCCGGGCCGCCAGGATTCAGCACCACCGATCCGATCCGGTTCTTCGAGGTGGCCTGGCGCCGAACCACGGCAAGACTGATCGTCTGCCCCGACGGTTGCGCATAGTCGAGTGGCACCGTCAACGAACTGCATTGCAATCCGCCCGCGCAACTGTGCCAACTCAGGCTCTGGGTCGTGAACGCGCGCAACGTGGCATCGTCGATGTGCGGGAGCTGAGCCGGCGTGGGCACCGTGCCCGGCGCGGCCGACGAGCCCGGCAGCGTTGACGCCGCAGGCGAAACGGGCGCGCTCGCCGACGCCGGCGACGACGCCGGTACGGGCGACGACAAGGGCTCGGACGCCGACCCGCTGGGCGTCACGGGCGAAGCTGACGTCGGTGGCCCCGGACTCACGCGGCGGGTCGCCGACGTGCATGCACTCACCGTAAGAGCGGTCGCCGCAACGACGGCCGCGGTCACGTTGCGCGCGGACGCCGTCCGCGCCGTAACGACCCGTCGCGATTTCATGCACCGACCCTAATCGGCACGCTCTGCGACTCCTCACATATGCAGCCTCACCAGCCAGTGCGAGGTGAATTCGTGAGGAGTCGCTGCTGGGGTGCTGACCCTTAGCGCCGCACAATCCCCTCGCCGGTCGCGACTCCCTCGCGCGGGGCGTATGCACCGGGCAACGCGACGGCCTGGCGCGGCGGCATTGGGTACGTCGGTGCGATAGTGCGACCCCAGGTGGCGTTGACAACGCCGGCGAACGAGGCGTACCAGGCGAGCAGCGCCGTCACGAGTCCGAGCCATCCGCCCACGTGGGTGATGTGCGGCTTGTTCGGCGAAGTTGCCGATCGTGAGGAAGATGAAGGTCAGTTCCAGCGCGACGAACACGGCGAGAACTGCGCCGCTGGTGCGCATCGCGGCGACCGTCATGTACAGCGTGAAGATCGCCCACGCGAGATCGAAGAGGCCGACCGCCTTGTGCACTTGGCCGGCTGGCGTGAGCTTGGCCGCGAAGTTGGCCACGAACAGGTAGTACGACAGCCAGAAGGCGCCGAACGAACTGAAGGCAAGTGCGCCAAACGTGTTGCCCTTGCGGAATTCCCACATGCCGGCGAGCAGTTGAGCGAGACCACCGTAGAAGAACGCGAGCGGCAGCACGGTGGCTTCGAGCCCGCCATTAAGTAGCCCAGCGTTGAAGACGCTCAACACCATCGTCGTCATCGCGAAGCCGGCCAGCCCGAGCGGGGCCGGGTCGGCGATTTGGGGTACGACAGGGGCGGCTGGAGCGACGACCGGTACAGCCTGACTGGACACTTTTCCTCCAAGGAGACGAAAGCGGGCCTGGCGGCGACCTGCCAGACGGCGGCGCCTCGCCAAAAGCGGCTGAACGGTTGCGTCATCTCCGTGGCGGACGCGTTGAAACCGCATTCTGGGAACGGTTTCAACCGCGACAGGCAAGGGCAGGGCGGTCAGCCGGCCCGCAACGCGAGTGTCAGCGCCTCGACCGTGAGCAACGGATTCGCGTTGGCATCGAGCGACGTGCGGCACGCGAGCACCGCCGACAACCGCTGCAATGTCGATTCAGCGGACGACGACCTGGCGAGCGTCGCGATCGCCCCGCCTCATCAACATTCGCAACGCCCGCCACCCCGGGAGCCAGTTGGGTCACCAGGACGTCGCGATAGAAGCCGGCGAGATCGGTCAACGACCGGTCGAGCGCGTCGCGCTGGGTGCGCGTGGCCCGCGACTTCTGCCGGCCCTCGAGGTCTTTCAATGCGGCCGCCGCCGATCGCAACGCACCACGACCGGCCGCACCGGCCGACGCACGGCCCACCCCGGTAGCGGTACCGCCTTCGCCGAACGCCTCCTTGTACGAGGCTGTCTCGGCCTCGTCGAGTGCCGTTGTCACTTCGGCCGCCTCGGCGGCGGCGGCCTTCACCAGCGCATCCGCCGCAGCGAGGCATGCACCCACGTCACTCGACTGCGACCCGGCACTTGCAGGACGGCGTGCCGTCGTTCGCGGGCCACCGCGTCGGTCGCCAAGCCGACGGGCTCGGCCGACATGGCCTTGCGCCACCCGGGCGGCAAACTCGGCCAATTCCGGTTCGACGCCGTCGCGCGACACCAACACGGCCGCCACCGCATCTACCGGCGGCGTGCGCAGCGACACCACGCGGCACCGCGACCGGATCGTCACCACCAGGTCTTGCGACGACGGCACGCACAACAGCCACACGGTGCGCGGTGCCGGCTCTTCGATCGCCTTCAGCAACACGTTCGCCGCACCCTCGGTCAGCCGGTCGGCGTCCTCGATCACGATGATCTGCCAATGCCGACCGGACGGCGCGAGCGCAGCCCGGTTGACCAGCTCGCGGGCTTCGCGCACGCCAAGCGAAAGTCCTTGTGGGCGAACGATTTCGACGTCGGCGTGCGTGCCGGCGAGCACGGTGTGACAGCCCGCGCAGACACCGCACCCCGGCTCGACCGCACCGGTCGACGAGGCGGCCGTGCATTGCAACGCGGCCGCGAACGCGCGCGCCGCCACCGACCGACCCGAACCAGGCGGCCCGGTGAACAGCCACGCATGTGTCATCGCCGCGCCCGGCACCGCACCGGCGCGCCCGCGTCGGGCAACGGCGGCCGGCACCTCGTCGTCAAGGGCGCCGAACAAGTCGCCGCCGAGTTCGCGCGCCCACACGGCTTCGGCCGCCGACATCGCGACCGCGCGCAACAACGCGACCACCCGTTCCTGGCCGACGAGGTCGTCGAACACACTCATCGCCGGCCGACTTTCAGTTGCACGGTCGGACGCAAGTCGGGTGACAGCGCCGGCAGGAAATCGCCGACCCTGCTGGTGATCCGGTGGTGAATCTGCTCCGGCGACAACGAAGCGTCGATGACGAGATAGCGGTCGGGGGCGGCGTCCGCCAACGCGCGAAACGCCGCCCGCACCCGCTCGTGAAACTCGGCGGGTTCGGCCTCGAGCCGATCGGGCCGGGCATCGCGCTTCGACGTCGCGGGTCAGACCATCACTGACGCGGACGTCGAGGAGCACCGTGAGATCAGGCTTCAGACCCGAGGTCGCGAACTGCGAGAGCCGCTCGACTTCAGCCGTCGACAACGACCGGCCGACCCCTTGGTAGGCGAGCGAGGAGTCGACGTATCGGTCGCTAATGACGATCGCGCCTCTCGCCGAGCCCGGGCCGAATGACGGTCGCCACATGTTGGGCGCGGTCGGCGGCGTACAGCAACGCCTCGGCGCGCGGGGCAAGCTCGCCGTTGTCGGGATCGAGCAGCAGCGCGCGCAGCTGACGCCCGAGACCGGTGGCACCAGGCTCGCGGGTCACCACCACCTCAAACCCGCGTTCGACCAGCCAGCCGGCCAGCAACTCGCTTTGCGTCGACTTGCCGGCGCCTTCGCCACCTTCGAACGCGACGAAGAGTCCGGTGGCGACACCGCGACCGTCGAGTGGATGCCGCCCTCGCACTGCGGCCGACGAGGTCGTGCCACAGCGAAACGTCGCGGTCATCCATTTGCCGATACGCGATCACGCCGACGACGAAGGCAATGATGCCCGCGCCCAGCAGGGTGAATGCTGCGCCGTCTTGGCGCAGCACCACCCGCTTGACGTGCAGCGTGTGCACGCCGATCGCACCCGGAGATGAACGGGCCCGGCCGCCACCATGAGCAGCAGGTCGACCTGCATCATCGACTGCAGCGTCGCCCAGGTGCGGCCGCGTTTCTCGTCTTCGACCTCGAGGCCGAGCAAGGTGTATCCGGTAACCCAGGCCACACCCGAGAATGCGCCCATGATCAGCGCACCAAGCACGACGAGCACAAGGTTGTGGACCACGGCCGTCAGGGCGAGCGTCGCACCTGACGCGGCGATCGAGACGCCGAACAGCCGGCGTCGGGAGAGCCGGCGAAAGAATCTCGGGCCGAGGAACATGCCAAGCGCGAGGCCGACGAACACCGACCCGAACATCGCGCCGTACGCGGGGTCACCGCCGCCGAGGTCGAGGGTGTATCTCTTGGCCAGACCGACGACAACGCCGGCGGCCGCGAATGCGCCGAGCATGCCGACGACCAGGCCGCGCACGACCCTCGTCTGACCGATGAACTGCCAGCCTTCGGCGATCGCGCGGATCACCGACGGCTGCGAGATCGGCACCGCGGCGCACCGCTTCGCGCACCGACGTCGAATCTCGGCGCGCCGCCGTCGTCCGCCTTGGCGCGAGACCTCGCGCAGGGTGAAGATCGTGCCGGCGGAAACGAGGAACGTCGCGGCGTCGAAGTACAGCGCGAGGTCGATCCGGTTGGTGGTGAAGAACGGCCAGGCGTGACTGATGACGCCGGTGAACAGCGAGAGCAGCGCGAACACAAGGGCTGCTATCGGGCGCAGAGCCGTAGGTCGTCAGCAGGCTGAGCTGGTTGGCCTGCTCGAGTTGCTCACGCGGCACCAGGTTCGGCACGGTGGCTTCCTTCGCCGGAATCCAGAACAGGCTCAACGTCTCGATCAGGAACGTGGCCACGAACAGCCACCACAGCGTGTGCACGATCGGGATCGAGACGTAGAGCGAGAACCGCCCGATGTCGGCGATGACCATCGTGAGCCGTCGGTCGAGCCGGTCGGCGAACGCGCCGGCGAGCGGTGCGAGCAGGACGGCGGGCAGCAGGCGCACGAAGACGACGAGCCCGACCGACGAGTTCTGCACGAGGTAGGTGTGGCCCGACTGCGAGTTCGGCGGCCAGCGCGGTCTGGGCAAGAAAGCCGAGCCAGTCACCGAAGCTCGACAGCGACAGCGCGAACCAGAGCTTGCGGAACGACTTGATGCGCAGCACGCCGCGAAAGCCGGTCGGGTCGGGCGGCCCGCCGCGCGCAGCGTCGAGCAGCGGGCCCGGGTTCGGCACCGCACCGACACTTCGCTCGGAGATGGCCAGCTCCCGACTGAACGGATCGCGCGGCATCGTCGCACCCTCAGGAGGCTCCGTCGACACCGCTGGACACGTCAGTATCTCGCGCCGAGAGCGTCAGGCTCGCTTCGCGGCGGCCTTCTTGGCGGGCAGTCTTCGCGCGGTCTTCGCGCCGTCTTCTTGCGCGGCGGCCTTCTTGGCCGGCTTTCGGGCCGCGATCTTCTTCGGCGCCGGCCCACGCGCCCGCTTGTCGGCCAACAACTCCGACGCGCGTTCGAGGGTGATCGCGTCGACGTCGTCGCCCTTGCGCAAGGTCGCGTTGGTCTCGCCGTCGGTCACATACGGTCCGAACCGACCATCGCGGACGACGATGGGCTTGGGGTTTGCTGGGTTTGCCGGGTCGACGCCGAGCTCACGCAACGGGCCGGCGGCTCTCTCGGCGTCCGCGCTGCTTGGGTTGGGCGAGCACTTCGAGCGCCTGCTCGACGGTGATGGTGAGCAGCTGCTCTTCGGATCCGATCGATCGGGTGTCGGAGCCCTTCTTCACATACGGCCCGTAGCGCCCGTTGCTCGCGACAATCTCTTCGCCGTCGACCACGCCCAGAATGCGCGGCAACGTAAGGAGTGTCAGCGCGTCGTCGATGGTGACGGTGTCGAGCGACATCGACTGGAACAGGCTCGCGGTGCGCGGCTTGGCCTTGCTGTCGTCCGGCAGGATCTCGGTCACGTAAGGGCCGTAGCGGCCGTCTTTCGCGACCAGCTCGAGGCCGGAGATCGGGTCCTTGCCGAGCGGGCGATCACCGCTCGGCTTCGTCGAGCAGCGCTTCCGCGTATTGCTCGGTGACTTCGTCGGGCGCGATGCCGTCGGGCAGGTTGGCGCGCTGCCCGTCGCGTTCGAGATAGGTGCCGTAACGACCGACGCGGACGACGATGCCTGAGCTGCCGAGCGGGAACGAACTCACTTCCCTCGCGTCGATTTCGCCGAGGCGGTCGGAGACCATCGCCTTGAGCCCGGGGTTGTCGTCATGCCCCGGTCTTGGGGCCGCCCGGCGTTGCCGGTGCGTCGCTCGGCGGCGTGCCGAAGTAGAACTGGGTGAGCCACGCCGTGCGCGCAGTCTCGCCGTCGGCGATGCGGTCGAGGTCTTCTTCCATCTCGGCGGTGAAGTCGTAGTCGACGAGGTCGCCGAAGTGCTGTTCGAGCAACTGCACGACCGCGAACGCGAGGAACGTGGGCACCAGTGCGCTGCCCTTTTTGAAGATGTAGCCGCGATCGAGGATCGTGCTCATGATGCTGGCGAACGTGCTCGGTCGGCCGATGCCGCGTTCTTCGAGCGCCCGCACCAGGCTGGCTTCGGTGTAGCGCGCGGGCGGATTCGTGTTGTGTCCGACCGGGATGAGCCGGCTCGCCATCAGCGTGTCGCCCTCGGTGAGGTTGGGTAGCCGGCGCTCTTTGCTTGCGTCGTCCGAACTGTCGTCGTCGGTGCTCTCGACGTAGACCTTCAAGAAGCCCTGATGCACGATCACTGTTCCGGACGCCGAGAACTCGACGTCCGCGCCGTCGCTTGTGCTCGTCGGGCGACTGGTGGCACCGAGCCGCACCGTCACCGTGTTGCCGGTGGCGTCGGTCATTTGCGATGCGACCGTGCGTTGCCAGATCAGTTCGTACAGACGTGCTTCGTCGCCACTGACCTGTCCGGCGAGCTCGCCAGGGGTGCGGAAGCTGTCGCCACTCGGCCGGATCGCTTCGTGTGCCTCTTGCGCGTTCTTGACCTTCTTCTCGTAGCGACGCGGTGCGTCGGGCAAGAAGTCGCTGCCGTAGAGCTCGCGCACTTGATTGCGGGCGGCGTTCAGCGCGGTCTCCGACAACGTTGTCGAGTCGGTACGCATGTAGGTGATGTGGCCGTTTTCGTACAGCCGCTGGGCAATCCGCATCGTGGTCTGGCTGCTGAACCGCAGCTTGCGGCTGGCTTCTTGTTGCAACGTGCTCGTCATGAACGGCGCTGCCGGGCTGCGGCGATAGGGCTTGCTCTCGACGCTGCGCACCACGAACTCGGTGTTGGTCAGCGCGTTGGCCAGCTCGGTCGCTTCAGGTTCGTCGAGGTGTATGAGGTCGCGGGCTTTCAGCGACGCCGAGCGAATCGAAGTCGCGACCTTGCGCGACTCGCTTGCCGTCAACGGCGACCAAGCGTGGCATCGAACGTCGGCGCCGTGTCGAAGGTGGCGTCGATATCCCAGTACGACGCGGTGCGGAACGCGATGCGGTCGCGTTCGCGGTCGACCACCATGCGGGTAGCGACGCTTTGCACCCGACCGGCACTGAGCCGGGGCATCACTTTCTTCCAGAGCACCGGGCTGACTTCGTAGCCGTAGAGCCGGTCGAGGATTCGTCGAGTCTCCTGCGCATCGACTAGGGCCTGGTTGAGCTCGCGCGGGTTGCGAGCAGCCTCGCGAATCGCGTCGCGGGTGATCTCGTGGAACACCATGCGGTGCACCGGCACCTTGGGGTTCAGCACCTCGAGCAGGTGCCACGCGATGGCCTCGCCCTCGCGGTCTTCGTCTGTGGCGAGATAGAGCTCGTCGACCGTGGCCAGCGCCGCCTTCAGCTTGGCGACCTGTTGCCGCTTGTCGGCGTTGACCACGTAGAGCGGTTCGAAGCCGTGGTCGACGTCGACGCCGAGCCGGCTCCACGGCTCCTTCTTGTACTTCGCCGGGATGTCGGCGGCCGACGTCGGCAGGTCGCGGATGTGCCCGATGCTCGACTCGACGACGTAGTTCGGGCCGAGGTAGCCGGCGATCGTCTTCGCCTTGGCCGGGGACTCCACGATGACCAGACGGCGGGTGCTGTCGTCATCGGTGGCCACGGGGCAGTGCTCCTCATCTGGTGCGGGTGCGGGTCTCGGTCAGTGCGGGTCGGTGTGACCCGGGTGGGCCGGCGGGGTTCGGGCCGGCGGTTTCGACGGCTGCTTCGGACGGCTGCTTCGAACGGCGGCGCGCTCCCGGCGTCCGGGCACACCGTAACGGCTCGCGGCCGCCGATGTCGGAAGCGCCCCGCCGCGAGGCCGCCGTTTCGGCGTCCGTTTCATGATCACCATAGGCGGGGTCAGCGTTGCGCCGCTCCTCGCAGATCGCCCCCATCGCGCCCAGGAAGGTGAATTTGTGAGGACTCGCGGTCACTGGGCGAACTGGGAAGCGGGCGGACGGCGGTGTGCTGGCGCCCGAAGGTCAGCGCGCCGGCGCCTCGGCCGCCTCGACCGGAGCCTCGCCGTCGTGCACCGCCACGCTGCGCCGCTTGGACACCACCACCGAGGCCACGATGATCGCGAACGCGATGACCGCGATCGACGATCCGAAGCGGCGCGTTGTGGTGCAGGCCGACGCTGTAGCGCACGATCAGCGGCGCGATCAGCAGCGCGACCAGGTTCATCACCTTGAGCAGCGGGTTGATCGCCGGGCCGGCGGTGTCCTTGAACGGGTCGCCGACAGTGTCGCCGATGATCGTCGCCTCGTGCGCGGGTGAGCCCTTGCCGCCGTGGTTGCCTTCCTCGACCAGCTTCTTGGCGTTGTCCCAGGCGCCACCGGAGTTCGCGAGGAACACCGCCATCAGCGCGCCGGCGGCAATCGCGCCGACGAGGTAGCCGGCCAGCGCACCGACGCCGAGCGCGAAGCCGGTCGCGATCGGTGCGAGCACGGCCATCAGGCCGGGCGTCGCGAGTTCGCGCAGCGAGTCGCGGGTGACGATGTCGACGACCTTGCCGTACTCGGGCAGCGCCGTCCCTTCCATGATCCCGACGATCTCGCGGAACTGCCGCCGCACTTCGTACACGACCGCGCCGGCCGCCCGGGCGACCGCGTTGATGAGCAGGCCGGCGAAGAAGAACACGACCGCTGCGCCGATGATCGCGCCGACGATGACGTTCGGCGAGGTGACATCGGTCGACAAGCTCGCCGCCGTGATGCCGGTGACGCCGGCCGCCGTGGTGCCGGCCTTCGCCAGCGCGTCGCTGATCGCTGAGGTGAACGAGCCGAACAGCGCGGTCGCGGCAAGCACCGCGGTCGCGATCGCGATGCCCTTGGTGATGGCCTTCGTGGTGTTGCCGACCGCGTCGAGTTGGGTCAGCACGACGGCACCCTCGCCGGTGACGTCGCCCGACATCTCGGCGATGCCTTGCGCGTTGTCGGAAACCGGGCCGAACGTGTCCATCGCCACGATGACGCCGACGGTCGTCAGCAGGCCGGTGCCGGCCAAGCGCGACGGCGAACAGCGACAGCACGGTGATGCCGCCGCCGAGCAAGAACACGCCGTAGACCGCGGCGGCGACGATCAAGCGCCGCGTACACGGCCGACTCGAGGCCGACGGATACGCCCGCCAAGATGACGGTCGCCGGGCCGGTGAGCGAGGTCTTGCCGATATCGCGAACCGGACGCCGGTTGGTTTCGGTGAAGTAGCCGGTGAGCTGCTGGATGATGGCCGCGAGCGCGATGCCGATGACCACCGCGATCAGGGCGAATACCCGCGGGTTACCTGAGTGCGAGGCGATCTCGGTCGTTCGTCAGACCCTTGAGGCCGGAGAACTTCGACGGCAGCTGGGCGAACGCGAGGATCGCGACCAGCACGACGGAGAACGCGGCGGAGATGAAGAAGCCACGGTTGATCGCGGTCATGCCGCTGCGGTCACGCACGCGCGGCGACACCGTGAAGATGCCGACGACCGCAGTCAGCACGCCGATCGCCGGCACGATCAGCGGGAACACCAGGCCGAGGTTGCCGAAGGCCGCCTTGCCGAGAATCAGCGAGGCGACGAGGGTGACCGCGTAGCTCTCGAACAGGTCGGCGGCCATGCCGGCGCAGTCGCCCACGTTGTCGCCGACGTTGTCGGCGATCGTGGCGGCGTTGCGCGGGTCGTCTTCGGGAATGCCCTGCTCGACCTTGCCGACGAGGTCGGCGCCGACGTCGGCCGCCTTGGTGAAGATGCCGCCGCCGACACGCATGAACATCGCGAGCAGGGCGGCACCGAAGCCGAAACCCTCAAGCACCTTGGGAGCGTTCGCGCGGAAACACAGCACGACGACGCAGGCGCCGAGCAAGCCGAGACCGACGGTGAACATGCCGGCGACGCCACCGGTGCGGAAGGCGATCCGCATCGCACCGCGCGATTCACCGCTTCGGGCGGCCGCCGCGACCCGCAGGTTGGCACGAACCGCCAACCACATGCCGGTGTAGCCGGTGATGCCGGAGAACCCGGCACCGACCAGGAAGAAGATCGATCGGCCGATGCGCTGGTTGCCGGAGTCGGCGGGCAGCAGGAGGAGCAGGAAGAACACGATGACGGCGAACACGCCGAGGGTGCGGAACTGCCGCGCGCAGGTACGCGCTGGCACCCTCTTGCACGGCGGCCGCGATGCGCTTCATGTTGTCGGTGCCTTGGTCGGCCGACAGCACCTCGCGCACCAGCGCGCCGGCCACTCCGAGCGCGAGCAGCGACACGACCGCGACGACCACGACCCAGGTGTAGTTGCCACCCGCGACCCGGGTGACGGCGTCCGCCGTTCGACTCGCTCACAGGTCTTGCAGGCCGAGCATGTGTCCTCCTTGAACGCTCATTCTCGCCTTCGGTGCCCGAGTCGTCGATCGGCACCAGCCGGTGCGCCGTGGTCTGGGTCGAGCGGATGCGGGAGTCTATGGCGCGCGCCCGGCGACCTGATGCGGCGCGTGTCCGAAATCACCCGGTCAGGCGATCGGCCACCTCATCGTGACAACCGACCCGTCGTCGAGGTAACCGACGCTCACGTCGTCGACGAGCCCGTTGATAACGGCGAGTCCGATGCGTTCGTGGCTGCGCAGATCGAGGTCGGTGGTGCCGCCGCTAGCGCGACCGTCGGTCGTCCAGGTCGTCGGCGTCAGGTCGAGGTCGGCGTCGAGGTCGAGCGTCACGTCGCTGCCGGTCGTCGAGGGCGGGCCGAGCCACCGCGTCGGCGACCTCAATGGTGAACTGGTCGGCTCGAATCGGTCAGCCGCACCTGCACGGGCGCGGTCGGTGCGTGCGCCAGGTGGAAGCGCACCGCGAGCGAGCAAGCCTCGCTCACCGCCAGCCGGATCTCGTCGAGCAGCGCAGTCGGCCACCCCTGCGCGGCGGGCTACCGAGGCCGCGATGAAACGCGCGGTGCGGACGTGCGCAGGCAGCGGCGTGAACGAGACGGTGACGGTGGCCACGAAGAGGGGCGTTCAGTCCGTCGCCGCGACGGCCTCGTCGACCGAACTGTGGATCGGGAAAACCTTCGTCAGCCCGGTGATCCGGAAGATCTTCAGGATGCGCTCCTGGGTGCAGACCAGCCGCAGCGAGCCGTCGTGGGCCCGCACTCGCTTCAAGCCACCCGACGAGGACGCCGAGGCCGGTCGAGTCGAGGAACTCGACGTTCTCCATGTCGACGACGATGTGGTAGCTGCCGGCGGAGACCAGATCGATCAGCTGCTCGCGCAACTTGGGGGCGGTGTAGACGTCAATCTCGCCACCGACCACGACAACGGTGCGGTCACCTTCGGAGCGGGTCGACAAAGACAGATCCACTGCATTCCTCCAGGTGGGGCCTCGGCACGCGTCCAACCAACTCAGGACGCACGGGGTGCTCCGTGGGTACCCCCGTCGGGTGGCATTCAACCACGCGGGCGACGCCCGCGTGCAGGTGCGGCGAACGGCCCAACCGTCGTCCGCCGATGCCAGACTGATGAAGGTGGTAGCTCAAGACATGTCTCGGGACGTCTCCCGGGACATTTCTCGGGACGTCTCTCGCCGGGCGCCGGCCGAGTCGCCCCGGCGCGCGCCGTCGAGCGAGCGCGTCCTGCATCGGTTGTTGCAGGCGCCCGGGCGCCGCGAGCGAGCCACCCACGTCGAGCTCATCGCCGGCCGGCAGGCGCATTGCGTGCGGTGGCCGTCATGGGTGAGCCCCGAGCTCGTCGACGCGTACCTGCGGCTGGGCATCGACGCCCCTTGGCGACATCAGGTTGAAGCGGCTGGGCTGGCCCACGCCGGCTCGTCGGTCGTCGTGGCCACCGGCACGGCGTCGGGCAAGTCGCTGGCCTACCAGCTGCCGGTGTTGCAGGCGTTGACGTCGAGCCGCACCGGCGGCTCGGCTCAACCCGGCGACCGCGCTGTATATATCGCCGACGAAGGCTCTCGCCGCCGATCAGTTGCGTGCGCTTGCCGAGCTCGGGCTGCCCGGCGTGCGGGCGGCGACCTACGACGGCGATACCCCGTACGAAGAGCGGGCCTGGATTCGCGCGCACGCCAACCTGGTACTGGCCAACCCCGATCTCGTCCATCGGTCGATGCTGCCGTCGCACCGGCAATGGTCGGCCTTCTTCCGCGGGCTGCGGTACGTCGTGATCGACGAATGCCATGGCTATCGGGGCGTGTTCGGCGCGCACGTCGCGCAGATCATTCGCCGGCTGCGGCGGGTCGCCGCGGCCTACGACTCGTTCCCGGTTTTCATCTTGGCCTCGGCAACAGTGTCCGAGCCGGCGACGTCGGCGTCACGGCTGGTCGGGCTCGACGTGGTCGCGATCACCGACGATGCGTCGCCGCGGGGAGCAGCTCGATTCGTGCTGTGGGAGCCGCCGCTGTTGCCCGTCTTCGACGAGCGCGGCGGGCGTCGACACGCAGGTGCGGAGGTCGACAGTGGCCGAGACTGCCGACCTGCTCGCCGATCTGGTTGCCGACGGTGTGCGCACGGTCGCGTTCGTGCGATCGCGCCGGGGCGCGGAGGCAGTGGCGCTGAGCACCCGCCGTTCACTCGATGAGATCTCGGACGACCTGGGTTGCCGGGTGGCCGCGTATCGGGGTGGGTACCTGCCCGAAGAGCGGCGGTTGCTCGAGCGCGCGTTGCGCAGTGGCGCAATCCTTGGCTTGGCCGCCACGAATGCGCTCGAGCTCGGGGTCGACGTCAGTGGCCTCGATGCTGTGCTGTTGGCGGGGTTCCCGGGCACGCGCGCGTCGATGTGGCAACAGGCCGGGCGGGCCGGCCGCGACGGGCAAGAGTCGCTCGCGGTGCTGATCGCCCGCGACGATCCGCTCGACGCCTACCTCGTGCATCATCCCGAGGCGGTGTTCGGTCGGCCGATGGAGGCGTCGGTGTTCGACCCCGACAACCCCTACGTGCTTGGCCCGCACCTGTGTGCAGCGGCGAGCGAGTCGCCGTTGACGGCCGCCGATCTCGAGTTGTTCGGGCCGACGACGCACGCGGTGGTGGCATCGCTGGTCGAGCGGGGTCTGTTACGCGAGCGGCCAGCCGGCTGGTTCTGGACCAAGCGTGAACGGGCCTGCGAACTGGCCGACATCAGAGGTACCGGGGGCGCGCCGATTCGCATCGTCGATGACGAGACCGGTCAACTCCTGGGCACGGCGAATGCGGGCAGTGCGCACTCGACCCTGCACGCCGGCGCGGTCTACCTGCACCAGGGCGAGACCTACCTCGTCAGCAGCTTCGACGAAGCCGACGCGGTAGCGCTCGTCGAACCTGCCGATGTCGACTACATCACCACCGCGCGCGACGTGACTGACATCGCGATCACCGAGACAACGCGGACGTCGCTGTGGGGCGAGGCCACTGTGTGCTTCGGGTCGGTCGACGTGACGACCCAGGTCGTGTCGTATCTACGCCGTCGAGTGCTCACCGGTGAGGTCGTCGGCGAGCAGGCCCTCGACCTGCCGGCGCGTCAGCTTTCGACCCGCGCAGTGTGGTGGACCATCGGCGATGCGCAACTCGCAGCCGCCGGTTTCACGTGGGCGGAGTTGCCCGGGGCCGCGCATGCGGCCGAGCATGCCTCGATCGGCTTGTTGCCGTTGGTGGCCACCTGTGATCGCTGGGACATCGGCGGGGTGTCGACAGCCTTGCACCCCGACACCGGTCGACTGACGGTCGTCGTCTACGACGGCTACCCCGGTGGTGCCGGCTTCGCCGAACGCGGTTACGCAGCCGCGGTGACGTGGTTGACGGCTACCCGCGACGCGATCGCCGCCTGTCCGTGCGAAACCGGCTGCCCGGCATGCGTGCAGTCACCGAAATGCGGCAATGGCAACGAGCCACTAGACAAAGCGGGAGCGGTCCGGTTGCTCGACACGCTCCTGTCAGGTGCGCCGGACGCCGAAGCCGCCGGTCACGACGGCCCAGCACGTGCGTGCGCGCTCACCGACTGACTGCCCAGATAACGGAGCGCAGGCACGGTCGCCGTCGTCACCACGTCGACGATCGGTCCGTCGACCTGACACTCGCTGAGGCGCGCACCATTCGCTTGGGCAACATCTCGCGCCGCCCGGCAGGCCTGCTTGGTCGCGCTTGTGGTCGGGTCGCTGCTTTCCATCTGTGCTGACGCGACCCGTGCTGACGCCATCTGTGCTGACGCCAGCGCGGAGGCGGCGGCGAGAGCCGATAGGTCGGCCGCGGTCGCTACTCGATGACGCGCACTGATCGCGATGGCGATGAGCATGACCGCAGCGGTCGACATCATGACCAGGAGTGCGACCGCGACGGTCCACAACGTTGCCGAGCCGCGATCTCTCGCCGGATGTCTGCAGTCACGGCAGGTCATCGTGCTCGGGCCGATTCAGCGACTGTCGTCGCGGTCGCCGACACAGTGGGTGCCGGTATCGCAGCCAATGGCCCGCTGCCAAAGCCCGCGCGCAGGCTCACCACGACCACGACGCGATCGCCGTCTTCGCGCAGGTCAATCTGAGCGCCCGATGGCGCGGCAGATCGCGCCACCTCGGTCGCGACCGCGTCGGATTCGCCCCGCGCGACTGCCCGCGCGCCGTCACGAGCCGCGTCGATACAGCGCAGTTGCGCAGCCGCGATTGCGATCGACCACAGTGCAACCGCCAGGAGTAGAGCCAGCACGGGCAGCACCATGGCGGTTTCGGCGGTCACGTATCCGGCCTCGCGGCGCACGTCAGAACGGGACGTGCAACGCACGTGTCACCACGCCACTCAGCAAGCTCAACACTTCGGTGCTGGTGATCACTTTGTAGAGCACAGCGGCAAAGGCGCACGCGGCCACCGTGCCAATCGCGTACTCGGCCGTCGACATACCGGCGTCAGCGGGGTGAGTTCCGGACGTGACGACGCGCGACACCACGCGATGCAACCCATCGCGAAAACGTCTGGCAATGCTGACTTTCTGGCACTTGGACACCATGGTTACTGCCTCGATTCGTGCGGAGCTCGTCGGGTTCGACCCAGCCTTGCGGCTTTGGTCGACGCGCAACGCCGATGCGGTACGTCTGTGCATTCGCCAATGCGTCCGTTGGCCTGTGCACAACTCGACGTGCGTCGCTATCGCAAGCCGCGCAGCGACTGCTATTGCCACAGGGTGCGGGCGAATCCGGCGACCACCGGCACAACGCCGACCAACACGAATGCCGGCAAAAAGCACAAGCCGAGCGGCAATACTGCCTTCACACCCGCGCGCTCGGCTGCGGCGCGCGCGTTTGACCGCAACCACCGCCGTCGATCGTCGGCGAGGTGAACGAGCACCTCGGTAAGAGCGGCACCGGAATGGTGCGCTCGAACAACCGCGCGCGCGACCGGCTGCCAGCGCCCGTGGCCGCCGACCTCGATCGCCGACGACCACGCAACTTCTGGCGACGCGCCGAGTGCCGACAGCGACGCGACAGTGTTCAAGACATCGCCGACCTCGCCGTCGAAGCACCTACCAACGGCGGCCATCGCCTGCGTCGGTGCCGCCCCGGCCGACAAGCAAGCGGCCAGTAGGTCGAGGGCAGCCGGAATCTCCCCTGCCACCGGCGTGCCAGCCGCCACCAAACGTCGCGCCGCGGACCCATCTGACCTGCGCGCGACTTCTCGTGCATCGACGTGCAACCGAAGAACACGATCCCGGACGCCGATGGGCGCCACCACCTTGAAGGCGACGGCCGCAGTGATGCCGGCCAACCATGCAGTCGGCAACGCGTTACCCGACCCGAGCGGCGCGGACGCGATGCGTCGCGACCAGGCGATTCCTGCGGCGTCGAACAGGAGCGCCCCGACGAGGCACCCCAGCCCGGCGGGCGAGCCCAGCAAGAACGACAAAGGGCGCGCGCCGATCGCAGTGCCGAGCAACATTCCGACGGCAGGCAAAACCGCGAGCAACCGCATCGTTGTACGCGGACCCGCAAGCAACGACCGCACGTCTCGGCGCAGGTCAATGTCGTCTTGAAGGGCATCGCCGACGCGATCGATCGCCGGAGCAAGGGTTGAGCCGGACGACGTGGCCACCTGCCAACAAGCCGCGATACTGCGCAGTCCAGCACAGCCAGGGGCACGCGCCGCGGCCCGCAACATCTCGGCAAGGTCGGCGGCGTCACCTCGCCGACCTACTGCGATCGCAGGTCGAAGCGCGTCGGCAACCTGTGCGGGCATGCCTCGAGCGGCCGCGGTCAAGGCACTGGCAAGCGGTTGGCCGGCCCGCAACTCGGCGGCCATTGCGCGGCACAGGTCGACGAGTGCGATCCGGGTCTCATCGAGCTGCTTGGCATCACGGGTCCGGTGGGCGACGGCGACGCCGATCGCGACGGCCATCGTCACCGCCAACGCACCGAGGAACCCAAGCGCGACAACCGCGAACGCGCACGAGACCAGCGCAGCCAGAACCGTTCGCCGGCGACGGTGGTCAACCACGCGCCCGTCAATGCGGAACCATCGCGCACGCGGGCCCGACCCCATCGCCAATGCTGCAATACCTACGGCGGCCGCGCAGGCGACAACTCGTGCGTTCACTGGAACTCGATTGACGATGTCGACGGCACAGCGTCGAGCAACCGATCGAGATCGACACGAGCTATGCCATCGATCCACCGCGAGTCGACCAGCCGCATGCCGGTACGTACCTCGACCAAGCCGTCGGCGTGACGCGCAACAACACCGATCGAGTCGAGCATCCGCTGTCCCGTCGCGGCGACGGGTCAGATGCACCACGACCTGCAAGCCAGCTCCGAGTTGGCTGTGCGCCGCCGCGCGGCTCAGTCCCGCGGCCGTGCACAAGGCCTCGACGCGGGCCGGCACATCGGCCACCGAGTTGGCGTGCAGGGTGCCGGCTCCACCGTCGTGCCCGATGTTCAACGCGGCCAACAAATCGACGCACTCGGCGCCGCGAACTTCGCCGACGATGAGGCGGTCAGGTCGCATGCGCAGCGCTTCGCGCACGAGCGTGCGGAGTTCGATCGCGCCGGCGCCTTCGATATTGGCCGCGCGCGCTTCGAGCCGCACCACATGCGGATGTTCGGGCCGAAGCTCGGCCGAATCTTCGACGATCACCAGACGCTCGGCCGGGTCGGCGCAGCCGAGCAGCGTCGACAAGAGCGTCGTCTTACCCGTGCCCGTGCCGCCGGTGACGATGAACGACAACCGCGCCCGCACGATCGCGACGAGCAACGCCGCACCGGCCGCAGTCACCGTGCCGAGCGATACCAACTCAGCCAACGAGAATGCGCGCCGGCGCGGCACCCGAAACGACAGGCAGATCTGCGGCGAGACCGGTGGCAGCACGGCGTGCAACCGGACGCCGTCGGCCAGCCTGATGTCGGCACATGGCACCGCGTCGTCAAGACGACGGCCGGCTGCCGCGGCGAGCCGGACGGCCAGTCGCCGAAGTTCTTTCTCGTCGGCGAACTTCGTCGGCGTCAGTTCAAGCCCGCCGCCGCGCTCGACCCACACCTCGTGTGGACCGTTGACCAGAACGTCGGTGACGCCGGGCTCGTGCAACAGCTCGTCGAGCGGGCCGGCCCCGACCAGCTCACGTCGCACCGACTCGACCACGTCGAGTACGTCGGCCGCCCCGCGCAGACCGACTTCTTCGCGTACTAACGCGGCCACGCGGGCGGCGGTAGGAGCGGTCGCGTCAACGGCCAGCCGACCGCGCACCCGCGCCAGCACATCGGCGTCCGCCGTCATTGCGCAGCTCGAACGGACGCCGGGCTGACCAGCAGCTCGCCCAACAGGTGCGTACAGAAGGTGCGCAGCGGGCCGGGTGCGATGGCGGGCGCGTGGCCTTGTTCGAGCGCCGCGGCCAGGTACCGCTCGGGCTTAAGGAAGCCGGCCAGCGGCAGACCGAGCGCCGAGGCGACGTCGGCGGGGCGCAAACCGCCCGGTGCCGGGCCACGCACGACCACCCGAACGTCGTCGCACAGCGCCGTGACCTGAGCCGCCACTCTCGCGGCGGCCGCGGCCGCTCTGATCTCGGCCGGCACTACCAGAAACACGACGTCAGCGTCGGCGACAGCGATCCGCGAGGCGTCGTCGAGACGTCGCGGCAGATCGACCACGACGACGCCGCAGACCCCTCGCGCCGCCGTCAGCACCGCCGACATCGCGGCCGGCCGCACCTCGAGCGGGTCGCCGCGGTCCCACGACAACACCGCGAGCTCACCGAGGCAGGGCACGGCCTGAAGCAGGTCATGCCCGGCCAGCCGCCCGCGGGCGTTGGCGATCTCGGGCCAGCGCAGCCCAGCCGCGTGTTCGCCGCCGAACACCAGGTCGACTCCCCCGCCAAACGGGTCGGCGTCGAGCAGCATGGTCTGGGTACCGCCCGAAGACGCCACCACCGCCAGCGCCGCGGCCAAGGTGCTCGCACCCGCACCGCCGCGCCCGCCGACGACACCCACCACCAGGCCGCTCGGTCCGTCGCGAACGAGCGCTTCGGCGATGCGCGAGATCAGCCACGGCTCGGCATCAGGCAACACCGCCACATGCTCAGCCCCGACGTCGAGCGCACGCTGCCACATGGGCAGGTCGCCAAGAACCCGACCAACGAGGACGACGTCGGTGCGCCGCCGTAGGCCAGCGCGCCCCATCGCGGCGGCCACGTCGTCGCCCACCAGCACCAGCGGCGAGCGCGCCCATCCGGGGCGCGCAGCAACCGGATCGGCCGCCAGTTCGACCTCGACGCCGGCCGCGGCCGCGAGCCGCAACACGTCGTCGAGCAGATCGGGATCGGCCGTGACAACGAGCGGCCGGCTTGGTGGCCTGTCGGGTGACGACGACTCAATCGGTAAGAGGGAACTCGGCATGGCCGCCACGATGCCCGCCCGTCGACGTCCGACCGGCGTTTGGGCAGGTACCTGTTGACGGCACTGCGCCAGCTGGGGAAAAGGCACCGGGCTGGCCTGGAAAAGGAACAGCCCCCGCCGGGGGGGTAGCGGGGGCCGTCCACAGCAGACCCGGCTCTGGGGGGGTAGAGCCGCGTCGGGATAAAGGTAACGCCTGAAGCGCTCCGCGGAAACCTCTCGAGCGGGACATTTTTCGGACCGGCAAAGTCCGGAATGGCCCACATTGGGTTTCGGGCCACGCCAGGCACCCGCGCCCGCTTATCGTGGGGTCGTGAGCAGCCACCGCGAAGCCGCCTTCTTCGACCTCGACAAGACGATCATCGCCAAGTCGAGCGTCATGGCATTCGGCCGCCCGTTCTACCAGGGCGGCCTCATCAATCGGCGCGCGCTGCTCAAGAGCACCTACGCCCAGTTCGTCTACCTCGTCGGTGGCGCCGACCACGACCAGATCGAGCGGATGCGGGCCTACCTCTCGCAGCTATGTAAGGGCTGGGACGTCGAGCAGGTGAAGGCAATCGTTGCCGAAACCCTGCACGACCTGATTGACCCGTTGATCTACGACGAGGCCGCCGCCCTGATCGAAGAACATCACGCCGCCGGCCGCGACGTCGTCATCGTGAGCACCTCGGGCGTCGAAGTGGTCGAACCGATCGGCGAGCTGCTCGGCGCCGACCACGTCATCGCGACCCGCATGGCGGTCGAGAACGGCCGGTTCACCGGAGAGATCGACTACTACGCCTACGGTGCTGCGAAGGCAGCCGCCGTGGTCGAACTGGCCGCCGCGCAGGGCTATGACCTGCCCGCGTGCTACGCGTACAGCGACTCGACCACCGATCTGCCGATGTTGGAGATGGTCGGGTTTCCCTCGGTCGTCAACCCGGATCGCGCACTTCGCAAAGAGGCCGTGAGCCGCGGCTGGGCGGTGCTCAACTTCAGCAACCCGTCTCGTTGCGCTCGCGCTTTGGGCTCAACTCGCCGCGCACCCCGGTCTACGCGGCGGCGGGCCTGGGCGCAGGCATGGCCGCGGCCGGTCTGGTTTGGTACGCCCGCCGCCGCAGCAAGGACATCGCCAAGGCCTAAGGGCACTGTCGCCAAGGCCTGACGGTTGAAGCTCTTCCGATCGTGGAAGTAAAGGCGTACAAAGTTCTTAGGGTCGGGTACGGCGAGGGCCTCCTTCGGGTTTCCCTCGGCGCTCCGGACCCGTGCACGACACCTCGGGCACCCACGCGGAACCAGCCGAATCAGGCGGTCGAGCCGGGTCGGCCTTTCGCTTCGGCGAGAGGACGCCCGCCGACATAGCGCAGGTGCACGCCTGGTAACCCGAGGCTCGTGCGAGCGGCGGCGTCCCGTGTTTGCGGGACGCCGCACGCGCGAGCGGCACGTGCACCAACGCGACGACAAGATCGGACGGCGACCCGTGAACGACAAACAAGCTTCCGAGGCCGGACTTTCGAATCTGCTTCATGAGACCCGCCGGTTTGCGCCGCCGGCCGAATTGGCCGCACATGCCATTGCGCGCGCAGACATCTACGACGAAGCCCGACGTGACCCGATCGCCTTTTGGGAATCGCAGGCCCGGCGCCTCGATTGGACGGCGCCCTGGACGCAAGCCCTCGACTGGAGCGACGCGCCATTCGCCAAATGGTTCGTCGGACGGCAAACTCAACGTTGCCGTCAACTGTCTCGACCGGCACGTCGAGGCCGGGTATGGCGAGCAGGTCGCGTATCACTGGGAAGGCGAGCCGGGCGACACTCGCACGATTACCTATGCAGAGCTGACAAAGCTCGTCTGCCAGGCCGCCAATGCTCTGACCGAGCTCGGCGTCGCGGCCGGTGACCGCGTGATGATCTACATGCCGATGATCCCCGAGACCGTGGTCTCGATGCTTGCGTGCGCCCGCATCGGCGCACCGCATTCCGTTGTATTCGGCGGATTTTCGGCCGAGGCGCTAGCCGGCCGCACCAATGACTGCGAAGCGAAGCTCATTATCACCGCCGACGGCGGCTACCGACGGGGCGCCGCGAGCGCATTGAAGCCGGCCGTCGACCTGGCTACGAAAGAGTGCCCGCAGGTCGAGAAGGTGCTCGTCGTCCGTCGCACCGGCCAAGACGTTGAATGGTTCGAGGGCCGCGACGTTTGGTGGCACGACGTCGTCGACAAGCAGCCGGAAACCCATGAAGCACAGGCTTTTGACGCCGAGCAACCGCTCTACATCATGTACACCAGCGGCACGACGGCTAAGCCGAAGGGAATCCTGCACACCAGTGGTGGATACCTCACCGGCGTTAGTGCGACCCACAAGATGGTCTTCGATCTGCACGAAGACACCGACGTGTATTGGTGCGCCGCCGACATCGGCTGGGTCACCGGTCACAGCTACATCGTGTATGGCCCACTCGCAAACCGGGCGACGTCCGTCATGTACGAGGGCACGCCCGATACACCGGCGCGCGATCGCTGGTGGTCGATGGTCGAGAAGTATCACGTCACGATCCTCTACACCGCGCCTACGACGATCCGCACGTTCATGAAGTGGGGCGAAGAATTCCCTGCTGGGCACGACCTTTCGTCGCTTCGGCTGCTCGGAAGCGTCGGCGAACCAATCAACCCCGAAGCCTGGATGTGGTACCGCAAGAACATCGGTCGCGACAACTGTCCGATCGTCGACACGTGGTGGCAGACCGAGACGGGTTCGATCCTGATCACGCCGTTGCCAGGAGTTACCTCGACGAAGCCCGGCGCGGCGATGACCGCTTTCCCCGGTATCGCCGCTGACATCGTCGACAACGAGGGGCATCCCGTCGGCAACGGCGGCGGTGGCTACATGGTCATCACACAGCCGTGGCCGTCGATGTTGCGCGGCATTTGGCGCGACCCGCAACGCTACAAAGACACCTACTGGTCGCGTTTTCCGGGCCTGTACTTCGCCGGTGACGGTGCGAAGAAAGACGAGGACGGCGACTTCTGGCTGCTTGGTCGCATCGACGACGTCATGAACATCTCCGGTCACCGCATCTCGACAACAGAGGTCGAGCACGCCATCGTCGGCCACCCCAAGGTGGCCGAAGCCGCGGTCGTCGGCGCGACTGATCCCATTACCGGGCAGGCGATCGTCGCGTTCGTGACGGTGAAAGGCAACGTGCCAGACGACGAGTCGCAAGGCGCCGCGTTCGCCGCGGAACTGCGGGCGCACGTGACAAAGGAGATCGGGGCGATCGCCAAGCCGCGCGACATTTTGATCACGCCCGACCTGCCGAAGACGCGATCCGGCAAGATCATGCGCCGACTGCTGCGCGACGTCGCCGAACACCGCACCCTCGGCGACACCACCACGCTGCTCGACCCGAACGTCGTCAGCTCAATCGCAGCCCAGATGCCGGCCTCGACCGAGGAGTAGCCGCACGCAGCATCTTCCGCGGCGCGCGACCGCGACCGTTAGACGGAAACGGGTTAACAGCCCCGCCAGCGTCTAACAAACTCGATCGGCTTCAACCTTCGGAGCGTTGATGCTGCCTGCGCGACGCTGACGCTCCGATGGTCGGCGAAGCAGGAAGCCTTGTGGTTCGGCTTAGCCTTTGCAGCTCTCTGGAGTCCATGCCGCCACTCCGCCGTGCGTAGAGTCGTATGCCCACCGCGTCGCTGTCGCGGGGTTGCTTGCAATGAGGCAGTACTCGCCGTCGGGATGCACGAATTCAACCTTCAGCGCGTCGCCATTGGTCAACTGCACGGTCTGCCCGCCAACATCGAGTCGGCCGTGCGAAACAGAAGTGATCGACGACGGATACTTGTTGTTGTCGGTGTAATACGTCTCCATCTGATTGGCGACTTCGCGCAGGTCGGATTTCATCGCCTCGTCAAAAGGCTGCTCGCCAGCTGCCTGCCTTACCGAAGCGACGGCGACGGCGTAGGTGGCCGCGCTCCCAGGGATGAAGTTCAAGGTCTCCGAAACGTCAGACTCGACGCCGGCGTAGTGCAGCACGAGCGATGTCGGCGAGATTGTGCCAACCAGGCTCAAGTCGGTGCCGACCTCGAGCTCCACCTGATTGCCTGCGAGGTGTCCGGTCATCGGGTCCGGGTTGTTTCGCAAATCCGCGGGACCATCGCTGACCACGGCCACGCCCTGCCAGGTTCCGGTGATCGCGCCCCCCGAAATGCTCCACGTCGCGAACGCTGCCTGCTCGCCATCGGCGTCGACCTCGACCCAGGACGTTGGCAAGCGCTGAGGCCCGTCCGGGGAAGCGGCGGACTCTGCCGTCGCGGTCGACTCACTCGCCGATCCGGGCGTAGTCGCCGATGCGGAGGGAGTGGCCGATTCCCACGGAGGTGCTGATACCGACGGAGGTGCTGATACCGACCGAGGTGCCGGCGACGTCGCCGCATGCGATGAGGAAGATCCAGATGCACAACTCGAGACCATCAACGCGAGCGCCCCGCACGCGACGGCGCGCACCACGCCCGACCGCATGATGCAGCCCCTCTCTGGCCACCGGCCAATGGTCAGCGGTACGGAGATCATCGGCAGGAACGACGCTGCGCATGAGGTCAGTGGCACACCACCTGGCCGCGGAAAGGGTTGAACGTCGCTGTCGATCGCATATGCTCACCGCGGAGCGCCGGGAAGCCTGGTCGGCATTGGTTCGGCCTGCGCGGGCCGCGACGTAGGTGAGGTGCTCCGGTGCACGACGTCGAGTCGTTCGGTCGCGTCGTCCTCGCGTGGGGTCTTGTGGGTGCGGCCGCCCTGGTCGCTCAGCAACTGGCCCGCCGCATCCGCGTTCCGGCGGCCGCGCTCGTGCTCGTCGTCGCGGCGGTCGCTGCGACGTACCTCAAGGCGGTGCGCGACGCCGTCACTCTGCACACCGTCGAAAACGTGGTGACGCTCGCTCTCATCGTGATCCTGTTCGACGGCGGCCTTCATCTCGGACGGCGGCGGTTCCGCGGATCGGCGGCCCCGATCGTCGTGCTCGGGGTGCTCGCCACCTTCGCGACTGCGGCCCTCATCGCGGTGCTGGCGCACGTCGCGTTCGCGCTGTCGTGGAAGTTCGCATTGGTGCTCGGCGCCGCATTGGCGCCGACCGACCCGGCGGTCGTGTTCGCGCTGCTCGCAAACGACGGAAACGGCGGACGCACGTCATCGATTCTGCAAGGCGAATCCGGCTTCAACGATCCGGCCGGCATCGCCTTGCTGCTCGGCTTTGTGCAGCTGGCCACCCACCCGCACGCGTCGGTCGCGGCGATGGCGGGCACGTTCTCGGCGTCGATGGCGGTCGGCTGTGCGTTCGGCGTTGTCGGCGGTCTCGCGCTCATGCGACTGTTCTGGACCAACCGTCGCACCCCGCAAGGACTCCAGACGCTGGCCGGGGTACTAGCCCTCTACGGGCTGACCACGATCGCGCATGGCTCGGGATTTCTGGCGGTGCTCGTGGCCGGCATCGTTATCGACAGCCCCGAGGTTGAAGCGATTGAAGTCGCGAGCGGTGCACGTGAACTCACCGAACACTTCCACGCCACCCTGTCGACCCTTGGCGAGTTGGTCGCCTTCGTCATGCTCGGCATCACCGTCGACCTGCACACGATCTTCTCGCGCGACGTCTGGCCGATCGGGTTGGCGATCTTCGCCGCACTCGCCATCGTCATTCGGCCGGCAGTGTGCGCACCCCTTCTCGCCGGCCTGCACCTCACTAAGCGCGAGATTTCCTTTATATCCTGGGCCGGATTGAAAGGGGCGGTGCCACTACTGCTGGGCGCACTTGCGGTCAGCGGGCACGTCCCGAACAGCACCCGCCTCTACGGCATCGTGGTCGTCGTGGTGTTCGCATCGGTCGTCGTGCAGGGCACCTCGCTGCCCTTCGTCGCACGCAAGCTCGGCATCGCAACCGGCCCGCTGGCACCCGACAGCTGACGGACTCAATGCTTGAGGTGCAGGTGCTTCTTCGTCATCCAGCTAATGACTTGCAGCGCTTGTGGTTCTGTCCACGCAGCGTTCTCGGTGTTGGTGAGATTGGCAACGCCGTCGGGACTGAGAAACGACCGCTCCGCCGGCGTCAGGGGCGCATTCACACCGTTCGGCATGCCCTGAATCACGAATCGCTGGTGACTCGTGGCATCGAGATACACCAACACGTCGCTGTGCTCGATGTCGTAGGTGAGCGGCTTGCCGGTGAACCAGTCGATACTCGGCGGCGTGGCTTCCGGCTGCTTCGAATAGCTCGCGCCGAAGTACTTCCACAAGGTCGCGAGATTGGCGGGCGTGCCAGTCAGCAGAGACCAGTTCGGCAACAGCTGGGCGAACGTGCGATACGCATGGAGATGCGCTGGGTCGTCGCGCGCCGGGTCGACGGTGATGTTGACGAACTGAATCTTGTCGCGCATCGAGGGGTTCAGCGCCGACTTGTCGATGTCGTTCAACTCCGAGGTCGTGAACGGGCAGACCTCTTGGCACAGGGTCATGAAGTCAGACAGCACCACGATTTTCCCAGTGAACGCAGCCAGATTCGTCGCCTTGCCGTTTTCGTCGACGAGCGGTAGCTGCGAAATGACAGCCGGCAACGCGGTGTTGAGTTGGGTGCCCACATTCTCGGACGGCGGCCGCACCGGCCCCGGCGACAACTGACCGATCGTGATCGCTACGGCGAACAACCCGATGGTCGCGATGCCCGCGATCGCCAAGCGGCGGCGCGACCGCGATGCCTTCACCGAAGGCTCCGTGATTCCTTCCGTCGTTGTCATCAGCGTTGCTCGCTAAGACGGGCGAGGTACTCGTTGTAGGCGGCCAGCCGGGCGTCGTCCTCATCGGTATCGGTTGCGGCGACGGCCAGCGGCGCGTCAGCCGAACGAGTGCCGGTCGACGTGAGCTCGTCGAATCTGTTCGTTCGGGCCGATTCGAGCCAGGTGCCGGCGTCGAGTTTGGTGCGGCCGCTCGCGACGCCGGCGAACAGCGCCAGCACGAGCATCAGCATGACGCCGTCGCCGCCGATCCACATGACCGCGCCACCCGCATGCAAATCAGCGACGAGCGACGGGCCCCAGCTGCGGCGACCTGCGTAGGCGGGAAATAGTTCGTGATTCGTCTGGCTCAACACGACGCCAGTGAAGGTGTCGACCGGCATCGCGATCACGAGCAAAAACAGCTTGGTAGGAAAGGAAAGTCGCCACTTGATCGGCTCACGGCCAATCAGCGGCAGGAAGTACAGATACCCGACCAGCAGGTAGATGCCGTGCTCGGCGTCGTGCAGCACCGGGTGGGTCAACACCAGGTTCATAAAGCTGGTCAGGTGGGTCGCGACCACGGTCACGATGTAGAGGCCGACCCCGACCAGCGGAAACGTAACCCCGCTGACAACCTTCGATCGCACCAATTTCTTCACGAACGAGTGCGTCGGATTGTGCGTCGCGTGCAGCACCAAGGTGATGGGCTGGCCAAGCAGCAGCAAAGGCGGCGCGACCATCAAGAGCAGCAAGTGTTGCCACATGTGCATCGAAAACAGCACGTCGTCATAGGCACCGATGCTGCTTTGAGTCGCGATCGCAATGACGGCCAGGCCGGCGACGAACGAGAGCGTTCGCACCCACGGCCACGGTCGGGCGGGGTGCTCACGCCGCACCTGCCAGACGAGGTAGCCGTATCCGGCCGCGACCCAGATCAGGCACGCACTCACGACCGGCGCGAACTGCCAGACGGTGAATGCCGTGTGCAGCGTCAACGGAGGGACGTCGTCGGTCCCCCCGGCAGCGACCGCAGTCACACCGGCGCCCGAAGCGACGCCAACCAGACTGGCGAGAGCCGCGATCATGAATGCTCCATACTCACCTCAGGGTAAAGCGTTCGGTATCGCAGGCATCAGGCCGGTCTGACGAGGGCATGACCCCGTCGGCACTGGCCAGGCGAGGGTGTCGCCGGCGGACGGCCAGGATCTTGACTCGACGGAGGCCCGATGAGCACGACCGAAGATCACCAGGCAAAGAACCACCGGCCGACGACGCCACTCGGCGAGCGCTCGCTCGGCGAGTTGGTGGCCACTTTGAGTCGCGATCTGGCCTTGCTCGTGCACCAAGAGATCGAGCTGATCAAGGCCGATCTGGCTGCCGGCGCAAAGAAATTCGCGATCGGCGCAGCCGGTCTCGTGGCCGCGGCAGTCTTCGTGCTCATCGCCGTGCCAGTGCTGTCGATCGCCATTGCGCTCGGCATTCACGCCTTGGGTGTCAGCCTCGGGTGGTCGTTCCTCATCGTCGCGGGTGGCTACCTGGTGCTGGCCGCCGGTGCCGTGTTCTTCGGCATCCGGCAGCTGCGCAAGGCCAAGCCGCGGAGCAGAGCGGTCGATTCGGTGAAGGCCGACATCCACGCGCTTGCCCGGAAGCCAACGCCAACGCCGTAAGCGACCAGCGCCGCTAAGCCACCAGCGCCGAAAGCCGCAGCCCACAGCAAACACCCAGGCCGCAAAAGAGTCCGGTGTGACAGGCTGACGGTATGGCTGCCCCGGCGAGCTCCGGCGTCCGGGTCGAAGGGCCGTGGCGGCACCGCGAGGTCAGCGCAAACGGCATGCGGTTCCACGCTGCTGAAATGGGCGACGATCAGGCCCCGCTGGTGTTGCTGCTACACGGCTTTCCGCAGTTCTGGTGGTCGATGCGGCACCAACTCGAAGCCGTCGCCGCGGCCGGCTACCGGGCCGTCGCTCCCGACCTGAGGGGCTACGGCGACAGCGACAAACCGCCGCGCGGCTATGACGCAGACACGCTCGCCTCCGATGTCGCCGGCATGGTGCGCGCACTCGGCGCCCGTGACGCGATCATCGTCGGCCACGACTGGGGTGGTTATGCGGCCTGGTGCACCGCGGCGTCTGCATCCGGCGGCGGTGCGCGGCATCGTCCCGCTCGCGGCGCCGCACCCGCTGCGGTTTCGCAACGCCCTGCTCACCCAACCGCGTGGCCAGCTGCAAGCCAGCGCGCACCTGATCGGATACCAACGGCCGTGGGTGCCCGAACGCCAACTCGTGCGCGACAACGCCGAGGCGGTCGGCCGCATGCTGCACGCGTGGTCGGGGCCGGGCTGGCCCGACGACGAATCCGAGCAGCGCTACCGCTTCCAGATGCAGATTCCGCACGTCGCGCACTCGGCGCTCGAGTACTTCCGCTGGACCGTCCGCTCCCAGCTGCGCCGCGACGGCTACCAGTTCAACCGCCGACTACGCCGGCCCGTCGACGTCCCGACTTTGCAGTTGCATGGTGCGCTTGACACCTGCGTATTGCCGCGGACGGCGGCGGGCTCGAGCCGTTACGTCGGTGGCGGTTCGTACACCTGGAAATTGTTGGACGACGCCGGGCACTTCTTGCACGAGGAGTCGCCGAAGGCGGTGTCGGAAGAGATCGTCCATTGGCTGGCCGAACTCGACCAGAGCAGGTGAGGTGATGTGCCGATGCCGGGTGACGTTCCGGTAAGTCGCGATCGCGATGCCGGTGGCCGCGCGCACAACGCCCGACCGCGCGACGGACTCGGCCGGCCCTTGCCACGCGGCGCCGCCGGTGACGCCGAGCGGGTGCCCGACGACCTCGACCTCGGCGTCGGCGAGGGGGTCGAACTCGCCCAGCGGTATCTCGACGAGGGCCGCCCGTTTCACGCACACGAGGTGCTCGAGGCGCTCTGGAAGACGCGGCCTTCGACCGAGCGCGATCTCTGGCAAGGCCTGGCGCAGGTCGCCGTCGGCCTCACCCACGCGCTGCGCGGCAATCCGACAGGCGCGACCACCTTGCTGCGCCGGGGCGTCGGCCGCATCGGCAACTACGCGGGCGATCCGCACGACATCGACGTGGCCGGCGTGATCAGTTGGGCCGAGCAGCTGGCCGCCAACCCGACCACTGCAGCCGCCACGACGATCCCCACCCCGCGACTCCTCACAGATTCACGCCCTGCGCGCCCGTGAGCCTGAATTTGTGAGGTCTCGCGCGCAAAATGAGCGCTAGTCGCAGCCATGGGTCGAGACCGCATCGGTCGCCGTCCGGCCGAATGCGGCGGCGACCGAGACCTGCGCCGCGGTGAGCGCGTACCCCGTCGCCGGGTCGTTGACCGCCTTGCCGAACACGACGCCGGCAACCGCACCGTGCGAGTCGAGCAAGGGTCCGCCGGAGTTGCCGGGCTCGACGTCGCCGCGCACCGCGTAGATCTCGCGGGTGACCTGCGCGTCTTGGTAGATGTCGGGGCCGCGGGCGCGTTCGGCCCCGCGCACCCGCACCGGTGACGCAAGGTACGGCCCATCTTCGGGGAACCCAGCAACCACAGCACTCGCGGACGTCGACAGCGGGCCGCCGAACGACAGCGCGGGGGCGGTCAAGCGCGCCACCGACAGCACCGCGACGTCGACCCGCGGGTCGTAGTACACGACGGTCGCGGGCAGCGGCGCACCCACGCCGCCGAGCTGCACCGTCGGATTGCGCACGCCCGCGACCACGTGCGCATTGGTCATGACGCGGCCGGGCGCGAAAACGAATCCGCTGCCCTCGATGCGCCGCGAACACGACCGCGCATCGCCGGTAACTTTCACCATGCTGGCCGCGGCTGCAGCCACCCCGGGTTGTGCGAGCACGGCCGCGTCGGGCGGCGACACCGGAAGGATGCGCTCGGCCCCGAGCGCCCCGAACACCTGCGGAAATCCGCCGCCGGCAACGACCGTGCGGAAATCGGAGAACCAGGTGCGCACGTCGCTCGGCACTTCGTGGTCGACCGCGGTCAGCACCCGCGACCCGTTGACCTGCCGGGCCACCGACGGAAACGGTGCCTGCACGAGCGAAGAACCGAGAAACCACCCAATCAGCAGGACGGCGACACCCGAGACGACCGCGCCGCCAACCGCATCAACTTTGCGGGCTGACTCCCACCGCAGTCGACGGCGCAGGATCGTGCCGAGGGCGCCGGCTCCGATCCGCCCGAGCGATGCGATCGTGAACACGATGACGATGCCGACGAATGGGCCGAGCGTTCCGGCGAAGTGCCGCGCGAAGAACGGCGCCAGCTGCGCACCGACGACGGCGCCCCCAAGGAGACCGACAAACGACAGGACGCCGACCACGAACCCCTGTCGATAGCCCGAATACGCCGACAGGGCTACCAGCGCGACCAGAAGAAGGTCGAGCGCGTCGCCGTGCACGCGATCAGCCGGCCGAAACGATGAGTTGTCCGGTCATGCCGTCGTGCTGGTGAAACGTGCAAAGGAACGGGTAGACGCCGCTCGACTTCAGATCGAGCGACACGGTCACCGAGCGGCTGGCGAAGATGGTCTGCGACTGCACCCCGAGGCTCGGCACGGTGAAGTTCTGCGGCAGCACGCTCACGTTGGTGACGGTGACGCGCAGCTTGCCGGTGTGCGCATAGATCGCGTCGGGTTTGAAGCGCTCGCCGTCGACCGCGTCGATCACGATCTGCTGGACTCCGTCGGCTGCCGGCTGCGCAGTCGCCGAGTCGGTTGCCGCACCCGGTCGGGCGCTGCCGGTGCCGGAGACGTGCAGCTGGGCGCCCGGAGTGCCGCAGCCGGCCACGACGACCGCGGCGACAAGGGTCAGCACCGCCACCGCCGGACTGGATTTCACTGACCTCACGCTACCGGGCGGGCAGATCGCGCACGTCGCTCACGTTCCACGGGAGTGCCCAGCCGCCGAGATCCAGCAACCGCGACAGTAACCCGGCGGTGAATCCCCAAATGAACAGGTCACCAACCGCGAACGCCGGCCCGACGAACCCGCTCGGATGCTGCACCCGAAAGCGATTGCCCGGGTCGACCAACACGGCGATCGGCACCCGCGCGACCGCGGCGACCTCGGCCGGGTCGGCGACCGACACGGCCGAGGGCGCGCGCCACCAGCCAAGAACGGGCACCACGTGAAAGCCGGACGGCGGTAGCCACAGCGACGGCAGCGTCGCCAACACGTCGACTCCGGCGGGATCAAGGCCGGTCTCTTCGGCCGCCTCGCGCAACGCCGTGGACGCCGGCCCGTCGTCGTCCGGCTCGACTGCACCGCCGGGGAACGCGGCTTCGCCGGCGTGCTGACGCGAGCCCGCGCTGCGCTCGATCAGCAACACGTCAGGACCGTCGCCGCCCTCACCGAACAACACCAGCACCGCGCTTTCGCGGCCACCTTCGGCAGGCGCCTCGATGCGGCTGAGGTCGCGTGCGGTGAGTCCGTCGGCGGCGGCAATCAGGGGCGCCAACCACGGCGGCGCATCGGCGGCTGTCATGCCGTGGGCACGTCGATGCCGAGGTATTGCGAGGTCAGCTTTTCGAGTTCGCCGGTCGCGACTCGGCCGACTTTGCGGTACGCGACCGTGCCATCGGCGCGCACGAACAGCGTCACCGGAATGCCGATCGCGCGGGTCCATTGCACGAGCGCGCCGTGGGCGTCCCACACCGACGGGTAGCCGAGGGCGAGGCCGTGGGCCGCGTCGAGTGCGTCGTCCCACGTTTCGCTGCCGTTGTATGCGCCGTCGACGACGCCGAGCACCGCCACCCGGCCGCGCGCCGCGACCGCGAACGAACGAAGCAGCGGCGCCTCGATCTTGCAGTCTTCACATGGGCCGGCCCAGATGTTGAGCAGCGCCGGCCCGCGCAACTTCGCCAAGGTGACCTTTGGGCCCTGCGCAAGACACGGAAACGTCAATGAAGGCAGGCCATTCTTGACGGCGCTCGTACCCGTTGTGGTCGGGCAATCGGCCAACCCGGCTGCGGCCACCAACGATGCGTGCAACGGCGACGACGCCGCGTGCTTCGCGGTCGCGCGATTCACCAACAACGCCACGACAAGCAGGACGCCGACCCCTGCGGCGGTCAGCCAGGCGCGCCGCCTGATGCCGGGTGTGCTCACAGCAGTGCGCTCACAGCAACGCGTCGACCGGGCCGGTCTTGACCAGCTTGCGGGCCGTCGCCTCGTCAGTTGGACCAACACCGAACGAGGGACACAACGGCGCGAGTGCGCACGCGCCGCACGCCGGCTTACGGGCGTGACACACCCGTCGTCCGTGCCAAATCACTCGATGCGACAGCAGCGTCCACTCTTTGCGCGGGATCAGCGCGGCGACGTCGGCCTCGACCTTGACCGGGTCGTCGGACGTCGTCCAGCGGAAGCGATGGGTGAGCCGCAGCATGTGCGTGTCGACGGTGATGCCGGGGATGCCGAACGCGTTGCCGAGCACCACGTTCGCCGTTTTGCGACCGACGCCGGGCAAGGTGACGAGGTCTTTCAGGCGGTTCGGCACTTCGCCTTTGAAGCGGTCGCACAAGGCGGTGGCCATGCCGATGATCGACGTGGTCTTCGCCCGGAAGAAGCCGGTCGACATGATGATGGCCTCGATGTCGGCGCGATCGGCGGCCGCGTAGTCAGCGGCGGTCGGGTAGCGCGCGAACAAGGTCGGGGTCACCATGTTCACCCGCTTGTCGGTGCACTGCGCCGACAGAATCGTGGCGACCAGGAGTTGCAGCGGGCTGGTGAAGTCGAGCTCGCAGTGTGCGTCGGGGTAAAGATCGGTGAGTTCGCGGTTGATGGCCCGCGCCCGGCGAACCAACGCGGTCGGCGACTCATCGTCGAACGAGCGCCGTCGGGGTTTGGCTTTGCGCGGTTCCGCTGGCAGCAGCTCAGCGAGCCGTTCAGCGGGCGGTTCAGCGGGCGGGCGAGGCACGGATAGGAGCGTAGACGCGGCTACCGCCATTGACCTGTCCGGGTGACATGCCCTCAAGCCCCCCGCCACTCCCGCCGATGCGCACTCAGCAGCAAAAAGTCGTCGCCCACCCATCTCAGAGCACACATCCAGTGAAAGATCGGGGCCATCGTGACCGCCAGCGCCGAGCGCGGAGGCCGCCCGGGCCCCCGCCGCACGCCTGAGCGCGATTCATCGTTCGACCACCTCTCGATTGGCGACCTTCGCGCCTACCGGGCCGCGCTGGCCGAAGAGGAGAACCGCGTTTCGTACTGGCGCCGGATCATCCAGGCTCGGCTCGACGTCGTGCGCGCCGGCGACACCGACGGTGCGCGCGTCGAGAACCTCGGCAACGTGCTGGCCGAAGCCCGCAACCATGGCGGCCGGCAAGTGCTGGTCACCGTGAGCCAAGCCGACGACATCCCGCCGCTACCCGACCTCGCCGGACTCTGGGAGCGTGAACGCCGTCCTGGCGACGACGCCCACAACGAGCAGTTGGCGCACGACCTGTCCGCCGCCGAGGTGCAACTGTCGGCCTACCGAACCGCCTTGCACCGGCGCATCTCCGGCTCGACCGACGAACTGATCGCGCGGTACCGCGAAGACCCCGGACTCTGCCTGCTCGCCCTCCCGGCCGATCAGCGTGAAGCGGCCACCCGCCGCGCCATGGCCGCCCGCCGCTAAGTCCGCTTCGCCGACGTCACTGCGCCTAGCCACCCGCCGTCCGCGCAACCTTCGTTCGCAGCCTCCTGCGCTCGGAGACAAAAAATGGTGTGAGAATCACCACCGTGGACGATGTGCTCGGCAACCTGCCGCTCTTCGCTGCGCTCGACGACGATGCCGACACGGCGCTGCGCGGAGCGATGCGGCACGAGCAGTTCGCCCGCGGCGACGTGATCTTTGACGAAGGCGACGCGGGCGACAAGCTCTACGCGGTCATTGAGGGCAAAGTGAAGCTGGCCCGAACCGCCCCCGACGGTCGCGAGAACCTGCAAGCGGTGCTCGGGCCGGGTGAGATGTTCGGCGAGCTTTCGCTGTTCGACCCCAAGCCACGCACCGCCGGCGCGGTCGCCGTCACCGACACCGTGCTCGCATCACTCGCACACGAAGACCTCCGGCCGTGGATTACCGGGCGCCCGGACGTCGCCGTCCAGCTGTTGCAGGCGTTGGCTCAACGGTTGCGACGCACGAACGATGTACTCGCCGATCTCGTGTTCAGTGACGTGCCCTCGCGAGTGGCCAAGGCGCTACTACAGCTCGCCGACCGATTCGGTGAAGCGACCGCCGAAGGCGTGCACGTCGCGCACGACCTCACCCAAGAGGAGCTGGCCCAACTCGTCGGAGCCTCGCGCGAAACGGTGAACAAGGCACTGGCCGACTTCACCGCCCGCGGTTGGTTGCGCATCGAACCGCGCGCGGTCGTGATTCGCGACATCGATGGATTGACCAAACGAGCCAGATAACCCTTATTCTGTCGGGTCTTCTGGCGGCACGCGTTCGCCCGCCTCGCGCAAGTAGTCGAGCTGCGCAAGCAACGACCAACGCGCCGCGAACTGCAACGCCGGCTCGACATCGCCGTACACCGCCGCAAGCACGTCATCGACGTTGCTCGCATCGCGCGCGGCAGCCTGCACCTGCGCCAATCGATCGAGGCGATGCGCCAAATAACGGTCGATCAGCGCGCCCGCGTCATCAACGGCAGGCCCATGTCCAGGCAGGACGACGCGCAGCTGGCGTTCGTCAACAAGTGCACGTAGGCGACGCAAACTGGTGAGGTAGGCGCCGAGGCGCCCGTCGGGTCGGGCCACCACTGTGCTGCCCTGGCCGAGCAACGTGTCGCCGCTGAGTAGCGCGTGGTCGGCATCGAGGATGAAGCAGATCGAATCGGCAGTGTGGCCGGGCGTCGAGACAACCTCGAGCCGCAGGTTGCCGACGACCACCTGCTCGGCGTTGACCAGCGGGCGCTGGCCGGGCGAACACAGACCGGCGATTGCCGCCCGCACGGGCGCGACCGCGTGCACGGCCAGCGACGGCGCGCCGTCTACGTGGTCGCGGTGGCCGTGGGTCAGGAGCACGAGCCCGATCTCGTTGGCGCCGCCAAGGGCGACGGCCGCCATGACCGCGTCACGGTGGCTGGCGTCGTCCGGCCCTGGATCGACGACGATGGCCCGCCGGCCGCCGGGTTCGATGAGCACCCACGTGTTGGTGCCGTCGAGTGTCATCGGCGACGGATTGTCGGCGCGCACCAACCACGCGCGGGCGCTTACGTGCGTCGCGGTCATGGGCTGCCGATCACGAAGTGCGGAGGTTCTGCGTCGAGGTCGATGGCGATCAGTATCGGCGTCACCCGTCGCTGCGATGCGGCCGCCCACACTGCGGCGGCCGACTCGTAGGTGTTGAGTTCGCGCAGGGTCACCTCGGTGGGCGGCATGAGCAGCACGTCTGGGGTGGCGAGCACCTCGGCGGGTCGCAACCAGGCCGCGTAGTCGGCTTCACCATCGGCGATTTCGCGAGTATCGATGCCGTCGCGCATGCGGGCGACGAAGAAGCGGGTGTCGTATCGGCGCGGTTCGTAGAGCGGAGTGATCCAGTGCGACCAGGGTCGCAACGCGGCGACTTCGGGGGTGAGGTTGTGGCGGGCGAGCACGTCATCGAACGTGGTTTGGTGGGCGACGAGCGCGATGCGTTCGGCTTCGAGGTCAGGCTGCTGTTCGGTGTTCGCTTGTGGCCATCAAGACACCGGTCTCTTCGAAGGTTTCCCTGATGGCCGCGATGACGTAAGCCTCGTCGGCCGTGCGCCCGCCGTAGTCGGCCGCGTCAACAAGGCCGCCCGGAAACACGTGCCGGCCGGCCGACGTCGCCATCGCCGAATGCCGCCGCAGCATGAACACCTCGAGCCCGTCTGCCCCGTCGCGCAGCAGCATCACGGTGGCCGATGCGACCGCTTCCGTTGCGGGTGCGCCGGCGTCTGCGAACGCGCGAGCTCGAGCCAGCATTTTGCGGTGGGCGGCGGCAAGGGGAAAGTGACGGACGGCGGCGGCTGGTCGACGTCCGGCATGCTGGCGAGCGTAACCCTCGCCGATGGGCCGCGACTCCTCACAAATTCACCTTTCGGCCGGCTCAGGACGTGAATTTGTGAGGAGTCGGGGCCGGCAGGCGGCACGGTCAGCCGGTGGGGACGACCAGCGAGGGCAGCTGGCCGCGCTCGTTGCTGATGCGGCGCACCGACGTGCCCGCGACGTAGAACTCGAGGGTGTGGCCGCCCCAGACCCATTCGCTCGTCGAGACCGTGACGCCGACGACGCCTTGGCCGCCGTCGCGTTCGGCCTCGGCCTGCAGCCGCGCCATCGCGATTTCGCGGGCGTCGTAGAAGCCTTGGGTCCATTGGGTGAGTTCGACGTTCTGGCCGATCTGGCGCATCGTCTGCATCATGCCCTGCACGGCAATGTGGTAGACGCACGTGCCGAGCACGAACGAGACCGGACACCAACCGACGTTGAGCAGTTGGTAGAGCTCTTTGACGTCGAGGTGGCTGGTGAACGGATGCCCGCCGGGCTGCCGGTAGCCCGCACCGTTGCCGTCGGCGCGACGCACCGCGGTACCGATCGCGGTGAACTCGATCGAGTCTTGGCTGTGCGGGCGGTAGCCGAGCTTGACCCCGATGACGCCGTCGGCGTTGACCTTCACGGTCTCGGCGATGAGCCGGTTGATCGCGTTCATGCGCGCGGTGTACATCGCCTGCGACAGCACCTGATATTCGCCGGCCTGCATGCCGCGGCCCGGCTGGAAACCGATGTGGTAGACGGACACGCCCATCACGAGTTCGACCGGCTCGAAGCCGGTGTGCTCGAGCAGGGTGAACTCGGCGACCGAGAGGTCGGAGGTAAACAACTTGCCCGACTCGGCGAGCCGGTTCTGCGCGGTCTGGTCCAAGGCTTCAGTCATAGCGACCACCTTATTGCGCCGGGATGGCCGGCCGCTTCGCATCCCTGGTGGTTGCGCTGGGGGCTGCGAAGCCGGAAATCACGACCATCAGGGGTGTGATGCAGTAAGGCTGTCAGGCGGGGGCGACCTCGACGATGACCTCGACTTCGACAGGTGCATCAAGAGGCAGGACGGCGACGCCGACCGCGCTGCGAGCATGCGCGCCGACCTCACCGCCGAACACTTCGCCGAACAGTTCGCTCGCGCCATTGATGACGCCGGGCTGCCCGCTGAAGTCGGGCGTACTGGCGACGAACCCGACCACCTTGACCACGCGCACGACCACCGACAGGTCGCCGACAACGGATTGCACCGCGGCCAACGCGTTCAGCGCCGCAACGCGCGCCGCAGCCTTTGCGTCGTCCGGCGAAACGTTTGCGTCGCTGCCCGTGCCGACCTTGCCGGTCGCGACGAGCTTGCCGTCGATCGTTGGCAGCTGTCCGGACGTGTACACGTAGTTGCCAGTACGCACCGCCGGCACGTATGACGCCAACGGCTTGGCGACCGATGGCAGCGTGAGGCCCAGCTCGGCCAGCCGCTCCTCCGGCGTGCTCACGACGCCTTCGCCCGCTTCATGTACGCGACCAACTGCTCCGAGTTCGGCCCGGGCACGACACTGACCAACTCCCAGCCGTCGTCACCCCAGTTGTCGAGAATCTGCTTGGTCGCGTGAACGAGCAAAGGCACCGTCGCGTACTCCCATTTCGTCATGGCCGCGAGCCTAGCCCGCGCCGCCCATGCTCACGCTCCCGACTACGCTCGGCTGGTGAGCCGAGCGCAAGACCTCAGGAGCGGGCACGCGGTCGACACCGACTGGGACGGCGTCCGCCTGCACGTCGTCACCGGTAAGGGTGGCACTGGCAAGACCACCGTGGCGGCCTCGTTGGCGCTGGCGCTTGCAGCGGGCGGACGACGCACCCTGCTCGTCGAATGCGAAGGTCGTCAGGGTCTGGCCCGTCTGTTCGACTGCCCGCCACTGCCCTATGCCGAACGTCGCGTCGCGGCTGCGCCCGACGGCGGCATCGTCTACGCGCTGGCCATCGATCCGGAAGCAGCGCTCGTCGAATACCTCGAGATGTACTACCACCTCGGTCCGGCGGGGCGCGGGCTGCGCCGACTCGGCGGCATCGAGTTCGCCACCACGATCGCCCCTGGCGTGCGCGACGTGTTGCTTACCGGCAAGGTCGTATGAAGCGACTCGCCGACGTACGGCTGACAACTACGTCTACGACGCCGTCGTCATGGACGCGCCACCCACCGGCCGCATCGCGCGCTTTCTCAACGTCAACAGCGAGGTCGCGAGTCTTGCGCGGGTCGGTCCGGTGAATCGGCAGGCCGAATCGATCATGCGGCTGATCAGGTCGCCACAAACTGCGGTGCACGTGACGACGACGCTCGAAGAAATGCCGGTGCAGGAAACGCTCGACGCCATCGGCGAACTGCACGCCCTCGACATTCCGACCGGCGCGATCATCGTCAACCGCGCGCACGATCCGCTGTTGCCGGCGGCGCTTCTCAAAGCGGCCAAGCGCCGGCACGATCGACGTCGCATCGATCGCGCGCGGCCTGAAAGAAGCCGGATTGCCGGCCGACGATGACATCACCGCGGGCCTGGTAGTCGAGGCCGCCGAGCACGCCGAACAACTCAGCACCGAACGCAAACTCAAGGCAAAGCTGCGCGCGCCCGACCGGCCGATATACACGCTCGCCGACCTCGACACCACTGACGTCGGGCGGATCTACGCCCTCGCCGCCAGTCTGCGTGAGCAGGGTGCCGCATGAAACCTCTCGACATCGAAACACTCCTCGACGACCCGAAGACGAAGGTCATCGTGTGTTGCGGCTCGGGCGGCGTCGGCAAGACGACACTCGCGGCTGCCCTCGGCGTGCGTGCGGCCGAGCGAGGCCGCAAAGTCGTGACGCTCACGATCGATCCGGCCCGGCGGCTCGCGCAGTCGCTGGGCTTGAAAGAGCTCGACAACGTGCCGCGCAAGGTCGCCGGAGTGAAGGGCGATCTGCACGCGATGATGCTCGACATGAAGCGCACGTTCGACGAGGTGGTCGAAGCGCACACCACGCCAGTGAAGGCCGCGCAGATCCTGGCGAACCCGTTCTACCAATCGCTGTCATCGAGCTTCGCCGGTACGCAGGAGTACATGGCGATGGAGAAGCTCGGGCAACTGCGCGCGTCAGGGGCAATGGGATCTGATCGTCGTCGACACCCCGCCCGCGCGGTCGGCGCTCGACTTTCTCGACGCACCGAAGCGACTTGGCCGATTTCTCGACGGGCGCTTCATTCGGATGATCCTGCGTGCCCGCGAAAGCAGGTGGCCGCGGCTACGCCAGGGTCGTGCACGTCGGGCTCAGCGTGCTCACCGCGACGATGACCAAGCTGCTCGGCACCCAACTGCTCACCGACGTGCAAACATTCGTCGCGGCAATGGACACCATGTTCGGTGGACTCCGTGAACGCGCCGACGCCACCGCCGCGTTGCTGCGCGCGCCCGGCACGGCCTTCGTCGTGGTGGCCGCGCCCGAGCCCGACGCGTTGCGCGAGGCGTCGTACTTCGTCGACCGACTGGTCGAAGAGAAGATGCCGCTCGCCGGCGTCGTCGTGAACCGGATGCGGCAAACCGCTGTGCCGCGCATCAGTGCGGCACACGCCGCCGCGGCAGCCGACGCGCTCGACGAGCAAGGCGGACTGACGCCCGACTTACGGCCGGGCTACTGCGCGTCCACGCCGAACGCATGAACGTGCAGGCCACCGAGAAGAAACGTGTCGACGGGTTTTCACTCGCGCACCCCAACGTGCAGCTCGCGGCCGTACGAGCGTTCGCTCGCGACGTCCACGATCTTGCTGGTTTGCGTGCGCTTGGTGCGGCGGTGTGTCAGCCGGCTCAGCCGGTGGCGGAGTAACTTTCGTCAGCCGCGTAGTTGTTCGCGACGGTGCGTTCGAAGTCGCTCATCGCGGTGCTCAGCAGTCGCGTCCACGACGTGACATTCGGACGACGACGCAGCAGCGCGCGCCGTTCGCGTTCGGTGAGTCCGCCCCACACGCCGAACTCGACACGATTGTCGAGGGCGTCGGCCAGGCACTCGGCCCGCACCGGGCAGCCAAAGCAGAGCGCCTTGGCGCGGTTCTGCGCGGCGCCCTGGACGAACAAGGCGTCAGGATCTGTGTTGCGGCAACCCGCTTGGGTCGTCCATTCGGTAGTCCAGGCCATCGGAGCCCCTCCTTCGGTGTCCCGTACAGCTGCGCCCGGATCGTGGTGACCGATGCGCGCCGACCTCTTCGACGGTACGGACAGTGACGCGGATGGTCACAGCCTCCGTTCGGCCGATTCACATTGGGCCGGGTGGACGATCAAGCAGCCGTTCGGCTGATACCGCCGCCTGGATCGGGATGCCATCCGGCGGCGGCCGCAACCCTGCGGGATGATCACGTTTACGTGATCATCACCCCCGAGGACAGGCCCGCACAGGTGTCCTCGGGGGGTAACGCCTGTCCAGGGCCAGGGCCGGGGTCGGACGCCGGACGCCGGTCGCGCGGCCACATGGGACGTCGGACGCCGGTCGCCGGCCACATGCGGACGCCGGCCGCGCCCCGCTCGCGGATCGCCGCAGGTCAGCGGCCCCGGCCGGGTCGAGCGGTTACCCTGCTGGAATGGCGAGGGCACGAGTCGGATTCGGCGGCGCGATGGTGCGGCTCGCCTTTCTGGTGGTCCTCTCGGCCGTTTCGGGTGCCTTGGTGGCAGCGCTTGCGTTGCCCGCGGTGGGCGGCGCGGGCATCGCCACCCGCAACGCGATCGGCACGCTGACGTTCTCCCAACTGCCGCCCGAGCTGCAAACTCCTCCGCTGTCGCAACGGTCGGTGATCCTTGCGGCCGACGGCACCACCTTGGCCACCTTCTATTACGAGAACCGCCAGTCGGTCAGCCTCAGCGAGGTGTCGCCGATCATGCGACAGGCGATCGTCGCGATCGAAGACGCTCGCTTCTACGAACACCACGGCGTCGACCCGAAGGGCATCGCCCGTGCGCTGGTGAAAGACAGCTCAACCGGCGACGCGACCCAGGGCGCTTCCACCATCACCCAGCAATACGTGCGACAAGCACTGATCGAGACCAGCGCGCAAAACAACGACACGGCGGCGGCGAGCGCGGCCAGTGCGAAGAACCTGACCACGAAAGCTGCGAGAAGCGCGATACGCACTCGCCCTTGAACAGAAGTTGTCGAAAGACCAGATCCTCGAGGATTACCTCAACACCGTCTACTTCGGCAGTGGCGCCTACGGGATTTCGGCCGCCGCGCAGCACTATTTCAACGAATCGGTCGTCGTCTCTTACGCTTCCGCAATCGGCACTGCTGGCCGGCGTCATCAACAACCCCAGCACGTTCGACCCGATTCTCAACCCGAACAACGCAATGCAACGACGCAACATCGTGCTCGACCGCATGCTCGCGACCTATCCTGCCTCCTATACCGCAGCCGAGATCGATGCAGCCAAGCAGGCGCCGCTCGGCCTGAATCCGCAGGACATCCCGAACGGGTGCTCGACTGCGAGCGCACCGTTCTTCTGCGACTACGTGGTGCACGACATCTTGAACGGCAAAGAGTTCGGTGCCACCGTCGATGACCGCGCCAACTTGCTGAGGCGCGGCGGCCTCGTCGTGACGACAACGCTCGACCCGACGACACAGACCGCTGCGCAGAACGCGGTCAACACGGTCGTGCCAAAAGACCCGGCGCAGAACGCCGGGCTCGCCGCCGCGATCGACATGATCGATCCGAAAACCGGTGCCATCAAAGCCATGGCGGTCGATCGTGACTACGGCACAGGCCTCGGGCAGACCGAGCTCAACCTGGCCGCCGACTACTTCAACCACGGCGGATCGCGCGGCCGTCATGCGGGTTCGACCTTCAAGATTTTCGTGCTCGCGGCCGCTCTCGAAAAGAAGCTGCCGACCGGCCTCACGATCAACTCGCCCCCGACGATCACGATCCCCGCCGGCAGCACCACCACATGCGATGGGTTGCCGACAGAAAAGTGGGCCCTGGCCAACTCCGAAGCCGCCGAGGGCGGCACGTTCAACATGGTCAACGCCACCGCACAATCGGTGAACACCTACTTCGCCCAACTCGAGGTGCTCACCGGGCTCTGCGAGCCCATCACGATTGCGCAAAACCTGGGTGTCACCGAGTCGGCGAACGGCGGGCCGCTTGAACAGGTTCCAGCCTTCGTGCTCGGCGCCGAAGACGTCGATCCGCTGAGCGTTGCCGGCGCCTTCGCCGCATTCGCCAACCAGGGCACGTTCTGCGCGCCGCGGGCGATCACGGGCGTCACGGTGCTGCTGGGCAACGTCGACACTCCGCTGCACAACGTGCCCGGCCCGAACTGCAAGCCCGAACTCGACCCCGCCATCGCTAACGGCGTGACGACGCTGCTCGAACACGTGCTGCTCCCGGGTGGTACCGGTGGAGGTTTGGACGTCGGTCGGCAGGCCGCCGCGAAAACCGGCACCGACGACGACTACAAGAACGCGTGGTTCAGCGGATACACGCCGAACCTGGCGGCGTCAGTGTGGGTCGGCAACCCGGATTCGACCACGCCGATGCGCGGGATCACCGTCAATGGCAAGGCAATTCCGCGGGTATTCGGCGCGACGCTGCCCGGGCCGATCTGGCAAATGGCCATGAAGGGTGCCCTGCAAAACCTGCCGGTCGAAACGTTCCAGGCGGCGTCCGATCTGGTGTTGCGCGGCCCGCCGATCACGATGCCGAACGTGGTGGGTCAAGACCCGGTCGTCGCGACGCCGACCCTGACCGCGCTCGGCCTCGTCGTGACGCCGATCGCCGGCGCGACCCAGGTGCCGTCACTACTAGCCCCAGGGCCAGATTGACAGCACGGTGCCGGCAGCCGGCACTGTCGTCTACGCCGGCCAGATCGTGAAGCTCAACATCAGCAGCGGCGTGCCCCCGCCGACGCCGACGCCCACCGACATACCTGGGTCACTGCCGCCTGGCGTCACCCCATCGGACACATCGAGTCCGTCGGCCAGTGCCTCAAACACGGGGACGCCGAGCCCGACCGCGACACCCACGCCCAAGGTCACAGCCAGGGCCTGGGCCTGGGCCTGGGCCGAAGCCGTAACCGAAGTCGAGGCCTCAGGCCAGCTGCCGCTTGACTTCGGCGGCCACCCGCCCGCCGTCCGCCCGGCCGGCGATCAACGGATTGACGACCTTCATCACCGCACCCATCGCCTGCGGGCCGGACGCGCCTGACTCGGCGACGGCCTGTGTGACCAGCGCACGCAATTCGTCGTCGGAGAGCTGTGCGGGCAGGTATTCGTCGATCACTTCGCCCTCGGCGCGTTCGCGCGTAGCCAGCTCAGGACGGTTGCCAGCAGCGAACGCCTCGGCCGCCTCGCGCCGCTTTTTTCCTTCGCGTGCAAGCACTTTCAACACCTCGTCGTCCGACAGTTGTCGTGCGGCCGAGCCCGAGACTTCCTCGTTCGTGATCGCCGACAGCACCATGCGCAAAGTGGCTGTGCGCAACTCGTCGCGCGCCTTGATGGCGGCGGTCAGGTCTGTGTGCAGGCGGCTTTTCAGCGCGGCAGTATTCGGTGAGGTCGACATGCAGCGCAGTCTCTCATCGTCGCGTCTGCGAAACTAAGAGATATGCGCCGACTCACCGCCGTCCCGCTCAGTGTTCTTGCTGCCGGCACAGCCGCGGTGGCCTACGGCGCCGGTGTTGAACGGCGATCGCCGCAACTGCGTCGCGTCGAGATTCCGGTGCTGCCGCGCGGGTCGAGCCCGTTGCGGGTGCTGCACTTTTCGGACGCACATCTCACTCCCGGCCAGACGTGGAAGCGCGACTGGATCGCAAGTCTCGCCGCGCTCGAGCCCGACCTCGTGATCAACACCGGCGACAGCATCGCGCACTTCGACGCAGTGCCGGTGTTTCTCGACGCGATCGCGCCATTGCTCGAACGGCCCGGCGCGTTCGTGTTCGGCTCGAACGACTATGAAGCGCCGGTGTTCAAGAATCCGGCGCGCTATCTGTTCGCCGATGATGGTCGGCGGCCGGCCGGGCCGACGTTGCCGTGGCGTGAGCTGCGCGATGCGATGTCGGACGCCGGGTGGCTGAACCTGTCGAACGCCCGCGGGTATCTGAAAGCTGACGGCCGCCCCATCGAACTCATCGGCGTTGATGATCCGCACATCAAGCACGACCGCTACGACGACGTCGCCGGGCCCATCGATTCGGGCGCGTTGCTGACGATCGGCGTGACGCATTCACCCGAGCCGCGGGTGCTGTCACGCATGGCTGCTGATGGGTGCTCCTTGATGTTGGCCGGTCATACGCATGGCGGGCAATTGCGCGTTCCGTTCTACGGAGCGCTCGTCACCAACTGCGGACTTGATCGTGGACGTGCCCGTGGGCTGTCGCGATACGACGGCGCCTGGCTGCACGTATCAGCTGGCCTCGGCACCTCGCCGTACGCACCGATGCGGTTCGCCTGCCCGCCAGAAGCGTCACTGCTCACGCTGGTCGCTGTCGCGTGACAGCCGGCCGATCGCCTTCGCCGGGGCGGTCGCGGGGTCAGCTAGACTTCGGGCGTTCCATCGGGGTGTAGCGCAGCTTGGCAGCGCGCTGCGTTCGGGACGCAGAGGCCGTGGGTTCAAATCCCGCCACCCCGACTCAGTTTTCTTCCGGCCGCCGCCGCATCGGCCGTCGGCATCGAGTTGGCGCGCATGACGCGGCCCGCCGCATCGACTTTGTTAGACATTCGCGGCGCCCTGACCCCGTTTTCGTCTTACAAACTGAGCCGAACCCCTAGCGGGGCTTGAGCACTCGGAAGTATCTGCCGTCGGGATCGGTCATCGCCGACCAGTTGTCAGTCGCCTGGCCTACGCCCACCCGCGAGGCGCCAAGACCGACGAGCCGGTCGACCTCGGGTTGCTGATCGCCGTCCGCCGACGGAGCAACGTCGAAATACAGCCGGTTCTTTGCAACTCTCGGCGTCGGGATCTCCCCACCCCAGGTGATCTTTGGGCCGCCGGCCGGCGAGCGAATCGCGGTCTCCTGATCCTGGTCCCAGACCAGCGGCCAACCCAGCGCCTTGCTCCAGAAGTACCCGACCTTTTGCGAACCATCGCAGGCGACCGCGCCGATGAATCCGCAGTCGGCGAGGAACTGGTTGCCTGGCTCGATCACGCAGAACTCGTTGCCTTCGGGGTCGGCGAGCACGACATGAGTGGCGTCGGGGCCTTGGCCGATGTCGATGTGCCGCGCACCCAATGCGAGCGCTCGGGCGACGGTTTCCCGCTGGTGGCCGAGCGACGTGCTGGTCAGGTCGAAATGCATGTGGTTCTTGCCGCTCTTCGGCTGGCTAGTCGGGAGAAATCGAATCTCGAAGCCAGTGTCGTCGCTGGGCAGGAGCGCGATGCCTTCGTCGGGCTCCGCCGTCATCGCCCAACCCAGTAAGCCCGCCCAGAAGCGCGCGAGGCCGACCGGGTCGTTCGCGTCGAAGCAGAGCGCGACCAGTTGGCAGGTCATCCGCAACTCCATTCTGCTTCGGCCAGTATCGGAGACAAGACGAACCATTCGCGACTGACGTAGCGTGGCACCCGTGGATACGCAATCGGCTTCGCAGACCTCGTCGTGGTTGAACGTCGGCGAGGTCAAGCACGGGTACCCGCCGCCCCGGCTGTCGGTCGGCTCGGTCACGACCGCCTACTGCGGCGCCGAACTGGTGGTCGAAGGCGCCTGCTCCGACCGCCCGCCCCGCGATGCCTGCCCGTTGTGCGCGTTGGAGTGGCAGAACAGCAAGCGACCCGGACGTCGATGGGCGCGCGTGTTCCGTGCGTTTGGCGCATGACGTCGCAGCCCGACTGGAAAGCCCGCTTCCGCGCAGCCCGCATGACCCTGCCGATCTGGGCGTGGGCTCAGCCGTCGCGCAGCGCCTTTGTGAGCAATGCGAGCGGGGTCTTCGAGATCTACAGCTGGGATCGGGACTCCGGAGCCACCGAACAGATCACCGACCGCGCCGCCGGTACGCACCGGGGTGCGATCGATCCGACCGGCGAGTGGATTTGGTGGTTCGACGACGCCGACGGCAGTGAGTTCGGTAGCTGGCGTCGCACCCCGTTCCGTGGCGGCGCGTCGCAGGAGGCGGTCGTCGGTCTCCCGCCGTCGTATTCGAGCGGGCTGTGCCTCGGCCTCGACGGTCTGTCGGTCGTCGGTTGCTCGACGGACGACGGTGCTGCCGTCTACGCGACCCGCCGCGGCGGCACTCCGGTGCTGCTTTATGCGCACCCGCAAGACGCCAGCGTCGCCGCGCTTTCGCGCGACGGCGAGCTCGTCGCGATCGAACACAGTGAGCACGGCGACTCGCGGCACGTCGCGCTACGTGTGCTGCGAATTGCCGACGGCTCGGCGGTGGCAGATCTGTGGGACGGCCCCGGCCTCGGCCTGAGCGCGGTCGCGTTCGCGCCGGTCGCCGGCGACACGCGCTTGATCGCCGCGCATGAACGCCTCGGACGCTGGATGCCCTTCATCTGGGACGTCGCGAAAGGTGCCGAACAACCGTTGCACCTCGACTTGCCTGGTGACGTGTCGGCGCAGTGGTTCGCGGACGCCTCCGCGTTGCTCATCACGCACGACTATCACGCGCGCACGTCACTGTTCCGGCTACGATCTCGCGACGGATTCGCTCCAGCTGCTCGACATTCCGCCGGGCACGATCTTGGGAACGACCGCTCGCCCCAACGGCGTGGTGGAGTTCTTGTGGTCGTCCGGCGCGGAGCCATCGGCGGTGCTCGACTCGACTGGTGCGGTCGTCATCCGCCCGCCCGGCCCGATCGCCGCTTCGAGCGTTGCGGCCGACGACGCCTGGGTCGACGGCGCGGCCGGTCCGATCCACGCGCTCATCTCGAAGCCGGCCGGCCTCGCAACGCCGCTTCCGACGCTGTTCCTGGTGCATGGCGGCCCGGCCAGCCACGACGCCGACACGTTCTCACCCGCGGTCGGCCGCCTGGGTCGATGCCGGCTTCGCCGTGGTGCGGGTCAACTACCGCGGCTCGACCGGCTACGGCAGCGGCCTGGCGCGACGCCATCGAACATCGGGTCGGACTCACCGAGCTCGACGATCTCGCTCGCCGTGCGCGATTGGGCAGTGGTCGTCGGGGCTTACCGACGCTGTCCCGCGTCGTTCTCGGCGGAGATTCATGGGGCGGCTACCTCACGTTGCTCGGTCTCGGCGTCACCCCCGGCGCGTGGTCGGTCGGCATCGCCGGCGTACCGGTCGCCGACTACCTCACGGCTTATCACGACGAGATGGAAGCGCTGCGTGCGTACGATCGCTCGCTGTTCGGCGGGTCACCCGACGAGGTGCCCGACCGTTATGAGCGCTCCTCGCCGATCACCTACGTGGACGACGTGACCTCGCCGCTCCTGATCATCGCCGGCGCCAACGACCCGCGCTGCCCGATCCGCCAGATCGACAACTACGTCGACCGACTGCTCAGCCGCGCATTCGACGTCGAGGTCTACCGCTTCGATGCCGGCCACGGCACGCTTGTGATCGAAGAACGCATCAACCAAGTCGCCGCCCAACTAGATTTCGCGCGCCGCCACCTCGCGCGAACCGGCTCCGCCGTATAACCCCTCCGCATTGCTTTGCTCTGCCGCACATTCACAACAGAGCAGGTCTGGCGCACATTCACAACAGAGCAGCTCTGCGCGCACATTCACAACAGTGCAGGTCTGTTGTGAATGTGCGGCAGAGCAAAGCGTTCGAGAGAGGACTAGCGCATGGCTCTGTCCACAGCACTCGTCGAATCTGTGCACATCAGCGCGACCGCTCCGCCCTGCGGTCCCAGCCGCGCCAGGCTTGGTCGCGATGAAGGGATTCCCCGCCGACCGATACTTCGAGCCGCGCGTGCGGCGGCTGATCTCAGTCAGCGTGAGTTGGCAGAGCGCGCGCATGCTGCCGCACTACGTGGTCGGAAACTGTCGAACGCACTCCCTCGCTCGCGCGGGTGCAGCGACGTCGCAAGGCTGCTAGGCGCAGTGGGCCTCATGCTGCAGGTAGTGGACGCCGGCGGCCGACATCTTTGAGCCCGAGCCGGAGCAGACAGCGAAGCTCAGAGATCGCGGCCGGCGTAGGTTTCCGGCGCATCTCATGGTGCGCCCAAGCAATGAAGGGTGGTGGGGTGACGGTTGGCCGATGTTCCTCGGCAAGGCCCCAAAGCACACGTTCGATCGAAACCGCGATCTCCGCGATTGGCGCCGCTACAAACAGCAGCGACAAGAAGAAGACGGCGACGGGAACTAGCCGTTGACCTCGACGCGTCGTCCTGTTTCAAACGAATGGATGCTCCAGAGCGCTAGCAACAACGCGCGGCGGCCGGCGGCGGCGGGGATCGGGGGCGGCTCGCCGGCCAGAAACGCCGGGATCAACTCATCGACATGCCGGTCGAAGGTGCGGTGGAACTCGCGGTCGAGATCGTTGAAGTAGCCGGCTTCCCATACCTGCCGGGTTTCATCGCGAGCCTGCTGGAGCGTGAACCGCTTCACCGTGTCTTCGACGAACGCTCGACCCTCGATGCCGTTGACCTCGAGGTAGTGCGTCATGGGGTACGCGTACGACGAGTCATAGCTGCCTACCAGGCTGCCGACTGCTCCGTTCGCGAACTCGAGCGCGATCGAGACGGTTGTGTAGACCGGGTTGTGCGTCTTGTTCGTCATTTGCGCCATCACCGAGACGATGGGTCCGCACAAGAACTCGAGCTGGTCGAACGCGTGACACTGCGTCTCGATGAGCTGCGCGTGCGGGTGCGTGCCGAAGTTCGGCTCGCCGCCGAAACGTGACACCGCGAAAGTAATCTCGCCAAGCTTGCCTTCGGCGATCGCCGCCTGCGTTTTCGCGATCGGCACCGCGTAGCGGTGGTTGAAGTTGATTGCGAAGAACAACGAGCGTTCGGCTGCGGCGGCAAGCAGCTGATCGGCCTCGTCGAGGTCGAACACGAACGGTTTCTCGACCAGCAGCGGAACACCCGCCTTCAGCAATTCGAGCGTCGGCGCGAAATGCCCCTCGTTCGGCAGGCACACACTCACCAGGTCGGGCTGCTGCGCGTCGAGCATCGCCGCGATGCTCGTGTATCCGACCGTCTCGGCCTCGGCGGCTTGCGCGGCCGTGCGATCGGCGTCGCGACCCACGATCGCGACCAACTCCGTGTCGGGTCGGCTGTTGAATATCCGGATGTGTTGGCGGCCCCAACCACCGGGGCCGACGACGGCAACCCGCACGGGGGCCTTTGTCATTTGGCGTCGCGACAGGTGAGCCGCAACCAACTCGGCGATCTGCACGGCGTTCAGCGCAGCGCCTTTGCGCAGGTTGTCGTTGCTGACGAACAGCGCGAGCCCGCGCTCACCGCTCACCCCAGGGTCGTGCCGCACCCGACCGACGAAACTCGGATCGGCGCCCGCGGCCTGCAACGGAGTCGGCACTTCGGTGACCTTCACACCGGGGGCGCTCGCCGAGCAGTTCGAGCGCGCGCGCGACCGGCAGGTCGCGCGCGAACTCCGCGTTGATCGAAAGGGAATGGCCGGTAAAGACCGGCACTCGCACACAGGTGCCGGAAACGAGCAGCGACGGGATCGACAGGATCTTGCGGCTCTCGTTGCGCAGCTTCTGCTCCTCGTCGGTCTCAAACGACCCGTCATCGACGATCGACCCAGCCAACGGCAGCACGTTGAACGCGATCGGCCGCACGTACTTGACCGGTGACGGAAACTCCACCGCCGCGCCGTCGTGCGTCAGCTCGGCGGCGCGGTCAACCACCTGGCGCACCTGCTTGTCGAGTTCGTCGACACCGGCCAGTCCACTGCCCGACACCGCTTGATAGGTACTCACGACCAGCCGCACCAAGCCGGCCTCGTCGTGCAACGGCTTCAGTACCGGCATCGCGGCCATCGTCGTGCAGTTCGGGTTCGCGATGATGCCTTTGCGCGCGTCGGCTACAGCCTCCGGGTTGACCTCGCTCACGATCAGCGGCACGTCGGGATCCATGCGCCAGGCCGATGAGTTGTCGATGACCATCACGCCAGCGGCGGCGAACTTCGGCGCCAGCGACCTTCGACGCGGCGCCGCCGGCGGAGAACAACGCGATGTCGAGCCCGGCGGGATCGGCCAGCGCGCTGTCTTCGACGACGATGTCGGCGCCGTCCCACGGCAACGTCGTGCCAGCCGACCGAGCAGACGCGAAGAATCGCATCTGCGACACCGGGAACCCACGCTCGGCCAGCACTTGGCGCATGACCGTCCCGACCTGGCCGGTCGCCCCGACGATGCCGACGCGGTACGTCCGCGGCAGCGTTGCGCCAGCACCCTCGACTCATCGGCCAGTGCCGCCGTAGACGGTTGCTTCGACGTCCGCCGTGTCGAGGTCGAACGCACTGTGGACCGCGGCGACTGCGACCGGCAGTTCGTCTTCGCGGACGACGACCGAGATGCGGATCTGCGACGTCGAGATCATCTCGACGTTGATGCCCGCATCAGCCAGCGCAGTAAGGAATTTCGCGGTGACGCCGGGATGCGTCCGCATCCCGGCGCCGACCAGCGACACCTTGCCGATCTGGTCGTCGGACTGCAACGACTCGAACCCGATCTGCGCCGCGCGCTGCGTCAAAGCGGCGACTGCGGCCGGCAGGTCGGTGCTCGGCAGCGTGAACGTGATGTCGGTGAGTCCGGTCGCCACCGACGACACGTTCTGCACGATCATGTCGATGTTGACGCCGGCGTCGGCGACCGCGGTGAAGATCTGCGCGGCCTCACCGGGCTTGTCGGGCACTCCGACCACCGTGATTTTGGCCTCGCCGCGCTCGTGGGCGACGCCGGAGATGATCGGGGCTTCCATCTGTTCCTCCGCGGGGATGTCGACGATCCAGGTGCCGGTTTTCGTCGAGAACGACGAGCGCACATGGATCGGCACAGCAAAACGACGGGCGTATTCGACGCAGCGCAAGTGCAGGATCTTCGCACCCGACGCGGCCATCTCGAGCATCTCTTCGTACGAGAGCCGCTCGATGCGCCGCGCGGCCGGCACGATCCGCGGGTCGGCGGTGAAGACGCCGTCGACGTCGGTGTAGATCTCGCAAACCTCGGCATTCAGAGCGGCCGCCAACGCGACGGCCGTGGTGTCAGACCCACCGCGACCGAGCGTGGTGACGTCCTTGGTGTCTTGGGAGACGCCCTGGAATCCGGCGACGATCGCGATGTCGCCCTGGTCGAGCGCCTCCCGGATGCGGCCGGGCGCGACGTCGATGATGCGGGCCCGGCCGTGGATCGAGTCGGTGATCACGCCGGCCTGGCTGCCGGTGAACGACCGGGCCTGCATGCCCAGGTTGGCGATCGCCATGGCCAGCAGCGCCATCGAGATGCGCTCGCCCGACGTCAGGAGCATGTCGAGCTCGCGCGCCGGCGGCAGCGGCGAAACCTCGGCCGCGAGCTCGAGGAGGTCGTCGGTGGTATCGCCCATCGCGGACACGACGACACACACGTCGTGGCCCTCTTTGCGGGTCGCGACGATGCGCTGCGCGACCTTCTTGATGCGCTCAGCGTTGGCGACCGACGAGCCGCCGTACTTTTGGACGACGAGGCCCACGGGTTGACACTCCTTGAAAGGCGAAGACCGGCATGCAAGTCTACCGGGGGCCGTTAGCCTGACCTTCGTGCATTTCGACCAGCGCCGGACGGCGCGTGCCGACGGTCCGGCCGGGCCCGCGCCTTGAGCCGGGCTGGCGCTCGGCGTTGGCGGGCGTTCTGACGCTGACCGGCTGCACGCGGCACCATGGCGCGGCGGCGCAGCCGTCGGCGTCCGCCGCGGTTTCGTCGGTCGACGTCGCCGCGAACGAGCTGGCCGCGGTGGCGAAGCTCGCGCAGGGGGCGGCGTACACGGGCAGCTACTCTGGCCGACAGCTCCGACAATCCGCCGCACACGAACGCGATCAAGGTGTTCCGGACGCGGCTGCGGACCCGGCTCGACATCACCGAGAACGACGGGCGGGTGCTGATTCAGGTCGACCCGACCGGCACGTATACCTGCAACCTGCCGACGACGGGGCTGGCAAGCTGCCTGACTTTGGCCGGCCCTGATGAGGACGTCGCCGGCCAATCTCGATCCGGGCGGGCAGCGACTCTTTACGACGACCCTTGCTGTGCTGGCCGCGGGTGTCGGGGTTGAAGGTGGCCGCGGCTGCGCCGCGGCCCGCGGTGAACGGCATCGCGATCGCTCAGTGTTATGCGTTGATCGCCGCGCCTGCCGGCGCGGCGCCAGGCACCTACTGCTTCACTGCGACCGGCATCCTTGCGCGCGCGCAGTTCCGGTCGAACGTGCTCCAGCTGACCGCACTCGGCGGCACCCGGTCGACAGCGACTTCGCCTCCCCGTGGCGCCGTTGCCGCTGAGCTCAGCCGTCGCGTCGTCGGCGCCAGCGTCGTCGCGCCGGCATCGGCGGCGGCCGCCGACGTCAGCCGCTCCCCCGCCGTCCGCTGCTACGTCTGTCGTGAGCACTAGGGGACGTCGAGCTTGGCGTGGGCGACCACTGACTGAAGCGCCCGCAAGCGCGGCACTCGCGTGGGTGCCCCAGTGCGACACGTAAGAGAACTGCCACCACCACAGCGCCTCGAGGGCGCGCCCGGCCTTGAAGTGCTGCAGTCCGTGCAGCAGGTCGCCGGTGATGCCGGACAGGTCGTCCGACAGCAAGAACTCGACGGCGCTCGGCGGCTCTTCGTAGGGGTCGAACACCTCGACGTAGCGGTCGATCGGGCCGAGGAGCTCAGCCAGCCGCTCGCGCAACTCGTCGATGTCGGGGTCGGGACCGGCGTCCGGCTCGAAGCGATCGGTGGGCACGACGTCGCCGATCGCGCCGAGACGCCCGCCGGCGAGCAGCAGTTGCGACACCTCGAGCAGCAGCAACGCGACCGCGCCGCCCGGCTCGTGGCCACGGGCGATCTCGCGCACCGCGATCACGAAGCTCTCGACCTGGTCGGCGATCTCGGCGGCGAAATCGCCGAAGTCGTCCGACGGACCGTCGAGCCACGCGCTCAGACATCGAGTTGCCTCCTTCCTTCGAACGCCCGGCCGAGGGTCACTTCGTCGGCATATTCGAGATCGCCGCCGACCGGCAACCCGCTGGCCAGCCGGGTCACCCGCAACCCCATCGGCTTGACCAGCCGGGCGAGATACGTCGCGGTCGCTTCGCCTTCGAGATTCGGGTCGGTCGCGAGGATCAGCTCGGTGACCGTTCCGTCAGCGAGCCTAGTCAACAGCTCCCGCACCCTCAGGTCGTCGGGTCCGATGCCCTCGATCGGCGAGATCGCGCCGCCGAGCACGTGGTACCGGCCGTGGAACTCGCGCGTCTTCTCGATCGCGACGACGTCCTTCGATTCTTCGACCACGCAAATGACGGTGAGGTCGCGCCGCGGGTCGCGGCAGATGCGGCACTGCGCCTCTTCGGCGACGTTGCCGCAGATCTCGCAGAACCGCACTTTTTCCTTTACTTCAAGCAAAACCTGAGCAAGACGGCGGACGTCGACGGGATCGGCCGCGAGCAAGTAGAAGGCAATGCGTTGCGCGCTCTTCGGACCGACGTTGGGCAGCCTGCTCAACTCATCGATCAGATCCTGGACGACGCCTTCGTACACCCGCGCTACAGCCCGAGGCTTGGCAGGTCGAGGCCGCTGAGCTGCCGCCGAGCCCACTGAGGCTGCCACCGAGACCTTCGGTCAGCGGGCCCATCGTCTCGGCTGCGAGGGCCGACGCGTTGTTGGTCGCATCGCGGACGGCGGCCAGGATCAGGTCGGCGAGCGACTCGGTGTCGTCGGGGTCGATCGCTTTCGGATCGATGACCAGGTCGAGCAGTTCGCCGGTGCCACTGACCGTGGCTGTGACGAGTCCGCCGCCGGCGGTGCCGTCGACCTCGGCGTCGGCCAGCTGCTCCTCGGCCGCCATGAGTTGCTGCTGCATGCGCTGAGCCTGCTCGAGGATTTGCTGCATGCTCGGGGGTTGGCCTGCGGCCATGTCGTCCTCCTCGCTGGCGCGGAACCGGCAGCCGTACGAACCGACCCGAGCCTATGTCGTGCCAGCATGGAGCATGCCCCGCCGGGCCGACAGGACTCGCCGGGCGGCGTATTGGGCGGCCGGCTCGCGGCTCGCGGCGGGCTGGCGGCGGGCGGCGGTCACTCGTCGGCTCGCTTTGCTCTGTTGCGAATACGCGCCAGAGCAGGTCTGTTCTGAATGCGCGCCAGAGCAGCTCTGTTGTGAATGTGCGCCAGAGCTGCTCTGTTGTGAATGTGCGGCAGAGCAAAGCGCGCGGGAGGTAGATCCCCGACCCGGCGGGTGCCCAAGGCACTCCAAGCGCGGGCACCATGTCGGGCCGCGCAGCCGCGGCGTGTCAGCATGAACCATGCTGCGCCGAACCCATCCGACCCACCGCGGCCGTGCCGTGCTGGGCGCCGGCGTCGGCCTTTCGGTGGTGCTCACGGCCAGCGCATGCACCTCAACCACAAGGCGGCGGTAGCGCAGACGCTCGGGGCGTCGGCCAGCCCGAACCTAGCGGCGGGTTCGTCACGATCGCCCGTGGTCGCGTCGGCCCCGGCCACCTCACCGGCGTCTGCATCCGTCTCGTCCGAGACCCCCATCACCTCACCAGCCGCCGTGACCAGCAGCACCCTGGCGTCGGCTTCGGTCAGTCCCCCTCCCCGACCCCGACCAAGACGGCTCGCAGCGACCGCGTCGCCGAAGCCGCGCGTCGTGCCGACGCCCAGCCCGTCGGCGTCCGCCTCGCCTTCGCCGGCACCGCCACCGGTCGCCGGGCAACCGCTGGCGGGCAAGGTCGTCGTGCTCGACCCGGGGCACAACCTGAACAACAGCTCGTCGATCAACCAGACCGTGTACGCGGGCAACGGCGTGTACAAGGCGTGCGACACGACCGGGACGTCGACCGACGCGGGCTATCCCGAGCACGCGTTCACCTTCGACGTCGCGACCCGCGCGGCTGCGTTGCTGCGAGCCGAGGGCGCGACGGTCATCTTGACGCGGCCAAATGACAGTGGGATCGGTCCGTGCATCACGACCCGCGCGCAGATCGGCAACGACGCGCACGCGAACGCGTTCATCGCGATTCATGCGGACGGCGGACCTGCTGGTGGGCATGGGTTTTTCGTGATGCAGCCGCCACTGAACAATCCGAACATCAACGTGCCGTCGTCGGCGCAATCGCGGATGCTGGCGACCGACATGCACGACACGTTTCACGCCTCAACCGGTATGCCGTACTCGACCTACATCGCCAACGGCTACTACCCGGCCGACGGGGTCACCGGCACCATCAACTTGTCGCATGGTCCGGTCATCACGATCGAGTGCCTCAACATGCGCAATGCCTCGGACGCCGCGATCGCGACCGACCCTGCATGGCGGCAGCGCATCGCGGCCGGAATCGTGGCCGGCCTGACGGTGTTCCTGACCGCGTGACCGCGACCGTGAGCGAGCAACCGGCGACCGTCGACGACGCGTGGTGGCCGCGTTTGCGTGCGCGACTGGCTTCCTTGGTCAGCGGCGAGACCGGCGGGGCCGCCGTGTCTGTTGGTCGGGACGGTCGCGGCCCTGATCTGGGTCAACGCCGATGCGTCCTCGTACAACACGGTCTGGCACACGACCTTCGCAATGCGGTTCGGTCACGGCACCGTGAGCCAAGACCTGCGCGGCTGGGTGAACACCGGACTCATGACGCTGTTCTTCCTGGTCGTCGGTCTCGAAGCGCGGCGCGAGTTCGACATCGGCGACCTGCGCGAACGCAAGCGGGTCACGTTGCCGTTGCTGGCGGGCATCGCCGGCATGGTCGTGCCGATCGGGATCTACCTTGCCTTCAACGGCGGACGGTACGAGTGCGCACGGCTGGGGCGCGGTAATGTCGACCGATACCGCGTTCGCACTCGGCATGCTGGCGCTCGTCGGGCCGCGTTTTCCCGACCGGCTAAGGGCTTTCATGCTCACGGTCGTGGTCGTCGACGACATCGTCGCGCTGCTCGTGATCGCGACCGCATACACCAAGCATCTACGCACAATGCCGTTGCTCGTGGGTGTTGTGCTGTTCGCGTGCGTGCTCCTGATTCGCGCTTTCAAGCTGCGGTATCGGCAGCAGATGTACGTAGTGTTCGGTCTCGCGACGTGGTTGGCGTTGTTCAAGTCCGGCGTCGACCCAGTCGTCGTCGGTCTCGCTTTCGGGCTCCTGACCTACGCCTACGCGGCCGCCCGTCCTGACCTCGACCGCGCGACCGAAGGATTCCGGCAGTTCCGTGAACAGCCGACCGCGCAGCTCGCCCGCCAAGCGCGGGCGCAAGTCGAAGCGGCGATCTCACCGAACGAACGGCTGCAACAACGTTGGACGCCATGGACGACGTACGTCATCGTGCCGTTGTTCGCATTGGCTAATGCCGGCATCCCGATCAGCTGCGCACTTCATCTCGACGGCGGTCACGTCGCCGATCACCTTGGGCATCGCGATCGGCTACGTGCTCGGCAAGCCGGTCGGGATCGTGTTCACATCGTGGTTGGTAACCGCAGTGACGCGTCGGCAGTTGCGGCCGCCGGTCGGGTGGGCGGCGGTCGCGGGTGCCGGTTCGATCGCCGGCATCGGCTTCACCGTGTCGCTGCTGATCGCATCGCTCGCGTTCAGCGGAACGCAGCTGCAGCAAGCGAAGGCGGGCGTGCTGGCTGCTGCCGTGCTTGCGTCGTTCTTCACCTGGCTGATCTTCCGCATCACCGAGCGACTGCCGACGCGCCAGCGCATCGTCGCCCTGCTCGGTCGCTCGGAGGCGATCGTCGACCTCGCCGACCCGGTCGACGTCGAGCGCGACCACATCCGCGGGCCGCAGCAGTCGTTGGTCACCCTGCTCGAATACGGCGACCTCGAGTGCCCGTTCTGCGGCCAAGCCGAGCCGGTCGTGCGCGAGCTGCTGGCCGAATACGGCGAGATCCGCTACGTGTGGCGCCACCTGCCACTGACCCACGTGCACCCGCACGCGCAGTTGGCGGCCGAGGCGACCGAGGCGGCACATCTCCAGGGTGCGTTCTGGGAGATGCACGACTTGCTGTTCGCGCATCAAGACGCGTTGCGGATGACCGACCTCGTTCGCTACGCGGGCGAGCTCGGCCTCGACGTCGAGCGGTTCACCGACGACCTCAAGCGGCACGTCGGCGCGGCTCGGGTGGCCGGCGACGTCGATGGCGCCGACCTCAGCACCGTGTCGGGCACGCCGACGTTCTTCGTCAACGGCATCCGACACCACGGTGCCTTCGACATCGAGTCGCTGACGCACGCAGTAAAGGCCGCCGGAGCCCGCGCCATCATCGCGTGAGGTCCGCGGCTTTCCGTGATCATGCACAAAGTTGGTAGTCGGAATGCCTCGGACTACCAACTTTGTGCATGATCACGAAGGGCTGGCGGACGGCCCTCGCACGGCTCCCGATCGGGGCGCTAGCCTGCGCGGCGTGGAGCTGATCGACGCCGCCGCGGCCGAGTTCGAACGGGTAGTGCGTCAACTTCCGGCGGACTCATGGGATCGGCCGACGCCGTCGGATATCTCGGTGCGCGAGTTGGTCGAGCACGTCGTGGTGGGAAACCGGCTCACCGCGATGCTGCTGGAGGGCGTTGATCGCGACGAGGCTCGGGCATCACTCACCGGTGATCAGCTTGGCGACGATCCGGTCGCCGCGGTAGTCGAGTCGGCGCGACGCCAATCGCGAGCATTCGCCACAACGCCGCTCGACCAGGACGTCGTGGGTCCGAAGGGCAGCAACATTCCCGCCGCTGCCTATGTGCGGTTCCGTCTCGTCGACCTCGTGGTGCACGCCTGGGACCTGCTGCGTGCTGCGCAACTCGACGAAACCCTTGACCCACGAATCGTGGTCGAGGTGATGAACGTGGTCGAGCCGCACTTGAGACGAGATGCTCGCCTTCGGCGCGTATGGCGAAGGTCCGAGCGGCACGCTGTCTTCTGAGGCGTCGCCGCAGAATCAACTTCTCGATTGGTTCGGACGCCGACCATGACCGAGTTCCCACTACGAATCGCTGATCTATCGACCACGTACCGCTGGGTCTTGATCTACCGCATGCCAACATCGGAGGCATGCATACGCGACGGATCGGGGCGGATTCCGTAGGCGCCATCGGATTGGGCGCCATGCAACTCGATGATCATCCAGAGCGGGCTGAGGCGACAGTTCGCGCCGCGCTCGACGCCGGCGTGACGCTCATCGATACCGCGATCGCCTACGGGCCGGACAGCCTTGGCGCTCGTGCCATGGGCGCAAACGAGCGGCTAGTCAGTTCGATCTTGGACCGGCTCGGTGTCAAGAGCCAGGTCATGGTCGCCACCAAAGGCGGTCACACGCGCACTGCCGGCGGCGGCTGGGGCCTCGATAGCTCTGCAGCACACTTGCGCGTCGCGGTTGACGCCAGCCTCGCCAACCTCGGCGTCGAGCACATCGACCTGTACCAGCACCACCGCCCGGACCCCAAGGTCCCTTATGGCGAGACGATGGCAACGCTGAAAGAGATCCACCAGTCCGGAAAGGTGCGGATGGTCGGCATCTCCAACGCGAACCCCGCTCAGATCCGTGAGGCGCGCGACGTGCTCGGCACTGCTCTAGTGAGCGTGCAAAACGAGTACTCGCCGAGCTTTCGCTCCAGCCAGCCGGAGCTGGAGCTGTGCGCCGAGCTCGGGTTGGCGTTCTTGCCATGGGGTCCCCTTGGCGGTGAGCGGCGAGCCGGTCGCCTCGGCAGGTCGCACACCGCATTCGAGGAGGTGGCAGCCGAACTTCAGGTGAGCCCTCAGCGCGCCTGCCTGGCGTGGATGCTCGCCCAATCACCAACGGTGATCCCGATCCCCGGCGCGAGCCGCCCCGAATCAATCATCGACTCAGCATTGGCTGCCGACCTTGAGTTAAGTCCGGGGCAGGTCGCCCGGCTCGACGGCGCGTAGCGACCCCTTTCCCGCACATACAATCCGGTACAGCCGGATGATCAGCACTCCGTTCAGCGGACCGTCCCCCGTTCCACCCCCGAGGCGACGAGGTCGAGGATGTATTCGGTCGAGCCTGGCGTAGGGGAAGACCGGCCCCGCCAGCCGTTGATGGTGCTCAGCGGCCTGGCCGGCGGGTGGGGCGACGTCAATGAGCTCCTCGAGCAGGCGCGCAGCAGTGCAGGCGCCGACGAGGCCGCCCTGCTGTTGCTCGACACCTCCGGCACCATGTTGGTTCCGGTAGCTGCATTGGGCCTCGATCGCCCGGCACACGCAGGCTTCCGGGTGCCGGTCGGAGCCGGGTTCGCCGGCCGAGTTGCGGCCACGCGAAGGCCGGTGATCCTGGCCGATGTCCAGCCGGGTTCGGTACTCAACCCGGCACTCCACCGAGCCGGCATCAAGTCGTTGCTCGGCGTTCCCGTTTCCGGGCCGGCCGGGCTGCTTGGCGTGGTGCACGTCGGATCGGCGACACCGCGTGTTTTCACCGAGCACGACACGGCGCAGCTGGAAAAACTCGCAGAACAACTGGCAGCTCAGGTGCTGCGCCGACGCGCCAGTGAAGAACACATCGCCGCGCTCGCATTGCAGCGCAGCCTGTTGCCAACCGCGCCTCGCGTTGAGGGGCTTGACGTCGCGGCGCGCTACGTGCCGGCGGACGGCGACCTCGGTGGCGACTGGTACGACGTGTTCCGCCTGCCCGGCGAGCGCATCGGGATCGTGATGGGTGACGTCGCCGGTCATGGCCTGCCTGCGGCCGTCATCATGGGACGACTGCGCAGCGCGTTGCGCGCCTACGCGTTGGAGCACGCGAACCCGGCCGAGGTTTTACGCCTGCTGGATATGAAGATTTCCTACTTCGAGGACGGCGCGGTCGCGACCGTCCTCTATGCCGTCGCCGAGCCGCCGTACAGCACGCTTCGTGGTCAGCTCGGCCGGTCACCTGCCGCCGTACCTCGTTTCAGCGGACGGCGCAGTGCGGGCGGGCGATGTGCCGCCAGACCCGCCCCTCGGCGTCCGCTCTCTCTCGGATGATTCGTCGACGCGGCATGCGGCAACCGTGCAACTGCCGGTCGGGGCGTCGCTCTGTCTGTTCACCGACGGCTTGGTGGAACGGCGTCCGACCGCCGGTCAGCTCGGAAATGACCAGCTCGGCGACGGCTTAACCCGCCTGGCCGAGCGCGTTGCAACCCGGCGACGCCGAGGCCGCCTGCGATGCGATCCTCGACGCGCTGGTCGGCGACGTGATCACCGAAGACGACATCGCACTTCTCGTGCTGCGGCGGCTGAATTCCCTGACGTTCACCTAACGGTCACCTTCTGCTGCGGAAACAGCGCGGTAACTCTTCACCCAACAGGCGTCGGGTGGGTGCTGTCCGCAGAAGTGGCGATCAGTCAGGAGATCACTCATGCGCAGCAGCCTTCGGCGCCGCACCCGCCATCGCACGGCCGCAACTACCGCGGCCATTTTCGGTTCGGCGCTCGCACTCGCGCTGCCGGTCGCGGCCAGCGCCGCGTCGCCGACAGGCGCCACGGCGAGCAGCACGACGACGCCGATCAAGCACCTCGTCGTCATCTTTCAAGAGAACGTTTCGTTCGACCACTACTTCGGCACCTACCCCAATGCCACGAACACGTCGGGTCAGCCGTTCGACGCGGCCCACCACACGCCGTCCGTCAATAACCTCGCTGACACCAAGGGCGTCGGTGGCGTCGGCACCTTGCTGACGAACAATCCGAACAAGGACGCCGCGAACGTCCAGGTCAACCCGAAGCGGCTCGATCCCGCGACGATCAACGACATCTTGACCTGCGACCAAGACCACGACTACAACGACGAGCAGAAGGCGTTCGACGGCGGGGCGATGGACAAGTTCGTCACCACCGTCGGCACCGCGTCGGGCAAGAGCGGCCCCGGGCAGCCATGCAGTGCCGACGACGTCATGAACTACTACGACGGCAACACGGTGACCGGGTTGTGGAACTACGCGCAGCAGTACGCGATGAGTGACAACTACTTCGCCTCGACGTTCGGTCCGTCGGCGCCGGGCGCGATCAACCTCATCTCCGGCGACACCGGCAACGTCGGCCTCCAGATCAATGGCGCGGCCACCGACGGTGACACCGTCAGCGACGGCAAGGGCGGCTTCTCGTTGATCGAGGACGCGCAGCCCTACTACGACGACTGCTCGACGCGCGATGCCGCTTCGCTCACCGGCACCAACATCGGTGACGAACTGAACGCGGCCGGACTCAGCTGGGGCTGGTTCCAGGGTGGGTTCAGGCCGACCACGTCATTCGCCACCGCAACCGCGGGCAGCCCGCAGCCGACGAGCACGTTCACGCCCGACCAGTTCAAGGGCAAGTTCGCGGTAGCGCCGGCGTCCGACCAAGGTTTGTGCAATGCGGTGCACCCGGTTGGGGCAGCGGTTGGTGGCACCGGCGGAACCGTCGCGGGCCCGACGAACTACGGGAACAAGGACGACTACATCGCCCACCACGAGCCGTTCCAGTACTACGCGTCGACAGCGAACCCGCACCACCTCGCTCCGGCGTCGTTGTCGGCGATCGGCACCGACACGCAGACGATGACCGGTGGCGTGCCGCAGTTCGACACCGCGAACCACCAGTACGACACCAGCGACTTCGACTCACTCGTCGGCGCGATCTCGCACGGCTACCTGAGTGCCGACCACCTGCCGGCCGTCAGTTTCCTGAAGGCGCCGGGATATCAAGACGGGCACGCGGGCTACTCCGACCCGATCGACGAGCAGCAGTTCGTGGTCGACGAGATCAACGCGTTGCAGCACACGCCCGACTGGTCGAGCACGGCGGTCATCGTGACCTACGACGACTCCGACGGCTACTACGACCACGTGTACAGCGGCATTCACAACACGTCGAACACGGCGTCGGTTGCGACTCCGCCTGGGCCGCAGGACTTCCTGACCGGCACCGGCCTGTGCGGCAACACCGTGGCCAACCCGCCGCTCGATGGCCAGAGCGGACGCTGTGGGTACGGTCCGCGGATGCCGCTGTTGGTGATCTCGCCGTGGGCGAAGCAGAACTCGGTCGACCACTCACTGACCGACATGAGTTCGATACCGAAGTTCGTGCAGGACAACTGGAAGCTGCCGCCCATCACCGGCTCCTTCTCCAACGTCGCCGGGTCGTTGTCGAACCTCTTCGAGTTCCACTCGCACCCTCGCAACGACGGGCAGTTCCTGCTCGACCCGATCACTGGTCAGCCACTGGTTTCGGGCCGCCGAAGCTAACGGCACCCGTCTCCCGCGCGCGTCGCGGGCACCCACTTCTCTCCCGGGCGCCTGCGGCACCAGGGGCCTCCCCCGGGGCTCCGACTCCTCACAAATTCATACCTCTCAAGCCAGGGAGGGTGAATTTGTGAGGAGTGGAGCGCGGGCGGGTTCGGCGTCCGGATAATCTGCACCTCATGCGCCGCCGCAACTCACGACGTCGCTCGGCCATTGATGGCTGACGAGCCGCGGCTCGACGAAGCGACCCGACCGCGCGCACCGCGACACCCCGATGCCGAGCGGACGGCGAGTGGTGCGGCGTCTGCGCAGATGCTGGTCAATGTGCACGCGCACCTGCGATCGGAGCTCGAGCAGATCCGCAATGTGATCGCCGAAGTCGCCGAGGGTCGGTCGACTGCTGAGGTCGCGCGGTCGCTCATCAATGACATGTCGATGCGGCAGAACTACTGGTCGCTCGGCGCGTTCTGCGCCACCTACTGCCGGGTGGTCACGATGCATCATTCGATCGAAGACGCGCACCTCTTTACCAGCCTGAAGCTGCGCGACGCCGAACTCGGACCCGTCATCGACCGTCTCGCCGCGGAGCACGAAGTAGTCGCCGAGGTGTTGACGCGCATCGACCTCGCCCTAGTCGCGATGGTCAGCGATCCCGAAGGCCTCAGCACCGTGAAAGCCGAGGTCGACCTGTTGGCCGAGGTGCTGTTTTCGCACCTCGCCTACGAGGAAGAAGAACTCCTCGCTCCCATCACCCGACTCGGCATCGACATCTGACGCGACAGGCCGGCCTTCTCCCCGTGGCCGACGGCGACGCGTCAACGAACGGACGTGTGGGCGACCCCGGCCGCAACAACGTGGCGGTTCTTGCCGAGGATCCTCGACCGGCTCATAGCCCCGTCGGCGCGCGCGAGGACCTCTTCGACGTCGTCCCCGACTTGCGCAATCGCCAACCCGATGCTGACGGTCACCGTGTAGTCGCGTCCGCGGAAATCGACCGGAGCCGCGAGCACGGTCTCGATGCGCTGGGCAACCTCAACCGCATAAGCATGGACGTCGATTGGCGCTGCGTCGGGTCCAGCCCAGGTACGCGACGACGGCTCGAGGATGATGACGAAGCCGTCGACGCCGATACGCGCAGCTGTGTCTTCCGGACGCAACGTAGAGAGCAGCCGACCGGCGGTCGCCTTGAGTACGGCGTCGCCGGCCTCACGACCACCGTCTTCGTTGATCTTCCTGAGTCCGTCAACATTGCAGCAAACGACGGCGAGCTGATGGCCGCTGCGGCTGCTGCGAGCGAGCGTCTTCGTGAGCCGGTCGGTCAGCAGGGTGTGATTCGGCAGCCCGGTAAGCGGATCGTGCAGAGCTGCTTCAGCGAGCCGCTGCTCGGCCTCGACGAGCTCGGTGACGTCACTCCTGATGCCCAAGATCTGGGTCACGTCGCCCGCGTCGTCGCGCGCAAACGGAGTGACGCTGCGGCCATACCAGCGGTACACATCGTTCTGCACGCGGATGCGGTACCGGATGCGCACGACCTCGCCATCTGGCAGCGCCTGCGCGGCGGCATTCTGCTCACGAACCTTGCACACATCGTCGGGGTGCACGAGGGTATCGAGGGTGTCGTCTCCGAGCTCCTTGAGCTGCCCATCGGAGTAGCCAACCTCGTCGAGCTCTCTCGAGCACCACACGACGCCACCCGTGACCGGGTCCGCGACGAAGATCACATCCGGGGTCGCCGCCAAAACCGCATCGTGGAACGCGGCGCTCTTGCGCAGCTCTGATTCGCGCGCAGCGAGTTCGATGACGTTCGCGGCCAGAGTCTGTTCCGCGACGGCCAACTCGCTGACATCAACCATCATGCCAACCATGCGATGCACGTCGCCGGAGGCGAGGCGCACCACACCGACACTCATGACCACCGTGATCGGTGTGCCGTCCTTGCGTCGGAAGATGCGGCGGGCCGAGTATGCCCCGGTATTTGGCAGCGCGGCCAAGCTCCGGGCTTGGGCGGCGGCGTCGTCAGGGTCGACGAACATGGTGACCGAGCGACCCATGACTTCTTCGAGTTCGTAGCCGAGCATCGCGCATGCGTGCGGATTCATCGCGACGATCGCGCCGTCGGCGCGCGCCTCGGTAATGCCGATGGGCGCCAGGGTGAACAGCGCGCGGAAGCGTTCCTCACTGGCCCGCAACGCGGCGGCCGCCGACGTCGCCTCGCTCAGGTCTCGTTCGGTGAAGACCGCGTCGTTCGTGCGCCGTGGCGGTGTCACCGCGACGGGCTGCGGAACAGATATCTCTCGGGCCGCAAGCCAGGCGTCAAACTGCTCGACCGGCGCGGGGCGAGCTATGTAGTAGCCCTGCGCGATGTCGCATTCGAAGCCATGCAACGTCGCGAGCGCCTGGGCGGTCTCGACTCCTTCGGCGACGACGTTCAGCCCGAGGTTCCGACCTAGTTCGACAACGCTTTCTACGATCAGCGCGTCGCGCGCGTCAGACGACATCGTCATGACGAACGAGCGGTCGATTTTCAGTTCGTCGACCGGCAAGGTCTTCAGTTGGCTGAGGCTGGTGTAGCCAGCGCCGAAATCGTCGATCGAGAGCCGAATCCCGAGATCCGACAGGTCCTGCAGAAGTCGGCGCGCCCGCACGGGGTCGACCATGATCGCCGATTCGGTGACTTCAAGCTCAAGCAGGGACGCCGACACCCCGTGTGCGGCGAGGAGTTCGGCGACTTCAGTCGGGCAGGTGTTCGTCAAGAAGGTTGCGAGCGGAAAGATTGACGGCCACCGGCATCGGCGAACCTTTGTCGGCCCAGACGCGGGCCTGTGCGAGGGCGGCGTCGAGCACGTAGCTCGTGAAGGGACCGATCAGGCCAGTGTGCTCCGCTATCGGAATGAACGAATCCGGGAACAGCAGACCCTGGGTCGGATGCTGCCACCGCGCAAGCGCCTCGACTCCCACAACCTCGCCGGTGGCGACGCTCACCTTGGGTTGGTAATAGAGCACGATCTCGTGCATCTCCAAGGCACGGTGTAGGTCGCCGTGCAGGGCGAGTCTTTCCGGCGAGTACTCGTCGATTTCCTCGCTGTACGCGAGCATTCCGACGTTGCTGCTCTTCGCGGCGTACATCGCGACGTCAGCGTGCTGAAGCAGCGTTGCTGCGTCTCGGCCGTGCTCGCCCGACAGCACAATGCCGATGCTCGCGTCGACGTCGAGCTCGACTCCCTCGACGAGGAAGGACATTTCCAACGTGTCCCGAAGGTTCGCGGCAATCCTGATCGCCGACGAAATGTCGCCCACGTCCGGGAGCAGGACCGCGAACTCGTCGCCGCCGATGCGAGCAACGGTGTCGCCCGCTCCGACGACCGCAGCAAATCGGCGTCCGATCAGTTTCAGCACTTCGTCGCCGTACTTGTGGCCGAAGGTGTCGTTGATCTCCCTGAACCGATCGACGTCGATTAGCACCAGGCCGATGGCGGTGCCCGACGCTGTCGCGGCGTCGAGTGCAGCCTCGGTGCGGTCGACGAAGAGGGCGCGGTTCGCGAGTCCGGTGAGCGGATCGCGCAAGGAGCTTTCGATGGCGCCGGCCCGTTCGGCCCACAGCAGCCGCCGGTAGCCGCGCGCGATTCCTGCCAAGAGGCCGGCGAGCAACAGCCCGACGCCGAAGACCGCCGGCGTCAGCTTGCTGGTCAGACTCTCGAGGTTTTGCAGTTTGGTGAGTTGACGGAAGGCGACCGCGTCTTGTGCCGCGCCTTGGGTCGCCACTTCAGTTTCGATGACATCGAACAGCGGGTCGACCTCGGTGCCGCCGATCTTCAGCACCGCCGATGGGTTGCTGAGGTCGGCCTGCGCGAACATGCGGTTGATCGCTGAAACGTAGGCAGCCTGTTGAGCCAGCACTTTGGCGACGAAGGCGTGCTCGTCGGCTCCGCCATGGGCTACGACGTCGTTGAGTGCGCTGACGAAACTCGCCTCGGCCGCGTCGTAACTGGCCCGCGCAGCAGGCCCTGGCTCGAGCGGGTACTTGCGCTCGACCGACTCTTCGGCCGCAAGCGCCGTGGCCGCGCCGTCGTACGTATCGGACAAGCGGTTCGCCGTGGCCGAGGTTCGGGCGGCGTCCGCCGTGGCGCGCGACGACCACACGGCGAACCCACTCACGCCGAGCAGAATGACGACGATTCCGAGCGCGGCGAGGCGACCGCGGCGGGCGATCCGGTGGTCCGAATCGGCTGCGGTGGCGGGCGAGCGCGGCGGCCTGGTGTGGGCAGCGCGGAAGGGGCGCTTCACCATGGCCGAGGCGATCGAAGTCGTCTCACCCCTACTTCATCGACGCATTTGGCTGAAATTTTGAGTAAGAGTGCTGGTCAGAGTGGGTCATGCGCGCGCTCAGCCCGCCGACCCACTCAGCCGGGCCGGGCGGCGAGCCGCCGATGCCGGGCGGGCGGCGAGCGGCTCGCGGGCGGGCGGCGAGCGGCTCGCGGGCGGCGGAAAACCTCGCGGTCGCGTCGGTCGACCGGTGTTAGCGTGGCGCAAGTGACCACGGCGACCACGGCGACCGCGACAAGCAGCGCGCCGCCGACTCTGCGGTCGCGGGCGTTAGCCCCACTCGTCGCCGTCTTTCTGGCGCTCGGGCTGTCGACGGCACTGTCGTTCCCGTTCCTCTCGCTGTTCCTCACCAGTGCCGTGCACGCCGGGCCCATCGAGCTCACCGTGTTCTTGCTCGCCCAGCCGCTGGCCGGTGTTGCGGTGTCGACCGTTCTCGGTCGGCTCTCCGACGGCCGGGTGGCCCGTCGGCGGGTTCTTCATCGTGGCCGCGGCTGGCGGCTGCGCCGGCACGGCACTGTTCGCGGTACTGCGCGGCTACTGGCCGCTGCTGCTCGTCGGCTGCACGGTGAGCGCGGTCGGCGGCGCGTTGATGCCACAAGGCTTCGCGTACGCGCGCGCCATGTTCGCGAACGAGCCGACCGCGCCAATGATCACCAGCACCCTGCGGATGTTCTTCTCACTCGCCTGGGTAGGCGGGCCGCCGCTCGCGTCGCTGATCCTGAACGCCGGCGGCTTCACGACGTCTTTTCGCCTGCGCGAGCGGGCTGTATGTCGTCGTCATCGTGGTGGTGGCGCGCTGGTTCACCGAGCCGCCCGCTGCAACGCCGCCGGACGTCGACGACGGTGACATCGGGTCGTCGTCCGCCACTGAAGCTCGAGCGGTCGCTGTGGATCACCCTCGTCGCGCTCGTGCTGCTGCAGGGCCCGATCGCACTGAACGTTCAGCTGGTGCCGCTGCTGGTTCGCCACAACCTGCATGCCGGCGTCGGCTCCGCCGGCGTCATCTTGGGCATCTGCGCAGGGCTGGAAATCCCAGCGATGTTCGGCTTCGGCCTGCTCACCAAGCGAGTGCCGCTGCAGCTCCTTATCCGCATCGGGCCGGTGTTCGGCATCGCGTACTACGGCCTGGCCGCGGTGGTCGGGCAGGTCTGGCAACTGGCTGCCGCACAGATCGTCGACGCCTGCTACATCGCGGTCTTCCAGGGCTTGGCCGTCAGCTACGTGCAGGAGCTGCTGCCGTTGCACCCCGGCCGCGCGTCGACGCTGTACAGCAACACCTTCATCTGGGGCATCATCCTGGCCAGCCCGGTGCTGGGCATCGGCGCGAAGTTCGGCTACCGCATCAGCTTCGTGGTCGCGGCCGGGCTGGCCGCCGTCGGCTTCGTTCTCCTCACCGTCGGTCGCCCGGCGCGAGGCGCGGTCGCCGTCGGTTGATCACGTTTACGTGATCAACACCCCCGAGGACAGGCCAGCAACGGTGTCCTCGGGGGGTAACGCCTGTCCTCGGCCGGCGAAACCGAGCGCGGGACGCCGCGAGCTGGCCGACGGGCAGCTCGTGAACGATCACGGAATCCGAGCGAGGCTGATCGTGGACTGCACAGCCAAGGCGTCGATCGTCGGCGCGGGCTTGTTGAGTACGAGGTCGGAGTAACTCAAGAAGGTCGCGCCCTTGAGGATGTAGATCGCACTGATGTTGATGGTCTGACCCTGAATCGCCAGCGACGCGCTCGCCGTAGCCGCGCGATCTCCGATTCCTGACACGTCTCCCACCTTGGGAGGCGTCACGCCGGCCGGCACATCTTTCGCCATTGCCGCCTGCGCTTCTGCTTCTTCTTGTGCCCAGTCGGCGTTCGCCGTCTTGCTGTCCGCGGCCTGCGCGACGACCACCGCGAACACGTTCGTGGTCTGCGCGCCATAAACACACCGACGACTGCCGCCTGATCGTTTCTTCGGCGCCGGCGCCGAAGGTGGTGCCGGCCAGGCCAGACGCCTCCGACGCCGTCACCAGCTGGCACGGGTCGAGCGGCGTCGGCGGTCCGCTCGAAGCCGCGGCGGGAGGTGCCGAAGACACGGGCGCGGCCACCGGTGCGCTCGACGGCGCAGCGCTTGACGAAGCGGCGGCGGACGGCGGGGTGGTCGGCGTCGACGACGCGGCGGCGGACGCCGAAGCGGTGGCCTCGGCAGCACGACCTTCGGCGGCGCCGTGGTGGCGGCATGCTTGGTCGACTTGCAGCCGGTGACCAACAACACCGAGCAAAGCCCGACGCTCAGAACTGCCGTGTGTCGCCGCATTTTCGTCCCCTCACTCGTGGCGTAACCGGATTCAAACGCGACCCGCGAGCGCCGCACATCGGTATCCGCTACGTAGTGCCGACGGATGCGAGGCCGCCCAGCCGGGCGCACCCTCGTGGGCTCGGGCGCCGGCTAGCCGCGTTCCGCGGAACGCGCACCGACCACCATCAGCACGCCGAGCGCGAAGGCGCCGACGCTCACGAGGTCGAGCGAGCCGTCAGGAGCGAAGCCTTGGACGGCGAGGCGCCCGAGCCCAACACCCGCCGCGCCGATTCCGAGCACAAGCAACAGAAGCGTGGACGTCGACCGCGACCCCCGCGGCGTAACGGCGCCGACGGCCGGGCGCGCCGGGCGCTGGTGCGAGCGCGCGCCAACTGAACGAACCACCAAAAGCACGATCGCGAGAACAACCGCCAGCACAACAGCCAACGCGCCGACCCAGATGATGCGCTGCGCCCACCACGCGCCCGAGCCGATGTGCGGCTGCGCCAACCACCCGCTGCGATACCCGACAACGGAAACGATGACGAGCGGGACCATGTGCCACAGGTACACCGGCATCGTCAGCCGGTTCGCCCGCTCGACAAAAGCCCGCGCCCGCAAACGATCCGCGAACCAGCGGACGACGAATGGCTCGGCCAGCAGCACAACGCCGACCTGCGTCAATCCGAACGCGAGCAACGCGGCCGACGGCGGCGACGCGTTCTGAATACGCGCGCCAGGCACGCCGATCATGCTGACCGGATACGGTCCCCACCAGATCAACCCGACCAGCGCGACAACGGCGCCGAGGGTGAGCACGAGCGGCCGTGATCGGCGTCCGGTGAAAAAGCCTTCGTGCCAGGCAAATCCGAGTTGATGGAACGTGCCCCAGACGAGCACGTAGTTGGTCCAGCCGACGAGGTGCCAGTGGGCCTCGATGACGCCGACGTCGATGACGACGGCCAGCGCCGCCATCGCGATCGGCACCGCAATGCCGAACCGCCGATGCGCCCGATACAACGCCGGCGTGAGCAACAGCAAGACGAGGTAGACGGCGAGAAACCACAGATGCAGCGCGAGCGCCCACGCGGCCTGCGAAAGCTCGTCACGGTTGACGCCACTCGCGTCGCAGATGACGACGAGCAACACGATCGCCACGACATAGGCGGACGTCGGCAACAGCAGTCGCAGCGCACGTCGGCGAATCCATGGCAGCGGTTGACCGCCGGCGCGCTGGTAGTTCGACCACGACAGCGCATTCGAATATCCGCCGACCAGGAAGAAGACCGGTACGACCTGGAGGACAGGGTCAGCCACGACGTCCATGGCACGACGCCGAGCACGTCGACGCCGTCAGATGTCCGTGCTGGTAGACGATGCCGGTTGCGAGCCAGTGCCCGACGACGATCGCCGCGATCGCGACAACACGCAGCAGGTCGAGGTAGCTGTTGCGCTGCGTCGGCGAGTCGGTGGTCACGCGCGCGGCAGTGACAGGTACACGGGTGGCGCAGGCGCCGAGGTCACGAAAGCATTCTGTCAAGGACGAACGGAAACGTGGGCGGTCGCGTTCACGTGAACGCGACCCTTTGCCAACCAACAACTGCCAGCCTCTGGACGCTCTCTAACGCGCCGAGATGCTGGCAGTTAGCCAACCAACAAGGTGGCACCGACAAGAAGTGCGGCCGTTGCGACAAGCCCGTACTGGAGCACGACATGCCGCGTTCGCGGTGCAGCCGTGACCGACACCCCTGACCCCACAACAACCGGCGAAGGCGACGCGACACCGTACGACTCGAAAGACACAAGGTCCGCAGCAACTAACTGCGGTCGCATGTGCGCGAGTGCGGCCGAAGCGGCCCAGCCGAACGTCGCGGTAACCAGTGGAAACAGCAGCAGGTAGAAGATCATGTTGTTGCCGAGCCGGTCGTCGATGATGTAGCCGACGGTGAAGCCGGAGTCATCTGGTGGTCCGCCGGCACCGACATGCGCGACCGCGATCGTGCCGTACAGGTAGACCGCGAGACCCGCACTGATCGCCGCGAGGCGCGCGATTCGTCGTCCGGCTGCTGCGTTACCGCGCCATAGCGTGCCCATCACTCCGACGGCCGCCGGCAGCACGAAGAACAGCAGCGGCACGGTCCATGCCGGCCACACCCTGATGACGAAGTTCATGAAACCGAACCCGGAGATCGCGATCCAGGTGAGCGCGACGAACACACCACCAAGCAAACCGGGGACGGCGACGCCGGGGCGACGTAGCAGTGGGACGGCGGCGAGGGTGAAGCCGAGGAGAAGTACCGAGACGATCCCCACGCCGAGCCAGCTGCCGCCGCCGAGCCCGTAATGAGTGAGGACGAACGCGTACACACCGACGCCGCCGATCGCCACCGCGAGCATCGCCAACACAGCGGCGCCGGCTCGCCCCCACGGCGGAAGCAGCAGCGCCGCAACGACACAGCCGATCGCGAAGCGCCACCGTCGCGCGCGGCCTTCGATGTGGTCGAGTTCGCCGAGCATCGCCTGACCCCACTCATGGCGCTGCTCCGACAACAGTCCGGCAGCCCATCGCAACAAGCGCAACGGCACGTCCGGCTTCCGGCCTTCGACCACGTTGTTCTCAGAACGCCGGAACAGCGCGACCCCGATGCACAACAGCAACGCAGGAATGATCAGCACGGCACTACGCCTCACTCAATCGGTTGTGCTGGCGCGGCACTTTCTTTTGGGCGCGGGCCGGAGGCAACGCCGCCACGTACTCGCGGCCGGCCAAGGTAAGCCGGTACAGGTGGCGCGGCGGCCGGCTGTTTTGGCTCGGCTCCCACTCCGTCTCGAGCAGTCCGCGGTCGGCCAGCCGCACGAGGATCGGATACAACGAGCCTGACTTCAGCTGCACGTCGGTAGCGAGGTCATAGCCGTAGCGCCACTGGGCCGGATCGGCGGCGAGCGCCCGCAACACGTCGATCGTCTGAGCGGACGGCGGTCGGTTGCGCTGCATGACGCTAACTCTACTCATATAGCCGTAAGAAGCAAGAGGGCAAAAAGGCCGCCCTCATCGGTAGCCGCTACGTAGCGCCGACGGATGCGCGGCGGCGCAGTCGGGTGCCAGCGTCGTCGGCCATGCGGAGCGGCGGTATCGTGCGGCGGGTGGCCAGTAAGTGGCCGTTCGTCGGCCGCGAACTCGAGCTCTCCCGCGCCGAGCACTCGTGGGCTCCGGTGCCGGTGTCTTGCTGGTCGGAGAAGCCGGCATCGGCAAGACCGCGCTGGCCCGGCGACTCTCCGACGGGGCCGCGACAACCGGCGCGTGCGTCGTCCGCATCGTTGGTCGGGCTGTTTCGAGCGGCACGCCGTTCGAGGCGTTCGCCGGCGTGCTCGCCGCGCAACCGCCAGTCCGCCGCCGATGGCCAGCTCACCGCAACGCAGGTCGCGGCCGCGGTCGAAGCGACAGCTGCCGGCTCGCGGCTGGTGGTCGTCGTCGACGACGTCGACCTGCTGGACGACGGATCGGCGCGCGTGCTGCTGCAGCTGGCGGCAGGCGGGACGAGCGACGGTGATCGCGACGCGCGCGGTCGGCGTCCGCGCCCGCTGCGGTTGAGCGGTTGTGGCGCGAGGGACATTGCGAGCGGATCGAGCTAACCGGACTCAGCGACGACGGCGTCGGCGAGCTGGTCGAGATGGTGCTGGAGGGCCCGGCCGACATCGCCGTCGGGCCGGCGTTCGCGTCGCGGTCGCAGGGAAATCCCTTGCTGCTGCGCGAATTGATCCAGGCCGCGCTGGCGAGATCGGTTCTGGTCAGGCGCGACGCGGTGTGGCGGCTGGTGGGTCCGCTGCCGTTGAGCGGCGGCGTTCGCGAGCTGGTCGCCGAGCGGCTCGGCGGGTTAAGGAAACCGAGCGGACGGCGCTCGACGTGGTGGCGGCCGGCGAGCCGCTGCCCGTCGACGTCGCGCTGGCGATGGTCGGCGAGGCGCAACTCACCGACCTCGAGCAGGCGCGGCTGGTGGCCATCAACACCGGCCCGGCCGGTCACGATGTCAGCACCGCGCACCCGCTGTACGGCGACGTGCTGCGCGCCGACATGCCGACCCTTCGGCTGCGACGGCTGCGGCTGGCGCTGGCCGACGCACTCGAAACGTCGGAGCAGGCCGGCCCGCACGAGCTCGTGCGCGCGGCAATCTGGCGGCTCGACAGCGGGCAGGCCGACGATCCGGCGCGGTTGCTCGCGGCGGCGCGCGCGGCTCGCGCCGTCAGCCTCGAAACCGCCGAGCGACTGGCCCGCCACGCGCACGAGACCCAGCGTTCGCTGCCGGCGACGCTGCTGCTGGCCGAGATCCTGACCAACAGCGGCCACGCCGACGAGGCGGCGGCGCTGGTCGCCGAGTTGCCGCCCGACTCACTCACCCCAGCCGACCGCGAAGCGCTGACGTTTTGCGCGGCCGTCGGGCAGGGCCTGATGACCGGCGACACCGGCGGCGGCACCAACCTCGTCGCGGCGCTGGTGGCCGGCGACCCGGCGGCGAGCGGCTTCCTGCACGCGGCGCACGCCGCCTTCCTGTCGTTCGACGCCCGGTTGGAGGAGGGCCTCGACGTCGGCCTGCCGATCATGACCGACGCGTCGCTCGCGCCGGAGACCCGCACGCTCGCGGCCATCGGAGCGATCGGCGCGGAGTACTGGCTCGGTCGCACCCGCGAGGCGCTTGCGCACGCCGACGCGCTTGCCGAGGTCGCGGCGACCGCACGCCGCCAAGCAGGCGCTGCCGTACGGTGCCGCGTCGCTCGAACTGTTCGCGATTTCGTCGCTCGCCGACGAGGGCGAACTCGACCGGGCCGAAGAGCGAGCAACCGCAATGCGGCGGACGGCGGCGGCGACGCACGATCCGTTCGCCGCGACGCGCGCGGAGTACTGCCTCGGGCGGATCGCGATGGCGCGTGGTCAGGCCGATACGGCGGTGCGGCGGTTCCGGCGATGCATCGCCGACGCTCGGGCCGTTCGACCAGTTCATCGCGCGCCACCTCAACTCGATGTTGGCCCGCGCGGCAGCTGCGTGCGGCGATCTCGAGGTTGCGGCTGCGGCGCTGGAGGCCGGCGCCGACCAGCCGCGGATCAAGACGTACGAGGCGGAGTGGGAGTTGGCCGAAGCGGCCGTGCTGGCCGCTTCGTTGCAGATGGACCAAGCGGCCGAACGCGCGGCCTGGGCGGCCGGCGTCGCGGCCGACAGCCAGCTGTGGAACATCGCCGTCACCGGCTATCACGACGCGGCGCGTTATGGCGCGGCCCGATCGATCCTGCTGCCGATGCGCCGGGCGGCCGCGAACGTCGACGGCACGTTGGCCTGGTGTTACGTCGACCACGCGGCCGCGTTGGCTGCGCGCGACGCGTTGGCGCTCGACGAAGTCGCGCGCCGGTTCGACAGTCTCGGCATGTTGTTGTACGCGGCCGAAGCTGCGGCCGAAGCGGCATTGGGTCACGCCGCCGCCGGCGATGTGCGCGCGGCTCGCGCGAGTGGTGCGCGGTCGGCGAGCTTGCGTTCTCGTTGTGAAGGCAGTTCGCCGTGGTTGGTCGGCGTGCCGAGTGCGGTTCCGTTGACCGGCCGCGAACGTCAGATCGCTGCGCTGGCCGCCGGCGGCAAGAGTGACGTGCTGATTGCCGAGCACCTGCAGATCTCGACGCGCACTGTGCAGACACACTTGGCGCACGTGTACGCGAAGCTCGGCATCACCCGCCGCGGCGATCTGGGCAGCCGGTTGTAGCTGGCTAGATCTTGCCGGCGACCTCCTGCGCCAGCTTCGAATGCGCTGCCGGCGACGCCGGAGCTGACCTCGATGTTGGCGATCTTGTCGCCCTTCACGAACCACACCGACTCGTCGTTGACGCCCGGGCTGTGGATGTCGACCTCGAAGCCCTGGTCACCGACACTGGCATCCTTCAAGACGGCGGAGCCGGCGGTGATCTGGTTCAGCGAGTCGGCCTGGTCCTTCTGGTTCTTGCGGGCGTGGCGAGCTGGTCCTTCGCGCCGCTGGCGAACGTATTGATCTCGAGGTCGACGTCCGCGCCATGCCCGGTGCTGTCGGCGGTGTAGAGGCAGGACTGGTGACCGGTGTTGCCCTGCATCCCGCCGCCGACGTTGCCGAGCAGCGACGGCAGGTCCTTGCCGGCCGCACTCTTAACATCGGACGCCGACAACAGGTGGCAGCCAGGATTGTCGTCAAGAACCGCGCCGCCGTTGCCCGCTGCGGCACTGCCGCCGCCTCCGCCATTGCCGGACGCCGATGCGCCGCCGCCGTTGTTCGCGGCGCTGCTGTCGCCGGCCGCGGCTGCCGATTGTGTCGGGCTCGTGCGGGCGGTCTTGTTGCTCTTCGAACAGCCAGTCGCGGCTGTCGCCAACACCAACGCCGACAGCACAGCGCCTACGACGCGCTTGCCCAACTGGTCCATGTCATTCCTCCGCCCGCCCGCGTGGTCGCGACCGCGACCCTCGATCGGGACGCTACGAGCGGCAGCGGCAACTCGACATCAGCAAGTGCTACGTAGGTCGGCTCTACATATCAAGCATCTGCGTACAACGTCGATGGCGGACGGCATAGCGAGGATCAGGCGAGTACTCCCGGGCGATTTCATAGAGATGGCACCGGGTCACGACGCTTAGATCGTCGGCGACGAGCCGTATGTCCTCATCGACTGGCAGGGCTTCGCGACCTACGCCAGGCGGTAACGCGCTGGCGCCGCTGATCAATGACGCCTCGAGGGTGCACGAAGCCGACCCTTGTTCGCGACGCAGTGGTAACGACGGCGCCCGGTATATTCGTGACGCGACCTATACTAAGGTCGGCGGAGCACTACGTCCTGGGCGCAAAGGGCCCAGGGTCGCCCGATAGTTGTCGCTGTTGTATTCCTTGCGGGTTTTGTCGGCGCTCTGCAAGCGCTTATCGGGCTTCCCGTTCACGTGTACCACTCGCTGACAGGCGAGACGAGGGCCCGACACGCTGCATACAGAACAGTCGAGCAGTTGCACGTCGGCCTTACCATCGACTACCTGGTCAGCCTTTTTGGTGCACCCAGATTCAGTCGACACCGGTGATGGATTTAACGAAGCCGACTACCATTGGAAGGGATTCTGGGTCGAAGCGCTCACGAGGCCCAGCATCTGACGATACTTCAGATTCGTAGTGAGTGCGTGTTCGTTAAGTCTGCATCCGGCGTTCGTCTACCGCGGCCGAACGGTCACCCTCAATAGGAGCACACTTGCTGCTGTTTCGCATGCCCCAGACGGATCGTCCTACAACACACCGGCAGATAACCCGGGAACCGATGAGGAATGGTTTGGTCAGGGTATGCCTGACTCGAATGTCGATTTCTTATACGGGCACGCTGCCGGTTGTTCAAGAACGTCGGCACTAACGCGTTCAGCCCGCAATCGGACCGATCGATAGCATCGGGATTCCTGCCAGGTTTGTCGTGTCTGGATTTCGGAGAGTGTTTGGCAGCCAGCGCGCCATCCTTGGCAAAATTTGCAGAGCGTCATCGTTGATTCGTGGGGAGAGTTTGACGAGCAGGTCGCTCCTTCCCCACCGATCGATTTGGGCCCGACCGGCAGTCGGTTGTCCGGCTGACTGCCTCCGCGACATGATCGCCTGAAGGCTCTGACATCACAGGATCGAACTGCGTCCTACAAGCGCGGCCCGAACCGAGTCGGCGATCAGGCACCTCGACGAATGGCAGTGCCGGCTTTGACCGTCACTGACTACCCGCCGACCCGGTTGCCATTGTGCGCGTAGGGGCTTCCAACATGCCGTCGCCAAGGAGAAGGGTGCGCTACCAGCGGCGGATGAGCGGGTCCGCCGGCTCGGGCTCAGCTCCGATTTCCCGGCGATGCGGCACGTAGAGCGGAACGCCGTTCTGTCCGCCAGCGGCGGTGCGCCGTCGAGGTGGCCCATGTGTCAAGCACTTGAAGCGTCGTAGTCGACGGCGAGGTCGCTGGCGTACAGCTCCAGCGGCGCCTTGTCGCTGGCCAGAATCTCCGGCACGGACGCGCTCGTCCTGCAGGTCGAGCACACGCATCTTGCCGTCGATCTTCGGCGAGCGCCTCGATGCGGTGGAACTCCGACCCGTAACTCGCCGGCGAACCTCGCGAGCGCCTGCAGCTTGATCAGCGAGTCGTCGAGGTGGTGGCCGTGCGGGTCGACGATCGACGGCCGACGACCTCGCCGTCGACCTCGTTGAAGAACACGAAGTCGGGGTGCATCGAGCGCCAGTTGCCGACCGTCGTCGCGGTAGGCGACGCCGAGCGAGTCGACGGCTGGCGCGGACGGGTTGCGGTACCAGCCGACGCGACGTCGGCCGCGCCAGCTCGGTCTCGACGACCTCGCGCTCCCACTCGTTGAGCGACGCCGAGCGGGAACGTCGCCGTCCGTCGTCCGACATCAGGTGCACGGTCGACCAGCGGCGCGCGACGCGATCTGGCCGTCCTCGTCGACGACCTGACGTAGTCCTCGATGCGCGTCCGCGGCCGCGTCGAGCTCGCCGCGCTGCGGCTCGGTCGCCAGCGCCCGGATGTCCTCGTACTCCTGCTGCCGCTCGTCGGGCAGCCCCTTGATCGCGACGCGGTGCTCGGCGAACCACGTCGTCGGCGAGCTCGTCGCGCCTCCCGGTCGACCTTGCTCGCGCACCTCCTGACGGTGGCGAGCGCCGACGGCCGTCACGTACGCGTCGCGCAGCCCGTCGTCGTCGCTCGTCGTCCGGGCCGGCGAGGTGGTTGACGTAGGACTGCGCGATGTCGGCGCCGAACGCCTTCTTCGCGTCCTCGAAGCCGACCCGGATCGCCCGGTCGTCGGCGCGCTCGACGAACTCGGTGTAGGTCAGCTGCCGTCTCGCCGATGCGGCCCGCGATCGCCTTGACCGCGGACGGCCCAGATCTCCTCGATCGCCGTCGTCGAGCTGCGTCCGCGTAGCGGATCGCGTAGCGCGTCGAGGACGCGGTGCATCTCGCTGCTCGACCTCGCGCGAGCGCGCCCGGGCGCACGCCGTCGGCCGACAGCGCCTGCGCGAGCGCGACCAGCCGCTTCACCGGCCGCGCGCCGCGCTGCGGCATCGTCTCGGTCGGCAGCGCGTCCCACGACCTCCCACACCGCGTCCGGCACCGTCGGGTTCGGGCCGCAGCTCGCAGCCGTCGATCAGCACCTTCTTCTCGCCGCCGCCGGGCATCTCGTCGATCTGGCCGGTCAGGAACTTGACGACGTTGCCGGCGGTGGTGCGGTCGAAGAACGGCAGGATGCAGTCGACCGAGTTGAGCCGCTCGTCGCCGGGGACGCGGCGCGCGAGCGGGTTGCGGACCATCCGGCCGAGCAGCTGGGTGATGTGGGTGTGGTCCTTCGCCGGCCGGAACGACACCAGCACCTCGGCGCGCGGGCAGTCCCAGCCGGTCGAGATCGCGTCCTTGGCGACGAGGACGCGCACGTGCGGTCGTCGTCCTGGACCCGCTGCGGCTCGATCCAGTCGACCTCCCACGCGCCGAACTTCTGCGTCGTGTGGTCGCCGAAGCACGTGGCGCACGGACGTCGCTCGTCAGGTCCGGGATACTCGTCGAAGATCGCGTCGAGCGCGCGCGCCGATGTCGTCGGGGTCCGGCGTGTTCGGCGTCTGCAGCACCAGCAGCGGCTCGACCGACCTCGGCGTCGCCCTGCGACTGCGCGTACGTCGCCCACCGCTCGGTCGAGTCCTTGCAGCTTGCTCGGCGGCGCGGCGCACGAGGACGGTGTCGAAGTTGCCGGCCTCGTCGGGGATGTCGAGGACGAGGGTGTCCTTGACCAGGCCGGACTCCTGCACGCGGAACCGGGTCGACCGTGACCGGCGGCAGCGCGCGGCGGTTCTGGTCGGCGTCGGCCTCCTTCATCGCCTCCTTGAAGCGCTCGATCGTCGCCGAGATGCCCCACACGATCGGGATCGGCGGGTAGCCGGCGTGGCCGTTGACGAGCCGGCGCACGATCGTCGGCTTGTCGCGAGTCGCCTTGGTGTTGAAGCCGCGGTGCGCCTCGTCGAGGATCAGGTAGACGCGTGAGGTCGTCGTCGTCGATCGTGTTCGCGATCGTCTCCCAGATCGTCCAGCCCTGCAGGTCCGGCTGGGCCGCCGTCGTGCATCGTCTCGAGGACGTCGCCGTCGTCGTCTCGACGTGCCCGCGGGTGAGCAGCGAGCGTCTTGCGACAGCTTCTGGTGTTGAGGAAGTAGACCTTGCCGGGCTCGAGCTGCGGCTTCGCGAACGGCGGCTCGATCGTGACCAGGTCGGTCGTAGGTGAACTTCTCGGACGCCTGCCATCAGCCGGAACCGCGTCTGCTCGTTCAGGTTCGGGTCGTCGGAGAACCAGATGCACGACCGCGCCCGGGTCGGGCTCGAAGTCGAACGTCGTCGTTGCCGTAGAACAGCGCCTCGATCACGGCGGCCGCCATGACCGTCTTGCCGGCGCCGGTGGTCGCGGTCAGCGAGAACGACGACGTCCTCGCCGTCGCGGTCGTAAGATCGCTCTGCGCGCGCTCGAGGTCTGCGAGGACGTCGTCGACGGCGTCGGCCTGGTAGTCCTTCAGCGTGAACTTCACAGCGCGCCCCGCCCGGCCTCGATCTCGAAGTTGCGCAGGTACGCCTCGTACAGCCGGACCGGCTCGACGTGGTCGGGCAGCTCCTGCGACGACCGACTCGAACAGCCGGTCCTCGTCGGTGACGATGAACGCGATCGCAACGTCGTCGTTCGCCGCGACCGCCTTGAGGAACTCCTCGGTCTGGTCGAGGTCCGCGAGCACGCCGTAGGTGTCGGCGACGTCCCAGCCCGTCGAGATGTCGTCGATCCGGCGGCCGCGCGACCCGGCCCGCAGCCAGAGCAGCGGCGCGATCTTGGCGAACTCGCGGTTGCGACGCGACGCGCAGCGGCGCCTCGTAGGTGAGCGTGAAGAACTCGACGTTCTCCTCGAAGCCGTCGGCCATCGGGAACTCGTCGGTGAACTTGTAGTCGCCCTTGATCGGCTCGCCGTCCGGCGTCCTGCCGGTGATCGCGGCCTCGATGCGCGGCTTGGTGATGTACTCGCAGATGCCCCACTGCTCCCACTCGGGGTCGCCCGGGCGAAGCCCTTGCTCGCGCAGCGCCTTCTGCTCGTCCGCGGCCACCTCGTTGTTCGTCACCGAGATCGACCGCCGACGGCCACCGTCCTGCTTGTTCAGCCGCATCACGGCGTGGGCGGTCGTTCCCGAGCCGCAGAAGAAGTCGACGACGACCGCGTCCGGCTTGTCCGCGACGAAGAACCGGAGCGCGTCCTCGACCGCGTAGAGCGACTTCGGGAAACGGGAACCTTCGGCCCGGCATGAACGCTTGTCAGCAGCTCGGTTCCGTACTGCTCAGCGTCGTGCGACGCGACTGTTCCACTGCAGTCGTCGGCACTGCACGCGCTTGCGTCGTCACGTACGTCGACGATCACCGAGCCGTCGGTCGTCGTGCCCGTGACGTCGAACGTCGCCGTCCTCGATGTCTCGCATCGTTCCCGCTCGTCAGGTACGTAGATCGCGTACGTCCTGCGCTGCTCGGTCGCAGCTGCCGACTCGCACGTAGCCCTGCTGCGAGCAGCTCGCGAGCGTCGTCGGCGCCGAGTCCGCCAACGTCCATCTCGGTGCCGTCGCTCGCGGATCGGCCAGACAGCGATGCATCCGGCTCGCGCTCGGACCGTCGTCGATCGGCACGCCGTGGCAAGCGGCTCGCCGACACTCGACGATCGCGTCCGGTCGTCGGATCGACGAAGATCGGGATAGAACTGGTTCGGCGACTGTCCGCGCGTGCGCTGTCCGCGCCCGGATCGAAGCCAGCTCCCACGCGAACGTGCGCTCATGCCGACGGTCCGTCGCTCGTCGAGCATGCTCGTCGACTCGGCTGGAGCGAGCCGCGTCGCCGATGCAGCACGAAGAAGATGTACTCGTCGACTCGCGCGAAATCGTTCGCTCGCGGACGCCCTGCTGGGTTGATCACGATGGTGACCATCTGGATCGCGCATCCGGGAACGTCTGCTCGAGCAGCAGTCCGAGCCGCAGGTACTCCTTCTCGTCGATCGTGACGATGAGCACCGAGTCGTCCGGGTTCAGCAGCTCCTTCGCGAGCAGCAGCCGCCGCTCCATGAACGCGAGCCACTTCGAGTGGCGGTAGAGGTCGTCGCCCTCGACGTAGTCGTTGTTGTACTTCCAGTCCTTCGCGCCGGTGTTGTACGGCGGGTCGATGTAGATGCAGTCGACCTTGCCGCGGTGGGTGAACAGCAGCGTCTGGAGCGCGTGGAAGTTCTCGGCGTTGATGACCGCGTGGAACGGCTTGTCGCCGCCGCGCTCGACCTTGCCGGTCGAGACCAGGCCCGGGTAGATCGGGTCGCGGAACTCGGCGACGACGACCAGGTCGTCGACGGCGACCGATCGCGTCGTCCTCGGCGTCGTCGAGCGACACGAGCGTCGGCCCGGCGACGCCGTCGTCGGTCGGTCGATCGCCGGTGACCCGCCAGAGCCGCTCGTTCGTCTGCTGTCGGCGTCTCGCCGCGCGGCGGCAGGACGCGGACCTTGTCGCCCTTGCGGACCTTGCGGCCGGGGAGCTCGACGGCCTCGGGCACGTGGCGCTCGAAGTTCAGCCCGAACGAGCGCCGGTCGGCGAGCGCGTCGAACTCGCGCTGCAGATCGTCGGCGAGCGCCGGGTTCTCCATCCGAAGCTGGCGGAGCAGGTCGTTCAGCCGAGACAAGGTCGATCTCCTTCCGCGGTTGCGTGCTGCAACGTAGTGATCGCCCGACGATCGTGGGCGCTTGCGACCGGTCGCACGGAACCTCCGAGATCGCCGGTTCAAGGTGACAGATCGGGAGTGGAGGGAGGACACGGCGACGGTGGCTCGACAGATCCGCGGGTCGTTGCCGCGCGCCCGGGCGAACGCGCGGTCGGTCGCGGCGCTGACGGAGAACCCGGGCTGCACCCGCCGGCGGGTGATCGACTCGGCCGGGGTGGCCGCGCACGAGTTGGCGGCGAAGCTCGGGCATCCGACGCTGCGTGGGCAGTCGCCGTTCGCGATCGAGGGCGGCAACCGGTTCGAGGACCGGCTGAAGCGGCGCAGCGGGTACGAGTTGCTGGTGGATGCGCTTGCGCCGTACGTCGAGCTGCCGAAGCCGCCGGACCTGATCGTCGAGGACGTGAACAACGTCGTCGGGCGTCGAAGCGACGCCGAGCGTGGATGGACGCGCGGGCGAAGCGCACCGACGAGGCGCTGACGCGGATCGCCCGCGGCGACGCCGACGCGCCGCACATCGTCGACCATCCGGTGCTGCGCTTCGACCTCGCCGGGCGTGACGGTGAACCTCGAGCCGGACGCGCTCGCGTTCCGGGTCGGCGACAAGCTCGAACTCGTCGAGATCAAGGCGTACCCGATCATCGACGGGCAGGCGGACCCGGGGAAGCTGTCGGCGACGGCCGGCCAGGCCGCCGTGTACCACATGGCGTTGCGGGCAACGCTCGAGCGGCTCGGGTTCGACCCGGAGCTGCTGGAGTGGTCGGTGATCCTGGTGGCGCCGCGCAACTTCGGCCGTACACCGGTGGCGCACCGCATCCCGCTGAAGAAGAAGTCGATGTCGCTGGCGCGGGTGCTGAGGCGGTCCCGAGGACGGCCGACGTGCTGGACGACGCTGCCGGAGGGTCTGACGTTCGACGTCGACCCGGACGGCGAACTCGACGAGGACGCGCTGCGCGCCGCGCTCTGACCGCGGCGGTGTCGAGCGTGGACGGCGTTGTACGTGCCGGAGTGCGTGCAGAACTGCGACATGGCGAAGTTCTGCCGGCAGCGAGGCGTGGGACCACGATGACCCGGCACGACTGGGACGCGACGCGCGCGACAACCTCGCCGGCGTGCACTCGCTCGCCGACGCGCTGCGACTGGCGACAGAGCGGGCCTGGCGACGGGCGAGGACGAGCCTGGCGGACGTCGCCGAGGCGCTCGGCGACGCGTACGCGGCGCTCGAGCGCGCCCGCGCGCTGGTGCCGACGGCCGGCGTCACGCCGCCGGCGCCGAAGGGCGGTGCGACGTGAGCCTCGTCGACCTGATCATGGCGGCCGAGGCGGCGCAGGCGCACGCGGCCGTGCGGCGAACGGCGTACCGGCACCAGCACCTGTCCGAGCAAGCCGCTCGTCGTCGTGGCCTACAACCTGTCCGGTGAGGCGGCGGCGCCGCTCGGGATCATGTACGGCACCGACGCCGAACCCGACGAACGCGTCGCTGGTCGTCGCGGCCGAGCCGCGCAACCGCGACTCGCGGTTCGGGGCGATCAACGCGTTCGCGGCGGACTTCGTCGAGTTCGTCCGCCCGTACCTCGACGCTGAAGACCGATGCCGACGAAGACCGGCGGTTTCCGGCAGGTCGCCGTCGGACGCGCCGCAGATCGTCGTGCCCAACCGCGGAACCCGCGCGTACCTCGGCGCCCGGCTCGGCCGTTCGCTGCGCTACCTCGGTCTCGGCGACACGCACGACGTGCCGGAGGCGACGCAGTGGACGGGCGCACACCTGTCGTGGTTCGCCGAGCACTCGCAACCTGCCCGGCCAGTCGACGTTCCTGGCGATGACCGAGTCGCTGTCGCAGCACTTCGTCACCGGCCAGTCGGCGCTGGAGGACGAGAACCTCGCGACGCTGCTGGCGTGGATCGACGGCGTGCCGGGCGACCTGCTGCCCGACGCTGGAGACGCTCGAGGAGCAGCGCGTACGGGCCGGTGCCGAACCCGAAGTGGGAGGCGACAGCTCGAGCCGTTCGTCAAGGCGTACACGGACGGACTGCGGGCGGACGACGCGCGAGAAGGTCGCGACTGGCGTTCGAGCACGTCGAGACGCGAGGTGCGCGACGCGCTGTCGGTCGCGTACGTGGCGACGCACCGAGCGATCGACATCCTGCGCGCCATCGATCCGGCCGGCGAGCGTCGCGGACCGCTGGCAGACCGACGTGTGCGAGTGGAGCGACCACGCCCGCCGCTGCGCGCAAGCGGCATCCCGCGGTTCGCGCGGCGCCACGACGCGCTGCGCGCGGCGCAGCACGCTGCAGCGCTGGAGTTCGGCGGCCGAGGCGCTCGAGACCGAGCAGGCGTTCGACGACCCGCTGATCATGGCCCGACTCGACGCCGAAGGCCGTTGCGTCACCGGCGACGGTCGTGTCGATCGACTCGGACAACCGCGAGATCAAGCCGGGCGGCAAGAACCGCACTCGGGTGCCGCTGATCGAGCTGTCGCTGACCGCGCCGACCCGGCTGCTGGCGGGCGAGGTGGTCCGGTGGACCGAGGACAGGAGGGTCAAGGGCGTGCTCCGGCGCGTCGACGCGACGTCGGCGACGGTCGCGATCACGAGCGGCGATGAAGGCGCTCGACGACTGCGGGATGTCGGCGCGGCGACGACGTCATGTTCGTCGGCCTCGACCCGTGGGAGGGGCCGAACCCGTGGGCGCCCGACGAGGTGCCGTGGACGCACCGCGAACCGACGACCTCCGAGCTCGCCGGCGACGACGCGACGACGCGGCCGCGGCAGCCGACGACGGCAGCCCGGACATGACGCTCGACGAGCTCGGCGAGATCCCGATCGTCGGCGTGGTCGGCCCGGACGACGAGCCGGGGGTGCTGCTGTGAGCGCGCGCCCGCGACTTCGCCTCGATCAACGCGGAGTTCACCGAGCGCGTCGTCGACGACATCGGCAAGGCCGAGCCAGGACGGCGGCAGTGCTGGTCGAGGCGCCGCCCGGCGCGGGCAAGAGCTCGCTGACGGTGTCGGTGGCGAACGCGCTGACGTCGCACGACCAGACAGCTGCGACTGCCGATCGTCACCCAGACGAACGAACAGGCGGACGACCTCGTCGCTGTCGCTGCGCCGGAAGCACCCCGAGCATCGTCGTGGCGCGGCTGCGCGGAGCGAGCTCGGCGCCGTCGACCGCGATGCTCGCCGCAGCCGCCGCCGGGCCGGTGCTCGTCTCAACAGCGACCACGACGCGGCCGACGTGCAGCAGCGCACGTGTCGTCGTCGCGACCGCCCGCAAGTGGGAGTTCGTTCGGTCCGGCCAGCAGCAGAACGGGAACATCCGCAAGTACGACCTCGCGCTGATCGACGAGGCGTACCAGATGCGCTCGGACGCGCTGCTCGGCATCGCGGGCCTGTTCGACCGGCTGATGTGCGTCGGTGACCCCGGCCAGCTCGACCCGTTCACGACCGTCGACGACTCGCTGTGGAAGGGACTCGAGTACTCGCCGTCGCGCACCGCGATGGGGACGCTGCGCGCGTTCCACCCCGACATCACGCCGCACCAGCTGCCGACGTCGTGGCGCCTGCCGCCGAGCGCGGCCGGCATCGTCTCGACGGCGTTCTACCCGTTCTCGTCGTTCGACGCGGGCACCGCTGCGTCGCAGCGCTCGCTGACGCTCGGCGAAGGGACGCGGGAGCCGACGATGACGACGTGCTCGACCGCGCGGCCGCCGACGGGTGGGCGTACGTCGAGCTGCCCGAGAAGTTCACGGTCCGCACCGACACCGAGATCGCGTCGCGACTCGCGGCGCTGGTGCAGCGGCTGCTCGACCGCGGCGCCGACGTCGTCGACGAACTCGAACCCGAAGGCGCGCACGCTGGAGCCGCATCGGACGTCGCCGTCGTCGCCGCGCACAACGACCAGGTGCACGCCGTCCGCTACGCGCTGAGCCAGGTCGGGAGTCGACCCGGACTCGCTCGTCGTGTCGACCGCGAACAAGGTGCAGGGCCGCGAGTACGAGGTCGTGCTGGTGTGGCACCCGCTCGCCGGCCGACGCGACGCGACGGCCTTCCACCTCGAGGCCGGGCGCATGTGCGTGATGCTGTCGCGCCATCGGCAGGCGTGCATCGTCGTCGGTCGCGCCGGGGCGGACCGGCTGCTCGCCGAGTTCCCCGACGCCGACCCGATCTTCCTCGACGAGCCGGAGAAGTTCCCGGACGGCTGGGAAGCGAACAGCCTGGTGCTCGACCATCTCGCCGGCTTCCGCGCGAGCTAAGACCGGTACTGCGGGTTCCGGCGAACATTCCAATCGTGGTACGAACGGATCGTGCAGGAGGCGCAGTGAGCGACGAGTTGACCACTACCCCGTCAAGCTCGGCGTGATTGGCTCGACGAGAAAGGAGTTCTCGCAGTTCGGCGATTTGTTGACCAGGCGCTGTCGTCGCGGCGGCTGTGCACTACAACTTCCTCGCACGAGATGGGAAGCGAGGGAGATACGAAGCAACCGTGGTACATGGTTGCGCTCGCAAAAAACCTGCAAGTCACCGCCGCAATCAGTGAGCTCTTGCAGGACGCGTGCAAAGTACCAAACTGGCCCGCATTTGCTCGAGATTCCAAACTGATGGCGCTCGCAATCCGTGTCGCGCAACCGTCCTGGCTCCTGACTAAGCGCGGTCCGGCGAGGCCTTCGATCCGATCAGCCGCGTTTGCGTAGTGCGCTCATGCTCCCAGACGTCGATGACTTGCTACCCGTGTGCGTGATGCGCGTCTTCCGAAAGTTTCAGAAGTCGACGGGTCAAGGATCTACCTGAGCGCTCTGGCGAGTGCATCTACTATCGGATGTGCATGTCGCCGCACGAACGCGGGTGGCAGAGCGTTTCCGATACAATTCCACCAGGGCGGCGTACTTGCCGCGTCGGAGGCTGAACCTGTGGGTAGGCGGGAAGCTCTGCAGCAGGGCCGCCTCCCGGAGAGTAATGGCACGGTCCTCCGTCGGGTGCAGGAAGCGTCCCTTGGAGGGATTCACGCATCCGCCAGTTATGGTTGGCGCTGGCAGGTCCCAAGCCATCCGGCCATATACGTCGTGGAAGCCGTCGATGCGGGTGTGGCAGGACAGCTGCATGATGTCGGGAAGGTCGCTTCTGCTGCCGCCATCCTTCGGCACTGCGGCAATGAGCTTGCGAATCTCTGCACTCCGCACTTCGCCGTGGTCGTGCAACTCGTCGCCGCTCGCTCCAGCTGGGAGCATTCCACGGAATGCCTGGCGGACCGTGGGTCGCCGCGCCGACTGGGTAGCATCGGCTGGCATCGGTCGGCGGGTGCCTCGGGCGGCGACGAGGATGAGTCGACGACGCCTCTGAGCGACGCCGTATAGCGAGACATCCTTCACCTCGTATCGCAAGGTGTATCCGGCATCACGAAGCAATGTCAGGTAGTCGTCGAACCTGCTGTCTGCCGCGAGTGCGGGAACGTTCTCAAGCATTACGTACTTCGGCAGCAGCTCGATCACCAAGCGGCCAATTCAACAATCAGATCGTTGAGGGGGTCGACGATGGTGGCGTGACCGTTTCGAGTGCGGAGCGTCGAGAACCCTTCGCACGGCGGACAACCAGCAAGGAGGTCAAGTTGGCCGGGGCGCAGTCCAAGAGCGGTCTTCATCTCGGTGGAGGTGACATCACGGATGTCCGACTTCCACATGCGTACGCGAGGAAAGTTCGACATGTAGCTCTCGGCGGCGAGAGCATCCCTCTCGATAGCGCCGATAACGGTGAACCCTGCGTCCCGCAATCCGCGTGTTAAGCCGCCCGCGCCGCTGAACAGATCGATCGCGACCGGCCGCGTGCCTCATCAGGGTGGTCTGCAAAGGTCCTCCGAGCTAGTCAGCCAGGCATCGGATCTTAGGTCGCGTCCGTATAGAACTCAGACGGAGGACACGTCTGCGAACGCTGGCGCACTGATTCGACGACCGTCGGGTAAATGTAACGCTGGTGGCTGCTCGTGGCTGCTGAACTCCTCCCTACGTTGCGGGCAGATCCGTTGGAAGTCGCAACCGCCGCACTTATTCGGCGACGGGCGCATCGGGAACTCGCCATCGATGATGTGCGCCACCGCCCATTCCACGTTCGCTACGGCGTCGACCACGGCCACCTCGTCGACTGGGACTTCCACTCGCTGCCCGTCCTTTAGGAGGTGAACCGCGCCGGTACGCGCATTCTCTCCCAGTACTTGTGTGGCTCCGTACACATAAAGCTGAACCTGCAGTGCTAAGTCGCCCCAGTCGAGATCGATACGATTCGTCGGATCTGGGCCGCCCTCCATCGCCTTAAAGTCGATCACGCTTGCACCGACAAGATTCCCTGCCTCGTCGAGGCTGAGCAGTAGGTCGATCGATCCGCTAATCACGGCATCCTTTACCGGCACTTCAAAAGGTCTCTCCACCTGACACTGGTGGTGGAAGTCGTCCACGTATTCCACCGCGTATGCCGCCAGAGTGTTTGCAGCTGCGCGTTTGGCATTCTCGTAGCCTCCCGGGCGATTCTCGGGGTCGCGACTCGGCGGGACATGTTTGAGGTGAAAGACCTCGTCGCTGATTCGACGTGCGTCCGCGGCGGTGGGGGCCTGATCGGGAAACTGCTCGTGCAGTTTCCCGATGGCCGCGTGGACTGTCTGGCCGTAGCCAAACATCTCCACGATCGGCGGCGAGAAGCCGTAAACCGTGCGCAACAGATAGTCGTGTGGGCATCGAAGGTAGTAGCGGATCTGAGAGTAGGTCGTTGGCAAGACCGACTCGTCGCCACGGCGACGCGGTGTGGCGACATTGGTTGGGCTAACGGAGCGGCACCTGCTTCGAGCACGTCACGACGCAGTTCGGGGTGCTGGAGCCGGGCCGAGTAGGGCGACACGCGTCGGTCCCGCCGAGCACCCGGCAGGCTCGCGCTTCCCGGTGATGTATAAGTAACGCTCCGCCCGGGTGATCGCGGTGTCAAGAGTCGTCCCTCGCCGTTGCGGCTGCCTGCGCCGTTGTACGCACCCCGGGCAAGGATCGGCGCCATGCATGCGGCGGGTAGCCATCCGCTGTATGTCCTGCCCGGCCGGTGGAAACCGCTGTGCTTCGACGTCGGAAACGAAGACCGCCGGGAACTCAAGACCCTTCATCTTGTGAACCGTCGCGACCGTGACGGCGTCCGGGCGGGCCATCAGTTCGGTCTGCAAGTCGTAGCCGTCCTCTGCGACGTTTTGGAGGAAATTGAGTAGCTCCGTGAATCGACGACTTGAGTCGATGCTCACGTATACGGTCTCTGCGTCCTGCAGGATCCGGCTGAACACGCCCAGGTCGGCCATGACTCCGGCATCGGGCGGCGTCACCGAACTCCGAGCGCAGCCAGGATCTCTTGGAGCAATTGCTGCGGAAACAACCGCTGTCGTGCGGCACCCTGCGCAATCGGCTGATGAATGCGGCGGCCCCAATCGGCATAAACGCCTGCAAGTTCATCGAAGTCTGCACCTAGAAACAGCCCGCCAATAGTCGTCTCATACAGTCCGCGCACGGCATCGCGGCCTGGGCTGCCCGCGCGGAAGAGGTCAAACGCCTCCCGCAAGGCGGACGCTTGCGGCCGATCGAACAGACCGCCACCAGCCTCGAGGGTGTACGGGATGCCTCGATTTGCGAGGGCCTGGGTAAACGCGGTGTGGCGGTGGGTACCGTCTTGTTCGTCACCACGGGTAGAGCGCATGAGAATGGCGAAATCGGCTGGAGTTAGGCCGCGTATCGTGTCGTCTGACTCGTGGTACGCGCTCCCGAGCAGTGCTGCGATGCGGTCGGCGACCCAGCCCGCTTCGTCGCTACGATCGCCAAACCAGAGAACGGCGAGATCACGCGGCTCACTCGTCGGCGTCGCGGTCGGGTTCTTCACCAGCCGAGCTGCCCCAAGTTCCGCCGCAGCAAATTCGTCTGCCGCCGCGACAATGGCTGGCGTCGAGCGAAAGTTGTGTGGCAGCGTGTGCTGCACGGCGGCCGGGTACCTGGACCTGAAGTTGAGGATGTTGCCTACATCTGCACCGCGCCAGGCGTAGATGGCTTGATCGTCATCGCCAACGACGAAAAGCGAGCAGCCGCGGTCGTGCAATAACCGAATCAGTCTCTCTTGTAGAGGGTTCACATCCTGGTACTCGTCGACGAGCAAGTGTCGTAGATCGCTCAGCGCTCGATCGACGTCGACGTCACCCGTTCGAGGGCGTCGACGACTCGACGGATCATCGTTGTGAAGTCGATGAAATGGTCACGTTCGAGCAGCGCATCGATACGGGAAAGCACCTGACCGAGGGTTGGGTCCTCCGCAGCGACGGCCGCGGGGTCTAAGAGCTCTTCGTTGATGAGCTTGTACGCCTCGCAGAGCTGCCTGATGGTTTCAAAGTAGCCGGCCTGAAACCCGGCTCTTGGGTGAGCCTCGCGAAGTCCGCGGACATCCTTCAACAGCTCGGGGTATGGGCTCATCACGTACATGCGGAATCGCATATCGTCGCACCTCACACTGCCGGTAGCTGGCATCCAGCCGTCCAGAATGACCCGACACCAGCCGTGAATCGTGCCGACACTCATGGCACCGACAATCGCCGGGTCAAGCCCGCAGTGTCCGAGCGCGCTCGCGATTGGGAGGCTCTTGATCGACTCTGCTGCCTTTTCTGTAAATGTGAACGCCACGATGCCCACCGGGTCGTCGCCCCGCGCCAGCAAGCGCGCGATTCTGTACGCCAGGGTCCGAGACTTGCCCGATCCAGCACACGCCAACGCCAGGACCTCGCGCTCCGGCGCGCTTGCGGCCACATACTGCGCAGGCGTCAGTTCGTCACGCAGTACCTGGTCATCGAAGGGCGTCAACGTTTGCTCCCTCAGCTAGCGGCACACGCCAACCTTGTCACCGGACGCCGACAGGATCTACGTGTCGGGCCGTTGTCACCCTCGCGGAGGACCGGGTTGGCTTGGTCCGAACCGTGGGCTCAGGAGTCAATGGCCCGGCTCCACGTGGCCTTTAGCATGCTCGCGGTCGAGCCTTCATCATTCCAGAGTCGTCCACCAACGGGAGCCACGTCGCGGCAGGACATCAGGTGACGGTGGCGGCCGGTCCCCGGGGGGATCGAACAGGTTGCACAGATCGTCGAGGAGTATCGAGACCTGGCTGTAGTACTGACGAACGGTTGCGAGCGTAATTCCGCTGTCCGATCCGTGCGACACACCGTTGCGAATCGTCGCGATGCTCGACAGCGCCTGAAGTTCATCGGGGCGACCAGACTCCAAAGCCTCCCACCAGTTGGGCTCGAACGAAGTGACAATTTGCCGTAGTTTTTCCAGATCGATATTTCGGAATCGCGCCATCTGTTGGCCAGCGAAGCGTTGTATCCTTGCGTTCGATTTCGTTCGACAGTACTGCGCGATCAACTCTTTCACAGATTGTTCAGCGTATCCCGATACAAGCACGCACAAGTATCGGGCGTAATGCGATATCAGTTCGGGTGATAGGTCGGTACCGGCGATCTTTGCAAAGGCGGAGTGCGTTTGCTGCCGGCGGCGTATGACCTCGTGACGTCCTTGCGGTCTAGGCATCTCAAATCTCGGCGAATGCTTCAGTGGCCAGCCTTGATTCGATCGGCTACCGACTCCTCGGCGGCCGTCGAGCTGGTGGTCGCCGCTAGATAGGCTTTCCCCTTTATCAGACCATCGTAGGCAGTTCCTATATCGCCATGGATCGGCGCCCCATCCGCTAGCCGCCGCATGACTCCAACCATCACGGAATCGAGTACCGCGGCGTTGATCAGCCTAACGGGACGAAAGGCACGCGGACCAATCCCGACCGCGATTTCGGAGGTGGCGAGCTTGAACAGTCCGACGAGCGCGGGAATTGTCGTCGAGAGACCTGTCGCGATTGACCTCGAGGTAGTGATTGAGGAAGCCCTTCAACGGCCGCCTGTACGAAGTCGCAGCCTCGTAAAGGGCGAAGGCCCGCAGAATCAACTCATGGTCTTTGAGACGGTTTGAGACCGGGCCATACAATTGTCGCCAGTCGGGATCCTCGTTCAGCTCGCTTATCCTTCGCAAGAACGGTCCGTTGTAAAGTGCAACTCGAATCTCCTGTGGCTGAAGCAGGCGATCCGCCAGTATTCAGTCGCTCAAATATCGAATAAACCGCGTCCTGCGAGCCAGCCGGGTACTCTTGCCTCAATACCGTTGCGTGGACGATGCTGTCATCAAGGCGACGCCGATCCTCGTCATCTAAATCTTCGTACCGCTGGCCCCGGAATATCTCTTGAACGTGCCGCAAAGCGTTATTCCCGACCGTCGTGGACGGCCCTTGTAGAACGCCTCGGAGTGTTTTCAAGCGTTGCTGACCGTCCAATACCAACAACTTGTTAGACTTCTCGCGAACCAGGAATATCCCCGGGACTGGCAATCCGAGCAGGAGTGACTCGACAAACTTGTCCATTTGCGGTCGCGACCAAACGAAGCGACGCTGAAATCCTTGAACTCTCCTCGCTGTCGTCGTACTGCGGATTGAATGAAGGAATTACGATATCACCCTGATCTAGTCGCTTTACGAGCCCGTCGACCGGGTAATCTGCGCCGTACGAAGTAATGTCGTATGAAACTCGACAGATAACCTCTTGGTCAGGGTCAACGTCGATGACGTCGTCTGTCCTCGATCTCGGCGGCCTCGACTGTGTCGGATGGAGCCACGGGAACCTCTTCCTTGAGCGCGTTGTCCCATCTTCGCGCACGTGCAGAGGTCCATGCCATCGTCAGCTCGTGTCGCGAACTACCGAGCGGGGATAGATGGCTACGAGAGGCCGCCTGGTTGGCCGCAGCCGCCAGCTACCGCGCGGTTGGTACCCGATCGGACCTGGCCACCGGCTCCCTACGGTTGGCAGTTCTGGCGCCCATCCACGCCGCCGCATCGCCGGGACGGCCTTCGGGATTGGGCAGCGTCGCCGGTACGTCGAAGACCTTGCACAGGTTCGGGTCGAGGAACGCGTGGATGCCGGCGATCAAGCCTTCTCGCAACTCCAGCACCTGAATGCTGTGTAGCGACGGAACCCCGTCCACTGGCGCATACGTCACGGTCGCCGGGTAACCGTTCGCCGACGTCGGTATCAACCGACGCACGCGGCCGTTGAAGACCCGGCTGTCGAAGAACGCCATCACGTCATCACGTCCGCGGAACCAGGTTGCGATCGGTGGCATCTCGAGTACGACGTCTTCGCGCAACAGTCGCGCCAGCGCCGCGGCGTCCGACTGTTCGAAGGCTTCGATGAATCGCGCCACCACCTGCGCATCGGCGTCCGACGGTTCGATGTCGTCTTCGCGCGGCGCCGATTTCGCGAGTTGCGCACGTGCCCGTTGCAGCGCGCTCGTCGTCGACGCTGTCGACGTCCCGAGCAGAGATGCAACCTCCTCGGCGTGCCAGCCCAACACATCGCGCAACAGCAGCGCGGCGCGTTGTCGCGGAGACAGCCGTTGCATCGCCGCGATCAACGCGAGCCGGGTGCTCTCGCGCATGCCGACGATCGTCGCCGGATCGCTCGGGTCGCCGGCCAGCATCGTGGTCGGGATCGGCGTCAGCCACGCCACCGTGTCGAGATGCGGGCCGAGCTCTGACACGTCGGATTCCGGCCCGCCGAGCCCCGACGGCAGCACCCGCCGCTCGCGTTTGTCGAGCGCCGTCAGGCACGCACGGGTCGCGATCCGGTACAGCCACGTGCGCAACGACGAGCGCTCCTCGAACCGGTCGTATCCGCGCCACGCCCGCAGATACGTCTCCTGCACCAGATCCTCGGCGTCGTGGATCGACCCGAGCATGCGATAGCAATGCGCGAGCAACTCGTGCCGGTACGGATCGGTGAGCCGGCTGAAGTCGTCGTCAGCTGACACGGGCGGCCCCTGCGGCTGCGAAATCGGGTTGCTCGGGCTGCGAAGTCAGCGCCTGCGGTTGGGGCAGGGCGGCCACCCGTCGGCGTCCCGGCGTTGCCAGCCCGATCGCCGCGCCCGCGAGCGCGAACGCCGCCGAACCCGCGATCGCCGGAGTGAAGCCGTCGGAGAACGCGCGCGCCGACGCGTAGCTGCCATGAGCGGCGAACACCGCGGCCAGGACGGCGACTCCGAGCGCCCCGCCGAACTGCCGCAACGTGTTGAACGTGCCCGCCGCCTTGCCGAGCGCCGTCACCGGCACCGAGTTCATCACTGCATTCTGCACCGCGGGCATCGCCGTCGCCGTGCCGCAGCCCGACACGATCAACGCCACGACGGACGCCGAGTAGTGCCGGTGGTTTGACGCGTTGAGCGCCACCCAAGCCAGGCCCAGACCTTGCACGGTCAGGCCCGCGACGATGAGGCTGCGCGCGCCGATGCGGTCGGTGAGCCGGCCGGCCAGTGGCGCGATGACCAGGACGCCGACCGCCCACGGCATGAAGCGCAGCCCGGCCGCGAACGGCGAGTAGCCGAGCGACACCTGGAGCCACTGGGACACGAAAAACACGCTGCTGTAGAGGGATCCGTAGAGCAGCAGCGCCGATGCGTTGCCGGCCGCGAACGCTTTTGCCCTGAAGAAATGCATCGGCAGCATCGGGTCTGTTGCTCTGAGCTCCCATGCGATGAAGGCCGCGGTGAGCAGGGCGCCGGCGGTGAGGGTGCCGATGATTTCGGGGGAGGTCCAGCCGGCGGTGTTGGCTCGGGAGAGTCCCCAGACCAGGCCGAGCATCGCGGTTGCTGCTAGTGCGACGCCGATGGTGTCGATGCTCGCGTGCCGGTTGCCGTAGCTCTCCTTGATCTTTGTGGCGACGAGCGGGATGACTGCGGCGGCGAGCGGGACGTTGATCCAGAAGATCCACCGCCACTCAAGGCCTTGGGTGATCGCGCCGCCGAGCACCGGGCCGGCGACGACGGCGACACCGGTGAGTGCGGCGAAGATGCCGAGCGCTGCGCCTCGTTTTTCGGGCGGGTAGGCATTTGTGAGCAGGGCCATCGCGGTCGGCATCACCAGCGCCGAGCCGGCACCTTGAAGGGTGCGGGCGGCGATCAACCAGCCGGCGCTCGGGGCGAGTGCGCAGGCGACAGATGCGACGGCGAACAGGGCGAGTCCGGCGATGAGCACCCGTCGTCGTCCGAGCCTGTCGGCTAGTGCCACACCCGTGATGAGCAGGACGGCGAAGCTGAGGCTGTAGGCGTTCACGGTCCATTCGAGGGTGGCGAGCGAGGCGTGCAGGTCGCGGCGGATCGTGCTGAGCGCGGTCGCCACGACGAGCTGGTCGAGCGCGACCATGAGTGAGGCGGCGGAGGTGAGGAACAGCACCCATCGCTGGGTTTGGGTCGTCAGTGGTCACGTGGGCCTCCCGTTGCGCGGTCGTCACCTGTACAGACCAGGTGGAGGGCCGCGAACTAACCGGGTGGCGCCGAGGTTTCCTCCAGCTCACTGCTGTGGACACGGGCGATGAAGTTACCTGACAAACCCAGCACGCTGTAAGCTGAGCGCGTGCGCCCCGACCTCGACAAATGGATGCGGACCTTGTTCTCCGCCCAGTGGGCTGGCTCGTCGCGTCTCGGGCGGCGTCGTGACGGTTTTCGCGCTTGCATTCGCGTTCGCCAAGGGCCATCCGTGGATTTGGTCGGCAGCGACCTCGGTGCTGTTACTGCTCCTACTGACGCGCTCGTTTTTCCTGTACCACAAGACGGCTGAGGACAGCCGCGCAGCGCAAGCCGTCATGACGCAGGAGCGGCGAGACACCGACGCGCGAATTAGGGAATTAAGCGCTAGTCGCTGCCGCGCGGGTCCAAGCGGTGAGACCGTATGACCCGTTCCGCAATACCATCGGCACGGTCAACGTCGTGGACAGCGGAGGCGACGGCATTCGCATCGAAGGCGGCATATACGAGATCGATGAACTAACCGCTACAGGCGCGGGCGGCATCGGTGTCTACCTCGCGCCTTCACGTCCCCCCGCGCCAGAGCCAGACGACCGGGAGCAGCCGCCGAAGGCGCATTAGCTGCCCTGCTCCTGTGTTTCGGGCTCATCGTCTGGCTCGACCTTCAGCAGCGCCTTGATCGCTTCCTCGGGGTCAAGCGGCAGCGCTACCCGGTCGTCGGGTGAATCCTGTCGTTGTAACTTAGAACCGTATTTAACCTCCGCTTATCTAACTACAACTCGAACTATGACGGCTGCTACACTTGCAGACCATGGACATGGACAGCGTGATCGCAGCCGCGCGAAAAGACTTGCACGACGCCCAGATGAAGGCGGACTTCGCCGTCGCCAGGGTTGAAGAGTTGAAGGAGATGGTCGCCACCTTAGTGTCGGCATCTCAACGTTACGCCGCCGCTGCCGCCACCGGCATTACTGCCCGCGCCGACGGCGTAGCGACTGTCACTGTTGATGTGCGAGGCGGTAACCCGTGGCCCGGCTATGACCGGGTTCGTGCAGTTGAGCGGGCCTTGGCTGATCTAGGCGACGGCGACGCAAACGAGGTGCTGATGTTCTTGTCGAGCAAGGGCCGTGCCGGTCTTGACGACGCTGGCTCAGTCCGCAACTCGTTCCACTACCTGGTTCGGCACCACCGAGCAGTGAAATTGTCACGTGGCCGCTTCGGGCCCATAAACGCCGAAACCCCCGTATCAGCGGGGGTTTCGGGTGGAGAGAGGCCGTCAGATGGCCTCTCCTTGCAGGAAGGAGGTTCCGCGCATGGTGCGGTCCCCCCTGATGGTCGTGGTGGTGGTTCGGATAACACCGAACTCCGTCACGGTCACAGTGACCGTGCCTCCGTAATGGAGGTACTTTCGCTGTGCTACTCGCTGGTCTGTCACCCGAAACGGTGGCAGGCCAGCGGCCATTCCTTTGTTGCGGGGCGGCGGTTGGCCCGGGTGGAAGTCTTGGAAACCTGACCCAGGGGTTCGACCCCCCTGCCGTCCACAGCCCATGTAGTTGTCGTGTGACTTACTGAGTCTACCAAACGTAATGCTCATCCAGCAGGACACCAGCCTTTTATTCATCGGCGGTCAGTGGAAGTAAGCCTCCGACCCCCAGCGTTGCTGATGACCTTAAGGATCCGCTCGGTGTCGGTGCGGCGGCACCAGGAGTACATGAAGTCGAACTGGCGCGAGGTAACGGTTTAGATGCTCCACCGAGACGTGATGGTGCGTACCGTCCAGCGAACGCTTCAAGTGCGAGAAGTAGCCCTCGGCGAGATTCGTTGAGACGCCCTTGCGGACATACTCGCCAGCCGAGTGATCAACCGATTCGTGGCCTGCCATCGACGGCGCGGCGGTCAGGTACGCCTTCGCACCGTCGGTGTGCAACATGGTGCGATCCATCTGGAACGTGCTCGTGGATCGCTGGCAGCAAAGTCTGCCCGTTGACGTTGGCGACGACGCGAGAACGTACTTCGCGCGTTTCGTAATGCACCAAGGCAAATACGGGCGTCTTGTCGGTCGTCGCATAGCGGCGCGCTGGCTCGCGCTTGTCGTTGCGGTGCCGGTTCTTCGGCTTGCCGCCGATGAACGTTTCGTCGGCTTGCACGGTGCCCGACAGGAGGCCGGCGAGTGGTTCGCGCTTCATCGCCTCGCGGATGCGGTGCATCATGTACCACGCAGTCTTGGCGGTCAGCTCGTACTTGCGTTCGACTTCGCGGGCGCTAGATGCCGTTCTTGGCTGGCCACATCTCGAAGATGACCAAGCAGCCATGTCCGCACGCTGATCTTCCTCCCGTGAAAGATCGTCCCGGTCAGCACGGAGAACTGTTTGCGGCACTCGCGGCACTTCCACACGCGGCGCTCGCGACACCGAACCAGTACGAGTGGCGCGCGAATTGCCGTTCGCGGGGTTCAGGTAGAAGCAACGACCGGTCGCGCCACAGTGCGGACACACCACGCCATTGGCCCAGCGCAAGCCCTCAAGGAACAGGTACGCCTCGCCTTCGGTCGCGATGTTCTGCGCCAGCCGTGGGATCGAAAGCTCTTGTTTCATAAGGGAATTCGTCAAACGATCATGGGTTTGTCAAGTAACTCATCACCGGACAACGCCGGCAGTCGAGGCGGGTGCGTGAGACTGTCGTGTGTAGCTGCTCTACTGGTGGGATCGAGCCGTGTCGGACGGCAGGAGGCTTGCGCGATGAGCGATCAGAGTGACGTGGGCGGCGCGGTTGCGGCTGCGCTGGAGGCCCCCGAGCGCGTGCTTACTTCGATGTACGAGGCGGTATTCGCTTACCACGAGAGTCACGACCCCACGGTGCTCATCGAGTTCGCCGAGGCGGCACGGCTGACAGCGATCGTCCACTCCTCGCCGGGTTACGAGAAGACCTTGGAAAGTGCACCGAGGCACTCTGGACGTCCCGGGCGCCCATTGGCCGACATCGTCGCGGGACACTTGACCTAACGTCGGTGGGATCGCCTCATCGAAGTCCGGCCGGCTCATCGTCGTCATCCGTTTGTACAGCGACGAGGACCCGGCCCGCATGTTCAGCGTCGTCCGCATCGTCGAGGTCGGGAACTAGCAAGCCGGGGCGAGCATCGGGCAGTCAGCGGTTCCCAGCTACAGCGAGTCGACCCAGCGTTCGAGTCGTTTGGCTGCATCGGCGAGCAGCGACGGGTCTCGCAACGTGTGCGTGAGCACAGCCGTGCCCTGGTAGCCCACCAAGAGCGAGATCGCGAGGTCGTCGGCATCCTTTCGGCCGAGCGCGCCAAACTGCTCTTCAAGCCACGCCATCGGTTGCGTCATAAGGCGGCTTATGTCTTCATGCTCGCCGCTCTTCTCAAGCTCCGAACACAACGTGCCTTGCGGGCAGCCGAACTGCGCGATCAGATCGCGGCGATCGGTGAGTTGCCGGATGAGCGCCTGAGCCGTGCCTTCGGCGTTCGGTAGCGATTGAGCATCTCGATCGTGTCGTCGATGCCCTGAACATGGCCGTCGATGACAGCTTCGATGAGCTCATCGCGAGTCTTGAAGTAGTAGTAGACGTTTCCGGCGGGCACCTGGGCGTGCTCGGCGATGTCAGCGATGGATGGTGCGTCGAGGCCGCGCTCGACGAGGAGCTGCGTCGCAGCACCGACCAGCGCTTCTCGCTTGCTCACCTTCGGCATCGCTGAGTCAGTCACCTGACTGAGGATAGCACTCGCCTTCTTGGCCCGTGTTGAGGGAATTCGCTTCACGCCGTGGGGGATCTGGGCTACCTTTCGAGTTAGTCAGCTAACTAACTCACCAAGGAGCCCTCGTGGCCGAAGCGCAAGACCATCAGCCCACGCTCGGGACCCGGCAGGGCAAAGCCGTCCTCGCACTGCTGCTCGCCATTGGCTTTCTCGACTTCGTCGACGCTTCGATCGTCAACGTCGCGCTGCCGTCCATCCGGACGGACCTGGGGTTCAGCATCGGCAACCTGCAGTGGGTGCTCAGCGGATATCTGCTCACGTACGGCGGGTTCATGCTCCTTGGCGGCCGCGCGCGGACCTCGTCGGCCGGCGGCGGATCGTCCTCATCGCGGGACCGTGCTCTTCCTGGCCAGTTCGATGGCGGCGGGGCTGGCACGGAACGCCGGGACCCTCGTCGGCTCGCGGCTCGCGCAAGGGGTCGGCGCTGCGCTCATGCTCCCAGCCGCACTGTCCATCCTGACAACGACGTTTAATCAGCCGGTTGATCGCGCAAAGGCCCTCGGCGCGTGGGGAGCGCTGGGCGGCGTGGCATCCGCCGCCGGCGTGCTGCTCGGCGGTGTGCTGTCGAAGGCCCGGGCTGGCGATGGGTCTTCTTCGTCAACCCGATCGCGTGCGTCGGCGTCCTTGCCGGAACTCTTGCTTTGATCAATCCCGAACGGCCGCAGGAACGGGCGTCGCACTTCGACGCGGTAGGTGCAGTGCTCTCGACGGCGGGGATGCTCGCGCTCGTTTACGGACTCGTGCGCGCGCCCGTCGTTGGGTGGGGCGCCGCGTCGACTGTGACTGCGCTCGCCGGCTCCGCCGTCCTACTATTCGCGTTTGTCGCCAACGAGATGCGCGTCGACCGACCGCTGCTGCCGCTGTCGGTGTTCAAGATCAAGGGGCTCGCGGCCGCTGACGTTACGCAGCTCATCGCGATTGCAGGCTTCTTCTCGACCTTCTTCTTCTTGACGCTGTACATGCAAAACGTCCTTGGTTACTCGGCAATCAAAACGGGTGCTGCGTACCTGCCCGTCACCGCGGGCGTCATCGTCTCGGCCGGCGTTTCGTCGAAGATCTTCCCCGCACCGGCACTCGGCCGGTGCTAGTGGCTGGCGCTCTCGTTGCTGCCGCTGGCATTTTCTATATCTCGCGGCTGCCCGTGCATGGCTCGTATGTCAGCGACCTGCTTCCCGGGCTGGTCGTGATGTCGCTTGGTCTCGGTGCGGTCTTTGTTGCCGCAACGACAGCGGCCAACGCGGGCGTGCCGGCTGACCGGGCCGGCCTCGCTGCTGCGCTGTTCAACGCGTCGCAGCAACTGGGCGGCGCGCTGGGCATCGCCATCTTCGCGGCGATCGCGACCTCACACACCAAGCACGAGCTTGCGGTGCACGTCGCCGGACCGTCCGCGCTCGCGTCCGGATTTCACTACGCGTTGATCGCAGCTGCGGTGTTCTTGGTTGCTGCCGCCGCGATCGCCGTCCGAGCGACGAACACGCGCGGCGAACACACGCTCGCGGCCGGCCCAGTCGTCGAGCCGGTTCTGGCGTAACGCACCGTCAGGCGGTCAGGCGCTCCTCGATGCGGACCGTGACGGTGTCGCCGGCTTCCTTGCCGATCGCCCGGCGGACGTCTGCCTTTACCGGCAGTTTGTGTGTGCCGTCGCCCAACGCCATGAACGAACTCTGGAACGGGCGGCCATCGACGGTGCCGCGAACTTTCACCAAGCCTTTGGTGCCGAAATGCTCGACGGACTTTGGCCAGACCACGTACGTCCAGCCGCCCTTCGCTGGGCTCTTCTGCAACTGCGCCACGAACTCGACGTCCACTTTGCGCTCCTTCTCTTCGAGCTTGCTACGAGTGTGACGTGCAAGTGCCGCCCGATTCATCGGTCTTGTGCGCCGTGGGAGCGGCCGGGGCTCGTTGGCGCGCGGCCGCGTGACGACCGCAACCACACCGACGTCCTCACGTTTGTGCAGTCGGTCAGTTCGGTTGACGTGGGTTGATGATGCCGGCTTCGTAGGCGAGCACGACGGCTTGGACGCGGTCGCGCAGACCGAGTTTCATCAGTAGGCGGGTGACGTGCGTCTTGACGGTTGTCTCGCCGATGACGAGTTCGGTGGCGATTTCGGCGTTGGACATTCCTTTGGCCACGAGGCGGAAGACGTCAAGCTCGCGGGCGGTGAGTTCGTCGAGGCCGGGTGGCGGAGGCAGTTCGCGGGTGCGGGCGGTGAACTCCTCGATCAGGCGGCGGGTGATGGTCGGCGCCAGCAGAGCATCGCCGGCCGCGATCATTCGAATCGCGGCGGTCAATTGGGTCGCCGGGGTGTCTTTGAGCAGGAAGCCGCTCGCGCCGGCTCGCAGCGCGTCGAAGACGTATTCGTCGAGGTCAAAGGTGGTGAGGATGAGGACCTTCGAGTGCTGACTCGACCCGACGGCGGTGAGTCGGCGGGTGGCCTCGATGCCGTCGATGCCCGGCATCCGGATGTCCATCAGCACGATGTCGGGCTGCAGCTCGTGCGGCGAGCGACACGGCGTGTAGCCCGTCGATGGCTTCGCCGACCACCGCGATGTCGGGTTCGCTGTCGAGAATCATCCGAAAGCCGGTGCGTACGAGCTGTTGGTCGTCAGCGATCAGCACCTGGATCGTCACGCGAACGCTCCTTCGAAGACTCGCGGAAGCTTGACGACCAGACGCTCGCCCGTGCCCGGGACGATGTCGACGTCGACGACGCCCTGACACAACGCGACCCGCTCGCGGATCGCGATGCTCGGCCAGTCTAGGCGGGGGCCGCCGTGCGAGGTCACGTCCAGTTCGATGTCGTCGGCGCCGAAATGCAGCACGACATCGACGGGCCGTCGGTGTCGTCCGCGCTGGCCAGTGCGTCTTCGAGGATGCGGTAGACCCCGAGGTCGACGCTGGCCGGCAGCGGCCCCGGTTCGCCGTCGACGTGCAGCGCGACGAGTCGTTGGGCCTGTCGCGCCCGCTCGACCAGCGCCGGGATCTGGCCGACGCCGGGCGCGGGCGACAGGTCGGGCTTGTCGTCGGCGCGGCGCAGTACGCCCAGGATGCGGCGCATCTCGGCCAGTGCCTGCCGTCCGGTGTCTTCGATGATCGCCATGGCCGCATCAGCGTCGCCGGGAACCTCGACGAGCAGCCGTTGCGCGGCCTGGGTCTGCACGATCATCGCGCTGACGCTGTTCGCGACGAGCGCTTGAAGTTCACGCGCGATCCGCGTGCGCTGCTCGGCGATCGCGAGCATCTCGCGGCCGTGTTGTTCGGCGATGATCCGCTCGTTCGTGCGCCGAAGTTCGGCCGCGAGCGTGCGGCGGGCCCGAAGTATCCGTCCCGTCACCCACGACGCCCCGGTGGAGGCGCCGAGGCTGAACACCCACGACGACTCGCCGATGTGCCGGTCCCGAACAGGTTCCCCGCGGCGATCGCGGTGACGCAGATACCAAGTCCGAGCAGCGCGCGGCCACGTGACGAGTAGGCCGCGACCGAGTACGGAGCGATGAACAGCACGAGCTGGGGGGTGGTGACGTTCTTGACGTCGTTCAGGCTCACGGTCAGCACGAACACGCAGACCATCACGATGCTCGCGCACGCCAGTGGCGCCCGCCGGCGCCAGGCGATCGGAACGGTCAGTCCAGCGATGAGAGGACGTTCGCGGCCAGCGGCCAATGGTGGTGTGACGTGTCGTTGTGCAGGTCGATGAGCGTCTCGGTTTCGCCGGCGAGCAGGAACAGCGCAGCCAGGATCGGGTCGATCCACTGAGCCGGAATGCGCCTTCGGGGACGCGCCGCGGCGAGGTTGCCGGTCACGTCAGCGCCGGTTCGGTCAGCGGGATGCGCGCCACGACCTGAAATCCGCCACCCCGACGGTGTCCGGTCTGCAGGTGGCCGCCGTAGAGGGTGAGCCGTTCCTGCATGCCCACCAGTCCGTGACCGACCGGTTCGGTGCGTGCTCGCGATCGGGCCGTCGCTTCGCCGGTGTCGGTGATCTCAAGCTCGAGACCGTCCGCCGTGAACGTCACCCGCACGCGGGCGCGGGCCGGGCCGGCATGCTTGATCGCGTTCGTCAGCGCCTCTTGCACGATGCGAAAAGACACCAGATCCAGCGCCGGTGACAACGGGCGCGGCTCGCCTTCGATGCGGATCTGGACCGGCAATCCGGATGCCTGCGCGCGCTCGGCCAGTTTGCCCAGTTGAGCCAGGCCGGGGCTCGCGCCGCCGAGCAGTTCGATGTCGCCCCGATGCAGCACACCGATCATGCGCCGCATATCGACCAGCGCGTCCCGGCCGCAACTCTCGACCGCGCGCAATGCCTCGGCCGCGGCGGCCGGGTCGCGGCCGGCGATGCGTCTGGCTGCCTGGGTCTGGATCACCATCACGCTCACGCTGTGCGCGACGACATCGTGCAGCTCTCGCGCGATGCGGGTGCGCTCACCGATCACCGCTTGCCGGGCTCGATCTCGCTGCTCTTGCTCCAGCCGTTCGGCGTTCGCCCGCAGCTCGGCGTTCATTCGGGTCCGGCTGCCCACAGCCCGTCCGGCCGCATAGGGCAGCCCGAAGAAAAATCCCCACACCGAGACCACCGCGATCACCAGCGGCGTGCCTGGAGCCGGGGTCCCGGATCGGCCGCGATCGCCGCCAGCGAGACGACCCCGACAACGACATCGATCGCCAGCCGCGCGCCGCGCGCGCCCCGACGACCGAGCAGGTAGCAATCGAGCACCAACACCACCGGTGACACCGCGAACTGATCGCCGCCCGAACGGCTCAGCACCGTCGCCGCGACACCGGCGACCACAACCGCGACCACCGGCGCTCGGCGCCGCGCGGCAACCGTCGCCGACAGGACCACTCCAGCCAGCAACTCAACCACCGACGGGTGCTTCTGCAACCCGACCGCGATCACGGTGATCACGCCCAAGGTGAGAGCGACGACGGCGTCGACGACTCGCGGGTCGAGCGTCAGCAACCTCGTCTCGAGCCTATCGACCGTGCTCACGCTGGGGACGCTACCGGCGCCAACTACGGTCCGCATCCTCCGCGACGCCGACCGCATCCTCCGCAAGCAGGACCTGACCCGCCACAGATCAACATCGAGATGGACGACAACGCCGCGCGGCGGGACCAAGTTAGACGCCGACACCCCACTTCTCATCGCCAGGAGGACCAGATGGTCATCAAATGGAAGGCACTCATCATCGCCGCCGCGATCGTCGTGGCACTGTTCGTCATCGCCGACCCACTGGGCGACAGCCACCACGGGCTCGGCAAGCACAACCACACCGTCGCCGTCCTGGGCAACGTCGTCTTCGGCGCCTTTCTCGTCGGGGTCGTCGTCCTGATCGTTCTCATCGTCGTCGCCCTGATCCAATACGCGCTGCGCTCCCGGCGCACCGCCGGCAACTCAGCGAGCGAATGCGATAAGCGACAGCGCCACGAAATCATACTTCCGTCGATTGCCCTAAAGAGGACCGCCGCGTTCAGCTGAACGCGGCGGGCCCGCCTATGTCGGCCGAGCCGAATGTCGACTGCACGGGCCTCGCTGTGGGCCGCGTCGGGGTGACTTGAGTCCCGTCGCGTTGTGCCCTCCGACCGTGTCAATGCAGCTCAATTGCGCCGAGCATGAAGGCAGGAACGCGGATCTGAAGGAGATGAGCGCGATGACTGCTTGCCATGACACATCGACGTGGGGACCGACGAAGGTGGCCGACCAGACGCACTTTCACCGGATCGTCGTCGGCATCGACGGAACCGAGAACTCCATCGCCGTACTGCATTTCGCGGTCGGTCTCGCGGCTCGTGACGGCGCGAAAGTTGAGGCGGTGTACGCCTTCCAGCCCTACATGACCGCGGCGCAGTACCCGTTCGCCGGCGCTGTGCCACCGTACGGACTCCATGGCGAAGGCACCCAGGATTCAGCCGATCCGACGTCGCACCTGATCACCGCGGCAACCGAAGCGCTGCAAACGCTCCAGACCACGGTGTCGACGGCACTCGGTCGTGACGAAGCTGAGCAAATCACGATGCGGGCGATCGAAGGCCAACCGCACCACGTGTTGGCCAGCGAAGCCGAATTCGCCGACCTGCTTGTCGTCGGCGCACGTGGCCATAACGGACCGCTTGGCCTGCTGCACGGATCAACCGCGCAAGCGTGCACCCGCCACGCCACCTGCCCGGTGCTGGTCGTTCCAGCGGCGCACTGATCTGATGCGAGGCCGCAACTAGCCTCGCGGACGTTTACCCACCCCACAGGTGGGTTTCCGTCACCTCGTCGCGACGAGCCGCTTGGTGGTTGGTGTTACCCGCGCGTTACGGATCTCTGCTCTAATCCGTGCGTGACGAATCGTGGGGCGAGCCGCTGGCGGGTGGTCGCCTCGCTCGGTGTGGTGACCGTTGTGGTTTCGGCGTGCGGGGGTCACCATTCGGCGGCGCAACCGCCGTCCGGCACGAATTTGAGCGTCGTGGCCAGCCCGATCGTGAGTGGCGAGCGCGACACCAACGCTGGCAGCCGCGTCGCCGGCTGCGCTGAAGACGTACGGGTACGGCGCCTCCCCGACGGGCGCCGACTACCAGCCGGGCGTTGTCGTCGTCGGCGGCGGTGCGGCGGCGATTCGCTCGGCGAGCAGTAACGGGCTGACCTGGACGATCGCGAAGGCCGCACCCGGTGCCGACAAGCTGGCCGTCGGTTCAGTGATGGTGTTGACCAGCGTCGCGACCGGGCGGGTGGCGGCGATTCACGACGACGGCGATTCGCGCGTCGTGACGCTCGCGCCGGTGAACCTGACCGACGTCATCAAGAACGGTGCGATCGACGTCGACCAAGCACTGCCCGCGTCGGCGGTGAGCTACCAAC
>CAWIJQ010000004.1:0-181750 GCA_963836475.1 uncultured Actinomycetes bacterium
GGTTCATCGGTGCGGCTACTGCCACACACTCAAGCGCCAGCTGATCGACGCGGGCATCACCTTCTCCGAAGTGAACATCGAGGACGTCGAAGGCGCCGCGGATCTCGTGCAAACCATCAACCACGGCTACCGCACAGTGCCGACGTTGGTCTTTCCTGACGGCAGCTCGCTGACGAATCCGCGGCTCGCGGAAGTGCGAGCACAACTCGACGGCATCGCGTCGTAGTTGTGACGAAAGATGTGGCCGGCCACCCGCGCGAGCACGCCTGCGTGAGGTTGCCGAACTCGCCGGGGTGCACCCGTCGACCGCCTCCCGAGCGCTCAGCGGATCGCGAGCGGTCCGCCCCGACGTCGCCGCTGCGGTACAGCGCGCCGCCGAGAAACTCGATTACCGTGTCGATCCGATCGGCCGCGCACTGCGGGGCGAGCGCACGGGCACGGTGGGGATGGTCGTACCTGACATCGTCAATCCGTTCTTCCCGGCGGTAGTGCAGGCAGTCGAGCAAGCGCTGCACGCCGACGGCCGCAGCCTGTTTCTGTGCGACGCGAGCAATGACGCACGAGTAGAGGCGGAACGCATCGAGGCGCTACTCGATCGACGAGTCGACGCGCTCATCATCAGCCCGGTACACCAGCACTACAGCGCACCGGCCGTGCTGAAGGCGGCAAGCCGGGTGCCGGTGGTGCAGGTCGACCGCTCCTGCGTCGACGTGGGTTGCGACTTCGTCGGTGCCGACCAGGCCGAAGCCATGCGTCTGCTGATCCGACATCTGGTCGACAGCGGCCGCGCCAATCTTGCCTTTGTCGCCAGTGACGACTCGATTTCAACGATCTCCGAGCGCATCGTCGGGTACGAGCAGCACGCCCCGAATGTCGGCTCCCGCCGGCGCGTCTTCCGCGGCGACTTGTCGGTCGAATGGGGTGCGCGGGCGGTCGACCTGATCCTTCAAGACCTGCCGGAGACGCCGGACGCCCTCGTCTGCGCGAACGACCTGATCGCACTTGGAGCGCTCAAGCGGCTTCGGACTCACGGCTGGCAAGTGCCTGGCGACATCGCCGTGACCGGTTTCGACGACACGCCCTTCGGCGCGCTGAGCGAGCCCGAACTCACCTCGGTGCGCCAGCCCGTGCAACAAATCGCCGAGGAGGCAGTGCACATGCTCGGCCTGACCCGGCCGCGCTCGACGCCAATGGCCGGCCGCAGGGTGGTGCTGCCCCCGGAACTCGTCGTCCGCCGATCTTCTGCTGCGCCGGCGGTACCGCCCCCGTAGCTCGCTCGCCACGGGTGCCGCCGCTAGTCGACCGGCACCGCGCGCACGAGCTCCACCAAACCAGCGCGGTCGAGGAGATCGGTCGGCGCAACTGTCTCGCCGTCGGCACCCGCGCGCAGGTAGCAAAACACTGCGCGGACGGCGGCCAGCTCGACGTCGTTGAGATCGGCCCACGCGAGCCGGTAAGCGGCGAGCTGAATGGCCGCCGCCGTGGCGTCGGCACCAGTCGGACGACGTCCGGTTTTCCAGTCGACGACCGTGAAACCACCGTCGGGGTCACGGAAAACGGCATCCATGCGGCCGCGGATGACGATGTCGTCGATCACCAACTCGAACGGCACCTCGACCTCGACCGGATCACGATCGGCCCACGTCGTGGCCAAGAAACGCCTGCTGCAGCATTTCGAGTCGGCGTCGGGGGCAGCGTCGGCGTCGGCGGCACCGGGCACCTCGTCAAGGTCGAGCAGCCGCGGCGAGGAAAACCGCTGCTCGAGCCACAAATGAAACGCCGTACCGCGCCGAGCCAACGGCGCAGGTGCGGCGGGCAATGGCCGACGAAGTTGCCGTGCAAGTTCGTCGGGGTCGCGCCGCAAGCGTGACGAGTTGGCTGACCGACAGCTGCCTCGGCAACTCGACGTCGAGCCGGCTGGGAAGGATGCGCGCGCGACCGTTCGGCCAGCAACACCTCGACCTCGCGATCCCACTCGTTCATGGCCTGCGCGACCTCGCGTCGGGCTCGACGCCCGTCATCGAGGTGACGAGTGCGGCTGCGCTCTCGACGGCCGCGCGCCGATCACCGAGCGGATCGAACGGCCACGGTGCTGTCGCCGGTCCGAGCGCAAGCAGCGGATTGGTCGCGCCATCGGCAGGCAGCCGGTCCAGCAGTCGACATCGCCCCCGCCGCCCGCACAGACCGCGTGCACATCGTCGAGAAACACGCTCGCGTCTCGCGGCGACTTGGTGAGATCCCAGCGATAGCCGGTGCACAACAGCATGCTGCGCGCGCGAGTGACCGCAACATAAGCGAGCCGGCGCTCTTCGCGTTGCAGATGCGCCGTGGCCGCGTCCTTGAAAGCGCTCGATCGCGTGCCACCGCCTCGAGCTGGTCGACATGACCTTCGAGCTCCGCTGTCGGCAAGCCGTCGCGATCGCCACGCAGCGGCCACGGCAACGCACCGCGCTGGGTCAGCCAGCCCTTGACATCAGCGGGCCGCACGCCGGGAAACAACTTGTCGACCAAACCGGGCACGCACACGACGTCCCACTCGAGGCCCTTCGCCGCGTGCACGGTCAGCAGCTGAACGCGGTCGCGCCGCACGCCGATGCCTTCGCGAATCTCGGGCGCCGACGACTCCGGCTCGTCGCCGCGATCGAGCCCGCGTTCTTCGACCGCCGCCGCATCGAGATAGTCGAGGAACGCGCCGACGCTCACCTCGTCGCCCCCAGCGGCGAACTCGGCGGCGACCTCGACGAGCCGGTCGAGGTTGGCGCGCATCGGCATGACATCGCCGCCACGCGCCAGCACCTCGACGTCGATGCCGATCGTGCGGACGACGTCGGCAACCACATCGGGCAACGGCTGCGCCAGCCTGGCCCGCAACGACCGCAACTCCCCGGATAGCCGAGCCAGTCGTTGATGTCCCTCGGCGATAGCCAGCCGCGTGGCGGAAGGTCGTCGAGCGCGTCGATGATGCTGGCCTCATCGACCTCGTCGGCATCAGCATCGGTCGACACGTCGGCAAGCATCTGCCACCGGCTGCGCAGGCTGGCGCGCATCGTCGGGTCGCGGTGTCGCGCGCATCAGTTCGCGCGCCCATCGGCGGAGCGTGGCCAGATCGCGCGCGCCGATGCGCCACCGGGCGCCGGTCAGCAACCGCATCAACGCATCGCCGCGCATCGGGTCGACCATGACCCGCAAGGTGGCCACCACATCGACGACGTCGGGCTCGAGCAGCAGGCCGCCGACGCCGACGATCTCGATCGGCACGCCGCGTGCTCGCAACGCCGCCTCGATGCGAGGCAGCTGCCGCCACGCCCGCACCAGCACGGCGACGCTTCGGCTCGGTTGCCCGGCGGCTCGCAGCTGCGCGTCGGCCTGCCACACCGTCGCGACATGGTCGCCGATCGCCTCCGCTTCATCGTCGATCGTCGGATACAACCCGCACCTGACGACACCGATCGGCGCGTCGTCGCGGGTGCGCAAGGTGGGCGTCGACACGACACCGTCGCGCAGCGGTTCGGCGATCGCGTTCGCCACCGCGAGAACGCGCCCGCTATTGCGAAAACTGGTGCCCAAGCGTCAAGACGGACGCCGGCTGGTCGGCGTCCGGGAATTGCTGCGGGAAAGCCGCAAGCGTGCCTTGGCTTGCGCCGCGCCAGCCGTAGATGGCTTGCGACGGATCACCGACCGCAGTCAGCAGCGGCGCCGCGCCGACCGCCGGCATGCACGCCGCCGAACAGCGCGCGCAGGAACACCAGTTGCGCGTGGCTGGTGTCTTGGTATTCGTCGAGCAGCACCGCGCGGAAGGTGCTGCGCTCGCCGACCGCGACCTCGGGGAACTGCTCGGCGAGGTCGGCCGCCAGCGACATCTGGTCGGCGAAGTCGAGACATTCGCGTCGCCGCTTCGCCTCGCGATAGGCCGCACGATCGGCAACAACTCGCATCGCGCGGCGAGTGCATCGGCGACTCCGGCGATGTCGACATGGAGTGCTTTGGAGCCGCGCTGCGTGGCCGCCTTCGGTAGTGCCGTAAGCACTGCGTGCATCTGCTCGCAGAACGCGCGCACCTGTTCACCGCTGACCCGATGTTGGGCCAGACCCTTCGGCAAGCGCCCGAACATCGTTGGTCACCGTGCTCGGCGTGACGGTGATGTGCTCCATCGGCCCGTCGTAGGTATCGACAACGCGACGCGCGTATTGCCACGCCACGGTCTGCGGGATCAGGCGTTGGCCCGGTTCGTGGCCAAGCCGTAGTGCGTTCTCGGCGACGATGCGACCGGCGTAGGCGTCATACGTCGAGATCGTCGGGTCGGCGGCACTGATGAGCTCGGCATCGACCAGACCGCGCGCCGCGAGCTGAGCCAGCCGACGCCGGACCCGCGACGCCAGTTCTGAGGCAGCCTTGCGCGTGAACGTCAGCCCGAGCACCTGATCGGGCCGCACGATGCCGTTCGCCACCAGCCAGACCACCCGGCCGGCCATCGTTTCGGTCTTGCCCGACCCGGCCCCTGCCACCACCAGGCACGACGACGCCGTCGTTTCGATCACCGCAACCTGTTCGGGCGTCGGCGCTGGTTGCCCGAGTGCAGTCGCGATGTCGGCCGCCGAGTACCGAACGCTCGGTGGCGCGATCGTCATGCGGTCACCTGTCGGCCCTCGTCGCGCACCGGGCACGAGCGTGCGCACAGGACACGGCCGGCACATGTCGCCGTCGATCGCGGCAAAGATCTGCCCGGCCATGCCTTCGGCCGACCGCTCGACCAACTCGAGCGCCCAACGCGGGTTTTCGCTTTCGGACAAGCGGTTCTTGTTTTTGCTTGGTGCGCCTTTTGTCGTACGGCCGAGCTGCACGAGTTCGGCGCCGCCGGACGACGTACAGCTGCGTCGAGCATCGGCGAACGCACCCTGTTCGACCGCGAGTTGGTACGCGCCGAGCTGAGCATTCGATGGCATCTCGTCTTTCTTCGGCTGACCCTTGCCGGTCTTCAGATCGACGACCACCAACCGGCCGTCGTCATCACGTTCGAGCCGATCGATCTGCCCTTTGAGCCGAGCTCGACCGATCGTGAGATCGAACGCGGCCTCGGCCGCAACGAATGCGCGCGGGTTCGTGCGCAGCCACTCGCTGAGCTTGCGCACCATCTCGACCGCTCGCTCGCGTTGCTGGGCGGCCGACCAACCCGACCCCAGATCGAGCCGCTCGATGTCGGCGGCCAACCGCTGCTGCAGTTGCTCGGCGTCGAGATTTTCGTTCGGCCGCCTGTTGCGCGAGCGCGTGCACCAACGTGCCGAGGCCCTGCGATTCGACGTGCCGGCCGTGCCGCCCGCCGATTCGAGCAGCCATCGCAACGGGCAACAGCCGAAAAGATTCAAGCTTGGACGGCGAGATGCGCACGAGCACGTCGTCGTCGACGAGTTGGCGGTCGTCGGATGAGCGCGCAACTCCGTACCAATCGCGCGGATCAGCGCCGCGCACTCCGGCGGCCGCGAGGCGGGCCAGTTGTGCCGCCGCCGCAGCTTTTCTCGCGGGTCGCCCGCCCGTCGGCGTCCGGCGCATGATGACGGCGCGCAGTTCGGCGACGACGGATGCGAGATCGAGGCCGCGCGGCACTCGGGTGAACGGCCGCTCGTCGGCGTCGCACGGCACGAGCTCGTCGAGAAATCGCGACGGTTGTTGGTCGTCGCTGCGCACCGCGGTCACGACAAGTTCGGCGCGGGCGCGGGTGACGGCGACGTAGAACAGCCGGCGCTCTTCGGCCAGCCGAGCGGCGACCGACTGCGCCCGCCCGACCTCGCCGTCGTCGCCGACCGCGGCGAGCACGTCGACGAGCTGCTGCGATCCGAGCAACGAGCCGCGACTGCGGACGTCGGGCCAGCTGCCCTCTTGCACGCCCGCGACGACGACGACGTCCCACTCGAGACCCTTGGCGGCGTGCGCGGTCAGGAGCTGCACGCCGTCGACGTGCGGAGCCTGCGGGGCGAGCGTGTCGCCCGGAATTTGCTGGCCGAGCACGTGGTCGAGGAAGACCGACGCGCCCGCTTTCGGCAGCCGGTCGGTGAAGCGCGCGGCCACGTCGAACAAGGCGACAACTGCGTCGAGGTCGCGGTCGGCGGCGGCCGAGCCTGGGCCCGCCGGACAACGCGCGCGTGGCTCAACCCGGTGGCGATCGCGGCCGCCTGCCACATCGCCCACAGCACCGACTCGGCCGTCGACGACGGGTCGGCGAGGGCCGTCGCGCCGCTGGCGAGCATGCGGGCGATGCGGTTGCGCCGGCGCGGCAACCTTGTCGTCGATCGCCACCAGGTCGGCGGGCGTCATGCAACGCGCTGGCCAGCAGCGATCCAGATGCCCGACCGCCACCGGTGGCAAGCTCGAGCTTGCGCAGCTCTTGGCGCAACCGCCGCAATGCCAGCGGGTCGGCGCCACCGAGCGGACCCGTCACCAACTCCTGCGCGAGCTCGACACCACCTGGAGCGGCCAGATCGAGACGGCCGGTGACGATCTCGAGCGCGCGCAACAGCGCCGCCACGATCGGGCACGTCGACGAGTGCCTGCTCTTCGGCATACGCGGCAACCGGCACGCCGGCCGATTGCAGAGCCCGGCGCAATGCCGGCAACGGGCCGGCTCCGCTGACCAGCACGGCCATGCGCGACCAGGGCACACCGCGCAACAGATGGGCGTCGCGCAACCGATGGGCGACGAATGACGCTTCGGCGTTGGCGGTGCCGAAGACGTGGGCCTCGGCGCTGCCAGCTGGGAGACCGTCGGCTGGCGTGAGCACGCGATGGGTGGGCGGGCCGGTGAGACGGTGCGCCACCCGCCGCGACGCGGCGAGCAAATCGGTGCCCGCACGTCGACTGATGTCGAGCGCAATGACGGTAGGTGGTGTCGCGTCGGCCGCAACGAATCGGTCGGCGAAACGACGGATGCCGTCGAGGTCGGCGCCGCGAAATCCGTAGATCGACTGATCAGGGTCGCCGACGGCCAGCAGATCGCGCCCACCGACGAGGAGGGCCAACAACTCTTCTTGCGCGGGGTCGGTGTCTTGGTACTCGTCGACGACGACGAACGCATGCGCGGCCCGGATCTCTTGCAGCACAAGGGGTTCTGACCTCAGTAGCGCTGCGGCGGCGCGGATCAATTCGGCCGGGTCGTACGACGCCGATTCGCGCAGCGCCGACACTTGCGCGTACTGCGCGGCAAACGTCGCAGCCGCCACCCAGTCGTCGCGTTGGTGCCGACGACCCAACGCGGCCAGTTCGCGCGGTGTCACCCCGCGTTCGACCGCGCGCTGCACCAGATCGCGCAGCTCTTGGGCGAACCCGCGAGTGAGCAGCGCCGGCCGCAATCTCGCCGGCCACGTTGTCGCGCCGGCCTCGACGTCGCCGCGCAACAATTCGCGGACGACGAGGTCTTGCTCGGCACCGGAGAGCAGCCGCGGCATCGGCTCGCCGTTGCGGGCCGCATCAGCGCGCAGCAACCCGATACGCGTACGAGTGGAAGGTGCGCGCAATCGGTTCGCGGATCGTGCACCCGAGCCGGGCGGCAATGCGATCGCGCAACTCACCGGCCGCACGCCGACTGAAGGTCAAGACGAGTGCCTGGTCGGGGGTGATTTCGCTTCGCTCGACCCGCTGCACGACAGCCTCGACGATGGTGGTCGTTTTGCCAGTACCGGGGCCGGCCAGCACCAACACGGCACCACCGCGGTGCTCGACCGCGCGTCGTTGGGCATCGTCGAGCGTCGGCGCGACAACGCGTTCATGCCGCGCGCGCACGACCCGCGGCACGTCAACCGCGCGCGCAGGCCCGCTCGTTCTGGTTACCGGCACTCCGGCATCACACCACGAACCACCGACACCCGGTGCAACCCGTTCACCCCGGCAACTCCGCGGATCCGGGCTCGTCACGCTAGGCAACCGTCGCGGCGGCGGGTCGACCAGACAGATGCGGGCAGCGGTCAGGGCTCGGCGTCCCAGCGGGCTTTTCGCATGTCGACGCGGTCGCCGCGCATCGGTGTGCCGTCAGCCAGCAGCAACGCGACCGCGTCGTCGGCCGGCGCGGGCGTGCCATCGGCATGGACGACGCGGTGCCACGGCACAGCGCCACCCCACTGCGACATCACCCGACCGACCTGACGAGGTCCGCCGGCGCCGAGGTATTCGGCGATGTCGCCATACGCCAACACCTTGCCCGCAGGGATCGTGTCGACGAGGTCGAGCACCTGTTGCGCAAACACCGGCAACTCGGCGTCCGGCCGTCGTTGGTCTGGCGCTGGTTTGTGGTGCGGCTTGAGATGAGGCTTGGCGGCTCGACGCACGCGATGGAGTATGCCGCGCGTTCGTCAGATGGTCTCGGGCGGCACGTAGGCGCCGAGCACCGGCCGCAGCTTTCGGGCCAGCACTGTCGGGTCGGCGACCTGGAGCACGATGCGGCGAAACTCGGCGCCGGTGTGGCATTCGACCCGCAACACCAACTCAGCGCGGCGCACGTTCCAGAAGCTGCGCTCGGTACCGACGCCGAAGGAGCCGGCGTACAAGACTCCGGGCAGCGCGAGGCCGGGGAACTGAAGACCCAAGCTCGGCAGCCGGTCGCGATGCTGAACCGCCACTCCCCTGATGTGATCGGCGGGAATTCGCAACAAGCGGCGGCAGGCCAGCAGCATGCCGAGACCGCTCATGCGCACGACAAGATCGTCGCCGACGACGTCGACGTCAACACCCGGCCCGAGCAGGTTCACGTTGTCATCTTCGGCCACGATCCGGTTCGGCTGCACTATGACGGCGGAACTTCCTAGCAAAATTCTGATCAGTACGAGGGCTGGCTCGGGTCGATCTGATTGACCCAGCCGACAACTCCGCTGCCCAGGTGCACGGCGTCGGCGAGACCCGCGCCCTTCACCATCGCGAGCACCTCGGCCGACCTGATGCCCGTCTTGCAGTACAGCACCACCCGCTTGTCTTGCGGCAGCCGTTCGAGCGCAGACCCGTTCATGAACTCGTTCTTCGGAATCAGCACCGCGCCCGGGATCGAGTTGATCTCGAACTCGGCCGGTTCGCGGACGTCGACCAGGAACAGGTTCTCGCCGTCGTCGATCCACTGCTTGAGCTCGCGCGGCACGATCGTCGAGCCTTGGGCGGCGATGCAGCGCTTCGTCGGAGACAACGCCACAGAAAGTCTCGTAGTCGATGAGCTCGGTGATCGTCGGGTTCTTGCCACAGATCGGGCACTCGGGGTCCTTGCGGATCTTCACCGTGCGGTACGACATCTCGAGGGCGTCGTAAATCATCAGCCGGCCGACCAGCGGGTCACCGATGCCGGTCAGCAGCTTGATCGCCTCGGTGGCCTGGATCGACCCGATCGACGCGCACAGCACTCCGAGCACGCCGCCCTCGGCGCACGACGGCACCATGCCGGGCGGCGGCGGCTCGGGGTAGAGGCAGCGGTAGCAGGGGCCGTTCTCGGCCCAGAACACCGACGCCTGCCCGTCGAAGCGGTAGATCGAGCCCCAGACGTAGGGCTTGTTCAGCAGCACGCAGGCGTCGTTGACCAGGTAGCGGGTCGCGAAGTTGTCGGTGCCGTCGACGATGAGGTCGTACTGGCTGAAGATCTCGAAAACGTTGTCGTTTTCGAGCCGCTCCTCATGCAGCACGACGTTGACCAGCGGGTTGATCTCTTTGATCGAGTCGCGCGCCGACTGCGCCTTCGAGCGGCCGATATCGCTTTGGCCATGGATGATCTGGCGCTGCAGGTTCGACTCGTCGACGGTGTCGTAGTCGATGACGCCGAGCGTGCCGACGCCGGCCGCGGCGAGGTACATCAGCGTCGGCGATCCGAGGCCACCGGCACCGATCGCGAGCACCCGCGCGTTCTTCAGCCGCTTCTGCCCCGACATCGCGACGTCGGGAATGATCAGGTGCCGCGAGTAGCGCCTGACTTCTTCAATGGTCAGGCTCTCGGCGGGTTCGACCAGCGGGCGGCAAGTGACACTTCGAACTCCATCAGCGGGGACTCGAGCGGGGTCTACAGGCTCGTAACGTCCACAACGGTCCCACGACGCTCGCTCATTCCCCGAATCAGGCTCGGGCCGCGCCGAGGAATGCCCGCATGGCGCGCCGCCACGGCCGTGGGGTCTTCGAGGTGGGCGACGTGACCGATGTCGGGCAACGCCAGCAACTCGGCGTCCGGGAAAGTGCGTTTTGCCCGTCGACCGCAACCCGCGGCGCGACCAGCCGATCGCGCCCGCCATAGATGCACAAGCGTCGGGACGCCGACAGCTGCCGCCTGGCGCCACAGCCGGCGGGGCGAGCGGTCGAGGTAGGCCGACGACGGTGGCGCGCACCGCCGACCGGTAGACCCGCGGGCTGTGCTGGAGGCGCGGCCCGCCGACGCAGCGTGGCGAGTTCGCGCGCGTGCCGCTCGGCGGTGACCGCCTTCGGGTTGCCGTAACAGAGCGCGTAGATGCGCTTGGCCATCCACTCGGGGTCGGCGCGGAGGACATGCCCGCACGATCAGCCGGGCCGAGCGACCGGCAGTCAGGGCGACGGTGAGTTGGGCGCTGCCGAAGCGCGGGCGCAGGTCGGGCAACGCCGGCGAGATCAGGGTGAGCGAGCGACCAGCTCGGGATGTTCGGCGGCCAGCCTGACCGCGATGGCTGCCGCCGAGGGAGTTGCCGACCAGATGTACCGGATCGCCGATTGCCTGCGCCACCGCGACGAGTGCGCGCACGTGCGCCGTCGAGCGACAGGTCGCCATCGGCCGGCAGTGGCGAGTCGGCGAAGCCGGGCAGGTCGAGCGCGTAGCAGTCGAAGGTGTCCTGAAGCTCGGCGGCGACATCGACCCAGTCGAGCGATTCACCGCCCAGCCCGTGCACGAAGAGGACCTTCTCGTGCTCGCTGGCGCCGTTTTCCGGCGGCCGAGGACAGGCGTTACCCCCCGAGGACATGGTTGCTGAGGTGTCCTCGGGGGGGTTGATCACGTTAACGTGATCATCCGGCAGTGGGGGCGCGGCGGCCGGGCTGGAGCGGACGAAGATCGGGCCGGACGGCGTGGGCCATAGGTGGCCGGGCCAGGGGTCGGCGTCCATCTGTTGGGTCTATCACGTTCGCCACGGTGACGGACACGGCGCGAGCGCGGGCGGGCAGGCGCCTAGCTGACCATGTGCTCGACGCGGCGGTTCAGCGCGTCGAGGGTGGCCCGAATCGCGGCCTGCCGGACATCTTCGCGGACGCCGGCAGCGCCGGTCAGTTTCTCGCTGCCGCCCGAGCTCAGCATGGTCAGAGCGACGATCACTGCGCGGTCGCGGCCGTTGGGCGTGAGCTCGACGAGGTCGAGCTCGAAGCGGGCCTTGCCGTCGAGCAACTCCTCGACCGCGTGCAAAGTGGCGGTCGCGACCGCGCGCTGCACGCCGGTTTGCGTTGCGGTGCCTTCGGCCCGGCCGAAGCTGCGACCTTGTCGCCGACCGACAACGTGACCTCGGCGGCGACCTGCAGGCCCGACGAGATGATGTGCATGCGGCGGATCGCCGGCCGGAACCGGTCGGCGTCCTGGTCTTCGTCGTCTTCGATGTCGGGGTCTTCGGCGTCGGCTTGCATGTCTTCGACGAGCTGGACTCGGTCGGCGTCAACGCCGAGTCCGAACCGCTCGCGCAGCAGGCGACCTACCGCACTGGCGACCTCGACCTCGTCGACGCCGGGGGCCAAGCCCGAGCCGCAGCAGGCCGAGTCCGTCGCCGTCGTTGTCGGGCTCGACGTCGGCGTCGGCCACTCCTGGGACCTCGCGCAGCGCCGCGACAATGTCGACGGTGATCGCTGATGGTCACGGGGGCTCCAAGCTCGCATAAGGCACCGTGCGGCACGCCACCGCCGAGTAGCGCATGGCGACCCTTACGCCCGAAGTCGGCGTCAGGAGGCCGAGTGCTTGAGCGCCGGATGCGCCGCCTGCGGCTTTAGGCCGAACGGCGCGTTCGGGCGACCTTCTTCTCCGCAGGCTGCGGCATGCTGGCAGCCGCGGCCGTGCGCCTTCGCGGCCGTTCTTCGTCGGCGGTCGTACTTGGTCGCGGCGGCTTTCTTGGCCGGCTTGGCTGGCCAGCTTCTTCGCCGGCCGCGCCCTTCACCGGCTTCGACCGCGGCCTTGCCGGCCGAGGCAGCTGCCGGCGCCGACTCGCTGACCTCGCCCCGTCGGCTCTTGGCCGCGTCGATGCTGGCCTGCAGGGCCGCGACCAGGTCGACGACCTTGCCCGAGGCCGCCGTCTCGGTCGTGTCGGGGGCCGGCACCAGATCGCGGCCCTCGATCTTGGCCTCGACGACCGACTCGATCGCCGCCCGGTACTGGTCGCTGTAAGTCGGCCGGGTCGAAGTCGCCCGACAGCGACTCGACCAGCGACGCACGCCATCGTCGATCTCCGCCGGCCGCACGTCGACGCTCTCGTCGAGGAAGCCGAACTCAGGGTTACGCATCTCGTCGGGCCACAGCATGGTTTCGAGGGTGATGACGCCCTCGCGCACCCGCAGCGTGGCGAGCGCCTCGCGCCGGCGCAGCGCGACCTTGACGACGGCGACCCGACCCGACTTCTCCAGCGTGTCGCGCAGCAGCACGTAGGCCTTGGTCGCCCGCGGCGTCGGGCTCGAGGTAGTAGCTCTTGTTGAAGTAGATCGGGTCGACCTGCTCGAGCGGCACGAACTGCAGGACGTCGATTTCGCGGCTGCTGGTCAGCGGCAATTCGGCCAGATCGTCATCGGTCAGCACCACCACGTCGCCGTCCGGCAGCTCGTAGCCTTTGGCGATGTCGTTGTACGCGACTTCTTCGCCGTCGATCGAACAGACCCGCTTGTACTTGATCCGGCCGCCGTCTTCGCGATGCACTTGGTGGAAGGCGATGTCCTTCTCCTCCGTCGCCGAGTACAGCTTGACGGCAATGCTGACCAGGCCGAACGAGATGGACCCTTTCCAGATGCTGCGCATGAGCGTTCCTTCGTCCGGGAGCACTAGACCGTGCCAGCAAGTAAGGCGTGCCAACGAAAAGCGACAAGACGACCAGTGTGCAGGTAGGCGACCGCCGGCTGGCGATCTCGAACCTCTCCAAGATCTTGTACCCCGCAAACCGGATTCACCAAAGGCGAGGTCCTCGACTACTACTCCCGCGTCGCGCCGGTGCTGCTGCCGCACCTCGCCGGCCGCCCGCTGACCCGCAAGCGCTACCCCAACGGCGTCGACGGCCCGTCGTTCTTCGAGAAGAACGCGCCGCGCGGGCACGCCCGAGTGGGTTCGCACGGTCACGCTGCCGGTGCCCGGCAGCACCATGAACCGCGAAACCATCGACTTCGTCATCGTCGACGAGCTAGCGACCCTGGTCTGGACGGCCAATCTCGCCTCGCTCGAACTGCACGTGCCGCAGTGGAACGCGTCGACGCGGCCGGCGTCGTCCAGGACTGCTGATCTGCTTGGTTCTCGACCTCGACCCCGGCCCGCCGGCCACGATCGTCGAATGCTGCGAGGTGGCGCTGCTGTTGAAGGAAATTCTCGAGGCCGACGGGCTCACCGGCTACCCCAAGACCAGCGGCTCGAAGGGCATGCAGCTCTACGCGCCGCTGCAAGCCCACGCCCGCCGACGACACCCGCGACTACGCCCGGTCGCTCGCGCAGCGGCTGGAGAAGCAGCGGCCCGAAGCTGGTGGTGTCGGACATGACGAAGGCCCTGCGCCACGGCAAGGTGCTGGTCGACTGGAGCCAGAACAACGCGGCCAAGACGACCGTCGCGCCGTATTCGCTGCGCGCCCGCCCCGAGCCGACCGTCTCGACCCCGATCACCTGGGCCGAGGTCGCAGGCCTGCGAGTCGGCGACCGACCTGTCGTTCACCGCGCCCGACGTGCTCGAGCGCATCGAGCAGGACGGCGATCTGCTGGCCGACCTGGTCACGACTGCCGTCAGCGAAGCGGCCCAAGCTGCCGCGGCGGCGCCGCGGATCGCCGCCGGCATCGGGTAGTCACACGGTGAACGCTCGGACTTGGCTCGCCGAGTGCGCACGAGGAGCAGGCGAAGGGATGACCGTGGAGGTCAAGATCGGTGTGCAGTACGCGGCGCGCGAGATCGTCCTCGAGAGCGGGCAGACCCCCGAGGCGGTCGAGAAGCTGGTCACCGCCGCGATCAAGGCCGGCGGCGTGCTGACCCTGGCCGACGAGCGCGGCCGCCGGGTGTTGATCCCGGTCGAGAAGCTCGCCTACGTCGAGATCGGCGAGCCACCTGAGCGACGGGTCGGCTTCGGCGCGATGTAGCTCCAGACCAGCTCGGCGCGGCCCCAAGGTCTAGCCACGACAGCGACCGAGTCTCGGCCACAGGCTCGCCGCAGCGTATGGGACGTCCTGTCGTGGCTCCCTCGATGTCAACGAAGGGGTTGTTCCCGCCTCGCGAGGGCGCGCCAGTCCTCGCCCTCGTCCAGCAGACTGCGCTTGGCACGGCTGCAGTTGTCGCATGCTCGCCCACCGACCTCCGTTCCAGGACAGCTGGACATTGTTCCGAGGAGGGGTGCTGTGAGAACGCGAGCCGTCGCTTTGGTAGCCGCAGGAGTACTCAGCGTCGCTCTCGGCACAGGTTTGGGACATCAGGTCGGACGTAGACCGCACTGCGGCTGGCGTCTGGCATACGGGCAGGCGTACATCGGAGATCACGAAGCCAGCGTGATGACCGCCGGCTGGACCTACGGTTTCGAGTCCTCCGTGCCATGGATCGATGCCAGCGGCGCCAGCCACGGCGACGGCTGGCCCGACTGCGTCAACCCTGCCGGACGCAGAAGCTCGCGACGTTCGCGACCGCAACTGTCACGGGAACGGCGTGACGTCGCGTCCGGTCGTACTGGTCGACTGCCGCGGGCACTGACACCGCCTTCCCTACTGCGACGCCCGCTGTCGCAATGACGTCGCGGTGTCGCGGGCCCTCCGCACCCGCTATGCCGCGAACTCTCAATCCGAGTCGCGATAACGAGTTCACTGGGGCTGTTCGGTATGCGGCCAGTTCTGTGGCTGCCGAGGGTCACGAGCCCGACGCGACCCCAATCCGCGAACCGCAAACGGTCGGTGCGCGATGCTAACTGACATGGCGGACATCGACGAGATCGCCGACGAGCTCTACGGGCTGCCGCCCGACGAGTTCACCGCTGCCCGGACGCGGCACGAGAAAGAGGCCAAGGCGGCCGGAGACCGCGACCTGGCAGCACGCATTCACAGTCTCGGCAAGCCGACCGTCACGGCGTGGCTGGCGAACCAGTTAGTCCGCGAACACCGCGACGAGCTCGAGCCACTGCTTGAACTCGGAGCCGGCCTTCGCGAGGCCACGCGAACCCTCGCCGGCGAACAGCTACGGGCATTGTCGCGACAACAGCATGAGCTGGTGTACGCGCTCGTCCAGCACGCTCGCCAACTTGCACGCGCTGCCGGCCGCTCAGTGACCGAAGACACCGCCCGGGGCTTGGAGGAAACGCTGCGCGCCGCCCTCGCCGACGAGGACGTCGCGGACGTGCTGCTCGCCGGCCACCTCACCGACGCGCTCCACACCTCCGGCTTCGACACCGGCTTCGGCGGCAGCAGCAACGTGATCCCGCTTCGCCCCCACCAGACCTCGAGCGTTTCGAACGAACAGTCAGGCGGACGCCGACAGCGCACCGAGGATGCGCGTCGCCAGGCCGAACACGATTTCGCCGAAGCCCAGCGCGCACTCGCCGATGCGACGGCCGCCCTCGACCAAGCGCAGACGGACGCCGCCGACGCGGAGCAAAAGGCGGCCTCCGCTCAGCAGCGACTCGAGGAGTTACGCGAAGAACTCGACCAGGCGAGCACCACGGCGTCCGACGCGGATCGCAGCCGCCGCGACGCGAGCAAGGCGCTACAACGCGCGGAGATCGCCGTCCGCAATGCCGAACGTCGGCGATCCGACGCGCAGGACCGTCGCGACCGCCTCGCAGCGGACGACTGACCCGAGCGGCACTATGCCGACAGGCCGAGGGCGGCCATCCGGCTCGTGTGCGCATCGGTGATGCGGGTGAAGGTGCGAGTCAGCTCGGCGAGGTCGCCGCCGGTACCGGGCACTCCCCCGACCAGCAACGTGACCAACGCCTCGCGTTCGGCACAGACGGCCTGCGCCTGGGCGAGTGCTTCGCCGACGATGCGCCGACCCCACAGCGCCAACCGCCCGGCGATGGTCGGATCGGCATCGATTGCCTGCCGCACCCGCTCGACCGCAAACTCCGCGTGGCCGGTGTCGGCCAACACCTCGAGCACAACTGCGCGCGCGGTCGGGTCGAGCAGTTGCGCGATCTCGCGATAGAAATCGGCCGCGATGCCGTCGCCGACGTACGCCTTCACCAGGCTCTCGGCCCAATCGCTCGGCGGGGTCTTCGCGTGAAACGCCTCAAGCGGGACGACGAAGGGGGCCATCGCCTTCTCGGCACCCACACCCATGCCGTCGAGATGGCGTTCGAGCACTTGGTAGTGGCCGAATTCCGCCGACGCCATCCGGGCCAGCGCCGCCTTGTCTTCGAGAGTCGGGGCCATGCGCGCGTCGTAGGCGAGCCGCTCGAACGCGACGAGTTCGGCGTAGGCCAAGACTCCGAGCAAATCGGTGACAGCGTCGCGGTAGGTCGGGTCGGCCATCAGGTCGACCTGCAGATGGGGAGCGTCGGCCATCAGGTCGACCGGCGGCTGAAGCTCGTCGTTCACGACCCCGAACAGTAGTGCACGGTAGACTGTGCTAACCAAGGGCGACCGCCCGGACCCGCGAGCTGCCCGGCTGATTGACGGCTCAGGGCCCTGCGCACGAATCGGTGCGCTAGCCCAGCTTGCGAGAGCGTCCGACCTGCGGTCACCCCCTTTGAGAGGCTTTCCACTGACCACGTTTGCCGAACTCGGGATTGCTCCCGAGACCGCCGGCGCCCTTGAGGCCGTCGGCATCACCATCCCGTTCCCCGTTCAGGCGCTGGCGATCCCGCTGGCCCTCACCGGCACCGACCTGATCGGGCAGGCCCGCACCGGCACCGGCAAGACGCTGGCGTTCGGGGCGCCGCTGCTTCAGCTCATTGACTTCGTCGACGATCATCGCCCGCGCGCGCTGGTCGTCGTCCCGACTCGCGAACTCGCGATTCAGGTCGCCGCCGACCTCGTCGTCGCGGGTAAGGGCTTGGGCGCGCGCGTGCTCGCCGTCTACGGCGGCCGTTCGTACGAGCCGCAGGTTGCCGCCCTCAAGGCCGGCATCGACGTCGTGTCGGGCACGCCGGGCCGGCTGCTCGACCTCGCCCGGCAAGGCCACCTCGACCTTTCGCACATCCAGGTTCTGGTGCTCGACGAGGCCGACGAGATGCTCGACCTCGGCTTCCTGCCCGACGTCGAGCGCATTCTCGCCCTGACTCCGGCGAGCCGGCAGACGATGCTGTTCTCGGCCACGATGCCCGGCGAAGTCATCTCGCTGTCGCGCAAGTACCTCAAGCAGCCGACGCGCATCCGGGCCGAAGAACCTGACGAGGGCCGCACGGTTCCCGAGACGGCGCAGTTCGTCTTCCGCGCGCACTCGATGGACAAGCCCGAGGTGCTCGCCCGCATCCTGCAGGCCGACGGTCGCGGTCTGGCGATGGTGTTCTGCCACACCAAGCGGCATTGCGACCGGCTCGCCGCCGACCTGATCGAACGCGGCTTCGCCGCCGCCGCCGTGCACGGCGACCTCGGTCAAGGCCAACGCGAGCAGGCGTTGCGCGCGTTCAGAGCCGGCAAGATCGACGTGCTCGTCGCCACCGACGTGGCCGCGCGTGGCATCGACGTCGAAGGCGTCACGCACGTCGTCAACTACTCGTGCCCCGACGACGAAAAGACCTACCTGCACCGCATCGGGCGCACCGGCCGCGCTGGCGCTTCGGGTGTCGCCGTCACCCTCGTCGACTGGGATGACCTGGCCCGCTGGAAGTCCATCAACACCTTGCTCGAACCTGCCATTTCCCGATCCGCCCGAGACCTACTCGACGTCCGACGAACTGCACGAGCAGCTCGGCATTCCGCGTGGCGTGACCGGCGTCTTGCCGCGGGCCGATCGCACCCGCGCCGGCCTCGGCGCCGAAGTGCTCGAAGACCTCGGCGAGACCGGTCGCCCACGTCGCGATGCCGGCGGCGCAAAAGGCGGGCGCGGCACCGGCAAAACGCCGAACAAAACAGCAAGCCGGACGCCGAGCAAGCCCGCGGGTCGCGGTGCGGCGAACACTAACGGTGCGAGCCGGACGGCGGGCAGCTCCGACGGCCCGCCCCGGCAGCGTCAGCGCACCCGATCAAGCGCGACCGCTGATGCACCGACCGGCGCCAGATCGACGTCCGGCCCGTCGTCGGGTGACTCGGTCGTCGCGTCGGGATCGGGCGACCAGCCCGCCGCGGGTGCGCGTCGACGACGGTCGCGCGGCGGCCGCGGTCGATCGGGCGGCAATACACCGAGCTCGAACAGCTAAGACTCGTTCGGCGTAACGGTTCACCCCGCTGCGCGGAGCACGGCGTTCAAGCGCGGACCTCGCGACAACCGACGTTCAAGTGGTAACGACGCTGTGTCGTTGCCAAGGATCGGTCGGCCCGACATGCACGAACGCCGGTCGGATGTTCTCGCGAGGAGGACCAGTGGTTCTGCGCACTGTTGCTGGGCGTCGCACGGGTGAAAGCGCCGACGACCTCGAGTCGTGGCTGGTCCAACTCCAAGGCTGCCCCGACGTCACCAGGACCGTGCATGGCGACCTGCGCGAACGAGAGCCATGGCTCTGAACCAGCAACCTGGTTCTACGTCGAGGCCGATCCCGACGAGGCGGTCGCTCGGCACCGGTGCGTGAGCTGCGGTCAGAGCCGGCACGTGCTCGACTCCGCCGACCACTGGAACTTCCCGCGCATGTGGGCGTGCCCGAATTGCTCGCAGTCGATTGCCGAAATTGCTGTCGGCTTGCACGTCGAGGGCGGCGACCAGGTGAGTTGGCTCGCGTTGGCCGCGCGCTGCGTCGACTGCGGCACGATCGACGGCTTGACCGACTTCACCATCGACCCGATGCCGTCAGACGAGGTCTTGCGCCAACTCTGATGTAGGCGCTGCTTCTCGATACCTTAAAATCTCCTACGCGGCCGTCAGGGCGCGTTCAGGGTCGCCGCAGGCCTCGCCCGCGATCGTCGTGACATGACAACGATGATGCAGCAACCGGCCAGTGCTCACGAACGTCGATCGATGACGGCATCGCCGCTCGATCGACATCGTCATTCCGGTTCACAACGAGGAACCGATCTCGCACGTAGCGTTCGCCGCTTGCACGCATACCTACGGGCGAACTTTCCTTGTCGTTTCGCATCACCATCGCCGACAACGCAAGCACCGACGACACGTGGCGATCGCCTGCGCACTCGAGCGCGAACTCGCCGACGTACGCGCCGCCTACCTGACGCGAAGGGTCGCGGCCGCGCGTTGCACGCGGTCTGGTCCGCGAGCGACGCCGACGTGCTGTGCTACATGGACGTCGACCTGTCGACCGATCTTGCCGCCTTGCTTCCGTTGGTTGCGCCACTGCTGTCAGGACACAGCGATGTCGCCATCGGCACCAGGCTTGTCGCGCTCGGCCCGTGTCGTGCGCGGCCCGAAGCGCGAGCTCATTTCTCGCTGCTACAACGTGCATGCTGCGGACGACGCTCGCGACCCGGTTCTCCGATGCGCAATGCGGATTCAAGGCGATGCGAGCCGACCGTGCGCGCGAATTGCTGCCGCTGGTGCAGGACAACGGCTGGTTCTTCGACACCGAACTGCTCGTGCTGGCCGAGCGCTCGGGCATGCGGATCCACGAGGTGCCGGTCGACTGGGTCGACGACCCGGATTCGCGCGTCGACATCGTCGCGACCGCGATCGCCGATCTGCGCGGCATCGCGCGGCTGGGCCGCGACCTGCGCCCGCGGCCGGATCGCACTCTGCGACGCGCATCGGCGGGAGGCGAGCCCGCTCGGCAAGCGAGCCACGATGGTCGCGCAGCTGTTCGCTTCTGCGGTGTCGGGCATCGCCAGCACCGTCGGCGTACGTCGTGCTCTTCCTGTTGTTCGCGCACCGCCATGTCGGCGACGATGGGCGAACGCGCTCGCGTTGCTGATCAACAGCGATCGCCAACACCGCAGTCAACCGCTCCTTCACCTTCGGTGTGCGCGGCCGCACAGGCGCGGCTGCAACATCAACTGCAAGGTCTCGCGGTCTTCGGCGTCGGCCTCGCGCTGAGCACCGGCGCGCTCGCAGTCGTGCACGCACGTCGCAGCCGCACACCGGCCGGTCGGTCGAGGTCGCGACGCTGGTCGCTCGCGAATCTGGCCGCCACCTTGCTTGCGCTTCTTGCTGTTCCGGTCTTGGGTCTTCCGCCCGTCCGCTCTCTCACCGTCACCGCAACGGCGTCGTCGATCATGACCGCGACCGCGACGGAAACTCATGAGCACCGCGCTTTCGTTCCGCGCAACTCGACGTGCCCGCCGAGGCGCCGGCACGGCGATCGGTCGAGCACGTCGCCTGGTCCGCGGCCGAGCCGACCGACCCGCGCATGGGTGCGCCCGTCGTTGCTCGCTCTGCTGTCGGCGACCGCGCTGCTCTACATCTGGGGCCTCGGCGCCTCGGGTTGGGCGAACTCGTTCTACTCGGCGGCCGTGCAGGCCGGCAGCCACGAGCTGGAAGGCGTTCTTCTTCGGCTCGTCCGACGCCGCGAACTTCATCACGGTCGACAAGCCACCGGCATCGCTGTGGGTGATGGAGATCTCGGCGCGCGTCTTCGGCGTGAACGCGTGGAGCATCCTGGTGCCGCAGGCGCTCGAAGGCGTCGCCACAGTCGCCGTGCTCTATGCCACCGTGCGGCGCTGGTTCACGCCCGCGGCCGGCCTGCTCGCCGGCGCCGTGCTCGCGCTGACGCCCGTCGCTGTGCTGATGTTCCGCTTCAACAACCCAGACGCGCTGCTGGTTCTGCTGCTGACACTCGCCGCGTACGCCGTGACGCGGGCACTCGAAGCTGGCGAGCACCCGCTGGCTGGTGCTGGCCGGTCTCTGGTCGGCTTCGGCTTCCTGGCCAAGATGATGCAGGCGTTTCTCGTCGTCCCCGCCTTCGCGTCTTGTGTACTTGCTTGCCGCGCCGACACCCGTGCGCCGCCGGATCTGGCAGCTGCTCCTCGCCGGCGTCGCGATGTTCGTCGCGGCCGGCGTGGTGGGTCGTTGCGGTTGACGTTGACGCCGGCCAGCGCGCGGCCCTACATCGGCGGTTCGCAGCACAACAGCATCCTCGAGCTCATCTTCGGTTACAACGGCTTCGGTCGCCTGACCGGCAACGAGACCGGCAGCGTGACCGGCGGCGGCGCTGGCGGCGCGGGCGGCGGTAGCGGGCATGGCGGCAGCATGTGGGGGCCGACCGGCATGCACGCGGCTGTTCGGTTCGGAGATGGGCACGCAGATCTCGTGGCTGATCCCGGCTGCGCTCGTCGCTGCTGCTCGGCGCGTTGTGGTCTGAGTCGTCGCGAAGGACGCACCAGCAGACTGCGCGCCGCGACCGTGCTGTGGGGCGCGACGCTGCTCGTGAGCGGGCTCATCCTCAGCTTGAGCAAGGGCATCATTCACCCCTACTACACGGTCGCCCTCGCGCCGGCGATCGGTGCACTCGTCGGCATCGGCGGTACCGAACTGTGGCGCCACCGCGAGCGACTGGACGTCGCGCGTGTTCCTGTCGCAGCGGCGGTTGGCGGTCACGACGTGGTGGGCGCACGTGCTTCTCGGCCGGACGCCGACATTCGAATCGTGGCTGCGTCCGACGATCGTCGTGGTCGGTATCGCGGCCGCGCTCGCCGGCATCGCGTCGGACACGTGAAGCGCGGCGTCGCGGTCGCCATCGCTGCGGGCGCGATGCTCACTGCGGTGGGTGCTCCGGTCGCGTTTGCGCTCGACACCGCGTCACGCCGCACACAGGCTCGATCCCGACAGCAGGGCCGTCGTCAGGCCAAGGGGGCCGGGCGGTTTCGGCGGCGGTGGATTCGGTCGGTCCGGTGGAACCGGCGGGCCCGGTGGCTGCCGGTGGGCCTGGCAGCCTATGGGTACGGCACGCCACCGACCGGACGACGGGCACACCGGCGGACAGGGCCGCGGGCGCGTCCGGGCCGGCGCGGTGGTTCGGCGGCGGTCCCGGCGGCGGCGCGGCCTGCTTGGCAGCAGCACTCCGAGCGCAGCACTGACCGCAGCGTTGAAGGCGAACGCGAGTTCGTACACGTGGGTTGCCGCGGCCATCGGATCCAACGAGGCGTCGGGCTATCAACTCGCCACGGGCGATCCGGTCATGGCGATCGGCGGCTTCAACGGCAGCGACCCGGCGCCCACGCTGGCGCAGTTCGAGAAGCTCGTACTGCGGGCAAGATTCACTACTTCATCGCGGGCAGCGTCGGCACCCCGAACGGCGGCAGCAACGCGTCGTCCGAGATCTCGTCCTGGGTGAGCAGTCACTACACCGCAGTCGACGATCGGCGGCGTCACGCTCTACGACCTGACAAAGCCACGTCGTACGCATCATGAGCACCTGCGAGCGCTGCGCGTCAGCGCGAGCACGCCCGACGAGCTAGGCGAGCACCGGGTCGAGCGCGTCCTGGAAGTCTTCGGGCGGTGAAGGGCTTCGCGACCAGGAACATCGCGCCCGGCTTCGAGAGCCGCGGCTCCTCATCTGCGGCGACGCCTCCGATGTCACGAAGCCGAACGGAATGCGTCCAGCCCGCCGATCGCAGCGCAGTCAGCAGCTCGAGACCGGACATCTGCGGCATGTTCCAGTCGCACAGCACGACATCGGGCGGTTCCTGCGCGACGACCTCGAGTGCGTGCAGGCCGTCGACAGCCTCGACGAGTTCGTGCTCGTCGTAGCCGGCCACACGCAAGCGTGCGCGCCACGATCATGCGCATGGCTCTGCTGTCGTCGACGATCAGGATTCGCATCGGTAACCTACGAGGCCTGCTGCCACAAGCTCACGAAGAGCGGCTGTGCGCGCCACGAAAGCTGAACTTCGCGAACCATCCGAGTGCCGGGAGCGGAAAGCTGACCCTGGACCACCGAGGGCAGCGACAAAGTCGACGGGCCGGGCAACATGCTCTTGACGTTGCCGCCGACCATGTTCGCGATTTCACCGAGCGCGTCGACGACTTCGGTCTGCGTCACGGACGCGGGAGCGATGGAGTACAAGCGCCGCGGCGGCATCGCGCGCCGCCGGCGGTGAGCACTGCAGCATGATCGAGCCGGTGTAGGCGCCGGACAGGTGGACGCAGCCGGTGATCTTGTCGTGCGCGGCATGTCGCCGCTCTCGGCGATCAGACCCGACGGGTCACCGTCAAGGAACGACGTCCAGACCTCACGCGTGATGACCTCGAGGTCATCCGCACTGGGAATGTAGGTCATGAGCCTTGTCCGCCTCTTCTTGGAAGCGCGTTAGTAGGCGAGGACGCCGAGGAGCGCGAGCTTGTCGGCGATCGCATCAGGAGTGAACGGCTTGATGACGTATTCGTGCGCGCCTGCGGCGAGCGCGCGCACGATCTGCGACTGCTCGCTTTCCGTCGTCACCATCATGAGCGTGATCTGGCGCCACTTCTCTTCGCGACGGACCGCGTTCACGAACGCGAGGCCGTCCATGACCGGCATGTTCCAGTCGACGAGAGCGATGTCCGGCAGGACGCCGCTCTGCAAGCGAGCGATGGCTTCCGCGCCGTTGGGCGCGTCGACAACGTCAAACCCAAGCGACCGCATGATCCGGCCAAGGATCAGCCGCATCGCGCTCGAGTCGTCGATCACCATGGCCAACAACGGGCGTGCACCTTCCCTCGTTCGAATCGGACGATCCGGACCCTCGGGACGGTCTTCGTCTTGCTCAGCTTCTAATCGGTCCAGCTAGGCGGTTGCTGTTGCGGCATTCGCCTCGCAAGTACTCGCATCTTCATCGGCGTGTTCGGCCAACTAATTGAGCGGTTGGCGCGCGACGGCAGCCGCTCATCGCGCCCAGGACCCCAGCCGACAGGACGAGGCCGGACGCCGACGGGAACCGTCCCTGACAGGCCGACGCCGGCAACCGCGGGGGCAAGGCGACGCGGGAGCTCGAGCGGGCCGGCGCCCTTCGGGCGGTACGCGATCGTGCGAGCCGACCGCGACGCGCTCGAACCCGTCGTCAAGGCCGAGGGTCGTCTCGGCGCCGCCGAGGAAGAGGAAGCCGTCGGGCCGCAGGATCGCCCTGACTCGGCGTAGCACCTCGACCTTGGTGGCCGGGTCGAAGTAGATGAGGACATTGCGCAGGAACACGACGTCCATCTGATGGACCTCGAACGGCTCCGCCAGGTTCAGCGGCGAGAACCGGACCAGTTGCGGACGGCCGCGACGACCCGCCAGTCGGTCTCGGCGCGTTCGAAGTGGCGAACGAGCAGGGATGACCGGCAGCCCGCGGTTCACCTCGAGCTGCGAATACCTGGCCCGGCGCGCTCGCTCGAGAACGTCGCCGTTGATGTCGGTCGCGAGCACGTCGACTTGCCAGTCGGAGGTGATCAAGCGGGTGGTCGAGCAGCGACATCGCGATGCTGTATGGCTCCTGACCGGTCGAGCATGCCGCCGACCAGATCGGTCAGGCGATGGCTGGTGCGACGCAGCTTGCACAGTTCGGGCACGATCGCCTGCGAGAGCGCATTGAACGGGTCGCGGTCGCGGAAGAACGACGTCTCGTTCGTTGTCATCGCCTCGACGATCTGCCGACGCAGCACGTCGTCGTGACTGCCTTGCAGCCGGGCGACGACGCCCCGACATCGTCGAGGCCGGCGTCGCGAGCGAGCGGCAGCAGCCGGCTCTCGACGAGGTACTCCTTGCCAGGGCCGATGACGATCGCGGCCTGCTGCTTGACGAGGTCGCTGACGAAAGTGAAGGCGCTCGCAGCAGATGGTCACGGCGCGCCGCCGTACGAGCCGCCAGCGGCGCGTCGCGGCGGCGACGCAGGCAGCGAGTCGGACGTGCGATGCGCCGCCGCTGCCGGCCAACGGCAGCTTTGCAGCCGTGTCGGCGATCCGTCGCAGCGGGACGACGTCGGTGGCGAGCCTGCCGCCACGACCGCGCCGGGCATGCCCCACACGACCGAGCTCGCTTCGTCTTGCACGATGATGCGACCGCCGGCGGCGTGGACCCGCTGCGGCGCCCCTGGGCGCCGTCCCGACCCATGCCGGTAAGCACGCACGCCAACACGCCGCCGCCGTACAACGCGACGCAGCTGAACGGAACAGCACGTCGACCGAAGGCCGGCAGTAGTTCTCGGGCGGGTCATTGGTCAGGCGCACGCGAACGTCGGTGCCCTGCCGCCGAACTGTCAGATGCTGGTCGCCGGGCGCAACGATGATGTGGCCGGGCTCGACCAGTTGACCGTCGACGGCTTCGACACACGTGCAAGCGGAGCTGCGGTCGAGCCGCGCAGCGAAGAGTCTGGTGAACAGCGCGTGGCATGTGCTGGACGACGAGAATCGGGACGCGAGATCGCGTCGCAGCGCCAGCCACGATCGAGCTGAGCGCGTCAGGGCCGCCGGTCGAGGCACCGATCACGATGACGTCGACGCGATCCTGGCGAACCGCCGGACCTGCCGGCGTGCGGCGGCTTACGGCGGCGGGCGATCGGCGGAGACCGCACGGGTGCGGGCCGCCCCGACGAGACCCTTGATCTTCGGGATCAGCTCGAGCTCGCACGCGATCGATCGAGGCGAGTCGCGCTGGCCGCGTGCGAGTCGGCTTCGTCACGTAGTCGGTGGCACCGGCAGCGAGCGCGTCGAGGGTGGCCATCGCGCCGCGCTCGGTGACGGTGCTGAACATCACGACCGGCAAGCGTCGGATGCATGCGCCGCAGCGCGCGCAGCGTCGCCAGTCCGTCCATGACCGGCATCTCGACGTCGAGAATGATGATGTCAGGACGCAGCGCGTCGATCTTGTCGAGCGCGATCCGCCCGTTCGCGCCGGTGCCGACGACGTTGATTTCGGGGTCGTCGTCCAGGACGGTCGGAGACGATGCGGCGGATGACCACGGAGTCATCGACAACGAGCACGCCGATGCTGGCCACCGCAACCTCCCGAACCGTGGCGCCGGTCGCTGTTACGGCTGGCACTAACCCATCGGCACGAGCGCGGCCGGGCTGAGGTCGGTTCAGTGCCGGTGGATCTCGCTCAGAAATGCCGACCGCCGTTTCCCAGCGGCGCCACCAGCACGCCGTAGGTGACCTCGTCGAGCAGGTCGTGCACGCCGACCGCCTGCAGGCAGCCGCTGACGGAGTTCCACACGCCGCGCGCCGCGGCCGCGTCGGTGCACGCCGAGCGATCCGCAACGCGCGCACCGCCTGAAACTGCGCGGCGGCCGCCGGGCGCAGGCGCCCGGCCAGGTAGCCGGCCCAGGCGGCCGCGTGCATGCGCTGCTCCAGTCGACCTCAGCCGAAGCCGACGCGCCTCGAGGAGCACCCCAACCTCGTCCTCGGTCAGCGTCGACGATCGCGGGTCGAGAACGTGCGCAGGTCGGCGCCGAACGGACCGAGGTCGGCCGGGATCGGCGGCAAGCTGGCGAGCGGCGGCGATCCAGGGCGCCCCGAGTATGCGTACGCACGTCGTCGGCGCAGCCGCCGTCCGCCGTACGCGGCCGCGAGCGCATCGCTGGCCAAGTGCCACGACGTGTGTCGGACTCTCGTCGAGGATGTCGAGCCGCAGCATGCGCAAGCAGATCGTCGATGCTGCCGAACGAGCCGTCGACAGGTCGCGCACCAACGGCTCGAGGGTGCGCGGCCGGCCGCAGTGCTGAGGTCGGCACGCGTTCGAGGCCTCGTCGACGAAGCTGGCCGGGCTGCGGACAACGCGTCGTCCAGGCGTCGTCGGCGGGCTCAGGGCCGACACCTCGAGCCAGGCCGCGGCGCGTGCGGATCGGTCGACCGCACGGCATGCGAAGCCGGACAAATCAGGGCGGTCGGCTGCCCGACGGTGCAGTCTGGATAGCGAGAGCCTCGAGCAGGACGGTGGCGACCGCAGGCGCCGGTCGGCAGGCGGGCAAGATCAAAGCCGACCGTCGGCGCGTTCACGAGCGAGTACACCGACGCCTCCGAATCATCGAAATCTGCGGCCCGAGGCAGCAGGTCGTGGTGACCTGCCCCCGCAGCTCAGGGAACGATGGTGCCACTGACTAGGGTCTGCGCGAGACGGCCGACCGGGCGAACTCGCTGACGGTCAGACGGCCGAGGCCGATATCGGCCGCCCGTGCGACGTCGAGCACCAGGAGCAGCGCGCCCTGCAAGCTTGTAGGCACCGGTGATGAGCGCGCGCCCGGGCCGGTCATCGTCTCCGGCGGCTCCTCGAACTGTTCGGCGGTGACGTGGGCGACGTCGCCGATCGCGTCGACAAGCAGGCTGACCGGCTCGTCGTCGACCCGTACGACGACGTTCATCGGCAGGACGCCGGCGGCGCGCGGCGGCAGACCCGAGGCGCGTGCGCATGTCGATCGCGGTCACGACTTCGCCGCGCAGGTTGATCAGCCCTGCGGCGCCGTGCCCGGCAAGCGGAACGGCCGTCATTTCCTGGTAACGGATGACTTCTTGCACCTTGTGGACCTCGACACCGAACAGCAACGCGTCGATGGTGAACGTGGCGAACTGGCGCATCTCCATATCAGGACCCCGTCTCAACGAGGTGTCTCGCGCGTAGTCCTCGTACGGCGAAACGTCGGCGGCGCCGGCCGCCGCCACGGCGTCGAAGAAGCGCGGGTCGGTCGCCATGATCGCCTGCTCCATGTCGAGCAGCTCGGTCACCAGTTCTTGGACGACGACAACCCCGGAAACGCCGAACGCCTCAACATCTCCGCGCGAACGCGGCGCCTCGGTCGCGATGTCGACAACGGCATCGACGACCAAGCCCGACACTGCGCCGACCTTGGGTGTAGACGATCACCTTCAGCTGTCTCTGCATCGGCAGCGACCGGTTCGCCCAGCATCGTCGACAGCCGGCCGAGCGGCAGCAACTGGCCGCGGTACTGCACGACCTCGCGCTGACCGACGTGCTCGATGCGGTCGAGCGGCAATCTCTTCGAGCCGGGTCACCATCGACAGCGGGACGCCGAGCCGCCGATCGCCGACCGCGACGACGAGCAATGGTTCGGGCCCCTCGACGAGCGGGTGCGTCCGCCAGTCCGCTTGTCGCGGTCCATGGCCGAGTCGCTCTCGCGCACGACGTGCGCACGACGTGCAAGATGCGCGGACGTCGAGGATGAGCGCGACCCGACCGTCGCCAAGGATCGTCGCGCCGGCGTAAGTGCCGATGCCCTTGAGCTGACGAGACAGCGGCTTGACGACGATCTCTTCGGTGTTCAGGACGCGGTCGACGACGAGACCGAACCGACGGCCTTCGGCCTGCAGCACCAGGATGTAGACCGACTCGTCGACGTGCGGCGCGTCGGTGAGATCGAGAACGTGATCGAGCCACACCAGCGGGACCAGGCTTGCCGCGCAACCGGAACACCGGTGCGCCAGACAGGTACTCGACGCCGGCGCGTGGCTTGCTCTCCTTCGAGACACAACAGTTCGTCGAGGCTGACCTGCGGAACGGCATACCGCTCGCCGGCACACTCGACCGTCAGCGCCGGAATGATCGCCAGCGTCAACGGGATCTTGATCGTTCAGCGTCGTGCCGACGCCGGTTTCACTGCTGACGTCGACCGTGCCGCCGATGCTTCTCGATGTTGGTCCGCACGACGTCCATGCCGACGCCGCGACCCGACACGTTGGTGACCTTGGCCGCGGTCGAAAAGCCCGGCACGAAGATGAGATTGATGATCTCGCCGGCAGTCATCGCCGCGCAGCTGCTCGGCGGTCGCCAAGCCGCGCTCGAGCGCTTTCGCCGCGACCGTTGTCTGGGTCGATGCCCGCGCCGTCGTCGCTGATCTCGATGTTGACTTGGCCGCCTTCGTGGAACGCGCGCAGTGTCAAAGTGCCGTCAGCCGGCTTGCCGGCGGCGACGCGAACGTCGGGCGCTTCGATCCCGTGATCGATGGCATTGCGGACGACGTGGGTCAGCGGATCTTTGATTGCCTCAAGAATGGTCTTGTCGAGCTCGGTGTCGCGGCCCTCGAGGTCGAGGCTCACCTCGCGCCCGCATGCGACCGCCAAGTCGCGCACCAGCCGCGGCAGCTTGCTCCACAACGTGTCGATCGGCTGCATGCGGGTCTTCATCACGCCGGCCTGAAGCTCGCTCACCAGCAGGTTCAGCCGCTGCGACGATCGGATCATCGCCGATTCGCCCTGGGCCGTGGCCACGGCGACGATCTGATTGCGGGTCAGCACGAGTTCGCCGACGAGTCGCATCAGCGTGTCGAGCAGGGTCACGTCGACGCGCAAGCGACGAGTCCGCGACCGACCCGCCTGCCTTTGCCTCGGCCTGCGCATCGAGTGCTTCGCGCACCTGATCGGGCGTCGCCTGGCCGTGGTGGACGAGGATTTCGCCGAGCGGGCGGTCGTCGCCGAGTTGCTGTTCGAGCATCGCGACCGCAACGTCTTGCGCGTCAATGTCGGCGTGGGCTTGCAGCAACTCACCGAGCAACGGAATCTCGTGCGGATTCAGCTCCGGCTGGTCCGCATCGAACGCATCACCTGGATGGCCAGCGTCCGGCGGCGTAGGCCCACCCCCAGACCGCGCTGCACGGGCGGCTCCTGAACGGGTGGCTGACGCCGACGTCGACGTGTCCTTGCGCGTCGGCTTGCGAACCGATCCGGCCACCCGCGACCGGGGTGCTCGGGCGGACGACTTCGGCTTGGCTGCGCCAGCGGATTCGGCTGGGGTCTGCGCAGCCTGAGCGCTGATGCGGGTCGCGTTCGCACGTGTGGCCGGCTCGGCCAGGTCGGCTTCGCTCGATGCCGGCATTTCGACCTTCGCACGAACCGCGCTTGCCCGCTTACCGGCCATGCCGTCGGCGGGCCGCACGACCGAGTCGTCTGCGTCGGAGGTGGGCTCCTGGAGGGATTTGAGCGAGGCGACCAGTGCGGAGTAGTCGCGGTCGTTTTCGGCGCCGGTGGCCTCGATCGAGGTCAGGATGCCGCGGACGGCGTCAATGAGTTCGAGCAGGCCGGTCGTGCGCGCCTGCGTCAGGCGCAGGCCGCCGTCGCGCAGGCGCGCGAGCAGGCCCTCGCCGGCATGCGTCAAGACCTCAAGCTTGCCGAACGCGAGGAAGCCACTGGTGCCCTTGATCGTGTGAATCGTGCGGAAGATGCTCTGGAGCAGCGGGTGGGCGTCGGGTTCCTGCTCAAGCGCGACCAGGTCACGATCGAGCTGATCGAGGTTCTCGTAGCTCTCCACGAGGAACTCGCGCACGATCTCGTCGAACTCGTCCATGAGACTCCTCGAGACTCCTCGCCGGCCGGCCCGGGCACGCGTCGCGGACTCACCAACTAGCGACCATGTCTCCATCGGCGGTTTTGGCGAACAACTGAGCCCCAGAATGCGGCCGCGATTCACCAGCCGCCGGCCGACGCTCGTGCTGGGCCGGCTCGGGAACCCTCAGGCGGGTTCGAGCTCGCCCAGCGCCGCCCACGGCAGCTGCGCGCTGGCTGCCGCCATCCCCTCCGCGCAATGCGCCCGAAGGTCGCACCAGCCGCATTGCGACCCAGGTCGGGGCGGAAACAGCTCGCCGTCATTTTCGCGGCCAACGTCGGCCGATGTGGGCGCCCCGACCCGCCCGGATCGCCCCGCGTGTGCCGCCTCGTCGGCGATCTGTTCGGCCCGGCCCAGCTGGCGCCGCAACGACGCGTCGGTGTGCTCGAACACGTGCACATCGCCGGTGGGCAGATGGTGCAGCTCGACCCGGACGCAGCGTCGACGCAGCGTGGCAGCCGCGGCGAGCGCGTAGAGCGCGAGGGCCAGGGATCCGCGGGCATCGTCGGCAGAAAGTGGACGGCGGCCCGTCTTGTAGTCGACCACCACCAACTCGCCGTCACGGTCGTCGAGGCGATCGACCCGGCCGGAGAGCGCGAGCCGCTCGGTCTTGACGGCGAGCGTGCGTTCGACGCCCACCGGCTCGCGGTCGGGGTCGAGCCCTTCGACGTAGCGGCGCACGACCGTGCGGGCCTGCGCCCGCCACCCGCTGGCCTGGGCCTCGTCGCGAAATCCGTCGGCCAGCCACGCGTCGTCGACCAGCGTGCCCGCGGCGGCGGCGGTGCGCTCGCGGCGCGGCAACCGCCACCACCCGGCAAGCGCGTTGTGCATGCTCGCCCCGAGGCTGTTGTGCGCCCACGGCGGGCCCGCCTTGGGCGCGGCCGGTCGAGGTAGGTCATGCGATACCGGCGCGGACAGTCGACCCAGGAGGTCAGCCGCGACGGCGTGCAGGCGAAGAGCCGCCGCGGCAGCACGCTCTCGTCGGGATCCGTGGCCGTCATCCGCCCATGATGGCCCGCAGGTGTGACATCCCACTCAGCTTGGGGCATGTCGTGCCGAAGGAGGAGGGAAGCGACGCATGTGTGCTGTTCGCGCGACCCCGCAGTTTGTGCGATAAGGAGACTCCGATGAAGCTGGCCCACAAGGCAGCCGCAACAGCAGTTGGCGGTTTCGTCGTAGTCGGGGCGGTGGGACTGGTCGCACTCCAACGGGCCGAGGCGTCACTGCACCACCTGACCAGTGCCAACATGACCGCAGCCACGAACTCCGCGGTTTCGGCCGCACGCACCGACGTTGCGGCCGCCATCATTTGCCTGCATCGTCGGCTTGCTGGTCGTCCTGTCCGTGCTGGGCATCTTCCTCATGCGCGACGTCATCCGGCCACTCGAAGTACTGCGCGGCCGGATGGCCGATATCGCCGACGGCAAGGGCGACTTGACCCGACGGCTGGGCTTTGACCACAGTGACGAGATCGGTGTGCTCGCGCGCGAGTTCGATCGATTCATGGTGTCGATGCAGGCACTGGTCGGCAAGGTCGCCTCGACCGCCGCCGGTATCGCGTCGTCAGCGGCGAACTTGTCGGCGACCTCGGAACAGATCGCGTCGTCCGCGCATGAAGCCAACCGTCGCGCCGAGTCAGTGGCCAGCGCAGCCGAGCAGGTCAGCGGCAACGTCGCCAGCGTCGCCGGTGCGACCGAGGAAATGGGCTCGTCGATCCGCGAGATCGCGCACAACGCACATCGGGCCGCCGGCGTCGCGATCGACGCAGTGGCCATGGCCGATACGACAAATGCCGCGATCGCCCGCCTCGGCGAATCGTCGCTCGACATCGGCAGCGTCGTGAAACTCATCACCGAGATCGCGCAGCAGACCAACCTGCTCGCCCTGAACGCCACGATCGAAGCCGCCCGTGCGGGCGAAGCAGGCAAAGGGTTCGCCGTAGTCGCCGACGAGGTCAAGGATCTCGCGCAGGAGACCGCGCGGGCGACCGAAGACATCTCGCAGCGCATCGAGTCGGTACGCAACGATTCACGCGACGCGATCACCGCCATCGAAGCGATTCGTGATGTCATCAGCCAGATCAGCGACTACCAAATCACCATCGCCTCCGCCGTCGAAGAACAGTCGGTGACGACGAGCGACATGGGCCGCGGCTTCAGCGAGGCGGCCACCGGCAGCGCCCAGATCGTGGCCTCGATCGCCGGCGTCGCAAACGCGTCGATCATGACGTTGACCGGCGTCGCCGCGGCACGCGTCACGACCGACGAGCTGCGCCAGCTTGCCGACGGCCTGAAGATACTTGGTCGCGCGCTACACGTACTGAGCGTCTACCACTGCTGAGCTCGCTCGTGCGGGACGTCTTGCGTCATCGCGAAGTGGGCGATGCCCGCGACTCAATGCGGTCGCCTCACTGGCGATCGCGAACTCTGCCTTGCACGCCGCCGTCGGCGACCCGTCGGCGATCGCCTCAATCGGCAAGGCCGCGTTCGCTGGCCGCGATCACGAGGTTGCCGTGCCGGCGTCCGCGCAATACCGCCGGCTCGGAGATCACCGCGACATCACTGAACACCTCGAGCCAGCGCGGCCAACTCCACTCCCGTCGCGGCGAAGGGTGACACGATCGGCGACGTTCATGACGTAGACGCCGCGTTGGACGCAGCACGTCGCGGACGCGCTCGCGCACATTCGACCGTGCGCAACGACGACGGCGGCATGCCGTTGAGAAATGCATCGCGCACGACGACGTCGAACGCAGCCGGCGATTGTCTTGTCGAGTACTGGCGCGGGCATCGCCAACTCTGACGCGGAGCTTTTTCGTTGCGCCGCCAGGGCAATTTCGTCCGAACGAGATCGACAAGAGCGCCGTCGATCTCGACCACGATCTGCGTCGACGCTGGGCGCGTCGCCATGACGTAGCGGGCGAGCGATGCACGCACCACCGCCGAGATGCAAGGTGTCGAGCGACGTACCCGCCGGGCGCGAGGCAGTCGAGTACGTCACCGAGCCAGCGCACGTACTCGAACGCCAGCAGCGCGGATCGTCGAGATCGACGTACGAGCTTTCGACGCCGTCGAGCAGCAGCGTATAGGCACGGCGACCCGACTGTCGCGCACCAATGTCGCGATCGCGGTGTCGACAGTGAACGATTCGCGCAACACCCGGCGACTGCGGGTCGCGGCGGGTGCTTCGCCGCCCGACGCTCGGCTTAGTTCGCGGCAACGAACTTCGTAATGCCGTCGGCGACCAGCTGCACCGCGATTGCCGACAGCAGCAACCCCGCGATGCGGGTGACGATCGTGACTCCGCTGCGGCCGAGCACCCGCAACAGCCCGGTCGAGAACCGAAGCGTCAACCACAACACGATGTGGACGGCGACGATGCCGGCCCCGAGCGCGAGTGCTTCTCGGCTCGTGGTGCACCGCTGCGGCGAAGACGATCGTCGCGGCAATCGCGCCCGGGCCCGGCCAACAGCGGCGTGCCGAGCGGCACCATCGACACGTTCACGTCGTCTTTGAGTGTCGGTTCGCTGCTGCCCCAGCCCATCAGCAACTCGAGTGCGACCAGGAGCAGGAGCAGTCCGCCGGCGACTTGCATGGCGCGGCGAGCGTCACGTGCAGGTACTGCAGCACCTGCTGGCCAAACAACGCGAAGACCACGATGACGGTCAACGCCGTCAGCACCGCGAGGTCGGCACTTCGGTTGCGCGCCTTTCGGGTGTACGTACCGGTCAGCGACAAGAAGACCGGCACCGAACCTGGCGGATCCATGATGACGAGCAGCGTGACGAACACCTGGCCGAACAAGCTGCGCGTCGAACCACGCGTTCATCGCGCTGAACACCTGCCCCCTGTCGCCCGGTCGCATCAATGCGTCGAACACCTCCGGGGCGGTGGTGTTCGCGCCGAGTCTGGGTCGACTTCACCGACCCGTGGTAGTCGCTGCAGCCGGTGACCAGCAAGCCGAGGTCGTGCGCGATTGCTTCGCAGCCGTTCTCGGGTCGGCTCGTCGTGATCGGGGTGGTCGACCTCGAGCCCGTCGAGACCAGCCGCCGCGAACGTCTTCGATCGCGGCACTCGTCGACGACATCTCCACGCGACGACGCCGCAGGGTGCGCGAAAACCGTCACCCCCCGGCGTCCCGCACCAAGCGCGATCGCGCGCGCCGGGGCCAACGAGTATTTGTCTACGTACGCGCGGCCGCCGTCGGCAATCCACTCGGCATAAAGGCGGCGGAGATGTCGTCGAACGACTCCGGCGCGACCAGCGCCTGAGCAACGTGCGGCCGGCCGACAACGCCGTCGCCTGCGATAGCGCTGACCTGCTGCCCAGCTGACAGGTGCGCCGAGCTCGACCAGCTTGTCGACCATCGCCTTCGCGCGCCGTGACGCGATCGGTGCGCAGGAGCTCGAACTCGGTCGCGAGCGTCGGGTTCGGTGACATCGAACAGGTAGCCGAGCAGATGCAGGCTGACGTCCGCCGAGGATGCAGGAAATCTCGGCTCCAGGCACGACGACGAACGGCCGCGCCGGCGGCCCAGAGGCGAGTGCGTGTCACCGCGCTGGCCGCGCGCCGCATGGCCGGCGACCGTGTCGTGATCGGTCAGCGCCACGCCGTCCAGGCCGCGCCGTCGAGGGCAGCGCCACGCCTTGCGGACGAACCGCCTCGGGCGAATCGGTGCCGTCGGAGGCGTTGCTGTGCACGTGGAGGTCGATCCGCATGCGGGCTCGCGCCGTCGCAGGTCACTCAGGTCGCACGTCGGCTGGCCCGGTGATCCGGCCGGTCGCGTCAGGCTATCGGCGCGGCTCGCCCGCAGCGGCCGTGACGCCCGGCGAGCCTGGGCATCAATGCCGCCAGTCGCGGAAGGTCGAGCCCGACGCGACGTCCGGGGCTGACCTCGTGCGTCGACCAGCGTCTTCAAGACCGAGGTTTTCCACCAGCAGGACGCCGGCGTCCGATGGCCAGAGGATGGCCCACATCCAGGCCGCCTTCGCCTCGCCGACGTAGACCGCGTTGTCGGAGCCGATGTCGACGTTCCACATCGGCGTCGGGTGGCCGGCCGCATCGAGCTTGGCGTGCGCCGGGCCGCTGTCGAAGCCGTCGCCCGGCATCAGGACCAGGCAGGCCAGCCAGCCGGGCGCCGAGTCCGACGCCGGGCGACTCGGCGACCAGCACCAGATCGGCGGCGCCTCCGAGCGGCGCCGGGCCGGAACAGGCCGACGAGGGTGGCGACCGCGCCGGCGCGCTCATCGCCGGCGTGCGCGTAGCCCGTCACGACCCAGCCCGTTGGCATCGGCTACGGCAACCACAGCGGCACTCCGCATCGCGCGCGCACGTGCTCGAGACACTCCGGCCCCGGCTTTGCGCAGCGGCTGCAACGGCGGCACCGGGCCGTGCGCGTCGCACTGCCAGGCGCTGGTCCAGAGGCCGGGAGCGTGCAGCGAACCGCCGCAACGAGGGCAGGTCGGCTCATCTCGCATACTCCCGACGGTCGTCCTTCCCTGACCGGCCCGTCAAGGGACCTGGGTCGATGTGCCCGAACGGCTCAGTCGAGCGCCAGGGGCGATCGGACGATCCGTACGCTGCACAGATGCCGACCCGCCGAGCCGACGAGAAGTGCCGGCGGTCGGCGGCATTGCGATCCGCGACGGTCAGCTCCTGCTGGTGCGACGCGGGCATGCTCCCTCGCGCGGTCGCTGGTCGCTCCCCGGCGGTCGGGTCGAGGCTGGCGAAACCGCCGAGCAGGCCTCGTCCGCGAGTTCGCCGAAGAAACCGGCCTGGTCGTGGAGGCGCGCGACTTCGTCGGCGAGGTGGTGCGCCGCGGCCCGGACGACACCGTCTACCGCATCCGCGATTTCCTGGTGACCGTCATCGGCGGCACCGAGGCGCCCGGCGACGATGCCGCAGACAGTCGCCTGGGTGGCGCTGCCGGAACTGGCCGGCTACCAACTCAGTGCAGGCTTGCTCGATGCGCTGCGGTCATGGGGCGTGTGCTGACCAAGGCGGCTAGTCGAAGTCGAGACCGGCTTGATGCGGCCCGTACGCCGCCCGCGACGACGCCTGCCAACTCGCCAATGGCGCTTCGACCTCGTCGTCGACCTGACCGAGCTGATGGTGCGACCGCAGCGTCAAGGCCGTGTTCAGTCGACGCTTCCAGATCCATGACGTGCTCGTTGACTTCGGCGTGCCGCATGCCACCCGCGTCATCGAACAACGATTCGTAGACCACGGCCGCCGCCGAGCACGCCTGCTCGAAGGCTGCCGTCGATGCGCCGGTGCAGCGCCCGCAGCACTTCCGGGCGATCGCGATGATGCCGAGCAGCGTCGAGGCGGTCGCGGGCCACCCGCACGTCGCGCATCGCGGCGTCATAGGTGCCCGACTCGTGCGCGAGCTCGCGGTCGCGGTGTCGCCGCTCGCGTTCGCGGCGCAGACCGCCAGGCGTTCTCATAACGCCAGCCTGCCCGCCGTCCAGGTTTTCAATCGGTTTTCGCGCTCTTCGATCGGTTGGAACCGGTCATCCTCAGGCTGGCTCGGATGCGGTCGGCTAACGCTCCGCCCGCGCGTCTGAGCGCAGGGCAGGGCTGACCGGCCGTCGCGGCGATAATCTCCGCTCATGAGCGGGCCAGCGACGCGGGTTTTTGTCGCGCGCCTCGCCGGCGTCGTCGTGTTCGATCCCAACGGCGATCAGGTCGGGCGGGTGCGCGACGTCATCGTCATGCTCCGAACCGGCAACCAGCAGCCGCGCGTGCTCGGGCTCGTGGTCGAGGTGCCCCCGCGGCGGGCCATCTTCCTGCCGATCACCCGCGTCACCGGCATCGAAGCCGGCGCGGTCATGACGACCGGCACGGTCAGCTTGCGCCGGTTCGCCAAGCGCGATGCCGAGACCCTGGTGCTCGGCGACCTGCTCGACCGCAAGGCCACGCTGACCGAAACCGGCGAGAAGGTCACGGTCACCGACGTCGCGATGGAGCACACCCGCACCCGCGACTGGCTGCTCACCAAGGTCGCCGTGCGGGCTGACGGCCGCCGGGTGCGCCGGCGCGGCGCGATCCGCGTGGTCGATTGGGATGCCGTCGACGGCCTGTCGCTGCATCGAACACGCCCAGGGCGCGGCGAACCTGCTGGCCGCGTTCGACCAGCTGCGCCCGGCCGACCTCGCCGGCGTGATGCACGACCTCTCGGTCAAGCGACGGGCCGAGGTCGCCGCGGCGCTCGACGACGAGCGGCTGGCCGACGTCCTCGAAGAGCTGTCCGAAGATGAGCAGGTCGAGATCCTCGGCACGCTTGAAGGCGAGCGGGCCGCCGACGTCCTCGAGGCGATGGGCCCCGACGACGCGGCCGACCTGCTGGCCGAATTGCCCGAGGCCGAGAAGGAACGACTGCTCGGGCTCATGCTGCCCGAGGAGGCCGAACCCGATCCGCCGGCTGCTCGACTACTCGTGGAACACCGCGGGCGGACTCATGACCACCGAGCCGGTGATTCTCGATCCGACCGCGACGGTGGCCGAGGCGCTCGCGCACGTGCGCAACCCCGACCTGTCGCCGGCGACGGCGAGCCAGGTCTACGTCGTCCGGCCGCCGACCGACACCCCCACCGGCCGCTACCTCGGGGTCGCGCACCTGCAACGGCTGCTGCGCGAACCGCCGGCGACGCTGGTCAGCGCCATCATCGACACCGACATCGCGCCGCTGCGACCCGACGTTTCGCTGCCCGGCGATCACCAGCCACCTGGCGACCTACAACTTGGTTGCCGCGCCGGTGGTCGACGACCAGGACCGGCTGCTCGGCGCGGTCACCGTTGACGACGTGCTCGACCACCTGCTGCCCGACGGCTGGCGCGACACCGACACGAGCGAAGCGCGAACGGCTGCCGCGCACGATGGCGCGACGAACGGAGGTGTAGCCGATGGCACGACGTGAACCCCGCCGCGGCTCGACCAGCCGAAGGCCGACCGGCGGGTAACGCTGCGCCCCGACTACGACCCGGAGGCGTTCGGCAAGCTCTCCGAACGCTTCGCCCGCTTCATGGGCACCGCGAAGTTCATCATCGCGATGACGCTGTTCATCTTCGCGTGGTTGGTGTGGAACACGTGGTGACCCCAGCACCGATCTGCGGTTCGACACCGTACAGCCAACAACTTCACCCTGCTGACGTTGATCCTGTCGCTGCAGGCCTCGTATGCAGCGCCGCTGATTCTGCTGGCCCAAAACCGGCAGGCCGACCGCGACCGCGTGCAGTTCGAAGACGACCGGTCGCGCAACGAGCGCAACATCGCCGACACCGAGTACCTCGCCCGCGAAGTCGCGTCGTTGCGCATCGCGCTGGGTGACGTCGCCACCCGCGACTTCATCCGCGGCGAATTGCAACGCATGCTCGAAGACCTCGACGAGCGCACGACCAAAGCCGACGAGGACGAACGGCGCGACGCCCTCTAGCGCGGCGCTCGAAGCCCGGGCGAGCCGAGCTACGACTCGACGACGCGTTCTTGCCGATCACCACGATGCCGTGGTCAGACACGGTGAAGCGTTCGCGGTCGCGAGCAGCGTCGACACCGATCTTGGCGCCGGCCGGGATCACCACGTTCTTGTCGATGATCGCGTTGTGGATCACCGCGCCGTGACCCACTCGCACGTTCTCGAGCAGCACACTGCCGGCGATGTTGGCCCGGCTCTCGATGTGCACGTTCGGCGAGAGCACCGATCGCGTCACCGTCGAGTCGGCGACGATCACGCCGTTCGACAGCATCGAGTCGACCACTCGGGTGCGGTCGTGCACGATCTTGGCCGGCGGCAGCGGCCGGTGCTGGGTGTAGATCGGCCAGTTCTCGTTGTAGAGATTGAAAATCGGGTGCACCGAGATCGAGGTCCATGTGCGCGTCGTAGTACGCGTCGAGGCTTCCGACGTCGCGCCAATATCCGCTGTCGCGCTCGGTCGCGCCGGGCACGATGTTGTCGTTGAAGTCGTAGACCTGCGCCTCGCCGCGGTCGACGAATGACGGAATGATGTTGCCGCCCATGTCGTGCAGCGATCGCTCGTCGGCGGCGTCGCGATTCACCGCGTCGAGCAACGCGTCGGTGGTGAAGCAGTAGTTGCCCATCGACGCAAAGACCTCGTCAGGTGAATCGGGTAACCCGATGCCCTCGATGTCCTGCGGCTTCTCCAAGAACGCCTCGATCCGGCGTCCGGCATCTGGGCCTGTTTGCGCGGTCTGGATCACGCCGAACGCCGACGCCTCCTTGCGCGGCGCTCTGATGCCCGGCGACCGTCGCACTCGCGCCCGACGTCGATGTGCAGGTCGAGCATCTGGCGCGGATCCATGCGGTAGATGTGGTCGGCGCCGAACACCAAGATGTAGTCGGGCCGCTCGTCGTGCACCAGGTTGAGGCTCTGGTAGATCGCGTCGGCCGAGCCCGGCGAACCAGCGCGGCCCGACCCGCTGTTGGGCCGGCACCGGCGTCACGTAGTTGCCGAGCAGCGTCGACATTCGCCAGGTCGTGGTGATGTGCCGGTCGAGGCTGTGGTTCTTGTACTGGGTGAGCACCACGATTTTCAGGAACCCGCCGTTGACCAGATTCGACAGCACGAAGTCGATGAGGCGGTAGATGCCACCGAACGGGACGGCGGGCTTGGCGCGGTCGGCAGTGAGCGGCAACAGCCGGGTGCCCTGGCCGCCGGCCAGCACGATCCCGAGAACCTTGCGCCCGTTCGCCATGTCGCGGAACCTACCTCGTCCAACGCGCTGGGAGATACCTCTGATCAGCGCTCGACCGGCGTCCGGCTAGGGTTCCCGTCATGCGTGTCGCCCTCCTCACCCGCGAGTACCCGCCTGAGGTGTACGGCGGCGCCGGCGTGCACGTCGAGTACCTGGCCCGCGAGCTGCGCCGGCTCATCGACGTCGAGGTGCATTGCTTCGGCAACCCGCGCGACGAGCCCGGCGTCATCGCGCACCTGCCGAACCCGACGCTGCTCGAGGTCGGAGCGAACGCCGCGCTGCTCACGATGTCGACCGACCTGTCGATGGCCGCGCGCGACCGGCGACGCCGACCTCGTGCACTCGCACACTTGGTACGCGAACTTCGCCGGCCACGTGTCGAAGCTGCTGCACGGCGTCGCCGCACGTCATGACCACGCACTCACTCGAACCGTTGCGGCCGTGGAAAGCCGAGCAGCTCGGCGGCGGCTACGCACTGTCGTCGTTTTGCGAGCGCACGTCGATCGAAGCCGCCGACGCGGTCGTCGCCGTCTCGGCGGGCATGGCCGACGACGTGTTGCGCTGTTACCCGTCGGTCGACAGCTCGCGATTGCACGTGATCCACAACGGCATCGACACCTTCGAGTACCGCCCGACCGCCGACACGCTCGGTGCTGGTCGAGCACGGCATCGACCTCGATCGCCCGATCGTCATCTTCGTCGGCCGCATCACCCGGCAAAAAGGGCCTGCCGTACCTGCTGAAGGCCGCGCCACGCCTTCGACCCCGACGCCCAGCTCGTCGTGCTCGCGAGCGCGGCCGACACCCCCGAGATCGCCGACCGAGGTCGAGCAGCGGCATCGCCGAACTGCAGGACGCAGCGCGACGGCGTCTTCTGGATCCGCCGGATGGTGCCCAAGCCCGAGCTGATCCAGCTGTTCTCGGCCGCGACCGTTTTCGTCTGCCCGTCGATCTACGAGCCGATGGGCATCGTGAACCTCGAGGCGATGGCCTGCGAGACGGCCGTCGTCGCCACCTGCACCGGCGGCATCCCCGAGGTGGTCGCCGACGGCGAGACCGGCGTGCTGGTGCCCATCGACCCCGACCCGGCCGACCCCTACGGCGCCCCGCGCGACCCCGACGCGTTCGCCGGCGCCTTCGCCGACGCCGTCAACGCGCTCGTCCGCGATCCCGGCGCGCGCCGCCGCGATGGGCGTCGCCGGGCGCCGCGAGCGGTCGAGCACTTCAGCTGGACGGCGATTGCCGAGCGCACGCGCGACCTGTACGCCATCGTTGCTGTAGACGTCTCAGCGCACTCGCCATCGCGTTAGGCCGAATCGGGTTGAAGCGAACGCTATCACACGTTTGCCGGTCAAGACTGGCATCGCCGCTTCGATGATGTCTATGTAGCGCAATCGGGCTATGATCGGGCAGAACGCGCCACGGCGCAACCGGGCTACCAGGCCTGCTCCACGGAAGGACCGCGAGCACCATGTCGATACCGTCGCGCACCACGATCGACAACCTCACGGAATGGCTGCTGCTGCAAATCGCCGAGGACGAGATGAAAGCGCGCACCGCCGGCAGCGAAGCCTGGCGCTGGCGCGTCGTCGACAACCCGAGCTCAGCGCGACGCGTTGGTGCGCCGAACGGCACGATCTGCGCCGACTCATGGGGCGCCGACCGGCAGGAGACCGGCTTCCGCGGCGCCGAGGCGAAGATGTTCATCGAGCGCTTCAACCCCGAGCGGGTGCTCGCCGACTGCGACTCGAAGCGCCGCATGCTGGCTCGCCTCAAAACCTCGCCAAGGCCTGGTGGACGACGACCCGCTCGGCAGACGAAGCGCGCGGCGTCATTCGCGAGATGGCGCTGACCTACTCGAACCGTCCGGGCTACCGCGACGAGTGGCGCCCCGACCTCGGCATGCGCAGCCTGCAAGCGGTGTCGTCTGCAAGCGGTTGCGCCGCGTCGTCCGCATCGACGTTAGTCGACACGGGCTTTAACCCGCGACGTCTAACAGACTCTGCGAGAGGTCGGGCTGTGGCCCAACCGCCGTGCCGCTGTCGGCGTAGACCGCACCCCTCGATAGCCCATACCATTCGGACGATCGCGCCCTGTCAGCTGGCGGCTGACCTCGCCTCCCCTCAGTTCGACAATGAAGGGGACGTAAGGAGTCCGGGTGTCGATCCCTGTTCAGCTCGACCGTATGCAGTTCGTCCACGACGAGCCAGCGCAACCTGAGCGCCGCCGCCGCATCGGCGAGCTGTTGCTCTCGCATGGCTTGCTCACCGAAGAGCAGCTGCACGACGCGCTCGCCGCGCAGCGCGCATCGACGGCGGCCCCCGCCGGCGACTCGGTCGGGTGGTCGTCGACGAGGGCTACCTCACCGAGAGCCAGCTCGCCTACGCGCTCGCCGACCTCATGCACTTGGAGCTGGTCGATCTCGCCGAGCACAGCCTTGACCTAGTCGTCGCGCGCACGCTGCCCCGCCGCGTCGCCGAGCGCCACGGCATGTTGGTGATCGGTCGCGACGATCATGTCGATCAGGGTCGCGACCGCCGACCCGACCAACGTGGTCGCCCTCGACGACGTCGAAGCTCTACACCGGCGCGACCACGGTCACCGTCGTCGTCGCACCGACACGCAGATCCAGAACGAGCTCCGCCGGGCGTGGGCGATCCTCGAGCAGGACGCCGAGCTGTCGAACGTCGCCGACGACGCCGACGCCGCTGCCACCGACGATCACGACCTCGAGAGCGGCGGCCGACCAGGCGCCGACCGTGCGCCTCGCGGCGAGCATCGTGACCGAGGCCGTGCGCGCCGCGCCAGCGACATCCACGTCGAGCCGCAGGTCGACGGCCTGCGGGTGCGGTACCGCATCGACGGCCTGCTGCGCGACATCATGCGGGTGCCGCGGCAACTCGTCAGCCGCGCTCGTCAGCCGCCTCAAGATCGTGTCGGGTCTCGACATCGCCGAGCGACGCCTGCCGCAGGACGGCCGCACCCGGCTCACTGTCGACGGCAACGTCGTCGACGCCCGCGTCAGCACGCTGCCGTCGGTGCACGGCGAGAAGGTCGTCATCCGGCTGCTTGCCAGCGGCGACCACATTCCGCCGGTCGACCCAACTCGGCCTCGATGAGCAGCAACTCGAGGCGCTGCTCGCCGGCACCGCGAACCCGCAAGGACTCGTGCTCATCACTGGCCCGACCGGATCGGGCAAGACGCACACGCTCTACTCGGTGCTCTCCCACATGGCCACGCCCGACAAGAACGTCGTCACCCTCGAAGACCCGGTCGAGATCCAGCTGCCCGGCATCACCCAGGTGCAGACGAACGAGCGCGCCGGCCTGACCTTCAGCAACGGGCTTGCGTTCGATCCTTCGGCAGGACCCGGACGTCGTGCTCGTTGGTGAGGTGCGCGACTCGCGAGACCGCCGGGCTCGCTCTTGCAGGCCTCGATGACCGGGCACCTCGTGCTCACCACGCTGCACACCAACGACGCGGTTGCTGCACTGACCCGACTCGTCGACATGGGCATCGAGCCGTTTCTTATCGCGTCGTCGTTGAGCCTCGTCGTCGCGCAGCGACTCGTCCGGCGTCCGTGCGCCGACTGCGCCGCGCCCTACATGCCGAGCGCCCGGGTGCTCGACGTTGCTCGGCTCAGCGAAGCCGACCTTGTCGACGCGACACCGATGCGCGGCCGCGGTTGCGGCGAGTGCGGCGGCACCGGATATCGCGGCCGAACCGGCATCTTCGAAGTACTGCCGGTGACAGCGAGCGTGCGCGTCCGTCTTGGCACACACGCCAACCGAAGCCGCCGTTGGCGCAGCCGCCCGCGCGGCCGGCATGACCACGCTGCGCGCGAACTGGACTCGCTCGTGCGCGACGCGGCGAGACGACCTTCGAAGAAGTGCTTCGCGTTTCCCAAGTCGACGCGACCAGACGGGTCACCGGTGCAGTCGTGCGACCGCGCGGTCGACGACGACATGATTGCCTGCCCGTGGTGCGCAACAGTCGTCGACCGCGGCCACTGCGGTTCGAGTGTGCGCGGCCACTTGAGCCGGCTGGAAGATCTGCCCGTGGTGCCGCACTCCCGCAGCTGTCGCCGAGCAGGCGCAGCGGCACTCCGGCCGATTGCCCCGCGTGCTCGTCGTCGGCGACAACGAGCGAGTACACAGCACTGATCAGATCGGCTGCCGGCAGCGCCATGGACGTCGATGTCGCAGCAACGGCGACGATGCGCTGACCGCGGTATGGGACAGCGAGTACGACGGCGTCATCGTGCAAGACACCCTGCCCGACATCGGCGGCGTCGAACTGCTGCGACTGCTGCGCAGCGGGAGCAGAACCGCCGCGTTGCCGCTGATGCTCGTGCGGTGACATCGACATCGAGACAGCGGCGGAGGCAGAGGCGCGGCGACAGTGGTGTCGACGAGGTGCTGTCACACGACGCGACTCCGGCCGCAGACGTTGACGCAACTCGCCTGCTCACCGAGCCGCAGCCCGCACATCGCGTCGTGGCGGACCGTGGACAAGACCGATCCGGCCGCGCAGAGGCCGCACCGGCAGCCGCGACAATCGCGGCGGCCGAAGCGCCCGCCGAAGCCCGAGCGTCGAGCCAGGGTCCGCAAGCCGACTGCGGTGCAGGCCGCGTCGTAGCAGCGAGGCGGCGCTCAGTCGTGGCAACCGTCCCAAGAGCTGACCGAGCCGAGTCGAGTTCGCGACGATTGAAGCGTGCACGAACTGCGCGCCGACGCCATGCAGATGCACGTGCGATGCCGACCGCAGCCGATCGACGCCGAGCTCTGTGATCGCCGGCGTACATTCCGCGCGCGTCGTCGGCGCACGGAACTCGCGGTGCACCAACCCGTCGCGCTCGAGCCGGTCGATCAGCCGGGTCAGCCCACTGCGCGACAGCAACACCCGATCAGCAAGTTCGGTCATGCGCAGCCGATGGTCGGGTGCCTCAGCTCAACTGCACCAGCACGTCGTAGGTCACGATCGGAATGTCAGCCAGCAGCCTCGAGTTCGGCTTCCATGCGTGCGAATCAATTGGGCGTGCGCGCGCAAAAAGGACCGCCAGACCGCGACCTCGTCGTCAGTGGGGCGCTCGACCGTCGTTTGGTCTGACTGAGTCGATCACGTCAGGCATCGTAGGGCCGCGTACCATCGAAGTCGTGCCGATCCGTCGTACCTCCGCCCCTATTTCCGTGCCCCTATTTCCGTGACAGCGGCATCGTGACTGAAGAACTCGTGCGCGCTGCGCTTGGCGACGGTCCAGGATCCCGACATTCGTCGCCCGATCACCGAGCTTGGCATGGTCGAATCGATCGTCGATCGGCGACGACGGCCAGGTCGGCCGTGGGCGTCTTGCTCACCGTGTCCGGGCTGCCCGCTCAAGGAGAAAATCACTGCCGACGTGACTGCTGCCGTTCGTGACGGTCGCCGGGCGTGACGCGGCGTCGAGGTCACCCTCGGATTCATGACCGACGAGCAGCGCAAGGCACTCCAGCTGCAGCTGCGTGGGCCGGGCAAGCCGGAGAAGGAGATTCCCGTTCAACGATCCGAACTCGCTGACGCGCGATGCTGGCGATCGCGTCGGGCAAGGGCGGCGTCGGCAAGTCGTCGATCACGGTGAACGTCGCGGCGGCGCTCGCTGCTCGCGGGCTATCGGTGGGCCTGCTCGACGCCGACGTCTACGGGCATTCCGTGCCGCGCATGCTCGGCGTGCAGAGCCGGCCGACGCAGGTGGCCGGCATGATCATGCCGCCGACAGCCCACGGCGTCCGGGTCATCTCGATTGGCATGTTCGTTGAGGGCAACACGCCCGTGGCGTGGCGCGGCACGATGCTGCACCGCGCGCTGAACCAGTTCCTGACCGACGTCTACTGGGGTGACCTCGACGTCCTGCTCGTCGATCTGCCGCCCGGCACCGGCGACATCGCGATCTCGCTGGCGCAGTTCGTGCCCGGGTCCGAGCTGCATCGTCGTGACGACGCCGCAACAGGCCGCCGCTGAGGTGGCCGAGCGCGCCGGCACGATCGCGTTGCAGACCCGGCAACGGGTCGCCGGCGTCATCGAGAACATGGCGTGGTTGCCGTGCCCGCACTGCGGCGAGCGGGTCGACGTATTCGGATCCGGCGGCGGGCAGACGCGTCGTCGAGCGCACTGTCACACGCGTTCGGCACCGAGATTCCGTTGCTCGGCCAGATCCCGCTCGACCCCGGATTGGTTGCGCGCCGGCGACACCGGCGTGCCGTTCGTCCTCAGCCACCCGGACGCACCCGCGTCGGTCGAGCTGTTCAGGATCGCCGACGCACTCGCGATTCGCGAACGCAGCCTGGTCGGCCGGCCACTCGGCCTGCAGCCCGTCTGACGTCCGAGCACGACCTGAGCTGGCGGCTCACAGCTTCATACGCGCCCGAGACTCTTGCGAGCTTCGGGACTCCGACGGCGGAGCGCGCCACGCACCTCGAAGCGGCCGTGCGCGGATGCGCGGTGCTGGCGAGGTTGGCTGCGACCGTCGCGCGTACGCCGGTGGCTGGCAGAGACCCGCTGACCGCGACGCCGCCGTTACCGCTGCTCGCGCACCGCGGTGCCGAAGCCCGACTACGACCGGACGCCGCACCAGCGACCGGGCTGGCCGCGAACCCGCGCGCACGACCGTGCGCCGATGCAACACCTGCGGAGCGGCGCAACCAGGTTGGCCACGGACCGCGCGACGGACGTCGGCGCGGCAACCGGCTCGACCTGCGGGATCAGCAGCAATCGATCGAGCAAGGTCGGCCCATCGGCTCGACCTGTGGAGCCGAGGTGCGCCAGCTGCGCCTTCACCCAGCGTTGCTGGCGACGTCACGTCGGCACAGGGCGCACTCGTCCAGGTGGCGCACCGCGTGGTCGTCATGCGTCGCCGCCGAGCTCGTCGTCGACGAGCACGCCTACCAGGTCGCCTAGATGGGTCACGACGTGGCTAGCCCCGGCATCCGTCGAGCCGGCGCGCGACAGGCCGGGCGTGCTGATCCGGGCGGTCGGCTCGCCGGTCGGTACGCGGCGCGGTGCTCGAGCGCAGCCCGCAATTGGGTGCGGCCGCGGTGAATCCGGCTGCGAACCGTGCCCAGCTTGATGCCGAGCGCGTCGGCGATCTCTTCATAGGTCAGCTGCTCGATGTCGCAGAGCACGACCGCGGCCCGAAACTCCGGGCGCGAGCGCGTCGAGCGCGCGCTGCACATCGTCGTCCCAATGGGCGTCGTCGTAGGCCTGCGCGGGAGTCGGCTCACGACCCGCAAGCCGGTCGGAGGCGTCGTCGGCGAGCGGCCTCGAACCGGATCCGGGCGCGCCGCCGAACCATGTCGAGGAACAGGTTGGTGGTGATGCGGTGCAGCCAGCCCTCGAACGTGCCTGGGGTGTACGACTCGAGCGAGCGAAACACCCGGACGAAGACGTCTTGGGTGAGGTCTTCGGCGTCGTGGGCGTTGCCGGTCAAGCGGTAGGCAAGCCGGTAGACGCGGGCGCCGTGCGTGCGCACCACCTCGTCCCAGCTCGGGCGCGGCCCAGTCGGGGTCCTGGGCGACGGCTCGGCAGGGCTGGGCAGGCACGGCGTCATCGTGGACAAGCTAGGGCGGAATCGTCATCGGGGGCGACACCTCCAGCTCGCATCGTGCGCCCCGATCCTGAGGGAATGCTGATGGCCGTCACATGACCTCCTGAGAACTGAACGGCTCGTGCGGCCTCGATCGGGTTCCCGCGAGTCCCGCCGGATGCGGGTACGCTGCGGGAGGTCACGCGGCGCCGGCCCGACCTACGACGACTCGCTCGGGAGGCTGCCATCTCCGGTCTGCAATCCACCTGGGATTACACCGAGGCCTACATCGGCCAGGACGACGTGCTGACGGCCGCGGCCGCCGCGCGGCGCCGAGATCGGCGCGCTACCGATCATGCCGGGCGGCGGCGCAGCGCTGCGGTTCCTCGCCGCCGCTGCTCGACGCCCGGTCCGTCGTCGAGATCGGCACCGGCTGCGGCGTCTCGGGAGTCTGGCTGCTGCGCGGCATGAACCCCGAGGGCGTGCTCACCTCGATCGACCTCGAGGCCGAGAACCAACGCCTGGCGAAGCAGGCCTACGCGGACGCCGGGTTTGCGACGGCCCGTACGCGGCTGATTTCAGGAGCGGCACTCGACGTGCTGCCGCGCCTGACCGACGGCGCCTACGACCTGGTGTTCTGCGACGGCGAGAAGACCGAGTACGGCGACTACCTGCGCGAGGCGCTGCGGTTGCTGCGCGTCGGCGGCGTGGTCGCGTTCGACAACGCGACGTGGCACCACCGGGTGGCTGATCCGTCGCAGCGCGACCCGGCGACGATCACGATCCGCGACTTGGGCAAGCAGGTGCGCGAAGACACCCGGACTGGTGCCGACGCTGCTGCCCGTCGGCGACGGGTTGCTTAGTAGCCGTCAAGCGCGAGGCGTAAGCGCGACTGCCAGTACGTGGACGCTGAAGAGCGTCCAGCGACGACAGCTTGAGGTTTGGACGCTTAGCGCAGGCCGCGCAGCGGGTCGGCACCGCCGAGCCAGTGCAACAACAGGCGGACGCCGAAACCCGGTCGGCACCCTTCGTGACCTCGTGTTCGTCCGCCTCGGCCCGACCGACGCCGGCGATGTCGAGATGCGCCCACCGCCGGCGTCCGACGAATTCGCGCAGGAACAGGGCGGCGACGATCGAGCCGCCGCTGAACTCCTTGCCGCCGTCGATCGCCACGTTCGGCGAGGTCGGCGACCGACGAGTCGAGAGCCGGCCGCGTAGTCGTCGACGAACGGCATCCGCCACACCGCCTCGCCGCTGTCGGCGCCGGCTGCCGTCGAGGACCGCGGCCAGCTTGTCGTCTTCGGTGAAGATCCCGGCGTGCCGCTTGCCGAGCGCCGCTCGCGATCGCGCCGGTCAAGGTCGCGAGGTCGACGATGCACGTCGGGGTCGAGTTCGGCGTCGGCGTAGGCGAGCGCGTCGGCGAGCACCAGCCGGCCCTCGGCGTCGGTGTTGAGCACCTCGACGGTCATGCCGCCGTACTGCGTGATGACGTCGCTCGGCCGCTGCGCCGAACCCGACGGCATGTTCTCGGCGGCTGGCACGAGCCCGGTGACCTGCACCCGGACGCCGAGCTCGCGCATCACCGACATCGCCGCGATGATCGCGCCACCGGCTGCCATGTCGGTCTTCATCGCGATCATGCCGGCGTTGGGCTTCAAGCGAGAGTCCGCCCGAGTCGAACGTGATGCCCTTGCCGACGAGCACGACGTGCCCGTCGACCGCGATCGACGCCGGTCGGGCGGTAGGTCAGCTCGATCAGGCGCGGCGGGTTCACCGAACCCATGCCGACCGCGACGACGCCGCCGAAGCCCTTCTGCACGCAGCTCGCGGTCGTCGCGCACCCGAATCTCGAGCCCGCTCTTGCGGGCGAGCGCGTCGCCTGCTTGGCCAGCCACGCGGGGTCTTGGTCGACGACGGCGTGTTCGCGAGGTCGCGGGCCAGCGCGCTGGTCGCCGACGCGGTGATGACGCCGACGCGCAACGCCTCGGAATCGCGTCGGTCGCCTGGTCGACCACGAGCGTGATCGACGTCGAGCGTCGCGGGCTTCGGTCGAGTTGGTCACCTTGAACGAGTAGCCGCCGAGCAGCAAGCCCTCGGCCAGCGCCCGGACCTGTGCGGGCGTCGACCGCCGCGCGACAGTGATGGCCGCCGACTCGACGCTCTTCAACCGCCGCGCGATCGCGGCGCCGGCGCGACGGTAGTCGCGCGGCGTCTGCTCCCCGAGACCCGCCGCGAGGATCAGCCGCGCACCGACCGGCAGCGCCGCGACGTCCCCGACGTTGCCTTTCGTCTTCTCTCTGGTCAGCACGGCGAGCAGCGCGCGGGTCTGCACCGAAGCTCTCGATGTCGCCGCGCCCGCGACCGAGCTTCGCGACCACCGGGTCGCCGGTGCCGGGTGATCGCGACACGAGCGCAACGCTCGCTCACCGCGGGAGCTACGTAGGCGGCACCACGCACCAGCGCAGCCGCGCCGAGCGGGAACGGTCGACGCTACCCCGACACGGTTGAGGCCCCGAGCGAAGTCCCTGCGGCTTCGCGGGGCCATCACGCTTGGTCGATCAGCCGACCACATTCTTGAGGGCGTCGCCAAGGGCGGTGGCCTCGTCTGCGGACAATTCGACAACGAGCCGGCCACCGCCTTCGAGAGGAACGCGCATCACGATGCCGCGTCCCTCCTTGGTGACCTCGAGCGGACCGTCGCCCGTCCGCGGCTTCATGGCCGCCATTCGCGCTCCCTTTCTACGTCCGGCACGTCGGCTCGGAACCCTGGCACTCTGCGGATCAGAAAAGCTGCTGATCACGATTATCGCCGGAAAAGGGGGCCAGAAGGAAACCGGCGGCCCCCAGAGCACCCCCGGCGAACCGGTCTTTTCAGGGGCAGAGCGTGCGGGCGAAGCAGTCGCGCAGGTGGTCGTTGACCATGCCGGTCGCCTGCATGTGCGCGTAGGCGGTCGTCGGCCCGACGAACCGAAAGCCGCGCCGCTTCAACTCCTTCGCCATCGCGGTCGACTCGGGCGTGACGGCCGGCACGTCGGCCATCATTCCCGAGGGGCCGGACGCCGACCGGTCGGGCGCGAACGACCACACCAGGTCGCTGAGCCCCTCGGTCAGATCGAGCGCCGCGCGCGCATTCGCGATGCTGGCCTCGATCTTGGCCCGGTTGCGCACGATGCCGGCGTCGAGCATCAGCCGCGCGACGTCCGCTTCGTTGAAGCCGGCAACCGCCTCGATCGAGAACTCTGCGAACGCGGCCCGGAAGGCCTCGCGCTTGCGCAGGATCGTGATCCACGACAGTCCGGACTGAAACGCCTCGAGCACCAGCCGCTCGTAGACGGCATCGTCGCCGACGCACCCGGCGACCCCACTCGTGGTCGTGATACTCGATGTACTCGGGTGCGCCATAGGCCCAGCCGCACCGGCGTTGGCCGTCATCGCCGACGATCGAAGTCACGACCGATGCGACCGCGTTGCGATTCGACCATGCGGGCGAGGCGACGCAGCGAGACCGAGAGAAACAGCGCAATGACCGGTCGGACGACGATCCACCCGAGCTCGCCCAGCAGCCCGAACGGCAGCTGGATCCACTCAGACCAGACCACGCGCGATCTGTCGGGGCCGAGGTCTTCGACCTCGAAGGCCCCGGAACCGCGAACGAGTGCGCCGGTGTGCTCGACGACACAGCGGGCTGGGCTTGCGGGCGGCGGTTGCCATTGCGAGAACGTCATCGTGTCGCGCAGCAGGAGCGGTCCGACGCCGGTGATGCCTTCGATACCTGCGCCGACGCCGTCACCTTCGTGAGTGGTGCGGCGCACCTTGGTGAGCGACCATCCAGTCGCCGTGCGAATCCCAGTCGACGAGTGCGGCCCAGACCCGCTCGAGTGGCGCCGCCACGTCGACCGACACCACCAGCTCTGCCACCGGCGCTACTGGTCGGGGCCGTCGTACATGGGCCGGTCGTCAGCGGCGGTTGTTCGGCGGCGTAGCTGGGTTGCGAGTAGGTCGGCCAACTCGGCGAGCCCGGCGGGTCGGCTGCCGGTACCGCGGGCGGCTCGGCGGGCGGCAGCGCGAACTCCGCGGTGTCGTCGGGTGCCGGTGCGGGTGGCCGCATGTAGATCTGAGCCGTGTCGTCGACCGGAGCGTCGCTCGCCGGCGCAGCGAGTGGTGCGTCGCCACCCGCGGGGGCGGCCGCGATCGGGACCAGTCCCATCGGCGCGGTGTCGTCGGCGAGCGGCGCGTTTACGGGTGCCACGGCAGGCGTGGACGGCGGCGCAAAGGCCGCGCGCTGCGACTCGAACGGCCGGCCGGTCAATCGCTGGATGGCGCTCATCGCGCTCGGCGATCTCGGCGGCGAGCCGGTCGAGTGCGTCGTCGACCTCGGCCATGCGATATCCGCGAAAGGCGAGGCTGAACTTCGCGTCGCCGACGTCGGCCGCGCGCACCGTGCGTTCGTGCGGGCAACGGCCGCCCCGGCCAATCGGGCTGGAATTGCGTCATCGAACCGCCGCGGCCAAGGGTGACGGCGAAGACCGCGAAGATGACGGCGACCGAGACGAGCACCCGAAGCAAGAGGGGCACCCCCCGATCGTGCCATGCCCGACGACCGGAAGATGGCGGGCAATGCCGCTGCGACTGGGTGCAGCGCGAGTTCGCCGCCGACGAGTTCGTCGTCATGGCCATCATCAATCGCACACCCGACTCGTTCTTCGACCAGGGCGCGACGTTCGCCACCGATGCGGCACTGGTCGCGGTCGACGCGCGCGATCGCCGGCAGGCGCCGACATCGTCGACATCGGCGGCGTCAAAGCCGGCCCCGGGCCTGACGTCGATACCGCCGAGGAAATCCGAGCGCGTTGCCGAGTTCGTCGCGCTGGTACGGAAACGGCATCCGCAGCTGGTGATCAGCGTCGACACCTGGCGAGCCGAGGTCGGTCGCGCGGTCGATCGACGCCGGCGCCGACCTGCTCAACGACGCATGGGGCGGCTACGATCCCGAACTCGCCAGCGTTGCGGCGTCCGGCGGTGTCGGCTTGGTGTGCTCGCACGCCGGCGGGCTGGCGCCGCGCACGGATCCGCATCGGGTGAGCTACGACGACGTCGTGCGCGACGTGATCGACACGGTCGTCGGGCTGGCCGAGCGCGCGATGACGGCCGGAGTGCGCGCCGACGGCATCGTGATCGACCCGGCGCACGATTTCGCCAAGAACACCAGGCATTCCCTCGAGGTCAGTCGACGGCTCGACGAGTTGGTCGCGACGGGTTGGCCGGTGCTCGTGGCGCTGTCGAACAAGAAGTTCATCGGCGAGACGCTCGACCTGGCAACCGATGAACGGCTCAGCGGAACTCTTGCGGCGACCGCGATTGCCGCCTGGCAAGGGGCGCGCATTTTCCGCGCGCATCAGGTTCGCGAGACCAGGCAGGTGCTCGACATGGTGGCCTCGATCCGCGGTTCGCGGCAACCGGCGGTCTCGCGCCGCGGCCTCGCCTGAGGCTGGCTCGTCTGACCCCGGTTGGCCCGCCTTACACGATCCGTACATGTGGCCAACTGCCTGAACATGAGCGCGGCCGATTCTTGGGTCAACGAACACTTCCCTGACCGAAGGACACGCCATGAAACTCCACCACCGCCGCCTGGCTCTCGTCGCGGCCGGCATCGCCGGCACCGGCGTGCTCGTGACCGGGGTGGCCAACGCCGCGACCTCCAGCCATGGCGGCGACGGTCTGTCCGGGATCTCGGCACGCCTCGTTGACTGTCGACGGCGGCAACTCCGGCGGCGCGCTACTGCGCCCGGCAAGCTGGCGCAGGCACTCAAGCAGATCCGCACGGAGTCTGAAGGCCGGCCAGGTCAGCGGTCGCGGTGCACTGTCGACACCGAAGAAGGGTCCGCAGAGCGATCGAATTCCAACGGGGCGACGTGATCCGCAAGCTCGAGGGCTCGACAGCTTCACGGTCGACCGACACCGAGCGGTGGCGCACAGGCCTGGACGCCCGGACCGAAGATGAAGGTGCGCGACCGCGCGTCAGCGACAAGGCAGCCGGACTCGGGCGCTCGCGCCACGTCGGCGACCGTCGCCAACGGCGAGAACGTGATCGTGCCGTCGGCCTGAAGACCGACACGGCCGAGACCGCGCGGCTGGTCGTCGTCGTGCCGGCGAAGGCCGCCGCATCGCACCGAAGGCCGGCAAGCCGAGCGGCGGCGCCCGACGCACGTCGACGACCCCGGCCGACCTCGGCACTGCAAACCTGGACCACGCTCGCCGGACGCCGGCCGCTCAGTTGATCATCGAGCGGTCGGCTGGCCGAGGCCGTCGATGCACTGTGCGCGTTCGGCAACGCGGCCAGCGTCGACCCGGCGACCACGATCTTCGACCGGCGCACCCCACTGCCCACCACCACGTCGCCCGCGTCGACGACCGCGCGGTCGATGAACATCGGCCAGTCGAGCGGCAAGCCGATCGGCGTGATGCCGCCGTACTCCATGCCGGACGCCGACACCGCGACGTCCATCGAAGCAAACGAAATCTTGCTTGACGTCGAGCAGTCCGGCGCACCAGTCCCGTTCACGTCCGCCCGCGTCGTCGCGAGAACCACGCACGCGGCCAACGTGGTGACCTCACCGCGACGGCCTGCGACGACAACGCAGTTCGCCGACTGTCGCGGCCAGCACGCCGTAGCGCTCGCAGAACGCGGCGGTGTCGGCGAGGGCCGGATCGATCTCGGCGACCGTGACGGCGGCCGCCAGATTCGGTGGCAGCGCGCGCAATGCACGTGCACGCAGCGGTTGACCGAGCAGATCGAGGTTTTCCAGTGCAGGCAGTGAATTCAGCCGCTGCTGCAGCGGATTCTTCGGTCACGGCTCTGACTCGAGCACTTCGCCGGCCGTCGGCGACGATGCGCAGCTGATGCGCATCGAGCAGGTCGAACGCTTCGCCGAGGTCGGTCGTCCAATCGATCGCGTCGCGAACCGCGGGCCGCGCAAACCCGCGCAGCACCAGATCGTCGACCTGCGCACGCATCATCGCGAAGACGCCGTCAGGGTCGAGGACGACGAGCGGCTTGGCGTGCATGCCAAGCGACCGCGACACCCAGATCTCGAAGATCTCTTCGAGCGTGCCGAGGCCACCGGGCAACGCGAGGAAGGCGTCGGAGCGTCGTTCCATCTCGCCTTTGCGCTCGCGCATGTCGCGGGTGACGACGAGCTCGTCGGCGTCGCCGTCGGCAACCTCCATGTCGACGAGAGCCTGCGGGATCACGCCGACGGTGTGCCCGCCGCCGGCCCGAACCGCGCGCGCGACCGCGCCCATGCACGAGACGCTGCCGCCGCCTGACACCAGACCGTAGCCGCGGCGGGCGAGCTCGGTGCCGACCTCGCGTCGCGAGTCTCGATATAGCGCGGATCGATGCGCTCGCTCGACGCGCAGAAGACGCAGATGGTCGTCATCGTGTCAGGTCGTATCCCGTCGGGTCACGGCTTCGGGGTACCGATGCGTGTGCTTCTGCTCGCTCGATGAGGCTCGACGATCTCGTCGATGTCGTCGGTGACGTGCAGGAGGTCGACGTCGGACGGCGCGATCGTGCCGGCCGGGACGAGCGTGGTCGCGCAGCCAGTCGAGCAGGCCGTTCCAGTACGCCGAGTTATACAGGATCGACCGGGAAACGACGTGACCTTGCGGGTCTGCACCAACGTGAGCGACTCGAAGAGTTCGTCGAGAGTGCCGAAGCCGCCGGGAAACACCACGAACGCTTGTGCGTACTTCACGAACATCGTCTTGCGGGCAAAGAAGTATCGGAACTGCAAGCCGATGTCGACCCAGTCGTTGAGCTTCTGTTCGAACGGCAGCTCGATGCCGAGCCCGACCGAGACGCCGCCCGCTTCGCTGGTGCCCTTGTTGACCGCCTCCATGATGCCCGGGCCGCCACCGGTGATGACCGCGTAAGCCGGCGCGGGCCAAGCGCCGCGCCCAGTTGCTCGGCGGCGGCGTAGTCGGGGTCTTCGATGCGCGTGCGCGCCGATCCGAAAACCGACACCGCCACGCCGAGCTCGGCGAGCAGACCGAAGCCCTCGACGAACTCGGACTGGATGCGCAGCACCCGCCAAGGGTCGGTGTGCACCCAGTCCGACGACCCGCGGCTGTCGAGCAGGCGCTGGTCGGTGGTCGTCGTTTGCACCTGCGCGCGCCGCAGCGTTACGGGTCCGCGGCGCTTCTCCAGTGGCGGCGTCCGCGGGTGTTGGCTCGGGGCGTCGGATTGCGTCATACCGGCAGGCTAACCGGCGAGCGGCAGCCCGTCGGCGCTTTCGGCTGATGACAGATCCCGACGTGTCGGGCGTTTTCTGCCCCTCCGCGCCACGATGCGGGCCAGACTTGTCCGTCATGACCGATGCCACCCGAGCAAAGCAACGTCTGCGCGCGCGGCTGCCAGGGCTGGTGAGTGTCGACGCCACCGGCCCAGCCGACCAACCCGACTGGCCACCGCCCCCGAACGGCAAGCAGCGCATCGGCATCTGCTGCTCAGGCGGCGGCATCAGATCGGCGTCGTATGCGCTCGGCGCACTCCAGGCACTGCAAGAAGTCGGCGTGCTCGAACGCGCCGAGTACCTCGCCACCGTCTCCGGCGGCGGTTACATCGGGGGCGCTCTCACGATGGTCGCGGCCAGCCCTGACACCGACCTGGTGTGGGGCAAGGATCGGCCGGCGCCGTTCGCCCGCATGTCACCGGAAGAGCGCTACCTGCGAGACCACAGCACCTATCTCGCGCCCGACGCGATGGGCAAACTGCGACTGGTCAGCCGGCTTGTCCTCGGCATGCTCGTTAACCTCGCGTTCATCGGCGCGGTCATCGTCATCGTTGGTCGGCTGCTCGGGTGGTTCGGCGGCGTGGTGCTCCCCCACCCGCTGCGCACCGGCCCGCATCCGGGCAACTGGTACGTCAAGCCGTGGCTGATCGGCACGGGCATCACTGCCGGCGTCGGCTTAGTACTGCTGCTCGTGACGGCAACGGTGCTGATGTCTCCGAGCACGAATGCGCGCATCAACAAAGCCGGCCTGTTCGTGTTGGCCGCGGGCGCAGCCGTCTTCGCGTTGGTCGTCGCGGTGCCCGGCGTCATCCTCGGCGTCCGCAATGTTGCTGCCGCACTTGGATTTGCGGCCGACTGGCTGTACCGCCACCTCACGCCGGCGAGCGACACCACTCCGTCGACCAGCCATCACGGTGCCTCACTGGTAGCTCAGATCGGTGGCGTCATCACCGCTCTCGGCATCCCCACCATGTTGCTCGGCGTACTGCGCGCCGGCGTGAAGAAGGAGCGTTCCAAGCTGGCCCTCGTCGCCGGTGGCGTCGTCGGACCGGTGCTGCTCGCGTACGCGCTGGTCGCCTCGGCAAGCGATGCCGCCAGCCGCAGTTGGGACCACCGCCAATGGTGGTGGCTGATTCCCGCCGCCGTCATCGCGGCCGCGATCTGGCTCTTCGGCGACCTCACGACCGGCTCGATGTATCCGTTCTACAAGAAGCGGTTGGCGACGGCGTTCGCGTTGCAACGACGTTGGCGTCGTGCCGACGGCACGCTGGTCGATACCGCCGAAGCTGCCGGCGATCTGGCGGCGGATATGCGCGACTATGACGCGCTCGTGCCGCTGTCGACAACGGTGCCGACGAAACCGTGGCCGAAGCTGGTGTGTTGCGCCGCCGCGAATGTCAGCGACCCCGGCATCACCCCGCCCGGTCGCAACGCAGTGAGCTTCACCTTCGACGCCGACTGGGTGGGTGGTCCTGACGTCGGCTACGTGCGCACCTCGTCGTTCGAGCAAGCGCTCGGACGACGACGTGCCGCCGACATCACGATGATGGCCGCAATGGCGATCAGCGCCGCTGCGGTCTCGCCGTCCATGGGTCGCATGAGCAAGCCGACGTTGCGGTTCTTGCTGGCGTTGACGAACGCGCGGCTCGGCGTCTGGCTACCCCATCCGCAACGCATCTGCGCCCGACTGGCCGAGAACGAGGCACTCGCGACGAAAGGGCGGCCACCGAAGAAGTGGCTCTCGCGGCCACGGTTCACCTACTTGTGGCGGGAGATGACCGGCAACAACACCACCCGCGCACCGTTCTTGTACGTCACCGACGGCGGGCACTGGGAGAACCTCGGACTCGTCGAGTTGCTTCGCCGCAAGTGCACGACGGTCTACTGCGTCGACGCCTCGGGCGACGACGAGCACACCTTCACCACGATCGGTGCGGCGATCGCCCTCGCCCGTAGCGAACTCGGCGTCGACATCGACCTCGACCCGTCGGTGCTCGGCAAAGCCGACCCCACCGACCCGTCGTACTGCGCGGCCGATTTCGCGATCGGCACGATCACCTGGCCAGCAACCGAGGACGCACCGGCGTTGACGGGCACGCTGGTCTTCGTCAAGGCGACGGTGACCAAGCACGCGCCATGGGACGTGCGCGCCTACAAGCTCAGGTTCCCGAATTTCCCGAACGACACGACGGCACAGCAGCTCTACGGTGACGAGAAGTTCGAGTCGTACCGGGCGCTCGGACACCAGAGCATGACCAGCGCCCACGCGGCGCTGGCGCCACCGAAGAAGTCAGGCGTGCTGAAGAAAGCGGCGCAAAGCTTGCTCGGTGGCAACGATGACCCGACGTCGACGCGCTCGCCGCGGGTGTGCGCGACATTGGGATCGCCGGGGCCGAAGTTCACAGCCGGGATTGACATTTCGGCGAAACGCGCGACGTCGGTCCAGCCGAACTTCGCGACCGGCGGCAAGCCGATGGCGGCGACGAACTCGGCGGCCGCCGCGTCGGTGAGCCGTGGCAGCGCGCCAGGCGCGGCGTCAGCGACGACAACGTCGTAGCCGGCGAACACCTCGCGCACATGCGCGGCTGCGCCGCGTCGACGTCGCGGTCTGGGGCGAACCGGAAGTTGACCGTCACGATGCACTCGTCGGGAATGATGTTGCCCGCAACGCCGCCGGCGATGCCCACGGCCGACAAGGCCTTCGCGGTAAAGGCAACCGTCGATGTCGACCGAGCGCGGCTCGATAGCCGCGAGCCGTGCCAACACCGGCGCGGCTGCGTGGATCGCGTTGTCGCCCAGCCACGACCTCGCACTGTGTGCGCGGGTGCCGGTGAGCGTGATCTCGGCGCGCAAGGTGCCCTGGCAGCCGGCTTCGACCGCGCCGTTGGTGGCTTCGAGCACGATCGCGAGGTCGCCGCGAAGCACCTGCGGCCGGTGTGCGCGAGAGCGGCCGAGGCCGTTGCGGTCGGCCTCGATTTCCTCGCAGTCATAGAAGACGTAGGTGAGGTCATGGGGCGTGCTCGGCCGGCGAGGTCGCAGCGTCGCCGCCATGCGCAGCATGACCGCGACACCCGACTTCATGTCGCTCGATCCGCAGCCGTGCAGCGATGTCGCCGTCGCGCCGCGACGGCACGTTGTCGGCGATCGGCACGGTGTCGAGATGCCCTGCGAGCACGATGCGTTGCGGTCGGCCGAGCATCGGTGCGCGCGAGCACGACGTTGCCGTCTCTCTCCACATCGAGATAGCCGAGCGTGCGCAACGCAGCTCCACGTCGTCGGCTATCGGCTTGTTCGTCGCCACTGACCGACGCGATGTCGACGAGTGCCGCCGTCAGCGATCGCGACGTCGCGTCTCGATGTCGAGTGTCACGGCGTTACTCCGCCACGCCGTGCTCGCGCAGCACGTCGTTCAGCACGAGCTTGTCGTGCGCCTCGCCCTCGTCGAGACGCCGGAGCACCAGCAGGCACGGCATGCCGAAATCGCCACCAGGAAAGGACTTCACCCGCGTCGATCCGACGCACACCGACCACGCGGGCGCCTCACCGCGCGGCAACTCGTCGCCAGTCTGCGCGTCGAACACATGCGTCGACGCGGTCAGGATGCAGCCGGCTCCGAGCTTGGCGCCGCGACGAACCCGAGCGCCGTCGACCACCATCGACCGCGACCCGATGAACGCGTCGTCCTCGACGACGACAGGGACCGCGTTCGGCGGCTCCGAGTACTCCGCCGAGCCCGACCCCGCCCGACAGATGCACCCGCTTGCCGACTTGCGCACACGAGCCGACCGTCGCCCACGTGTCGACCATGCTGCCCTCGTCGACGTAGCCGCCGATGTTGACGAAGCTCGGCAACAGCACCGCGCCCGGCGCCACGAACGCACCCCAGCGCACGATGGCCCCCGGCACGACCCGCACCCCGTCGAGGCTGCGTCTTCAGCGGCATCCGGTCGTGGTAGCGGAAATCGCCGGCCGACGACTCGTGCCATCGCCAGCACCTTGAACGACAGCAAGATGGCCCGCTTCGCCCGCTCGTCGACGACCACCGCGTCAGAGGCGGCGTCGACCCACGCCACCCGCGCCTGCCCTGCGTCGAGCTGGTCGACGGCCTCGACAACGACGCGCGCGCGGCCGCGAATCGTTAGGGTTGAGCTCGGCGCGGCGCTCCCAGAGCGCGTCGATCTCCGCCGGGAGCGGACTGGCGAAGGGCGGGTCCATGGCCGCTGACACTACCGAGTGATGCGCGCGTCGGCTGAGTCCGACCGCGCCCGGCGATAGATTCGCGGCCGCCGATGACGATGTCGCGTGATCGGCCTCGACGCGGCCAGTGCGGCGCGCGCGCCGGCTCGCCGGCTGCGCCGCGCGATCCGGCTCGCCAGGCCGCATCGTCGTTTTCGTCTCGCTCGCGTTGGTCGCGACGCCGTCGCGGTACGGCGTGAAGTCGCTGACGCCAGCACCACAGCGTTGCCGACAGCTGCCAGGTCGTGGGCGAGACCACCGGCACGATCTACGCGCATGGAGCCCGACCAGCTCCTGAACGCCTCGATCATCGCCGACGTGGCGATGCGCCGCGGGCTGCCCGAGCAGGCCGTGATCATCGCGCTGGCGACGGCGCATGCAGGAGTCGAAGCTCACGAACCTCGACTACGGCGACCGCGATTCGGTCGGGCTCTTCCAGCAGCGGCCGAGCCAGGGCTGGGGCACCGAAGGAGCAGATTCATCGATCCGATCTACGCGCGCCGGCAAGTTCTATCGACGCGCTGCGTGAAGGTCGCGAACTGGCAAGAGCTTGCCGATCGCGGCGGCTGCCCAGGCCGTGCAGCGCAGCGCGTTCCCCGATGCCTACGCGTCGTGGCAACCGCGCGGCCACTGCACTGCGGCGCGCGCTGACCGGATCGAACGCTGACCTGCGGCTCACCTGCCGGCTGGCCCACCCGGGCGTGCCGCGCGCGCCGCATGGCACCGCGACAAGCCGTCGAGCGAGCGCGGACGGCGGCGCAGCGTCTGCAGCACGGCCGCGAGCGCACGGTCGGCCAGCGCAGGTCGACTGCCGATCGCGACACCAGGTTCGGTCGACCGCAACGGTGTCGGCGCTTGACGTCCGCGCTGGCCGCCGACATCGACGTCGCGTCGCCCGCGGTGGTCAGTCACGGCACGAAGTCGGCCACGATCACGATCTCGGGGTTGCCCACCGCGGCCACCGCCGACTGCGCCGCGCCAAGCACCACACCGGCACCGTCGCGGCGTGGGCGCTGGCCCACGCACCGTCGGGCATCACGCAGCGTCGTCGTCGGCGACCAGGAATGGCGACCCGACCGCGACGGCTGGCAGCACACCAGCGACAGTCGCCGCCGCCGGAACGGTCGTCATGACCGTCGCCGCTGCGCTGACGCCTGCGGCAGCAATGCGATCGCGCCGACCGCGAGTGGAAAGGCGACCGATGCCCACCGACGTCCACGCCGTGCGGCCGAACGCGAGGCGATGCTCGCCGGCGCCACCCAGCGCGAACCGATGAAGACCGCCGACTCGCTGTCGAGCGCCAGCTTCGAACGCGTGGTGATCGACGGCGAGCCGATTCGTCGTCAAATACGTCTCGACCGGCGACCGACTGGATCATGCGCGCAACCGGTGACGTCGCGTGCCGGCCGCTGTGGCTATGGCGCACCGGCATGCTCGATCTGTTGCCCGACTGCATCGATCCGCTTATCGTCGACGTCGCGCACGATTCGCACGACCGGCGTGACCGCACTGCTGATGCCGGACGTCGAGCGAACTACTTCGTGCCGGAAGGGTCGGGCCTGGTGCCGCTCGAACAGCACCACCGGTTCATCGACCACATGGCTGCGCTGCACGCGGCGTTTTGGAATTGGCAAGGCCCCGCCGACCTGATGCCGCTGGCGAACCGCTACACCGTGCTCGCGCCGACTGACCGGACAGGTCGAGGCCGAACTCGGCAATGCCGACGGCGTCCCGTCGATGCTGGCTGCCGCTGTGGCAGCAACTCGCGCGTGGTCGCACCCGAGCTCGGCGAACTCGCGCTCGCCGTTGACGAACCGAGCCCGAGCGCGCTCGTCGACGCCCTCGCTGAAACCCCGACGACGCTGGTGCACGGCGACTGGAAGGCCGGCAACCTCGGCAGCCGGCCCGACGGCCGAACGATCCTGGTCGACTGGGCAGTTGCCCGGTCTTGCTACCGGGCTGCGTCGACCTGGGCTGGTACCTCGCGGTCAACTGCGACCGGCTGCCGGAGTCGAAGGAGGCGACCATCGCGGGCTACCGCGACGCCCTCGTGTCGCCACGGCATCGACGTGGGCGACTGGTTCGACCGGCAACTCGAACTCGCGCTGCTCGGCGCGTTCGTGCAGCTCGGCTGGAGCAAGACCGAGCGATCTGCTCGAACTTGCGCTGGTGGGTCGATCGGGTCACCGCCGACCGCTCGCGACCTGCTTCGATGACAGGATCGCCGAAGGCGACGGCCGCTGACGGATCTGACCGCTCGCGATCCGCGCCGCGTACGACGCGAACGGCGCCGCTTGGGACAACGGTCCGCGGCGCATCTACGACCAGCTGGCCGCTGGCCTGCTCGATGCGGCGCTCGATTTCATTCGACGGCGCGACTGCGGTTGATGCCGGCGCGGGAACGGGTGCGGCGACCGCGGAGTTGCTGCGGCGCGGCGCACGCGTCGTCGCCGTCGACCTTTCGACCGGCATGTTGCGGCGGATCAAGAGTGCGAGCGCACGACCGTGCGGCCGATGTCGTTGCCGGCAACATCGTCGCCCTTCCGCTACGCGATGCGTCGCCGACGTCGCGGTGGCCGCGTTCGTCTTGAACCATCTGCCCAACCCCGTTGAGGGTCTGCGCGAACTCGCTCGCGTGACCCGGCCTGGCGGTTGTGTGCTGACGTCAACGTCTCGGTGGCGCGAACGATCATCCGTCGAAGGCGGTGATCGACGACCTTGCCGCGCGAGTACGGATTTCGCGCGCCGGCTTGGTATCAGCAACTCAAGGGCGGCATCCACAGCAGGTCAGCGAACCGCACCAGGACGTCGATGGCACTTGCGCAGTCAGCCGCCGGCCTTGCGGGACGGCGTGCCGAGCTCGTCACGGGTAAGGGTCGACATGCCCGCCGCCGACGCTCGTCAGCTGGCGCACGGGCATGGCGCACCTCGGCGCCGTTCGTTCGGTCGCTCAGCCCGACACCGACGCCAAGCGAATTCTACGGCGGGCACACGTACTGGCGTCCGGGATATGCCACCGCTGGAGCTCGCCATGGTGACGCTCGTGTGCCGAGTTCGTTAGGCGTCGGCGGGGCCAGGGCGCCAGTTTTCCTAACAAATTCGCGACTTGCTGAGGTATCTGTCCGCTTCGTGCCGCTCTTCTCCTTCGTAGCCGCCAATATCGGCGGCCCGAGGAGGAAGCCATGTCAGGAGACAGTCGGCGCATCATTGGCGCCGCGAACCCACGCGCGCTGGCCGAACTTCGTGCCGGCCGCGAAATCGAGTGGTCGAAGGAGGCCGACGGCGGCGAGAAGCTGATCGCTCAGCTGCTCGACATGCCGCTGCGGCAGGTCGTCGACCCCAAGCACGGATCAGCGATCTATGCGGGCGTGCCGTTGCACTTCGGCGCGAGCCGCAGTGTCGTGCAGGTCGATCCGGAGGCCGACGTGCGCCGGATGTTCGAGACGACGCCGCGCGCGACCGAGTTGTTGCGACACGATCTGATCAGTGACGCCGTGCTCAAGAGCGACGGCGTCAGCCTGCACCAGCTGTCGGCGCAAACCGCCGACTCGCTGGCCGAGGCATTGCGCAAGGTGTCACCCGCCGGCCAGCAGGTTGCCGGCAGCGATGCAGGTGCAACGAGCAGCCGAGCTTGTCGACGGCCGACCGGTTGAATCAACTCGCGTCGGCAACGTTCGTCGAGGCCGGCAAGGCTCTTGGCCGGCTCGACCGCGACTACCTGATCCTGCCGCCGTCATGGTTGCAAGAGTTGCTGTCGGATCTCGACTTCGGCATGCACGGCGAGTTCTTCGTCGACGGGCCGACGGCCACCTCGCCCGTGCAAGGCGCGCTCGGCGACTGCTGGCTGATTGCCGCCATGGCGTCGGTGGCGTGGACGCATTCGCAGTTGATTTCCGAGCGCACCCGCAGGGAGAACATCGTCGGCGCGGTCGACCCTGGTGACGCCGATCTGTTCTTCGAACTCACCGACGTGCTGACGATTCCGGTGCTGTTCTTCACGATCACGATTCCGTTCGTGTTCCAGCAATGGATCGGCGAGCGGCTGCCGCAGAGTGCTGGCGGCGCGGCGATCTACGCGCGCTCGTCAGTGGCCGGTGAGAACTGGCCGGCTGAGATCGAGAAGGCCGTGGCGGTCTGGCGCAGCGGCGGCAACGCCGACTACCCGCGCAGCAGCGACTACGCCCACCTCAACGGCGGCGACCCCGCCTGGGCGGTGCACATCTTGATGGGCGGACAGCCCTGGTACCACTGGGCCGACGCCGACGACACCTGGTCGACGATTCGCGCGCACTGCTCGGGTCAGCGCACCAGCGACCCGCTCGTCGCCTGGACCTGGGGCAGCAGCGACGACTCGCCCAACAAGGTCGACTACGGCGACGCGAACATCGTGGCCAACCACGCGTACTCGATTCTCGGCACGTGGGAGACGAACAACCGCCAGTACGTGATCCTGCGCAACCCGTGGGGCTGGTACGAGGCGACGCTGAACACCCACGCCGGCACCTGGACGACGCCGGAAAGCTGGGGCAACGCGAACATGACGTTGCCGGGCAACGGCGTGTTCGCTCTCGAGATTCACACGTTCCGCGAGTACTTCATGGGATTCGGCGGCGCGTCCTAACCGAACGCTCAACTTGGTTGCCGCAGTACGCGAGAGAAAGCGTGCTGCGGCAACCAACTCTCGGTTCGGGCCGGCTACCCCTGAGCCGGGGACTTGATGGCCACCGTCGGCTGACGCTCGACGCGAGTGAAAATCTGCTGAAAGATTCGTAGCGCGCAAGTCAACCCGAGACGGTTGCGCGCGTCTGTTCTGTCATGAAGCCACGGGATACGGGCGGCGCGCAGTCGGCGTCGGCAGCCACGGTCGAGTGGGCGACAGGATGGGGGGCTGCGATGTCCGACCCGGCGGTGCGGCCTTTTCGCGATCGGGACACCGCAGTAGTTGCTCTGTTCGCTGCCCACCATGGCCGACTCGTTGGGCTGGCCCGGTTGCTCGTCGACGACCTACCCACTGCGGAAGACGTCGTCCAGGAGGCCTTCACTGCCCTTTATCACCGGTGGTCGCGACTGCGTGATCCGCAGTCCGCGGCGTCCTATCTGCAGTCATCGGTGCTCAACGGTGCTCGTAGTTCGCTGCGGCGGCGCCGCACTGTGCGCAACCTCGTATGGGAGAAGCCGGTGCCGCTTCCCTCAGCGGAACAGACCGCGGTCGGTCACGAAACGCGACGTGAGCTGATCAAGTTGATCGGTCTTTTGCCGGGCCGGCAACGCGAAGTTCTGGTCTTGCGTTATTACCTCGACCTTTCGGAGGTCGAGATTGCCGCGGCGCTGTCGATCAGCCCCGGCTCGGTGAAGAAACACGCTTCACGTGCGCTGTCCACATTGAGTTCCCGGCTGGAAGCGGCCCAATGAACGCCAACCACGACGACATCACGCGCGCGCTCATAGAAGCGATGCGCGAGGAGGTTCAACACACCATGACAACGACCAATACTCCCGAAGAACTCGAAAAATTCCGTGACACGATCGAGGGACAACAACACCGCCATCGCAGCTACCTCGCCGTCGCAGCCGGCGTCGTTGTTGTCGCGGGCGTCGGCACCGCGATCGCGGTCAGACATTCGGGCGGCACCACGCACCCGGGCCAGACCACCATCCCGGCCGCCTCGCAGCTGGCGACGCCTACGGTCACGCCATCAGTGGCTGCGCCGACGCCTACCGTCGCGCCATCAGTAGCTGCGCCCGCGCCGAATCCGGTGGCCGCGCCGAGTGATCTGCCCGCAGGCATTGCAACTGCCAAGGTCGACGGTCCAGGAAACCTCGGTGTGTTCGCGTTCGGCGCGGTGTGGGGCCTGCAGAAGGCGAGTTTCGGGACGGACGGCCACCTGTATCGGATCGACCCGACCGGGCAGAAGATCCTGTCGAGCACCCCCTACCCCGGCCCCGACTACAAGTACGACTTGCCGCCGTTCCAGGCCGGTCAGGCCGTCCTCGTGCCTTCGATACCTCCGGGAAAGCCGAGCGCTTACCTTGCCTTCGACGCGACCGGCAAGCAGATCGGCTCGATCCCGGTCGCTCGAGTCGGCTTGGGCGCCGGCGACTCGACCGGCGGCTGGGTGCAAAGCGACACCGACTCGATCAGCCAGATCGACGCCTCGGGCACCAAGATCGTCAAGACAGTCACGCTTCCCGGTATTTCGATCGGCGGCATCGCGGTCGGCGGCGGTTCCGTGTGGGTGACTGACCAGATCTTCGGTCGACTGCTCCGAGTCGACCCTTCATCAGGGACGATCACCGGCACCACGCAGATCGGGGCCAACATCGAACTTCTGCCGATTGCGTACAGCCACGGCGCCGTCTTCGTCGCCAGCCAGGACTTCGAGCTCCGCCGCATCGATACCACGACGATGAAGATCACCGCCGCGGTTTCGGCGCCAGACGAGTCAGCCTTTTTCCTCATCGCGCCGCCCGGCCCCGACGGGGATGTGTGGGCTGAGCCCGCACAAGGCGTGGTCGACGATTTGGATCCGGTGACCTTAGCGACCAAGCGCGCGATCCAGCTTCGACCGACCGATGGAAGCGGCGGCACATGGGGCGTCGTCGCGACAAGCACCCGGGTCTACGAGGGGGACGGCGACGACGGCTACGTCCTGTCCTTCCCGCTCGGCTGAGCGCAAGAGAGCCATGCCCGTTGCAACCATTGCTAGCGATGGTTTCTGCCACTACGACAACAGCCCGGGAGGAACAATGAGGATCCGAGGTCATTCACCTGAACGCATTAGGCGTGGAGGATGATCCAGTTGGCGGATGCCGCGTCAATGCCCTTCGCCCGGGCCGATCCATAGCGACACGTGAGCCGGCTGCAGAGCGTTGTGGACGACGCGCGTGAGATCGGCGCGAACCGTGGCGGGGTCCACTGCGTCTTGGAGGCGGGCCGCGAATGCCGTAATCATCCGCTCGGCGTCGTAGCGGGCCCGATTGAACCGGCGGTTCACGGCGTGCTGCACCCGGCGTCGCACCGGATTGAACAGCGCAGCAGCCACCAGGGTCGAGGACGACACGGCGACGCTGCTGTGGAACTTCAGCACCTGGGTGGCCAGTAGCACCAGTCCGGCATAGACGCCGACCAGCAGGCCGGTCACAATCGCATACGCAAGAGTCCGGGAGATGATCCGGTCGATCTCGTACAGCCGGTACTTCAAGATGGCTACGCCGATGGAAACCGGAAGCGCGGTGACACTCATCCACGCAAGGGTGTTAAGCACGCCCGCGAGCGTCAGACCGTTGCCCGATGAACTGGAGTTCGCGCTTGCCGCCAAGAACAGGCAGATGATGCTGACCGCCGCACCGCTAGCCAGCCATTTCAGCTGCTGGCGCCGCTCGCCGCTGGCACGCCGCCAGCTCAGCGCCTGGTGGACGATGAAGGCCAGCGACAGCCCGAGAAGCACCATCGCGAGCAGGCCCTGGACGGCGTTGAACCAGCCAGCCGGCTGGTCGACAGCGGTCAGGCCTCCGTTGCCGTCGACGCGGATCGGGTGTGCGGCCAAGGCGCCGGCGATGGTCACAGCGGTAACGGCGAGCAGCGCCGCCAAGCACGCGGTATAGACCTGCAGCGCGCCGCTCCAGAACCGCGAACGCAGCCTGCCGTCAGGGAACAGCAAGATCACCACCGGGAAGAGGAAAAGGCTGGGGCCCCAGATGTCATCCAGCACCAGTGCCACCGGGCCGAAGGGCAAGCGGTATCCGAGACCGTAGACGAGTACCGCGTAGTCCTGGCCGATTGTGCTGAGGAGCAGGCACGTGCCGATCACCAGGAAAAGCCAGCCGAGCGGATTCTCGCGCTGGCGCCGGGTGACCACCATCCCCACCGCGGCGCAAGGAATACCGATCACCGCACCTATGAGCGCGCTGTCCAGCTGGCGTGCAAGCAGACTCAGCGGGACCGCGGCGGCGAGCGACGAGATGGCCAGCAGGCCGAGGCACGGCCCGCCACGCCCTCGCCGTCCCCAGACCGAAGCTCACGAACCCGAACCTACCCGCGGCCCGTTCCGCAAACGTTACGGACGGAGCGGGACGGGCATCAGTCAGACGCGGCACTGAGCGGCCGTTCTGGATCGCGATCGCGGCAGCCGCGTCCTTCCAGCCAACCTAACTCCGGCCGAGGCCGAGACTGCGAGCAGACGCACTACTCTGCCGCGATTGCACGTGCCGACTGCCGATGAGCGGGCTTCGGCCTAGGCGTCGCCCGGGAGGATGCGAGATAGCTGCGTCGGTACGACGGCTTTGCCAAACATCCCAACCTGTTACCGGAGCGCCCTCGCATAACCTGGCTAGGGCCGGCCGGCTTCGGTGAGCCGACGAGCGCCTTCCATTACGCGCTCGTCGGTCGCGGTCAAGGGCAATCCGCACATGTCGGCGGCCGGAGTGACCGTAGAAGATGCCAGGACCCGCCAGAATCCCGAGCTTCGCGAGCCATTCGATGCTCGCCCAGCAGTCCTCGTCGCGAGTCGCCCACAGGTACAAGCCGCCCTGCGAGTGCTCGACCGAGAAGCCCGCGGAAACCAATGCCGGCCACAAAATCGCGCGTCGAGCGAGGTAGCGCGCGCGTTGTACGTCGACATGCGCGTCGTCGTCGAGCGCGGCCACCATCGCGGCCTGCACGGGCGCGGGCACGATCATCCCTGCGTGCTTGCGGACCTCAAGCAACTCAGCCACGAGGCCGGCGTCACCCGTGACAAACCCGGCCCGGTAACCCGCAAGGTTCGAACGTTTCGACAACGAGTGGACGGCGAGCAGCCCGGCATGCGATGAGCCGCAGACGTCGGGATGCAGGATCGACCGCGCCGGCATCTCGTCGTCCCAGCCGAACTCGAGGTAGCACTCGTCGGACACCACGATCGTGTCTCGATCGCGTGCCCATTCGACGATCTTGCGCAGGTGTTCAACGCCAAGCACCTGGCCGTGCGGGTTGGCCGGCGAGTTGACCCACAGCATCGCCAGCGGCGCGGGTCCGACAGCGACGGTGCTGTCGACGACCATCGAACCCGCCCCGGCCAACCGCGCGCCGACGTCGTACGTGGGGTAGGCGAGCGCCGGCAACCCCACGACATCGCCGGCACCAAGACCCAGCAAGGTAGGCAACCACGCGACGAACTCCTTGGCGCCGATGATCGGCAGCACGTTCGCGGGGTCGGCACCGGCTACTCCGTGCCGGCGGCGCAACCAACCGGCAGCCGCCTCGCGCACCGCCGACGTCCCATACGTCGCGGGATAGCCGGGAGTGTTCGTGCTCGCCGCCAACGCGTCCTGCACGACAGCAGGGACCGCATCAACCGGCGTCCCGACTGAAAGGTCGACTACGCCGCCGTCATGGGCGCGCGCCATAGCGACATAGGGAGCGAGGCTGTCCCACGGAAAATCAGGCAGCTCCAAGCCACGACGGCCCGCCGCTCGACCACTCAGTGCGTCTCCTGCTCCTGCGGCGGCAGCGCGGCGATCAGCGGATGGTCTTTCTCCACCGGCCCGAGCTTCGACGCGCCACCGGGCGAGCCGAGATCGTCGAAGAAATCGACGTTGGCCTTGTAGTAGCCCTTCCACTGTTCGGGCACGTCGTCTTCGTAGAAGATCGCCTCGACCGGGCAGACCGGCTCGCAGGCGCCGCAGTCGACGCACTCATCGGGGTGGATGTAGAGCATCCGGCCACCCTCGTAGATGCAGTCGACCGGGCACTCGTCGACGCACGCCCTGTCCTTGAGGTCGACACAGGGCTGGGCGATCACGTAGGTCACGGGGAGTCCCTTCCTCAAGCAGCGGTGCGCCGCACCTAGTATCGGTGAACCTGACCTCCTGTCGACGCTTGGGGTGTCCGGCGTGTCTGTGATTTTCGGCGGCGACCTCTCCCCCGACGACGTTGGCGCCAGGGTGAGCGTGCGGCACCGGCGCCCAGACGGGGTGGCTGACGTCGTCGGCGATCTTGATTCCCTGGACGCCGACCAGCTCAGCGATCCGGCAACGCGACGGCTCTTTGGTGACGGTGCCGCGCCGGCACGTGGTGGCCGCCCGGGTCGTCGGGCCGAGCATGCGGTCGGCGATCGAGCTCGAGGCCGTCAGCGGACGCAGCTGGCGTGCGCTCGAAGAAGAATGGCTCGGTCAGTGGTGGCTGCGCGCCGCCGGCGGCTTCACCGCCCGCGCGAACTCGGTTTTCGTGCTGGGTGATCCAGGCGTCGCGCTGGACGATGCGCTTGAGTTTGCTGGCGATTGGTACCGGCGTCGGGAGCTGCCGCTACGCCTGCGGGTCGTCGAGAACGGCAGCGTCGACCAAGAACTCCGCCGCCGAGGCTGGGACATGCAGTGGCACACGTCCATGCAGACCGCGACGGTCGCCTCAGTTCGGCGCCGGCTAGACGAGACGCTGCGTCAGCCCGGTGCCGAGATGCCGTCACTCACTGCGAAACCACCACCGTCGTGGCTGCAGCGGTTCCGCGACGGCACCCTCCCGGCGTCCGCTCTGGAGATTCTCACCGGTGGCGACGTGGCCTTCGCCACGATCGAGGCAGGGCCAGGCGCCGCGACTGCGATCGGCCGTGGCAGTGTCGAGTCGCCATGGGTCGGGTTCACGGCGATCGTGGTTGATCCGGGCGCGCGTCGGCAAGGGCACGCGCGTGCCGTCATGTCGGCGCTGCTCGAATGGGGAGCCGAGCGCGGTGCGTCGCGCGCGTGGCTCGAGGTGCTCACCGACAACGACGCCGCGCTACGTCTCTACTCCTCATTGGGATTCACCGAGCACTACCGGTACCGCTACCGCACACGGCCGCAATCGGAGTCGTTGGAATGAGCGCATCGGAGCCCGTCGAACGGTCCGCCGCTGAGTTGCTCGAGTTCGGAGCCGACGAAGTCGTCGGCGTGCGGTTCGTCGGCGGTCGATACGAACACGCGGATCTCGTTGAGTTGCGCACGCGCGGCGTCGTGTTCGAAGAATGCGATTTCTCCCACGCCCGGTTGTCGAGCAGCAGCCACGTGGGCTCAGCATTCTTGCGGTGCACGTTCACCGCCGCGGTACTGCGCGACGCGACCTTCGACGGCTGCAAGCTGACCGGCAGCGATCTCTCGGGAGCGGTGCTGCGGCCGCTACGTGTGCTCGGCGGTGACTGGTCGTACGTCACAGCGCGAGGTACCGACCTGACCGGCCTCGACCTCAGTGGAGTCAAGCTGGCTGAGGCCGATCTGTCGGAGTCGACCTTGCATCGAGGTGAACCTTCGCGGCTGCGACCTGCGGCATGCGCGGGTGCATCACACCGATTTCGCCGGCGCCGATCTGCGTGGCGCCGATCTCGACGGCGTCGACCTGCTGGCCGCATCGTGGAAAGGCGCCCACGTCGACATCGGATTGAGCGGCTTGTTCGCATCAGCACTCGGCCTCGTGGTGGACTAGTCGCAGGTCGCGAGGGCCGCGGCGTCGACGATTGGCATACACATGGCTGATGACCCGACCGGCATCACGCTCGACGAAGTAGCCGCCGAGGAGGCGGAGCTGCACTTCACCCAATTCGATTACGACGACGCGTGGCGGCTGGGCTCGATGCTGGTCGGCACGGCGCAATCACACAATCTGCCGATCGCCATCGACATCACCCGAGGAGGCCAGCAGTTGTTTCACGCCGCGCTTGCCGGATCGACGCCCGATAACGATGCCTGGATCGCGCGCAAGATCCGCTCAGTGATGCAGTTCGGGCGCAGCTCGCTCTACCTCAGCCTCGAATGCAAGCGCGACGGCCGCACGCTGGCGGAGTCGAGGGGTGTCGATCCGCGGCGCTATGTCGCGGCCGGAGGCAGCTTCCCGATCCACGTCGACGGCGCCGGCATCATCGGCACGGTGACGGTGTCGGGCTTGCCGCAAGTCGACGACCACAAGCTGGTCGTCGAGGTCATCCGCCGGTTCCTCGCCCCAGCGCCCGACACCACCTCGCAGTAGCCAACCTTCGGAGCATCCAGGTTGCTATAGCAACGCAAACACTCCGATGGTTCGCCGGCTCGGTCAGTGCGTCGGCTTGGTTGCCGTCGCGGTCGGAGTCAGGCTCGGGGTCGGCGTCGGCCCGCCGGGGGCCGGCGACCCGCCTGGGGGAGCCGAGCCAGGGCTCGGCGACGGACCGCAAATGATGATCGGCTCAGGGTGGTACTTGGTGTGGATGTGATTGACCTTCACGACGACACCGTTTTGCGACAGCGTCTGGGTGATGTCGATCTGGAAGCCGCCCTCGCCCGCGGCCGCTTCGCAGTCAGGTCGCGGGTTGTAGACCGTGCCAGTCGTCGTCGGGGCATAGCGCGCGCTCGACGTCGACGTCACGTCGTAGTACTTGGTCCCCCAGAACGTCACCGTCAACGACGTTCCGGTGTACGACGTGGTGATGACGATCGCCGGTCGGTTCGTCGTTTTGGAAGATGAGGTTCGGCTCGGGATACGAAACCGTTGCTTCGCGACCTGCCGGATAGCGGCTGATGTAGTAGCTGTGCGGCGTGTGCGTGATGTCTTTGAGGCCGGCGAAGAACACCGCGTTGTACATCGTCGTGGCGAACTGCGAAATGCCGCCACCGACCGAGTCCTCGAACAGGCCATCTTCGATCATCGGCGCCTCGACGAAGCCGCGCTTCGTGTCGCGCGGCCCGACGAACTTGTTCAGGCTGAACGTCGCGCCCGGCATCACGATCGCGCCGTTGACGATGTTCGCGATCGTGTGGATGTTCGTCACCCGCGACGCACAGCACGGGTGGTGCGTGGTGAACGTGCTCACCATTTCTTTGACGCCGAGCTTCTCGTGCGTCGGCCGTGGTGAACGCGGGATCGACACCCTTCGCCGGAACGGTGATCGTTCGCGGCGCGGGCTGGGTCAGAACGGCCGAGATCGCCGAGCCCGAGCTTCGACAGATCGGCGGTGCCGCCCTCGACCGACGGCACGATGCACCGGCGTGCCCGAACTGACGTCGAACGACGCGTCCTTGCTCGGCGTCTGAAGTGACGCAAACGCGGTCGAGCCGACGGCGTGCTTCGATGCCCTGGCTGTTCAGCACCGGCACCAACGTGCCGCCGCTCGGGCTGGAACGTCAGGTTCGCCGCGATCACCGCAGGCGACAGCTGCACCGTGGTCGTTCCGACGACGAGCGCGATGGGCGACGCGACCGCGGGCTGCGCGATCGTCGTGAGCACCCGCTGCACCTCCGCGGCAGTCACGCTCGGCTGGATCGTCTTGACCGGCAAGCGCCACCGGCGCGGTCGACGTGAGGTACGCGGCCTTGATCGCGGCGACCGCCTGGTCGTGCACGATGGCGATGCCCGGTCACCGGCGCGATCGCGACCGGCGTGGTGCCGTGAAACTCGATGCCGCCGTCATGGCCGCCGCCGACGATCTTGGAGTTCAGCGCGGTGACGGCCGCGTCGAGCTTGGCGCTGTCGACCGACACGGCCAGGTTGAGCTTCGGGTGCGCGAACAGCGCCTTCCACAGGCCGGCTGGGCGTCGGATCGCGCCGGCCACGCGCGGCCAGCGCTGCCGCCGGGTCGACCGTGAGGCCCGACGGTCGGCCGGGTCGAGCGCGAAGCGCTTGGCCCGCCAGCGGTCAGCGTCATCGGCGCGGTCGCCCGCGGGCCGATCGCCGCCGCAACCTTCGCCTGGCGGCTGCCGGCGACATCCGGCCGACCGCCACGTCGTCGAGCGTCGCCCGCTGACCGTGGTGTTGGGCAGCACTCCGGAGCCGACGATCGCGTAGGCGACGCCGTAGCCGATCGCCGCAAGCAGCGACCAGGAGCCGCCGGCGATCAGGCCTATCCGCAGCAGGTGGAGCGATCGGACACGCGTCATGAAGGTAGAAGAGGACACGGCCGAGCGGGATCTCCAGAGGACTAGCGGCGAGAACGTCCGGTCATCGTAACTGCCGGTAGCGGCCCTCGAAGTACAGCAGTGGTCGGCGCGGCGCGGGGTCAGCCCACAAGCCCGACCACCTCGCCGAGCACGATGTCGTGATCGCCGCCGTCGTAGACGGCGCGGGTCCGGCACTCGATGACGGCCATCGCACAGTCGAGCACCGGCATGCCGGTGGCCGGCCCCGGGATGGTGGGCGTAATCGGCCATTTGCCCGTCGGTCGGGCGAGCCTTCTCGGCGAACCAGCGAGCCACGTCCTCGGCGTCATCGGACGAGCACCGAGACAGCCCACATGCCGCTGCCGAGCACCGCCTCGTGGAACCTGGTGATCTTCTCGACGCAGACGAGCACGAGCAACGGGTCGAGTGAGACGGAGTTGAACGCGCTGACCGTCATCGCGTGTTCGACATCGCCGTCGAGGGTGGTCGCAACACAGATACCGGTGATGAACCGGCTCGCGACCCGGCGGAAGTTGAGCTTGTCCACCGACGTCCGGCTCCACGGGGTCAGCCGACACCTGGCCTAGCCTAGTCGCGGCGACCGCAAGCCGAGCGTTGTCGATGACGATGGCGGCTGGGTCTTCGACGAGTCGAAGCGTGCCGAGCGCCGTCTCGGAGAACGCGTTCTTCGTCGCGCTCGACAAGGCGAGCACGCCGATGACCCGCCCGCCGTGGCCACGCAAAGGCATCGACAAGAACGTCGCCATCCGGCCTTCGTCCTCCCCGCCGAGGTTCTCGTCGGGGTCCATGACCCGCAGGTTCATCTCCGTCGACGGCGATCGACGTACCGGTCGCCGCCCCGAGCGCATCGACTGCTGCTGCGAGGAATTCGCCGTAGTGGGCCTGCGAAGACTCGCGGGCAACGGCGACGTAGGCGCCGCGCTCTTCGACGAGCAACACGCCGGCCACGTCGTTGTCGACGAACCGCTGGAGCACGCCGAGCACCTGGGCGACGGTCTCCTCGAAGCCCTTCGCGGTCGCCGCGATGCCCGTCATCTCGGCTGCGACGGAGGTCTCGAACAGCTTGCGGTCGAGCAGGTCGCACACGCGCGACAACACGTCGTCCGCATCGAGCTCGAGAGGATCAGGGCGCAGCGCCGGCCGACCACCGCGAGCAGCCTCCGCCGCCGCGATCACGCCGGTCACGGCCGCGACGAGCTCAGGGGCTTCGAAGTCCTTCGTGAGGTACTGGTCGGCGCCGGTCTGCGCGCCCCAGTAACGGTCGCTCGCGGCGTCCAACGAAGTCAAAAGCACGATCGGGATGTCGGAGGTCTGCCAGTCATCCTTCAACAGCCGCGCGGCTACGTACCCAGAAACACGAGGCATCTGGACGTCGAGGACGACCGCGTCGGGATGCACCCGGAACACGGCCTGAACCGCTTCGACGCCATCCTCAGCCGGCGATGACCTCGAAGCCCTCGCGGGTGAGCACGCTCGTGACGATGCGGCGCAGGGTGGGGCTGTCGTCAGCGATGACCACGGTCGGCATGCGAAGTTCCTCCACAAAACTGGAGCGGTTCGTATGCCTATCTATCGGCCGACAAGGCGGCGAACCGTATCAACCAGCTCGGTCTGATCGAAGTCACTCTTGAGCAGGTAGGCGCTCGCGCCGGCCTCCAGGCCGGCCCGGCGGTCGCTCTCGTCGCCGCGCGACGTCATGATCACGACCGGCACCTGCTCCCAGCCGCGGGTTCGGCGGATCGTGCGGGTGAGCGTGAACCCGTCCATGCCCGGCATCTCGACGTCCGACAGGACCAGGTCGGCCGGCTCGGCGCGCAGGCGGGCGATGCCATCGAGGCCGTCGACTGCGGTCACCACGTCGTAGCCGGCGCTTTCCAGGATCACCCGCTCGAGCTCGCGAACCCCGACTGAGTCCTCGACCACCAGAATCCGCGGCCTTGCGGCCCACCGGCGCCGTCGAGCGCTCGCGCCGTCGCGTCGTCGCCGGCGGCACCGAGCGCGCCGTCGGTCGGCATCGCCGCAGCCCGCCACCGCACGTGACCAGTGCCGCCGGCCCGCACCGAGATCTCGCGCAGGTCGATCAGGCACACGACGCTGCCGTCGCCGTCGATCGTCGCGCCGGTCACCAGCGGCAGGCGGCCGACGAACGAGCCGAGGTCCTTCACGACCAGCTCGAGTTCGCCTTCGAGCCGGTCGACCGACCAGGCGATCAGGTCGCTCGCTCCGCCGTTGCGCACGACCAGCGCCGCCCGCGGCTCGCGTGCACCCTCGACGCCGAGCGCCGCGCCGAGGTCGAGCAGCGGCACCGCGATGCCGTGCCGGATCACCACCGGGACGCCGGCCACGTTGTCGACGGCGACGTCACGCAGGCTCACCGACTCGATGACCGCAGGCACCGGCACCGCGTACCGCTCGTTGCCGACCCGCGCGATCAGGCACCGCAGCACGCCGAGGGTGATCGGCAGCGTCAGCACGAACCGACTGCCCGACGCCGAGCTCGCTGAAGACGTCGATCGTGCCGCCCAGATCGTCGACCGCGGTCTTCACCACGTCGAGACCGACCCCGCGACCCGAGGTCGACGTCACCGTCGGCGACGTCGAGAACGCCGCGAGAAACAGCAGTTGGAAGCAGCTGCGCGCCGGCGACCGTGCTGCCGACCGGCAGCAGGCCGCGCTCGATCGCGGTGGCCCGCACCTTGTCTTCGTCGATGCCGCGACCGTCGTCGGCGACCTCGAGCACCACGGTGCCGCCGGCCGCCTTCGCCGAGACCGTGACCGTCGCCCGCGGCGACTTGTCGAGCGCGACCGCGCACCTCGGGCGTCTCGCAGCCATGGTCGACCGCGTTGATGACGAGGTGCTTGAATGCATCGGCGACGCCGTCGAGCACCTTCTTGTCGAGTTCGACGTCCTCGCCCACCAGGTTCAGCCGCACGTCCTTGCCGGTCGAGCTCGCGACATCGCGCATCAGCCGCGGGAACGCGGCAACGACCCGGCGCACCGGCACCATCGCCAGCCCCATCGCGCCGTCGCGCACCAAGCGCGAGCCGACCACGCGAATCTTCGACCAGCTCACGCAATTGATGCCCCGACGACTGCATCTGGTCGGTCACCGACATGACGTGGTAGACCGCCGCTTCGACATCGCCCGGCAAGCTGCCGACCGCTCGCCGCGACCGCGTCGCGAAGTGCACGCAACCAGTGCTTCTGGTCAGTCGCCAACGCGATAACCCGCTCCGCGTTCTGCTCGACCCGGCGCGCGTCGAGTTCGGCTTCGCCGACGACATCGAGCAAGTCGTAGACCCGTTGCGACGTGACCCGCACCGAATCAACCGCGCGCTCGCCGCCGCCGTCCACCGGAGTGATCGCGCTGCGACTGCGGTGGCGGCGGCACGACCGGGGGCGCCGGTGCCGCCGAGGGTCACGTGGCTGGTTGGCGGCGGTGGCGGAACGACGAAGCGGCCGGCGCGGTCGGGGGCGCGGGCACGATGAGGGCGGACGCCGGGGCGGTGCCGGCCGGCGATGACGCTGCGGACGGTGAAGCGACGCCGATGACGCTGACGGCGGGGGCGGCGCGGCGCGAGCGGCCCGACAGGGGTTGGCTCGCCATCCGCGGGATCGGTGACCGGGTCGTCGCCTTCGAGCGCACCGCGCAGCGCGGTCACCAAGTCGGTGAGGTACTCGTCGACCTCGGCGTGCGGCGCGTTGCGCGATCGAGCGGCTGATGCCGTCGACCGTGGCGAGCAGCAGGTCGACGTAGTCGCGGCGCACTTGGAACCGGCCGTCGCGCAACGCGCCGAGCAGGTCTTCGGCCGCGTGCGCTGTCTCGTAGCACCTTGGTCAGGCCCATCATGCGGGCCGAGCCCTTGACCGTGTGCGCGTCGCGGAACAGGCCGGCGATGAGTTGGCGAGGTGAAGCCTGCGATTCGAGCTGAAGCAGCCCGGCACTCAGCGACGCGAGGCGTTCTTCAACCTCGGCACGAAAAGTCGCGAGAAGTTCGGGGTCTTCGGCCCATGTGCCCACAGTGAATTCCTCGACATACGAGGCCAGTTCTTGACCGGTTACGCCCACCCATCGGCGTCCGGGACTCGCTCGTTCTAGGGCCGGCGGTCGTGCCGCAGCCGGCGCAGGATCGGGATTGCGGCGAAGCAGGTGGCGCCGAAGGCGACCAATCCGATGGCGATGTCGATCGAGACCTTGCCTTGCTTGGCCCAGTACACGTCCTGGAGGTTGAGCAACAGCGCGTATTCGTCGACGATCAGCGCGACGCCGACGCCGTAGGCGGTGGCCACCAGCGGATGCCACCGGGTCGCATCATCACCACGGACGGCGATCGCACCCACGATCGCGAGCAGCAGGATGCCCCACATGTAGTGGTGCAGATGCGCGCCACCAACGCTGACATTGCCGAACGGGCCGACGCCGTGCTTGATGCTGTAGGTGATCGTGCGCACGATCGCGAAAGTTATGGTGAAACTCAGCCAGGCCCACAACAACGAACGCTCTTTGGGCCCAAGCTCTTCGCGATATGCCGTCTGTATCTCGGCTCGTCGCGGCGCCTTCACAGCGCGACCTACTGCTTCGTGCTGGCCGAACCTACGCGACGCGTAACACTCGGCCGTCGCTACGCACTTCGCAGCTACGCGACTGTTGCATCCGGAGTCGCTACGCCACTTTCGCAGCTACGCGACTCTGAACTGCGCGATCGACGCTCTCAACTCCGCCGCGAGCACGTTCAGCTGCGCCGCCGACGCCGCCGACTGCTTCGAGCCGACCACGTACTGGCGCGACACGTCCGACACCTGCATCATCGCGGTCACCACTTGGTCGGACGCCGACCGCTGCTGCTGCGTCGCGATCGAGATTTCCTTTGCCGCAGTGGTGGTTTCGTCGACCATGCCCGAGATCCGCTCGAGCGCGTCGACCACTCCGCGGGCGAGCTCGGTGCCTTGGTGCACTTCTTTCGCGCCTTCTTCGGTCGCGATGATCGTGGCGTTGGTCTCGGCCTGAATCTCGCTCACGATGCCTTGGATCTGCGCCGCCGACTCTTGCGAGCGCTCGGCCAGCTTGCGCACTTCCGACGCGACGACCGCGAACCCGCGGCCGTGCTCACCGGCACGGGCTGCTTCGATCGCTGCGTTCAGCGCGAGCAGGTTGGTCTGGTCGGCGAGGTCGTCGATCACTTCGAGGATGCGGCCGATCTCCTGCGACTTCTCACCGAGCGAGAGCGCGCGGGTGGCGATCGAGTCGACGCGGGCGGCAATGGTGTCCATCGCCGACACCGATGCGGCGACTGCTTCGCGACCCTCTTCGGCAAAGCGCAATGTCTCAGCTGCGTAGCGGGCGACCGCTTCCGACGTCTCCGCGATCTGCGCTGCCGTAGCGGCCAGCTCTTCGATCGTCGAGGTCGTCTCGGCTACTGCCGATGACTGCTGGGTGGCCGATGCGGCATGCTCTTCGGCGGTCGCAAGCAGCTCACCAGCCGAGGCCGAGATGCTCTCGCCACTGCCGCGAATCTGCTCGACGAGCAGGCGCAGGTTGCCCAACGTGTTGTTGAAAGCCGATTGCAACGACGTCAGGGCCTCGTCACAGTCGGGCACCACAGCACCGAAGCCGTCTTCGTAGGCGGACAGGTCGCCGCGGGCCGCATTCGCTAGCGAGTCAGACAACCGGTCGACCTTGACCTTCAGCTCGGCTCGCTCGCGCCGCGTCTCGGCGAGCAACGTTTCGCGCTCGGCCTGGTGGCTTTCGATGAGCTCGACACGGAGCTGCTCGACCTCGGCGGCCTGCCGTACCCGCTCTGCCTCGGCGGCGTCGGTCAACCCGTTGCACCATGTGCGCGAAGGCGCTCGTCGCCGCCGTCAAAGCGGGAAGCGCCACAACGGCCAGCGCGAGCGAGATCGCACTGGTCTTCGCAAAACCGTGGGAGATGCCAGTCGCGAGCGCGGTGAGCCCGCTGGCCAGCAATCCGTACGCAAGTGCCTTCCACTGGACGTCGATGAACGCGACGGTCACCAGGACAGGGAGGAACAAGACCCAGAATGGCGCGGTGACTCCGTGCGCAACGATCACGACGCCGGTGATGCCGCCCAAGTACACGAGTCGCCCGATGTTGGCGACCAAGCCGGCGGGCTGAAGCAGCGGACCGTGCAGGTCGGTCAGCGAGATTGCCGTGACGATGGCTGGCGCCGGCGGCGGCGACACCGAGAGAGACGAGCATGAGTGCCTGGTTGATCGTGACGGTCGCGCTGATCTGCGAGCCAGACGCGAGGACGCCGATGAATGCGCCGGCAAGCAGCAGCCACGTGCAGGCCGCCGCCGCGTATTGCGGCCGCTTCGAGACGTCCACCAGTCCTCCTGAAGATATCCGCCAGATCCATCGGGCGGTCTTGGGCGGTACTGAAGCCAATCGGGCGAGGATGCCGGTGCCGACGCAGGTAAGTGCCCAGGTAACAGTTCGGGTCAGGATGCGGCGCGCCGCTGCGCGGGCAGCCGCAACCGAAGGCCGAGCACGGCGGCCGGGTCGAGCACGGCGATCGGACCGGTGGGCTCGGTGAACTGTCCGTGCAGGAGGCCACCGCGTCGGCGTCCAGGCTCATGGGCGGCGGCTCGATGCGCTCGACGTCACAATCGACGACGCCCTGCACACCTTCGGTCAGCAGGCCGACGGTCACGTGGTCTTCGGCGAGCACGACAAGTCGGCCGAGCGAGCCGGTGGGCGTGATGGCCGCGCCGAGCAACGGCCGGATGTCGAGGACGGCCAGGATCCGCCCGCGCCAGTTCGCCACACCGGCCAGCCAGATCGGCGTGCCGGGCACGCGGGTGAGTTTGGGCAACCGGCCGACCTCAGCCACCGCCGACATGCCGACCGCGTAGCGCGAGCCGCCGAGCCGCAACATGACGTAGCCGTCGGGCTCAGCGCGAATGCCGCGGTCAGAGTTTTCGGGCAACGAGGCCGCGCCGACCGTGCCACCAATGGTGTTCGGTTGCGCATCCATGCCCACTCATCGGCGCAGTCAGGGCTTGGGTGAAGCCGGCAGGGCCGGGGTGAAGCAGTCAGTGCTTGAGTGAAGCCGCAACCTCCGCCGAGACCGCACCCGTCGGCGTCCGCAGATCGATCACGTCGGGCGTGGTCAACCGCAGCTGGGCGGGCGCTGCGTCGTGAGCTGCCTGGGCGGCTTCGAGGATGTCGGTGATCTCGTGCCGATGAGCTCGTGGCGCTCGAGCAGGGCGTCACGGAGTGCCTCAACCAGGTGCCGGTTCTCCTCGAGCAACGCCTTGGTCTTCAGCTTCTGCTCCTGCAGCACCTCTTCGACCGCCTGCCGGCCGTCCTTGTCGCCGAGCACCCGGCCGACGATGTTGGTGTCGGCAGAATCCGCTGTTCTGCACCGCGCCGAAGGACACCAGCGAGCCGGTCATGCCGCAGGCGCCGACCATGTTCGCCGCCACCCGCGTCGCGGACAACAGGTCGCCGCTCGGACCGGTGGAGACGTCACCGAAGAAGAGCTCCTCCGCGCATTGGCCGCCCATCGAGATCTGGATCAGGCCGAGCAACTCGGTGCGCGACTGGAGGTAGACGTCTTCGCGGTCACCGTGGGCGAGCAGCCCCAGTGCGCCGCGGCGCTTGATGATCGTGAGTACCTCGAGCCGGCGCTGCGGTGCCACCAGCCAGGCCATCGTCGCGTGTCCAGACTCGTGCGTCGCGATCAGCTTGGCCTCGTGCGCGGTGTAGCCCGACCGGCTGGCCGAGACCGATCTCGCGAATCGAGCCGGGCGTGGTCGACGTCCTTCCAGGTCATCGCGCGGCGGGTCTTCTTGCACGGCGTTGATCAGCGCCTCGTCGAACATGCCCTCGAGCATCGCCGGGCTGTAGCCCTGGGTGACGGCCGCGAGCGCGTCGCGACGCTCGGGCAGGTCGAGCTCCGGCACGTGCGCCTTGCGCGCCAGGAAGTGATCGATCAGCTGGCGGCGGCCCGACTTGTCGGGCCGTTCGAACGTGAGGCGCTGGTCGAATCGGCCGGGGCGAAGCAGCGCGGCATCGAGTGAGTCGGGCGCGGTTGGTCGACGCGATCAGCAGGATGTTCGCCGGCTTCGGCGCCGGCTTCTTCAGCTGCCGGTTCGCCGGCAGCATCAGGTTGATCGACTCGACGAACTTGCCGGCCACCTTCTGGCCGGTCGTCGGGGTGTCGAACGACTGCATCTGCACGAGCAGTTCTTGCACGGCCATGCCCAGGTCGCCGCTGCCGATCATCGGGTCGCGTCTGGGTTGTCGGGGCGCCACAGCATCGGTAGGCCTTCGAGACCACCGCAGCGCATGTCATCCGTCGAGGCCGTCGGCCGCAGGCGCGTTGAGTGCCGAGAACGCCGATACGCCGCTGCGTGCGCCGCCGAGCGCGTCGAACTCATCGATGAACCCGATGGCGCCGCCCTCTTTGCGGGCCAGCGCCCGTAGTGCCTTGAAGTAGGCGCGCACTTTGCGCTGGGTCGCGCCCTGGAAGCTCGACTGGAACGATGTCGCGGTCGCAAACAGGAACGGCACGCCGGCCTCGGCGGCCAGCGCCTTCGCCGTGTAGGTCTTGCCGGTACCAGGCGGCCCGTCGAACAGCAGTCCGCGCCGCGGCCGGCCGCCCATTTCACGAGCAAATGTCTTGTGCGCAAGGAAAAGGTTGAGCGACCGCACGACCTCGGTCTTCACGATGTCAATGCCAACAACATCAGAAAGCCGGACGTCGATCTGCTCGGGTCGCACCACGTGGTGCGGCGACCGGCCGATGCCGAATTGCATGCCGACCATCAGCAGGATCAACAAACCGAAGAACAGCATCGGGCTGAGGACCAGCCAGTTGATGTGCGGGAAGCGCGAACACATTGAAGGGCCGGTTGTCGATGATGCGGTACCACATCAGCGCCGTCGGCACTGCGATCAGCGCGGCGAGGCGCCACAACCGGCCGCGGCGCGCTTGCTCGCGTTGCTGACCGACATCAGCCACATCGGCGTCCATCACGGTGTTACCCGACACGCTGGAGAGTTGATCGCTGCGGTGCGCCCGCGTCAGTTCTGCGGCCCGGGCTCGCGTCTGCTGCTCGTCGACCGCCTGGTCTGGGTCATCCACGAAACTCTCCCCACTTCTGACTCAAACCCGCGTTTGATGCACGTCAATCCGACAAGGCTGAGCCCACCCAGCGCCGGCTCTTGGAGTCTGTCAGCGACCGTACCCTCACGGCTACCGCGCATAGTCGTTTCACTCGGATGGCCCACCGCCAGCGATCTTGGCCGGTCTCACTGCCAACCTTCGGCGTGTTAGTGCTGCTATAGCGACGGTGCACTCAAGGGATTGTCGCAACGCCTGAGCTGTGAGGTGTTGGGATGCAGGGTGTTGCGTTGAGCTCGTGTGCAGGTCCGTGCGGTGTTCGATGCGCTGGCGAGTGGGTTGAACGGGATGCAGGCGGCGAAGGTGACTGGCGTGTCGAAGTCGGTCATCTACGTGATGCACCGCAAGGTCGGGGGTGTGTATCGACCTTTGGGCACGACCTATAGCGACCGGTACTTGAGTCGGGATGAGCGTTATGAGATGACGCGGCTGATCGAGGCGGGGTTGTCGATGCGGGCGGTCGCGGCCCGGCTGGGACGCGCCGCATCGACGATCAGCCGGGAACTGGCCCGCAACCGCGGCGCCGGGCGGCTACCAGCCGGAGCGGGCGGACCGGCTGGCCTGGGCTACGGCAGCGACGCCCGAAGAGGTCGAAGATCGGTTCGCATCCGGCGTTGGCCGAGGCGGTGCAGCAGTTGCTGGCCCGCCGGTTTTCGCCCGAGCAGATCGCCGGGCGGCTGAAGGTGGTGTTCGCGGACAATCCGAGCATGCAGATCAGCCACGAATCGATCTACCAGAGCATCTACGTCTATCCGCGCGGCGAGCTGCAACGTGAACTCAAAGCCGCGCTGCGCAGCGGCCGGGCGGTGCGCCGGCGCCGCGGCCGGCGCGACACCCGCAGCACGATCGCCGACGCCGTCTCCATCCACGACCGGCCCGAGGAGGTCGAGGGCCGGCTGATCCCGGGCCACCACGAAGGTGACCTGATCAAAGGCTCGACCGCGTCGAACTCCGCCGTCGGCACCATCGTCGAACGCACCACCGGCTACCTGACCTTGCTGCCGCTACGCGACGGGCACAGCGCCGACCAAGTCGCCGACGCCATCGTCGAGCACCTCAGCGCCCTGCCCGCCTGGTTCGCCAAGACCCTGACCTGGGACCGCGGCATCGAACTGGCCCGACACGCCAGCATCACCGCACGCACCGGCATCGACGTCTACTTCGCCGACCCCTACAGCCCCCACCAGCGCGGCAGCAACGAGAACACCAACGGCCTGATCCGCGAATACCTCCCCAAAGGCACCGACCTGTCCGTGCACACCCCGACCGAACTCGCCGCCATCGCCGACGAACTCAACGACCGACCCCGCAAACGCCTCGGCTTCTACACCCCACGCGAAGTCTTCGCTAAGTTGCTCACCGAAGACCTACAACGCGTTGCGACGACCACCTGAATCCGCCGACACCAACGCTCCGATGGTTCGAGCCGACAGCCAGCGTTCTGGCTACAGGCCGGCGAACAGGTCGGCTTCCCACCCCTGCGGCTCGACCTCGCGCGGCCCGCGTTCACCAGCCATCAACACGTAGTGCTCCAGCCCGAACGCCTTCTGGCCAATGTGGTTCGAGAGTGCGAAGAACGGCCCGTCGACCTCGATCTGGGTCGCGTGCGCCCGCATCGCCTCGGTCTTGACGTCGAGGTAGTCGCGCGCATCGACCTGGGTGGTGATCACGTCGTCGGTTCGCGCGAACGGCACGTCCTCGGCCGACTCGACCCCGCCGAAGAACTCGTGCCCTTGCTCCTTCATCGCCTTGATGCTCGCCTCGATGAACGTGCGCGGCACCGCCGTGTAGTAGAGCTTCTGCACAATGTCGCGGGTCTGTTCGACCGCCTGCACGGTCACCCGGTGCGCCTGGATGTGGTCGGGGTGGCCGTACCCGCCGAAGTCGTCGTAGGTGACGACGACCTGCGGCTTGACCTCGCGGATCACCTCGACGAGCAGGCCGACCGCCTCGGCCATATCGGCCCGCCAGAAGCATCGCGGATTGTCATTCGCGGCAGTGTCCATCATTCCGGAGTCGCGGTACCGCCCCGTCCCGCCGAGAAAGCGATGGTCGGTCACGCCAAGGACGCGGCACGCCTCTTCGAGTTCATGTATTCGCCAGCCGCCGAGCTGGTCAGCCTTGTCGGCCGCGATGCCCGCCAGGGCCGGCACCAGCACCTCGCCCTCTTCGCCGAGAGTGCAGGTCACCAGGGTGACGTTGACCCCGTCAGCCACGTACTTCGCCATCGTGGCGCCCGTACCGATGGTCTCGTCGTCCGGATGCGCATGTACCAGTAGCAGGCTGCGGTCACTCATGAGCCCACCCTAAGTGGCGAGCGCGCAATGGCAGGATCTGGGCCATGCCCGACGACTCGTTCCCCCGGCTGCAAGCCCGGACGGCCCGCTTCACTCTCGGCCGGCCGCGGTCGTTCACGGTCGCGGCCGACGGCAGCCGTGTGCTGTTTCTACGCTCGCGCGGTGGCACAGATCGGGTCACGTGCTTGTGGAGCTACGACGTCGCGACTCGAACCGAGGCACTGATCGCCGATCCGCTTGCCTTGCTCGCCGGTGACGACGCCGTTCCTGCGGCCGAACGCGCCCGGCGCGAACGTGCCCGCGAGCAGGCGGCTGGCATCGTCGGCTACGCGGCCGACGCCGAATGCCGACCGTCGTCGCGTTCGCCCTGTCGGGCCGGCTCTTCGTGGTCGACGGCGAAGCCGCACCGCGCGAGCTCGCGGTGCCAGGCCCGGTGTTCGACCCACGCCCCGATCCGACCGGACGACGGGTGGCTTACGTCTGCGGTGGCGCAACCCGTGTCGTCGACATCTCGGGCGAGAACGATCGCGAGCTGATCGGGGAAGCGGGCGTCACCTGGGGTCTGGCCGAGTTCATCGCGGCCGAAGAACTCAACCGGATGCGCGGCTTCTGGTGGTCGCCGACCGGTGATGCGTTGCTGGTAGCCCGCGTCGACGACTCGGCCGTGCAGCGTTGGCATATCGGCGATCCGGCGAACCCCGACCGGCCGCCGTCCGTCGTGGCCTACCCCGCCGCCGGCACCGCGAATGCCGATGTCTCGCTTTCGGTGTTCGGCCTCGATGGCTCGCGAGTCGACGTCGACTGGGATCGCGCCGGATTCCCTTATTTGGTAGCGGTTCGGTGGCGCGCCGGTCAGGCTCCGGTGGTGCAACTAAGCACGCGGGATCAACACACGATGCAGGTCTGCGACGTTGACGTCGACACCGGTGCGACCACGGTCGTTCGTAGCGACACCAGCCACTACTGGCTCGAAACGGTCGCCGGTACGCCCGATCGACTGCCTGACAGCCGGCTGGTCGCGACGGCTGACCTCGACGACACCCGACGCCTCGTGATCGGCGACGTCGTGGTCACGCCAGAGTTTCTGCAGGTCTCCGCGGTGCTCAGCGTCGGCACGGGAGGCGTCGTGTTCAGCGCGACAACAGACCCGGTCGAGCAGCAGCTCTGGCAGGCCAGTCTCGACGGCGTTTGCACTGCACTGACCAGCGAGCCCGGCGTGCACACATCCGTCGGCAATGCTGCACTTCTCGTGATCACGCGACTGTCGCTCGAACACGACGGTGCCGAGACGGTCGTCATGCAAAGCGGAGTCGAGATCGGCCGCATCGAATCATTCGCCGAGCCGGCGCCCTTTGTGCCGAACATCGTGCTGTCGACGCAAGGTCGGCGCGACCTGCGAACCGCGCTGGTGTTGCCGCGCGGCCACGTCGAAGGTTCGGTTTCGTTGCCGGTGCTGATGGATCCCTACGGTGGTCCGGGCGCGCAGCGCGTGCTCGCGTCGCGCAACGCCTACCTCAACTCGCAATGGCTTGCAGACCAAGGTTTCGCGGTCGTGGTGGTCGATGGCCGAGGGACGCCGGGCCGCGGGCCGCGATGGACGCACGCCATCGCCGACGACCTGGCGACGGTGGTACTCGACGACCAGATCACTGCCCTACATGCACTTGCGGACGCCAACAGCGATCTTGATCTGACGCGGGTCGCCATCAGGGGTTGGTCGTTCGGCGGTTACCTGGCCGCACTCGCCGTGCTTCGTCGTCCGGATGTTTTTCATGCCGCGGTCGCGGGCGCACCCGTCACCGACTGGCGGTTGTACGACACCTGCTACACCGAGCGCTACCTCGGCGTCGACACCACCGCGCCGTCGTACGACGACGTGTCGCTGATCAACCTCGCGCCGCAATTGACGCGGCCACTGATGATCGTGCACGGCCTCGCCGACGACAACGTGGTGGCCGCGAACAGCCTGCGACTGTCGACCGCCCTGCTCGCGGCCGGTCGGCCGCATACGGTGCTGCCGCTCTCAGGTGTGACCCACATGACGTCGCAGGAGGACGTGGCGGCAAACCTGCCGATGCTCGAAGTGGCGTTCTTGAAGTCAGCGCTCGGGATGAGTTGAGTCAGTCTTCTGCGCGTGCGGCCTTCGCTCGGCTGCCTCGACTGCGCGCCCGCTCTGACATCTGCAACTCGACCTTGCGAATGCGGACGGCGCCCGGCGTGACCTCGACGCATTCGTCCTCGCGGCAGAATTCCAGTGCCTGCTCGAGCGACAGCACCTTGTGCGGAATCAGCGGTACCAACACGTCGCCCGACGACTGACGCATGTTGGTGAGCTTCTTTTCCTTGGTGGGGTTGACGTCCATGTCGTCGGAGCGCGAGTTCTCACCGACGATCATGCCCTCGTAAACCTCAGTTTGCGGGCCGACGAACATCGTGCCGCGCTCTTGCAGGTTCGCCAGCGCGAATCCGGTGGTCGGGCCTTTTCGATCGGCCACGAGTGATCCGGTCGGCCGGGTACGAAGCTCGCCGTGCCAGGGCTCGTACCGCTCGTGCACGTGGTGAAGAAGTCCGGTGCCGCGGGTCTCGGTGAGGAACTCGGTGCGGAACCCGATGAGGCCACGGGCCGGCACGATGTACTCCATCCGGATCCAGCCGCTGCCGTGGTCGACCATCTGCTCAAGGCGACCCTTGCGTAGCGCAAGCAGCTGAATAAGTACGCCCTGGTAATCACTCGGGGCGTCGATGGTCAACCGCTCCATCGGCTCGTGAATCTTGCCGTCGATGCGCTTCGTCACGACCTGCGGCTTGCCCACGGTGAGCTCGAAGCCTTCGCGGCGCATGATCTCGACGAGGATCGCCAGCTGGAGCTCCCCGCGGCCCTGTACCTCCCAGGTGTCGGGTCGCTCGGTCGTCAGAACACGAATCGAGACGTTGCCGACGAGTTCGGCATCGAGCCGGTTCTTCACCAGTCGCGCCGTGAGCTTCTTGCCGGTCTCACCAGCCAACGGCGAGGTGTTGATGCCGACCGTCATCGACAGGCTCGGCTCGTCGACGGTGATGATCGGCAGCGGCCGCGGGTCGTCGGGGTCGGCGATCGTCTCGCCGATCGTGATCTCCGGAATGCCGGCGATGGCGACGATGTCGCCCGGCCCTGCCTCGTCGATCGGCACGCGCTCGAGCGCCCTCGTACCGAGCAACTCCGTCAGCTTGACCTTCTCGATGGTGCCGTCGGACTTGCACCAGGCGACCTGCTGGCCACGCTTGATCAGGCCGGAGTGCACCCGTAGCAGCGCGAGCCGACCGAGGTACTGCGAGGCGTCGAGGTTGGTGACATGAGCGCGCAGCGGCGCGTCGGGGTCGAATGATGGCGCCGGCACCGCGCTCTTGATGGTGTCGAACAGCGGCTCGAGGTCTTTGCTGTCGGGCATGCCGCCGTCGTCGGGGCGGTTCAGCGAAGCCCGGCCCGCCTTGGCGCTCGCGTAGACGATCGGGAAGTCGAGGATCGCCGACTGGTCGATGTTGTCGTCGAGCAAGTCGATGAACAGTTCGTAGGTTTCGTCGACGACTTCGGCGATGCGCGCGTCGGGCCGGTCGACCTTGTTGATCACGAGGATCACCGGCAGCTTCTTGTGCAGCGCCTTGCGGAGCACGAAGCGGGTCTGCGGCAGCGGCCCCTCGCTGGCGTCGACGAGCAGCAGCACGGCGTCGACCATCTCGAGTCCGCGCTCGACCTCGCCGCCGAAGTCGGCGTGGCCAGGGGTGTCGATGATGTTGATGGTCACGCCGCCGTGCTTTACGGCGGTGTTCTTCGCGAGGATCGTGATGCCCTTCTCGCGCTCGAGATCCATCGAGTCCATGACCCGCTCGCGGACCGAATCGTTCTCGGCCTGGTGCTCGGTGAACGCACCCGACTGCCAGAGCATGGCGTCGACAAGGGTGGTCTTGCCGTGGTCGACGTGGGCGATGATCGCGACGTTGCGCAGGTCTTCCCTGCGCACGATGTTGCCGTGCAGGTCATCGCGGCTACTCAAGGGCATGGGAAAGCTCTCAGATCGGGGTTTGGGATCGCTTCATCGTACGCGGTCGAGCGCGTAAGACCGATTTCGTCGCTGACAACCCACTGCATAGCCTCCGCGTCTAATCAGCAATCCGTGCCACTGACGGCACTTCGATCACTGGGAAATCCGATGACGCGCACGCACATCCGCAGCCCACGTCGGCTCTTCGCGAAGGCGACAGGAACGGCCATCGCCGGCGCCCTCGCGAGCCTCGCGCTGGCGGGCTGCGCGAGCTCGAACGCCCCGGCCGCCAGCAACGCGGCACCCCTCAAACCCGCTGCCGCCGCGTCGTCGGCGGCTGCATCGGCGACGACCACCCCGCCCGTGTCGTCAGCCGCTGCGGTAGCGCCTATCGATTCGGCAACGCCATCAGCAGCTGCGAGCGTTTCCGAGCCGGCACCCTCGCCGACCGTAGGTCCATCGCCGACCGCACCTGTCGTCGTCCAGGCTGCTGCCGGGGTCTCGCCACACTTCGCGACGCCTGACGACGCTATGCGCTACCTGGTCGCGGCGTACAACGCGCACGACCTAGCCGCCGAGATGCACGTCACCACACCGGATTCACGAAGCGCGCTGGAAGACGAGCGACAGTGGGTGCAGACCTTCAGCTTCCACAGCTGCACGCCAACGCCGGCGCGGGCGACTACAGCTGCCGGTTCGACATGACGTCGATGGTCGCGGGGCTCGCAATTCCGTCAGCGTCTGCGACGACCGACACCGAGGGCGACGTCCTTGGCAACACACCTGCAGGTATGAACGAGATCACCGTGCTCGTCGCGCCGGCCACCCGGCCAGGCTGGTACATGTACTACAACATGGGCTGCGGCGGCGGGTGACTTCCCCGGCCGGCTAGAGCGTGACGGACGCCACATTCCCCCGGGCTGGGAACGCAGTCACTCGCGGGCGTAAGTTGTGCTCGCTCAGCGACAGCCGACAGCGGGGTCGGCGGGCGGCAGCAGAAGGCAGGGACGATGTCCGTCGAGAGCAAAGCTCCGGCATCGGACGCCGGGCCGCCCGGCGCCAGCACCGCCACTGGCCGTCGAGCCGCCATCGCCGCCAAGACCCTTCGCACCGACCGCTGGTGGCTACAGCCCGCAATCACCTTCGGGATCTTGTTCAGCTTCGTCATCTACTCGACCTGGGCCGCGTTCATCGATCGCGACTACTTCTCCGAGCCGTACATCTCGCCGTTCTACTCGCCGTGCCTGTCGACCAAGTGCGGCACGGTGCCGGGTTCTCACGGCGTGCCGCACATCGGCCTGTTCGGCGACATCAGGTTCATCTCGCCGGCGATCTTCATCTTGATCGTGCCGCTCGGCTTCCGGATGACCTGCTACTACTACCGCAAGGCCTACTACCGCGCATTCTGGTTGTCGCCGCCGGCCTGTGCCGTGGCCGAGCCGCACAAGAAGTACACGGGCGAGACGCGCTTCCCGCTCATTTTCCAGAACGTGCACCGTTACTTCTTCTACCTCGGCTTCTTGCTCAACATCATCTTGACCTACGACGCGGTCATCGCCTTCCGTAATCATCAAGGCCAGTGGGGCCACGCCGGTCTCGGCACGCTCGTGCTCGTGCTGAACGCCGCGTTCCTCTGGGCTTACACCGCGTCATGCCACTCGTGCCGCAGCATCATGGGCGGCCGGCTCAACCACTTCTCCAAGCACCCGATTCGCTACTGGCTGTGGAGCAAGGTCACCATCTACAACCGCTACCACATGCAGATCGCCTGGATTTCCCTTGTCTGGGTGGCGTTCGCCGACATCTATGTGCGGCTCGTGGCCTCCGGCACCCTCACCGACCTGAGGTTCTTCTGACATGGCCGGCAGAGCTGAAAGAGATCGAGCGGCACTCGTACGACGTCGTCGTCGTCGGCGCGGGCGGATCAGGACTGCGGGCAGCCATCGGCGCACATGAAGCCGGCGCGAAGACCGCGATCGTCTGCAAATCCTTGCTGGGCAAGGCGCACACCGTGATGGCCGAGGGTGGCATCGCGGCCGCGATGGGCAACGTGTGGGAAGAAGACAACTGGCGCGTGCATTTCCGCGACACGATGCGCGGCGGCAAGATGCTCAACAACTGGCGCATGGCACAGCTACACGCGCAAGAAGCACCCGAACGCGTCTGGGAGCTCGAGAGTTGGGGCGCACTGTTCGACCGCACCAAGGAAGGCAAGATCTCGCAGCGCGACTTCGGCGGCCACCGCTACGCCCGCCTCGCGCACGTCGGCGACCGCACCGGCCTCGAAATGATTCGCACGCTTCAGCAGCGGGCCGTTGCGATCGGCATCGACGTCTTCATGGAATGCACGATCACCGAGCTGTTGAAGGACGGCGACGCGATCGCCGGCGCGTTCGGTTACTGGCGCGAATCGGGCAACTTCGTCGCGTTCGAAGCGCCGAGCGTCATCGTCGCGACCGGCGGCATCGGCAAGTCGTTCAAGGTGACGTCGAACTCGTGGGAGTACAGCGGCGACGGCCACGCCCTCGCGATGGAAGCCGGCGCGCCGCTCATCAACATGGAGTTCGTGCAGTTCCACCCCACCGGCATGGTGTGGCCGCCGTCCGTTCGCGGCTTGCTCGTCACTGAATCAGTGCGTGGGGACGGCGGGGTGCTGCGCAACTCCGAAGGCAAGCGCTTCATGTTCAACTACATCACCGACTACTTCAAAGCAGAGACCGCCGACACCGAAGAAGAAGGCGACCGCTGGTACGACGACCACGTCAACAATCGTCGTCCGCCTGAGTTATTGCCGCGTGACGAAGTGGCACGCGCGATCAACGCAGAAGTCAAAGCCGGCCGGGGCACGCCGCACGGCGGCGTGTACCTCGACATCGCATCGCGTCGGTCGCCGGAGTTCATCCGCAAGCGGCTGCCGTCGATGTACCACCAGTTCAAAGAACTGGCCGACGTCGACATCACCAAAGAGCCGATGGAGATCGGCCCGACCTGTCACTACGTGATGGGTGGCATCGAGGTCGACCCCGATACGCAGATGTCGAAGGTGCCCGGGCTGTACGCGGCCGGCGAGGTGTCGGGCGGCATGCATGGCGCGAACCGGCTCGGCGGCAACTCCCTCAGCGACCTGCTGGTCTTCGGCAAAAGGGCCGGCGAAGACGCCGCGGCCTACGCGGCCAAACTCGGCAAGAAGCGGCCGGCCGTCGACGACGCATCGCTCACTGCTGCACAAGATGCAGCGTTGACGCCGTTTGACCGCGAAGGCGGCGAGAACCCGTACAGCGTGCACCACGATCTGCAAGAGACGATGCACAACCTGGTCGGCATCATTCGCAACGCGGCCGAGGTTGAAGAGGCACTCGAGCAGATCGAGACGTTCAAGGCGCGGGTCGCGACGCTGTCGGTGGAAGGTCATCGTCAGTACAACCCAGGTTGGCACCTCGCGCTCGACCTCAAGAACATGTTGCTGGTCTCCGAATGCATCGCCCGCGCTGCGCTCGATCGCAAGGAAAGCCGCGGCGGCCATACTCGCGACGACTATCCGCTGACCGACCCCGAGTGGGGCAAGCTCAACGTGCTGTGCCGCCTGGACAAGAAGGGCACCGGCGTCGAGGTGTTCCACCAAGACCTGCCCGTCATGCCGGCCGAACTGAAGACGCTGTTCGAGGAAGGCCACTGATGGGCTACGACCTCACGATGCGCATCTGGCGCGGCGACGACACCGGTGGCGAGCTCGTCGACTTCACCGTGCCGGTCGAAGAAGGCGAAGTCGTGCTCGACGCAATTCATCGCGTGCAGGCAACCCAGGCCGGCGATCTGGCCGTGCGGTGGAACTGCAAGGCCGGCAAGTGCGGCTCATGCAGCGCCGAGATCAACGGCCGGCCGCGGCTGATGTGCATGACCCGACTCTCGATGTACGAGCCCACCGAGACCATCACGGTGACGCCGTTGCGCACCTTCCCGGTCATGCGCGACTTGGTTACCGACGTGTCGTTCAACTACGAAAAAGCCAAGCAGGTACCGGCTTTTACGCCTCCCGCGGATCTCGCGCCCGGCGACTATCGCATGCAACAGGTCGATGTCGAGCGGTCGCAAGAGTTCCGCAAATGCATCGAGTGCTTCCTCTGCCAAGACGTCTGCCACGTCATCCGCGACCACGAAGAGAACAAGCCTTCGTACGCCGGCCCCCGGTTCTTCATCAGGTACGCCGAGCTCGACATGCACCCGCTCGACACCATTGACCGCAAACAAATGCTGCAATCCGAGCAGGGCCTCGGCCAGTGCAACATCACCAAATGCTGCACCGAGGTCTGCCCCGAGCACATCAAAATCACCGACAACGCGATCATCCCGATGAAGGAACGCGTCGTCGACGTGCGCTTCGATCCGTGGACCAAAGTCACCCGCCGCAACCACAGCCCCGAACAAGAGCGGACGCCGCCCGGTGGCCGTACGTCGGCCCCAACTCCAGTCGCGACAACGACCGCCCCCACCAGCACGACACCCGCCAGTCGCGAACCAGCGGGTGCAAGCGACGTCCATGTCGGCGGTGAACTCGCCGCCGCTGATCGTGCGGTCGCATCGCGCGCGATCTATCGGCGCACGCTGCAATCGCTGCACGGCGTCGCCGAACTGATCCTTGCCGGCACGCAACGACGGGCCAATCGGTCGATCAAACTCGTCGTCACCGACGATGGATTCGCGACTGGCCCGTTGCCTCGGCCGCCCTGGTTGCTTGCGGTACATGGCACGCACCTCGTGGTCGGCGAAAACGAACTCGTACTACCGCTCGAGGGCACCTTCGCCGACCTCGCGGCCTATGCCGGCGTCGCGTGCGCGCCGCCGGCCGACGCATATCCACCCGCGAGCGGTCGAACCGCGACCGACCGGTTGCAGATCAATCCGAAGGCCGCCGCCGAACTGCTCGCGGCGCTGCGCGCGGGCGACCAGGCCTGCCGCGCGTTTGCGGCCGCGCACGCGCCCGCCGACCCACCCGTACCGGTCTTGTGGCCCGAGCATTTCGACGTCGGCATCACGATCGATGCGGTGAACTACGGCGTGTCGCCCGGCGACGACGCGATCCCGTACCCGTACGCCTACGTCGGTCCGCACGTGCAACGACCGGGCGAGTTTTGGAACGAACCATTCGGAGCAGCGCGGGCTATCAGCGAACTGGCCGATGCCGACGGCGTCCTCGCATTTTTTGAGGAGGGTCGGCGCGAAACGAGCTAGTCGATCGCCCGCCGCAAGAAGCCGCGCACGCCGATGTAGGTAAACAGCACGACCGATGCGATCAGGCCGAGTAAGCAGATCCACGGATGCATGTGCGGCACCGAAGGTGTGAGTGCCGCGCGCATGCCCTCGCTCACGTAGGTCATCGGGTTGAACGCGGTCACGACCTGAAACCAGCGCAGGTGGTTCAGCGACGGCCATGGATATTGACTGCACCCGGTGAACATCATCGGCGTCAGGATCAGGGCAAACATGATCTGAATGCGGTTCGGCGGCACCAACGTACCGAGGGTCAGTCCGATCGCCGAGCCAGCGAGCGCACCCAAAAGCATGACGGCCACGACGAGCCAGATTTCGCTAGCCCGCCAGGGAATTGAGCCGAGCACCCAGATGCCGACGGGGAACATCACGACGGCTGCGAGTAGCGCGCGCATCGAGGCGAACAGCATCTTTTCGATCGCGACTGCCCACGTCGGTAACGGCGCCAACAGCCGGTCTTCGATCTCGCGGCTGAACGAAAACTCAAGCACCAGCGGTAACGCCGTGCTCTGAATGCCGGTGAGGATCACAGTCAGCGCGACGATGCCAGGGAACAGCAGGTGCGCGTACTGCGGAGTAGTTAGCCCGAGCGACCCGAGCACCTTGCCGAAGATGAACAGCAATCCCAGCGGCTGAAGAATCACCTGCGCCAAAAAGATCGGCAACTCGCGACCCGTCACGACCAGGTCGCGTCGCAGCACGCTCAGGAACGAGCGCACCGCACTCGGATCGGCGACCGCAGGGGCGGTGCGCTGTAACGGGAAATCAGTCGTGGTCATCGCAGCGCCCGCCCGGTGAGGTGGATGAAGACGTCTTCGAGACTGGGCTCGCCCAACCGCACCTCGGTCAAGCGCCCGTGGTGGCGTGCCACGATTTCTGCAACCGGGGCTACCAGTCGAGCCGGCTCACCTGCCACGTAGAGGCGGGCTCGCAGTGACGCACCGACCGGCCCGACGGTTTCGACGCGCTCAACCGATGTGAGCGTCTCAAGTTCGGTCAGCAGGCCGGCCGAGTCGGCTACTGCCTCGATCATGATTTCGAGCGTCCCGCTGCCGATCAGCGTCTTCGTCAACGCGAGCGGCGTATCGAGCGCAAGCAGCTTGCCGTGGTCGACGATGCCGACGCGATCTGCTAGCGCTGCGGCCTCATCCATGTCGTGCGTCGTCAGGAGGATCGTCACGCCGGCGGCCTTCAGGTCGCGAATCCTGTCCCACACGTAAATCCGCGCCGCCGGGTCAAGACCAGTCGCCGGCTCGTCGAGAAACAGCACCGGCGGAAAATGCATCAACGCGCGGGCAATCATCACCCGCTGAAGCTGCCCGCCCGACAGCCGGTCGACCTTGTCCGTCGCGCGGTCGGCCAGCCCGAACTGGTCGAGCAGCTCGACCGCACGCGCCTCGCGAACCTTCTGCGGCACTCCGTGGTAGCTCGCGTGAAAGAGCAAGTTCTGCCGGACGTCGAGTGAGCGGTCGAGGTTCGGACGTTGCGGCACCACACCCAGCTGCGTCCGAGCTCGCACCGGGAGCGCCACGACATCGACACCGGCGACGAACGCGGAGCCGCCGGTCGGCTTCACTCGCGTCGTCAGCACGCCGATCGTCGTCGTCTTGCCCGCGCCATTCGGGCCGAGGAGCCCGAAGCACTCACCCGACGCGACCTGAAACGAGATGCCGTCGACCGCGTTCGTATCGCGCTTGGGGTAGCGCTTCACCAACTCGACTATCTCGACTGCTGGCCCAGCCACAGATCTCCATCCCTCCGCCGACCGGCCACTGTAGCCCGCCGCACCGTCGAGCGGCGCCGACATTTTGGTCGCTCTCCGTCCGGTATCTCCGGAGCGCTACCGCAAGAAGGCGTCGAGGGCTGCCTGATCCGAGTAGTGCCCGCGGACCTCCTGAACCAGACCATCGCGCACCGTGATGAGCTGGCAGGCGGTGACATCGAGTGTCTTGCCTCCCGATGATCCTGTGGCATGTTGCACAGCGACGACGAACACCTCTCCGATCGCGACGTCAACGAGCTCCACACGAAGGGTGCCACCCGACAACGGACCCAGTTTGGCCATGAAGTTGTCGCGGATCTCCAACCATCCATGGTGGTCGCCCGCGACGGCACTCTTGCCTGGGAGATGCCACACAACGTCGTCCGCGAAACAGGCTTCAAGAGCGACGAAATCGCCGTCGGCGAACGCTTGATACAGGCGGCGGACGACGTCGCCGTCCGCAGGAATAGCCACGTTCGTATTGTGTCAGCTAGCCCTGCCCGTGCCGTCGTTGACCGCCCGGCGGACGATGGAGCGGTGAAGCTCAAGCTGGATCTACACGACATCTACAACCGAGGCCAGGACATCGACCGAGCGCTGCGCGCGGTGATCGACGAAGCGGTCGCGAAGAAGGCTCCGCTCGTGGAGATCATCCCCGGCAAAGGGTCGGGCGCGTTGAAGAAGCACGTCTTGCGATTCCTCGACCAGAAGGAGATCAAAGCGCTCTACCACCGGGTGGAAAAAGACTCCGACAACTTCGGTCGGGTCTTCGTTCACTTCCGCTGGAAATAGCCGCTCAGTCGCCCGATCCTCAGTCGCCCGACTAGCGATTGCGCATCATTTCCGCGAGGCGGTCGACGATCGGCACGTCGGCCGGAAGCCAGCTGACGTCGTGCAGCTCATCGACAGTGAGCCAGCGCAAAGCCGTGTGCTCAATCGCCCTCGGTTCGCCAACGGCAATCCCCGCCAGCCAAACCCGCAGCACCCCGTGCTCGCCGATCGGCCAATCCCGACCGACACGTGCGCCCAGCATGATGTCGACGCCCAATTCTTCGCGGCACTCGCGCACCAAGGCGGCCTCGTCGGTCTCGCCGACATCGACCTTGCCGCCGGGCAATTCCCAGAATCCAGCAAGCGCTGGCGGCGCGGACCGTTGCGCGGCTAGCAGCCGGTTGTCGTCGATCAGCGCGGCCCCGACAACGACCTGAAACCCGCTCTGCACGAGATCGAAGTGTGCCATCCCCAGGCTTGACGCCGTCGTTGCGCTCGGCAATGTTGGACGTATGTCGACTCCCCCGCAGCTACTCACCGATGATGACGTCGCCACGGCGTTGATGCAGCTCGACGATTGGCACGGCGACGCTCACCAGCTGCGACGTACGGTCAAGGCACCAACGTTCGCCGCCGGCATCAGGTTGGTTGACGCGGTCGCGGCGGTGGCAGACGAGCGCGACCATCACCCCGACATCGACATCAGATGGACGTCGATCACCTTCACCTTGTCGACGCATTCTGCGGGTGGCGTGACCGACCTCGACGTCGCGATGGCGAACCAGATCGACAAGCTTGCGACGACGATCTAACTCATCCACAACCCGCAGCCCTGAAGTGTCGGGCTCGCACCGGCGACCCGGTTCCGTCAGCGCGCTGATCTACCGTGGTGGCATGCCGCGCCGCCGATTGCCGCCGCTGTGCGCACTGATACTGGTCACGCTGGCACTGGTGGGCTGTAGCGCGCCCGCCACGCGCCCGGCGCCCTCGGCACGCGCGATCTCGTCGACTGACCAGGCGAGCAACTACCGGCCAGGGCAGCTGCGCGTGCTGGTTGAGCCCGATCAGGGCACCGAGCCGCTGTACGCGCTGATTGCCTCCGCGCGTCGCAGCCTCGACCTGACGATGTACGAGTTCGTCGACACCAAAGCAGCGTTGGCTCTAGAGGCGGCTGCCGGCCGAGGCGTCGACGTGCGCGTGATTCTCGACACCAACAACGAACGGTCGGCGAATCAGCCCGCTTATGACGAGCTGACGGCGATGGGCGTGCACGTCGTCTGGGCCGACCATCGATACGCCTCGACGCATGAGAAGGCACTGGTGGTCGACGACACGACGGCGGCGGTCATGTCGCTGAACCTCACCAGCCGGTATTACGCGGACACGCGCGACTACGGCGTCGTCGACAACGACCCCGCCGACGTTGCCGCCATCGAGCAGGTCTTCCAGGCCGACTTCGTACATCAGTCGATCACGCCAAGTGCGGCGACCGGGCTGGTGTGGAGTCCGGCGCAATCCGCGCCCGCCCTTCTCGGGCTCATCGACTCGGCCACCTCGACATTGCTGGTCGAGAACGAAGAAATGGTGTACGCACCGGTCACTTCAGCATTGGCACGGGCAGCACACCGCGGCGTCCACGTTGTTGTCGTGATGACTGACCAGCCCCGATGGCACTCGGCGTTCTCGACGCTGGTTGCGGCGAATGTCAGTGTTCGCACGTATGCGCAGAACGCGCGGTTGTACATCCACGCGAAGGCGATAGTGGCGGACGCCGGCACCTCGCGACAGCGCGCGTTCGTCGGCTCGGAGAACTTCTCGGTGGCGTCGCTCACGCACAATCGCGAGCTCGGCCTGGTGACCTCAGATGCGGGCGTCGTCACCACCCTGGCCGCCGCCATCGAAGACGATGCAAATGGCGCCGAAACCTGGCGGCCCTAGCCCGAGCGCAGTCCACTACCTGACGATTAGCTGAGGAATGGCGGGGCAACCGACGACCTGCCTGTCCGTTCTGTATTTTTGACCCATGGACGAGAATCGTGCACTGCGCGTTGTCGACGCTCTGCGCGATCGCGGCATCGACGCGCGCATCTCAAAAGAAGGCGTCTACCAGTTCGGCGTCCGCATCGCCCTGTCCGGCGGTCGCGAGGCGGTGTGGGATAGCGACGACACCCCCGAACTCGAAGCCCAGGTCATGCGCGACGGCATGCTGGTCGGATTCGTGCCCGTGATCGAAGGGTCGGACAACTTCGACGAGGCGCAGATCATCGACGCAATTGCCCGCACCGACTACGACCAACCCATCGCGCGACGACTGCCGACCGCACCTCGTACGGTCGCGCCCCTGCCTCGGACAGGCGGCGTCTTTCGACGCTTTCTCGGCGGCTTCCGCGAAGAGTAAGTGCTCTTCGCCTAGAAGATGAAGGGTATGAGCATTTTGCTCGACCGTCTGTACGTCGGGTAGGTCTCGGGGAATTGCGCGGTGAGGTTGCGCTCCTCGATGACCGCGCTGTAGATGAAGTAGATCCCGGCCAGCCCCACCACAATCAGCCAAGCCCAACTCAGCGCAATCGCGGTGCCGATCCCGGCGACCAGGATCCCGGAGTAGATCGGGTGCCGAACGCGACGGTACGGGCCGCTCGTCACCAACTCGGGATCCTCCTTTTGCGACATCGGTGTTCCCCAGTTGCGGCCGATGTGCAGACGGGCCCAGATCGCAAATGCGAGTCCGCCCGCGAGGAGAACAAGTCCGAACGTGGCGCGCCATGGATCGGAGTGGAGGCCGTGTCCGCGGAATGCGCCCACCCGAATCAACACAACCGCAATGGCGGCGATCAACAGCTTGATGCGGATGTCCTGAGACCGAGCTGGGCGTCCTCGTTTCATGGAGAACGCAGCAATGAGCCAGTAGATCCAAAATGCCGCCCAGCCGATCGCAAAGACGAGCTCGACCGCGTGCATGTCGCTAGACATTGAAGCGGAACTCGACGACGTCGCCGTCCGCCATCACGTACTCCTTGCCTTCGATCCGCACCTTGCCTCGCGCCTTCGCCTCCAGCATCGAGCCGGCCGCCATCAAGTCGTCGAACGCCACCACTTCGGCTTTGATGAATCCGCGTTGGAAATCGGTGTGGATGACACCCGCAGCCTCGGGCGCAGTGGCGCCGCGCCGGATCGTCCAGGCACGTGACTCCTTCGGCCCGGCGGTGAGATAGGTCTGCAACCCCAACGTCGCGAACCCGACCCGCGCCAAGTTCGCCAACCCTGACTCCGATTGGCCGATCGACTGCAACAACTCCAGCGCCTCGTCGTCCGGCAGTTCAATGAGTTCTGACTCGATTTTCGCATCGAGAAAGATCGCCTCGGCGGGCGCGACCAACGCGCGAAGTTCGTCTTTGAGCGACTCGTTGCCCATCTCGTCGTCGTCGACGTTGAACACGTACAAGAACGGCTTCGCGGTGAGCAACTGCAACTCACGCAACGGCTCGGTGTCGAGGCCGGCCGCGAACGCCGTGCGCCCCGAGTTGAGCACCTCACCCGCATGCCGAACCGCGGCTAGCGTCTCTGCCCGCGCCTTCGCGGTCGGACCGCCGAGCCGACTCTCTTTCTCCAGCCGCGGCAACGCGCGTTCGATCGTCTGAAGGTCGGCGAGGATCAACTCGGTGTTGATGGTCTCGATGTCGTCCTTCGGGCTGACCCGGCCATCGACATGCGCAACATCGGGGTCGGTAAACACCCGAGTCACTTGGCAGATCGCGTCAGATTCCCGAATGTTGGCAAGGAATTTGTTGCCGAGGCCCTGGCCCTCGGCGGCGCCCTTCACCAGAGCCGGCGATGTCGACGAAGCTCACCGATCGCCGGCACGATCTTCGCCGAGTTGTACAGCGTCGCCAGTGCTTGCAACCGCGCATCGGGCACGCCGACGACGCCGACATTGGGCTCGATCGTGGCGAACGGATAGTTCGCGGCCAGCACATTGTTCTTCGTCAGCGCGTTGAACATGGTCGACTTGCCAACGTTAGGCAAGCCGACGATGCCGATCGAAACACTCACGACCGGCGAGTCTACGGCCCGGCGCGCACCCATTCGGCACGGGTAACGCGCCAGATCCAATGGACGCCGGTCGCCGCGGGTGCCTCGATGGCGTGCGGCTCCTCGCCAATCAGGGTGTATCCAAGGGCTTTCGGCACACCCGAGCTAGCGACGTTCGCCTCGTCGTGATGGATCTCAACCCAGTCGATGTCGGGCCGCGCGAACGCCACATCGTTGTCGGTCACCGCCTGGCCCAGCTGATCGGCGTCCGCCTCTTGCCAGGCGCGGATCACCGGGTCGCCCCGCTGGATCGCGATCGCCATCTCCCGACGATATTGCCGACTCCGCGTGGCAGACCCAGATTTTGTCGGAGCCCCCTGCCACGATCGAGACATGACTGGAACCGCTCTTCTCCTGCTCGTGATCGGCCTCGCGCTTGGGGCGCTCGTCGGCTACCTCCTGGCCCGTGCTCGCACGACCGCCCGCGTCGCCGCCCTTTCCGCCACGCTCGAGGCCGAACGCGCCAGCACCCACCTGCGACTCGAGAGCGAACGGCTCTCGCAGGAGAAGATGCGCGAGGCATTCGCGGCACTGTCGTCCGATGCCCTGCACAAGAACAGCACGGCGTTCATCGAACGCGCCGACGAGCTGATCAAGCGCGTCACCGCCGAGTCTTCGGGCGATCTGCAGAAGCGCCAACAGGCGATCGAACTGCTCGTCACGCCGTTGAAAGAGACGCTGACAAACGTCGAAAAGCAAATGAAGGACGTCGAGCGCGAACGCACCGATGCCTACGCCGCGCTTCGTACCCAGGTCGACCAGATGGGCAAGACATCCGCGAAGCTCCAGCACGAAACGGGGCAACTCGTGGCGGCCCTTCGCGCGCCGCAAACGCGCGGGGCGTGGGGCGAGCACCAGCTGCGCCAGGTCGTCGAGTTCGCCGGCATGATCGAGCACTGCGACTTCGACGAGCAGCAGTCGGTGAACACCGCCGATGGCCTGCAGCGCCCCGACCTCGTCGTTCGGCTTGGCCGGCGGCAAGCACGTCATCGTCGACGCGAAGGTGTCGATCATCGGCTTCCTCGACGCGATGGGCGCCGACGAAGGCGGCGACAGCGAGGAGTCGCGCGAACGGGCGGCACTCACTCGCGCTGAGCACCTCAAGCGGCACGCCCGGCATATGCGCGACCACATCGATCACCTCGGCGCCAAGGCTTACTGGGATCTGTTCCCCAACACCCCTGAGTTCGTGGTGATGTTCGTGCCCGCCGAGACGTTTCTCAACGCGGCCCTCGAACAAGACCCGAGCTTGCTCCAGCGCGCGATCGAGAAGAACGTCATCATCGCCACGCCCGGCACGCTGATCGCGTTGCTTCGCACGGTCGGTTACACCTGGCGACAAGAAGCACTCGCTGCCAACGCGCACGAGGTGTTGACGCTGGGTCGCGAGCTATACAGCCAGGCTTTCGACGATGGGCGGCCACATCAGCAAGCTCGGCACCCGGTTGAACTCGGCCGTGCAGAGCTACAACGACACTGTCGCCTCGCTCGAGACTCGGGTGTTCACCACCGCCCGCCGCCTGGTCGATCTCAAGGTCACCAGCGAAGAACTCGAACCGCCCCGGCCGATCGAACTCGTCACCCGCAAGGTGCAGAAATCCGAGCTGGTCGCGTCAGCCAATGAAAGTCTCGTCTCGATGCCGGTCAAGCTGCCAGAACCCTTGTTCGGCGAGCTCGCGTCGGTGGAGGCCGAGCCAGCCGAGCACGCCGAGTCGGTTGATCCCGCCTGGCTCGATCCCACTCAACTCGATCCGGCTAGGCCGCAGCGCCCTCGCTACGACCCGGCCGAGCGCCGCGGCCTAGCGTAGAACCGTGTCCGAAGCCGCTGCGGTCAACCGCCCACCCCGACCCGCTCGTGCCCGCGTCGGCATCACCGGCCGCGGCGTCGTCGTCCTCATCTTTGTGGTGACTGCCGTCGTCGGCGCCGCGGCGGTCCTGGCTGGCGGGCACCGCGGTCACGCCTTCGGCATCGCGTTCATCGTCACGGCCGCACTCGGGGCCGCGTTGGTCAGGCGCAAAGACATCACCACCGCGATGATCGCGCCGCCACTGCTCTATTGCGTCCTGGTCGTGCTCATGAGTTTCATCGACACCAAAGACCAGTCCGGCGGGCTCATCACCCGAAAGGCTGTCTACATCGCCGACGCGTTCATTACCGGCGCGCCCGCGATCTGGAGCGGCACCGCCCTCGCCGCCGCCATCGGTTGGTATCGGCGCCGAAATGCGACGGCACGCATGGCCTCACCAACAGCATCACCAACGGTGTCACCAGCAAAGTCACCCACGGTGTCACCGCCCTCGGCGGCTCCGATGGTGTCACCAATGGTTTCACCGCCGGCCGTCTCACCGACCGCCACGCCAACCGCTGCACCAACCGCCCCGCCGCCCATCACGGACGGCGCCGACAGCGCCGACTAACCCTCAGCCGACGCCTTGATGTCGCGCCGCAATTCGGGCGGCAAGGCGAAGGTCAAAGTCTCGCGGACGTGGTCGATCTCGTTCACATCGTCGAAGCCGCGATCGGCCAGCCACGCCAAGACACCACGCACCAACGAATCGGGCACCGACGCGCCGCTCGTGACGCCGATGGTCGTCACACCCTCGAGCCAGGCTTCGTCGATCTCGCTCGAATCGTCGACGAGGTACGACGCGCGCTGCTCCACTTTCGAGCGCCACCTCGACCAGCCGCACCGAGTTCGACGAGTTGCGCGAACCGACCACGATCACCAAGTCGGACGACGACGCGATCTGCTTGACCGCACCTTGCCGGTTCTGCGTCGCGTAGCAGATGTCGTCGCTCGGCGGATCGAGCAGCTGCGGGAACCGAACACGAAGTGCGTTGCACGGTCTCGAGCGTTTCGTCGACCGACAACGTGGTCTGCGAAAGCCACGCGACTCGCGAGGGATCGCGACCTCGACGTTCTCCGCATCGAGCGGGCCGTCGACCAGCGTGACTTGCGATCGGCGCCTGCCCTGCGGTACCGACGACCTCTTCGTGACCGGCATGGCCGATCAGCAAGATCTCGAGGCCCTCGGTCGGCGAATCGGCGAGCCTCGTGATGCACCTTCGTCACCAACGGGCAGGTGGCGTCGATCGTGCGCAACTTGCGCTGCTCGGCCTCGGCGTAGACCGTCGGCGCGACTCCATGTGCGGAGAGCACCACGATCGAGCCCTCGGGCACCTCTTCGGTCTCCTCGACGAAGATCGCGCCCTTGGCTTCGAGGTCGGCAACGACGTGCTTGTTGTGCACGATCTGCTTGCGCACGTAGACCGGTGCGCCATGCACCTCGAGCGCCTTCTCGACGCTGTCGATGGCTCGCTCGACGCCGGCGCAGTACCCACGTGGCTGGGCGAGCAGCACCCGCTTCTTCGGGGTGCCCTCGACCAGCGCGGAAGCGTGCGGCCGCTGCGTCATGCCCCCATCGTAAGTGCCCGCCGAACGGGCTGTCGGCGGCCAGCGAAATCCACTGTTCCGAGCGCCCGACCACCGCTGTCGCATGCCCGGCCGTACGCTCAGCGGTTGTGGCACTTGAGTCGTCGGCCGAATCGCCGATCCCGGTCCGCACCGTGGCCAACGCCATCAGCCAGTGGGTCGGGCGGCTCGGCCGGGTCTGGGTCGACGGTCAGCTGACCGAGATCACCCGCCGGCCGGGCACGAACACCGTCTTCTTCGTGCTCCGCGATCCGGCGGCCGACATCTCACTGCGCGTGACGGCCGCCCGCCAACTCGTCGACGGCCTGGCCAGACCAGCTGGTCGAGGGCAGCCGGGTCGTCGTCTGGGCCAAGCCCGAGTTCTATTTTCAGCGCGGCACCCTGCAACTGCACGCGCTCGAGATCCGGCCGGTCGGAGTGGGTGCGCTGCTCGCCCGGATCGAACAGCTCAAGCAACTGCTGGCCGCCGAAGGACTGTTCGCCGCCGACCGCAAACGGCGGCTGCCGTTCTTGCCGAACACGATCGGGCTGATCTGCGGGCGCGGATCGGCGGCCGAACGCGACGTGCTCGAAAACGCGAAGCCGCCGCTGGCCCGCCGTCCAGTTCCGCGTCGAAGCGGTCGCCGTCCAGGGCCCGTACGCAGTCGCCGAAGTCGTCAAGGCGTTGCAGCGCACTCGACGCCGATCCCGAGGTCGACGTCATCGTGGTCGCGCGCGGCGGTGGCAGCGTCGAAGACCTGCTGCCGTTCTCCGACGAGGCGATGATGCGGGCCGCCTCGGAGTGCCGCACTCCGATCGTCAGCGCGATCGGCCACGAACCCGACTCGCCACTGCTCGACCTCGTCGCCGACGTCCGCGCATCGACGCCGACCGATGCCGGCAAGCACGTCGTGCCCGACGTCGGCGAGGAACAGCGGCGCATCGCCCTGCTGCGCGATCGCGCCATGCGTTACGTCGACGACCCGCATCGATCGCGACCTCGACGCGCTCCGCAGCCTGCGCGCCCGGCCAGTGCTCGCCACGCCCGACGCGCGACATCGACCGGCGCGCCGCCGAGATCGACGGCCGCTCGTCGAGCGCACGTCGCCGCTGCGTCGGTACGGCGCTCGATCGAGTCAGCCGACGACGTCGCGCACCTGCTCGCCCGGGTGCGCACGCTGTCGCCCGCCGCAACACTCGAACGCGGCTACGCGATCGTGCAGGACGCCGACGGGCGCGTCGTGCGGTCGGCAGCGCGGTGTCGACCGGCGCGACGCATCGCCGTCCGGCTCGCTGAAGGCCGACTCGCCGCGACCGTCACGTCCAACGACGAAACCTGACCGGCCGGGTTCACCAACACTTGCGGTCCCCCACCAGTTTGTTAGACGAATACGGGGCTCTTAACCCGCATACGTCTAACAGTCGCGATGCGAAGCGGGGCGGGAGTCGCGGTAGGAGCACGGCCGGGGCCCTACGCTGATCACCATGGCGCAACCGACCGGCGGACCCTCGTACGAGGCCGCCCGCGACGAGTTGCTCGAGGTCGTGCGCCAACTCGAGGCGGGCGGCCTGCCGCTCGAACAGTCGCTCACGCTGTGGGAGCGCGGCGAAGAACTCGCGGCGCATCTGTCAGGCCTGGCTCGACGGCGCGAAGCGAGCGGCTTGGGCCGCGCGCGCCCGGCTGACGCCAACGCAGACAGCGCCACCAACGACGACGCAGCGGACGCGAATGACCCGCCCGAGACCCCCGATCGCAACCTCGCCCTCGAGCTGGTGCGGGTGACCGAAGCGGCCGCCATGGCCGCCGGCCGCTGGGTCGGCCTCGGCGAGAAGAACGACGCCGACGCAGCCGCGGTCGATGCGATGCGCCGGCTCATCGGCACAGTCGTCGATGCGCGGCGTCGTCGTGATCGGCGAAGGCGAGAAGGACGACGCCCCGATGCTCTACAACGGTGAGCACATCGGTGACGGCACCGGCCCCGAAGTCGACGTCGCGGTCGATCCGATCGACGGCACCCGGCTGGCGGCCATGGGCATGAACAACGCGATCTCGGTCATGGCGGTCGCCGAGCGCGGCTCGATGTACGACCCCTCGGCGGTGTTCTACATGGAGAAGCTGGTGACCGGGCCGACCGCGGCGCCCTACGTCGACCTCGAAGCCCCGGTCGCCGCGAACATCAGCGCGGTCGCGAAGGCCAAGGGTGCGCGACCGAAGACGTCACCGTCGTCGTGCTCGACCGCCCGCGCCACGAGGATCTGGTGCAGCGAGATCCGCGAAGCCGGTGCGCGCATCAAATTCATCCTGGACGGCGATGTGGCCGGCGCCATCATGGCCGCGCGCGAAGGCACCGGCATCGACTTGCTGCTCGGCGTCGGCGGAACGCCCGAGGGCATCATCGCGGCGTGTGCGGTCAAGTGCCTCGGCGGCGTCATCCAGGCGAAGCTGTGGCCGCGCGATGACGCCGAACGCGACCAAGGCGATCGACGCCGGCCACGACCTGAACGCCGTGCTCACCACCGACGACCTCGTGCGCTCCGACAACGTGTTCTTCGTATCGACCGGCATCACCGACGGCGAGTTGGTGCGTGGCGTGCGCTACCGCGGCGGTGGCGCGGTCACCAGCTCACTGGTCATGCGCTCGAAGAGCGGCACGATCCGCACGATCGAGAGCGAGCACCAGCTGTCGAAGCTGCGCGGCTACGCCATCGTCGACTACGACCGGCGGCACCCCGATCACCCGCTTGCCTCGCCCGACCGCACCCGGCTGGTGTGACCGATAGCACGCCATCCTGGGCGTAACACCAACCCTGCGCGGCCCTACGCTGCACCCATGAGCGACAGCCAAGACTTTCGCATCGAGCACGACAGCATGGGCGACGTCCGGGTCCCATCGACGCCAAATGGCGCGCCCAAACGCAGCGGGCCGTCGAGAACTTTCCGGTCTCCGGGCCTGGTCATCGACCGCGAGCTGATCGGCGCGCTCGCCGCGATCAAGGGCGCCGCAGCAACGGTCAACGCCGAACTCGGCGTCATCGACCAGCCGATCGCAGCAGGCGATCGCGCGACGCCGCTGCCGAAGTAGTCGCCGGCGACTGGGATGCGCAGTTCCCCATCGACGTCTTCCAGACCGGCTCGGGCACGTCGAGCAACATGAACGCCAACGAAGTGCTGGCCACGCTCGCCACTGAGAAGCTCGGCTCGCCGGTGCATCCCAACGACCACGTGAACGCGTCGCAGTCGTCGAACGACACGTTCCCCTCCGCGATCCACATCGCCGCGACCCGATCGATTCTGCCAGAACCTCATCCCCGCACTCGACCATCTCGAAGCCGCCCTGTCGCGCAAAGCCACCGAGTTCGCCGACGTCGTCAAGAGCGGTCGCACGCATCTCATGGATGCCACGCCGGTGACGCTCGGGCAGGAGTTCGCCGGCTACGCGGCGTCCGTTCGGCTTGGCATTGAACGGCTCTCACGGCGCACTGCCGCGCATCGGCGAACTGCCGCTCGGCGGCACCGCCGTCGGTACCGGCATCAACACTCCGCCCGGCTTCGCGGCCAAGGTCATCGCCGCGCTCGCGGCCTCGATGTCGCTGCCCCTGACCGAGGCGCGCGACCACTTCGAGGCGCAGGGATCACGCGACGCACTCGTCGAGGCTAGTGGCGTGCTGCGCGTCATCGCCGTCAGCCTTTACAAGATGGCCAACGACATCGGTGGATGTCATCCGGCCCGCGCACCGGGCTCGCCGAGATCCACCTGCCCGACCTGCAGCCGGGATCATCGATCATGCCGGGCAAGGTCAATCCGGTGATTCCCGAAGCGGTCTGCCAGGTCGTCGCGCAGGTCATGGGCAACGACACCGCGATCGCGTTCAGTGGCGCGGCGGGCAACCTCGAACTCAACGTGATGCTGCCCGTCATCGCCCGCAACCTGCTCGAGTCGATCCGCCTGCTGTCGAACATCTCGCCGACTGCTCGCCGATCGCTGCATCGACGGCATCGAAGCGGACGTCGACCGGTGCCGCACGTTCGCCGAATCATCGCCGTCGATCGTGACGCCGCTCGAACAAGTACATCGGCTACGAGGCTGCCGCCAAGGTTGCCAAGCAATCGCTAGCCGAGAACAAGACGATCCGGCAAGTCGTGGTCGAGAGCGGGTACGTCGAGCAAGGGCTGCTCACCGAGGCCCAGCTCGACGACGCACTCGATGTGCTGGCGATGACGCGGCGTCCGCAGGCCTAAGGCACGACTCAGTAGGAGCGGTACCTCTTCCAGTGCGCCCACGCGTTGCACGGGTTTCCGTAACGGGTGGCGATGTAGCTGCAGCCCCCACCGAACCTGGGTGGCGGGGTTGGTGCGCCAGTCGGCGCCAGCCGCCGCCATCTTGGACGCGGGCAGCGCTTGCGGAATCCCGTAAGCGCCCGACTGGGAGTTGCGTGCGGTGGTGCGGAACAAGCTCTCCCGCTGCCAGAGGTCTGACAGACAGGTCCATTGGGCGCCAGTCCACCCCAGGCTGGCCGCCAGCGATTGGCCGATCTGGCGTGGGCTCGTCCCGATGGCGCTGGTAACCACGGCGCGCGCCTGCGCAGGTGCACGCACCGCGGCGCCGGGCGCGACCGCCGAGGCCGCGGAGACTGCAACAGCCTGCGTCGCGGACGCCGGATTCAACGTGACCGATGCCGCCACCGCAGACGGTGGCGACGACAATGAACCTTGCGCGTTCGGCAGTGTTTGGTCGCTCGACGCTGTTTGATCAGCCACCAGTGTTGATCAGCCACCGCGTCGGTCTGCGAACGACGCGTACGCCGTCAGCGCAGATCCGCTGTCTGCCGCGACATCTGTCGATGACGACGTCGTAGTAGTCGTCGCGAACGATCGGGCGAATCCACCACCAGTGCGTGCGCCGGCTTGGTTACCCGCATCAAGACCCGCGCCAATTGCGGCCGCGATGTCGACGGATGTCGCGCCCGCGTCGCCAGCGCCCGCGTCACCAGCAGCCGTTGACGATGTAAGGGACGACGCGGCAGCCGGAGCCGTCGCGCCGAGACCCACCATGCACAGTGCGAGAACGACCGAGACAGTAGTCGATGCAACCACGATGCCATGCGCCGATTGCCGGCTCATTGTCGAAGTTCCTTTCACAGCGGGCGCGTCGAAAGAGGTGTTCCGAGGGCGACCGAACGTAGTCGGATTGCGATGTGAGCTATTGCGGCAGCGAATGTGCGCCGGAGAGCGACACCACGCAACGCCGGTCAACCGGCCGAAACGCGTGGGGTTGTTCCCAGCATGCATGAAGTAATGCGTGGAGGCAAAGCCCATCACGCAAATTGTGGACGGACAGCGCAATCACTGTGAACGTTGTGACGTGTGAGCGCTCAAAACCCCTCTATGTAAGGGAATTTCCGCCCCAATTTAGGATCACGTTAGGCAAACGCTGCGCGCTCGACTCGTAACTCTTCGTGAAAATGACGCATTTTCTGGGCACTTTGTCGACACATGGAGATATTGCTCACACTGAATTCATTGAGTCGCGGCGCCGTTTCTCGTATTGCAATGCGCGCTGCGGCCCAACGGAATGTCGTTGTATCTCGATCTCAAGAGATATGTCTCGACATCAAGACACTTACGAACCGAAGCGTCGTTCGCGTTCGGCGTATGCCCTGACCGCCCGCAAGAAGTCGACGCGACGGAAGTCAGGCCAGTACGCCTCGCAGAAGAACAGCTCGGAGTGCGCGGTCTGCCATAGCAGGAAGCCGGAGAGCCGCTGCTCGCCGGATGTGCGGATGACGAGGTCGGGATCGGGCTGGCCTTTGGTGTAGAGATGCTCAGCGATGTGATCGATGTCGAGGAGGTTGGCCAGGTCTTCGATGCTCGTGCCGCGGCTTGCGTGCTCATGCAACAGCGCGCGCACGGCGTCCGCAATCTCGCGACGCCCGCCATAGCCGACCGCCACATTGACGATGAGTCCGCCAACGTCTGCGGTGGCGTCCTGGGCTTCCTTCAGTGACCTCGCGGTGGCGTCGGGCAGCAGGTCGAGCGCCCCCACCGGGTTGATCTTCCAGCGGCGGCTGACCGCCAGTTCGCGCACCGCCCCCTCGATGATCTCGAGCAGCGGGGCAAGCTCGGCCTCAGCCCGCGCCAGGTTGTCGGTCGACAGCAACCACAGCGTGACCACCTCGATGTGCAACTCGGAGCACCATGCCAGGAACTCGTCGATCTTTGCGGCACCCTTGCGATGGCCCGACGCGACACCCACACCGAGGGCCTTGGCCCATCGGCGGTTGCCGTCGAGGATGACGCCAACATGGCGTGGAACTCGGTCGGGTGTGAGGGCCGTGGCAAGACGGCGTTCGTACGCGCCATAGAGCAGCCCGCGCACGTCCATCGCGAGACGGCACCTCCCTCACGCGAGGTCTCGGCAGGGTCTGGCTCGCCGAGTGACGCTCAACGGCCAGCCTGCGCCAGACCTTACCCCGCCGAAGGACCAGCGTCTCGCACTTGCTCGACCGTGCGCATCGCCTCGCGCAACTGCTCGAGCCATTCGTCGCTGTGCTTGCCCACAAGCCGCACGCACCACGCCAACGCATCGCTTCGACTGCGCGCGACACCGGCGTCGACCAGCGTGTCGAGCACGAGTCGATCGCGCTGCCGCAGCCGCGTCATCACTGGCACCGACAGACTGGTGAAGATCTCGCGCCGATCGCCGCAGCGCGCGCCCCAGGCGACCTTGCGGCCGAACCGATGCTCGGCCTCGAGCGCGATGTCGATGCGTTGTTCGCGGGTCTGTTCGCGAAACGCCTTGATGCGACCGGCCCATGCCGCCGCGCGCTCGGCGTCGCCGGCGTCGGCAGCGAGCTCAGGAACGGCGAGTTCGCCGATCACATGGATCTCTTCGCGGTCGATCGAGATCTCGGGAGCGGCAACGAACCAATCGGACGGCAGCCGTCCGGCGAACCAGCCGCGGGCGACCTCGTCAGGTGCAGAAGGAGTCATGACCGCGATGATTACATGATTACGCTGCTGATCACCAGACCGCAGGGTCGATGTTCGCTGTGGGCGTGAGCAGCTTCGCCAAGCTCGGCTGAGTCGGTCACCGGCCGCGCGCAGACGAAGTGCCGGCAGACGTACGCGGCCGGCCGGCTGTCGACCAGGCCGCGGCCGTCGAGCAACGGCGCCCAAGCGCCCGCGCTATCGGTCACGAAGCTGCCGAGCCACGGCACTGCCAGCCACGCCGCTGTCGTTCATGGCGATCACCGCGCCGGGCGACACCGACATCCACGCCGTACGCACCAAGCCAGCAGCCAGAGCCGCGTCACCCACGATCGCGATCTCGGCCGGTCCGCGCAAGCAACGCGACCGCGGTCGCCAATCCCCACCCGGCCGCGCGCGGGTACTGCGCACCGAGCACGCGAGTCGCGCCCAGCGCCGCCTCGGCCGCGGTGCGATGGCGGTCAGACCCGGTCAAGGCGGCGTAGGTCAACAACGCCTGTGCCACCGCGGATCGACCCGACGGCGTTGCGTCGTCAGTCAGCACTTTGCGGACGTCGGACCAACCCTCCGCGTCGTCGGCAGTGTCAAAGAAACCACCGTCTCCGTCGGCGAAACGCGATCGAGACACGACGTCGAGCAGATCGCCCGCGGTCTCGAGCAACCGCCGCGACGAGGTCACCTGCGCAAGCACGAGCAATCCCTCCGCGACGCAGCCGTAGTCGTCGAGCACGCCCGCCGGTGCACCGACCACGCCGTCGCGCGACACCCGGCGCAATCGCCCGTCGACAAGATGGACGTCGATCAGCAGCCGTGCGCAGACATCTGCCGCCTCGATGAGGTCAGGCGCGGTCAAACAGCACGCCCGCTTCGGCTAATGCGGCGATCGCCAGCCCGTTCCACGCAGCAACAACCTTGTCGTCGCGACCCGGCTGCGGGACGGCGGTCGCGGGCCGCTCGCAGCCGATTCCGAACGGCGGCCCAGCCGGTCGGCGTCCGCTGGATCGACCGGCAGCTGCACACCGACCGGCCATGTTCGAACGTGCCGTCGCGTGTGATCAGCGTGAGCTCGGCCGCCCACGTCGCGTCATCGACGCCGAGCACCTCGAGCAATTGGCTGCGATTCCACACATAGGTCGAGCCTTCGACACCCTCGGTGTCGGCGTCGAGCGCGGAAGCGAATCCGCCCTCGTCGGTGCGAAGGTCGGCGAGCAAGAACTGCGGCGGTCTCGAGCGCAACGCGCTTCGCCAGCGGCGAGCCGGTCGCCCGCCACCAATGCGCATACACCCGCACCAGCTGAGCGTTGTCGTACAACATCTTTTCGAAGTGCGGCACCACCCACGCGTCGTCGACGCTGTACCGCGCGAAGCCGCCGGCCAGCTGGTCGTACATGCCACCGCGCGCCATCGCCGTACAGGTCCGCTCGACCATTTCCATCGCACCAAGCGACTCGCGCGACGCGTACCGAAGCAAGAACTCCAACACAGCGGACGGCGGGAACTTGGGCGCCGTCCCAAAGCCGCCGTGATCGGCATCGAAGTCACCGCGCAACGAGGCGACCGCCGCTTCGAGGAGCTCAGCGTCGGGCGGTGTCTGTTCCGGCGGTAGCGTCGACCGCTCGGTCAGCAGCTCGCACTACCCGGGCACCGGCCGCCGTCAGCTCACCTCGACGCTGCGCCCACGCCTTGGCGACCGCGTCGAGCACCTGCCGAAACGACGGCATGCCGTGGCGGGGTGTGTTCGGGTAGTACGTGCCGCACGAGAACGGATCGCCGTCCGGGGTCAGGAAGCAGGTCATCGGCCAGCCGCCGTGGCCGGTGAGGGCCTGGGTTGCGTCCATGTACACGGCGTCGACGTCGGGCCGCTCTTCGCGGTCGACCTTGATGCAGACGAACTGAGCGTTCATGTCGGCCGCGGTATCGACGTCTTCGAACGATTCATGTGCCATGACGTGACACCAGTGGCAGGCCGCATAGCCTACGGAGAGCAGCACAGGGACATCACGACGGCGGGCCTCGGCGAATGCCTCCGGCGACCACGGCCACCAGTCGACCGGGTTGTCCTTGTGTTGCTGAAGGTACGGACTCGTGGCGGTGGCGAGGCGGTTGGGCATGTCGCCCATCCTGCCCGTTAGCAGCGGGCTTCATCGGGTAGGAGGTGCGCAATGACCAGTGCCTGGACGTTTGCCGGCGAAAGCCCGTCGCCCGGCGTCATGGGCGGCCCGGTGACCTTGATTGAAGAATCGTCGTTCTGCCTGTCGGGCCGCGCCGGCGACATCCACCTGGGCACGGTGCAGGGTCTGTTCGTGCTCGACACCCGCCTGCTCTCGTCACTTGAGCTGACGATTGACGGCGTTTCCCCTGAACCCCTCGCAGTGTCGTCGGAACAACCGTTTGCGGGCACCTTCGTCGCTCGCGTTCGTCGGCCCGAGCAAGCATCGCCGTACGAAAGCCCGTTGCTCGTCGTCCGCCGCCGCTACGTAGGTCGCGGCATGCGCGACGACCTCACCCTGAGCAACCACAACAGGTACGACATCACCGTACGCATGCGTATTGACGTTGCGGGCGACTTCGCCGACATCTTCGCGGTGAAAGAAGGGCGCGCCGCAGAGCATCATCCGGTGGTCACCCAGGTTGCCGACGGCAACGCGTTGCTGTTGTCAGAATCCCAACGCACCGCGCGGACGACGACAGTACGCTTTGGCGGCCAGCCGACCGTCGACGCAACGGGCGCGTCGTATGTCGTCACGATTCCGGCCCAGTCGACCTGGTCGACCTGCTTCGACGTGTCGCTACAACTCGGCGACCGGCCAGTACCGTCGCGATACAGCTGCGGCCAGCCGGTGGCCGAATCTCCTGCGCTGCACCGCATCGAGGCATGGCGCGGCCGGGTGCCCATGCTCGACACCGACGACACCGCACTCGAGCAAGCAGTCGAGCGATCACTCGAAGACCTCGGCTCGTTGCGGCTCTTCGACCCCGACGATGCGGCCCGCGTCACCATCGCCGCTGGCGCTCCCTGGTTCATGGCGGTGTTCGGTCGCGACTCACTGCTGACTGCGTACATGTCACTCATCGCCGACCCGGCCTTGGCCCTGGGCGTCTTGCAAACACTGGCCCGATTTCAGGGAACGAAGGTCGACGCACAGACCGAGGAGCAGCCCGGCCGCATCCTGCACGAGATGCGGTTTGCCGACGCGACCACCGATGCACTGGCCGGTGCCGACGTCTATTACGGCACGGTCGACGCGACCCCGCTCTTCGTCGTCCTGCTTGGTGAGTTGCGTCGCTGGGGGCTGGCCGCCGACGCGGTCGACACGCTGCTGCCGCATGCCGACCGGTGTCTTGAGTGGATCGAGCAGTACGGCGATCGCGACGGCGACGGATTCGTCGAATACGAACGGTCGACAACGAACGGTTTGCTCAACCAGGGCTGGAAAGATTCGTGGGACGGCGTGCCGTTCGCCGACGGCTCGCTACCGAAGGCGCCGATCGCGCTCGCCGAGGTGCAGGGCTACGTGTACGCGGCCTACCTCGCTCGCGCGTACTTCGCACTCGAAGTCGGCGACGACGCGGTCTACACCAAGTTTCGCGACAAGGCCGCTTCGCTCAAGCAGCGCTTCAACGACGCGTTCTGGATGCCCGAGGCGGGCTACTACGCGATGGCACTCGACGCCGACAAACGGCAGGTCGACAGCGTCGGATCGAACATCGGTCACTGCTTGTGGAGCGGCATCATCGACGTCGACAAAGCAGCGTCAGTCGCGAAGCACCTGATCTCACCGGAGTTGTTCAGTGGGTGGGGCGTGCGCACGCTGTCGACGGCGATGGTCAGCTACGACCCGATGAGTTACCACTGCGGTTCGGTCTGGCCGCATGACAACGCGTTCGTTGCCTCGGGGCTGATGCGCTACGGCTTCGTTGATGAGGCGCACCAGCTGATCCGCGGCATCCTCGACGCGGCGGCGGCGTCCGGTGGCCGGTTGCCCGAGCTGTTCAGCGGTATTGCCAGATCGGACGTCGCGGTGCCGGTGTCATATCCGGCGTCATGCTCGCCGCAGGCATGGGCGGCGGCGACTCCGCTGCAGTTCTTGCGGTTGCTGCTGCGCCTCGACCCCTGGATTCCGCACGGGCAGATCTGGCTTGATCCGCATCTGCCGGCCGGCGTCGACGAATTGACGGTGTCGCGAATTCCGCTCGCGGGAGGCGGAATGACGGTCTCAGTGCGTACTGGCGCCGCCGAGCACTCGGTAGACGTCACCGGGCTCGACAGCGTCGTGTCGCTGATCAGATCAGGCCGGCCACCGGTGTCGGGTCTCGTCGACTAGCGTCGATCGGCTCTCCTTGCTCGAGCAATCGCCTGGCGTCGATCAACTGGTAGTAGAGAGCGAGATGCTCGTCGACCATGCGAGCGGCAGAGAAGTGACCTTCGACGGCCTTGCGACACGCGGCGCGATCGAGTCGCGCGGCTTCGGGCAGCCGATCCACCATGACGTCAGAGTCGGCACACAACAGCCCGGTGACACCGTCCTCGACGATCTCTGGCACTGATCCGCGCGGGAACGCGACGACCGGTGTGCCGCAGGCGAGCGATTCGACCATGGTCAGACCGAACGGCTCGACCAAGTGATCGGATTCAGCAGTGCGATGGCTCCGCCGAGAAAGCCGGCGCGCTCGTCGGGGCCGATCTCGCCGATGTACTCGACGTCGCCGCCGAGCAGGGGGCTCGACTTGCTCCTGGAAGTACTCGGCCTCGTCCTCGTGCTCGATCTTGCCGGCCAACCGCAGCGGCACACCGGCTCGGCGGGCGATCTCGATGGCTTCGCGCGCGCCTTTGTAGCTGGCCATGCGGCCGAGCCAGCAGTAGTAGCCGCCGTCGCCCGCGCCGATCGGAAAAGCCTCGGGTTCGATGCCGTGATGGATCACCGCGGCGATCGGAATCGAGCCGGCCGTCGACGCCTGGTGGTGGGAGATCGCGATGATCGGCACCTTCGGGCTGATGGCGCGGTACACGTCTTCAAGGTCGCCGCGGAACGGGCCGTGGGCGGTCGACGACCGTGATCAGGCCCGGAAATCGGTCGGCGTACATCGGGCCGACGACGGTGTGATCGTGCACGATGTCGAAATCGATCAGGGTGTCGTAGGCCGCGATGACGTGCCGCAGTTCGACGACGACCTGCCCGAGCTCGCTGCGGCGGGCGTTCTCGTAGACCCACGCGGTCGGCACCGGACACGTGCTGTCGCCGGTGCCGAACAGCACAACCTCGTGGCCGCGGGCGACAAAGCCGCGCGCCAGCCGATCAACAACAGCCTCGGTGCCGCCGTACTTCGGTGGCGGCACCGGCAACCACGGCGGAGCGACGAGTCCTATCCGCACGTCGCCTCCTGGTCAGCCCCTTTTGTTCGTGGCTTACCCCGCGTCACCGCCATGATGCACGAATGGCGTGAGCACTGCGCCGGAGACGGCCGCCTCATGGTCGAGCAGCCACCGTTTGCGCTCAAGACCGCCGGCGTAGCCGGTCAGTGACCCATCGGCACCGATGACCCGGTGGCACGGCACCACGATGCCGATCGGATTGCGCCCGATCGCCGCCGCGACCGCTCGGGTCTTGCTCCGATCGGCGACACGGTCGGCAATCTGCGCCATAGGTCTGCGTCGTGCCGAACGGGATGTCGCGCAGTGCCATCCAGACCGAACGCTGGAAATCGCTGCCCGCGGACGCCATCGGCAGGTCGAAAGTGGTCAGCTCGCCGGCGAAGTACGCCAAGAGCTGCTTCTCGGCATCAGCGAACGGGGTCGTCGTCGCGCACCCAGGCGGCGTCGACGAACGGTTCGTACTTCTGGCCGGTCATGAAGACGCCGGTGACGGCGAATCTGGTCGAGCCCGCGATCGTGCGCGCCGACGATCAGCAGATCACCGATCGGCGTCTCGAGCACGCTGTATGCGGTGCGGCTGGTGTCGGTCGCTCATGCGCTTCGCTAGCCCTGCTCGAGATGTGCGGTGCTGCCGGCGCGCGGCCCAGACATGTTGCAAGCGCATACGACCGCCACGGCCGCCAACGTCGCGACAGCGCATCGGCGGCGATCGCGTCGCCATCGACGCCGAGCGCCTCGAGGCCACGCCGTACCCCGAGGTCGGTGGGCATGAACACGTCGGGATCGCCGAGCGCGCGCATGCGGATGTAGTTCACCGTCCATGGCCCGACACCCGGCAGTGCGAGCAAATTCGCTCCGGTGGCATCACGATCGGCGCCGGGTTCGAGGTCGACCGAGCCGTCGGCCACCGCTTGCGCCAACCCGACGAGGGCGGCCGCGCGCGCACGCGTCAACGGCAGGGTGCCCGGATCGGCCGCCGCGAGTGCCTCGGCGGTCGGGAATAGCCGGGTCACTCGCCGGTGCGCCAGACGTCGACCGGATCGGCGGCGCTAGCGTCGATGCCGTCCAGCGACCGGCCGAGCGTCGTCGCCAACCGCCCGGCCAACGCCCGCGCGCCGGCAACGCTGACTTGCTGGCCGAGCACCGCGCGCACCGCGAGCTCAAACCCATCGACGTGGCCAGGCACTCGTCGTCCGGGCTCGGCTTGTACTGCCGCGCCAATCACCGGGTCGGCACCTAACGCGTCGGCGATCGCGACGGCGTCGGCGTCGAGATCGAGCAACCGCCGGCAGCGCGCCACCGCAGACGCGAGGTCGCGCAGGTCGGCGAGCCGAAGCCGGCACGGAATCCAGCCCTGCTCAACCCACGCCTGCACAAACGACGGCTGGTCGAGTTCGGCTCGGTCAGTGCGACCGGCTGCGGTGCCGAGTTCGATCACGCCGGCGCCATGCGCCAGCCCGATCGTGCGCCGGTAGCTCGACGCGTCACCTGCTTCGACTCCGGCGACCGCTCGGCGGGCTAGGAACTCGAAGATGAACGACGGTGCAAACGGACGGCGGAATGGCAGCCGCAGGTTGAGTGCGCCTGGCGTCGTGCGGCCGGCGCCTGGGTTCTGTGTTTTGCTGCGGGCGCGAAGTTCCGACGGCGTGAGAGCAAACACCGCGCGCACGGTGTCGTTGAACTGGCGCACGCTGGCGAAGCCGGCGGCGAACGCGACATCAGTGATCGGCAGCTGGGTGGTTTCGAGCAGCAGCCGCGCGGTCTGCGAACGCTGCGCGCGGGCGAGTGCGATCGGCCCGGCTCCGACCTCGGCGGCAGCTGCCGATGAACCTGCCGCTCGCTGTACCCGAGCCGCTGGGCCAGCCCGGCGACTCCTTCGCGATCGACGACGCCATCGGCGATGTGCCGCATCGCGCGACCGACGAGGTCGGCCCGCACGTTCCATTCCGGCGAACCGGGCGCGGCGTCGGGGCGGCAGCGCTTGCACGCCCGAAAGCCGGCTTCGTGCGCAGCAGCCGCGGTGGGCAAGAACCGCACATTCGCTCGCTTCGGCGTCATCGCCGGGCAGCTCGGACGGCAGTAGATGCCGGTCGTGAGCACGCCGACAAAGAACCAGCCGTCGAACCGCGCATCGCGGCTCGACAGCGCGCGGTAGCAGGCGTCGTCAGTGAGCATGTATCGAGCATCCATCCTCGGACGACGCGAGGCTAGCGGATTTCGGACGCGGCCGTGGTGGTCCGAAAACCGCTAGAGCCATGGTCGCGCCGCCGTCGCTGCGACAATCGTGCACATGCCTGCGGTCGTGCCTGATCTCGTCGTCTCGTCGCGCGTCACTGTGCCGTCGAGTGAATTGCGCTGGCGGTTCTCGCGGTCGAGCGGACCGGGCGGCCAAGGCGTCAACACCACCGACAGCAGGGTCGAGGTTTCGTTCGATGTCGCAACTAGTCCGTCGATTCCGCCGTTCTTGCGCGAGCGGGCGTTGACGCGTCTCAGTGATCGGCTGGTCGACGGCGTTCTCGTGGTGGCGGCATCAGAGCACCGGTCACAACTACGCAACCGAGAAGCCGCCGCGGCCCGGCTGGCCGCCCTGCTACGCGGCGCGTTGGCACCGCCCGCGCGCACCCGGCGTCCGACTGTGCCTTCACGTGGCGCGGTTGAACGACGGCTCACCGACAAGAAGGCCAATGCCCAGCGCAAGTCGGAACGCCGCACCCCTGAATGGTGATCGCAGTTCAGGGCTGCGAAGGGATCCGCGGTGGCCCGTCAGGTGACGCGTCAGGCAAGGAGTCCTGAGTCGTTTCGGTAGCGTCGTTCATCTTCATGAGTTGCACCTTGCGTAGGTGCTTCGTCATCGACCGCAACAAGAAGAAGACAGCGACCGCGAGGAACAAGAACACGACGAGACCTTCGGCGCCGTTCGCGCTCTTGGTTTGCGCGTCGGCTACGACGAGCTGAAACGCCGTCATCTGTTCGCGTCTTCGCGCAGACCCGCGAACAAGTCGTCTTCGGGAATAGGCGAATCGACTAACGAGCGGGCCAGTTCGTAGTCTTCGGTCGGCCAGGCCTCTTGCTGCACATCGAGCGGCACATCGAACCACGGCCCGTGCGGGTCAACTTGAGTTGCATGCGCGCGCAATGCATCGGCGCGCGTGCCGTACCACGGTGCTGTCGGCACTCGAGTAGTGATGCGGTTCACGTGTTCGGCCTTCACTTCCCAGGTCGCGAGCCGCTCGGTGTACGGCGATTCGAGCCCGCGCCGCAGCATCGCATCGTGCAACGCCTGGAAGCGCTCGAGATGGAACGTCCAGTGGTAGTAGAGCTTCAGTGGCTGCCACGGGTCGCCGGTGCCTGGGTAGCGGTCGGGGTCACCGGCCGCATCGAACGCCTCGACCGTCACGCGGTGGCACATGATGTGGTCAGGATGCGGATAGCCGCCGTTCTCGTCGTAGGTGATGACGACATGCGGCCGCTCGCGCCGGATCAACTCCACCAACGGCGCCGACGCTTCTTCGAGCGGCAACGTCGCGAACGAACCTTCGGGCAGCGGCGGCAGCGGGTCGCCCTCGGGCAAACCTGAATCTTCGAACCCGAGCCAGATGTGTCGGACGCCCAGGATGCGTACGGCCTCGGCCATTTCGGCCCGACGTACGTTCGGCAAATCCTCGATCACCTCAGGCCGGTCCATCGCGGGATTCAGGATCGAGCCACGCTCGCCGCCGGTCAGGGTGACGACGAGCACGTCGATGCCCTCGGCCGCATAGCGGGCCATCGTGGCTGCGCCCTTACTCGACTCGTCGTCGGGGTGCGCATGCACGGCCATCAATCGCAAGCGGGTGGTCACCCCACCATTGTCTCCGAATCCGGTGGGCGGTCGATCGGCGGCCCGGGCGGGTCGCGCGCACGCGCGGTAGCCTGGGCATCTGATTCCTGAAGGAGCACCGTGGCACAGATCACCCCGATCACCTGGTTGACCCGCGAGGCGTACGACCGGCTCACGGCCGAGTACGACAATCTCAGCGGTCCGGCCCGCATCGAGATCGCGCGCAAGATCCAGGCCGCGCGCGAAGAGGGCGACCTGAAGGAGAACGGCGGCTACCACGCCGCCAAAGAAGAGCAGGGCAAGATGGAGGCCCGCATCCGCCAGCTGCGCCAACTGCTCGACAACGCCAAAGTCGGGGCAACCACGGCGGACGACGGCACGATCGGCCCGGGCACGGTCGTCACGGTTCGTTATGAGGGCGACGACGACACATTGACGTTCTTGCTCGGCTCGCGCGAAGACGCCGGCGGTGGCATCGACGTCTACTCGCCGAGTTCGCCGCTCGGCGCCGCGCTGCTCGGCAAGTCGGCCGGCGACATCGCGTCGTACACCCTGCCCAACGGCACGCAAGCGTCAGTGTCACGATCGTCGAAGCGAAGCCGTACACCGCCAGTAGCTACCGTGCAGCGGCCGCCGCGGTACTTGCGCACCGACAGCGGGATGAAGATCACCAGCAGCAGCACAGCTCCACCCAAGTCGCAGTGATCTCGGATGCTGCATCGGCCATGCCTTCGGCGCGGCAGCGCTGCCGTTGTTGCCGAACAGCTCCCGCGCGGCCGCGACGACCGCACTCATCGGGTTCCAGTTCGCGACCGGCTGCAGCCAACCCGGCAGCGTATGCGTCGGTACAAACGCGTTCGACAGGAACGTGAGCGGGAACAGCCAGATGAAGCCGGCGCTCTGCGCGACTTCGACGCTCCGTACTGACAACCCGATCGTCGCCGACACCCACGACATCGCGAACGCGAACGCGAAAATGATGACGTACGCGCGCGAGCGCGTAGCCGACCCCGCGGTGGATGCGCCAGCCCACGAGCAGTCCGCAAGCCGACATGACGACCATCACGATGCACGTTGTTGAACAGGTCGGAAAGTCGTGCGGCCGACGAGCACCGCCGACCGCGCCATCGGTAGCGACCGGAACCGGTCGATGATGCCTTTCTGAAGGTCGTCGGCCAGTCCGATCGCCGTGATGCGCCGAGCCGAACGCCACGGTCTGGGTGAAGATGCCGGCCATCAAGAACTCGCGGTAGTTCACGCCGTCGGGATGGAATCGCGCCGCCGAACACGTAGGCGAACAACAGCACGAACATGACCGGCTGGATCGTGGTGAAGATCAGCAGGTCGGGGATGCGCTTGACCTTGATGAGGTTGCGCTTCGCCATCACCAGGCCATCGGCGGTCGCTTGCGTCAACACGCTCATGACTGCTTCTCCTTGCGACTCGCGACGGCCTGGTTTCGCACCGGGCTACGGCACGGAGTCGGCGTCGTCTTCGGCGGCGTGACCGGTCAACGACAAGAACACATCGTCGAGCGTCGGACGTCGAATGCCGACGTCCTTGACGACGACTCCGGCGGTATCGAGCTGGCGTAGCGCGTCGATCAGCACAGCGGAGCCGCCCTGCACCGCGATCGACGCCGCCTTGCGTCGTCTGGTCGATCGACGGCTCGCCGAGACCCACCTTGCGCAACACCTCTTCGGTGGCCGGCAATTCCGACGCGTTCGACACGGTCAGTTCGAGGCGCTCGCCGCCGATCTGCGACTTCAGCTCGTCGGCAGTGCCGCGCGCGATCACCTTGCCGTGGTCGATCACCACGATCGATTGCGCGAGCCGATCGGCCTCTTCCAGATACTGCGTCGTGAGCAGCAACGTCGTGCCGCCGTCGACGAGCTCTTCGATGACGTCCCACATGCCGAGGCGGCCGCGCGGGTCGAGGCCCGTCGTCGGCTCGTCGAGAAACAGCACCCGCGGTTTGGCGACCAGGCTGCCAGCGAGGTCGAGGCGGCGGCGCATGCCGCCGGAGTAGGTCTTCACGACGCGATTCGCTGCGTCGACAAGGTCGAACCGCTCGAGCAGCTCGTCGGCTCGCGCGAGCGAAGCAGGCCTTGCCGAGGTGATACAGCCGCCCGACCATGTCGAGGTTTTCGCGACCGGTCAGGTTTTCGTCGACGGCGGCGTACTGCCCCGAAACGCCGATGATGCGGCGCACCTCGTCTGCGTCGCGCACGACGTCGAGGCCAGCCACGGTCGCGGTGCCGGCGTCGGGCTTGAGCAGGGTCGTGAATACGCGGACGGCGGTGGTCTTGCCGGCGCCGTTCGGGCCGAGCAGCCCGAGCACGGTGCCCTCGGCGTACGTCGAGGTCGACGCCGTCGAGCGCGCGCACCTTGCCGTAGTGCTTGACCAGACCGCGTGCCGAGATCGCACCGTCAGTTGTTTGCCCTGCGCGTGATGCCACCAGATCAACCATGCAGACACAGACTCCCTTGACCCGTGGAATTCATCGGTGCTCGCACCCCAACTTCGAGCGAGCTGCCGCTCGCGCCCCAACTTCAAGCGAGCTGCTCATTGAACAGCACGCTATCGACTCACGCTGCGTGAGCGTCAACCGACTAAGCCGCTAGCTGAACGCCACGCGGTATCCGTGCGTGCGCAACAACTCCAGGACCTCGTGCGAATGCTCAGGCCCACGGGTTTCGACCTGAAGGGCAACGTCGACTTCGTCGAGATGCAGCGTGGAAGCAGTGCGCTGGTGCACCACGTCCAACACGTTTCCGCCGGCCTCGGCCAGCGTCTGGAGCAACGACGCGAGGGCACCGGGCCGGTCGGCGATGGTGACCTGGAAGGACAGATAGCGACCGGCCGCGGCGAGGCCGTGCCGCAACACGCGCACGAGCAACACCGGATCAACGTTGCCGCCCGACAACACCGCGACCACCGGAGTCTGGAACGACGCCGGCTCGGCCATCAGCGCCGCGACCGCGGCCGCGCCAGCCGGTTCGACAACAAGTTTGGTGCGCTCGAGACAGAACAGCAGTGCGCGCGACAACGACTCTTCTGACACGGTGACGACGCGGTCGACGTAGTCGCGCACCAGCGGAAACGTCAGCACTCCCGGGCACCCCACCGCGATGCCATCAGCGATCGTCGCCATCGTGCTCAGAGAAGTCGGCGCACCAGCTCGAAGCGAAACCGGAAACGCGGCCGCACCTTCGGCCTGCACCGCCACCACTTCGACGTCCGGCCGTAGGGCTTTGACCACGACGGCGATGCCGGAGACGAGACCGCCACCACCTGCGCTCACCACGATGGTGCGCACATCGGGCCACTGATCGAGGATTTCAAGTGCGGTCGTCGCTTGCCCGGCGACGACGTCGGCGTGGTCGAACGGGTGAATCAGCACCGCGCCAGTCTCCGCAGCGAATGCGGTCGCGGCGATCAGCGCGTCATCGACGCTGTGGCCGGCGAACCGTACATCGGCGCCGTAGCCGCGCGTCGCCGCCACCTTCGGCAAGCGGCGCACCCTCGGGCATGAATACCGTCGCCGACGTTCCGAGCAGTGATGCCGCCAGCGCCACGCCCTGACCGTGATTGCCTGCACTCGCAGCGACGACGCCGCGCGCGCGGTCGGCGTCCGACATTCTCGCCAGCCGTACGTACGCGCCACGAATCTTGAACGACCCGCCACGCTGAAGGTTTTCGCATTTGAGGCCGACCAGGCCGCCCGACTAGTTCGCTGAGCGCGCGCGAGGTTTCGACCGGCGTGACCCGCGCGACGCCGTCGAGCAGCTTCGCTGCGCTGCGTGCGTCGTCGAGCCACTGCTCCAGGCTTACCGGCTCGGCCGCTGTGGTCATGCCCGAAGTGTGGCACCGTTACCCTCGCACCGTTACCCAGGCGGTGTCAGGATGAGCAGATGCGCACCCAACTCGCTCCGGCCACGGCGGACCACGTCATCGACGGCATTCGGATTCGCGCCACCACCTATGGCGGGCCGGGCGATGGTCTTGACCGAACGCCCGCGGTGCTGCTGATCCACGGCTTTCCCACCTCGTCGCAGTTATGGCGTCAGGTCGCCCCCGAAATGTGCGCCGGCACCGACGACGACTTGTTCGTCATCGCTCCCGATCTCGTGCAGCTTGGTGGATCGGAGCGAACGGGTTCGCGCATCGACCTGGCAAAGCAGGCCCGTCTGTTGATCGGACTGCTCGACGCGCACGGCGTCGACAAGGTGATCGTCGTCGGGCACGGCCTCGGTGGCGCGGTCGCTGTTCACCTCGCCGCATTAGCCGGACGACGAGTGGCTGGGCTCGCGTTGCTCGACAGTCCGCTGCACGCCGACGCGTGGCCGGTGGCGGGCGCGTTGCCGATGCTGATTCCAGGCGTGCGGGCGGTGTGCGGCCGGGCGCTTCCGCTCGTGCCGTGGCTGGCCGAACGCGTGCTCGCTACGCTCGTCGGCCATGGCAGCGACGTCGACGGATCACGGCCGCTCGATCGCTACGTCGACGGAGCTTCGCGCGCCCGGCGCCGCCCGCGGGCTCGTGCATTTCGCCACCGCGGTCGATCTCGTCGCGGTCGAAACGGCCTGGCACATCGTGCGCGTCGCCGCGCCCCCGACGTTGGTGATGTGGGGCGCCGACGATCGCGTGCACAACCTGTCGTACGGACGCCGAGTGGCTGGCGAGATTGCCCGCGCGCCGCCTGGGTGCCGGTGGCCGGCGCGGGACACTTGCTGCCGGAGGAACGCCCCGAACGGGTGGCCGAGGAACTGGTCGCGTTCCACGCCGAGATCGCTGGGGAGTGAATGCGGATGAAAGGAGACCTGCGGTGACCGACGAAGAGCCAATCTCCTACCTGGCACTCACGCCCGGCACGGAAGTCTGCGCTGCCGATGGCAGCACCATCGGCACCGTCGAGCATGTCTTACAAGAACCCGACCTCGACCTCTTCGACGGCATCGTGGTGGCGGTCCCTCGCGGCATCCGCTTCATTGACCGTGACCAGATCACCACGATCACCACGTTGAAGGTGTCGACCAGCCTCACTGTCGCGGAGGCCGCGCAGTTGCCCGAGCCGGAGGGCAATCCGGTTTTCCACGTCGACTCTTTGCAAGACGTTGGCCCGAAGCTGACAGCGCGTCTTGGGCGCATGTTCCGTCGGGAGCACTGGATCAAGGACGAGTAGGCGCCCCAGCCCGTCGGCGTCCGCATAGTGGAGTGGCAACGTCTGGTCGGGCAACGTCTGCCTCGCTGGGCGAACCGTCACTTGAACAGGCGAACCCACAGCGGCGGCCGTACGAAGGGGCCCGGGCATCCGCCCGGGCCCCTTCGGCTAGCGCGAGTTGCTGCTCGCCTTCGGCTCGACCCTAATTGCTCGCCTTCGGTTTGACTTCGCCGCGCCAGGCGCCGTCCGCCGTGCCGTTCTCTTCGACGTACGACTTGAAGCGCTCGAGGTCGGCCTTCACCTGCCGGTCGTCGGCGCCGACGACCGCGCCGGCTTTCTCGACCATGTCGTCGGCGTCCCACTCAAGCTGCACGGTCACCTTCGATTCGTCTTCCGACAGTCGATGGAACGTCACGACGCCAGCGTGGGTGGTGCCGTCGGTGCTCTTCCACGCGACGCGCTCATCGGGGTGTTGCTCCGTGATCTCCGTGTCGAACTCGCGTTGCACACCGCCGACCTTGGTCACCCAGTGCGAGTGAATGTCGTCGGTCTGCTTGACGCTCTCAACACCCTTCATGAACCGCGGGAATGTCTCGAACTGAGTCCACTGGTTGTACGCAATGCGCACGGGCACTGCGACATTGATCGACTTCGTGACACTTGGCACGATGGAACCTCTTTCCTTGAGCCAGCCCGGAAATTCCCCGGGCCGTTCACGGAATTAATGCCCCACCTCGCGGGCCCTAACCTGTTGATCAGCCGGTTGGTGTCCACGATTCGGTGACGTCGAGGTTGTAGAACTTGGGCGGTCCGTCGCACAGTTCCATCATGCGTTCGGCGAATTTCGTCGTCTCCGGCAACGCTGAGTTCTTCATCGCCGCTTCGTACGATTCAAACTCGATGATGTTGAAGCAGTAGCCGGGCCGGTCGCGATCGGTGGTGAAGGTACCGCGCACGACTGGCATCTCGCCGTCGGCGCTCGCCGCCCGCTCTGCCCGAAACTCCTCGCCGAGAGCCAGCACTTCGTCGACGTGCGACGTCTTGAACTCAATGATCTGCACGAATTTGGCCATGACGCCTCCTGGGCGGTTGAGATGCGCCCAGCGTGCTCGCCCGGCCGCACGACCGCAAGAGGTGATTTAGGTATGCGCGGCCCACTTCAGCAACCCGTCGGCGTCCATCGTGTTGACGACGTTTGCCGCGTCGACACCGCACTCTTCGGCCCGCGCGCAGCCGTAGATCTGCCAATCGAGCTGACCAGGCGCGTGCGCATCGGTGTCGATCGAGAACTGGCACCCCATTTCGACAGCCAGCGTCAGCAGCCGACGAGGTGGGTCAAGACGCTCGGGCCGGCTGTTGATCTCGACGGCCGTTCCGCTTTCCTTACAGGCTTGGAAAACTCGCGCGGCATCGAAGTGCGACTCGGCCCGGGGCCGACCGCCCTCACGGCCAATCAACAGCCGCCCGGTGCAATGGCCGAGCACGTCAACGCGTGGGTTGCGGACGGCGGCCACCATCCGGCGCGTCATCGCTGGCGCGTCCATGGCGAGTTTGGAATGCACACTGGCGACCACGATGTCGAGTTGATCGAGCAACTCGGGCTCCTGATCGAGTGAGCCGTCGTCGAGGATGTCGCACTCGATGCCGGTGAGGATCCGAAACGGCGCCAGCTTGTCGTTGAGGTCGGCGACGACGCGCAGCTGCTCGCGCAACCGATCTGGCGTGAGGCCGTTGGCAACGGTCAGCCGAGGTGAGTGATCGGTCAACACCATGTACTCGTGCGGCCCGCTCGAAAGGGCGCGTGCGGCTTCCGCCATCTCCAGAATCGGGCTGCCGCCATCGCTCCAGTCGGAGTGCGTGTGCAGGTCGCCGCGCAAAGCAGCCCGCATCGCCGTGCCGCCCTCCGTAAGCGCAGCTGCTCCGCTCGGAAGCAGTTTGGCGAGGTACTCCGGAACCTGCCCGGCCAGCGCCTCACGCACCACACCGGCCGTGGCCTTGCCGATGCCCGGCAGCTCACTCAACGTGCCCTGTGTGGTCCGCCGCTCGAGCTCGCCTGCGGGCAGTGCGGCCAGCGTGTCGGCGGCCGAACGAAATGCCTTGACCCGATAGGTCGGCTCGCGGGCGCGTTCGAGCAAGAACGCAATTTGCCGCAGCGCGTCGATAGGGTCGACTTTCACATCAGTCACGTAACCCACCTACCCTTTCGAGCAACGCACGAATGGTTTGTTGGAGATCAACTTCGGGCATTTACCCGACATGGAGCTGAGGAGACCTGAGGTGTCCGGCCCGCCGTCAGAAAACGTGCGAGACAAGCTGCGTTCCCTTCTTGTCCTCATCGCCATCTTCGCTGTCGGTGGGTGGTCGACCAGTCTGGTCTTTCATAACGCACTCGGTGTGCGGGCGTCGATCACGGTATTGGCCGCAATCATCGTCGGCGCAATCGTTGCGCGCGTGTACCGGAAGATCTAGGCGGATGTAGGAACGCGGCGTCGGGGCGCCGAGCACAGGCGCCGAGCACAGCCCGGCACATCGGCAAAAAGGGAGGTCACTGTGAGCCGACAGGAACACTGGCGACCGACCCACGACGATCCCCTGTTCATCCTCGCGATGGACCACCGCGAGTCGTTCGGCACCACGCTGTTTGGGGTGAAAGACGATTCGCCGACCGCCGCGCAACGCGCGAGCATGGCGCAGGCGAAATCCCTTATCTACCAGGGCCTTACCCAGGCAGCGCCGCAGTTGCACGGCGGCCGAGCCGGCGTGCTTGTCGATGAGCAATACGGCCAGGACGTCATCACCGAGGCGATGCGCGACCCGATCGTGCTGGCCATACCGGTTGAGGCGAGCGGCCATGAGTGGTTCACGTTGCAGTGGCCCGAATCATGGCTCGAGCACGTGCAGCGCATCAACCCCAGCTACGTGAAAGTGTTGGTGCGCGACAACCCGACGTTCGACCCCGACCAACGCCGCCACCAATTTGACCAGCTCGCGCAGGTGAGCAAGGCGCTCGAATCGGTTGGCACTCCGCTCCTGTATGAGTTGCTCGTACCCGCGACTGACGAGCAACTCGCGTCGCTCGGCGGGCCGGCGAGCAGTGCGGTCGACCGCTACGACCGCGAGGTGCGCCCCGAGCTCGTCGTCCGGGTCATCGCCGACAATCAGGACGCCGGAATCGAACCGAGGTTGTGGAAGGTGGAAGGCCTCGACACCGTCGAGGCCGCACGGACCGTCGCCGCGCAGGCGCAGGCCGACAACCGCGACACCAACCTGCTCGTGCTCGGTCGCGATGCCCCGGTCGATCGGCTCGACCGCTGGCTTCAGGTAGCCGCACAGGTCGACGCGTTCGTCGGCTTCGCGATCGGCCGCAGCATCTGGGAAGATCCGCTGCGCGACTGGGTCAATCACGGCCTCGGCGACCAGCCGACGGCCGACCACATCAGCAATGCGTATCTCGCCTTCGCCCATCAATGGGTAAGCAGCACGACGAAGACCAGTAGTCAGGACGACGACCAGTAACGGTCGCCGGCCAGCACAAGGGCGGCAGCGCCGACCAACCCGGCATCGTTGCCGAGCCTCGCCGGCACGACCGTGAGATCCCGCAGAAAGTCCACCTTGGCGTGGTCGGCAATCGCCGCCCGCATCGGCGCAAACAACAGGTCGCCGGTCTGGGCCAACCCGCCGCCCACGACCACAAGCGTGACGTCGAGCAGCGCAGCGGCCGAGGCGATCGCAATACCGACGGCCCGCCCGGCGCGGTCGAACGCACGCATCGCCACCTCGTTGCCCGCGCGTGCGTCATCGGCAAGCGCACGAGCCGTCACCTCGCCGGTGGGCTGCCACCCGTGTTCGACCGCCCACGCAGCGACGGCCGGACCGCGAGCAATGCCTTCCAGACAACCGCGACCGCCGCACGGGCACACCGCGCCGTCGGGATCGACGATGATGTGTCCGACGTGGCCACCGTTTCCGCTGTTGCCGTCGACCACTCGGCCGCCGAGCACAAGACCGCCGCCAACACCCGTCGACACAACCATGCCGAGCATGTCGTCGACTCCGACACCGGCTCCACGCCAGTGCTCTGCGACTGCAAAGCAAATCGCGTCGTTGTGCAGGCGCACCGGCACGCCGAATGCATCACGCAGGCGTTGACGCAACGGAAACCCGCGCCAGCCAGGGATATTCAGCGGCGACACCTCGCCGACCGGCCAGGCCATCGGTCCACCGCACCCGACCCCTATCGCTGATACGTCACCGACATCCGGCAGCGCCTCAATCGCGTGCCGCAAGGCCGTCCAGATGGTCTCGGCATCAGCGGCAGGCGGGGTCGGCGTCCGCGAACTTGTCATGACGCGCCCGTCGGCGGCGACGATACCGACCGCCATCTTGGTGCCACCAATGTCGATCGCGAGCACCGAACCGTCGGTCATGATGCCGTCGTTCATGACGCCGGCCGTCATGATGCGCGACGAGGCGACCCGAAGACCAAGACGGACGCCGAAAAGCCGTGCAGATGGTTGCGGTCTCCGACCGGGCCGATCTCGCCGGCGGCAAAAAAGCCGGCGACACCCGACGTCGATAATCCTTGCCGCATCGCCAGCACGTCATGGTCAGCGGACGTGAACAAGTTAGATCCCCTGCCGTTACAGGAAAACAGCAGCGCGCCTTCGACCGCAGTGAAGTCACGCCGCAGCTGAACCAACATCGCCCGCAGATCGTCGTCCGCTGAAGCTGCGTCGCGCACTTGGAACCGCACGGTGCGTCCGACCGGCACTATGTCGCCGATCGCGATCGCGCCGCGCGCCTTGTCGAGGCCGAGGATGCCGCGGACGAGAAAATCGCCGCGTTCGTGTTCTTCGGCGTACTCGTCCATCGCGACGCCGACTTGCAGCCCTGCGCTGGCCAGCGCCTGATCGCTCGACGACAACGAGCTGATCACTTCTTCGAGCTTGGCGATCGCGGAAATGCCCGCGAGCTCGAGCAACAGGTTGCCTTCGGCGGCGGTGACCGTCATCGCCGGACCGACCGGGCGGCACCCCTGGCTGACCATCGCCTGCGCGCCCACCGGCCCGCCGAGCACGACGCCGACCGCGCCTCGGTCGACCACGCGATTGTCGATGAGCAGGCGGGTTGAGCCGGGCCCACGGTTGCCGGTCGCCATGCCGCCGACCAGGGGCAGGGCCAACGCTTCATTTGCCTGCTCGACGAATCCATCGGTCGGGAACGAGTAGGGGTCGGCGAGTACGACTGCCACCTCATCGGCATCCTCGCCCTCAGGCAGCCCGAGAATCGCCATACCACCGGGGGTGCGGATGACCTCAAGATGGAAGACGCGAACGCGGACGCCGGGCAGCACGGCCGCCCACACGCTCACCGCGCTCGTCGACTCGACACCCTGCGCGGCCCCGATGACGCCCGACGCGCTGCACCCGATGACCGTGCGTGCGCGCAGCACACTCGCGGCCCGCTGCAACGCGGCTTCGATCTGCTCAGGGTCGGAACCACAGACAAAGACGCAGGCCAGGTCGGGGCTCAGGCCGCCGAGTGGCGCGCGTGCCGCGATCGCGGCCGCCTCCGCTGCCCGCACGAGGTCGGCATCGACGGCAAGTCCATCCCCGAAGCGCGCCATCCGGCCATCCTGTCGGCTCGCGGCCGCGCTGTCATGCCGACTGAAGCGGCATTCGGGTGTATTTGCACGGCTGCCGTTCCGCCGCCCGGTTCTGAAAGTTGATCACGGCTCAGTCGCGCGGTCGGTCGCGCGGTGAGTCCGGTCAGTCCGGTCAGTCGTCGACCTCAACACGGTCGATGGTCGTCCAATAGAAGCGCGACTGCGCGTTCTTTTCTTCGGCGACCTCGGCTTCCCATACGTGCTCGCCGCGCGTCAGCGGTCCGCTGTCCCATATCATCGCGTGTTCACGGCGGCTCACCGCGTACTGATCAACGACGGTCCGATCGGCACCATCGAGGGAGACTAAGAGCATGCCGTGGTTTGCATCGCAGTTGGCAAAAACCCTGACGCGCGAGCCAACGAACCGCAGCCGCAAGCTGTCACCTGCGCTGATCGAGCAGGAGTCGGCTTCGCCGGGCGCATTCTCGTCGTCACCGTGAATCCAGTCGCCGTTGTAGTCCAATTGGAAGGAGCCACTTCCGACGACGTTGTTCTGAATGATTGTTGTGCCGTTGACCAGCCGGGTCCCCCGCGCATTGCGCGCCTCGGTCACGGCAGCTGTTGCCGCAGCCAGCTGCATCGCGGGGTATTCCCGGAGTACCGGCTCGATCACCTGTTGCGCTTCAAGCAGCGCGTCCGATGCGATCTTGAGTCTGGCGTTGACGTAGGCCGACCTGCGAATGAAGTGGGACATCGCCTTGACGTTCGTCGCGATCGCGCTCGATTCGCTCGCGGCATCGGCGGCCACCCGGCTGATCTCGTAGACCGCCGCGTTTTGCTCAACGATCGCTGACGAGATCGAGGCCTGGCTGGCGGTCACTTGCAGCGCCCCTTGGGTGATGCTGTGCAAAGCGGCGCGCGCAGCTGTCGATCCCTTCCCGATGTTGTCGACTGTCTCCGACACCTCTTTGACGGCAACGGCCGTGGCGCCGGCCAGTTCCTTGACCTCAGCGGCGACGACCCCGAACCCGAGACCCGCTTCGCCTGCGCGGGCAGCCTCGATCGTGGCGTTGAGCGCGAGGAGCTTCGTCTGTGCTGCGATCGTCGCGATCATCTGCGCAACCGCCCCCACGTGATCGGACGCATCGCTTAGGTCCGAAACCGCACCGCTCGCTGCGGTGGCCTGTGCCGACGCCGCGTCGGCAACCTGCGAGGCGCCGGCAGCGTGCGTCGAGATTTCGCGAACGCTCTCGACCAACTGGGTCGACGATGCGGCGACGACATGCATCAGCTCGGACATTTCTCGGGTCCGGCCATCTGCGGCCGAGGCCTGGGCCGACGTTGTCTCGACAGCCTTGTTGGCGCGCTCGTGCGCCGCGTCCATTTCCAGGTGCTGTTTGGTGATGACGTTTTGTGTGGTCACTAGGGTGACGAGCACGTGCTCGGCGTCAGCCAACACGGCGTCGACTTCGCCCAGAAGTCGACCGAGTCCGTCCGTCTGGCCGTCATGAACCCGGACGCGCAAATCGCCGGACGCCGCAGTGTGCAACGCGTCTGTCGCAGTCCGCATTCGTCGGCCGTACGCTCGGTGCGACGACGTGGCAGCGGCGGCGAGACCGACCGCCGTGACGGCGCCAATGATCGCATTCGGCCACACAACGTTCACGGTCAACAGCGCGAGCGCGAGTATCAGGGCAGCGCGCGGCACAACGATCGGGGCCGAGAGGGCCACTTTCGTCAAGCCCCTCCCGACAGCAACCTTGCGGGCGGACACGGTGGATCCTCTCTGCGGCCGAGCTTGCCTGGTCACTGGCACCACCCGCATCATCGGCATCCGGCGCCCTAGCCTTAGGCGCACGGCGCCTCCGCCACGCAATCGCCGACCGCGACGTAAGGTCGAAGGCGTGCCAGCTACCGATAAGAACTCCAAGAACACCAGCCACGCGCACCTCGGCGGCCCCCCGCCGTCCGCCCGCCCTTCGATTGCCACCCGCCCGTCGATTGCCTCCGTGGGCGCGCTGCGCGCGAGCGGGCATGAGGCGAAACCGGTCAAGATCGAGATCCGCGACAACCTGCTCGCGCGGCTGCGGTCCGGTGAGCCTCGGTTCCCGGGCATCGTCGGGTTCGACGAGACGGTGTTGCCGAACGTCGAGCGCGCGCTGCTCGCTGGGCACGATTTCGTGCTGCTCGGCGAGCGGGGCCAGGGCAAGACGCGGCTGATCCGCACGATCGCCGGCCTGCTCGACGAGTGGACGCCGATCGTCGACGGCTGCGAGATCAACGACCACCCGTACGCGCCGGTGTGCACGCGCTGCCGCCGGCTGGCCGACGAACTCGGCGACGACCTGCCGGTCGACTGGAAGCATCGCGACGAGCGGTACGGCGAGAAGCTGGCGACTCCTGACACCAGCGTCGGCGACCTCATCGGCGACGTCGACCCGATCAAGGTCGCCGAAGGCCGCACGCTCGGCGACCCCGAGACCGTGCACTACGGACTGGTACCGCGCTTCAACCGCGGCATCTTCTCGGTCAACGAGCTGCCCGACCTGGCCGAGCGCATTCAGGTGTCGCTGCTGAACGTGCTCGAAGAGCGCGACGTGCAGATTCGCGGCTACGCGTTGCGGCTGCCGCTCGACGTGCTGCTGATCGCGAGCGCGAACCCCGAGGACTACACCAACCGCGGCCGCATCATCACGCCGCTGAAAGACCGGTTCGGCGCCGAGGTGCGCACGCACTATCCGTTGCGGCTGGCCGACGAGGTTGCCCTGATCTCGCAAGAGGCGCGAGCTGGCGGCCGACGTGCCGCCCTACCTGCTCGAGGTGGTCGCTCGATTCACCCGCCTCGTGCGCGAATCGACGGCGATCGATCAGCGGTCGGGAGTGTCGGCACGATTCGCGGTGGCGGGTGCCGAAACCGTCGCGGCGTCGGCACTTCGGCGGGCCGCGTTGACCGGCGAGCCGGACGCCGTGGCGCGGGTGTGCGACCTACCCGGCATCGTCGATTCGCTTCAGGGCAAGGTCGAATTCGAGGTCAGCGAGGAAGGTCGCGAACGCGACGTGCTCGTGCACCTGTTGCGTCGCGCCGTTGCGGAGACGTTCCGCTCGAAACTCGGGAACACTGACTTGAGTGGGTTGATGGCGCGCTTCGAGGAGGGCGCCACTGTCGAGACGGGCGAGTTGGTCTCGGCGAGTGATCTGCTCAAGCGGGTCGGGCCAGGTGCCCGGGTTTGGCGAAGGTGTTGGAGCGGCTCGGCGACGAGAGCGGGGAGCACCCGGGCCGCGCGGCGGCCGCGATCGAGTTCGCACTCGAGGGTCTGTACCTGACGCGTCGGCTGAGCAAGGACGAAGTGCCCGGCCGCACGGTGTACGGCGGCGGCTGAGCAGTGCTTCCTGGCCGAGTCATGAGGAAGACATGAGTTCGTCGGCGTTTCGGTACGGACCGTGGCACGAAGGCCCCGACCCGCTCGCGCCGCCGTTCGACATCGCCGCAGGCGCTCGACGAGCTCGGCGACGCCGTGCTCGACGGCGCGAACACCTCCGACGCGTTGCGCGACCTCATGCGCCAGGGCACGCCAGGGCTTCGCGGTCTTGACGACATGCTGCGACGGATTCGTGAACAGCGGGCGCGACTGCGGAATCAAGGGTCGCCTCGGACGGCACGCTCGAAGAGGCGCGGGCGTTGCTCGACAAGGCGGTCGGTCAAGAGCGCGCCGAGTTGTTCCCTGACCCGAGCGACGATGCTCGGTTGCGTGAAACAGAACTCGACACGTTGCCGTCAGACCCGGCGCGGGCGATTCGCGCGCTGGCTGACTACGAGTGGCGATCCGACGCGGCGCGGGCTACGTACGAGGAACTGAAGGAACTGCTGCGGCAGGAAGTGCTCGACTCGCAGTTTCGCGGCATGAAGCAAGCCATGCAGTCGATGCAATCGGGCTCGCCCGAATCGCAGGCGGCGATGCAGGCCGTGAAAGACATGATGGCCGACCTCAACGAGATGCTCGCCGCCGATGCGCGCGGCGAACACACGCAGGAAGACTTCGACCAGTTCATGGCCAAGCACGGTCAGTTTTTCCCTGACCAGCCAGCGAATCTGGAAGAACTCGTCGACTCGCTTGCGCGTCGTGCGGCCGCGATGGAACGCATGCTCGCATCGATGACCCCCGAACAGCGCGACGAGTTGGCGGCGCTGATGGCGCAGTCGATGGAAGACATGGGCCTCGCGTCGGAGATGGCGCGGTTGAACGATGCGCTGCGCACCCGCCGTCCGGATCTTGATTGGACCGGACGCACGCGCATGCGCGGCGAGCAACCACTCGGGATGTCGGATGCGACGACGGCGTTGGAGGAGATGGCCGACCTCGAGGAGTTGGAGTCGTCGCTCGGCGCAGGACTATCCGGGCGCGACGCTCGAGGACGTCGACGAGGAAGCGATCCGGCGCGCGCTCGGGCGCGCGGCCGTCGATGACCTGCGGCAGCTGCGCGAGGTGGAGCGCGAGTTGGAGCGGCAGGGCTATTTGCGCCGCGACGGCGGGCGGCTCGAGCTCACCGCGAAGGCGGTGCGGCGGCTGGGTGCGACCGCATTGCGCCGGGTGTTCGCGTCGCTGTCGAGCAGCACGCGCGGCGATCACGACGTGCCCAACGCCGGGTCGGCCGGCGAACTCACCGGGTCGTCGCGCGCGTGGCAGTTCGGTGACGAGCAGCCGCTCGACGTCGTGCGCACGGTGTCGAACGCGATCTTGCGTTCGGGGCCGTCGACTGGTCGTGGCGCTGGTGTGCGAAGCTGCACGTCGACGACTTCGAGGTGGTCGAGACCGAGCGGCGCACGTCAGCCGCGGTGTGCTTGCTCGTCGACCTCTCGTGGTCGATGACGTTGCGCGGCACGTGGGGCGTGGCGAAGTCGACCGCGCTCGCGTTGCATTCGTTGGTGTCGACCCGCTTCCCGCAAGACGCGTTGCAGGTCATCGGTTTTTCCAACTACGCAAGGGTTTTGCAGCCGACCGAGCTGGCCGGCCTCGATGCCGAGATGGTGCAGGGCACGAACCTGCAGCACGCGTTGCTCATCGCCGGACGATTCCTCGACCGGCATCCTGAGCACGAGCCGGTGGTGCTGGTCGTCACCGACGGTGAGCCGACAGCGCACCTGATGCGCAACGGCGACTACACCTTCGACTGGCCGCCCTCGCCCGAGACGCTGGCAGCTGACCTTGGCCGAGGCCGACAAGATGACGCGGCGCGGCGCGACGCTGAACGTCTTCATGCTCGCCGACGACCGCGGCCTCGTCGAGTTTCGTCGAGAAGCTGGCCAAGCGCAACGGCGGCCGCGTGTTCGCGCCGTCCGACGACAAGCTCGGCGACTACGTGGTCAGCGACTACCTGCGCGCCCGCCGCGGCCGCTAACGCGGATCGCCTGCGGCGGCGGTGCCAACGGCGGCGCGCCTGGTCGGCGTCCACCAGATTTTGCGGGCCCTCATGAGGCGTTACCCCCCGAGGACACCTTTGCTGGCATGTCCTCGGGGGTGATGATCACGTAAACGTGATCATCCTGCGGCGGGCCACCGACCGCCACCGGTAGCGTGACGCGGATGAACTGGCTGCGCGGCAAGCTGTTCGGCGACCTGCCCGAGCGAGGTCGCCGTACTCGCCGCCGTCGCGTTCAGCGTCGCGGTCGGGTTCGGCATCGTCGCGCCGGTCATTCCGGTGTTCGCGCATCACTTCGGCGTCGGCCAGCGCCGAGGTCGGCGCGGTGCTGTCGGCGTTCGCGTTCATGCGGCTCGCGTCCGCGCTCGGCGTCGGCCGCCTGGTCGACGCGATCGGTGAACGCGTGGTGCTCGCCACCGGCATCGGCATCGTCGCGGTCAGCAGCGCGCTGGCCGGATTCGCGCACAGCTACCTGCAACTGCTGCTGCTGCGCGGCGCCGGCGGCATCGGCTCGGCGATGTTCTCGGTCAGCGCGATGGGCCTGCTGCTGCGCGTCGTCGGGCCGACCCAACGCGGCCGTTCGGTCGGACTCTTCCAGGGCGGCTTCCTGCTCGGCGGCATCTCCGGCCCGGCCATCGGCGGCCCGCTCGCCGCCTGGTCGATCCGCGCGCCGTTCTTCGTGTACGCCGGAACGCTCGTCGTCGCCGGCACCGTCGCGATGGTCGGCTTGCGTCGTGCCTCGCTGGCCCGCAAGACCGAAACGACGTCGGACGCCGACCAAGCCCGCTCGCGCCAGCCTCGCCGACGCCTTGCGCCAACGCGCCTATCGAGCCGCGCTTGCCGCGAACCTCGCCGACAGCTGGGCCGCGATGGGTGTGCGCAACACACTCGTCCCGCTGTTCGTCGTCGAGTCGCTGCATCGCGGCACCGCGTGGGTCGGCATCGGATTCACGATCGTCGCGTGCTATCAACGCCGGCCACCCTGATCCCGGCAGGTCGCTCGTCGACCGACAGCGGCCGTCGTCCGATCATGGTGGGCTGGCTGCTTGCTGTCGGCCTAGCTCGATGGCGCTGCTCGCGCTGTCGCCGAGACTCATCGGCTACGTCGTCGCGATGGTCGATCTTCGGCATCGGCTCGGGACTGCTCGACGTCGCGCCGGCCGCAGTTGTCGGCGACGTCGCGGGCAAGGGCGGCGGCACCGTGGTCGCCGCGATTTCAGATGGCAGGGGACGGCGGTTCGGTGAGCGGTCCGATCGTCGCTGGCTGGGTGGCCGACACCTGGTCTTACGGCACCGCGTTCTGGGTCACGACCGGCGTGCTCGCCGGTGCCGCGGCGCTCGCCGCCAGATCTCCTGACGCAAAATTGCTGGAGCATGTCGAGAACGGTCTGCCGGCTCCGTCTCTTGACGAAAGCGCCGCGATAGGCGCACCAACGAACGGAGCCTGACGGCTCGACTCAGCTCGTGACGGGCGGGCTCGTGATCGGGCGGCGTCATCACCGGCAGGAGAGCGCGACCCAGTTCTGGAGCCCGCAGCAGCGCGTACGTGGCGCTGACGTGGCTGCTGTCTTGGTAGACGATCACGTTCTGCACGACTGCCGGGCAACTCACCTCGGTGCAAAACCACGGCGTCGGATCTATCACGGTCGCACCGGCCCGTTCTGCGCCGTTGATCTCGGCCTGCCTGCCAGCGGAGTCGAGAGCCGCCTGGTCTCGCGGGATCGCGCAACGTTCGATGTCGGTCGTGTGCTGCGACAGGCAATCGGGAATGCTCCCGATGATGGCAGGCGACGGCGTGTCGGCGAGGAACACGGTCGTTGCGCCCGACGCTGCGAGCGACGTGATGGATTTCTCGAATCCATCCGGATCGGCTGCCGCGATCGGTCGCGCTTGCGAACCGACGATGATGAGCGCCGGGTGCAACGCGACGACGTCGGCGATGACGGTCGGACGCCAGGTGTTGCACTCGGTGTAGACGCGTTTCAGGATCGGGTAGACGAAGTCAGGGTAGTCGCCGATCGGGCATCCCGACTTGGCGAAGTACGCCAGCTTCCAGTGGTTGGCGAGCGCGATGGCATTCACTGCGCCGAACCACATGCCCGCGTGCGAATCGCCGATCAGCACAACCTGGGTAGTACCGGCCGCGTCGCCGAAACCGTTGCACGGCAGCTTGGGCGAGTCGGCTGAGTCGTTGAGCTCACATCCACCTGTATCCGGATAGTCGGTCGAGGCACGCGTAAGCGGCACCACAGTGTTGGGCAGGTGCTTCTGTGTCAACGCCAAGGTGAGCGCCGCTTGGACGTTCGCGGAGTCCGTCGTCGCGATCGCTACACCGCCAGGCAGGGTGAGCAATGCCGGGACGACGAGTGCAGTCACCACCGAGGCGGTAACGAGCGCGGTCCCAAGTGCCAGCCCACGGCGCGGCTTTGTCACCAGAATCCGCTGACGTTGGAACGGCTGCTCGACGAGCACATAGGTCAGCACCGACAGCAGTACTGCGCCGCTGATGGCCGCGCATCGTTGCGCGACCGTGAGGGGGTGGCCGACGGCGTCCGGCATGAGGATCAGTAACGGCCAGTGCCAGAGGTAGAGCGAATAGGAGATACGGCCGGTCCAGCGCATCGGCCAGATTTTGAGCAACGCTTCCGGCCCGAACGATGGAGCAGGGCCGCAGCCAGCCGCAATGATCAGTGCGGCGCCGGCGACCGGAAGGACGGCGGCCGCGCCGGGGTAGATCGTGTTCGCGCCGTATGCCACGCACGAGATGACGATGGCCGCGAGTCCGAGCCAGGCTGTCATCGCGGCGAGCGGTCGAGGTAGTCGCCGCAGGCGTTTCGGCGGTCGCGGCAATCAGTGCGCCAACGGCGAGTTCCCAAACCCGCGTGTGCGTACCGAAGTAGCCGTACGGCGCCGACACGTTCGTGACGTGGATCGACGCCCACAGTGATGCGACGATCACCACGACGAGCGTTGCGACGAGTGCGCGAGCCCTGGTTCGGCTCCTCTTGTTGCGGACGGCGAAGAGCACGGCGGCGAGCAGGAGCGGCCAGCCGAGGTAGAACTGCTCCTCTACCGACAACGACCAGTAGTGCTGGAATGGCGACGGCGGCGCGGCGGCCTGGAAGTAGTTCGTACCCTGTGCTGCCAGTCGCCAATTGACACCGAACAATGCGGCGGCCAGGCCGTCCCGGGCGATAGCGCCGAGCCGCAAGGGCGGCGACCACAGATATGCACCGATGAGTGTCGCGACCGTGACGAGGGTGGCCGCCGGCACGATGCGGCGCGCGCGGCGGGCATAGAACCCGGCGAAGGAGAAGCGGCCGCGTTGCTGCGCTTCATCGAGCAGCTGGCGGGTGATCAGGAACCCCGAGATCACGAAGAAAACGTCGACGCCGACGTAGCCGCCAGGGAGTCCCATGGCTGCGTGCGACAAGACGACGGCGATGATCGCGACAGCCCGCAGACCCTCGATGTCAGGGCGAAATTTGCGCTGGCCTAACTCATCCGCCTCGGACGTCCGTGGCGAGGAGGTGATGTGCGGCCGAGTCGCGACGAAACCGCGAGATCGGTGAGTCTGACTGACGATGAGGCTCTACCCTCTCTGGCATCGAGGCAGCGTGGGCGAGGCGTCGAACACATCGAGCCGATGGAAATCCGGCTTCCGTCCAAGGCGTCATCGTAACCTCGGGCTTTCATCGGTCCGTGGGTCGCGATCCTGTGAGATAACTTGGGCGTTCGCTGTTCGTGCGCGCGACGTCAAACGAGTCGAGTACGCGACGCGACTACCCGGCCCACGCGTCCGTTACCACACCGGTGCTGAGGTCGACGGTCATGCGCCTAGCACTCCGGTCCGCGGTGATCGGTTCGTCGGCGGACCGGACCCGCAGCTGATAGCCAAGCTTCTCGGCCAAAGCCCGCGCCTGTACCTCGGACAACCCGATGAACTCGTGTGCATGCGAGCGGGTCGCCGCGAGCGCTTCGTCGAAACTGGTGGGACCGGCGGCAGCGTCCATGCCGAAGACTAAGCATGGGGCCGGGGTTGTCGGCAAGTACGCGAGCGCAACGCGGCAAAACCATCGGTAGGAAGATCGCCCGCTATTGCCGCGATTGCTCGCCATCGCTATTGCCGCGAAAACGGTCGTCGGTTTCATACTTTCCGGCGTGGTGGGTTCTGCTCGCGGGTCGGGAGAACCCTTTGGGGCCGGTTCGGCTCGGCGTCGGAGTCCCGCACCTGCAAGGTGCCGGCCCCTGCAGCCGATCGCGGCGTCGGTAACCCGCTTAGGGGCGGTCCGTAGCGTTTTCGGAACGATTAGTGCCTACCGTCTTGCTACGTGGGGGCTAGTGGAGGTGGTGCGGTGGCTTCGCAGTCGGACGGCGAGCGCGACGGCTTACGGGTCCGTTTCCGGTGGGCGGGACCGCGGACCGCGCTTGTGGTCGGTGTCTTGACGCTGCTCATGTTCGCGGCGTGCGTCCCGTTGGCGAAGGTTTCGAAGACGGGTAACCCCCCGGTGCTGGTGCTTCCCTTCGCGGTGCTCGGGTTCGTGCTGGCACGCAGGCAGCCGCGGAACCCCATCGGCTGGATCATGCTCTTGCTAGGCCCGGTCTTCATCGTCAGCTCCGCCGCCGGCATGTACTCCGTTTTGGCGTATCGGGTCGACGGCCACGATTTGCCGCTGTCGCGCCTCGCTGTCGTCCTGGCGCCGGCCTGGGTGTTGTTGCAGGTGGTTTTGCCCCTCCCGATCCTGCTGTTTCCCGACGGTCGGATAGTGGCGCGGTGGTGGCGACGGACACTTTGGGTGTTCCTCGCGATCGCCGCGCTTTGGATCGGCACCCTTGCTGTGCTCGGATCCGCTGCGTTCCGCCAACATCCGGTGCGTATCGACTCGGCGGGGCAGTCGGTCGCATCTGGACGGCACCACGCACGGCGTAGCCGCCGGCATCCAGGACGTGGTCTTAGTCACCTACGTCGCGCTTGTCTTGTCGTGGGTCCTCAGGTTGCTGATCAGCTATCGCGGTTCGGCCGGCGACCTTCGGCAGCAACTCAAATGGCTGATGGTCGGCGGCGCACTTTGCGTGGTGGGAATCCTTTCGGGCGCACTGCTCAGCGGCATTGCGTCGGCGCTGTTCTCCCTCATCCTCGCGTTCCCCGTGTGCATCGGCATCGCGATTCTGAAGTACCGGCTCTACGACATCGACCGGTTGATCAGCCGGGCGCTGTCGTACCTCATCGTCACCGGGCTGCTGATCGGCATGTACGTCGGCTTGGTCACGCTGGCCACGCGCGCATTGCCGATGTCATCCCCGGTCGGGGTCGCCGCGTCCACCCTCGCCGTTGCGGCGCTGTTCAACCCGCTGCGACGCCGGGCACAGGGCCTAGTCGACCGCCGCTTCAACCGGGCCCGCTACGACGCAGACGCCACTATCGCTGCGTTCGCGGCCGCGCTGCGCAACGAGATCGACCTCGATCGCGTCCAGCGCGATCTCGTAGAGGTCGTCGCCCGATCGGTACAACCTGCGCACGTCGCGGTCTGGATCCGCTCGTAGAGTTCGAGCGCATGCGCTCAAGGCAGGGCTGCGAAAGCGCGTCGTCCAGTGCTTCGGTCGGCTTGGTTCAAGGTTCAGCGCCAACCTGGCCTCTCACGGCACCAGTGGCGCGACAGCCGTCAGCACCCGTGCGACGCCGGGTGGCATGACCCGACGGCGACGTCATGCCATCGATGGTTGGGTAGGACACTTGCAACGAACAGTCGGCGGACGACGGCAGGAGAAGGCCGATGGCACGGGTCGCGGTTACCGGCAGTAGCGGCAAGCTAGGTAGGGCCGTTGTGGACCACCTCGTCGAGCACGGCTGGGACGTCGTGGCACTGGACCGCGTGCCTTCCACGCGTGCAGACGTCGTCTCCTCGGTCGTCGAGCTGACCGACTTCGGACAGGCTGTCGAGGCACTGAGCCGGATCGACGACAGGCACGACGGCGTGGATGCGCTCGTCCATCTAGCGGCGATCCCAGCCCCTGGCCTGCTGCCCAACGCGGCTACTTTCGCGAACAACATGACGGCGTCGTACAACGTCTACAGTGCCGCGATCCGGGCAGGAGTACGCAAGATCGTCTGGGCGTCGAGCGAGACCGTGCTCGGTCTGCCGTTCGACGAGCCGCCACCGTATGTACCTGTCGACGAGGAGTACCCGCCGCGTCCGAACAGCACTTATGCGCTGGTCAAGACGCTCGAGGAGGAGTTGGCCCGACAGCTGTGCCGGTGGCATCCGACCCTGTCGATGACCGGGCTGAGGTTCAGCAACGTCATGTACCCCGAGGACTACGCAAAATTTCCTTCCTACGACGCCGATCCAAAGCTGCGGCGATGGAATCTGTGGGGCTATATCGATGCCCGCGACGGGGCACAGGCGGTGCGCCTCTCTCTTGAGCACGAAGCAGTTGGCGCGGACGTGTTCATCATCGCCAATGCCGACACCGTCATGTCGCGCTCGAACGATGAGCTGCTCGCCGAGGTCTTCCCCGATGTCGCGCTGAGCCGACCAATAGGCCCGAACGAGACGTTGCTGTCAATCGACAAGGCCCGGCGCGTGCTCGGATACAAGCCGGCGCATTCGTGGCGCAACGAGAATCCCGCTGGCTGACCGTCGTCCGATCGCGAAAGGATTGAGGGTGTGAAGAAGTACATCCTCTTCGATCACGACGGTGTTCTCGTCGATACCGAGTTCTGGTACTACCGGGCTGGACAACGCGCTCTTGCGGATTTGGGCGTGACGTTGGACAAGGAGCAATACCTCCGGGACATGAGCCAGGGATTGGGCACGTGGGCCCAAGCCAGGGCGGCAGGTATTGATGACGAGACGATCCGCAGGCAGCGCGCGGTTCGTGATGTCTACTACCGGGAGTATCTGAGAACAGAAGCGATCGAGATCGAAGGCGTCGTCGATACTCTTGCGGAGCTTTCGAAGTACGTGCGCATGGGCATCGTGACGACGGCGAAGCGAGCCGATTTTGAGATCATCCATGAGAAGCGCCAGATCAGACAGTTCATGGATTTTGTGCTTGTCCGCGAGGACTACGAGTTCGCGAAGCCACACCCGGAGCCCTACCTGACCGGATTGAAGCGCTTCGGAGCCACCAAGGAAGAGACGCTTGTGGTCGAGGACTCGTCCAGAGGGCTGAACTCAGCTGTGGCGGCCGGTATCGAGTGCGCCGTCGTGCACAACGACTTCACGAAAGCGCAGGACTTTTCCCAGGCCAAGTATCGGATCAGCACTCTCAATGACCTGAAAGACATCGTCCTCGGCATCACCTGAGGGCCCAGATGGAGTGCGGCCGGCGCTGCGGCCTACGCGAAGCGGGTGGGGAAGACTGGGGCCATGGAGTTCTTTTGCTACCACCAAGACCGTCCTGGCTCGGCCGCGCTACGAGACAAACTGCTCGAAGGTCATTGGTCTTACATGGATCGGTACGCGTCGACGATGATTGCCCGGGGCCCGACCCTTGCCGATGACGGCGAGACGGCGACGGGCAGCGTGCACATCATCGATCTGTCAGGTCCTTCAGCTGCCCGTGCCTTTGCGCTCGACGAGCCCAACTACCAAGCGGGGGTGTATCGCGACGTATTGCTGCGCCGCTGGCGCAACCTGTTGGGACGCACGATGTGGGAATCCCCTCGTACACCGGCGATGGCAACCGCTACCTGGTGATCGGACTCGGTCCGCAGCCCGCCGCCGAACTGGCTCAACCGCCCGAGCACACCGAGCTGATTGCGTACGGGCCGCTGCTGTCTGACGACGGCGTCAACTGGCTCGGTACCGCGGCGCTGGTTCGGGCGCAAAACGCGGTCACCGCACGCACGGTGCTGGCTGAGGACACTTACATCCAGGTTGAAGTCCACAACTGGCAGCCTGGCGGCCGTCCGTCCTAACGGTGCAAGGTCAGTCGAACCTGGCTAGCACAGAACTCGAATGCGTCCTGTTGCACAGTTTCGAAGCTGAACTCGACTTCTGACCCGCGTATCAACCGGTGACGACTAGGTGCGTCTCGGGGTCGCGGTCGGGGTGATCCAGACGGAGGCGTGTGTCGGCGCGACGGCTTGGTTGACCGCGTGGCGCAGTTCTTGGTTGATCGTGTCGAGGTCGACGGCGTCGCGGAGCCGGATCGTGAAGGCGGCGATGATCGCGTCGGCGTCGTAGCGGGCGCGGTTGAAGCGCCGGTCGACGAGCGCGTTGCACGCGGCGGCGTAATGGGTTGAAGAGCGCGGCCGCGGCGAGCGTCGAGGCCGCGACTGCCGACGGGGAGGAGAACGGCAGGACGCTCGTGGTCAGCGCGACCAGGCCGAGGAAGACGCCGACCAGCAGGCCGGTGATCACGAGGTAGGAGAGCGTGCGGCTGATCAGCCGGTCGATCTCGTAGAGCCGGTACTTCAGGATCCCGACGCCGATCGCGAGCGGGATGGCGGTCAGGCCGACGGCGGCGATGTCGGTGACGACGCGCCCCGCGCTGCTCGTGTTGTTGGTCGAGACGAGGTAGATCGAGACGACTGACAAGGCCCCGCCGCTCATCAGCCACGTCAGTTGCTTACGCCGCTCCGCGGTGGCGCGCCGCCACGTCGCCGCCTGCCGTATGACGAACGCGGTCAGGAGCAGGAGGATGATCGGCGACGCGGCCCAGCCGATCCCCGCCACAACTCCGGAAAAGCCCCGTGCTCCCCGGGATAGTTTCCGACCTCGTCGACGTCGAACCCCGCGCCGATGTGGAGCGTCGCCAGCGAGAGCGACCAGAAGCAGCAGAACCAGGCACCGGCAGCGACGTAGACAATCAGCGGGATCCGCCAGCGCCGGGAAGCGAGGCGACCGTCGGGAAAGAGCGCGACCGCGAGCCCGAGCAGCACGAAGCCGGGCACCCAGGATGGCTCGGCGGCGAGCGCGACGCGACCGAGCGGCAGCCGGCCGCCGTGCCGGTGGTAGTCGAGGACGGCGTAGAGGACCGCGATGGCATATCCGGCAAAGAACGACGAGGCGACGAGCAGCATCCAGCCGATCGGGTTCGACGGCTGCCGACGGGCGACCACCAGCCCGACCGCGGCGACGATCGCGATGATCAGGAGCAGCACTCCGTCGAACGACGCGCGCAGGTCGTGCGCGAGGACCGTGAGCACACAGCCCAGCGGCCACTTCAACCGCGGTGAAGGCTGCCCAGAGCAAGCGAAGCCCGCGCGCGGTGTCAGCCCGCGCCTGAACCCGTTCGCTCCCACGCGCCAGAATCTAGGCCAAGCGACCGTTCCGGCAGCGTTACGGGCCCGTCGCGATCAGCAGCCAGGTGCCGGCCAGCCCGGCAAGCTGGCTAGCCCAGCGCTTGGTCGAGATCGGCGAGCAAGTCGTCGACGTGCTCGATACCGACCGACAATCGGACGAGGTCGGCCGGTACTTCGAGCGGACTGCCCACGACACTGACATGCGTCATCCGACCCGGATGCTCGATCAGCGACTCGACTCCGCCGAATGATTCGGCCAACGTGAACAGTCTCGCCCGGTTGCATACCTCGACGGCGGCCGCCTCCCCGCCGTCCATGCGAAACGCGACCATGCCACCGAAAGTCGCGCATCTGCTTCGCGGCGATCTCGTGACCCGGCATGCGTTGCCAACCCCGGGTACAGCACGCTGCGCCACCGCCTTGTGGTGCTGCACGAACGTGTCGGCGATGCGGGCTCGCGTTCGTCGCAATGCCGATCCATGCGGACGGCGAGTGTCTTGATGCCGCGCATCACCAGCCACGAATCAAACGGCCCGGCGATAGAACCGATGGCGTTCTGATGGAACGCGAGCCGCTCGCCGAGCTCGGCATCGGCAGCGACCAACGCGCCACCGACGACATCGGAATGTCCGCCGAGATATTTCGTCGTCGAGTGCACGACGACGTCGGCGCCGAACGACAGCGGTTGCTGCAAATACGGCGACGCGAACGTGTTGTCGACGACAAGCAATCGCGCCGGCGTCATGCGCGATGCGGCCAACGCACGCGATGTCAGCGATGCTGAGCAGCGGATTGCTCGGCGTCTCGCACCACAACACCTTGGTGTTCGGCCGAATCGCCGCACGTACCGCGTCGAGGTCGGACGAGGTGCACCGCAGTGTGCTCGACGCCCCACCGGCCGAACACATTGTTCACCAATCTGAACGTGCCGCCGTACGCATCGCCCGGCACGACGACGTGGTCGCCCGGCGCGCACAACGTGCGCAGAACGCAATCCTCGGCCGCCAACCCGCTCGCGAACGCCAGCCCGCGCGCGCCACCCTCGAGCGACGCCATGCATTCCTCGAGCGCGGCCCGCGTCGGGTTGCCCGACCGGCTGTACTCCCACCCGTCGCGCGGGCTGCCGACGGCGTCTTGCTGGTACGTCGACACCTGAAAGATCGGCGGGACGACGGCCCCCGTGCGTGCGTCGGACGGCTGACCCGCGTGAATCGCGCGCGTCTCGAAATGCTCGGGTGGTCTGGGCCATGGGGTCGAGGCTATCCGATCAGCCGATACGTTGGCCGTCGGTGCTCGGCGGAGACGAGCCAAGAAACACTGTGGGCGCGGCAGCAGAGAGGAGTGTGCGGTGGCTGAGAACGAACGCGCTCCTGGCGCCGCTGCGTTCGCCGACGCGCGCCAACTCATCGTGCGCCCCGAGTTCGGCAAAGCCGTCGGCACGGCGATCGTCTTCGTCGCCGCGGCCAGCGTCGCAGTTGCGCTCGGCGGCATCCGGGCGACGCACTTGGCCCTGAACGACGCCGGCGACAAGGTCCCTGTGTCGTATCCCTCCCACCGCATCGGTTCGTTAGTCGCCATCATCGTGTGCGGCCTGGCCGGCTTGATCGCCGTCCGACTCGTGCGCGAACGAGATCGCCCGGCTCGCCCGCCATCGCGGTAGCCCGGCGGCGGCCTCGGCGTTGCGGCTGAGCGTGCAGATCATCGGCTATCTCGTCGTCGTCATCACGGTGTTGGCTCTGCTCGCGGTGAAGATCGAGAGCGTGCTGCTGTCGGGCGCGATCGGCAGTGTCGTGCTCGGCTTGGCCGCGCAGCAAGCGCTCGGCAACGCGTTCGCTGGCGTCGTGCTGCTTATTTCTCGGCCCTTCGTCGTCGGCGACTTCATCACCTTGCGCGCCGGCGCGATCGGCGGCCAGTACGACGGCCAGGTCACCGCGATCACGCTGATGTTCACCATGATGAACACCCAAGACGGCCCGATGTCGTTACCGAACGCGGCGGTCCTCGCCAGTGCAACCGGACGCCGATCAGCGCCCGAGATCGACGCGGCCGACGGCCCTGTCACCGGCTGAGCCACAGTCCTTACCGGCCGCTTACGACCCGGGCCAGGCCTGCAAAACGGCCGCCCACCGAGGTACCTTCGAAGGCATGGGATTCCTGAGCCGTTCATCCGCCATGACCACCCCCGAGCACGCCCTGCCCGGCCGCGACGCGCGCCCGTTCGCCGTCGGCGAGCAACACGCCGTCCTGGGTACGTCGATGTTTCCGCCCTACCCCGCGGGTCTCGAGGTCGCCGTCTTCGGCCTTGGCTGTTTTTGGGGGGCCGAGCGCAAGTTTTGGGAGACCCCCGGCGTTTACACGACCGCCGTCGGCTATGCCGGTGGATACACGCCGAACCCGACGTACGACGAGGTGTGCTCGGGCCGCACCGGCCAAGCCGAGGTTGTGCAGGTCGTCTACGACCCAGCCAAGGTGAGCTACGAGACCTTGCTCAAGGTGTTCTGGGAGTCGCACGACCCGACGCAGGGCATGCGCCAGGGCGGTGACGTCGGCTCGCAATATCGGTCGGCGATCTACACCACGACCGATGAGCAGGCCGAGCTCGCCGAGAAGAGCAAGGTCGCCTACCAGCCGAACCTCGACGCGGCCGGCTACGGCCCGATCACGACCGAGATCGCGCCGCTTGCCGAAACTGGGGCGTTCTACTTCGCCGAGGACTACCACCAGCAGTACCTGCACAAGAACCCGAACGGGTACTGCGGCATCGGTGGCACCGGGGTGTCGTGTCCCGTCGGAGTGGCCAGGGCCTAGCGCGACATCGGGTGTAGCTGAGCCTGGCTCGGCACGCCCCGACTCGCGTACAGTCGCAGCACGAGCGCGGCGGACGTTCAGCAAACTCCCAGCTTTGAGCGTGACGATGCTTCAGAACGATCAATTCTGACCCGCGTCACCTCGAGGACAGGTGTCCCGATGCCGAGCTTGGCCGCAGTGCCCCGCCTCGCGAGCACAGTGGATCAACCGCGCCTGCTGGTCGTCGACGACGAGCCGAACATCCTCGAGTTGCTCTCCGCCACCCTGCGCTTCAGCGGATTCGAAGTCGCCAGCGCCTCGACCGGTCATGAAGCGCTCGAGATGGCGCAGACGCTTCAAGCCCGATCTGATGGTGCTCGACGTCATGATGCCGGGCCTCGACGGCTTCGATGTCGCGCGTCGACTGCGGGCCGGCGGCCTGCGCACGCCCGTTCTCTTTCTGACTGCGCGCGACAGCGAGGAAGACAAGGTCACCGGCCTCACCATTGGCGGCGACGACTACGTCACCAAGCCGTTCAGCCTCGAAGAAGTGGTCGCCCGTATTCGCAGCATCTTGCGAAGAACAAGAGGCGCGGACGACGAGTCGCGCACGTCAGTACTGACGCTGGCCGACATCTCCCTCGACGAAGACAGCTACGAGGTGACGAAGGCAGGTAAGCCGGTCGACCTGTCGGCGACCGAGTTCAAGCTGTTGCGCTACTTCTTGCACAATCCCGGCCGCGTGCTGTCGAAGACACAGATCCTCGAACATGTCTGGTCGTATGACTTCGGTGGCGACGCGAACATCGTCGAGACCTACGTGTCGCATCTGCGGCGCAAGCTCGACACCACCCAGCCTCGGCTGCTGCACACGTTGCGCGGGATGGGGTACGCGTTGCGAGTTCCTCGCACATGAGTGAAGAAGCGAGTTCCTCGCACATGAGTGAAGAAGCGAGTTCCTCGCACATGAGTGACGCGCTGGAAAGCCTCGCACCAGACCAGCCCGGGCGCGTTGTCGGGTGGCGCCGCGCCCTTGCCGCACGTTCGCGCCGCGTGCCGTTGCGCGTCCGGCTGGTGTTGTTGACCTGCGTGCTGGTGACCGGTGCGCTGATCTCCACTGGCTTCGCAGCGACCAACTTGTTGCGGCATTCGCTGGTCAATCGCGTCGACAGTCAGCTCCTGAGCGCGAGCCAGCAAATTTCGAGCGATTTTGGTCGCCGTGGTCCGGGATTTCGTAGCCCGGGAGCGGCAAATCCGGGAGCCGGCAGTACGCCTACCACGACGTCTGATGTCGGAGGCCTCGCCGCCGGCCCCGGCGGCGAACGCAGTCTCTTTCCCGGCGCCGGTGGCAACACGGCGTTGACCGCCTGTCCGTCGGCATCCGGCACTACGCCAGCGACGACGTCGACCACCGAAACGCGGCCGACACCGCGGTTGCCGAGCCCGTACTGGGAGCAAACGAGTGATCGCAACGGTGTGCCGCTGACACGCACGATCGAGCCGCTCGACCAAAACGACTGCGGGCCACTGATACCGGCGATGGCGATCGCGGCCGTCACCCAGCACGCCGGGCATCCGTTCACGGTGCCGTCGCGACACGGGAACGAAAGCTGGCGCGTCGTCGTGTCGGTCGCGCCTACCGGCGATGGCAGCATCGCGGTTGCGACGCCGTTGAACGGTGTCGACAGCACGCTCAACCAGCTGATCGTGTTCGATGTGGTCATCGGCGCCGCGGTGCTGGTCGTACTCGCCGGCCTCAGCTATCTCGCCGTCCGCCGTAGCTTGCGGCCATTGGTCGACGTCGAGCACACGGCTGCGGCGATCGCGGCCGGCGACCTCACCCAGCGCGTGCCGGAGAGCGACCCGCGAACCGAGGTCGGCAAACTCGCGACGGCGTTGAACGGCATGCTCAGCCAGATCGAGTCGGCGTTTCGCGCGCGCGAAGCGTCGGAGCAGGAGGCGCGCACCTCCGAACATCGCATGCGGCGCTTCATCACCGACGCGAGTCACGAGCTGCGCACACCGTTGACGTCGATTCGCGGTTTCGCCGAGCTCTATCGCATGGGTGCGGTGGCCGACGAGCCCGAAGTAGATCGCGTGATGTCGCGCATCGAAAACGAGTCCACCCGTATGGGGTTGCTGGTTGACGACTTGTTGTTGCTCGCGCGTCTCGACCAGCAGAGACCGCTTGAACGCGAACTTGTCGACCTCGCACCGATCGCGGCCGATGCTGCACATGACGCAGCCGCGGTTGCGCCCGGTCGTGACGTGCGACTGGAGATGGCACCCGACGAGCCGGTGCTCGTCATCGGCGATGACGCGCGGTTGCGGCAAGTGGTCGGCAACCTGGTGACGAACGCGTTGACGCACACCCCAGCATCTGCTTCGGTCACGATTCGCCTCAGCACTACTGAATCGGACGGCGCCCGCTTCGCTCTTCTCGAGGTTGCCGATTCGGGGCCTGGTCTGAGTGAGAAAGACGCAGCGCGCGTTTTCGAGCGCTTCTACCGCGTCGAAGCGTCGCGCACCCGAGCTAACGGCGGCAGCGGACTCGGCCTGTCGATCGTCGCCGCACTGACCGCAGCGCATGGCGGCACGGCTGAGGTCGAAACGAAACCTGGCCTCGGCTCGCGGTTCCGAATTCGCCTGCCACTCGCGGATTTACAGAACCTCTCCCCCGCATAGCGGCAAGCTCCGGCACGTCATCCGCGCGACTCTTCCAGACGGCAACCAACCGACTTTGATTCCGTCGGTGATATCCGCCTGGCCCAATTCGGGTCCCCCGTCAGGGGTCGGTTGTTCGGTGGCGGGCGTGTTGGATCGGGGTTTGGTCGGGGTCGATGTGGGCGGGTGGGATGAACCAGGGCAGCCGGTCGTGGATGAACGCGTGCCAGCCGTCGTGGTGGATGACGTCGTGGTGGTGGCGGCAGAGCAGGACCAGGTTGGACAGTTAGGTCTGGCCGCCGTCGGACCAGTAGATGCAGTGGTGCGCGTCGGTCCAGGAGGGTGGCCGGTCGCAGCCGGGGAACACACATCCTTGGTCGCGCACGACCAGCGCGCGGCGGATCCCGACCGGGATGGTTCTGGTGGACCGGCCGACGTCGAGGACTTCGCTGTCGCCGTCGCACACGACCGGGATGATGTTGGCGTCACACAAGATTTTGCGGGCGGTGTCGGGGCTGACCGCCACCCCACCGGCCAACAGCCCGGCCCCACCGCGCCGCCCCGGCGCCGGCGGCATCCCGCGCGAGCAGCCCACCACCCGCGCCCGCACCCCACCGGCTGGTTCGAGGGCGGCCAGGCCGTCGCGCAACGTTTCGAGGCTGATCGTCAGGAGCACGTTGGGGCGTTCCCCGCGGACTTCGGGCAGGCCCGGGGTGGCGCGCTGGCACACCTGCAGCAGCGCATCCGCCCACCGGGTGCCCGCATCCCGGGGGTCGGGCACACCATCAACCGCCGGCGCGGGGGCGGCCAACGCACCCAACACCGCGGTCAGCAACGCCCCGCCTTCCTGATCGAACCGCCCCGACACCCCCACCGTGCCGTCGCGGGAGGTGACCACCGACAGGAACCGGGCCGCCCGGGCGGCCGCTTCCCGCTGGGCCAACAAGTCAGGCGCCCACTGCTGGGTGATCCGGGTCGCCCACCTGCCGACCGCGGCCGCCCCGTCGGCGGCCGCGATATCGACCAGCGCCTGCTCGACCGACCCGACCTGCACCGCCGGCACCCCGGCCGGTAACCCCGCCAGCGCCACACACACCGCGCTCGCCGCCTCGACACTGACCTCACCCGCCGCCAGCGCCGCCGCCGCCAACGGCCGACCCGCTAACTCCCGCTGCAGCGCGAGCCGGTCCCGACCCGCCCACGTCGGCACATCCGCTGCGGACCGCAACCACAACGGTGTCGTCCGCGCACCAGTCAACGCCCGCACCCCCACACTCTCCGCCTGAGCCAACACCGCCAGCTGCGCGGCAGCGACCCGGCGCGCCACCTTCTCCACCTCCACCACCAACCCCGCCGCGTCCGCCGTCGGCAACGACCACAACGACGCCCCGGCCAACTCATCCAACGCAGCGTTGACCGCCGCGACCGCCGCGAACGCCGGATGCGTCACCCCACTCACAACTGAACCCATGCCACCAAACTACCGACCCCCACCCACAAAACCCGCCCCCACAAACCAACCTGGGGACAACCAAAACACCCTGGGGACAAACAAAAAAAACGGCCCTGTGCGCGCCACCCACACACAAGCCGTCAGAGCGCTTCCAAAACCGCAGCAGGTCACGCGATGCGGAAAACGAGAAGCCTCGTGTTCGACGCAGAAGCACGAGGTCACCCCGGTTCTAGCGGCGGCCGCGAATTACAAACGGAGCTACTCGTCGGTGGCGAAGGGGTCAGCGTGATCTCGCGACGTATATCTTTGGCGACAGGGTCAGCGTGATGTCGCGACACCTGTTAGTCGTCGCAACCACGCCACCGACGATGCGCGACATGGCGTGCAATCGCGATCCACGGCGGATCGTCAGTGCAGCCACGGTACTCATTGCACGGCCTCGCTCGACTACAGGCACACAGTGTCAAAACGCCAAGCCGGAACCCGCTCTTATGAGCGTTAGCGCTAACAGTGTGCGGTCAGCGACGACGCGGCTGGACACAAAAGGCGAGTGCTCTAGCAGGTCGATACACGGCGTCGGCAGCGTCGCGACCCACGCGAGCAACCGACGTCCGTCGTCATCTTCGTTGGGCGCCAAAACGTCGGGCGCGCAGCCGATCCGCGAGCACGGCGACACCGAGGACGCCGCCCTGCACCACCTGCTGGTCGTACGGACTGACCCGCAGAGCCAGCAGCCCGTTCGTGATGAACTCGAGCAGGATCGCTCCGGCCGCGATGCCGAGGATTCGTCCCTCGCCACCCGTCAGCGCGACCCCGCCGATGACAGCCGCAGCAATGGCGGTCAGTTCAAAGCCGCTCGAGCCGATCGAGGGGTCGGCGACATTCATGCGACCAATGACCAGAATGCCGACGACGCCAGCCAGCGTCGAACTCGCGACGTACGCCAGGGTCTTGCGGCGGGCAACCGGAATACCGGCAAGGCGCGCGGCTTCCGCATTGCCACCGACGGCATAGATCTGTCTACCGACATAGGTGCGCTCAAGAACGAACCATGCGACCACCGCTGTGCCGGCGAAGATCACCGCGGGCAACGGCACGTCGCCAACATGAAAAGCACTGACTCTGCTGAACAAATGCGAAATGTTGTTGATGGGAGTGCCGGTCGTGATGGCCAGCGCAAGGCCTTGCGACATGGTGAAGGTGACCAAGGTGATGATGAAAGGCGGCACACCCAAGCGGGTCACCATTGCGCCATGCCAAAGCCCGACAGCTGCGCAGATGAGCAAGGTGATGACGATCGCGAGTGGTGCTGACATGTGTGCGCGGACGTTGAACCAAGCCGCCATAATGCCGGCCAAGCCCGCCAAGCCTCCGACCGAAAGGTCGATGCCGGCCGTCAGGATGACCAGCGACTCGGCGATCGCGAGGATGCCGATCTGAGCCAAGTCGCGGCCCATGACTTGCAGGTTGCCGACGTGCGTGTAGTTAGGCGCGGCCAACCCGATCGAGACGAACACGAGCACGCACGCGGTGACAACTCCGGCCTCGGGCGAGGACGCCAGCGTGCGGAGCACGCCGCTCACTGTCGACCGCGCACGCGATTCAGTACGCGCCGGCGGCGGCTCCAACGCGGTCGGGGCGGTCATGTCAGTGCTCCATTCGTCATCGCGCGGTCGGGATCACGCGGTCGGTGTGATCGAGGGCTTCGTCTGGCGGGCCTCGGTGCCGGCCGCCGCCGTCATAATCCGTTCCTTTGTTGCCTTCTCACGGTCGATGATGTCGACGATCCGCCCGCGGTTCATAACGGCGATGCGATGGCACATCCACAGCAACTCTTCCAGCTCCGACGACGCCACAATCACGCCCATGCCTTGCTGTGCGGCCCGATCGATGAGGTCATAGATCTCCGCTTTCGCGCCGACGTCAACCCCGCGCGTGGGCTCGTCGAGGAGCAGCAGCTTGGGCTCGGTCGCGAACGCGCGCCCAAACACTACGCGTTGCTGGTTGCCACCGGATAGCGATCCGACGGGTTGATCGATCGACTGCATGCGAACCTTGACGTTGGCTGTAATTCGCTTGGCCGCCGCGCGTTCCTTCCTCGGCGTGAGGACGCCGTGTCGGCTGAGCTTGCGCAGAATCGACACCGTGACGTTGGAGCGTATGGGAGCGAAGATAACCAGCGACTGCTGCTTACGGTCTTCGGGGATCAGGGCGATTCCGGCTGCGGTGCCGTCGGCAGGCCCATGCGGCCAGTACGGCTTGCCGGACAGTTCCATCGAGCCGCCGGTTGCCGGCTGCGCGCCGGCGACTGTGTGAATCAGCCGGCTGCGCCCAGATCCCATGAGTCCGGCTATTCCGAGGATCTCGCCCGCGCGAAGTTCGAGGTCGACCGGTCCGAGGCCGTCGGCGGTGAGGCCTTCGGCGCTGAAGAGGACGCGGTCGCTTTGGTGCTTTGCCTTCGGTTCGGTGTGCGCAAACTCGGCGCCCACCATCTCGTGGATCAATCGCTCTTCGGTAGCTTCGGCCGGCTGGAGATCAGCCACCAGTCGCCCGTTGCGTAGCACGAGGATGCGATCACTCACTTCGCGCACCTCGTCGAGCCGGTGCCCGATGAAGAGGACGGCGCCGCCGCGGTCAGCGAGCTGGCGCGCCAGGCCCAGCACCGTTTTCGCCTCAACCGGGCCCGAGCGACGATGTCGGCTCATCGAGAATGAGGAGCGACGGTTCACGGCCCCACGCTTTGGCGATCTCAAGCATCTGGCGGGTGGGCACAGGCAAGGATCGAACCTCGCGGTTCACCGGGATCGCGCGGGCAGACAGGCCGACCTCTTCCAACATTGCTGCGGCTTCGGCTCGTTGCGCGCGCCTATCGACCAAGATGCGGCGCTTCGATACCCGCGGACGACGACCGAGGAGCATGTTCTCGGCGACGCTGAGTTGACCGACAAGCGGAAACTCTTGCGAGACCAGCGCGACGCCTCGGTGGCTCGCTGACTCGGTAGAGCCGAAGCTCAGCGGGATCACGCGGCCGGGGCCCTCGTCGACAAGCCGAAACCGAGGGTCAAAGTGCGCGAGAAACCCCAGCAGGTCTTGGCGCGTGACGATGCCGGCGGGTTTGCCGTCGACCAGCACAACCGCAGCGCCGGCGCCCTCGAGCGCCACCATCGCGGCTGACACGGGCTCGCCGCCACCAATCATGGGCAGCGGCGCTGACATGTGCTTCTCCAGCGCGTCAGACAACGACGCCCCACCCGAGAACAACGCGTCGAGCAAGTCGCGCTCGACGACAGAGCCGACGACCTCGGCACTCATAACTGGTGGTTCCGCGCGCACGACCGGCACCTGCGAAACCCCGTACTCGCGCAGTACGTTGATCGCCTCGCGCACGGTCTCGGTGGGATGCAGGTGCACCATCTCCGGCATCAGATCTCCCTTACGCCGCAGCACATCAAGCACCGTCGTGTCGCCTTGCACGTTCATGAAGCCGTAGTCGGCCATCCACTCGTCATTGAAGATCTTCGACAGATACCCACGCCCCGAGTCAGGTATCAAGACAACGACAATGTCGGACGGCGACAGCCGCGCCGCCACCGAAGCTGCGGCAACGACGGCCATCCCGCTCGAACCGCCCACCAACAGACCCTCTTCGCGCGCCAACCGTCGGGTCATGAGAAACGAGTCTTTGTCCGAGACCGCAATGATCTCGTCGCAAATCGTGCGGTCATACGTGGCCGGCCAGAAGTCTTCGCCGACACCCTCGACCAGATACGGCCGACCAGTACCCCCCGAGTAGACCGAACCTTCGGGATCCGCACCCACGATGCGCACCCCGCCGTCCGATACTTCTTTCAGGTAACGGCCGGTGCCGCTGATCGTGCCGCCGGTGCCAATGCCAGCAACGAAGCAACTGATCTGCCCGTCGGTTTGCCGCCACAACTCTGGCCCGGTGGTTTCGTAGTGCGACCGCGGATTGTCAGGGTTGCTGTACTGGTCGGGCTTCCACGCGCCGGCGATCTCGCGCGCTAGGCGATCCGAGACCGAGTAGTACGACTCGGGGTGCTCCGGCGCAACGGCGGTCGGGCACACCACGACCTCGGCGCCATAACCACGCAGCACGTTGATTTTCTCAATGCTCATCTTGTCGGGCATGACGAACACGCAGCGATATCCCTTGCGCGCAGCGACGATAGCGAGACCGACGCCGGTATTGCCCGACGTCGGCTCGACAATGGTGCCGCCCGGCCGTAGCGCGCCCGATGCTTCGGCGGTCTCGACCATCCGCACGGCGATGCGGTCTTTCACCGAGCCGCCAGGATTCAGTTGCTCGAGTTTGGCCAGCAACTGACCGCCATCCGGAGCTGCGACGCGCGAAAGCCGAACAAGCGGCGTGTCGCCGATGAGGTCGAGCAAGCTGTCATGAATGTCCACACAGCGAGACTAGTCAACTGCGGCCCCTGAAACCCACGACGTCGCGAGTAGGCTCGAAATATCAGCCCAGCCGAAGGAATTTGATGCCCGAAGCCGTCATCGTCGCGACCGCGCGATCGCCCATCGGTCGCGCCAACAAGGGCTCGCTGGTCGACGTCCGCCCTGATGATTTGACGGCCACGATCGTGCGCGCGGCACTCGCGAAGGTCCCGCAACTCGACCCGCACGACATCGACGACCTGATGCTCGGCTGCGGGCTGCCCGGCGGCGAGCAAGGCTTCAACATGGCGCGCGTCGTCGCCGTCCTGCTCGGTCTTGATGAAGTGCCGGCGACGACCGTCACCCGCTACTGCGCCTCGTCGCTCCAGACCACCCGCATGGCCTTCCACGCGATCAAAGCCGGCGAGGGCGACGTCTTCATCAGCGCCGGGGTCGAATGCGTCAGCCGCTTCACTCGCGGCAGCTCCGACAACCACCCCGACACCCGCAATCCGCTGTTCGCCGATGCGATGGCGCGATCACAGCAACGCGCGACGCGACAACCGACGACGATGCCGGACGACGACCGCTGGCGCGATCCGCGAATCGACGCGCGTCTGCCCGACATCTATCTCGCGATGGGCCAGACCGCCGAGAACGTCGCCGAGTTGCGCAGTGTGAGACGCGAGGAGCAGGACGACTTCGGTTGCCGCTCACAGAACCTGGCCGAAAAGGCCTTAGCGGCAGGCTTTTGGCAACGCGAGATCACACCGGTAACCACCCCCGACGGCACTGTCGTCGACCACGACGACGGGCCGCGCGCCGGCACCACGCTGGCGAAGCTGGCGACTCTCGAGCCGGTGTTTCGCCCCGACGGAACTGTGACGGCCGGCAACTGCTGCCCGCTCAATGATGGCGCGGCCGCGGTCGTCGTGATGTCGGATACCAGAGCACGCGAGCTCGGCATCACGCCGCTCGCGCGCATCGTGTCGACCGGCGTGTCGGCGCTGTCGCCCGAAATCATGGGCCTCGGCCCAGTGGCTGCCAGTCGGCAAGCGATGGCGCGGGCGAAGATGACGATCGACGACATCGACCTCGTCGAAATCAATGAAGCCTTTGCGGCGCAGGTGATTCCGAGCTATCGCGATCTCGGGATCGACATCGACAAGCTCAACATCAATGGTGGCGCGATCGCGGTCGGGCACCCGTTTGGGATGACCGGCGCGCGCATCACCGGCACGCTACTGAACTCCCTCGACTTCCACGACAAGTCGATCGGGTTGGAAACGATGTGCGTAGGCGGCGGCCAAGGGATGGCGATGATCGTCGAGCGCGTCTAGCCCTCTCGAACCTTCTCGGTGATCATGCACAAATGTGGTAGTCCGAGGCACTCGGGCTACCACATTTGTGCATGATCACGAAGGAGGGAGGGTCGTGGTCACGGCGTCGCCGACGCGGACGATGCCGGGAGTGAGCACCCGCATGTTGGCGCCGCGCAACCGCAGCTGGCGACCCTCGGCCGAGTTGACGAAGCGCATCGCGTCGGCGCCGAAGCGAGCGACGAACTTCGCACACCCCAAGTGCGGCGCCTCGCTGACTTCGAGCATCGCGGCGCCCACCTGAATGACGCGACCCGCCGGCAGGTTGTCGATGCTGAGATCGAAGTCGACGTACAGCTGGTCGCCGGCCAGCGGCATCCGCTCGCGGCCACCCGCAACCAACTCAGCGACGCGCACATTCATCACCGTGACCTGCTTGTCGACGGCCGACGATCCATCGGGAGTGCTCTTGCTGCCGCGAATCAGCCAGGTATCGCCGACGACGCCGTTGGCAAAATCGAGGTGCGCTTCGGTGACGAGCTCACGCTCGTCGACGGCCGGACGCCGAACAATTGCGGCCACCTCACCGACATCGCGCGGAGACCGGCGAACGTCGTCGAGCCCGGCGAGTAGCTCCTCAGGCGTCAGGAACTCCATGCGGCCATTCTGTCGGATCGCCGGTGGCCACCGCGACGCGTTATCTGCATTGGCCGAATCTGCATCGGCCGGCTCACAAGTACCGCGCGACTTCGGTCACGGTCGCGGTGACGTCGCCGATCACGTCGTCGATGCCGACTCGTCCGTCCGGCCCCCACACGACGCTCGGCGCAGTCGGCAGCACCGACACAAAGTCGTGCGCGAGCACGCGCACCTGATCGCCGACGGCGACGTCGGGCAGAGCAGGCAGTGTGCGCCAAACCGGCGGCGCGAGCGCGTCGGCGTCGTCGATGCCTTGGGTCGCCTGTGCCAGGAGCCGCGCCAGCGCACGACCGGCGTCGGCACGGGTGGCGAACGGTCCGGAAACCGGTGCCTTGAGCCGCGCGGCCGACGTGTTGCGGAGCCGCGAGACGACCCGATCAAGGTCGGTGACGAGCTCAGTCGGGACGACGATCACCTGCCGCACGCTACCGTCGTCGGCACCGCCGACGCACGCAAGATCACCGGCGCGCGCCCTTGACGAACACGCCGCCAAAGTCTTGCCTCGCAGGCGCGGCTTGCGGCACCCTGGCAGGCATGGACTACTGAGAGATCGACCCGACCGGGAGGCGGCTCATGAGCGTGCACCACTCCGAGGAGACCCATCGCAACCTCGTTGAGAGAGTGCCGCAGGTCACCGGCCGCGGGCTCCCCGAGTGGTTTCACGAGATCGAGCAGGGCCCGAGTTTTCTGCGGCTCGACGAACGGGTCAACTGGCTAAGCGACGAGCACGCGATCCCGCACGGCTACGCGAGTGCGATCGTGCGCGAACACGAGAAGCACCGCATCGCGCGCGACTAACTTTTGGCCTTGGCGGCCTCGCGAATGAGCCGGACTGCCTCGGGAACTCCGCCGTCCCATGCGGGGCCATGACCGGGTAGCACCCAGGTCGCGTCGACGCTCTCAATCTGCGCGAGCGACTCAACCGCCTGCCCGGGTTGCAGCGTGAACGGCGCCGGCTTCGGGCCGGTGACGCCGGTCAGCACGTTGCGGGTGGTCATCGTGTCACCGAGAAACAACGCGTCGACTGACGGAACATGAACCGACACGCTGCCCGGGGTGTGGCCGGGCGTGTGGATGATCCGCGGTGAGCCCGGGACGTCGAGGACCTGGCCCGCGGTCATGGGTTGGACGCCGCCAACCGGGCGAATCCGCAGGCCACCGTGGCGGGTGGAGTACCAAAAAAACCCAGCCAGCGGTCCAACCTTCACCGGCCCCCAGCCAGACATCGGCTTCTTCACCTTCAGCCGCGCCCGGTCGACGTCCGCCTCGTGGACGTAGGCGGCGATGCCCTTCTCCTTGTGCAGCCGACCAGCGAACCCGATGTGGTCGGAGTCGCCGTGGGTCAGCACGAGCGCGCGGACGTTGTCGAGCGTCTTACCGATGGAGGACAGCTCGCGCTCCAACAGGCGCCAATAGCCGGGCAGGCCGGCATCGATGACCGTCACGTCGTCGCCGTCGACGACCAAGTAGCTGTTGACCACATCGGATCCGATGCGGTGCAAGCCCCGCGCGATCTCCATGAAAACTCCCACTCGTAGTCCGGGCGCGGACACCGCCGTTGAAGGTGAAGTTATGTATCATAACAATCTAGTTACTCACCATCACAAGAGCAATCCATCGTGCGCTCGAAAGGCGGGCATGCGCAATGCCTAGGGCCGGCCTGACCACCGCGGGTGTTGTTGCCGCGGGCGCCGCACTTGCCGACGAGGTCGGCGTCGGCGCGGTCAGCCTGGCCGAGTTGGCCCATCGGCTCGGCGTCAAACCGCCGGCGCTGTACAACCACATCGCGAGCCTGGCCGACCTGCGTCACGGCATCGCCACCCTGGCCATGACCGAGTTCGGCGATGGACTACGCGACGGGCTACAGGCCAAGGGCGGCTTCGACGCACTCGCCGCGATGTTCACCGCGCTTCGCGAGTACATCCACCACCACCCGGGCCGCTACGGCGCCACCGTCGGCGCACAGTTTCAGGGCGACGATGACCCGCTGCTCGTCGCTGGCGTGCGCGTCATCAATTCCATCGCCGCGGTGATCGCCGGCTACGGCCTGCCCGCCGACCAGATCGACCATGCAATCCGCACCCTGCGCTGCACGATCCACGGCTTTGCGCTGCTTCAGGCGGCCAACGGATTCCAATGGAGCAACGACCCCGACGAGAGCTTCGAATGGATGATCCGATTCTTCGACGCCGGGCTCCGCGCAGTCGGCGGCCAGCCATGACCGCAACTCGCATCAGTGGATGTGTCCGTCGCGCTTGTACCCCCGGTCGGATTCGAACCGACACTGAAACCCTTTTAAGGGGTTCGCCTCTGCCTGTTGGGCCACGGGGGCTCGGGTACTAGCGTGCCATCAACTGCCAGTCGCTCGACGCTTTCTTAAGCGTCCAGCGACGGACAGTCGGTGCGGCTAGCCTCTCGACGCGTGCTCAAATTCTTCCCGTGGATTCTGTAATGCGCCCAGCGACACGATCTCGCGGTGGAAGAACAGCGCCAGCGTCCAGTCGGCCGCAACCCGCACCTTCCGGTTGAACGTGGGCACCCGCGTCAGGTGATAGGTGCGATGCATCACCCAAGCCGGCCAGCCCCGAAGTTTGATGCCGTAGACCTGCGCGACACCTTTGTGCAGCCCAAGACTGGCGACCGAGCCGGCGTATGCATGCTTGTAGACGGTCGGCTCGAGTCCATGCAAGACCGCCACGATGTTGTCGCCCAAATGCTTTGCCTGCCGAACCGCGTGCTGCGCACTCGGCCCGCACAAAGCGTCAGCGTCCGACTTAGAAAGGTCAGGAATCGCCGCGCTGTCACCTGCGGTCCACGCGTCGTCGAGCCCGGCGACCTGCAAGAACGCGGTGCCCTTCAACCGGCCCTTGCTGTCGACCGGCAGATCCGATTGCGCCACCATCGGGTTGGCCTTCACCCCGGCCGTCCACACCAACGTGTCGGCGTCGAACTCCTCGCCGTCCGACAACACGATGTGATTGTTCTCGGCTGATTCAAGCCGGGTAGCCAGCCGCACTTCGATCTTGCGACGGCGCAACTCGTTGACGGTGTAGCGGCCGAGGTCTTCGCTCACCTCGGGCAAGATGCGTCCCGATGCTTCGACCAGTACCCACCGCATGTCGCTGGGTTCGACGCCGTCGTACGACCGGGTCGCATCACGGGCCATGTCTTCGAGCTCAGCCAACGCCTCGACACCCGCGTAGCCGCCACCAACGAACACGAACGTCAACGCACGTCGCCGCACCGCGACTTCTGACGTCGACGCGGCGATGTCGAGCTTGGCCAATACATGGTTACGCAGGTAGATCGCTTCGCCGACCGTCTTGAAGCCGATGCCGTGTTCGGCGAGGCCAGGGATTGGCAAGGTACGCGCGATCGAGCCCGGCGCCACCACGATGATGTCGTACGAGATCTCGACCGGCTCGCCCGCGTTCGGCATGAACGTCACAACGCGACGCGCATGGTCGATGCGGGTGACGCGTCCGTTCAAAATCTGCGCCCGCGGCAACACCCGACGCAGCGGGACGACGACGTGCCGGGGTTCGAGGTTGCCGGCCGCGGCCTCCGGCAAGAACGGCTGGTACGTCATATACGACAGCGGATCGATGACCGACACCATCGCCTCGTCGCCGGCGCAACTTCTTCTGCAACCGCAACGCCGTGTACATGCCGACGTAGCCGCCCCCGACGATCAGGATGTGTGGCCGCTGACGTTCCGTCATGTCTTCGACCCTACCCAGTTGCGCGCGACTCACCGCTCGCCAACTGCCGCGCCTGCTCGAACACCGCGTCGAGCATCGGCTCGGTCAGCTTGCCGGTGAACGTGTTCTGCTGGCTCGGGTGGTAGCAGCCCAGCAGCCACAATGCCCGCCCGCCGGCGTCCGCTATATCGACGGCAGCGCCGTGCCCGAAGCGAGGCAGCGGGCGCGGCAGCTGGTAGCCGGCGCCGGCGAGCACCGGCAGCAGCGCCTGCCAGGCGAACCCACCGAGCGCAACGACCACCCGCACGGTCGGCGCGAGCAGTTCGAGTTCGCGCACCAGCCAAGGCCGACACGTGTCGCGTTCGGCTGGCGTCGGCTTGTTCGCCGGCGGGGCGCAGCGCACGGCCGCCACCATCCGGACGCCGACCAGCCGCTGTCCGTCGTCGGCGCTGGTGCTGGTCGGCACGTGCGGCCAGACCAGCCCGGTGGAGGGCGGCGAACAGCCAGTCGCCGCTGCGGTCACCGGTGAAGATCCGGCCGGTGCGGTTGCCGCCGTGCGCGGCCGGCGCCAGTCCGACGATCACGATCGCGGCCGACGGGTCGCCCCAGCCGGGCACCGGTCGGCCCCAGTACGCCTGCGCCTCGAACGACCGACGCTTGACCGCCGCGACGTCTTCGCGCCATCGCACCAGGCGCGGACAGGCCCGGCAGACCGAGCTGTCAGCACTCAGTTGCTCGAGGCTGCCGGCGGCGGCGGCCGCTGCGGCCTGGCGCTCGACCTGCGCCCGGGTGCGCGCGGGTGCCGCCGTCATGCGGGCAGTCTGCCAGCCGCGTTAGCCCGCTCGCCGCCCATGGGGTGAACCTTCGGCCGATGACCGAAATGTTGACGTTCCGCAACACTCTTGTTACAGGCAGTGATGTGATCCAAGTGAGTGGGTGCGGTGATCGAGCGCAATGCGGCGCCGTCAGCCGGAGCCGACGTGACCAGGGGCGACAGCGGCGACAACGCCGCCCGCCGTCCAGCTGGGCACGCTCGGATCATCCGGCTGCTCACGCTTGCCGTCACACTCGGGGCCGTCGCGGCCGGCGCCGCGGTCTGGAACGAGCACGGCGCACTCGGCTCGATGACGTTGCCGCTGTGGTTGCTGGCCGCCTTGTTCTACGCCGGCGAGGTCTGCTTGGTAGATCTGCACTTTCGTCGTGGGGCCTTCTCGTTTTCGATGAACGAGGTTCCGCTCGTGCTCGGCCTGTTCTTCGCATCGCCGCGTGAGCTGTTGATCGCGCTGGCAATTGGCAGCGGCGCGGCATTTGTCTTCCAACACCGCCTGAGCCTGCTGAAGGCCACGTTCAACGTTGCCAACTTCGCCATCACTGCGGCCGTTGCGATCGTCGTCACCCGCTGGCTGTTGCCGCGACCGGTCAACATGGGTCCGCACGCCTGGCTGGTCGTCGGCATGGCCACCATGCTCGCCGCCACTTTGGGCTCGATCGCAGTGTCACTGGCGATTTCGTTGTCAGAACGCCTTGTCGACCTCAAGCGACTCGGCTTCGCACTCACCGCTCACTGCGCCTCCGCTGTGACGAACCTCAGCATTGGTTTGTCGGTGGCCACCGTCGCCGATCTGCGGGCCGAGGCCGCCTGGTTGCTCGTCGTGCCGGTCGCGATGGTGTTCGTCGCCTATCGCGCCTACATTCGCGAGCGCGAGAAGCACGAGATTCTTGAATTTCTCTTTGCTTCCAACAAGATCCTGACCCAGAACCCTGACTTCGAGCACGCCATCGCCGAGCTGCTTGAACAGGCCAGGCAGATGTTCCGCACCGAGACCGCGGAGGCCGTGATCGCGCCGCCGGACGGCGCGCCGCTGCTGCGCATTCGACTTGAGGGCGACCAGCCACCGCGCGTCATGGAGCAGGTCGACGACTCGTCGACGCTCGCAGATGTGGGAGCGCATTACGACCGCCAAGGGCCCGGTGGTGCTACGGCTGGACGGCGGCTATTTGGCCGACCAGGGGTTGCGCAATGCGATGATCGCGCCGCTCCTCGGCGAGACGCGCGCGATCGGCATGTTGATGATTGGCGACCGATTGGGCGAAGGCACCTCGTTCGGCAAACAAGACTTGCGTCTGCTTGAAGCGCTCTCGAACAACGTGAGCGTCGCACTCGAAAACGGCCGACTCGAGCAGTCGTTGTCGCACTTACGCGAACTCGAGCAGAAGCTCACGCAGCTGGCTTTCCACGACCCGTTGACCGGCCTGGCGAACCGGTCGCTGTTCTCCGACCACGTGGTTGCCGCGCTGGCGACGGCCAAGGCCGAAGACCGCATCTGCGCCGTGCTGTTCATCGACCTCGACGACTTCAAGACCGTCAACGACACCCTCGGCCACGAGGCGGGCGACCTCTTGCTGGTGGCCGTTGCCGAACGCATCACCAGTTGCCTGCGACCCACCGACAAGCCCGCGCGACTGGGTGGCGACGAGTTCGCGGTCATCATCGAAGACGCGCTGACGGGCCAGGCCGCCGAGCGGGTAGCCGCCCGCATCACCGACGCGCTGCGCCTGCCGGTCAGGGTGAACGGTTGCGACCTCTACATCCGCGCCAGCATCGGCATCGCCACCAGCCAAGACGTGCTCTCGGCCGACGAGATGCTGCGCAACGCCGACTTGGCGATGTACATGGCCAAGGCCGACGGAAAGGGCCGCTACCGCTGGTTCCGGCCAAGCATGCGCGCCGACGTAGTGCAGCGACACCAGCTGAAGTCTGACCTCGAACGCGCATCAGATCGCGGCGAGTTCCAGGTCTACTACCAACCGATCGTCGACCTGCGCACCGGCGAGCCGGTCGCCGCCGAGGCGCTGGTGCGCTGGGTCCACCCCGAGCGCGGATTGATCTTTCCCGCGTCGTTCATCCCGGCCGCGCGAGCGGTCGGGTCAGATTCATGAGATCGGGCGCTTCGTCTTGCAAGACGCGTGCTCGCGGGTCGCCGCGTGGCAACGGCTGGCGAACACCGCCACTCCGTTTGCGGTGACGGTGAACCTGTCGCCCGCGCAGTTCGCCCAGCCCGACCTCGTCGCGCAGGTCGAAGAAGCCGTCGAGTCGGCCGGCATCGATCCATCAAGTCTGATCCTCGAAATCACCGAAGGTCTGATGCTGCAAGGCTCCGACCGTGTGCTGCGCGTTCTCAACCGCCTCAGCACGTTCGGCGTGCGCATGGCGATGGACGACTTCGGCACCGGTTACGCCTCGCTCGGCTCGTTGCGCGAGTTGCCGATGGACATCATCAAAATCGCCAAGACCTTCACCGACGACATCAGCGACGACGAGCAGAAGTCGCCGTTCGTGCGCGCGATGATCGAGCTCGGCGAAGCTCTCGGCCTGGTCACCTTGGCCGAAGGCATCGAAACCGGCCAGCAGGCGCGCGAACTCGACCGCCTAGGCTGCCGACTCGGCCAGGGCTATCACTTCGCGCGGCCAGTCCCGGCGTCCGGTATTGATGTTTTGCTTGCGCAGCACGCCCAAGAGAGCGCCACGCTCGCAACCATCATCGCCTTCCCGGCGTAACTCCAGCCGGCGACCGCGACTCGAGCCCGCGACCGTTAGACAGATGCGGGGCTCTTAACCCGCCAACGTCTAACAGTCGACGCTAGACGTCGGCCAGCGCGAAGGCGATGCCGTCGAGGATGTCGTGCTCGCTGACGAGCACCTCGGGTGCGTGCAGCCGCTCGACGATGGTGTCGAGCACCAAGGCGCCCGCGCCGATCACGTCGACGCGGCCCGGATGCATCACCGGTAGGGCCGCCCGCTGTGCCCGCGTCATCGCCAGCAGCCGTTCGGTAACGCCATGCACGGCGGCCGCCGAAATGCGCGCGTGGTGAAGGAGAACCGGGTCGTACAAGTCGAGTCCGAGCGCGATCGCGGCCACGGTGGTGACCGAGCCGGCGAGTCCGACCAGCGTCGCCGCCTCGTGTACGCGGCACGGTCGCTGCCGCGGCATCGATCGCCGTCACGACATCGGCGCGCGCAGCGGCGATCTGCGACGCAGTCGGCGGGTCAGTCAACCAGATGCCGTTCGGTCAGCCGCACACATCCGACGTCGACCGATCGCGCGGCCACGACCTCGCGGGTGCCGATGACAAACTCGGTCGAGCCGCCGCCGATATCAACCACCAGGTAAGGCGACGCAATTCCCTGGACGCCGATCAGCTCGCGAGTAGCGCCCGCGAACGAGAGTTCAGCCTCCTCGTCACCGCTGATCACCTCGGGGAGAACACCGAGCGCGGCGACCACGCCGTCGGAGAATTCGTTGCGGTTACTGACATCGCGAGAGGCACTGGTGGCCACGAACCGCACGCGGTCGACGTCCGCTGCTGCGATCATCGTCGGCGTACTCGCGACAGACGACGAAGGTTCGTTCGAGCGCATCGGGAGCAAAGCGTCGGGTGCGATCGACACCTTGGCCGAGCCGCACAATGCGCATGTGTCGCTCGACATCGATCAGCGACGAGCCGTCGATATCAGCGATCAACAACCGGAGCGAATTCGTGCCACAGTCGATCGCGGCAACGCGGCTCACTGCACCACGACGCACGGCGCGTCAAAGCCCCATGGCGGCAACACTTCAAGTGCCTCGTCTCCGAATGGGTTGATGCCCGGCCCCACTGCGAGCGCATGCGCGACCAATGCGTGCAGGCATTTGACCCGACTGGGCATACCTCCGACACCGGGTTCGCCCGGCAACTTCTCGACCGCATCGCGCCGCGCGAGGTAGTCGTGATGCGCGGCGTCGTACGCAGCTGCCAATGCCGCATCGGTGCCGAGGCGTTCGGTCATGTCGCGCATCATGCCGCCGGCTTCGAGCGTGCCGATCGCCGATGCAGCGCGCGGACAGGTCAGGTAATAGAAGGTCGGAAACGGCGAGCCGTCGGCCAGCCGCGGTTCGGTCTCGATCACGTCGGGCAGGCCACACTCGCATCGATGCACGACACCACGAACACCGCGAGGTGGGCGCCCAAGCTGCGCCTCGATGACCTGCAAATCAGCGGCCGACGGCGCGGTCATGGCGCGCTGGTCATCGCGTGGGGCTCATGGCGCACCCGTCATCGCGTGGGGCCCGGCGTCGGCAGCGGCACCGGCTCGGAGGCCTGCGGCGTCGGCACCGGCGAAACCGCCCCTGCCTGAGCCGACGCAAGCGCCGCTTCAGACGCCGCAACGCTGGCCGACTGCACCGCCAATTCCGATGCGAGCACCAACGATGACGCCAGCGCCGGAGTAGGTGACGGCAACGGCGCCGCGTGCTCGTCAACCGACGCACCCTGCACCGACGACCACAACCGCCCGTACCACGGCGCCGCTGCCAACGCAGCCGCCGCGCTCGCCGCCGCCGTAGGCGTCGGCGACAACGTCACGTACGGCACCTGACCCGGCCGCACGTAGTGCAGTCGATCGCGCGCCTGCGCCTCGACATACGTCGGGTCGTTCCACAATTTCTGGGTCTTTTGCAATGCGGCCAGGTTCACTTTCTGGGCGGCAATACTGGCGCGCAGATTCGCGATCTGCGAGCGCTGACTCAGCAGTTGCCGAAGCGGCGGCGCCAACGCAACCGCGAGCGCCGCCAGCACGACCGCCAAGATGGCCGCTCGGCTAGTGAAGGCCGGCTTGCGGCGGGCACTCGCGGACTCGGCGACATCTGAAGCACTGCCACCGTCGGCCGCCGCCGCAGTACGCGCACGGGTGGCGTTGCGCGCCCGCGCTGACGACGATTCCGTCGAGCGGGCCCCGCGCGCGCCGGCCGACCGCGGGCCCGTCGTCGCCCGAGACGAACGCGTTGGCCGGTGCCACGAGCGCTTGGGTGAGTCGGACCGGCCGCCCAACGCCGACGGACGACGCCGCGGCAACTTCACGGCGTCCGCCTCATTACTGGTGCCGCGGCCGTGCTACTGCCCGCCACCGGTGAAGCGAGGGAACGCACCGCGGCCGGCGTACCGAGCCGCGTCGTCAAGCTCTTCCTCGATGCGCAGGAGCTGGTTGTACTTCGCCACCCGCTCTGATCGCGCCGGCGCGCCGGTCTTGATCTGGCCCGCGTTCGTCGCGACCGCGATGTCGGCGATCGTGGTGTCTTCGGTTTCGCCCGAGCGATGCGAGGTCATCGTGCGGTAGCCGGCACGATGCGCCATATCGACGGCGTCGAGCGTCTCGGTCAGCGTGCCGATCTGGTTTACCTTGACCAGCAAGGCATTTGCGGTACCGAGCGCGATGCCCTTGGCGATGCGCACCGGGTTCGTGACGAACAAGTCGTCACCCACGATCTGCACCTTTGCGCCGAGCGAATCGGTGATCGCCTTCCAGCCATCCCAATCGTCTTCGTCGAGTGGGTCTTCGATCGACACCAACGGATAGTTCGCGACGAGGTCGCCGTAGTACGCAATCAACTCGGACGCCGATTTGCTGCCGCCCTCGAACGCGTAGGCGCCATCTTTGTGAAATTCGGTCGCCGCGACGTCGAGGGCAACCGCGATGTCTTGGCCTGGGGTGAAGCCGGCGTTGCCGATCGCTTCGATGATCAGGTCGAGCGCGTCGCGGTTACTGGCGAGGTTGGGCGCGAAGCCGCCTTCATCGCCGAGGCCAGTCGACAAGCCGCGCTTCTTCAGCACAGCCTTCAATGCGTGATAGGTCTCGGCACCCCAGCGCAATGCTTCGGCGAACGTGCCAGCGCCGATGGGCGCGATCATGAATTCCTGAATGTCGACGTTGGAGTCGGCGTGCGACCCGCCGTTGACGATGTTCATCATCGGCACCGGCAACAGGTAGGCGTTCGGGCCGCCGAGGTAGCGGAACAGCGGCAATTCGGCCGACTCGGCGGCCGCGCGCGCGACCGCGAGCGAGACGCCGAGAATCGCGTTCGCGCCGAACTTCGCTTTGTTGGGCGTGCCGTCGAGGTCGATCAGCTTCGCGTCGAGCAGCCGCTGTTCGCTTGCTTCGTAGCCGATAACCTCGGGCGCGATGTCGTCGATGACGGCTCGCACAGCCTTCTCGACGCCCTTGCCGCCGTAGCGCTTGTCGCCATCGCGAAGTTCGACCGCCTCGAACGCGCCGGTCGACGCGCCGCTCGGCACCGCCGCTCGGGCGATCGTGCCGTCGTCGAGAAGCACCTCGACCTCGATGGTGGGGTTGCCTCGAGAATCGAGGATTTCACGAGCCCCAAGGGCTTCGATGGCGGCCACAGTGGACTCCTGAGCAGAATTGGTCGCGTCAGCGCGGGGTTATGAGTTTACCGGCCGACTGCTTCCGCACCCTGCACCAACCCGCGGTACCGACGTGCCGCTGCCCGCAAAGCTGCCTCCGGATCGACCCCGCCCTCGCGCGCCAGCGCAACCACGGCCATCAGCACGTCGCCGATCGAGTTCTCGTCGACCACCTCGGGCGCGGCAATGTTGCCGGTTATCTGAACGTCGAGGCCGGCCTTCGTCGCGCGGCCCATCAGTGCGGACGCAAGCGCAAGTGCGGGCTGCGCCATCGGGACGCCGTCAGCCGACGACGTCCGGCCCTTTTCGGTTGCCTTCAGGTGCTCCCAATTCGCTTCGACGTCCGCCGCGCTGTTGATCTGAGCACTGTCGGCCTGCGCCCCGGCGAAGACATGCGGATGGCGGCGCACCAACTTGTCGACGATGTCACCGGCGACGTCGTCGATATCCCACCCGCCGGACTCTTGCGCGATGCGGGCATGAAAGACGACCTGGAGGAGCACGTCGCCGAGTTCTTCGCGCAGCGCGCCGTCATCGTGCTGCTCGATCGCCTCGGCGGTTTCGTACGCCTCTTCGAGCAGGTACTTCACCAGCGACGCGTGTGTCTGCTTCGCATCCCACGGGCAGCCGCCGGGTGATCGCAACGTGTGCATCACCTCGACCAGGTCGAGGAATCGCTCGCCGCTGCGCTGCACCGGCTGGCTCAGCTCGCCGGCGACGCGATCGGACTCTGGAGAGCCGCCGGAGTCTTGAACGGCGTGGAGAACGAGTCGGCTGCGACCACACCGAATTGCGCCGGATCCCAAGTGCCGTACCGCGGACTGACTTTCACGCCGCGCTGCTTCGACAACGCGACAAGATAGTTCGTGAGCGCGGTCTGGAGCGCGGTTGCATCAGTTTGGCCAGGAGCGATGGCCGCTTCGAGCTTGCCGACCAGCAGATGCTGGTAGGCGACCTCATGCAAGCTCGAGAACGGGATGTTGTTGTTCGCCGCGGTCTGCTCGTCAGTGCCGGTGGCGCCGCGCAACTTCGCCAGAAAATCCTGGACGTCGCCTTCGCTGACGCTGACGTTCTTCGCGGCGGCCGCATCAACGAGAAGGTCGTCTTGGATCATCGTGGTCAGGGCCGCCCGCTCGTCGTCGGCCGGCGTGCCGTTCGTGCCGCCAGCGGCCAGGTTGGCGTTGGTCGCGGCCTGTACCTGGGCCACCGAAATGCGGGTATGCCCGACGGACGCGGCCGCACCGGTGTGGACAGGGCCGCACGCGGTCACGGCCACGAGTGCGGCGAGCGCCGACGCAAGGGCAGCCGATGCAGTGGCGGTAGTACGAGGCACCCTGGTCCTTCCGGCGATGGTCTGGCCATTCTCGCGGGCAGCCGGGCGGCCCGCGACGGCAGGGGGCACGCAACCCGCCGTCCGCCGGACGCCGGACGCCGGGCGCCGATCGCCCGCCGGACAGCAAGAAGCACGCGGTCAAGGAACCCTTGACGCGCGTGCTTGTGCTTACTCGTGCCGAGCAGTTGTGCGGACTAGCTTGCTGAGCCTGACCGACGACGCTTGCGCGAGGCGACAGTGAGTGCGGAACCACCGGCAATCAGGACGACGCCAGCGCTCACCAGCGCCATCGTGTCGAGGCCGGTAAACGGCAAGGTCGCCGAGGGCGTCGCAACCGTAGCGGCGGCAACTGCGGGCGCGGGTTGAGCGACGGTCTCGCCGAGTACCTGAGTGACGACCGTCTGCGGCGCGGCCGGCGGATAGACCGGCTGGTCGGCGAGCGCCATAGCGGGCGCAACGAAGACGGCGCCCCCTACGATGCCGCCCAGCGCGAGCGCGCGCGTTGAGTTCTTCATGGCAATTCCCCCACACATATCAATCAATAAGAACCGCTTCGGAGCGGCCCCTTAGTGGCATCATCCTACCCTCCGCGCGGCGAGCAAAGCGAAACTTGCAGGATCAGCCGAACGGCTCAATCTGCACACCGGTCGGTGCCCGCGGCCGCCCCCGAGGTGACGCCGGAAACCACCGGAATCGCCTGTGGCTGAACCGATATCGACGACAACTCGCTGGCACCATGACCACCGACCAGCTGCACTTCGGCAACGACCGTGCTGGCGCGAGGCACGTCCACGACACCCCGGATCAGCCGCCAGCCACCCTCGGTGCCGGACGCGAAGCCAATCGGCTGCCCGGCAACGCTGACCGATCGAACACCCCAGGCCGGCGACAGGTAGAGCGAGAACGACAGGCGCATCGTGGTGGCGTCGAGGCCGGCAACGTGCGTACTCGGGTAGTCGGGGAGTTGGGCCGGCGCCTCGCTGGCGAAGGTCAGCTTGACGAGGGGCCCTGGTGATTGACAGTCCGCGACGACCGCGGAGGTCTTCAGGTAGGCCCCGAGCTTCGAACCGTCAAGGCTGTTGAGGGCAACGCGGACGGCGGTTGCCGACGGCTGGCCGAGCGCGCCGGAAATGCCTAGCCCATCCCACTGCTGCTGATCGACCGCGTCGGCGCTCCACACGAGCATCCGCCGTTGCCCTGCAATCGTCGTCAGCGTGCGACCGAGAGCACCGACGGCGTATTGCTGAGCAGTCACGCGATCGAAAACCGACTTCGTCACGTCGCCGAGGAAGGCGACGCGCTGCGTTTGGTCGGCCGAGGTGAAGGTGTAGTACTCCTTGCGCAGAAGTTCATCGGCCGCGTTGTCCGCGGTGATCTCGACGCCGCTCGCCGTTTTCACCGGCCCAATGACGGTCAACAGCTCGCCCAACGCCACCGGATCGATCGACAACACGGCGTCGGGGTGCACGCCGTTGCCAGGACCGGCCGTCCATGAGGCCGCGAACATCTTGGCCGCATCCGGAAACGAAGCAGACAAGTTGAAGTTCTGGTGCAGCTGAATGTCGGCGCCGAAATTCGCGGCGATCTCGGGATTCACTCCAGCGGGCAACGTCGGCAGGTCGGGCAGGCCGTCGTTGGCACCGAAGGCGACCAACGACACCGCGCCCCTGTCGGTACGCAACTCGCCCCATGCGCCGACGAGTCCGCCGGTGCCGCGCGGCTCGGCCGGCGTCTGAAACAGCAGCAGCAGCGTTTGTGGCCGATCTTGACCAAGGAGCGGAGGAGCCGCGATTGCGAGGCGGCCCACATTGCTCACTTCATCGGTTGCCCGGGCGAGCTTCAGCTGCGAGCTGACGACCCGGCGACGCACGAAGGGCATCAGGTCGCCAGTGTGCAGCGATTGAACGTTTGCATTCGCCTGGGTCACGGCGGCTACCGCGTTCGCGATTGCCGGCCGGTCGGATTCGAAGCTGGCGATCAGTTGCGGCAGTCCGGCATTGCGCGACGCAACAACGGTGAGGGTCCGCGACCGCGTCAGCGGTATCGCACCTTGGCGCGCCACGGTTGAGAGGGCGCGGGCGACCACCGACACCTCGCGCGGGTTGGCACCGACCCACGGCAAGTGCGTCGTCAGTACCCACAGCGGATCGTGCGTGGCGGCCGAAGCCGCATGCGAATCGCCGGCTAGCCGGTTGGCATCGGGAGCAAGGGCCGACCACGTACTGGCATCGAGGTCGGTACGCAACTGGGTGATGTCGGACTCGGACCGCCCGAGCGACCGTTCGATCTGCCACGCCCGAACGCCATCCCATGCCAGCAGAACGACGACCACGACCAGGCCGAGCCATACCCACGGCGGCACCCAGAGACGGCGGTGCGGTCGGCGCGCAACGACCGGCTCGACGACCTGATCATCGCTCACCCACGGCTCCTCAAATCTTGCTGGCCAGGTCGGCCGATGGCGGCGCGACCGGCTGTATCTCGTGCACGAGCGCACGCACCCACTGCAACAGCGGTACATCGCGTAGCGGCTGCGCCCCCGATCTACCGGGCGCCTCGTTTGGCCGTGGTACCAGGATCGTGTGTAGCGGCGCCTTCACGATGCTGTTCGGGAAAACTCGTTGGAGGCGAAGCACCTGCGATTCGCGCAACATGACCGGAGCGAACCTGATCTGGCTGCCTTGGAGCACAACCTCCGTGATGCCGAACGGTCGCAATTCGACGCGCAGCGCGGCGACTTCGAGCAGGTTGGTCACCGGCTCAGGCAGGGGGCCGTAGCGGTCAGCCAGTTCATCGCGGACGGCGGCCAGCTCCGCGTGCGTGGTGGCCTCGGCCATCGCCCGGTAAGCCGCCAACCGCAGTCGCTCGCCGTCGATGTAGTCGTGCGGGATGTGGGCGTCGACGGGCAGGTCGATCCTGACTTCGGCCACCTCGTGGCTGTGATCGCCCTTGAAGTCGGCCACGGCTTCGCCGACGAGGCGCACGTAGAGGTCGAAACCGACGGCTGCGATGTGGCCCGATTGCTCGCCGCCGAGCAGGTTGCCAGCACCGCGAATCTCGAGGTCTTTCATCGCGATCGCGATGCCGGCGCCGAGGTCGGAATTCTGTGCGATAGTCGCCAGCCGGTCGTGCGCGGTCTCGGTAAGCGGCCGTTCGACCGGATAGAGAAAATACGCGTACGCCCGCTCGCGGCCGCGGCCGACTCGCCCGCGCAGCTGATGCAGCTGGGAGAGTCCGAGTAGGTCGGCGCGTTCGAGAATTAGCGTGTTCGCATTGGGTATGTCGAGCCCCGACTCGACGATCGTGGTGCAGACCAGCACGTCGTATTCGCGTTCCCAGAATCCGACCATGACCCGCTCAAGCGCATCTTCGTTCATCTGGCCGTGTGCAACCGCGATGCGAGCTTCGGGCACGAGGTCGCGCAACCGAGCGGCGGCGCGGTCGATGGATTCGACCCGGTTGTGCACGTAGAAGACCTGACCCTCACGCAACAATTCGCGGCGGATTGCGGCGCTCACCTGGCGATCGTCGTAGCCGCCGACAAACGTCAGCACCGGATGCCGTTCTTCGGGCGGCGTTTGGATCACCGACATCTCGCGGATGCCGGTAATCGCCATTTCGAGCGTGCGCGGAATCGGTGTGGCTGACATCGCCAGCACGTCGACGTTGGTGCGCAGCTGCTTCAGCCGTTCTTTGTGCTCGACGCCGAACCGCTGCTCTTCGTCGATCACCACCAGGCCGAGGTCCTTGAAGTGGGTGCCGCCGGCGATCAATCGATGCGTGCCAATCACGACGTCGATGGTGCCGTCGGCGACGCCGGCCATGATCGCCTCTTCCTCCTTCGTCGTGTTGAAGCGGCTCACCGGCTTCACGACAACGGGGAAGTTTGCGAAGCGTTCGGAGAACGTGGCGAAATGTTGCTGCACCAGCAACGTGGTGGGGCAAAGGATCGCGACCTGCTTGCCGTCTTGCACAGCCTTGAAAGCCGCCCGCACCGCGATCTCTGTCTTGCCGTAGCCAACATCACCGCAGATGAGGCGATCCATTGGCACCGGCAGTTGCATGTCGGCCTTTACTTCGTCGATCGTGCGAAGTTGGTCGCGGGTTTCGACATACGGAAACGCATCTTCGAGTTCGCGTTGCCATGGCGTGTCGGGCCCGAACGCGTAGCCGGGCGAGGCGGTGCGCGCACTGTAGAGCCGGATCAGTTCAGCCGCGATTTCCTTGACAGCCTTGCGCGCCCGACCCTTGCGTTTCGCCCAGTCGGCACCGCCCATGCGGTCGAGCGTCGGGTTTTCGCCACCGACGTAACGCGTGACTTGATCGAGCGAGTCAGTCGGGGCGTAGAGACGATCGCCTGGCTGGCCGCGTTTGCTGGGCGCGTATTCGAGTACCAGATATTCGCGGGTGGCACCGGCAACCGTGCGCTGCACCATTTCGACGAAGCGCCCGACGCCGTGGGCCTCGTGTACAACGAGATCGCCCGGTTGAAGTTGCAGCGGATCGACGGTATGTCGTCGTCGGCTCGGCAGCTTGGCCAAATCGCGGGTGACCGCGCGTTGACCGAACACGTCGGCTTCGGTGAGCACCACCAGTTTCGCGGCCCGGGCGACGAAGCCCCCATCGAGCGAACCACAGGACACCACGACAGCGCCCGGCTCAGGGACCGCGACGAGGTCAAACTCGAGCCGAGCTGCAACTCCCTCGCCGCGCAAGACCTCCGCGATGCGTTGCGCCGGGCCATGACCTGCCGTGGTGAACAGCACCCGCCAGCCATCTGCCAACCAACCCTTGACGTCGGCCACGACTGCCTGGGTGTCGCCACGATATGAGGCGGCCGAACTGGCATCGATCACCAGCACCGCGTCGTCCGCGTCGGTGGTCTCGTCAGAACCGGCTGCGGCGAGCGGCGACACCGACCACCACGCAATGCCGAGTGCGTTCGCACGTGCGCGGACGTCGGCCAGCGGGCGTAGGGCCGCGGCTGACAGGTCGACCGGCGCCGCGCCACCAGACGCCGCACCCGCCCAAGCTGCCAGCAGAAACTCCTCGCCGGTGCGCACAAGTTCGGCGGCGCGCGCGCGCACGCGTTCGGGATCGCAGACCAGAACCATCGCGTCAGGAGGCAATTCGTCGAGCAACAGATCCATGCGATCGACCAGCACCGGCGCTAGTGACTCCATGCCTTCGACGGCGATGCCGTGCGCGACCTTGCCGAGGATATCGGCGAGTTGTGGGTGCGCGCGGGCGAGTGTCGCTGCCCGCTCGAGCACGTCGGGGGTCAGCAGCAATTCACGGCACGGCGGCGCCCACAGCCGATGCGGCATGGCGTCGTCACCGCTCAGACTTCGTTGATCGGCGGCCTTGAAGACGCGGATCTCGAACACTTCGTCGCCAAAGAATTCGACCCGAAGCGGGTGGTCTTCGGTGGGCGGGAAGACGTCAAGAATGCCCCCGCGTACAGCAATCTCGCCGCGTCGCTCGACCACGTCTACCCGGCTGTAGCCGGCGGCCACCAGCCGCGTGACCACGAGGTCGAGATCGGCGGTGTCGCCTACCTCGAGACCCACGGGCTCGAGGTCACCAAGACCGGCGACTTGCGGCTGGAGCAGGCTGCGAACCGGTGCTACCACCACGCGAAGGCGCCCCCCGGCTGCAGAACTCGGGTCGTCGTCGGCCATGGGGTGGCGAAGCCTGCGACGGACCGCAAGCCGACGACCGACGGTGTCGGCGCGCGGCGAGAGTCGTTCGTGCGGCAGCGTCTCCCACGCCGGGTACTCGGCGACGCAATGAGGTGGCAGCAAGCTTTCGAGCGCAGCGGCAAGGTCAGCAGCTTCACGGTCGGTCGCCGTAACCGCGAGCACCATGCGGCCGGCGCCATCGGGCGCAGCGGCCGCGAGCGTCGCCACCACCACCGGACGCATCGGCCCGGGCGCGCCGAGCTCAAGGCCGACGGTGGTACCAGCGGTGACAGCAGAGGTGACGGCTCGCCGCAAGCCAGCGTCGTCGAGCAACACTGGCAGCAGATGCCTCAGATCCATCGAACTCCTGAGCGTGGACGCCGAACCCGCGAAGGTTCGAGCCTACGGGGCAGGGACGACGGCCGGGGGTGTCTGAGCTGCGGGAGAGCTGGACGACGGACGGCCAAGCGCCTGAATCAGCAAACCGCGGTCTGTGTCAGCGATTCCGGCGAGGAATGCGGTCTCCCAGGCGACCCGCCGAAAGCGTGGCGCATGGCTGCGCAGTAGCCACTCGGCTGGACCCATGATCGCGTGATTGAGCGAAGCGATGCCCCACAGCACCCGAGGCGAGTACACGTGCAGGCGGTCAAGCAGCCGCGGCAGGCGCCACGTATACGAGGAGGGGAAGAAGCCAGCGGCAAGTTCGGGATGCAATTGGAAGGTCAGCGCTACACCGTGACCCTCGCTACGCAATCGTTCGAAGGACAGGCTCTCATCGACGGTCGTGTAGTGCCATGACACGGCGCGCGGGTCGTACCGCTCGCGATGACCGAGAGCAAGAACCCGGGCGCCGAACTCGTAGTCTTCCAACCGTATCCGCGGAACCGCTCGTTAAAACCTCCGGCGGCGCGAACTACTGCAACGGGCGCGCTCGCGTTGGCGACACCGAATTGGTCGAGCCGCTCTACTGCGCCCAATGCCTCGAGCACTCCGTAGTTGTTCTTCCACCACTCGCGCACATCGTCGGGGACGTCGAGGTCGTCGGGGACCAGACACGGGCCGAGCATGAAGCCGATCTCGTCACCCTCATGCGCCTGCCTATGACGATCAATCGTTCCTGCGGCCGGAACCAGATCGTCGTCGAGAAACCAGATGATTTCGCCGGTCGCGGCTTCGACGACGGTGTTGCGCGCGGTGGCCAATCCCTGATTGGGCTGCCAGATGACCTTCAACGCGAAGCTGGCGTCGTACGCATCGAGCGCCTCGCGCGAGCCGTCGTCCGAGCCGTCGAGAACGACGCACACGTCGACGCCCCGCCACGCGTCTGGGCTCTCGCGCGCTTGTTCGTCGAGCGCACGGACGAGTCGCAGCACCGAATCGCGTCGCTGAAAAGAACAGATACCGATGGTGAGCGTCTTCACGGCAGAACCACGAAGCGCAATCCGCTGGCCTGCACCGCGGGATCAACTCTCGAGAGCGCCGATCGTGGCCGACCGATCGAGTGCAGTTGGACCCATCGGCCGCTCGAGCCCGTCGTGCAGCAAAATGATGTCGCCCCCGGTTGGCGTACCGATCTCGGAAAGTATTTGGTCGACGGTGAATCGGGCAGCCAATCGCTGCCGGCCAAGGTCCACAGCCATACCCGCATACCCAGCGCGCGGGAGATGCACGACTGCATGAACCCGATCCAGCCCTTGGGCGGCCGAAACAACCGACTCTGCTGGCCGGAGATCCGATCGACCGAATTGCGGCCGGCGCGATACTCGCGTAACGCGGTGCGCCAGTTCACTGTCCACATGTCGGGATGAGAATCAGAATGCGAACCGATGCGGTGCCCTGCGGCCAGAATTTGCTGAACAAGTTCGGGGTGCTCGCGTACACGCTCACCGACGAGGAAGAAAGTCGCGGGTATGTTGAAACGCTTGAGCACCTCGAGAGCTTGAAGGGTAAAGCGCGGATTGGGCCCGTCGTCAAAGGTCAACGCAACGGTGCCGGAATCACTACCGAGGGACCGCTGCACACCTCCCACCGCATGGGCAGCCTGTTTCAGGCGACGCTGAAAAAAGTGCTGAACATGACGGCAGCCGTGGATGACCCGACGAGCTACGTTGAGTACGGACCCCATTTATCCGAGACTACCAAGCGGGCCACAGCATTGTCTGGCGAACGACCAACTGTGTACGTGTCACGAGGTTGATCTGAAGACGATCATCCCTGCGGTGTAACCGCCAGCTGGTGAAAGGCCTGACGGAGAAATCGATGGCGCTGTCGCGCCGGCAAGGCGGAGGTAGTAGCCCATGTTGTCGTTGGAACCGCTCGGCCCGACAAGGAGCGTCCAACCGGACGGCGTCACTTGGGTGGCGGCGTTGTCCGCGACGAAGAAGGCAAAGGCGAGCTCGCTGGGCGCGAGCGGGACAGAACCGTACGTTTGCGTGTACGTCGTGACGGCGGTGGCTGATGACTGCCAGGTGGCCACGCCATCAACCGCGACCGACGCACCGAGCCCCGATATTTCGGCGACTGCGAATTTCGAGTAGTTCGTCGACGCGGCAGGCTGGGTGAAGGTGAACGACGTTTCGCCACCGACCGCGACCTTGTACCAGACGACGGCGCCACTCTCGCCGGTCGCGCCCGTCGTCGAACCGGCGGCCGTGAAGCCCGCTGGACCGGTAACGGCACTGACCGCCGACCCTTGGTAGATGCCGCCAGTCGCGATTAACAGATCGCCGGCTTGTGCAGGCGCGCCGAATACGACGGTCACACTCGCTGTCGATCCGATCAAGGTCACGTCTGCACGTCGCACCAGGGTGTACGACGTTGGCGCACTCGGAGTCACCGGCGGTGAAGCCACCGAGGGCGCGCCGGTGCCAACGCTGTTCGTGGCCGTCACTACAAACGTGTACGCGGTGCCGTTGGTCAAGCCGCCGACAACTGCCGACGTCGCACCAGAAATTGTCGCCGTCGCACCACCCGGGCTAGCCGTCACGGTGTATGACGTGATCGGGCTGCCACCCGTCGAAGCGGGCGCGACCCATGACACTGTGGCCGACGTGTTGCCCGCAACCGCAGTCACCGACGTAGGCGCACCAGGAACCGTGGGCGCGCTCGGAGTCACCGGCGCCGAAGGCGCCGACGGCGCGCCGGTACCGACACTGTTCGCCGCCGTCACCACGAACGTGTACGCAGTGCCGTTGGTCAAGCCGCCGACAACTGCCGACGTAGCACCAGAATTTGTCGCAGTCGCACCACCCGGAGTCGCTGTCACCGTGTACGACGTAATGGGCGAGCCGCCGTTGTTTGCAGGCGAACCCCCACGAGACCGTCGCCGACGTGTTACCCGCAACCGCAGTCACCGACGTCGGCGCACCAGGAACCGTCGGTGCACTAGGCGTCACCGGCGCCGAAGGAGCCGACGGCGCGCCCGTACCGACAGCGTTCGCGGCCGTCACCACAAACGTGTACGCAGTGCCATTGGTCAAGCCACTGACAACCGCCGAAGTCGAACCAGAAATCGTGGACGTCGCACCGCCCGGGCTAGCTGTCACTGTGTACGACGTGAGGGGAGGTCACCTGTCGAAGCCGGTGCGGCCCACGACACTGTGGCAGCGCCGTTTCCCGCGACTGCCGTTACTGCTGTCGGCGCGCCCGGCACTGTCGGCGCAGACGCTCGGAGCAGGAACATCCCGGCGATGTATGCACCGGAGGGCGACAGGCCCGATGTCGTGATCGCGGGCGCAGTCGTGCCGGCCGACTGGAAGTAGCGGGCCATGCTGTCATTGCTTTCCGTCGGTGCTTCAATCAACGACCAGCCGGACGGCGCGGACTGGCGCCGTCGCGTTGCCGGTCTCGACAAACGCGAAGGCGAACTCGCCCGGGGTGGCAGGCACTGAGCCGAATGTTTGCGTGTATCCGGTCACCGCGCTCGCCGTACTTTGCCAAGCGGTAGACCCGTCTTGGGCCACCGATGTGCCGAG
>CAWIJQ010000005.1:0-293670 GCA_963836475.1 uncultured Actinomycetes bacterium
CGTAGAAGAACGGGTGCTGCGATGAGCGCGTTGGCCGGCGCAGCTCTTGGCGGCCTATGTGGCCTCGGAATGACGTGCGCCGTTTACAGCGCGCCGCGGTACTGGCGTCCGCGTCTTGAAGCGCGCCTCGGACCGTACCTGCGTGATGCGCCTCGACGGTCGAGCCTCCTCGTGCAACTTCCCGTGTCGACGCCTTTTCCGACGGTCGAAGATTCTTCAAGCCGGTCATGTCGGACGCCGTCGCGTTGCTCAATCGTTTGTTGGGCGGTTTTGTCTCGACTCGGCGGCGGCTCGAGCAGGCCAGTAGCGGCATGACCGTCGACGACTTCCGGTCCGGGCGAGTGCTTTGGGGTGCGATCGGACTCGTCGGTGGCGTTGCCACCAGTCTTCTGCTGTTGACGAGCGATCCGCATCGGTCACCATTGATGCTGCTTGTCTTGTGCGGCGCAGCGATGCTGTGTGGCGTGGTGTTGCGTGACTACGCACTGACGCAAGAAGTCGCCAAGCGCGAACACCGCATGCTCGCAGAATTCCAGACGGTGGCCGAAATGCTAGGCGTTGGCCGTTGGTGCAGGTGAGGGTCCCGTCGGGGCATTGGAACGCGTAGTACCCACACGAGTAAGGGCGAGACTTCGCGAAGGAGCTAGCGACGGCGCTGGGCGAGGCGCGCGCCGGAGCGACGCTGGTCAGTGCGCTTGAAACGTAGCAGCGCGAACGTCAATTCCCACACTTGCGCGCTTCGTCGACGGCATAGCCGTAGCGGTCGAACGTGGCACGCCGCTGGCCGAGGTGTTGCGAGCGCAGGCCGTTGATGTGCGCGAGGCGGGGAAGCGGGCGCTTCTCGAAAGCGGCGGCAAGAAAGAAGTCGCGATGATGGTGCCTGTCGTCTTCTTCATTCTTCCGGTGACGATGCTCTTCGCGCTGTTCCCCGGGTTCGTCTCTCTCCGGTTGCTCGCATGACTGAGCCCGTTGGGTGAACCCCAGCCTCGCGTGTCAACACACAACCCATTGAGAACAAAGGAGAACCGCAATGCTTCGCCACGCAAACCGCATCATCGTCAAGGTGAGGAATCGCCTTGCCACTGCGCCAATCGATCGAGATCGTGGCGATGTGCCCGGCTGGGTCATGATTACGCTGATGACCGCCGTGATCGTCGTCCTGATTTGGGGCATCGCGAGCGAGCAACTCACCGACCTGCTCGACAACGCGTTTGGCAAGGTCAACAAGCAGGCGGGTCAGTAGCCAACGATGGCGGGTCGGCTGTAGTCGACTTCGTGCTGGTGTCGCTGATTCTGGTCCCACTCTTTGCCGGAATTCTCCAGCTGGGCCTTGCCCTCTACGTGCGCAATACTCTCGCTGCGTGCGCGCAGGAAGGCGCGCGGTACGCCGCTGCCGAAGACATCGTGCAAGCTGGGAATGCGGCGATCACGAACGCGGCCAGCCAACGCGCCGCATCATGCGTGACCGAATCGCTGCCCGATTCGTTCGCGAATGGCGTTACCGCGAGCACGCCGAATTCTGCCGAGTGCGGGCGGTTCGGTGCCGGTCGTTGAGGTTCGAATCGCTAGCCCGTTTCCCCTGATCGGATTCCTCGGTGTGGGTTCGGGGGTCTTGCACGCGACCGGTGATGCGATGCAGGAACAGCCGTGATGGCAATCGCGCAGCGTTCGTGGTTCGCGCGCTCGGTGCCCACGCGCATCACCAACCGGACAAGCGACGAATCGGGCAACGCCGTCCTCGAGTTCGTCGTTCTTTCCGCATTCTTGCTGGTGCCGTTGATCTACCTGATCCTCGCCGCGTTGCAAGTGCAAGGGTCTGCCTATGGTGCGACCGAGGCCGCGCGTGAGGCCGGTCGCGCATTCGTCGAAGCCGACACGGTGAGTGACGCCTACGCGCAGGCTTGTGCGGCCGCGACCGTAGCGTTGCGCAACCAGGTTTCCGCTTCGTTCGACTGCGGCCGACAGCTGGCGGTGTCGTGCGCGGCCCCGGCAGGGTGCTCCGTCGGCTTGATCCCAGGCAACACGATTCGCGTCGAAGTCGACCTCTCGGTCGGCCTGCCGTTCCTGCCGACGTCGGTCTTCGGACAGCCGCTCACCGTTTCGGTCGGCGGCGTGCATGACGAGGTCGTCGACGCCTTCCGGGCCAGTCGATGACAACCCGCCGCCGGCGCGACGAGGGCTCAGTGATGATCTTGATGATCTTCTTCGCCGTCATCGTCGCCGGGTTGATCACCGTGATCGTCGATGTCTCCACCGTCTTCCTGGCCCAGCGCGAAATGCAGTCAACCGCGGACGGCGCGGCGCTGGCCGCCGTCCAGCACGCGGATCTCCGACCGTGTACGGCGGCACGCTCGGCGACCAGCTGCCGTTGTCGAGTGCTGATGCGAAAGCCGTGGCCACGGCGTATTCGACGGTGGCGGCGCGCATTCCGCACGAGTGCACGGCGTCGTCCTACCAGGTGGTGGGCACTCAGGACGGAGGCGGAGCGGTGGCGACCGGCCTCCAACCTGACGGTCGGACTGTCCGGGTCGAGCTCACCTGCAAGGTGCCGCTGCCGTTCGTGAGTCTGGTCGCCGGGGCATTTATTGACGGCGTCACGATCCGCGAGGTCGCATTTGCCCGGTCGGCCGTGAGCCCGGTCACACGCTGACCGCGAGCGATTGCCGAAAAGGTGAGTCACGTAATCTGCCGGAAACGCACCCGGTAGACTCGCGGATGAATCAGGCGCGTGCTACAGCGTGGTGGCCCAACGCCGACGACACCCTTTTCGGCCCGGCTCCGGGCCACACCGTCGGAGGATTGCCCACCCATGAGCAAGCCCATCGTTCTGATCGCCGAAGAACTCTCCCCGGCCGGCATCGATCTGCTGAGCGGCGACTTCGACGTCCGCGAAGTCGACGGCGCCGACCGCGCCGCCCTCCTGCCCGCGCTGGCCACGGCCGACGCGGTCATCATTCGCAGCGCGACCAAGATCGACGCCGAGGCCATCGCCGCTGCGCCGAACCTGAAGGTCGTCGCCCGCGCCGGCGTCGGCCTCGACAACGTCGACGTGAAGGCCGCGACCAACGCCGGTGTGATGGTCGTCAACGCGCCGCAGTCGAACATCGTCAGTGCCGCCGAGCAAGCGATCGCGCTGCTCTTCGCGGTCGCCCGCCGCACGCCGGTCGCGAACGCGTCGCTGAAGTCAGGGGAGTGGAAGCGCTCGAAGTTCACCGGCGTCGAGATCCTCGACAAGACCATCGGCGTCGTCGGCCTGGGCAAGATCGGCCAGCTCGTCGCGCAGCGTCTGGCCGCGTTCGGCACGCACCTCATCGCGTACGACCCCTACGTGCAGCCGGCTCGCGCGGCGCAGTACGGCGTCAAGCTCGTCACGCTCGAAGAGCTGCTGCGCGAAGCCGACATCATCACGATCCACTTGCCGAAGACGCCCGAAACGCTCGACCTCATCAGCGAGCGCGAGCTCGGCATGGTCAAGCCCGGCGTCATCATCGTCAACGCCGCCCGCGGCGGCCTCGTCAACGAAGACGCCCTCGCGATCGCGCTGAAGGAAGGGCGCGTCGGCGGCGTCGGCCTCGACGTTTTCGCGACCGAGCCGACGACGTCCAGCCCGTTGTTTGAATTCGACAACGTCGTCGTGACTCCGCACCTCGGCGCGAGCACCGACGAAGCGCAGGAGAAGGCCGGCACCGCTGTCGCGCGGTCGGTGAAGCTCGCGCTGTCTGGCGAGTTCGTGCCCGACGCGGTCAACGTGCAGGGTGGCGCGATCGCCGAAGACGTGCGGCCGGCGTTGCCGCTCGCCGAGAAGCTCGGCCGCGTTTTCACAGCATTGGCAGGCGGAATCGCGACCCGCATCGAGGTCGAGGTTCGTGGCGAGATCGCTGCCTACGACGTCAAGGTGCTCGAACTCGCGGTGCTCAAGGGCGTGTTCACCGACGTCGTCGAGAAGTCGGTCACCTACGTCAACGCGCCGCTGTTCGCGCAAGACCGCGGTGTCGAGGTAAGCCTGACGACCGAGCGACGACAGCATCGACTTCCGCAACCTGATCACCGTTCGCGGCACGCTTGCCGAACGGTCACCAGCTTTCGATCGGCGGCACGCTCGCGCGGCCGAAGTTCGTCGAGAAGCTGGTGAAGATCGACGACTTCGACGTCGACCTCACGCTGTCTGAGCACCTCGCGTTCTTCCGCTACGAAGACCGCCCTGGCGTGGTCGGCGTCCTCGGTCACATCTTGGGCGAGCACGGCATCAACATCGCCGGCATGCAGGTCGCGCGTGACACGCGCGGCGGTCACGCACTCGTTGCGTTGACCGTCGACTCGGCGCTGCCGTTGGCGGTGCTCGAGACGATCGTGACCGAGATCGGCGCCGAGTCGGGCCGGGCGGTCGACCTCGTCGAGGCCTAGCGACTCGCCCTCGGCACCACTCGCCGTCCGACCGTTAGACGTTCGCGGGTTAAGAGCCCCGCCGACGTCTAACGAACTCGGCAGCGCGGGGGAGTGTCTGCCAAACTCGCAGCCGTGGCAGACCAGATCAGTTGGCCCGCGCTCGTGGTGTTGATGGCATCGGGCGACGGGGCTGAGCGGACCGTGTCGGGAATCGTGCACGTGCGCGAGGTGCGTGAGTCTGACGACGTGGCACCATGACGCCGTCCTACCGGTCGTCGGGCCGGTGTCGGTCGCCGAGGGATCGCATCGGGTCGCCAAGCGCGGCGACCTGGTGCGTCGCGAACGACTCGACGGCCGGCCGATGGCGATTTTCGGCCAGCGCCGCAAGTGGATCTGGCTCAACGACGACGAACTGCCGACGGAATTTCGGAATGCAGCCTGGGGCTGGTCAGACCATGCGGTCGTCGAGCGCCGCCCGCTGAGTCGCTGGGAGGGCACCGACTTCACCCATCCGACCGGCCCGCCGACACCGACCGAAATGCTCGGGCGGCCGGCCTGGACGGTCGAGTTGGCGCCGCCACCGCACAAGCCGTTTCCGCTCACGATGGTGGTCGACGCCGAGACGGGCATCGTGCTGCTCGAGCGCAATGACGGCTTCGGTTCGGTCGTCGAGTGGACCGAGATCGTCTTCGGCGCCGACCTGCCCGACGAACTTTTTGAATGGGACGGCGAGGTGCTGGCGCCCCCTGACCACACCGCCGAGCGCGAGCGCGAGATGTCGAAACGGGATGAATGGTTGGCCTCGCACGGTCTCGCGATACCGACCCTCGCAGTCACGCCCAGCTTCGACATTCACAGTTCGGACGACGAGACAGGCGCATTCGAGGCAACGATGCACTTCCTCTTGTCTGCGTCGGTCGGCCGGCGGCCGCGCAGCGATGCCGACTGGGACACGAGCACGGACTGGCCGCATAACTATCGGTGGTCTGACAACACCTTCGACTGGTTCATCGGCTCCAGTCGCAGGCTGTCGGCCGAGCATCTCGAGTCGCTGCGTGCGCAATCGCGGGCGGCATCTCGCCGTCCGACTGTTAGACGTTCGCGGGGTCAGGACCCCGCCAACGTCTAACAAACTCGAAGGAGGGGCACCAACCAGCGTTCGATACGCTTAGTCCATGACGCGCAGCGTGCGGTTGGCGGTGATTGCCGGCGACGGGATCGGGCCCGAGGTGGTGGCCGAGGGCCTCAAGGTGCTCGATGCGGTCACGCCTGCATATGACGTCAAGATCGAGCGCACCGAGTACGACCTCGGCGCCCGCCGCTGGCACGCGACCGGTGAGACGCTGCCCGACTCGGTGCTCGACGAGTTGCGCGACCACGACGCGATCCTGCTCGGCGCGGTCGGCGATCCGGGCGTTCCGAGTGGCGTGCTCGAACGCGGCCTGCTGCTGCGGTTGCGGTTCGAGCTCGACCACTTCGTCAACCTGCGGCCGGTGAAGCTTTTCCCCGGCGTCGCCAGCCCGCTGGCCAATGTCGGCCCGGCCGACATCGACTTCGTGGTCATCCGCGAAGGCACCGAAGGTGCCTACGCCGGGGCCGGCGGATTTCTGCGCAAGAACACTCCGCACGAGATCGCCACCGAAGAAAGCGTCAACACCGCCTTCGGCGTCGAGCGGGTCGTGCGCGACGCGTTCGCCCGGGCGGCCGCTCGGCCGCGACACAAGCTGACGCTGGTGCACAAGAACAACGTGCTCGTGCACTCCGGCGACCTCTGGACTCGCATCGTCAAGACCGTCGGCGCCGAGTTCCCGAGCGTCGACGTCGACTACTGCCACGTCGACGCGGCCACCATCTACTTCGTGACCAACCCGCAGCGGTTCGACGTCATCGTCACCGACAACCTGTTCGGCGACATCCTCACCGACCTCGGCGCCGCGATCGCCGGCGGCATCGGCCTCGCGGCCAGCGGCAACGTCAATCCGGCCCGCACGACGCCGAGCATGTTCGAGCCCGTGCACGGCAGCGCGCCCGACATCGCCGGCCAAGGCATCGCCGACCCGACCGCCACCGTGCTGTCCGTCGCGATGCTGCTCGACCACCTCGGCCTCACCGAAGCTGCGGCCACCGTCGAAGCCGCCGTCGCCGCCGACCTCGCCGACTCGTCCCGAGTACAGCGGCCGGTCCGCCGCACGACCCACGAGGTCGGCGACGCACTGGCTGCCCGCGTCGCCGGCTAGCGCGACGACGCCCGCACCGAGCACGCGTCACCGTTCACGAGGTCCCAGCGATCGGCGTCCGGCCCGCATTTGCTGCTTGTGCGACCCGACGCGGGTCATCACGCCCACACTGAAAGCGGTGGGCTAGCGTCACAACCACTTCAGCCGTGAGGATTGACCCATGACCATCGAGTTCACCCGCACCTAGCCGACCTCGCCGGTGCCCGACGCTCAGCGCGACGAGCTGCTGCGCAGCCCGGGCTTCGGCCGCGTCTTCACCGATCACATGGTGACGATCACCTGGACGCCCGACGAAGGCTGGCACAACGCCAACCTCCGCCCGTACGGTCCGCTCGCGCTCGACCCGGCGACCGCCGTTTTTCACTACGGGCAGTCGATTTTCGAGGGCTTCAAGGCCTACGTGCAGCCCGACGGCTCGATCAAAACGTTCAGGCCAGACGCAAACGGACGCCGGTTCCAGCGGTCGGCCCGCCGCCTCGCGTTGCCTGAGCTACCGGTCGACGACTTCGTCGCGGCCGCCGACTTGCTGATCGAGGCCGACCGCGCGTGGGTGCCGGCCGAGGAAGAGAAAAGCCTTTATCTGCGGCCTTTCATGATGGCGACCGAGGCGTTTCTCGGCGTGCGCCCGGCCAATCACGTCACCTTCATGGTGATCGCATCGCCCGCCGGCGCCTACTTCGCCGGTGGCCTGCATCCGGTGTCGATCTGGCTGTCGGAGGAGTACACCCGCGCCGCACCCGGCGGCACCGGCGCGGCCAAGTGCGCGCGGCAACTACGCGGCCAGCCTGGTCGCGCAGCAAGAGGCGAGCGCGAACGGCTGCGACCAGGTCGTGTTCCTCGACGCAGTCGAGAAGCGCTGGGTCGAAGAGCTCGGCGGCATGAACGTGTACTTCGTGTTCGACGACGGCACGTTGGTCACGCCGCCGGTGTCGGGCACGATCCTCGAAGGCGTCACCCGCGACGCGATCCTGACGATCGCCGGCGAGCACGGGCACGCGACGTCGCAGCGTCCGATCGACATCGACGAGTGGCGGTCCGGCGTGGCGTCGGGCCGCATCACCGAGGTGTTCGCCTGCGGCACCGCGGCGGTCGTGACGCCGCTCGGCCGGCTGGCCTGGCGCGGCGGCGAGCTCACGATGGGCGACGGGCACACCGGCAAGGTGACCCAAGACATCCGCGACTCGCTGCTCGCCATCCAGTACGGCACGCCGCCGACACCCACGGCTGGATGCACCCGGTCTGCTGAACGCTGTCCGGCCTCGAGCCGCCAATGCCTAGACGCTCAAGAAAGCGTCCTGGTGATCACGATGAGGCGGCTCGAACTGCCAGTACGACGACGCTCAAGAAGGCGTCCTGTAGCAATACGCCGACGGGATCGTGGCAGCAAGCCAGGACATCTTGTGGCGGTACGGTGCGCGCGCGGCGATCTTCAACAGCATCGACGGTGGGAAGACCTGGCAAAGCGAACTCGGCGACAAAGTCGGCGACGGCGCAGGGCCAATGACCCAGGCATTCGCAGCGTCCGGCACGAACGCGCTCGCATTCGCCTACGCGCTACCGCCAGGCCCACTAAGCCCTACATTCACCGGTCCCGTGGACGACGAACGAATACCGCACCAATGACGCAGGCACGGACTGGCAAACCATTCCCGTTGACCCCTGATACCGTCCGCGATCTTGCCTTGCAGCGCCCCGTTTTGATCGGGCTCGCCAGGCATAGGTAACTGCGCCGAAAGCGTCTACACAGGTGAAAGCAACTTGGAGGTACGGGGTGGATGACGAGCTCGCGGAGTTCGTTCGTGCTCGCTATCACCACCTCGTGCGTAGGGCCTACTTGCTGACTGGCAGCCAGCCGGCCGCGGAAGACCTCGTCCAGGAGGCGCTCGCCAGATGTTGCGCTTCGTGGCGGCGACAGCCGATCGCCCAGCCCGACGCCTACCTGCAGCGGGTAATGGTCAATCTCCTCGTCAGCCGGTCGCGGCTCCGTCGGTTCCGTGAAGACCCGACCGACGCGGTCCCCGAACGCGGCGTCGCCGACACGAGCGCAACCCACGCCGAACGGGACGCCGTGTGGCGGGCGTTGCGCGCGACACCGCCGCGCCAACGGGCGGTGCTGGTGCTTCGGTTTTACGAAGACATGACCGAAGCCGAGATCGCGGCCGAGCTTGGCGTGGCCATCGGCACCGTTCGGAGCCAGACCGCAAAGGGCCTGGCCCGACTACGCCGGACCACGACAGCGACGATGCGAGAGGAGGAAGTGCGATGAGCAACCACACTGAGGATCAGTTGCGTGCTGTGTTGCGCGACCGCGCTCAAAGTGTTTCGGCAACTGGCGACCCGGTCGTGCTCGTCGAAGTCCGCATGCGGCGCCGTTTTCGTCGCCGCAGTGCCGGGGTCGCCGCCGCGGCCGCAGTCGGCGTGACTGCGGTGGCGGTCGGAGTCAACGCGTTCGGTGCTTCGCGCACGCCGACTCAACCCGTTGGTCCGGCAGTGGTCGGAAGCCAACTGTCGCCGACACCGCACGGTGTCCGCATCCCCGACGCCGAGTCCGACCTCCGACGGTCCGACGGCAAGCGATTCGGGGAATGCGGCAGACATCGCAGCTCCGAACGTCTCATCGGTACAACTGCCCTCCGGTTACTGGTTCGAGAACGTCACCGCGGTGTCGGGCAGTCTCGCCGTCACCGGAACTGTTCAGTCGAACGACATCGGCGCACCGTGCGCTTCGGCGCCGGTGACGACTGGCCCTCTGGCGGTCGGCGCAGTAACCGACCAGCTCGTGCTCAGATTCCTCGGCCCTTGGTCAGCCGATCGTGGCGGACATCACCCGCAGTGTTGTCAACGGTAACGACACCAGCTCGATTGCCATCGATCGAATCGACTCGGCAACCGGCAAGACGTCGACGGGCCCCGTCGTGATGACCTACAGTCCGGCATCCGATACTCAACCTGTGATTGCGTACGGCGGTGGCTCGATGTGGATCTACGACGTAGATACGACCAACGGCTCTGAAGCGATTGCGGTGTCAATGACGTCAGGCGCGGTACAAGCCGTCGTCCACACACCGAAGCTCTACGACCCGGTCATCGCGGCGAACGACGACGGGCTATGGCTTGGCAATTCGATCAGGGGTAGGCGATGTCGGCGCGACGTTGTTTCACATCGCGCCGGGGTCGCAGACCGTAAGCACGGTCGTATCGGGCTCGGGCAACGCGGTCGACTGGTTGCGCGCCGACGAGGGACATGTGTGGGCCGGCATTCGCCCAAGCGGCAACGGACTCGAGGAGACGATGTGGCGTTTCGACGGGGGGAACGCGACAGTCGCATTCCATGTTGCCGAGCTGCTCTTGCCCGCAGCTACCAGCACGGTCGCCTCGCCGGCCTCGAACTGCCAGTACCTCGACGCTCAAGAAAGCGTCCTGATGCAGGCAGTTCGTCGTCGGCCAGAAAAGGGTGGAACCGAATCGCGAGCTGTGGTGTCTTGATGGCATGTCCGGATTGTAGCGCAGCAGGCGCGCGTAGGCTCGGCCGAGCGAGTCGAGACTGCCGACAGCCTCGAGGAGCTCTATCGCCGGTGCCGTCCGGGGTTGCTGCGGCTCGCGCACCTGCTGACCGGTTCGGCGACAGCGGCCGAAGACGTCGTCCACGACGCCTTCATCGGCTTCGCGCGGGCCAAGTCGGTGAGCGATCCGGCCGCGTACCTGCGGCGGTCGGTCGTGAACCTCAGCACCAACGTCCACCGCCGCACCCGTCGCGAACGGCTGCATCTCGCCACCGTCACCGAATCCGTCGTCGAACCGGCCGAGGTCGACGAGACGTGGCAGCTGGTCGGGCATTGCCGCCGCGCCAGCGCGCCGTCCTCGTGTTGCGGTTCTACCTCGATCTGTCCGAAGCCGAGACCGCGCAGGTTCTCGGCTGTCGCCCCGGCACGGTCAAGTCGACCTCGTCGCGCGCGCTCGCCAAGCTGAAGGAGAAGATGTCATGACCCCCACCGACGACGAAGTGATCGCGCGGCTTCGCGCATCGCTCAAAGCCACCGCAGACCGGACGCCGATCAGTGCCGGCCGGTCGACAGCGTCGGCCGCTGTTGCCGAGCAAGCGCCGTCACGCGGTCTGATGCCCGCGTTGTCGGCGGCGGCGGCCGTCGCCGCGGTGGTCGCGGTCGGGGTGGTGGTCGCGAACTCACACCCGGTGGTCACCGCACCCTGCAATCAGGTGCCGGCGGGCCGGGCGCGGGCGTCGCGTCGAGCACGTCGGCCGCCCGCGACGACGCCCTCAAAGCCGACGCGTCGGTCGCCGTCGTCGGTCGCGCCGCAGGCAAAGCCCCGGCGGCTGCGTGCCGGAGAACTACTACGTGATCGCCTCGCCGGCCGAAGTGGCCGGTCTCACCTACATGCTGCCTGCGACGCCGGCCGGCTACGTGCTCTACGGCGCGTGGGGCACGATCTCGCGCAACCACTGTGCGGACAGCGTCACGTGGTACGTCGAGTACGACCCGGCGGCGGGCACCCCCGGCTCCGGTACGGATGCCTACCAGCTGACGGTCACCAAGGTCGGCGGCGATTCGGTGAATGGCGATTTCGCCAGTGCGCGCCCGGTCGCCTCGACACCGATCACGGTGAACGGCACCGAGGGCGTACGTGTTCGACAAGGGGAACAGCTACGCCGTCATCGGATGGACGACGGGCGGCGCAGCGATCACCCTCGGCGGCCCAGGCGACATTGCGTCGCTCGTCCACGTCGCCGACTCGGTGGTTCTGCTGAACCCGACGCGACCCGCGGATCGTCGCGCCGGCCGACTGCCAGGTGCCTCCTGGCAGCGTGTGTGGGAGTGACACGCGCGACGCCCGACGCCCACGGTGAGCCCGACAGCTCGACGGCCTGACCGCCGGCACCCGCTTCGTCGAGACCCGGCTAGCCGACCCCGACGCCTATCGTCACCCGGACCGCGTTGACGACCGCTCCGCTCAGCGAGGATGACCCGGCCGGTGGTCGTGTGGCACACTGGCCGGGTGCAGCACTCGCAGATCATTATTGGCTAGGCGTGCCGGTCGGAAAACGACCAGCGCGCCAGACCTCCCGCATGCGCGGGGGGTCTTTTTGTTGTGCTATGTTCTCAGTTCACCGCCGTAACCGCCCACCGAACTCGAGGTAACTCCGATGGCCCCGCAGCCCGACGGCTTTCACGTCTACGACACAACCCTGCGCGACGGCGCCCAGGGTGAGGGCATGGCCCTCACGGTCGCCGACAAGCTCGCCATTGCGCAGCACCTCGACGACCTCGGCGTCGGCTTCATCGAGGGCGGCTGGCCGGGCGCGCTGCCGAAGGACACCGAGTTCTTCCGTCGCGCGCGCACCGAGTTGAACCTCAAGAACGCCACCCTCAGTGCGTTCGGCGCGACCCGCAAGCCGGGCGTGAAGGCCGCCGACGATCCGCAGGTCGCCGCGCTTCGAGATTCCGAGGCGTCGGTCGTGTGCCTGGTCGCGAAGAGTCATGACCGCCATGTCTTCGAGGCGCTGAAGACCACGCTCGACGAGAACCTCGCGATGATCCGCGACACCGTGACGCACCTGCGCGCAGAGGGCCGTCGCGTGTTTCGTCGACGCCGAGCATTTCTTCGATGGCTACAAGGCAAATCCGGGCTACGCGGTCGAAGCAGTTCGGGTCGCGGCCGAGGCCGGCGCTGACGTGATCATCTTGTGTGACACGAACGGCGGGATGCTGCCCACGCAGCTCGCCGACGTCGTCCATGCTGTTTCGCAGGGCACGGGCGCGCGGCTTGGCATCCACTGTCACGACGACACGGGGTGCGCGGTCGCGAACACCCTCGCCGCCGTCGACGCGGGCGTCACGCACGTGCAAGGCGTCGTCAACGGATACGGCGAGCGTTGCGGTAACGCCAACCTGGTGACGGTCGTCGCCAATCTCGAACTCAAGCTCGGACGACGAGTGCTGCCCGATCATCGAGTCGTCGAGTTGGGGCGGGTCAGCCACGCCGTGGCCGAGATCGCGAACCAGCCGCCGCGCACGCACCAGCCCTACGTGGGGCTCTCGGCGTTCGCGCACAAGGCGGGGTTGCACGCGTCGGCCATCAAGGTGGCGCCCGATCTGTACCAACACATCGAGCCGGCGTTGGTCGGCAACGACCGGCGCATGCTCGTGTCGGAGATGGCCGGGCGTGCGAGTGTCGAGATGAAGAGCAAAGAGCTCGGGCTCGATGTGTCCGACAGACAAGGACGTCGTCGGCCGCGTCGTCGATCGGGTCAAGTCGCTCGAGGCCAAGGGCTACATGTTCGAGGCGGCCGACGCGTCGTTCGAGTTGCTGCTGCGGGCCGAGATCAACGGCGAGCCGCTGAGCTACTTCACGCTGGAATCGTGGCGGGTGATCGTCGAGCAGCGGGCCGACGGCCAGGTCGTGTCCGAAGCAACTGTCAAGGTCGAGGCGAAGGGCGAGCGCATCGTGTCGACCGGCGAAGGCAACGGTCCGGTGAACGCGCTCGACCGGGCGTTGCGGCATGCCCTCGAACGCATCTATCCGCAGCTGGCCGAGCTCGAGCTGGTCGACTACAAGGTGCGCATCGTCGACGGCGCCCACGGCACCGGCGCCATCACGCGGGTGCTGATCGAGACCAGCGACGGCGAGACCGAGTGGGACACCATCGGCGTCGACGAGAACCTGATCGCCGCGTCGTGGCAGGCCATGGAGGACGCCTACACCTACGGGCTGCTGCGCCAGCACACCGCCCAACAGTAGCTACTCATCGTGGGCGACCGAATGCGCTGGTTGTTCAGTGCAGAGCGGCGATCAGCGCCTTGGCGAGGGCAACAGTCGGGGCCTCGACATCGAGGCCGTTCACCTGGATGAGGGTGGAACCTGACACGGCGTACAAGGTATCGCCGTTGTCCCAGAATGCCTTGTCACCGACGCCACTGACGTCGGTGATATTGCCGGTGTGCACTGCCTGCCACGTGCTGTCGACGTTCTGGGAAAAGATCGAGAGGGTCACGCCGTTGTCGGTGTTGTCGACGTCGTCGTAGGCGCAGCGCGCATCGGCGCCGACCGATGACGCCCCGTCAGATGAGGCGACGGTGTAGGGCTTACCAGTCAGTTTGACGACAGTCGCCGGAGGTACGGCGGTGCAGATATCGATCGACTTGGTCGCGGCTGAAGCCGCCGCCGCGCCCGAAGCCGGCGCCGCTCCCGAAGCCGATGCCGCGCCCGAAGCCGATGCCGCTCCCGAAGTGGCCGACCCGGCTGCGGCCGAGCTCGTGTTCGCTGGGGTAGCGGCCGGGCCGGCTTTCTTGCTGCTGGAGTTACACGCGGCCAGTGTGGCAACGGCGGCAGCCGCGACGACTGCGGTTGAGAGTCGAGAGTTCACGGTTGCTCCTTCGAGAAAGCGCATGAGGCGGGATGACGGTGAGATCACAGCCCAGCCTTGTAACGTCTCGGTAATGAGCACTGGGCGCACGTGCTGCGATGGCGTGCGGCAGCTCGCCGTCCGGCTCATCGTCGCCTGCGAGCAGCTGACCGCCACGCGATGAGCGCCGCCGCCGTCCTATCCGCGCCGGCTGTCACCGGCACGGCGCGAGGTCGCGCGCTGGCAACCGTGTGCGGGGTGCTGTTCCTCACCTTTCTCGACACCACGATCATCAGCGTCGCTCTCGGCAGCGTTCAGACCGATCTGCACGCCGGCGTCACGGCTTTGCAGTGGGTCATCAACGCGTACGCGCTGGTCTTCGCAACTCTCATGCTCACGGCCGGAAGCCTCGGCGATCGTTGGGGTCGCAAGAAGGTCATGCTCACCGGCATCGTGTTGTTTTGCGCGGGATCGGTACTGGGCGCGCTCGCGCCGAACGTCTCCGTGCTGATCGGCGCCCGCGCGCTGATGGGAATTGGGGCTGCGGCGTCTGAGCCGGGCACGTTGTCGGTGATCCGTCACCTCTATCCAGAAGCGTCGACTCGGTCGCGCGCGCTTGGCGTGTGGGCCGCGGTCTCGGGTCTGGCGCTCGCGCTTGGGCCTGTGCTCGGTGGTGTGCTGGTCGGCGCCGGGAGTTGGCGCGACGTGTTTTGGTTCAATCTCGCTGCTGGGGTTCTGCTCGTTGCGGCGGTCATGCGCTGGGTGCCAGAAAGTGCCGACCCGCAGTCGGGCGGGCTCGATCTCGCCGGTTGCGTGCTGGGGTCAGGGTTCCTCGGCTGCGCCATCTTCGCAGTGATTTACGGCGAGACATACGGATACGGCACCGACTGGATCGTTGCATTGTTCGTGCTCAGCGGAGTGGCCCTGATCGGATTCATCGTGGTCGAGCTGCGCAGCCGACAACCGATGCTCGATCTGGCGTACCTGCGCAACCCTGGGGTGAGTGGCCCGCTCGTGGTCGCCTTCGCAATCTACTTCGGCATCTTCTCGATCTTCTTCTTCACGGCGCTGTATCTCGAAGAGGTCGTCGGCTATACGGGATATCGCACCGCTGAACAGTTCGGTGTCATGGCCGGCGCGATGGTGATCGGCTCGCTCGCCGCAGGTCGATGGGTCGGACGCCGGGGGGCGCGGTCGGCGATGACGATCGGGTGCCTGCTCGGTGCCGCAGGACTCGCACTCACCGAGCACTACATAACCGCCGCCCATCCGTTCGGCCCCCTGTCGCTGAGCCTGGCAATCGCCGGTGCCGGCTTCGGTATTGGCGTCGTTCCGGTGACCTCCACCGTGCTGACTGCGATCCCGGCCGAGCGCTCAGGGATGGCCGCCTCGGCAGCTAATACAGCGCGACAGGTCGGTGCCGTTGTTGGTGTTGCCGTGCTCGGTTCGCTGGTGAACTCGCATCTCAACGCCGACCTGTCGAGTCGACTGCACGCGCTCGGCATCCCGGCGAACTTCCAGGCGATCGTCATCAACGCTGTCGAGAACGGTTCGGTGAGCGGCGGTTCGAGCGCTGCCGCGACGTACGGGAAGATCGTCGATCAGGTGATTGAGGCTGCCTATTCCGCATTTCGCGCGGGGCTCTCGATCGCGTTGCTGCTGTCTGCCGCGATGCTGCTCGGCGCCGCCCTCGTCGCCGCGCTGACCGTGAATCGGTCTCCCGCACGCACCCGATAGCCTCACCCGGTGCGGATTGCCAGGTTCTCCTACGGCGACCCCAGTGGCGCGAGCGGCGGCGGGTTCGCGTTCGGTGCGATCGGCGGCGACCCTGGGGCCGAAGAGGTCGCGGTCATCAACGGGCACCCGTTCGGCGAGGTCACCTTCAGCGGGTTGCGCGTGCCGCTGGCGGGCGTGCGGCTGCTGCCGCCAGTGCTCCCGAGCAAGGTCGTGGCGATCGGCAAGAACTACGCCGATCACGCCCGCGAGATGGGCGGCGAACCGCCGTCCGAGCCGGTCTTGTTCTTGAAGCCGTCGACGTCCGTTATCGGGCCTGGCGCGGCGATCAGCTACCCGCATCTGTCGCAGCAGGTCGACTTCGAAGGCGAGCTGGCGATCGTGATCGGCCGGCTGTGTCGCGAGGTGCCGCTCGAGCGCGCGCACGAGGTGATCCTCGGCTACACCTGCGCCAACGACGTCACCGCGCGCGACCTGCAGAAGACCGACGGGCAGTGGGCGCGGGCGAAGGGGTTCGACACGTTCTGCCCGATCGGTCCGTGGATCGACGACCGACGTCGACCCGCGCCGACCTCGCGATCACGCACGACGGTCAACGGTCGAGATCAAGCAACAACGCGCGCACGTCGATGCTGCTGCACGGCGTGGCCGAGCTGGTCGTGTTCGTGAGCAACGTCGATGACGTTGTTGCCCGGCGACGTCATTCTCACCGGGACGCCGGCCGGCGTCGGGCCGCTGCGACCGGGTGACGAGGTTTCGGTGACGATCGAAGGGATCGGCAACGTTGACGAACACGGTGGTCGGCAACGCGTCGATGGGCGGATCGCGATGACCGTGCGGGTGCGCTTCGCGCCGTCGCCGACCGGCGACATTCACGTCGGCAACATCCGAACCGCGCTTGTTCAACTGGGCATTCGCGCGACACGAGGGTGGCACTTTCGTCTTCCGCGTTGAAGACACCGACGTCGAGCGCAGTACCGAGGCCTCATACCTCGGCGTCGTCGATGCGCTGAACTGGCTCGGTCTGACGTGGGACGAAGGCCCCGACGTCGGTGGTCCGTACGGGCCGTACAAGCAGTCGGAGCGTGGCGCGATCTATGCCGACGTCGCGGCGAAGCTCGCGGCGTCGCCGCACGCGTACTGGTGTTACTGCACGACCGAAGAGGTCGAGGCACGCAACCGAGCAGCCGGTCGGCAGCCGGGCTACGACAACCATTGCCGCGCGCTGAGCGCCGCCCAGGTCGACGCATTCGTTGCGCTCGGGCCGCAAGCCGGCGCTTGCGGTTGCGGATGCCCGATCGTGCGATCACGTTCGACGATCTGATTCGTGGTCCGGTGACCTTCGAGCCCGAGTTCGTGCCCGACTACGTGCTGGTGCGGGCCGACGGAAATCCGCTTGTACACGTTGGTCAATCCGGTCGATGACGCGCTCATGCGGATCACCCACGTGTTGCGCGGCGAAGACCTGCTGTCGTCGACACCGCGCCAGATCGCGCTGTACGAAGCGCTCGGGTCGATCGGTGTGACCGACGGGCAGATGCCGCTGTTCGGGCACCTGCCGTTCGTGATGGGCGAGGGCAACAAGAAGCTGTCGAAGCGCGACCCCGAGTCGTCGCTGATGCTGTATCGCGAGCGCGGCTTTCTGCCTGAGGCGTTGCTCAACTACTTCGCGCTCGTCGGCTGGTCGATGGGTGAAGACCGCGAACTGTTCAGCCTGCAGGAGATGGTCGACGCGTTCAGCCTCGATCGGGTCAGCCGCAATCCGGCGCGCTTCGACCTGAAGAAGTGCGAAGCCATCAACGGGGTGAAGATCCGCGAGCTTGCCACCCGACGAAGCTGGCTGTGAGATCCTGCCGTTCTTGCAGAAGGTCGGGATGATCGCCGACCCCCCGACGTCCGATCAGCTTCGGCTTGCTTGCCGGCGGCGCGCCGCTCGTGCAGGAACGCATCACCGTGCTGTCGGAGGCAGTGGGCATGCTCGGCTTCCTGTTCGTCGACGACGACCGCTTTCGAGCCGGACGCCGACGCGGCGGCGAAGAAGTTGACGGCTGACGCGGCTCCCGTGCTGGTCCGCGGCTGCGCGGCGCTGGAGCCGCTGGAGCATTGGCACGCCGACGACATCAAGGATGCGCTCGAGGCGGCTGCTGATCGGCGGGCTCGGGCTCAAGCCGCGAAACGCGTACGCGCCGCTGCGGGTAGCGGTCACTGGGCGCACGGTGTCGCCGCCGCTGTTCGAGTCGATGGAGTTGCTCGGCCGCGAGCGCACCATGGGTCGGCTTCGACGGGCGCGGCGTCGGTGGGCTGAGGCTGGCAGGAGCGCTCCCGAGCGCTTTGGGCGGGCCGTCCGGTGTCCGATACACTCGACCAGCGATCGGGGAGGCCTGTCCGATCAGATGGGGTATGGGGTAATTGGCAGCCCGGCTGATTCTGGTTCAGCTAGTCTAGGTTCGAGTCCTGGTACCCCAGCCACAAGGCCGAATGTAAGCGCACGGCCCCGTTGTCTAGCGGCCTAGGACGCCGCCCTCTCAAGGCGGTAGCGCGGGTTCGAATCCCGTCGGGGCTACACACCATAACCGCAGGTCAGCGCCGTGTGGCGCCGGTTGCGGGCACCGCTGGGGGTGCCATTTTTGCCCTTGGGCAACAGCTGTGCAACAGCAGCTTCGACTGGTCTCGCAAAGTTGGCGATCGGTGCAGGTGGCCTCCTCATGAGAGAGCAAGGTGCTCTCAGTACGCTACAGGCGCTGTGAGGAACCCCAAAGTGGCCAGCTGGACCAAAAAAGTTTCAAATATTGCACTCGCCAACCCGCCGGTCCGGGTCTGCTTCACCCGTTCGGCAACTGGAGTAGACGCGCGCGCGCCAAGTAGGTCAACGCCGCGAACACCGCGGACCGAGGTGGTGCTTGGTTCGCTACATGGGCTTGCGCGGCCGCGCCGCCGAGGCCCCACAACACGCTGACGTCGTCTGACCGCGACGCTCGACCCGCCGGCGGGGTCCGAAACGGGCTCGTCGAACACAATGAATTCATGGGTTCGTCCGCCGCATTCGACGCGGGCGCTTTTCCGAGAGCGCTGACTAATTCTGAGATTTTGGACGTCTGGCGTCGGCGTTGCGTACCCGGTGGTATCGCGTGCACCGTGTAAAGAAGCCTTTGGCTGGTGCCGATACCTGAGGTGCCCCCTGGGGAAGTTGACTACCCAATGATCGCATTTCGCGCCGGTCGCCACGCCCGGCGCACTCCGTTCGGTCTTGGAACGTTACTGGCCACCGCAGTCGTTTTCGTTGGGCTATTTGCCGCAACAGATGTCGATCACGCTGCCGCACTCGTGCCGGTCAAAGCCTATACCGCCGCCGGCAACAAGATCGTCGACCCGCACGGCGCGGTATTCGTCCCACGCGGCGTTGATCGCCCGTCGCTCGAATGGTCATGCACCGGCCAGGCGCTCGATGGCGCTCCTGGCATACCTGCTTCGGATTTCGCGACGATGCGGCGTACTTGGAATGCCAATACGGTGCGGCTGCCGTTGAACGAGGTCTCGTGGCTTTCTGACAGCGGCGCCCAGGTTGCACCGGGTCACGCCTGCCCGGGTTATCGGCAGACCTTGGTCGACGCTGTTGACCAAGCCCAGGCGGCCGGCTTGGTGGTGATCCTCGACTTGCATTGGTCCGACGGCGGTGACACCAAGTCGACCGCTATAGGCCAGCAATGCATGGCCGACAGCGATTCGTTGACGTTCTGGCAGCAGGTGGCCCAGCAGTTCCGCAACGATTCCGGCGTTTGGTTTGAGCTGTACAACGAGCCGCACGACATACCGTGGCAGGTCTGGCGAGACGGCGGCATGATCACCTGTGGTGGCCGCACGTTCGAGGCGGCCGGCATGCAGCAGATGCTCGACCGGATTCGTTCGACGGGAGCGAACAACATCGTATTGGCTGGTGGCGATGATTGGGCCTACGATCTCTCTGGTGTGTCCGCCTGGCAGCTCGATGGCGCCAATGTCGGATACGCGACGCACCCGTACGAGTCGGTCGCCGGCGCTAACGCGGCCGGGTGGCAATCATCCTTCGGATGGTTGGCGTCGACCGCGCCCGTCGTCGCCACCGAGTTCGGCGGATCGGAATGTCAGCCGGACGGTTTCGACGCTTCGCTACTCAATTTCTTGCGTCAGCACGGTGACGGTTACACAGCGTGGGCGTGGTGGGCCGGCGGATGCAGCTTCCCGTCGCTATTGTCTGACGCTGGCGCTCACTGCGCCGCGGGCGCCGGCTGCGCCGTGCAAGCCGATCTGAAGCTAAGGGCCCCGGCGGGCCCACCACTCATGATGCATCCGGCGCTGCATTCGTCGTCGAAGGCCACCGGCCGATTCAATTTTGCAGGCGGGACGTCGGGCTGGTCCTCGGCCTGGGGCGGATCCACTGTCGCTGCGGGCGCCGTCAGCGGATCGGCGCAGCCAAGCCTCGTCGTTTCAGTTCCCGCGGGCACGGCAGCCGTCGTCGATCGCGGCTCGTTGACCGGCGTAAAGGCGGGTGGGCTCGTCAGCTTTCACGTATGGCTGCCTCCGAGCGCCCGGAGCGGCGCGGACGTAGTGACGGCGACGCCGTGGTTGTTCGACCGATCGTGGTCGGTCCGAAAGGGCACTGGCGATCCGTTGCAGTCGGGCTGGAACACAGTCGTGCTCGAAGTCCCAGCCGATGTCACGGCCGGCACGGCCCAAGGTATCGGGCTGCAGTTCGATACGGCCGTGCCCGAGCACGGGATCGCTGTCGACAGCGTCAGCTGGTGACGGCACTTCTCGCCGCGATCGTTAGCTGCCGGTGCTCTTGAAGACAGCTAGTTTCCGTGACGCGGGCGCCGGCTGGTTGACCTTGCGAATCTCTACGAGTGCTGCGCCGCTTCCGAAAGACGCGATCGTGGTCGAGTGTTCGACGGCGGCCCCCATTTGTGGCAGCACCTGTACGACCCCACGCACGTAGACCGTCGAGATCACATAGTCGAAGTCTTCCCAGCCGTGTGGGTACAGCTTCTGAACCGCTGGGTCACTATCGATCTTCCACATCCATACGACGTTGTGTTGTGGGTAGTGGTGCAACACCATGTCGATCCAGAAAACATTGTCGACGAGGTACGTCGACGAACGTGGGAGATTGTTATAGATCCAGTCCTCCGCCTCGCTGAGGCTGTAGTTCTGATTCAGAGTGAGCGCTTGGTCGTCACGCTTTTCCCAGGCACGCCCCGGTATGACGAATACGCCGGCCAGCATCGCGAGGGTCACGACGAATCCGAATGCCGTTCGTGTTCGCAGCCGCCACTTTGGCGCTGGCACCAAGCGTGTCTTGCGGCGGCCGGCGACGAAATCGAAAAGCCGGTCTGTCGCACCACCTACGATGATCGCCGCAAATGGCAGCGGCACGACGATGAGGGCGTACGGGACGTAGCCGCCCCTCACCATCATGAGCATCATGATGGTGAGGGCGAGCGCGAATGGCCTCATCGAACGGATCGCCCAGCCAATCGCCGCGCAGACGAGAATCAGGACTGGTGTCCAATAATCGACGTCGAGCCAGCTTCGGAGGTAAAACTGCGCGATGCTGGTGTGCTGGAAAATGCTTCCACCGCTGCTGCGGGTGAAAAGTTGGAAAACCAGTGCGCCGAGCAAGCTCACGTGGTTTCTTCCCGGGAAGAGCTCGTTCTTCAGCGTTGCGTACAGCGGGTAAATGGTGACCATCATAACGAAGGTCAGCGTCGCCAACGTCAGCGAATACCTGCGGTTGGCGCCGCGGCTGTGTCTCCAAAATACCCAGGCAAGAGACGGCAGGAGCAGCATGCTCGTCTCTTTGGTTCAGTGCGGCGATCGCGAAGCATGCAGCGCCAGCGACTTGCGCAGCAAGGCGCCGTCGCGGAGATAGCGCCAGCACGAACGCGCCTAGCACCCATGGCGTGGCGAAGTATCGAGCATGACGAGGCGCTGAAATTCAACCGCCATGGGCGTCAGGCTGAACAGCGCGACGCTCAGCAGCGCAGTCGGACGACGAAGGCTCAGCCGCCGAGCCAGGACGTAAACGAGCCACGCGCTTATCACGGCGTATCCGAGCATGAACTCGCGGCTCACCGCGACCGCGGGGCCGCGGGCAAAGCCGTTCGTCACGAAGGTGTAGAGAGCCAGCTGCATCCAGCCAAGGGGCGGATGGTCGTACCAGTAGGTGTAATGCGACAGGTGACCCTCGGTCTGAAATGACCACGCTTGCGAGACGTAGGTGCCCTCGTCGTCGACGAACCCGGGCAAGCGGGTCATGTTCACCGCGTGGATGACGGCAATAAATCCCAAGAGCGCAATCAACGTGAAAACGGCGAGCCATTTTCGCCCAGTTGACCCTTCGCCACCATCGTGGCAAAGGGTCGGCCTGGCTCGAGTGTCTTCGTTAAGGTCCGCCTCGTCTGCAGTATCGCCGTAAACGAGCGTCATATGACCGCCCCGCTTGCGTCAAAGCTGCGGCTCGGCTCGACGGCGACATCGTCGAGATGCCTGCCGTGATGGCGTGTCTTTTCCCAGTTGCGACGGCCGACCATCTCGCGGACGACCGCACACGCCGCCGCGTAGGCAAGGACGAGCTGAAAGACGGGAGCGCCGAGGATGAGCCGGACATAGTCGCGGACCCGTGGCGTGCGTTCGTAAAGATGGCCGAACTCGCTGAGAGCCACAACTTCAACGGCAATCGTCGCAAGCGTGGGTAGAAGTGGCAAGAACGAAAACAAGGCAATGCCGTCCGGAAGCCTCAGGAAGATTATGCCGGCGAGCGATAGCGGTATCAACACACCGCTGAAAGCCTGTACGAACGGCATCGCGAGCGTACCGATCGCAAGCGCTCGGCTACTGCGGGCCGGCAGCCGCTTCCAATCGCCCTTGCGCAAGACCTGAAGGTAGCCCTGGTTCCATCGCGTCCGCTGACGAAGAAACGAGCGGAGCGTCCCGGGGCATTCCTCTTGGGTAACCAGGGACTTGTCGTACGCGACCTTGGTGCGAGCGCCAGCAACCGAAAGCCGAACGCCGATATCGCAGTCTTCGGCGAGGCAGTTGGCATCCCACCCGCCCAACGCCAGGAGCTGATCGCGATAGACGAAGACGGTGTTGCCGCCGAGCGGGACGAACCGTTTTGTGGCCTGGAAGTGCAATCTCGAGCGAAACCAGAAGTAGTACTCGAGAACGTTGCGGACGGCGTACCAACTCGCCCAATAGTTCATGAGCTGCACGCCGCTCTGCACGACGTCGGCGTCGCGCCGACAGGAACAAGCCCTCGATGCGGGTAGCAACTCGGGGTGCGCGAGGTCCTCCGCGTCGAACACGCCGATGAGGTCGCCACCGCACGCCTCAAGTGCCGTATTGAGAGCCAACGGCTTGTTCTTCCTGCGGTGACTGTCGACCACGACCTTGACCCGCCCGGGGAGCTTCGCAGCGACAGATCGCGCCACGGCGGCTGTCGGTTCGTCGTCGTGCCCGACGACGACGACGATCTCCATCAGCTGGTGATCAGAGGCCGCTAGGCGCGTCAGCGTCTTTTCGAGCACGGCTTCCTCGTGCCTCGCGGGCACGATCAACGAGAATGACAGCCGCCGCGTGTCGTCTAGATCAACCACGCGAGGTGCCGGGAATCCGGTCTCATCGACGCTGCGTTCGTCGCGCCATGCCCACAACATCCATGTCAGGGTGACGCTGGAAATCGTCGCGAGCCCAAGCGTGAGCGCGACATACGGAACCAGCAACCAAGGCGAATCGGTCATTGCGAGTTTGCCATCGGCATTGAACCCCTCCAGATGCCGTTCGTGCCGCGTCGTTGCCGTGCGGCGGGCCGTGATCTGCCTCGCCGCTAGTCGTGGCGAGAGTGAGCTGTTCTCTCCTTGCAGACCTCGGTTGGGTCGTCGCGCATCGATCGCCGCCGGGCGTGCAAAGTGGCACTAAGGCGAGGTCGACTTACCGGCAGGCGTTCACCCGGCTACATGCCGCGTATGAGACAGTGGACGAAAGGGATGTTTCCGCCGAACTATCACGGGGTGAAGTGTAGGTTTCGTGGCGGGGCGAGTCCAGCGTGACACGTGGTGCTGGAGTGACTCATCCACGGCGACGGCGAGAGCCGACTTCAGCGGTGTCGCGTACAACTCGAGCTTGGTGCTCGTGGCCGCGGTGGGCATCAAACCAGTGTTGCCCGGACACGGGTGACGACGCACAGGGATTGGTAGTCGCCGGCGTATGCGGTGTGGGTGGATGGGGTCGAGGGCGAGGGACTTAGGTTCGTTGCCAATGTCCTCGTTCTCGAGGTCACGGTGTTGGTCTGACCGTCGATCACTGACAAGATGCCGGGTGCTGCGCAGCGAATGCGCGTCGTTGCGGCAGATCAGTGCCTACCATCCGATGAGGTCTGACGACTCCACCCTTCGGCCCATCCGGACGCATCAAAAGGCAGACAACGGTGGGCCAAGACACTTGACGAGACGCTCAGCCATCGCTTCGGGCTTCGCGTCGGGCGTCGAATCAGAACTGCCATCCGGGGTTATCTAGCACGGAAGGCCAGCCTGTCAGCCACACCACGCCGCCGAGGCTGACGATGGCAATGGCAAGCCGTTGAGCGTTGGGCCCTATCGCGCGACCGAACACGAATGGTCCGAACCCGACAAGCCACGCCGCGTACACGAAGAAATAGGAATACCAGTAACCTCTGCCGACGAACCCGGTCAGGACGAGGAGAAAAAGCTCAACTGGCACAACCAAGACCGCAATCGCAGCGATCCGCCACCAGCCGGACCATCGTCCAGCAGCGCGGCCGCTGAACGCCAAGACCATCGACACGGCCAAAAGAATGAGCACCGCGGGCAAGAACATGAGCGCCCTCTCCACGGAGCTCGTCGATCCGCCATCGAGGGCTATCGACAGACGCGCCAGCTAGCTGGAGCCATTTCCCTCGCGATAGATAGCGCCCGCAACACCGGGGGCCCGGGATATGCGATAGGCGCCGGGCGAGCCGATGCTTCTCACGAAGGGTCACGTCGCGCGTTCCGCGGTGCTCCGGCGAGGCGATCGTTTACGGGCGCTGCGTCCGCCCTGTCGAGTCGAAACGGTACCGCAGGACTGCAACGTCCGCGGAACCGATGTGCCACTGCGCCAATGCACCGGGGTCGATGAATACCTCGCGGCCAGCAGCCGGTCACCGTCATAGATGTGCCTGGTGAACGGTTCGATTGCGGGTCATCGGAAAGGCCTCCTGTGCAATGGATTGCGCGTTGGACGGCGCATCCGCACGAGCGGTTCCGATCGCAGCTAACGGTTTGGTATCGGCGAGGATGCGTGCGCAAGCGGACGCTTACGCAAGACCCAAGACCTTCGTTGGGCCGACCCTCGCCTAGGGTGCAGGGCGTGGAAACTCGAACTCTTGGACGCACCGACCGGCAGGTCTCGGTGGTCGGCCAGGGTTGCTGGCAGCTCGGCGCGGATTGGGGCGACGTCAGCGAAGCCGACGCATTGGCGTTGCTGCACGCCGCCGTCGATGCGGGAGTTACCTTCCTCGACACCGCTGACGTGTACGGCGACGGCCGCAGCGAGCAGCTGATCGGCCGGTTCCTGAAGGACCGCGACGAGCGACTCACCGTGGCGACGAAGATTGGCCGCCGTGCGAACCCGCACGTCGCAGAGGCGTACACGTTGGAGGCGTTCCGGGACTGGGTCGACCGCAGTCGCACCAACCTCGGCGTCGAGACGCTCGACTTGGTTCAGCTGCATTGCCCACCGACAACGGTGTTCGACGACGACCGGGTATTTGAGGCGCTTGACACGCTGATGGCGGAGGGACTTGTCGCGGCGTACGGCGTGTCCGTCGAGACGTGCAACGAGGCGCTGCGCGCCATCGCGCGCCCAGGGGTTGCGACCGTGCAGATCATCGTCAACATCTTCCGCCGCAAGCCTCTTGAGCAGGTGTTGCCGGCCGCTGCTGCTGCGGGTGTCGGAATCATCGCGCGCGTGCCGCTGGCCAGTGGGCTGCTGTCCGGGAAGTACGACGAGAGCACGCGATTCGCCGCCGACGACCACCGCACATATAACCGGCACGGGGAATCCTTCGACATGGGTGAGACCTTCAGCGGGGTGCCGTACGACGTCGGCGTCGCGGCGGCCCGCGAGGTCGCGGGTCTCACGCCGGCCGGCGTCCAGACCGCACAGTTGGCGTTGCGTTGGATCGTGGACCAGCCCGGTGTCACGACGGTGATACCCGGAGCGCGCAACATCGAGCAGACCCGCGCGAACGCGGCGTCCGCCGATCTGCCGCCGCTCGACGACGAGCTGCTCGATCACCTGCGGGAGATTTACGACCGCGACATCCGCGAACAGGTGCACGGCCGCTGGTGATCGCCCCTAGCTCGCGTGTGGCAGCTTCGGCGGGAGGCAGCGAATCGCCCGCATCGCTCCGCGCAGCGTGACCGGGCCGGCTGAGTACGGGACGAGCACTGTCGAGCCGCGTTCGACCGGCAGAGCAGACGTCGTTGTTGTGACTGAGCCCGCGCCTTCAACGACGATCAGTACCGAGTAGCTCGCTTCGACCGCGACTGACACGGCGCGAGTGACGACGACGTCTTGCGCTTGGAAAAACGGATCGGCGTCCGTCGGGAAAAGTGTCGCGACACCGCTACCGTTCGCGCGGGCCGTGCGGTGGTGGGTACTGATATCAGCGGCCGTCAAGCCGTTGCAGTCAAAACACTGCAACGACTGCTCGCGGCTCATACCGAGTTGTCCGTCCCGCGCGTCGGGCATGCCGAAGTCTTTCCATTCGAGCATCACCGAAAAATCGGTGGGTTCTTGGAGTTCGATGATGAAGAGCCCGGCGCCAATTGCGTGCGGTGTGCCCGCAGGTACAAAGATGGCGTCACCGGTCTGCACCGCCAGCCGGTTCATGGCGCCAAGAATCTGCGCGCTGTCTTGGGTGACAAACCAGTTCGCCAGCTCGGCCCGTTCGACGTCGTGGTTGAAGCCGAGATAGACGTGCGGGTCTGCTCCGAGGGTTGCCACGACGATCCACGCCTCGGTCTTACCGAAGTTGCACTCGAGATGGGTGCGGGCGAACGGCCTATCGGGATGGCAATGCACGGGCAACCGCTCGCCGGCGTCAAGCAACTTGACGAGGAGCCCCGGATTCGCACCTAGTTCCTCGAGATGGTCAGGTGAGAGAAAGACACCCGGCTCGTCGATGATTGCTTGCCTGAGCAGACGACCGTCGGGCAATCGCGTCAAGCCGTGTTCGGCATCGGCGGGCGTGCCGAACCTCGACACGGTCGAGGCAACCCAGTCCTCGGGCGATCGGCTCGACGCGCTCGCGCCTCCGGGTGACGCCCCGTCACGGAACCGCGCAATCTGCGCGCCGCCAAGGTAGAACTGCGCGGGTTGATTGGCGGCCAGCAGTACAGGCTCCACCGGCACAGTCTGCCGTGAGGCCGAATCAGCGCCAACTAGTGGTGCGGCCGAGGTTCCCCGGCGACGCTGACGCGGTTGCGGCCGGCGCGTTTCGCTGAGTACATCGCGTTGTCCGCGGCTGCCATCAGCAAATCTGGCGTGTTGCGGGTGGTGTCACTGCGCGCCGCGCCGATCGAGACATGCACCGTGATCGATTGACCGGCAACATGAAACGGTGCGTCGCCCAATTCTTCGCGGATTTGCTCCGCCCGGTTGAATAGCACGCCGTCTTCACCAACCTCTGACAGCAGCACAACGAACTCTTCGCCGCCCCAACGCGCGACTGTGTCGCCCGGCCGAGTGGCGCCTCGCAACCGATCGGCGAAGCCGGCGAGCAGGTCGTCGCCCCCGCCGTGTCCGTAGCGGTCGTTCACGCTCTTGAAAAAGTCGATGTCGATGAGCAGCAGGCCGACCGAGCCGCCGGCGCGGTCCGCACGATCCAGATACCGCGCCAGTACGTCGGTGAAGTCGCGACGGTTTCCCAAGCCCGTCAAGTCATCGGTTCTCGCCCGCCATTCGGCGTTTGCGCGTGCGAGCGCGAGCTCGCGGTTCGCTGACCGCGACGCCTTCAATGCCTGCTGCAACGCAATCCTGGTGTCGTGCAGAGCCGTCACGTCCGTGACAACACCGTCGAACACAACCCGACCATCGGAAGACACCGGCCGCGGCCACATACGGTCGAGTACCCACCGTGTCACCCCGTCGTAGCCGACGACGCGATATTCCATCGACATCGGTCCACCCGCGACGTGACGAAAGTCGATCGCGGCCTGGCGCTCGTAGTCGTCCGGGTGCACTGCGGCCTCCCAAGCCGCCCCTGGATCAACACCGGGCGGGATCGGGCCGCCGAGGAGGCCATCCGCGCCGGGACCGGTGAACAGCTCGTGGTACCCGCCACCCGGAAGGGCCTCGCCCGTGTACAGGTGACAATCGATGCGATCGAGGATCTCCAGCAAACGGGCAGCGTCAACGTCGGCGACCCTGCTGGCGTCGGCGCAACCACGACTGCCCGCGTGCGGGCTTGACGATGGCGCGCGCGTGTCCGGCGCCAGCGGCGGCTGGCCGGCCACCGATGCGACCAGGTTCGACATACCTATTCATCGGTAGCCCGACTCCGGTTAACAAGCCGCTGAACGCGTCAACCAGGTCCTCCGTTGGGACGCCGTGATCGGCGATCGCCGACGAATCTCAGACGACGAATCTCTGACGCCGGGTGACGAGAATCGAGCGACGTTCCTCGGCGATCGCAAGGACGTGCTCGCACCGAGTCGAACCCCATTCTCCTTGACACTGCGGCGATGGGTCCGACAATATGAACATGCGCTCATGAACATGCGCTCATAGAGGAGGTTCGATGGATACGCTGCCCATCCGGCTCGAGGGTCTCGGTAAACGGTTCAGGGCCGTCGTCGCTGTTGAGGAGTTGACGCTCGGCATCGAAGCCGGGCGGGTAACGGCTCTGCTCGGCCCCAACGGGGCTGGTAAGACGACCACCTTGCGCATGGTGCTCGGGCTGATCCGTCCGACGACGGGCCGAGCGCTGATCAATGGCCAGCCTTATGCCGAGCTATCCGCGCCGCGGAGCACGGTCGGCGTCGTGCTCGGCCCTGATTGCTTTCATCCCAGCCGCAGCGGGCGCAACCACCTCCGCGTGGTGGCACGCGCGGCGCATATCTCCGACGTTCGGGTTGATGAAGTTCTCGACCTCGTCGACCTCACCGAAGCCGGACGACGCCAGGTCGGCGAGTACTCACTCGGCATGCGCCAACGGCTCGGGCTGGCGACGGCACTCCTCGCCGACCCACGGATCCTCATCGCTGACGAACCTGCGAACGGGCTCGACCCCGAGGGCATCGTCTGGCTGCGCGGCTTTCTTCGTTCGTTCGCGGCTGAAGACCGCACTGTTGTCATATCGAGCCATCTGCTCGGTGAAGTGGCGCGAACTGCCGACCAGGTTGTCGTCATCAGTCATGGCCGGCTCCGGTTCAACGGTCCGCTCGGCGAGCTCGCGGGTTCGTCGACCGACCCCGACCCAGCCGCGCTCGAGGCCGCGTTCTTGCGGCTCACCAGCGAGGTCGCGGCATGACCAGGTTTCGAGATCTGGCTCACTCCGAGCTGGCCAAACTCTTGTCGACGCGCACGATCCGTTGGGTGATCGTCGCCGAACTCGCTTTGATCGCTCTCGCCGAGAGTGGTGCTGTTGCGTCAGGGGCGATCAGCTCGACAAAGCTCGCGACAGCGGCCGGCGCGCGTGACCTGCTTGTTCACGGCGGCCTCGCTGCGGTTATGTCGCTCATCATCGGCGTCACGATCAGCGCGAGCGAATACCGGCACGGCACGATCGCCGACACCTTCCTGTCGACGCCGCAGCGCACGCCAGTGCTGCTTGCGAAGTTCTGGATCGCGGCGATTGCCGGGCTAGTCGCCGGCGTCCTCAGTTCCTTCGCAGCACTCACAACAGCGCTGGTGTGGTACTCGGTCAAGGGGGTGTCGTTCGGTGCCGGCGATGGCACGGTCGTGCGAGCGCTGCTCGGCGTGACTGCGTGGCATGGGTTGTACGCCGTCATCGGCGTCGCCCTGGGCGCGCTCGTTCGCGCCCAGTCGGCTGCCATCGTTGTCGCCGTCGTCTGGATCTTCATAGCCGAGACCGCCGTCGCCGGACTCGCCGTCTCGCTGGGCCGATGGTTACCAGCGACCGCTGCCCGCGGTCTCGGCTACGACGCGAGCAGCGGACTGCTGCCCCAGATCGGCGGGGGCGTCGTCCTCGCATTGTGGACGGCGGCCTTCGGCGTCGGCGCGGTCATCGTCACGTTGCGGCGTGACGTCGCGGCGTGACCTCACCGAAGTCGGTCTGGTTGTATCCACACATGTCGCCTCGCCGAGCACGCGCCGTCCAGGGTCATCTCGAGTCCGATCCTGCGGGTGCTCTGCGGCGACACCTCGTGACCGTCACCCGGCGACTCCTCGCGGCGCACGGTCTCGGCGGGCTGACCACGCGCGAGATCGCCCGGGCAGCCGAAGTGTCAGACGGCGTGCTCTACAACCATTTTGCCGACAAGGACGAACTCATCCTTGAGGCGCTGGGCCTCGAACTCGCGAGCCTCGGCGACCAATTTCGTAAAGCAATGCCAGCGCCAGGGAGTGCCACTGTCGAAGCCAATCTCGTTGCGATCGCGGACGCGTGCACGGCATTTCAAGCCGGCGCTTTCCCGTTGGCCGGCGCCCTGCTCGGTCGCGCTGAGTTGCTCACCCGCTTCCTTGAGATCCTCCACGCTGACGATGCAGGACCGCAGCACATCATCGCGGCGATCGCTGCCTATATCGATGCCGAAAGGCAGGCCGGCCGCGCTGCCGGCGACGCCGACTCAACGACGTTGGCCATCATGCTGTTTGGTGCCTGCCAGGTTCACCTGATTGGTGCGCACTTCGGCCAGCTCACCGATGGCGCGGTCGAGCGCGACAGCCGACCGACGGTCGCTGTTTTGCTGCGCAGCCTCCAACCGCGGTGACCTCGCGCGCCGAAGGTCCCGAGGAGTAGTGTCCTTTTGCTCTAGTTTGCGCCTATTAACCTGATCCATCGTGCCGCAAGGACTCATAGTCCATGGGAGGAACGATGCGGGTTGCCCTCCGGCCGATGTCGCCGATCAATCTGAATCACCCGGGCCGTTATGTGCATTGGGGCGTCATCCAAATTTCGGTTGCCAACCTCGTGCTCATCCTGCTCATGGTCGCGATTTTCGCAGCCGCGATTCTGCTGCCGTTTCCTGGAAGGCGGCCGCGGAAGTGACCGCCGTCCCGAGCACCCGACGGCGCCCCCGAGGTGCAGGAAGAATCCGGCGGCTGGACGGGATGGGTGCGCCGCCGTGCGCTTCGCAGCTTTCCCGCCCGACCAGCTCTTGCCCGACAAGCAGCCGATCTATGTTGCGTCGTGGATATATGTATTCGGGGTGGCGACGATCGCCGCCTTCATCGTGGTGCTCGCCACCGGCGGCGTTCTCGCGTTGCGAGGCCCGGCCTGGTGGCATGGTTCGAGCGTCGGCCACTACGTGAACAGCACGCACCTTTGGAGTGTCGAGCTGTTCATGGCGTTCATGGTGATCCATTTGTGGGGCAAGTTCTTCATGGCGGCGTGGCGCGGCAAGCGTGCGATGACCTGGATTACCGGCGCGGTGTCCTTCCTGGCCTCGATCGGTGCCGCCTTCACCGGGTACCTCACGCAGCAGAACTTGGCTTCGCAGTGGGTGTCAACGCAAGCCAAGGACGGCTTGAACTCGGTTGGCATCGGCTCGTATTTCAACGTGCTCGACTTCGGGCAAATGCTGATGTGGCACATCGTCTTGCTGCCGCTCGCCGTCGGGATTCTCGTCGTGGTGCATGTGCTGTTGGTTCGCCGGCACGGCGTCGTTCCACCATTCCCGCCGAAGAGTGGTTCTGAAGCAGAATCCGCTGCTACCACCGATAGTTCGGTGCCGTCATGACGATCGCCACGACACAGGCGCATCGGCGGGGTGCGGACCCAACCGCGCAACCGTGGACAGGCGCGAAGCGGCCGTACGACCTGGTCAAGGAGTTCGTCGTTGCGTTGGTGGTCGTGAGCATCTTGACGGTGATCCTCGCCGCCTTGTTCTCCTCGCCGGACATCAAGCAGCTCACGTTGGCGGAATGGGCGAAGGCAGCACCGAACGACTTCGTCGCGACAGCGGCGACCGAGCTCGACGGTACGAGTGGTTCGGCGACGTACGGCGCTCCTTACACGCACGACAAAAGCGCTGCTCAGAAGATCGGCCCACTGGCGCCGCAGAATTGGCCGGGTGTGACGATTCCCATCGACAGCGCGCAGGATTTCGTCGTCCGGCCGTTGCAAGGCGCGGCGTTGTCGACGGACCTTCAAGACGCACTCAAGCAATGGACGGCGGCTGGTGCGGACCAGCAGCAGAAGTGGGCGTCGTCCTATGACACCGCGCTCGCGAACACGCCCGACACGGATCCGGCCCAAATCCCGGCGGGGGACTACGGGCCAGTGCCCGCGTTGATGACGCGGCTGCTAACGCTTGCCCAGTCGGGCGGCCTCGACGGTGCTCTACTCGCACAAGGGCGCTTCTATCAGACCGACTACACCAAGCCTTTGCTGTTTCTCGCTGATGGCACCTATTTGGAAGACCTCGCCCGCGCGCAGCACCTCGGCGGCGACCAGTGGGGCATGATGAACGAGACCGGTAACTATCCGGGCCAGGCATGGCTGTGGCTGTACACGTTCTGGTACCAGGTCAAGCCGTTCTCGACATCGGGCAACGCCGACGCGCTGGTGTGGTCATTGATGGCCTTGCTCACTGCGGTCTTCGTGCTGGTGCCGTTCATCCCCGGCATTCGTTCGATCCCCAGACTCATTCCCATTCACCGGCTGATTTGGCGCGACTACTACCGGGACGTCGAGGGCCGGAACACGTAGAGCCCGAGCTCGAAGCGAGCAGGATTCGACGTCAGTGGGTGTTCACGCGGTAGCCGACGAACACCTGTTGGTAGATCAATGCGCCCACGCCTGTCGCGACGCTGACGTGCTGTTGCGCTGCGAGCTGGGTGGCGTCGAACACGCCGATCTGGACTTGCTCGCGACCGCCGGGCGCGCGCCACGCGACGCCCGATGTTTGGTCGGACATTCGGTAGTAGGTGACTTGGCGATATCCGCGCGCACTCAACCAGTCGGCGTACCACGCGTACAGCTGCTTCGGCGTGGCGTTGGTCGTCAGGATCGCGCCGGCGTAGGCAGGGTCGGGCTCCTCGTCGCGGGTCGCGACCTCATCCGAGCCAACGACCTTGATCAGCGTTGATCCGGGATATCGCAACTGCGCCTCCGGGTGGGTTGAGAGTTCAGCCTGGGTGATGGCTCTGTTGGTCGGGAGGCCCATCGAATCCAGGCGGACACCAATTCGCGAGGAGCAGCCAGCCAACGCCATCGAGGCGCCGATCAATGTGGAAACGAGCGCGCGCCTTGACGCGAGTGGTCGTGAGGATCGCGCCGACGAAGGAGTCAGCTCTGTCAACGACGCGCGAAAAACGCCGCTCCAGCCGCTACCAGAACGGCTAGACCAGCGGCCTCGATTACCAACGAGCTCGTCGCCCACGGGACGCTCAAGCCGTCGTGGAAGCCAAAAATCCCGACGGTGGCGCTCGTGAGTAACCCGCCAATCGTCGCCGCCATATACAACGCGCCGAGCAGTGCGCTCACGAACCTCGGGTAGATAAGCATGGCCAGCGCGAGGCCGAGACCGGCGACGGCTTGGGCGAGAAATAATGGCCCGATCCAATGAATGTGCTTGTAGCCCTGCATCCACAGATGTAGATGGATGACGGCTGACACGGCGACCAACACCGCGCCGATCGCCACGCCGCCGAAGGCGAGCAAGCGCACCGATCGCGACGCGTCGGCGGGCACGCGGCGTTGCGCGAGATCCACGACCCAGGCTGAGCCGCCCTCCGCTGTGAGCAGGAGCTGCCGCGGAAATCAGAGGTCGCGGCCACCGGGCTGACTTGCCCGTCAATTGCCGCCGAGTCATTTGTCGCACCCGTCGCCGTCGTCGGGGCCGCCGTTGTTGTCGGCGTCGTGATCCCCGCCGTTGTTCTGCGGAATGACGCATGTAGCCGACGCTGGGGAGTTCGTTGCCGTTCCCGCAGTCGGCGTCGAGGAGCCGGGCGACGACTTTCCGCTTTTACAGCCCGCCAACGCGAGCACCAACACCAGCGCCGCCACCCACCTCATGCCTGCTGTCTGCCGCATCCGCTTCTCCTCCGCATCCGTACAACCCGCGTCAACACCGGCAAGGCGTCGACGCTGGTACAACGGAGGTCGCGTTGTGGTGGTTCAACCCGCCGCGCGTGCCGGTCTAGGGCCGGGCGCGCGATCATGGGATTGGCGCACTGGTAGCGGGGAAGTGACCCAGCTTTGAGAGAGGAGCCGATCATGGCCGACGTCATCGATCCGTCCGCCGCACCGAGTGGCGACGGGTGCGCAGAATGTGACGCGCAGGGCGGCTGGTGGCTCCATCTGCGCCGGTGCGCGCAGTGCGGGCATATTGGTTGTTGTGACACGTCCCCGTCGCAGCACGCCACCCAGCACTGGAAGACGTCGGGGCATCCGGTCATCACGAGCTTCGAGCCGGGCGAAGAGTGGTTCTGGAACTTCGAGACTGAGTCGTTCTATGCGGACGCCGTCGCGCTCGTGCCTCCGACCCACCACCCGATCACGCAGCCGACCCCTGGGCCGGCAGGTCGGGTGCCGGCTGATTGGGAGTCGCACTTGCACTAGCCAACCGTGGCGGCCACACCCCCGGGCGACTGTAAGCGCCGGCATGGAGTGCCGGATCTGCGGGTTTTCTAACCCCACCTAGTTGAGCGCGACATCACGTCACCTCCGGTTCTACTCAAAGTCATCGTTGCGAACGGATCAGGCTCGTCTCCGGTGAGCACAAATCTGCGGTCACTATCGCCCGGTGGGAGTTCGGTAGGGATCCGGGTTAGCGATCACATCATTCCTCCGACCTCGGCTTGACTCCGTGTAATCCCAGGCTATACGCAAGATCCGCGCAACCCTGTCGGTTACGGAACCGTTACCACCCGAGCGTTGACCTACCCAAATGTTAGCGACGACACTGGCTTCCGCCACGGACGGCGTGGCCCGATAAGCCTCGCTTCATCGATGACGGGACGGCCCATGTCGGCTAGTGCGACCAGACTTGCACCATCGCGCTGCTGCTTGATTGCGTTGACGCAGTGCCCCGCGACGACGTACCCGCGAGGGCGTTCATGACGGCTGCGTCAGGGTCAACGCCGGCCAGCATCTGGTTCCTGACCGGTAGTCAGGGTCTGTACGGCGAAGAAACACTTCGCCAAGTCGCCGAGCAGTCGCAAGAGATTGTGCGCATGCTATCGGCGGATGGACAGCTCGCGGCCGACCTTGTGTGGAAGCCGGTGCTCCTCGAGTCCGGTGCGATACGTCACCAAATGCTCGAAGCGAATGCGGACGACGGGTGCATTGGCGTCGTCGCGTGGATGCACACCTTCTCGCCGGCCAAGATGTGGATTTCCGGCCTCGACGCCCTTCGCAAACCGCTGCTGCACCTGCATACCCAGGCCAACCGGTCGTTGCCATGGGCGACGATCGACATGGACTTCATGAATCTGAATCAGGCCGCGCACGGAGACCGCGAATTCGGATTTGTCCAAACGCGACTGGGTATCGCACGGTCGACGGTTGCCGGGCACGCATCCGATCCCGCCGTCGTCACTCGCATCAATGAATGGGTGCGGGCAGCGCTCGGATACCGCCACCTGCGCCACCTCAAACTGGCCCGGTTCGGCGACAACATGCGCGACGTCGCCGTCACCGAGGGCGACAAGGTCGAAGCCGAGTTGCGGTTCGGCGTGTCGGTGAACACCTACGGGGTCAACGACCTCGTCGCGAAGGTTGACGCCGTCCCCGACGACGCGATCGACGCTCTCGTCGCTGAGTACGCCGATTTGTACCGGCTCGCACCCGAACTCGCCGCCACCGGTGACCGGCACGACTCCTTGCGCTACGCCGCCCGAATCGAAGCCGGTCTGCGCTCATTCTTGGCCGAAGGCGGGTTTGGCGCGTTCACCACGAACTTCGAAGACCTCGGGGGGTTACGCCAGCTGCCGGGCCTAGCCGTCCAGCGACTGATGGCCGATGGCTATGGCTTCGGGGGCGAGGGCGACTGGAAGACCTCGACCTTGGTTGCCACCGTGAAGGCGATGAGCGCAGGCGCGCCGGGCGGCACCTCGTTCATGGAGGATTACACCTACCACTTCGGCCCCGGCGAGCCCAAGATTCTCGGCGCGCACATGCTCGAGGTATGCCCGAGCATTGCCGTCGCGCAGCCATCGTGCGAGATTCACCCGCTGGGCATTGGCGGCCGCGAAGATCCGGTGCGGCTGGTCTTTGACGCGGCGCCCGGCCCCGGCGTCGTCATGGGGCTCTCCGACCTCGGCGATCGCTTTCGCTTGGTGGCTAACGAAATCGACGTCGTCCCGGCCGACGAGCCGTTGCCGAATCTCCCGGTCGCCCGCGCGGTCTGGAAGCCCGCCCCGTCGCTGTCGACGTCCGCTGAGTGCTGGATCACTGCGGGTGGTCCCCATCACACGGTTCTCACGCAAGCCGTCGGTATCGAGACCCTTCGTCTCTTCGCCGACATGGTGCGAACCGAGCTCGCCTGCATCACCAGCGCTACGACGTCGGAAACTTTCCGCGATCACCTTCGCTGGAATCAGGCGTACTACCGACTTGCCGCCGGCCTACCTGGTGGCGGATGACCCGATCAGCGACACCGAACACACGCGTCAGTAAGCATGTCCAACTACAACGAGATCTGATGAAGCGTGATGCGGGTGCGGCTGATTGGTGACGCTGGCTCCGGTTGATGTCCGACACCTCGCGCGGCATCGGGTGGCGCTAGTGCTGCGGCGGCTTTTCTGTCGTGGGCACGGCATTGGCCCCGGCCCATTGGAGCGCTAACACGTGGGGCCGTGGAGCGCGCGACGTGACGCCCACCCCAGACGGGCGCGGTCTCGATTGTAACGACCAGGACACGATCTCGTACGGGCTCTCGGGCGTCTTGACGGGCCAAATGTTAACGTGCACACTCGGCGTCGATCGACTCTGGGACCGCTACCCGTGGCGCACTCACGACGAAGCAGATCGTCAGACTTGGCAGATTGCCACGCTCGAACTCTTTCATTAGTGCTTTGGCGCAGAGAGGTATCGAATGAAGACAACAGGTTGGACCGTTGCGATGCGCGCGGGGGCCCTGACGGGAATCGTCGCCCTGACCGTCGCGGGCTGCACAAGCAGCAACAAAAAGGCCAACGGCAACACCAGTTCGGCGGCGTCCGCGAGCACCGGTACCTCGGTCGCCGCAGCTGCCGCGGTGCCTGCCGGGGCGCAGTTCTGCAAGGGGATGAAGATCGTGTTCTTCCCGGGTGGCACGGCTGGCGGCGGCTTCGAGACCGTTGTGTACAACGGCGCCAAGGCAGCTGCGGCGGCGCTCGGCCCGGATGTCACGTATCAGTGGTCTGACTGGGACCCGAACAAGATGATCACCCAGTTCACGCAGGCTGTGGCGACCAAGCCCGACGGCATCGCCGTGATGGGCCACCCAGGTGACACCGCGTTCGACCCGTTGATCGACCAGGCCGAAAGCCAGGGCATCGTCGTCACGGTCATGAACACCGAACTGCCCGCAGCTGAGGCTAAGTACGCGCCCCAGGGCACCGGCTATGCAGGCGCAACCTTGCACGATGCAGGCGCGGCGCTCGCGAACGAGGCAATCAAGCGCGGCAATCTGGCAAAGGGTAGCCGCGTGTTCGTCTGGGGCCTGGCGGCACAGCCCGGTCGCGGCGAGCGCACCAAGGGCATCACCGACGCGCTAACGGCCGCCGGCATGACGGTCGACTACCTCGAGATCAGCGACGCAGCTAACGCCGACCCGTCGGCGGGCGTTCCGATCTTCACCGGTTACGTCTCCAAGCACCCTGACGTGAAGGCCATCTTCATCGACCACGGCAACCTCACGTCGGCGATCCCGACCTTAATGAAGGCAGCGAACCTGGCGCCCGGTTCCGTCTACGCGGCCGGTTTCGACATGTCCGCGGCGACGGTGAAGGGCATCCAGGACGGTTACGTCAACCTGGTCATCGACCAGCAGGAATGGCTGCAGGGCTACATGGGTATCGCGCAGCTCTGCCTGACGCACGAGTACGGCTTCAGCGGTCTGCACATCGACACAGGTGGCGGCTTCGTCGACAAGTCGAACATCGGCTTGATTGCGCCGCTCGTCACCAAGCAGATCAGGTGACGTTGCAATAATCGCCCGTACGAACGGCCGCGCGGCCAGCGAGCAGCACGCTCGCTGGCCGCAAGGCCCCGGCCAAGGACGACCCCACGCAAATGACAACTGCAACGACAGAGACGCCGACGAAGTCCGACACCATCCTTGAGCTGCGACACGTTTCGAAGTCCTTTGGCGGCGTTCACGCGCTGTACGACATCAGCCTTCGCCTTAACGCCGGCGAGGTGCTCGGCCTGGTCGGCGATAACGGGGCCGGCAAGTCCACGCTGATCAAGATCATCACGGGCTACCACCAGCCGGACAGCGGCGAGATTCTCTTTCGCGGCAAACCGGTAAACGACCTGACCGTCCGAAGGGCGCGGGCGCTTGGCGTAGAGACGGTCTACCAGGAGCGCGCCCTAGCCGAGCAGCAGTCGTTATGGCGCAACATCTTCATGGGCCGCCCGCTGACCAAGGTTGGCGGCTTTCTCGACGTCCACGAGATGCGCCGCGTGACCGCCGACCTCATGGGCGAGTCGATGGGGTTCACCTCCGCGATCCTCACGCCCGACACACCGGTGACTGGGCTGTCGGGTGGTGAGCGGCAAGGACTCGCCATCGTCCGCGCGCTGCACTTCGAGGCGGATCTGATCGTTCTCGACGAGCCCACGATGGGTCTGTCGCTGAGCGAGACCGAGAAATGCCTCAACTTCGTCCGCGACATCAAGGCCGCAGGCAAGTCTGCGATCTTCATCGATCACAACATCTTCCACGTGCACTCGGTTTCCGATCAGATCGTCATCATCGACCGCGGTCGCATCGCGGGCTCGTTCCCGAAGAACCGCTACGCGCAAGACGAACTGACGTCGATCATGCGCCAGGTCGCTTCGACCGGTGGTTACACCGAACCGAACCGTGAACCAGCTGCCGGAGGTACTCAGTGACCGCGACGGTGGAACGCACAGTGTCGAGCGGCGTGAGTCGGGAGCGGCAAGCGCGCGCGCTCTTCTCGCGCTGGTCCTCCCCAATCGGCATCACCATGGCGTTTTTGCTCGTCTGGCTGATCTTCACGATCCTGGCTCCCAACACCTTCCTGCACAGCCGCATCTATGTGTCATACGCCCAGACCGTGCCGTACTTCGGCTTAGTCGCGCTCGGCCTGACGATGCTCATCGTGGCGGGCGACATTGATCTGTCGTTCTCGTCTACGTTCGGGTTGGGGATGGTTGGATACATCGGCGTCGAACACACGACGCACAACGTCACACTTGGCGTCCTCGCAACACTCGCGATCGGAGCGGCGGCCGGACTCGTCAACGGCTTCTTCGTCACGGTTGTTGGCATCCCCGCCTTGGTGGTCACGATCGGCACCCAGTTCTTGTACCGAGGGTTGACGCTCGTTCTCGTCAACGGTCGCAGCTACACGTTGACCGAGACAGAGAACACGATCGCGGGGCGGCTGCTCGTGGGCCGTTGGTTCGGCCTGCCGATGCAGTTCGTCTGGTTCGTGGCGATCGCCGTCGTCGTGTGGTTCTTGATGTATCGGCATCGTCTCGGTGCAAACGCGCACATCATCGGCGACAACCGGCAGGCTGCCGGACTCATGGGCATCCCCATCTTGCGTACCCGCATGATCCTGTTCGTACTTACGGGCGTCTTGGCGGCGCTGGCCGGCATGATGAACAGCTTCCAGGTGTTCAACTTCTACCCGTCGCAGGGAGCGGGGTATCTGTTGCCGGCGCTCGCCGCGGTCTTCGTCGGAGGTACCTCGGTATTCGGTGGCCGCGGCACGATTTGGGGCACGTTCGTCGGTGCGTTTCTCATCGGTGGCATCGAAGCGGGCATCGTGGCGGTGGGCATGGAGGACTTCTACACCGAGCTGATCTACGGCGCGATCATTCTGGCTGCCGTGTCGGTGCACGCCCTGCTCCAGCGCAACCTCGTCCGCTGACCGTCCGTCAGCCCGTCAGCGACAGCCCGTCGCCATTCCGCGTGGGTTCCTGTTCACCTTTGTCGGTCGCGCGTCCCACCGCCCGATTCGTGGGAGCGATGGCGCGCGCAAGGTGATCAGATGACCCGCCGAACCCAATAACTGCAAGCTTTTCCACACATTCACACTCATTCGCACACTGATGTGCGGCCACCGCCGAACCAGCTGGAACGCGCCCGCGCACCGAGGTCCACACCTGGATTGCGGCAATCCCGGAAAAGACGGGTAATTCGATACTCTTCACCCGCCCCGGGAAACGCTATTGCTGCGATTTGGTAACGGTCCCGCTTGGCTATCGTCAGATGAATCCTGAGGCGCTAACTTAGGCGTGCTTCGCAGTCACCTGCGCCGCCCCGGACAAGCACTCGATGGATCTATCACTGCCGAAACCTGTGCCTCGCGAGGCCTTGCACCAAGGGGAGCTCTGAAGTGCCTGAAGGCCTTTCCACGCCACCCGACGTCGAGCCTGGTGGCCTGTCCGGAACTGCTTCCCCAGCACTAACGGCGCGATCCGATTCAGACGAGTCGACGCCGATCAAGGTCGCCTTGTTAGCGCTAAAGGGCGGCCCACTCTTCATGTTGCTGTTCATGGTGGTCTTCTTGTGGTTCGCCACCGACCACCATCTGTTCTGGTCGTTCGGCAACATCGGCAACGTGCTCGAACAATCGGCCGGCGTTTGTGTCATTGCGCTGGGCCAACTGCTGGTGATCTTGACCCGAGGTATCGACCTGTCGATCGGCTCGAACGTCTCCCTGGCGTGCGTCGTGTGCACCGTGGTGTTCAAGAACACCCATTCGCCGGTTGTCTCGATCGGGGTGACGCTGCTGATTGGCCTGCTGATCGGCCTGGTCAACGGGCTGCTTCTGGTCAAGGGCCGGCTGCCGCACCCCTTCATTGCCACGCTGGCCACGTTGAGCATCGCGGCTGGTGCCGCGCTCATCATCGCGCACGGTTCCACGCAACTCGGGGCGCCGTGGATCGTCGACAAGCTCGGCGGTGGCCGAATCTCGCAGATTCCTGGCCACGGGCCGGTTGGTTGGTTCCCCTTCGCCGCTGTGGTCGTGATCGCGTTTGCGATTGTGTGTTGGGTCATCCTGCGCAAACTCGTCTGGGGTCGCTGGATCTACGCAGTCGGTGGCAGCCCCGAGGCAGCTGTGCGTACGGGGCTTCCGGTCAACAAGGTGCTCATCTCGGTCTATGTCGTGAGCGGCCTTTCGGGAGCGATCGGCGGCATGCTTTTCGTCGGCACCGCCAACGCCGGCTCACCCTTCACCGGCGTCGGCATGGAACTGAATGCGATCGCCGCAGTGATCATCGGTGGCGGCAGTTTCCTTGGTGGTCGCGGCCGGGTGATCAACGCGCTGACGGGTGCGCTCATCATCGGTGTCTTGCACAACGGCCTCAACCTCGTGGGCGTCAACCCTAACTGGCAGCAGATCGCCACGGGCATCGTCATCGTGCTGGCCGTCGAACTCGACGTCATCCGCGGTTACGTCGAGAACCGATTCCGCAACCTCCAAGCGAGGATCACATGACCGCCGACACGATCGTGGCTACGCCTGTGCTCGCCGTGTCCGGTGCCACCAAGCTCTTTGGCGCCGTCGTGGCTCTCGACGGTGTCGACCTCGAGGTTCACGCAGGCGAGGTGCTGGCATTGCTGGGCGACAACGGCGCCGGCAAATCCACCTTGATTAAGTGCATCAGCGGCGTGCACAAACTCGACAAGGGTGAGATCTGGATCGATGGTGCGCCCGTTCACATCTCCTCGGCGATCAACGCTCGTGAATTCGGCATCGAGACCGTCTACCAAGACCTCGCGCTCTTCGACAACCTCAACCCGACCGCCAACTTCTTTGCTGGCCGTGAAGTTGCCGGGCCGGCGTGGTTGCCGCGAGGTCTGCAATGGCTCAACCAGCGTGGCATGACGACACGCACCAAGGAATTGCTCGATCGGCTGCAAGTTCGCCTGCCTGATTTCGAGGCCGATGTCGCACTGATGTCGGGCGGCCAGCGGCAGGCCGTTGCGGTTGCTCGGGCAGTCGCCTTCTCGTCGAAGGTGGTCATTCTCGATGAGCCGACTGCGGCTCTCGGCCTGCGCGAGTCTGCGCGTGTGCTCGAACTTGTGCTGCGACTGAAGGAGAACGGCGTCGCAGTCATCCTGATCTCGCACAGCATGGACCAAGTTCTGAGCGTTGCCGATCGCGCGATGGTCATGCGCCGCGGGCGCAAAGTCGGTGAAGCACCAGCGAATCACGAAAACCAAGAACAACTCGTGTCCTGGATCGTCGGGGCGCGGGGAGACGTGGCTATCTAGCCGATCACCCCTGCCGCGCGTCGATGTGCAGGTAGGAACCCGATGAGAAGGAGCACAAAGGTGTCATCTCGATACAAGGCTTTTGCCGTCCTCGCGACGGCCGCGGTGTTGATCACCGGATGTAGCAGTAGCAAGAAGAGCACGCCAGCGGCCGCATCGAGCACGCCTGCGGCTGCGACGTCGTCCGCCGCGGCGGCGCCGTCCACTCCTGCTGCCGCCGCCTCGGCTCCCGCAGCTGCGGGCGCGCCGATCAAGGTCACTCTCATCACCAAGGCCACGGGTGGCTACTGGGACGCCATGGTTGCCGGCGCGAAGAAGTACCAGACCGAGAACCCAACCCAAGTTGACATCAGCTACCTTGCCTGCAAGACCAACGACGACACGCCGTGCCAGATCTCTGAGATCCAGGACGCCGTCACCAAGGGCACCAAGGCCATCCTTATCGCCAACATGGGCCCGGGCGTCATGCCGGCCCTGACCGCGGCGAAGGCCGCCGGCGTGAAGATCGTCCTCGTCGACAACGACCTGCCGGGCTTCACGCCGGACGCCCTCTCGGCGACCGACAACGTCAAGGGCGGCATCGAGGCGGGTGACTACATCAAGACCCAGCTCAAGTCCGGTGACACGATCGGTCTGATGGAGGCAGTTCGTGGTGTGCCGGCCCTCGACGCCCGTATCAATGGTGTCAAGCAGGAGCTCGCTGGTACCGGCATCAACGTCGTCATGGGCGGCGCGGAGACCAAGTGCGACGCGGCGACCGGCGCTTCGGTTGCGCAGGACCTCATCACCAAGAACCCGAACCTCACCGCCATCTACTCGGCCTGTGACTCACCGGCCGAAGGTGTCGCGAGCTCGGACATCGTGAAGAACCACCCGCTCAAGATCTTCGGCTACGACGGTGACCCGGCGATGGCGCAGCTGATCGTCGACGGTAAGGCCACCGCCACGATGGCACAGTCGCCGGTGAAGATGACCTACCTCGGCGTTCAGGATGCCGTGAACATGATCCTCGGCAAGCCGTTCCAGGCGTCCATCGACACCGGTGTCACGTTGTGGGACAAGAGCAACGCCTCGCAGTTCACCTCCTCCTGGCAGTAATCGGCCGGAAGGTTCCGGTACGGACAGTTAGATAGCCTGGCAACGCAGGCCCGGCACTCTCATCGAGTGTCGGGCCTGCGTCATGTCGCGACGAGGGTGTGAACGCACTCGCGCTTGCCACCCACAACTGCTTCCCGGACAGCATGTGGATGGGTGTCACCGTTCAGCTCCGCGCCGCTGCAACAGCGTGGACGACGGCAGGCTGGGTTTGGTCGCCCCTTTGCGTCAGGCAAGGCAAGAGGCCGACCGATACGTCTGACGTCTAGGCTCTTTCACAGCGTGCCGGGTCGGATTCTTGCTCGGCGGCGCGGATCGCTGCCGTGCCCACACGCGGCCATTCGGATGAATCGGACATTGCGCCTAGAGTGGAGGGGCTTTGCCGTCGAGGTCGTCAGATGTTGAGGTCTGGAGGAAGTCTTCGACGCCGACGAGGTGGACCGCCATGCGCAGTCGGGCCCGGTCGGGGTCGTGGGCAACGATCGCGTCGAGGACCGCGCGGTGTTCGTCGATGGTGCGTTGCTGGGCGCCTTCCTCGATGACACCGCGGCGAAGGCGAGCCCGGGCGGTGCGACCGGAGATCGATTCGATCAGCGCGGCAAGCATCGGATTTGCTGATGCGGCCGCGATTTCGCGATGGAAAGTGCTGTCGTAGACGAAGAAGCGTTCGTAGTCGGTGGGGTCTTCGGCCAAGGCTCGTTCAGCGTCTGCGAGGGCGCGATGAGCCTGCGCAATAGCGCTTGCGTCAATGTGGAGCGCGGCCAGGCCGGCGGCTTCGCATTCGAGCACGCGGCGGACGGCGAGGAATTGGCGGGCGCCGTCCTTGCTATGGATATCGACGACAAAACTTAGGGGGGCCATCAGCAAGCTGGGTTCGAGGCTGGTGACGTAGGTGCCGTCGCCTTGGCGGGTGTCGAGCACGCCCATCGCGGCCAGGGCGCTGACGCCTTCGCGCAGCGGCCCGCGGGAAACACCGAGCATCGCGGCTAAGTCGGTTTCGGCCGGCAATCGTTCACTCGGGCGCAGTTCGCCGGAGAGAATCATGGCTTTGATTGCGGCGACGACGTCTGCGGTGCGGGCCATGGCGGGTGGTCAGCTCGTGGCGCTGAGCGCGGCGTGGCTGGTGGCGGGGGTGGGGAACAGGTCGGTGCGGCCCGACCAGTAGGGGCCGTCGGGGTAGCGGTAGTGCTGCACCGAGGCTTGGTGCATTTGCGCGCTGTAGCCGGGTGCGGTGGGCAGTTGGTAGGCGGCGTTGGCCACGATGCACGGGTCGACGAAATGTTCATGCAGATGGTCGACGTATTCGGCGACGCGGCCCTGCAGGCTGCCGGACACGGCGACGTAGTCGAAGATCGACAGGTGCTGGACCAGTTCACACAAGCCGACCCCGCCGGCGTGCGGGCAGACCGGCACCCCGAATTTGGCCGCCAGCAACAACACGGTGAGGATCTCGTTCACACTCGCCAGCCGGCACGAATCGATCTGGCAGAAATCGATCGCCCCGGCCTGCAGCAACTGTTTGAACATCACCCGGTTATGGCCATGCTCCCCGGTCGCGACCCCGACCGGCGCGACCGCGGCCCGGACCGCCGCATGCCCCAGGATGTCATCAGGGCTGGTCGGTTCCTCAATCCACAACGGCCGAAAATCGGCCAGCGCGTTCACCCACGCGATCGCCTGCGGCACCTCCCACACCTGATTCGCATCGATCATCAAATGCCGATCCGGGCCCAACACCTCCCGCGCGATCCCGCACCGCCGCCGATCATCCGCCAAGTTCGCCCCGACCTTGAGCTTGATGTAGGAAAACCCCGCATCCACCGCCTCCTGACACAACCGGCGCAACTTCTCATCGTCATACCCCAACCAGCCCGGCGACGTGGTGTAACACGGATACCCCGAAGCCTCCAACACCGCGATCCGCTCCGGCCGCGACGGCTCCAACACCGCCAACATCGCCGTCGCCTCCTCCCGCGTCAACACATCAGCGCAATACCGCAAATCCGCCACCGCCAGCCAACGCGCCGCCGGCATCTCCGCCAACAACCGCCACAACGGCTTCCCCGCGAACCGGGCCACCACATCCCACGCCGCGTTCAACACCGCCGCCAACGACAGATGCACCACCCCCTTCTCCGGCCCCAACCACCGCAACTGCGAATCCGCCGTCAACCCCCGATACACCGCCCCCATATCCGCCAACATCACCTCAACGTCCAACCCCACCAACAACGCCGCCTGCAGCCGCGCCGCCGCCACCACCAACTCCGTGCCCCGACCAATCGTGAACGACAACCCAAACCCACAAAGCAACGGATCATCCGTGGTCAACACCACATACGTCGACGAATAATCACCGTCCTTATTCATCGCATCCGACCCATCCAGATCCAACGACGTCGGAAAACGCACATCAACAACGTCGAACCCAGTAATCACAGGCACAGAAAGACCTCGGATCGGTCAGGCAATTTAGGCGCCACACTATGGCGCAGGTGATCAGACGTCAAACGAATCCAGAGGGTGCTAAACGACTCTCGAGAGCGGCCGGCGTAGCCTCCTACCGGGCGACCCGGAGCACGGTACCGACGCTCGTTGCCGTGCGTCCAGCGTCGCCGTCGACCTCAGGAGCGTTCATGACAGCTCTCGATCCGATGGCCCTCACCGAGATGGCCAGCTACGGACCGCAGCTGGTGACCCCTCCTGACGTTGATGCGTACTGGCATCGAGCACTCAACGCCAGCACCACACCTCAAGTTCCGGTCTTGCAGCCGTATGCGTCGGTGGTTCGCAACGTCGAGGTGCACGATTTGACGTTCGCTGGTTACGACGACCATCAGATCCGCGGCTGGGTGCTGTCACCTCGCGCCGTTGCGGCCGATCGCAAACTGCCCTGCGTGGTCGAGTTCATCGGGTACGGCGGCGGCAGGGGTTTGCCGCACGACTGGCTGTATTGGTCGGCCTGCGGGTTCGTGCACGTCGTGATGGACACTCGCGGCCAGGGCAGCAGTTGGCGTCGCGGCGACACTCCCGACCGTGGCGCGGCCGGCTCGCCGCAAGTGCCGGGATTCTTGACGGCTGGTTTGCCGAACGCCGACGACCTCTACTACCGGCGACTCTTTGTCGACGCGGTGCGCGCGGTCGACGCGGCGAAGGCGATTCCGCAGGTCGATCCCGAGGCGGTCACGGTAACGGGCATCAGCCAAGGTGGGGGGCTCGCGCTCGCCGTCGCAGCGCTACGCGATGACATCTTCGCGACGATGCCCGACGTCCCGTTTCTTTGCGACATTCGCCGGGCGGCGAGTATCGCCGTGCTCAAGCCCTTCACCGAGTTGGCGGAATGGTTGGCAGTGCATCGAGCGGAGGCCGACGACGCGCTGGCAGCACTGGACTATGTCGACGTTGCCTTGCTCGCACCCATGGCATCGGCGCCTGCGTATTTCAGTGTGGCGATGCGCGACGAGGTCTGCCCGCCGTCGACGGTCTACGCGGCCTTCAACCGCTACGGAGGTGCAGACAAACAGCTGGCCAAGTACGACTGGAACAATCACGAGGGCGGCCAGTCGTTTCATCAAGTTCGACAGGTCGAATGGTTGACCGATCGCCTGAGCCGCGCCGGCCGCGCGCTACCGGCATAGGTACCGCAGGACCTATTTCGCGCGAGGCTTGCGCCGCGCTGGCGCTATCGGCGTCGCCGCATCGGTTTGCACGACCACGACGTCGAGCACCCGCGGGCCATGCACGCCCTCGACCCGCTGGAATTCGATGTCGCTGGTCGCGCTCGGGCCGCTGATGAAGGTGAGCGGCGACGACGGAAGCAGGTACGGCAACGCCTCAGGAACACTCGCGACGACCTGCTCTGCGTGTACGACGATGACGTGATGGTCGGGGACGAGTGACAGCGCGCGCCGGCCTTGATCGGGCCCGCCGTCGAGCACGATCGTCCCCGTCTCCGCAATCGCCACCTGGCAACCGGTGACGACTGCGCTTACTGCATCGAGATCGGTCGCAGTGAGGGTGGTCGGTGTTCCGTCGATACGCAGGGATCGACCATCAGCGGCACAAGCATCGAGCCAGTCCGGCGGCAGGCCGGGCGGCGCGGCGACTGAGGTGGCGAGTTGCAGCACCGCACGCAATGTCGTAGCGATGTCGGCCGGCGGCGTGTGATGAACCCGTGCTTTGTAGTCGAGCAGTCGATCAACAAACCGATCGACCACATCGCGACTGCCCGTGCCGCCGGCGCCGACGACGCGGTAGTCGCGGGGGATGGCGCCGGCCGGGCGACTCCCCGCCAGCGCCGACTCGATCCGAGCCAGGACGTCGTCGCGCGCGGTCATCGATCGGCCCCGTCGTGCTGGCTGTGGCCGCGTTCCTCCAGCCACCATTCGCGAAATGTCTTGGCAGGCGGTGATGGCAAGTCACGGCTGCTGGTCCAGGCGGAACCTGGCCACGGCAGCGCGCGAATCCGGCCGCGGACGGCGAGCAGGCGGGCGACGCGCGTCAGTTGTTCGGCGCGTGCGAACCGACGAGGGTTACGCATGATCCAGCCGACAAATTTCATTGCCAACAACTGGCCGCCGGGACGGCTGCGGCCTTCGTCGACTGCGCGGGTCCGCAGGTGTACCAGGATCGAGGGAATGTCGATCTTCACCGGACAGACCTCGTAACACGCGCCGCACAAGGTGCTGGCGAACGGGAGGCTCGCGTTCGGATCGTGCTGGCTGGTCATGCCGGTCAGTTGCGGGCTGAGGATCGCTCCGATTGGTCCCGGGTACACCGACCCGTACGCATTGCCACCGGTGCGTTCATAGATCGGGCACACGTTCAAGCACGCACTGCACCTGATGCAATGCAACGCGGCGCGCCCGACGTCGTCCGACAATGCAGCGGTACGGCCGTTGTCGAGGAGCACGAGATGAAATTCCTGCGGTCCGTCGCCGGGCGTGACGCCAGTCCACATTGAGGTGTACGGATTCATGCGCTCGCCGGTGGACGACCGCGGCAGCAACTGCAAGAACACTTCAAGGTCACGCCACGTCGGCAGTACCTTTTCGATGCCCATGACAGTGATGAGAGTCTGCGGCAACGTCAAGCACATGCGGCCGTTGCCCTCAGATTCGACGACGGCGAGGGTGCCGGTCTCGGCGATGGCGAAGTTAGCCCCGCTGATGCCGACGGTCGCGGCCAGAAACTTCTTGCGCAAGTGCGCGCGGGCCGTCATGGCCAAGTGCTGGGGGTCGTCGGTGAGGTCGGCGGGCGCGTCGGACATTTCCCGAGCGAAGATGTCGCGGATCTCGGCTCGGTTTCGGTGTATCGCCGGCACCAGGATGTGGCTCGGTCGGTCATGCCCAAGTTGCACGATGAGCTCGGCCAGGTCGGTTTCGGTCGGCGCGATGCCGGCTGCTTCGAGGGCGTCGTTGAGGCCGATCTCTTGGGTGACCATCGACTTGACCTTGACTACTTCCGTCGCACCGGTTGCGCGGACGAGATCGACCACGATGCGATTGGCCTCCACCGCGTCGCGCGCCCAGTGCACCTGCCCGCCGTGGGCGATCACGTTGGCTTCGAGTTGCGTCAAGAGCTCAGGTAGCCGACCCATGACCTCGGCCTTGATGGCTGCGCCGGCGTCGCGAAGCTGCTCCCAGTCGGGCAATTCAGCGACGACCGCGGCGCGCTTTGCCCGTATCGTCGCGGTCGCGGCGCCGAGATTGCGGCGAAGTTGGCCGTTTCCCAACGCGGTGCGAGCGGCCTGCGGAAACATCTCGTCGCCGCGAAGCTGACCGACGCCGGCTGGTGCATACGCGACGCCAGTCGGATAGCCGAGGAACGTCTTAGCCATTGCGTCGACCTCTGGGCGTTGTCCGGTCGGTGGCATTACTCGCGACGTCGGTCGCAGCAAGAATCTCGGCGAGGTGGACCGCGCGCACACCTACTCGCAGTCGACTGAGGCCACCGCCGATGTGCATGAGGCACGAGGAGTCACCTGCTGCGCAAACCTCGGCCCCGGTCGACAGCACATGTCGCATCTTGTCGGCGAGCATGGCGGTCGAGACGTCGGGATTCTTGATCGCAAACGTTCCGCCGAAGCCGCAACACGACTCAGCCGCCGGCAGTTCGACGAGATCGAGCCCGCGGACCGCTCGCAATAGCTGCAACGGCTTGTCGTTGACATGCAATAGCCGCAAGGAGTGGCAAGTGGGATGGTAAGTGACGCGATGCGGGTAATACGCGCCGACGTCGGTCACGCCCAGCACATCGACCAGTAGTTCAGACAACTCGTACGTACGCGCACCGACGTCGGCAGCGCGGTCGGCGAGCGCGGTCGCACCGGCGTCTCGGGCTACCGATGCGTGCTGGTGGCGCACGGATGCGACGCACGAACCGGACGGCGCGACGATCGCGTCGCACGTCTGCAACGCGGCCTCGAAGGTCTCGACATAGTGGCGTACCAGTGGCAGCGCCTCGCGGGCGTAGCCGGTGTTCGTGTGCATCTGCCCGCAGCAGGTTTGGTCGGACGGAAAGACGACGGTGTGGCCAAGCCGTTCGAGCAGTGCCACGGTCGCTTGGTTCACTGCCGGGAACATTGCGTCGCCCAAGCAGGTAGCGAAGAGAGCGATCCGCATCGGTCTCCCGACTCCGTTTTGCGTGTGGTCTGACCACGCTAGCATCGGCGGGTCGAGGCGAAGGTGGGCCGGGTGAGCGACGAGCGGGTGAACGACAAGCGACCGCGCACGCACGAAATCGTGTTGGCGCACATCGAGGCCGAACTTTCCGCCGGGCGGGTAGCCCTTGGGCAGCGACTGCCAGGCGAACGCGTGCTGGCCGAGCAGATTGGCGTCAGTCGCGCGTCGGTGCGCGAGGCCATTCGCGTACTCGAAGCAATGGGTGTAGTCCGGACAGCGGTCGGCTCGGGCGCCGAGGCCGGCGCGGTCATCGTGGCCGACCCGGGCATGGCACTGGCCGGCACGCTGCGTCTCCACCTGGCCACGACGCACTTGGTCATCGGCGACATCGTCGCCACTCGCGTCCTCCTCGAGTCGTGGGCGGTCCGTGCAGCCTCGTCGCGGTCGGGGGAGGGTGATCACATCGACGAAACCCCACGATTCGCGCACGCCGCGGGCCTGCTCGATGAGATGGACGACGCCGAGCTGACGCCCGGTCACTTCCATCGCCTCGATGCCCAGTTCCACGTCGAACTCGCGCGGCTGAGCGGCAACGTCGTGGTTGCGGCGGTGATGGCTGCGCTGCGGGATTCGATCCAGGGGTACGTGCTCGCCGCCGTGGCCGAGCTACCCGACTGGCCGACGGCAGCCACCCGGTTGCGCCGCGAACACCGGCACATTCTGGAGGCCGCCGTCCGGGGGAACGGCGGGCGCGCGGCCCTGTTGACAACCCGGCATATTGAGGACTTTTATCGATCGACCGGCCTCGCCGGGGGATCTGCACGTTAAGCGGCATTCGCCCGCGGCGAGCACGCTACTTGTAAGAGGTCTGGCCCTAACATGGGAGGTAGGAACGATGGCCGACTCCGTTCCGGCCTCGCAGATCGACTCCTCCGAGCAAAGAGATATGACAGGCAAAACTGCTTGGTAACGGAGTGGTCTCGGCTGTTTACAGTCTCGTCGCCAGCGGACTATAAACAAGGCTGCAAAGGTCGCAAACGTTTGACGTTTGTACGCCCTGCATGCCGGTGCGCCTGCCGATCTTGACGGCTTGAGACGAAGGTCCTTCGAATGCGTCATGAGTCGGCGAACCACCGGGACCGATCCCGCTGCCTTCTCGAAGAACAGGACCCTCCGGAGCAAGCGACCGCATCACCCGCGCTCGGTAGAACCGGAGTACGGCTCGTTTTGACACCTAAGGAGAGAACGTGAAGCTCAACAAGGGGCTACAGGCGTCGGCGGTAATTTCCGTCGCACTCCTGCTCGCCACAGCATGTAGCAGTTCGAAGAAGGCAGCACCGGCGAGTAGCTCAACCGCTGCGCCCGCTGCGACCAGCATCGGCGCCGGCGGCCAGCGGCGCGCCAGCTGGCGGCGGCGGCCTGATCGGCCTCGACTTCCCGCGCTCGGACACGGCGTTTTGGGCCTCGTACATCAGCTACGTGCCTAAGTTCGCGACTCAGTTGGGTGCGACCCTGAAGACGACGAACTCGGCCAACAGCGTGCAGACTTTGATCGCGAACACCCAAGCCCTGCTCGGCGAGGGCGCCAAGGCGATCGTGATGGCGCCGCAGGACACCGCCGCCATTGGCCCGGAGATTGCCGCTCTGAACGCGAAGAAGATCCCGGTCATCAGCGTCGACACGGCGACTGACACCGGCAACACCTACATGGTCGTGCGCGCCGACAACGTCGCGTACGGCACGAAGGCGTGCCAGTTCCTCGGCACCTCGATGAAGAACGCCGGCTCGGTGGTCATGCTCGAAGGTGACACCGCCTCGGTCAACGGCCGTGACCGCACCGACGCGTTCTCGAGCTGCATGGCTAAGAACTTCCCGGGCATCAAGGTGCACGCTGAGCCATCGAAGTGGGACGGCCCGACTGCCGCCAACCAGTTGCAGACTGACCTGACGGCGGACAAGGACATTCACGGCGTCTACATGGAATCGAGTTTCGCGCTCTCAGGCACGATTCAGGACCTCGCGCAGGCGGGTCTTACGGCGAAGGCGCCGGACCCTGCGCACGTGTACGTCGTCTCCAACGACGGCGTGCCTGAGGAGCTGAAGGACATCGCGTCGGGCGTGATCGACGCGACCGTTTCGCAGCCGGCGGACCAGTACGCGAAGTACGGCATCTGGTACGCACAGCAGGCACTCGCCGGCAAGACGTTCGCGCCTGGCCCGACGGACCACAACAGCAATATCGTTCAGATCCGTGCGGGCGTGTTGGAAGATCAGCTCAGTGCTCCGCTGGTGACGAAGGCTGCAGGTGACTTCGGCAACGGCGTCACGTCGATCGCCTCGACCGACACGTCGCTCTGGGGCAACAACGCCGGCTGATCGTCGTCAAGGCAACAGGCAACAAGAAAGTATGAGAACTGTCGAATGACAAGTACTGACAGTCTCGAGGCAGTGGGGCCGGACCCGTCACGGGTCCGGCCCCCCGTCGAGGCGGTGGACATCACCAAGCGGTTCGGTTCGACGACCGCGTTGGACCACGTCGACCTCGTGGTTCGCGATGGTGGCGCCCACGCACTCGTCGGCCGCAACGGTGCGGGCAAGTCGACGCTCGTGTCGATCATCACCGGCCTGCAGCAGCCAGACAGCGGCGAGATCAAGTTCCGCGGCGAACCTGCGCCGCCCATTCACGACCGTGACGCCTGGCGACGACTGGTCGCGTGCGTCTACCAGAAGTCGACGATCATCCCGTCGCTGACGGTCGCGGAGAACCTGTTCTTGAACAGGCAGCAGACCAACGGCCTGATCATCAACTGGAAGGCCATGCGCGCGGCGGCCCAGTCGATGGTCGACGAGTGGGGTATCTCCGTCGATGTCACGACTGCGTCGTCGTCGCTCACGGTGGAGCAGCGGCAGATGGTCGAAATCGCGCGCGCTCTCTCCTTCGGTGCACGGTTCGTCATCCTCGACGAGCCCACTGCGCAACTCGACGCGAAAGGTGTCGCTCGCCTGTTCGGGCGGCTGCGGACGTTGCAATCGCAGGGCGTCAGCTTTCTTTACATCAGCCATCATCTCGAGGAGATCTACGAGATCTGCGAGACCGTCACCGTCTTTCGTGACGCGCGGCATATCGTGACAGCACCGGTCGCCGATCTCACCAGCGATGAGCTTGTCGCCGCGATGACGGGTGAAGCCGAGATCCTCCAGGCTGATGACTATGTCTCGAAGATTCGTTCGGGCAACCCGGTACTGAAGGTCGAGAATCTCACGAAGGCCGGTTACTACGACAACATGTCACTCGAGGTACGTCCCGGCGAGGTGATCGGGATCACCGGCAGCGGCAGCAGCGGCCGCATCGCGTTTGCCGAAACCATCGTCGGCCTGCGCAAGGCCGACAGTGGCACGATCACGGTGAACGACGTGCGACCAAAGCCTGGAGACGTCGCGAGCGGGCTGGCTGCGGGTATCGGGTTCGTTCCCAGAGATCGCCATCGTGAAGGTCTCGTTGAGCTTCTGAGCGTCGGCGAGAACCTGACCATGACGATCGGCGATCGGTTGGGCAAGTGGGGCTTCATTAGTCCGCGTCGCCGCGACTTCGTCGCCCGAAAGGCCATGAAGGAACTGTCGCTCGTAGCCAGCGGGCCGGAGCAACTCGCGGGGAGCTTGTCCGGTGGCAACCAGCAGAAGCTGGTAATGGGTCGAGCGTTGGCGAGGCGACCAACGTTGCTCGTGTTGATGCATCCCACGGCCGGTGTCGACGTCCGATCGAAAGCGACACTTATCTCCGTGGTGGACCAGGTCCGATCAAGCGGCACTGCGGTCATCATCGTGTCTGACGAGCTCGACGACCTACGCCCGTGTGATCGCGTACTGGTGATGCTGCACGGCGGGGTAACAGCGGAGTTCCCCCGTGGCTGGACCGACGGTGATGTGGTGGCGGCGACCGAAGGAATTGGATCAGAACATGACTGACGACAGCAGTGTTGCGCTCAAATCTCCCGCGCCGGATCCGGCCCCGCCGGCTGCGCGCGCGCGGTCGTCGGCCCTCCGAATCGCGCGTTTGCGTGACCTGGCGCTGATCCCGGCGATCCTGTTGATCGGGGCAATCGGCGTCTACGTCAGCCCGGTGTTTCTCACTCGACAAAACCTGACGAACGTTCTCCAGCAGCAATCGGAGATCTCGTTGGTCGTCCTTGGTGAGGCGTTGATCCTCATCATTGCGCGTCTCGATCTCTCGCTTGAGTCAACGGTTGGGCTGGCGCCTGGTGTGGCCTGCTGGTTGATCCTGCCCAAGTCGCCGTACCACGGCGCGGGAACTTTGCTCAACGGCGGCTGGGCGATCCCGATCGCACTCGCCGTTGGCGTCTTGGTCGGACTGCTCAACGGGTTGCTGATCGTGCGCTTCCAGCTACACGGCTTCATCGTGACACTCGGGATGTTGATTGTCTTGCGCGGGTTGTTGAACGGTGTTTCGCAAGGCCAGACGTTCTTCGGCTTGCCGAAGTCGATGACGTACCTGGGTTCGGGAACGACCGAGTGGCTCGGGCTCCCCGCGTCAGTCTGGGTCTCGTTGTTTCTGTTTGCGGTCGGCATAGCTGTGCTGGGATTCACCCGCGTCGGTCGTTCGCTCTACGCCATCGGCGGCAACGCGGCGGCGGCGAAAGCGGCTGGTATTCGAGTCGACCGCGTGGTGTGGTCAATCTTCGTCGTCGCGAGCGTATTAGCGGCGTTCGCCGGCATCTTGCTCGCCGGCCGTCTCGGATCCGTAGCCGAGGTATCTGGCAACGGCTGGATCTTCACCGTGTTCGCGGGTTGTGTCATCGGTGGTATCAGCATGAACGGTGGCCGCGGCACCATCTTCGGCGCGTTCACTGGCATCTTGCTGCTGTACATCGTCCAAAACGTGCTCACCCTCGGTGGCGTCGGCGCCAACTGGATCCAATTTCTCGACGGGGTCATCATCTTGGCCGCGCTCGTCGTCAGCCGGATCGCTTCTGGTCAGGCCCAAACGACCTGACGAACTGGCGGTACGACCAGCCCAGCGACCCACCAGCCAAACGGAGCCAGCAGAGTGGAGAGGCCGTGCCATCCGTGAACGTCACCCTCCGAAACGTCATCCAGCGACTTTCACCCTGCGAACTTCACCCCTTGCAACGGTGACGGGAAACCAGTGAAGGCGGCTTTCGGTGGGTGACGTTGTCGCGGTCGGTCGCGGTGGGTTGCGGGTCGGCCGCCAGGGATTCGGGGGAGCGCCCCTGGGTGGGCTGTTCGCGCCCGTTGACGGTCGCGACGCGGCCGCGACTCTCGAGGAAGCCTGGGCGCAAGGCATCCGCTACTTCGACACCGCTCCGCACTACGGCGCCGGGCTCTCGGAGCGGCGCGTCGGCGAGTTCCTCGCCGGCAAGCCGCTACGGCGAGTGGGTGTTGTCGACGAAGGTCGGACGGGTGCTCGAGTCGGCCCAACCCGATGAAGCCGACAACGCAGGCTTCGTCGGTGAGTCGGCCACCCGGCGCGTGTTCGACTTCAGCCGGGACGGGATACGGCGTTCTCTCGACGCCAGCATGGAACGCCTCGGCGTCGACAAGATCGACATCGTGTATCTCCACGATCCCGATGACCACTGGCAACAAGCAATCAACGAGGGCTGGCCCGCGCTCGCCCAGTTGCGCGCCGAAGGCGTCGTGACCTCGGTCGGTGCAGGCATGAACCGCAGCGAGATGTTGACCCGCTTCGTGCAAGAGACCGACATGGACGTAATCCTGTTGGCCGGTCGTTATACGCTGCTCGACCAAGGCGCGCTTGAAGGGCTCCTCCCGGTGTGTCTCGAAACGTCGACGTCGATTGTGGTGGGTGGGGTGTTCAACAGCGGGGTCTTGGCCACGCCATCAGCGGACAGCTGGTTCGACTATGGCCCGGTGCCACCCGCCGTCCTCGAACGGGTGCAACGGCTTGATGCCGCCTGCGCGCGCTACGACATTCCGTTGCCGGCTGCGGCGCTCCAGTTCCCGCTGGCCCACCCGGCGGTGAAGACCATCGTTGTCGGATATCGGTCCGCCGCCGAAGTTGCCGAGAACGCCGCGTGGGCTCGGCTGCCCATTCCGGACGCACTTTGGGATGACCTTCGTGAAGAAGGGCTTCTTCGCGCTGACGCTCCGACGCCCGTTTCCGTGTCGTGAGGATTGACGCGCACCACCATCTCTGGGATCTAAGCAAGCGGACCTACGACTGGCTGAAGACCCAAGATTCACAAATCGACCGGACCTTCGACGTGGGCGACCTTCGGATCGCCATGGCGAGTGCTGCCATCGACCGAACGGTCGTCGTCCAAACCGTGCATGAGCCTGCTGAAACGCACGACCTGCTGGCGACCGCCGCGGCCAATCCCGAGACGATCGCAGGTGTCGTTGGGTGGGTAGACCTCGTCGACCCTGCCGTCGGCGACGCTCTTGCCGATCTTATGGCGGGCGAGTTTGGTTCGTTGCTGGTCGGAATTCGGCATGTGGTGCACAACGAACCTGATGCCCGATGGCTTATGCGCGCCGACGTGCGCCGCGGCTTGCAGGCGGTCGGCGAGGCGGGGCTCCTGTTCGAATTTCTTGTGCGCAGCCGCGAACTGCCCGCGGCGATCGAAGTCGCCGAGTCGCTGCCCGACGTGCAGTTCGTGCTCGACCACATCGGTAAACCGCCGATCGCTGACGGCGCTTGTGACGAATGGGCCGACCTGGTCACCCGACTCGCGGCCCACCCGAACGTCAGTTGCAAGTTGTCGGGCCTGGTGGGCGAAGCAAAGCACGGTGCCACGACGGCTGATTTCAAGCCGTATGGCGACCGGATTTTCGAAAGCTTTGGCACCGGCCGCGTCATGTTCGGATCTGACTGGCCGGTGTGCCTGCCCTACCGGTCGTACGAAGGCGTATACGAGCTCGCAGTCGAACTGCTGCAAGGCTTGTCGTCGTCGGAGCTTGCTGCCGTTTTCGGCCTGAACGCAATCGCCGTGTACGGGCTGGCATGAGTTCGCTCGCACTGGTGCGTCTCGGCGATGTCGGCCACGAGCGGCCGTTCGCGTTGGTCGATGGCACGGTGTGGAACATCGAGTCAGTGACGGCAGATATCGACGGCGCTTTCCTCGAGCGCGGTGGTATCGAACAGGTGCGCGCGGGCTTGGGGGCCGGTCGATTCGAACGTATGGGCGCGGTCGATACCTTCGGATTGCGTGTCGGCGCACCGGTCGCACGTCCGGGCAAGGTCGTGTGCGTCGGCCTCAATTACTCTGACCACGCCGCAGAAACTGCCGCGACCGTTCCGACCGAGCCCGTGCTCTTCATGAAAGATGCGGCGACCATTGTCGGTCCGTACGACCAGGTATTGGTGCCGCGCGCCTCAGTGAAAACCGACTGGGAAGTTGAACTCGCGGTCGTTATTGGTCGTAAGGCGCGGTACGTCGCGAGCACTGATGACGCTCTGCGCTGCGTTGCCGGCTACACGATCGCCCACGATGTGTCTGAGCGCGAGTTTCAACTCGAGCGCGGCGGCCAATGGGACAAAGGCAAGAGTTGCGAGACGTTCAACCCGCTTGGTCCATGGCTCGTTGCCGCCGACGACATCCCTGACCCGCAGCAACTCGGCCTGCGCTTGTGGGTCAACGGTCAGCGCCGCCAGAACGGCAGTACCGCGAACATGATTTTTCCGGTGGCCGAGATCGTGCGCTACATCAGCCAGTTCATGGTGTTGTATCCGGGCGACGTCATAAATACCGGCACGCCGGCCGGCGTTGCTCAGGGTCAGCCCGAGCCGAAGCCGTTCTTGCGTGCGGGCGATGTGGTGGAACTCGAGATCGACGGGCTCGGTCGGCAGCGCCAAGAGATCGGCCAGGCCTGATCTCAGGCGAGAGTGGAGTAACGATGGCGGAATTCGACGGCTTGGTTGCGATCGTGACCGGTGGTGCGTCAGGCATCGGCTTGCACACCGCCCGTCTGCTGAGTGCCCGGGGCGCGCAGGTTGCCTGTCTCGATCTCAAGGTCGACTCGGTGCCGCCGCCACTGCTTGGGGTCTTTGCTGACATCGCCGATGACGCGTCGGTCCGTGCCGCGGTCGACCAGGTGGTGGCGGCGTTCGGTGGCATCGACATCGTCGTCAACAATGCGGGCATCGGCGCGCAGGGCACCGTGGAGGACAACGACGACGACGAATGGCATCGCTGTCTCGATGTCAACGTCGTCGGTGCGGTGCGCGTGACCAGAGCAGCGTTGCCTTACCTGCGTGCGTCTTCGCATGCAGCCATCGTCAATACGGGCTCGATTTGCTCATGGTCAGGGTTGCCGAAACGGGTGCTGTATTCCGCAACCAAAGGCGCGATCCTCGCAATGACACTCGCGATGGCTGCCGACCACGTCGGCGAGGGCATCCGCGTCAACTGCGTCAACCCGGGTACCGCCGATACTCCCTGGGTCGGCCGGCTGCTCGACGCGGCCGAAAATCCAGCAGCTGAACGAGCCGCGCTCGAAGCTCGCCAGCCGCTCGGCCGCCTGGTCGACCCTGACGAGATCGCCCATGCGATCGCGTACCTCGCCTCGCCGGCATCGGCATCGACGACGGGCACCGCACTCGCCGTCGATGGCGGGGTCTACGGCCTGCGCATGCCACCCAAGCGCACCTGACATCGGCGCCCTGCTGGGCCGCCGCCTTGGCCACCACGAGGTGCTTTACGCGCCGGTCAGGCCGTCGATGCGTTCGCGCAGCAAATCGGCATGGCCATTGTGCCGTGCGTACTCGGCAATCATGTGCAGGTAGACCATGCGCACCGAATACACCTCGCCCCGCAGTTCGAATGTGTGGTCCAAACTTACGGCGGCGGCCGCAGCGTCGGCTTGTCGGATCTCTTCGTCGAACCGGGCAAAGTCGTCCTCGGCCGCCGACGGGTCGGTGTCGTCGAAGTCGGTGTCCTTGCCGAGGTCGGCTGCATACATCGGTTCGATGGTTTCCCCGGCTACCCGTTGACGGAACCACACCCGCTCGACCTTGGCGAGATGACGCACAATTCCCAACAGTGACAGCGTCGAGGGCGCCGTGCTGCGGAGGGCCAACTGCTCGCCGTCGAGGCCGGCGCAAATCGCGCGCAACGTCCTCCGCTGGTCTGCCAAATAAGCTTCGAGCATCGGACGTTCGGCACCGGTGAGCGGGCCATCGATGCCGGGCGGCGGAGCGGGCGCGATCCAGGTCATCGCGCCATCATGTCGCGACGGCACCCTTCGATCACCTCCCGGCACGGTCGCGCCGGTTCTTACGAACTTGAGACGCACGCAAATGCGCGCGGGCTTCGGTCGCCTTGCGCCTCTACGCTGGGTCGCATGACCACTGCCCAGGCGGACGCCGAGTTGTCGGCGTCCGGCCGGATCTTGGTGGTCGACGACGACCCGACGGTCAGTGACGTGGTCGGACGTTATCTGAGGCGTGCGGGCTACGACGTCACGCTGGTCGGTGACGGCCTGGCCGCGGTCGAGTGGGCCGAGCACAACGCGCCTGATCTCGTCGTCCTCGACATCATGCTGCCCGGTCTCGATGGCCTCGCCGTCTGTCGCCGCTTACACCAACGTGGGTCTGTTCCGGTCATTCTGCTCACCGCGCTTGGCGCCGAAACTGACCGCATCATGGGTCTCGAAGTCGGCGCCGACGACTACGTGACCAAGCCCTTCAGCCCGCGCGAGCTGGTGTTGAGAGTCGCGTCTGTGCTGCGGCGTTCGCGCCTGTCTTCCGCGCCCCCGACGAATAGCGCGACGGTGCTCCTTGACGGCCCGTTGCGCGTCGATGTGGTTGCGCACGACGTCATGTACGACGGTGCGCCACTGTCTCTCACCGTGCGCGAGTTCGATCTGCTTGCACATCTCATGAGCCACTCGCGCCAGACGTTCACCCGAGAACAACTCATGAAAGACGTCTGGGGCTGGTCGTTCGGTGACCAGTCGACGGTGACCGTGCACGTGCGCCGCCTGCGCCAAAAGCTCGAACTCGCAGCCGGTGGCACCTGGTCGCCGATCGCCACTGTGTGGGGCGTCGGCTACCGGTACGACCCGATCACCGCGACCGACGACTGATGTCGCTGCGCCCGCACGAGGTAGGCCAACTGCTCGCTGTGTCGGCGGCCAGCGCGGTTGTCGTGACAGTCGCGGGCGGGTTGGTGCTCTGCGCGCAGCCCGTCGTCGTCCACTTCGCGATGCCGCCTTGATCGTCGCGCTGACGCCGGTCATCGCCGTCGTCGTGGCGGCCGCCACGGCTACCGTCGCGATGTTTCTGTCGACCGAACAATTCGGCGTGCTGATCACGTTGGTTGTCTTCGCCGGCATCGCCGGTTTGGTGACGGCTATGGTGTTGGCGCGCACGATCATGGCCGGTAGTGATGCACTGCGGGTGGCGACTGAGGCGTTGTCGCGCGGCGAGCCGTATGTCGGCCCGACGGGCACTCCCAGCGCCGAACTCGAGGCGCTCGCGGCTGAACTGCAAGCCGCCCACGCCAACCTCGACGAGGCGCGTCGATACGAACGGGCGATCGAGACCAGCCGCCGCGAGCTGATCGCCTGGGTGAGCCACGACTTGCGGACGCCGCTCGCCGGTATCAGGGCGATGGCTGAAGCACTCGAAGACAACGTGGTGTCGACCGAAGACGATCGCGCGCTGTATCACCGGCGCATCAGGGTTGAGGTTGATCGCCTCGCCCGCATGGTCGACGATCTCTTCGAGCTCAGCAGAATTCACTCCGGCGCGTTGCAATTGTCGTTGCAGCACATGATGGTCGCTGATGTGGTGCGCGACGCGGTCGCGTCTGCGATGCCGGTCGCCCAGGCGAAACGCGTGCGGCTCGACTCCGATGGTCTCGACGCGGCCGGCCCGCTCGTCGACATCGATCCACACGCATTGAGCCGCGTCATCGGAAACCTGTTGAGCAACGCGATTCGCTACACACCGCACGATGGCGCAGTGAGTATCACGGCTGCCCATGACGCCGAGTTCGCGTATGTGTCGGTGCACGACGAGTGTGGTGGCATCGCCGACGTCGATATCGATCGCGTGTTCGATGTCGCCTACCGCGGTGCGCCCGCGCGCACACCCGAGCCGGACGGCGGCGCGGGTCTGGGCCTTGCCATCGCGCGCGGCATCGTCGACGCGCATCGCGGCCGGATCGGTGCCGAGAACGTGGGCGCCGGTTGCCGATTCACCGTCGCGTTGCCCGTTTCGGGAGCGATGCCGGGATGATCCCTCGCGATTCGCGAAAGGATTGACCGTTGGGGTGGGTCGAGACCATCCGAACGGCGGTGTCGGCTGCGGGGCGCCGCGGTTAGCGTAAAACCGTCACGCAAGGGGGTGGCCTGTGGGGGGCCTTGGCAGGTGGACGCATGTCGAGTGGGTACAGCGACAGCGACCGATGTGGCGCGAGCACGACGCGAAACTCGCGTCAGTCTGGCGGCGCGCCGAGTCCGATGCACGCTCGGGGGAGAACGTGATCGTGCTTCCGGAAGCGGTTGACATGGTGGCTCATACGCCCTGACCGACGCACGCGCGTCGGCAGGGCGTATGCACCCCGGTGGTTGGCCTGGGCGTTCGCCTAGGCGTTCACCCGGTGGTTCACGGGGTGCGCCACGGTAGGCCCGACAGAATGGGCAGATGCTGCTCGCTGATGTGGTCGCGGTCTCGAACGCGGTAGCTGCCACCCGGTCACGCTCGGCCAAAGTTGCGTTGATCGCCTCGTGTCTGCGCGCTGCCGATGAGGCCGAGGCCGGAATCGCCGCGGCCTACCTGTCGGGTGAGCTGCGGCAACGCCGCATCGGTATCGGCTGGGCCGCGCTTCGCGACATCGCACGGGATTCGGCCGGACCATCGTGGTCACTCACCGACGTCGATGCGGCGTTCGAGCGCATTGCCGCACAGACCGGTGCCGGCTCGCAAAATCGGCGACGCGCCGAGTTGGCCGCGCTCTTCGAATCGGCGGCTACTGAAGCGGAGCGGCGGTTTCTTGCGGCGCTTGTCGGCGGGGAGCTTCGCCAAGGTGCGCTTGACGGCGTCATGGTCGACGCGATCGCCAAGGCTGCAGAGCTTCCGCTGGCCGAGGTGCGTCGCGCATTCATGCTGCAGGGCTCGTTGTGGGCGGTCGCGGCAATCGCGTTGACCGACGGTCTCGACGGCCTGCGGGCGATCACCTTCGAAGTTAACCGCCCGGTGCAGCCCATGCTGGCGAGCTCGGCGTCGTCGATCGTCGAGGCGCTTACCCAAATTTCGCCTGCGGCGCTCGAGTGGAAGATCGACGGCATTCGCGTGCAGATGCATCGTGACGGCACGGCGACGAGGATCTTCACGCGAACCCTCGACGACATCACCGAGCGGGTGCCGGAACTCGTCGCTCTCATGGATGAGCTCCCGGCGAAGAGTGTCGTTCTCGACGGAGAAGCCGTCGCGTTGGATGCGAGCGATCGCCCCCGGCCGTTTCAGGAGACCGCGGCGCGAACCAGCAGCCGGGTCGACGTCGAGGCGCTGCGGTCAGCGACACCGCTTTCGGTATTCGTTTTCGATGCGCTGTACGTCGACGGTGAGAGCCTGCTTGACCGTCCGGCGACCGAACGGCAGGCGATCGTCGAACAACTCGTGCCAGAACGACAGCGGACGCCGCGCATCGTGACCGACGATCCCGGTGTCGCGGCCGATTTCTTTGCGGCCGCGATCGCTCGCGGACACGAGGGCGTCATCGTCAAGTCGTTGGGCGCGCCGTACGAGGCCGGACGCCGCGGTGCTGGCTGGATCAAGGTAAAGCCGCGACACACCCTTGACCTCGTGGTCTTGGCCGCGGAATGGGGCCATGGCCGCAGGCGGGGCTGGCTCTCGAACCTGCACCTCGGCGCGCGCGACAACGACGGGGGATTCGTGATGCTCGGCAAGACGTTCAAGGGCATGACCGACGAGATGCTCCGGTGGCAGACCGAGCAGTTCTTGTTGTTGGAGACCCACCGCGACGCCTCGACGGTGTACGTGCGCCCCGAACTCGTCGTCGAGATCGCTTTCGACGGGGTGCAGTCGAGCCCGCGGTACCCAGGCCGGGTGGCGCTGCGCTTCGCCCGCGTGCTGCGCTACCGCCCCGACAAACGGGCCGGTGACGCCGACAATATTGACGCGGTGCGCGCGATTCATCAGTCGGCCACTGGGCCGGCCTGAACCGCCGAGCCGCTTTTCAGCATTCCTTCAGCCAGTCGCGGGCACACTGGTCACGTGCGCATTCTTGTTGTCGATGACGACCCCGGCGTTCGTGATTCGCTGCGTCGGTCGTTGATTTTCAACGGCTACGAGATCGAACTGGCCGACGACGGTCAGCGGGCGCTGAACAGCATTGCGTTGCGTCGGCCCGACGCCGTCGTGCTCGACGTGATGATGCCCGGTCTCGACGGTCTCGAGACCTGTCGCCGGTTGCGCGCCGCTGGGGAGGATCTCCCGGTACTCATGCTTACCGCGCGCGAAGCCCTCGCCGATCGAGTGGAAGGTCTCGACGCAGGTGCCGACGACTATCTGGTGAAGCCGTTCGCACTCGAAGAACTCCTTGCGAGGCTGCGGGCCTTGCTGCGGCGCAGCTCGGCCGGCAACGAGCCAGGTCAGCAACTGCGGTTTTCCGACCTGACCCTCGATCTCGGTACCAGAGAAGTGTGGCGTGGTACCAGGGCGATTGCCCTTACACGTACGGAGTTTCACCTGCTCGAGTTGTTCATGCGGCATCCGCGACAAGTTCTCGAGCGCAACCAGATCCTCGAAGAGGTCTGGGGCTATGACTTTCCGACGACGGCCAACTCACTCGAGGTCTACGTCGGCTATCTACGACGCAAGCTCGAAAGTGACGGCGAACGCCGGTTGATCCACACCGTGCGTGGTGTGGGTTACTCCCTGCGCGAGTCGCCGTCGTGACTGTCGCCGGCGCGATTGCGGGCGGGTCGACGTCGAGGTGGCGGCCGACCCTTCGTTCCCGGGTCGCGCTGCTCGTCGCCGCGACCGCCGGGTTCGCCGTCGCCGCCGTCTCGCTAGCCGCCTATCTCACGATGCGGATGGAGTTGTTCCACGAACTCGACAGCTCATTGGTGTCGCGCGCGCAAAGAGTCGCGGCGCTTCAACAGCAGATTCCCGAGACATTACAGACGACGCCGTCACTGTCCTTGTTGGCTTCAGAAATCGATCTCTGCTTGGTAAGCGCGCCACTCCAGCAAGTTGAGTGCACGACCTCGGGCCTCACGCGAGCCATTCAAGCGGGCCCCGAGATCTCGGTCGCAAGCGGCGATCAGGCGCAATCGTTGCGTACGTTGCGCATCGGCAGCACGAGCTACCGGGTTGTCGCCGTGCCGGTGGGATCTGACGCCGCGTTGGTACTCGCGCGCTCGACTCGCGACACGCAGACCACGCTCAACGACCTCGGCTTGGTTCTGTTCGTGGTGGGCGCCGCCGGCATTCTGGTGGCGGCCGTTGCCGGCCTGCTGGTCGCCCGGGCAGGTTTGCGACCGGTCGAACGCCTCACCCGGGCGGCCGAACGCGTTGGTCGAACGGGCGACCTCACGCCGATCGACATCGAGAGTGCCGACGAACTCGGCCGCCTTGCCACCAGCTTCAACGACATGCTGGCCGCCGTTGCGAGCTCGCGGCAGCTTCAGCGGCAACTTGTCGCCGATGCGGGTCACGAACTCCGTACGCCATTGACCAGCCTCCGTACCAACCTCGAGCTGCTCGCTCAAAGCGATGCTGCAGGTGAACGCGGTTTACCGGACGTCGATCGGCGGGCGTTGTTGGCCGACGTCGGCGCGCAGGTCGAGGAATTGTCAGGACTAGTCGCTGACCTGGTCGAGCTCGCGCGTGATGATCGACCTGACGTGAGTGCGGAAGAGCTTGACCTGACTGCGGTGGTCGAACGCGCGATCGAGCGGGTTCGGCGGCGCGCCCCACGAGTCGCGTTCGCCGTCGACCTCCAGGATTGGTTTGTCGTCGGTGAACCGAACGCACTCGAACGCGCCGTTACCAACCTGCTCGACAACGCGGTGAAGTGGAGTCCACCGGGCGGTCGCGTCGACGTCCGCCTGGTTGACGGTCGGCTCACTGTCACCGACCAAGGCCCGGGTATCGCCGACGCCGACCTGCCGTATGTGTTCGATCGGTTCTATCGCTCGACCGATGCGAGGGCGATGCCTGGATCGGGCCTCGGACTGGCCATCGTGCGCCAAACGGCGCAACGCCATGGGGGTAGCGTGTCTGCGGGCCGCGCATCTTCGGGCGGCGCGATGTTGGTGCTGGAGTTGGCTGGGCACGCCGTTCGCGAGCCCGAGCCTGCCGTCGTGAAAGTCCGTGAGCCGAGTGACGCGTTGCCGAGTGAGCCGTTGCTGTCCGACCGTGAGCCGTCCGGGCACCGTGAACCGGCCGACCGTTGACCACGCCTTCTCCAGAACTGGGGTCGTTCGCTGATGACTGACGAGCACACTGGCGACGAAAGCACCCGGCCGGACGACACGGCGCCGGAAAACACCGCACCGGAAAACACCGCACCCGAACCGAGCGCGTCGGAAAGCCCCTGGTGGGCGGCGCCAGCGGTACCCGCGGCACCACCGCAGACACCGCCCGCGTACCCGCCGCCGGCCTATGACCCGCCGTCCTACGCGGCGCCGCCGACGTACGAAGCACCCACCTACAATCCGCCGCCGGCGTACGCCCCACCTCCGGTGTACGAAGCGCCGCCCTCCTACAGCCAGCCTGCGGCCTACAGCCCGCCGGCATACGACTCAGCCCCCGCTTACAGCCCAGCCCCGGCTTACAGCCCAACCCCTGCCTACAACCCAGCCCCGGCCTATGACCCGGCACCTGCGGGCTACCACCCGACGGTTCCCTATCCGGGCGGCACACCGGCCTCCGCCCCGTTCGGCGTACCGACCGGCACCCCGCCCCTGGGCGGCCACGACCACGACTCCGATCGGCGCCGGCCGAGCTGGCGCGCGCTTCTCGTCGTCGCGGTGGTCGCAGCACTGGTCGGCGCAGGTGTTGCTGGCGGCATCGTTGCCGCCACCAAGAAGACGGCGAGCCCGACGCCGGTGGCGACCGCGCCGTCCACGTCGGCGTCCGCGTCGACGGTCAACGCGTCGAGTCCGGCCGTCGGGCCGACGGCTGGTGCGCCGGGCAGTGCCGAATCAGTCGCGCAGATTGCCAAGGCGCTATTGCCGTCGGTCGTCTCGATCATCGTGAGCAGTGGCAACGTCCGGCGACGAGGGCACGGGCATCGTATTGACCGCCGACGGCGACATCTTGACGAACAATCACGTCGTCGAAGCGGCTGCGACGGCTGGTGTTATCGCGGTTACGATCAACGACGGTCGCTCGGTGAAGGCGACGATCGTCGGACGTGACCCGACGACCGACCTCGCTGTGATCAAGGCGGCCGGCGTGACCGATCTGCATCCCGCGACGTTAGGTCAGGACTCCTCGCTCGTCGTCGGCCAGCAAGTGATCGCGATCGGCTCGCCGCTTGGCCTGTCGAACACGGTGACATCGGGCATCATCAGTTCGCTCAATCGCCCGGTGTGCACGCAAAGTTGTGGCGGCGGCGCGGGTGGTGGCGGAGCGACTCCGACGGTGCTCGATGCCATCCAAACCGACGCGGCGATCAACCCGGGAAACTCCGGCGGCCCGTTGGTTGACATGGCCGGCGACGTTGTCGGGGTCAACTCTGCGATCGCGACGCTCGACCAGGGCCAGAGCGGAGACGCGCAGTCGGGCAGCATCGGTGTCGGGTTCTCGATCCCGATCGATGAGGCGCGGCGAGTCGTTGACGAGTTGGAAAAGACGGGTCATGCCAATCACGCGGTGCTCGGCATCGGGTTGCGCGACTCCGTCGACAACGTGCTGCACACACCGAACGGTGCGCTGGTGCTTCAGGTGACGGACAGCCGGGCCAGCGGCCAAGGCAGGGCTTCACGTCAACGACGTCATCGTGAAGTTCGGAACGCGCGTCATCGTCGACGCCGATTCGCTGATCGCCGCGACGCATGCGGCGGCGCCGAATTCGACAGTTGCGATCACCTATATGCGGCAGGGCGCAACGTCGACGGTGCAGTTGACGCTCGGCTCGGCTCCAAGCAGCTGATGGTTAGGGCTGCTGGAGCCCGAGCGTGATCGCTTCACTAGCCGCGACGACGGCGCGTGCATGTAGCCGACCCGGATTGCGCGAGAGTCGCTCGATCGGACCGGATACGGAGACGGCCGCGATCACGCGCCCGGCCGGCGACCGAACCGGCGCCGACACTGACGCGACTCCGGCCTGGCGTTCGGCGACACTTTCGGCCCACCCCTGCCGGCGCACGCGGGCCAGGGTCTGCGCACTGAACACCGCGACGGCGACACCGCGGTGCAGGCGATCCGCGTCCTCCCAGGCAAGCAGCACTTGGGCGGCCGACCCGGCGGTCAGGGGCAGCTGGGTGCCGATCGGCACCGTGTTGCGCAACCCCGCGGGCAACTCGGCGGCCGCGATGCAAACGCGCACGTCTCCTTGCCGGCGGTAGAGCTGCGTGCTGTCGCCGGTGGAGTCGCGTAGCTTGGCGAGCACCGGGCTACTCACGGCGATGAGCCGATCTTCACCGCCGGCCGCAGCGAGTTCGCCAAGCCGGGCGCCGAGCACGAACCTGCCTTCGCTATCGCGGGCGACGAGGCGATGTCGTTCGAGCGCCACCGCGAGCCGATGCGCTGTCGGGCGCGGCAATCCGGTGAGCGACACCAGATTGGCCAGTGACGCCGGACCGGCCTCGAGGGCAGAAAGAATGGCGATCGACTTGTCCAGAACGCCAACACCGCTAGACTCGTCCATGTGTTGATACTGCCGTCTCAGTATGCGAGATGCAAGTAGGCACGGATGACGCACGGGAAGCATGTCGACGTAAGGGGCGTACTCATGGGCAAGACGCTGGCCGAGAAGGTCTGGGACGAGCACGTCGTGCGACGTGCTGAAGGCGAGCCCGATCTGCTGTATATCGACCTCCACTTGATTCATGAGGTCACGAGCCCGCAGGCGTTCGAGGGGTTGCGGCTCACCGGCCGGCAGCTTCGGCGTCCGGATCTCACGATTGCGACCGAGGATCACAACGTGCCCACGATCGACGTCGACCAGCCGATCGCCGACCCGGTCTCGCGCATCCAGGTTGAGACGTTGCGACGCAACTGCGACGAGTTCGGCGTCCGGTTGCACGCCATGGGCGACGCGTCGCAGGGCATCGTGCATGTCATCGGGCCGCAGCTGGGTCTGACGCAGCCGGGCATGACGATCGTCTGTGGCGACTCGCACACCTCGACCCATGGCGCTTTTGGTGCGCTCGCCTTCGGCATCGGTACCAGTGAGGTCGAGCACGTGCTCGCGACGCAGTCGCTGCCGCAGTATCCGCCGAAGACCATGGCGGTCACGGTGAACGGCGTGCTGCCGGTCGGCGTCACCAGCAAGGACATCATCTTGGCCGTGATCGCCAAGATCGGCACCGGCGGCGGTCAGGGCTACGTGCTCGAATACCGCGGCGAGGCGATTCGCGCGCTGTCGATGGAAGCACGCATGACCGTCTGCAACATGTCGATCGAAGCGGGTGCACGCGCCGGCATGATCGCGCCCGACGAAACGACGTTCAGCTACCTCGAGGGCCGCCCGCATGCACCCCGCGGCGACGATTGGGATGCTGCGGTCGCGCATTGGCGCACGCTGACGACGGACGACGACGCGACGTACGACGCCGAAGTCGTGATCGACGCCGCCGACCTCACGCCGTTCGTGACGTGGGGTACCAACCCTGGCCAGGGCGCGCCGCTCGACTCGGTGGTGCCTGACCCGGCGTCGATCGCCGATGCGGGCGAACGCGGCACAGTCGAACGGGCGTTGGAGTACATGGGGTTGACGCCGGGCACGCCGTTGCGCGACATCAAGGTCGACACCGTCTTCCTCGGGTCATGCACGAACGGGCGCATCGAAGACTTGCGGGCGGCCGCGGCTGTGCTCAAGGGCCGCCGGGTCGCTGATTCGGTGCGGGTGCTCGTGGTGCCAGGTTCGATGGCCGTGAAGGCTCAAGCTGAAGCTGAAGGGCTCGACCACATCTTCACCGCGGCCGGTGCGCAATGGCGCAGTGCTGGTTGCTCGATGTGTCTGGGCATGAATCCCGACCAACTCGCCCCCGGTGAGCGATCGGCGTCGACCTCGAACCGCAACTTCGAAGGCCGTCAGGGCAAGGGGGGCCGCACGCACTTGGTCTCGCCTCTTGTCGCCGCCGCTACCGCAGTGACCGGCCACCTATCGGCGCCGTCCGACCTCGACTAATTTCCAGCGCGCACGAACCAGGAGACCTTCGATGGACAAATTCACGACACACACCGGCCGAGCGGTGCCGCTACGTCGCAGCAACGTCGACACCGATCAGATCATCCCGGCGGTGTACCTCAAGCGGGTAACCCGAACCGGATTCGAAGACGGGTTGTTCGCGGCCTGGCGCGCTGATCCTGAGTTTGTTTTGAACCAACCGCAGTACGCCGCTGCCGACGTGCTCGTAGCCGGCCCCGACTTCGGCACCGGCTCCTCACGTGAGCACGCTGTGTGGGCGTTGCAGAACTACGGCTTCAAGGCCGTTATTTCGCCGCGTTTTGCCGACATCTTCCGCGGAAATTCGCTCAAAGGCGGGCTGCTTACCGTCATCCTCGCCGAAGCCGACGTGGAGGCGTTGTGGCAGGTCATCGAGGGTGCGCCTGATACGGAGGTCACGATCGATCTGGTCGATCGAAACGTGCGGTACAACGATGTCGTGCTGCCGTTCGAGATCGACGACTACACGCGGTGGCGCTTGATGGAAGGCCTCGACGACATCGGCCTCACCCTGCGGCACTCCGACGGTATTGCTGCGTTCGAGGCGAATCGTCCAGCCTGGAAACCGGTGACGTTGCCCGCACTTACGTGACCCAGATTTCTCCGACCCTCCCCGAAGAATTTGGCCGACACAAGGAAATTCTTCGCCTAGGTGTTTGTCTTGTGGGGCTGCGGGGCCTAGGTTCGCCACGAGTCGAGTGTGGACACGACACCATCATCCGGAGGAGCACGTGAACAAGGCGGAGCTGATCGAGACCATCGCCACTCGCCTGGGCGACAATAAGAGAACGGCGAGCGAGGCGGTCGAGGCCGTCATCGACACCATCACCCGGACGGTGGCGAAAGGCGAGAAAGTCGCCATCACCGGTTTCGGCATCTTCGAAAAGGTCGAGCGGGCGGCACGAACCGCTCGCAACCCAGCGACCGGCGCGAGCGTCAAGGTCAAGAAGACCTCAGTGCCGAAGTTCCGGCCCGGCACGCACCTGAAGGGCGTGGTCAGCGGCGCAACCAAGCTGGCGGCTCCTGCCAAGGCGGTAGTGGCCAAGGTCGCCCCGGCGGCCAAGAAAGCGGCGGCGGCGAAGAAGGCTGCTCCGGTCAAGAGGGCGGTTGCCAAGAAGGCCGCGCCCGTCAAGAAGGCAGTGGCGAAGAAGGCAGCGCCGGTGAAGAGGGCGGTGGCCAAGAAGGCCGCTCCCGTGAAGAAGGCCGTGGCCAAGAAGGCTCCCGCGAGAAAGGCGGCGGCCAAGAAGGCCCCCGCCAAGCGGGCCGCGAAGAAAGCCTGAGCTTGTGTGACCGGCCGGGATCTACGGATCCCGGCCGGTTGCTTGTTCGGACGGTACTGCGGGCATCAGGCGCCGACCTCACGGCGGCGACTACGCGACTGTTAGACGTTCGCGGGTTAAGGGCGCCGCCAGCGTCTAACGAACTGCGGCTGCCGGTGCGTCTCGCGGCCCGATAGCCTCGACTGTCACAGACCGGGGAGATCGCCGACCCGGATATAACAGGCCGGGGACACGACAGGAGACCAGCGGGTGCGTCCGGGTGAGCATCGCCTATGGTTCCGCGTTTGCGCTGTGGTCGCGAAGCCATTCTTGTGGGTCTTCACCAAGCCGGTCTGGCGCGGCCTGGAGAACATTCCGAAACAAGGTGGCGTCATCATCGTCGCCAACCACGTGACGATCGCCGACCCGATCACGTTGGCGCACGCCATCTACGACGGCGTCCGGCGCACGCCCAGCTTCCTGGCCAAGTCAGAGTTGTTCTCGGTGCCTGTCCTGGGCGGGCTGCTTCGCCGAGCGGGTCAGATCCCGGTCTACCGGCGCACCCGTGACGCGGTGAATTCGCTGCGCGATGCGGAAGCTGCCGTCGCGGCCGGGGAGTGCGTCATCATCTATCCGGAGGGCACGTGTACCCGTGATCCGGAGGGTTGGCCGATGCTGCCGAAGACCGGCGTCGCTCGTCTCGCACTCGCGGTCGACGTGCCGGTCATCCCAGTGGCCCATTGGGGCACCCAGAAGATTCTTCGGTACGGCTCGAAGCGTCCTCGCCTGAAGCCGCGGCAACGGGTTGACGTGCTCGCTGGTGAGGCGGTCGACCTATCGCGTTACGCCGGCCTCGAGCCGACGAACGAAGTCTTGCGCGAAGTGACGCATCTGTTGATGACGCGCGTGGCCGAGTTGCTCGGCGACATCCGCGGCGAAGCACCGCCCGCAATGTTCTACGAAGCGAGGCCGGTCGCGTGAGCCGCGCTGCTGTTTTCGGCCTCGGCTCGTGGGGCACCGCCTTCGGCCTCGTGCTCACCGACGCCGGCACCACGACGACGTTGTGTGGCCGCCGCGGTGATGTGGTCGAGGCGATCAACACGGGCCACGAGAACCCTTGGTACCAAAAGGGTATTGAGTTGCCAGACGGCCTGCGCGCGACCACCGACGCGGCCGAGGCGTTGGCTGGCGCCGATCTCGTGGTGCTCGCGATACCGGCGCAGACGTTGCGCGACAACCTCGCTGTCTGGGCTCCGATGTTTCCGCGCGACGCATTGCTCGTCAGCCTCATCAAAGGGGTCGAACTCGGCACGACGAAGCGCATGAGCGAGGTCATTTCCGAAGTCGCCGATGTCGCGGCCGAACGCGTTGCCGTCGTCACCGGCCCGAACCTGGCTCGCGAGATTGCCGAACGCCAGCCCGGTGCTGCCGTGGTCGCGTCGGCCAACGCGGCCACCGCCGAGACCCTGCAAAGTGCCTGCCAGACCAACTACTTCCGGCCCTACACCAACACTGACGTTGTCGGGTGTGAGCTGGCCGGCGCAGTCAAGAACGTCATCGCTTTGGCGGTCGGCATCGCCGACGGTATGGGATTCGGTGACAACTCCAAGGCGTCGCTGATCACTCGCGGGCTGGCCGAGACCGCTCGCCTCGGTGTTGCGCTCGGCGCCGACCCGATGACGTTCTCCGGCCTGGCCGGGCTCGGCGACCTCGTGGCCACGTGCGCAAGTCCGCTGTCACGCAACCGCACGGTCGGCGAACATCTCGGTCGTGGCATGAGTGTCGACGCCGCCCTGGCCGCGACCAGAACGACCGCCGAGGGAGTCGTCTCGTCCCGATCGAATTCTCGAGCTGGCCCACAAACATGACATCGACATGCCTATCACCGAGGTCGTGGTGGCCGTGCTGTACGACGGCCTGCAACCGCACGATGCGGTCGCACGCTTGATGGGTCGCACCACGAAGTCAGAACGACACGACGGCTAGGTCGCGCTCGTGGATCCGGATGCTGTCAAGGGTGTCGAGCACCGGTTACCACGCGTCGCCGTCATCTTCGGCGGCCGCAGCACCGAGCACGCGATCTCCTGCTTGACGGCCGGCTGTGTACTCGCCGCGATCGATCCGGCAGCGTACGACGTGTTGGCGATCGGCATCACCCGCGACGGCAGATGGGTGCTCACGCCCGGCGATGTTGCGACGCTCGCCCGCAGCGGTGGTGCGATGCCCGAGGTGGCGTCGTCCGATTCGTCGGTGGTTCTTGTGCCCGACCCCACGAGCCATGAGCTCGTCATGCACGGCCCGAACGGCACGCGCACCCCACTAGGGCAGATCGACGTCGTCCTTCCGCTTCTTCATGGTCCCTATGGAGAAGACGGCACCCTGCAAGGGCTGCTCGAGATGGCCGGCATTCCATACGTCGGCTCCGGCGTGCTGTCGTCGGCCGCCGCTATGGACAAGCAGTACATGAAACTGGTGTTGCACGGCAGCGGGTTGCCCGACATCCCGCACGTCGTGGTGCGGCCACGCGAATGGGACGACGACAAGCCGGCGGTGCGTGAATCCGTTGCTAGCCTTGGGTTTCCGGTGTTCGTGAAGCCCGCACGCGGCGGTTCGAGCATCGGCATCAGCAAGGTGCACGACATAAGCGAACTCGATGACGCCATCGAACGAGCCCGTGTGAGCGACCCCAAGGTCATCGTCGAAGCGACGGTCGAAGGGCGTGAAGTCGAGGTTGGCGTGCTTGAGGGAATCGACGGTGGGCCACCAGACGTCAGTGTTGCGGCCGAGATTACGGTGGGTGGCGATCGCGAGTTTTACGACTTCGAGTCGAAGTACATCGACGACGGCGCCGACATCGCCATCCCCGCCGAGTTGGCCCCCGAGATCGAATCGCAAATCCGGACGCTTGCGGTGATGGCCTTCGAGGCATTGTCGTGTGAAGGCCTCGCGCGCATCGATTTCTTCGTCACCCCAAACCACCGGGTGCTGGTGAACGAGGTGAACACGATGCCGGGTTTCACGCCGACCTCGGTCTTCCCGCGGGTGTGGGCCGCGAGTGGGATCGACTATCCGGCACTGCTCGACCGGCTCCTCAAAGCGGCACTGCGGCGCAGTACTGGCCTTCGCTAGCGTCGGTCGTTCATCCGATCGGGCGCTGTTGTGGGCGCCAAGCGGATCTCAAGGTCGCATTCGAGCCCGCCGAAGATCATCAGCAGTCGCGCGAACCATCGCGCTGACAAGGCCTTCTTCGCATCCGGCCGGGCAGCTATCGGAGGCACGATGTCGAACGGGTTCGACTACTTTGGCAACGCGCTGCCGCCAACCGGAGCGCAGGCGACCGCCGGGACGTCGCCGTACGCGTCGGTGCACTCGTTCGCACCGCCCCCGAGCGCCCCGCAGTACGGGTACACGCCCACCCCGTACGCGCCGAGCTCGTCCGCCCCGCCGACATCGAGCCGGTCACGGCGTCCGCTCATTGTCGTCGCCGTTGTCGTCATTGCGGCGGCCGCGGTGGCAGGCGTCGCAATCACCCAACGGGCGCACCCAATCGCCATGCCGTCGACCCTGGCCGGCCTACCGAAGGCCAATCTGCAAGCCGTTGGCGCGGATATCAAAGCGACCAAGAAAAAGCTGTCGCAGTCGGGCATTCACAACGTGTCGGTCGCGCTCTACGGCGACACGGGTGGCAATGGCAGCCAGGCTCTCGCGGTCGTCGCGGGTCATCCGGCTGCTGGGGTCGCCAACTTCGGACAGCTGGTATCCGCCATGACCACGTCGACGCAGATCGCCGGCGTGACAATCACGCCCAGTGCCGTCACGTTGGGCAGCGCCACGTTCCAATGCCAGACGATCGCGGTCGCGAGTAGCTCCGTCGGGCTGTGTGAGTGGCAAACGCCGTCGACGATCCTGTTCGGCGTGGGCCAGGGCCTGACGACGGGCGATACCGCTGCCGCTCTCGCCGACGTGATTGGCGCCGATCAACTCCACTAGCTGACAGCGAGCCCAGATCGCACGATCGCCTAGAGATGTACGACCGGGCAGGTCAATGTGCGGGTGATGCCGTCGATGCTTTGCACCTGGGCGACGACGAGGCGGCCCATCTCATCGATGGTGCGGGCTTCGGCGCGCACGATCACGTCGTAGGGCCCGGTGACATCTTCGGCTAGCGTGACGCCCTTGATGCCCGAGATTTCCCTGGCCACCGAGGCGGCCTTGCCGACCTCGGTCTGGATGAGGATGTAGGCCTGCACCATGGGGCGCGTCCCTCCAAGAATGGGGCCAGCTCGGGTCTGCCGCGTGCGCAGGTGGGCCGAATACGAGGATGTCCAACAATGTCGGTGACACCGTAGCAAGACCAGCGCGGAGGTGAGAGATCAGTATCGGCGAGCTTGGGGAGTTCGGGCTGATTGCCCGGGTGACTGCGCGCCTTCCGGTCGGCGCCCATACCCGGCTCGGCCCGGGTGACGACGCCGCCGTGGTCAGCACCCCCGACGGCCAGGTGGTCGCGACGACCGATCTGCTGGTCGACGGTCGGCACTTTCGCCGCGATTGGTCGACGCCCTACGACGTCGGTCGCAAAGCAGCTGCCCAAAACATGGCGGACGTCGCGGCGATGGGCGCCGTTCCGACCGCGCTGCTCGTCGGCCTCGCGGCGCCAGCAGATCTCGCCGCCTTCTGGGCGGAGCGCTTCGCCGACGGGCTTCGAGACGAATGTGACCTGGTCGGCGCCGGAGTTGTCGGTGGCGACGTCGTGCACAGTGACGCGCTGATCGTCGCGGTCACTGCGCTCGGCGACCTCGAAGGCCGGACGCCGGTCACGCGCGCCGGCGCGAAGCCGGGCGACGTCGTCGCGTTCGTCGGGCGGCTTGGGTGGGCCGCGGCTGGGTTGGCCACGTTGAGTCGCGGCTTTCGGTCACCCCGTGCGGTAGTCGATGCGCATCGGCGGCCTGAACCGCAGTATGTGCAAGGCCCGATCGCGTCGAGGTCAGGCGCGACGTCGATGGTCGATGTGAGCGACGGCCTGGTCGCCGACCTCGGCCACGTAGCGCGGGCCAGCGCAGTCTGCGTCGAGTTGCACTCGGCCGCATTCTCAGTCGCAGCCGAGCTGATCAGCGTGAGCAAGGCTCTTGCGGTCGACCCGCTGACCTGGGTGTTGGGAGGTGGCGACGACCACGCCTTTGTCGCGACCTTCCCGTCGTCGGGCGACGTTCCATCAGGCTGGACGACGATCGGCGACGTAGTTTCGATACGGTCAGCCGACGAGGGCGCGTGCGTGCGAGTGGACGAAAAGCCTTACACCACAGGCGGTTACGACCACTTCGCCTGATCGGCGATGTCGTCAGTACGCAGTGGCGAGCATGGCCGCGATCGGCGCGACGACGAATACGACCACGACGAACACCAGTGCAGCAGCCGCTCGACGCGGCCGGTGGTCGCGTGGTTCTGCCCTGGTCGCCATGGCTCGATTGTGCACCTAGTTGAACGACATTGGCAGGTCAGCGAGCGGCGCAAGCGGTTCACATCGGCGCGCTGACATCATGAAGCGGTGCGTGAACCGCCAGCACGATCAGTCAACGAGCTGGCCTTGCCCTCGAGCGTCGATCTCACCTTCATCACGGTGGCAATCTGCGCGGTCTCGACGTCGGGGCCACTCATCGCGGCCACCGCCGCCCCTGCGTTGGCCATTGCGTTCTGGCGCAACGCCTTCGGCGCGGCCGCGTTGCTGCCGTTCGCCCTCGGTCGTCGGCGCGACGAACTTCGGCACCTGGCGACCCGCGAACGTCGGCTCATCGTGCTCGCCGGCGTTCTGCTGGCCGCGCACTTCGCCACCTGGGTGCCGAGCTTGCGTTACACCTCGGTCGCCAGTTCGACGGCACTCGTCGCGACCCAGCCGGTGTGGTCGGCGCTGCTGGCCCGCAGCCAGGGCGCAGTCATCCGGGCATCGGCGTGGTTCGGCATCGGCTTGGCCGTCGTTGCCGCAGCTTTGTTGACCGGTCTCGACGTGCGACTCTCCGGCCGCGCGCTCACCGGAGACTTGCTTGCGCTCATCGGTGGGGTCTTCGCGGCCGGATATGTCACCGTCGGGGCCGCGGTGCGGCGGACCGTCAGCACGACGAGCTATACCAGCGGGTGCTACTCGGTGACTGCGGCAGTGCTGCTGGTGGTATGCCTGATCGGGCGTCAACATTTGGGCGGTTACACCGGCGACGACTGGTTGCGGATCCTCGCGATCACTGCAGGCGCCCAACTCCTCGGACACTCGATCTTCAATCGCGTGCTGCGCACCACCAGCCCGACCATCGTGAGCCTGGCGATCCTGTTCGAGGTGCCAGGCGCTGCGGTGATTGCGGCTATCTTCCTGCACCAACACGTGCGGCTCGAACAGCTGCCAGCCGCCGCACTGTTGCTCGGCGGCCTCGCCCTGGTGATTCGCTCAGGGGCTCGCGCGATGCCTGCCGAATGAGCGGCCAGAATGGAGGAGTGCCGCTGCCTCGTGTTCTGACAATTGCCGGATCCGACTCAGGCGGCGGAGCCGGGATCCAAGCCGATCTCAAGACGATGCTCGCGTGCGGCGTGCATGGCATGAGTGTCGTCACCGCCGTCACTGCCCAGAATTCCCTTGGTGTGCAGGGATATTGGGAGCTCCCAGCCGATGCAGTGCAAGGTCAACTCACCTCGGTTTTCGGCGACATCGGCGTCGACGTCGTCAAGACGGGCATGCTCGCGTCGTCCGCGCTGGTGTCGTTGGTTGCCCGATTCTTGGGCGGCGTCGACGTTCCGATCGTCGTCGACCCGGTCGGCGTCTCGAAGCACGGCGACTCGTTGCTTGCCGACGATGCGGTCGACGCGATGAAGGCCGAATTGCTGCCAGTCGCGACGATCGTGACGCCGAACCTGTACGAGGTCGAACAACTCACCGGCGTGCGGGTCACCGAGGAGGCCGGGCTGCGCCGGGCCGCCGAAGCCGTGCATGCCCTGGGCCCGAAGTGGGTGCTCGTCAAGGGCGGACACCTGCCGGGGGAGGCCGTAGACCTTCTCTTCGACGGGGCGCGCGAGTGGGTGTTGCGTGCGCCGCGACTCGACAATCGGCACACGCACGGCACCGGCTGCACCCTGGCCAGCGCGATCGCCAGCTATCTCGCGCTTGGCCACGAGATTCCCGCTGCTGTCGAGCAGGCGAAGGCCTATGTGACCGGCGCGATCGCAGCCGGCTTCCCGCTGGGCGGCGGCATCGGCCCGGTCGACCACGGCTGGTGGAATCGCGCATGAGTGCGGCGGAATTCACCGCGGCCACCGTCGACTCGGCCGATGCCGCCACCCTCATCGAGGCGGTCCAGCGGGAGTACGAGGCGCGCTACGGCGGCCGAGATGTTAGCCAGCTCGCGGTGGCCGAGTTCGCGCCACCGCACGGAGTGTTCCTGGTGGGGCGTGAACACGATGAGCCCGTGGCGTGCGGGGGCGTACGGCTCGTCGCCGCTGATCTGGGTGAGTTGAAGCGTATGTACGTGGTCCCAACTGCCCGCAGGCGAGGCATCGCCCGCGCGTTGTTGCACCGGCTCGAGGACGAGGCTCGGCTGCTTGGGGCGACTCGGTTGCGGCTCGAGACCGGGCTGAGTCAGCCGGAAGCAATTGCCTTGTATGAGAGTGCTGGCTACCAGCCGACCGAGCCCTTCGGGCCCTACGCCGGGAACGCCCTGGCGCGGCATCTAGCGAAGATGCTGTCGGGCGACGGCCCGACGCCAACGTGACTGACTAGCGGGTGACCTTGCCGGCCTTGATGCACGACGCGCACACCTTGAGTGTCTTGTGGGTGCCACGGCCGACGATCGCGCGCACGGTCTGGATGTTCGGGTTCCAACGCCGCCGGGTGCGCCGGTGCGAGTGCGACACCGACATGCCGAAGCCCGGACCCTTGCCGCAGACGTCGCAGACAGCAGCCACGGGAAACTCTCCAAGCACGAGGTTGGGCAGACAGCGGCAATGGCTGACGCCGGGAACGAATTCAGACAACCGCACGAGGGTATCTGACCCGGCGCCGGTCACGCCAACCGGCCAGCGGGTCGCGGGCTAGCTAGCCTCAACCCCACACGGTCAGTGAGCACGGTCCGCAGAACGACGGCGACAGAACAGAAGGGACGGCGGGGTGCTCGAGGTACTCGATGCCGACGCGGTCCGTCGTTGGTACCGCTGGGGTCTCGCTGCGCTCGAGGCCGCCCGGCCGGAGATCGACTCCCTGAACGTTTTTCCAGTTGCCGACGCCGACACTGGCACGAATCTGTACCTGACGCTCTGGGCTGCGGTCGAGGCTGCCGACGACCGGACCGCGGCCGGGGCCGATTTGGGCGAAACGGCGACGACGATGGCCAGGCTCTGCCTCCTCGGTGCGCGCGGCGGGTCTGGGGTGATCTTGAGCCAGCTCCTTCGCGGGCTCGCCGAGGTGCTCGCCGCCGAACGGCGCCCGCCGGCGGGGTTGGCTTTCACCCGTGCGCTCGAGCGCGCCGTCGAACTTGCCTACGCCGCTGTGTCGCGACCGGTCGAGGGCACCATGCTCACGGTTGCACGGGTCGCCGCCGAGGCGGCTAGGGCCACCGGGTCAGACGATCTGCCCGTCGTGGTCGCGGCCGCGGTCGGTGCGGCGAGGATCGCGTTGGCGCAGACCCCGTCGCAGCTTGCCGTGCTGGGCCAGGCCGGTGTGGTCGATGCCGGCGGGCGGGGCGTCGTCGTCCTGTTCGACGTGTTGCAGCAGGTCGTCGAACAGTCGGAGCTGACCCTGCCCGAAGCGACACTCGCGACGCCGGATCTCGAGGCCTGCGACCTCGTGACCGCCGACTCGCCGGAATTCGAAGTCATGTACCTGATCGACGCCGACGACGGCCGCATCGCCGATCTGCGTACCTCGCTCGACACCATCGGCGACGCCGTCGTCGTGTCAGGCGGCGACGGGCTGTTCAACGTGCACGTGCACACCGACGACGTCGAGGCGGCCGTCGAGTTCGGGGTCGCTGCCGGTCGCCCGCACGAGGTCAGAGTCACCCGGCTCCGCGACGCGGACGCTCGCCGACGAGGCCAGTGCCGGCCGTGTTGTGGTGGCCGGGTTTGCTGAAGGCGCGCCGGGGCTGGCGCTGCGAGAACTGCTCACGAATGCGGGTGCCGTGGTCGTCGAGGCTGCCGACTACGCGGCGCTCGCCACCGACGTCGCGACTCTCGGCCGGGCCGACGTGGTCGTTCTCGCCGACGCGGCGATCTCGAACCCGCCGGCCGATGCCGCGCTGCAGCGCCCCGACCTTGTCTATGTGCCGATCGCTGCTCCGGTGCAGGCGCTGTCGGCGATCGCAGTGCACGATCCGCATCGGCCGCTCGACGACGATGCGGCCGCGATGGCCGAGGCGGCTGCCGCAACCCGATTCGCGGCCGTGGCCGCGGCCACCGACGACGAACTGTGTCGAGATGGCGTCGGCGCGATCATGCGGCTACTTGCCGATGGCGGCGAACTCGTCACCGTGGTTTCGGGTGCCGACGTCGGCGGTCGCATCGCGGCCGAACTCGCGTCGAGCCGACCCGATATTGACGTCAACCAGCTCACCGTCGATGAGCTCGATTCGGTGGTCTGGATAGGGGTCGAGTAGTGGCCAGCCTCGACACCCCGCTCAAGGGTCTCGTCGGCAAGGTCGCTCCGGTGCTGGCCGACAGCCTCGCGCTCAACACCGTGGGTGATTTGCTTCGCCATTACCCACGACGCTGGCGTCGCCGTGGCGATCTCACCGATTTTCGCGACCTCGAAGTAGGTGAGTTCGCCACCATTTTCGTCAACGTCGAAAAGGTGACCGCGCATAAGACGCGCACCGGACTCTGGAAGACCGACGTCCGGGTGACCGACGGCACCCGCAAGATGACGATGCCGTTCTTCAGCAGGAAGACGTCGCAGGAGTGGCGGTTCAAGAACGTCACGCGGGCGTTCTTCTCGGGCAAGGTCGACACGTTCAACGGCAGCGTTGCAACTCGTCAACGCCGAGGTGGAGCCGCTGGAGGAGGGTGTCGATGAGACGGACGCCGACTTCGCGGGCGCGATCGTGCCCGTTTATCCAGCTGTCAAAGACGCGTCGACGTTGGTCATCGCCCGGTGCATGCGCATCGTGCTCGACACCGTCGATCTGCCTGACGATCCCGTTCCGTCGAGCGTGCGAAAGGAGCTCGGTCTCGTCGGCCTGCGCGAAGCTCTCGAAGGCATCCACCGGCCGAAGACCTTCGACGAGCGCGACGACGCGCGGCGCCGGCTCGCGTGGGAAGAAGCGTTCGTGCTTCAGGTCGTGCTCGCGCGGCAGCGTGCCGCGGCGGCCGCGCTGCCGGCAACCGCCCGCCGTCCGCGCGCTGATGGGCTGCGGGCCGCGTTCGATGCGCGCCTGCCGTTCGAACTGACCGATGGACAGCGGCGCATCGGCGAGCTCATCGCCGAGGAGATCGCGATCGAGCACCCGATGCACCGATTGCTGCAAGGCGAAGTCGGTTCGGGCAAGACAGTGGTGGCGCTGCAAGCCATGCTGTCGGTGATCGATGCGGGCGGTCAGGCGGCCTTGTTGGCACCGACAGAAGTGCTTGCCCAGCAGCACTTTCGTTCGATTACGACGATGCTCGGCGACCTCGCGCTGGGCGGTCAGCTCGGTGCCGCCGACCAGTCGACCAGCGTCACGCTACTGACCGGGTCGCTCACCCAACCACAGCGACGGGCCGCGTTGCTCGACGCCGCGTCGGGTGCCGCCGGCATCGTCATCGGCACTCATGCCCTGCTCGAAGACAGGGTGCAGTTCGCCGACCTAGGCCTCGTCGTCGTCGACGAGCAGCACAAGTTCGGGGTCGACCAGCGCGACGCCCTCCGTGCGAAGGCGCGCGACGATCGGCGTCCGCACGTACTCGTCATGACGGCCACACCGATCCCACGCACCATCGCCATGACCGTGTTCGGCGACCTCGACGTCTCGACCCTGACCGACATGCCGAAAGGCCGCGCGCCGACCACGACGGCCGTCGCGCCGATCGCCGGCAAGCCGGCGTGGTTCGAGGCGGTGTGGCAGCGGGTCCGTGATGAAGTCGCGGCCGGCCACCAGGCCTACGTGGTGTGCCCGCGCATTGGCGGCGACGAGCCCGATGTCGACTCCGGGGCCGACCAACCCGACGACGTTGACGAACCGCACGCTGCCCGGCATCGACCCGGATGAGGCGCCGCGACGGCCACCGATCGGCGTCCTCGAATTGGCGCCGCAGCTCGATGCAGACCTACCTCAGCGATCTGCGGGTGACGGTTTTGCACGGGCAGCAGCCAGCCGACGTCAAAGACGCGACCATGCGCGCGTTCACTGACGGCACCATCGACGTGCTCGTCGCCACCACGGTCGTCGAGGTCGGCGTCGACGTCGCCAACGCGACCGCGATGGTGATCATGGACGCCGAGCGGTTCGGGGTTTCGCAGTTGCATCAGTTGCGTGGCCGGGTTGGGCGTGGTTCGGCGGCGAGTCGCTGCTTGTTGGTGACCGAGTTGCCCGACGGGCATCCGGGCAGAGCCCGGCTCGATGCGGTGGCGGCGACGTCCGACGGGTTCGAACTGGCCGAACTCGACCTCACCCTGCGCCACGAGGGCACGATTCTCGGCGGCCAGCAACACGGCCGCAGCGACCTCCGGTTGCTGTCACTGGTGCGCGACCGCGACCTGATCGAGAGTGCGCGCGAACAGGCCGCGGCGATCGTCGCCGCCGACCCCGACCTCAGCGCGCACCCGCAGCTGGCCAGCGAAATCGAGCGACTGCACGAGAACGCGGACGTCGAATTCCTGGAGAAGGCGTGACCCGCATCGTCGCGGGCGTCGCCGGAGGCCGCCGGCTGTCGGTGCCGTCGGCGGGTACCCGCCCGACGTCCGACCGTGTTCGTGAGGCTTTGTTCTCCAGCCTCGAGACGCTGCTGCCGCAGGGACTCACCGGGGCGCGGGTGCTGGATCTGTACGCCGGTTCGGGCGCGGTGGGCCTTGAGGCGTGGTCGCGCGGCGCGGCGCGGGTCGTATTGGTCGAGGCGGCGGCCGCGGCGGTGAAGGTCATGCGAACGAACGTCGCAAACCTGCGCGACGTCGGCGGCGGCGGCCGTGGTGTCGGCGTTGCGGGCGGCAAGGGCAAAATCGACGTGCTTGCGATCAAGGCGGAGAAGGCGGCGACCCAGCTCTCGGAGTCGGCCTTTGACGTCGTGTTCGCCGACCCGCCCTACGAGCTGGCCAGTGTCACCGTGGCGGGTGTGCTGGCGACGTTGGCGCAAGTCGCGGCCGCCCGAGAAGGCGCGGTTGTGGTTGTCGAGCGAGCCACTCGTGATCGGTGGGAGTGGCCGCTCGGGTACCGGGCATTACATGATCGCAAGTACGGCGACGCCACCTTGCACTATGCGACCTACGATCCGGCGCTGCTGTGATGGCTTTGCATGGACTCGAATCCGGCTCATCGACCCGCCGGGCTGATAGGTTCGCGCCCGGCTGAGGAGGTTTCACGCGTGCACAAGGCGGTCTGTCCCGGCTCCTTTGACCCGGTGACGAATGGTCATCTCGACATCGTCGCGCGGGCATCGAAGCTCTACGACGAGGTGACCATCGCGGTCATGGTCAACAAGTCGAAGAGCGGTCTGTTCACCCTCGACGAGCGCATGGAAATGGTGCGCGAGACGACGATTGAGTACGGCAACGTCGTGGTCGAGTCGTTCGGCGGGTTGCTCGTCGACTTCTGCCGTGAGCGCGACATTCCGGTGGTGATCAAGGGCTTGCGCGCGGTCAGCGACTTCGACTACGAGCTGCAAATGGCACAAATGAACCACGGTTTGGGTGGCGTCGAAACGCTGTTCCTGTCGACGAACCCGCTCTACAGTTTCCTGTCCTCCAGTTTGGTCAAGGAGGTGGCGACGTACGGTGGAGATGTCTCCGGCCTGATTCCGGAGGCTGTGATGAAGCGCTTGATCCAGCGGCTGGAACGCCCGACCGAGTAACCCGCCGTTTCGATTCCCCGAGCTGGAGAGACGTGCACCGTGGAACTCAAGGAAAAGATCGACGAAATCGTGGCGCAGATCGAATCGGCGCGCGCTATGCCGATGTCGGCGTCGTGCATCGTCAATCGCAGCCAGCTGCTCGCCATGCTCGATGACGCTCGCGAGCTGATCCCGGCCGAGATGCAGCGGGCCGAGTCGCTGCTACACGAGCGCGACGAAGTCGTCGAAAAGGGACGACGGGAAGCCGCCGACGTGATCGCCGCCGCGCTCGTCGAGCAGCAGCGGTTGGTGGCCGAGACCGAGGTGCACCAGGCGGCGGTAGTCGAGGCCGATCGGGTGCGCTCCGAAGCCGAACTCGAGGCCAAGCAGATCCGCCAAGAGGTCGACGACTACGTCGATACCAAGCTGGCCAACTTCGAAATCGTGCTCAACAAGACCCTCGCGGCGGTGCTGCGCGGTCGGGAGAAGCTGCAAGGGCGTCACGAAATGGAACAGTTGTCCGAGTTCCAGGACGAGGAGCCTCTGCCCGGCGGCTGACGCAGGCGGGCAGCCCTCGAATCGCTTTGATCGAACGCACGAGGTATTCTCGTGCACGGTTTCGTCCAGCGGATATCCAGCCGATTCGTTTGACGCTTCTTTCTCGCTTGGTTTTGCCTAGGTTTCGTCGTGCCCGAAGGGAGCAGGAGACCCTGACGCGCCTCGACCCCCGCGCTCCGTTGGTCGTGGATACCCGCGATCTGCCGAGGCGACCGGGATCAATGCGCCTGGTCACCCGCACCGTTCCGGCACCGACGAATATTCGCGGCGAAATGATCGGCGTGGTTCCGCAGAGCGACCTTGCGCTCGACTTGCGACTTGAGTCGGTCAGCGAGGGAGTCTTGGTTTCGGGTACCACCCGGGTCACCTTGACCGGTGAATGCGCGCGTTGCCTTGACCCATTGACCTCAGAACTCGAGGTCGAGATTCAACAGTTGTACGTCTATCCCGGCAACGAGATAGACGCGGACGACGAGGACGACGACATCGGGTTTCTCACCGACGATTACGTCGATCTCGAGCCAGTCCTGCGCGACGCGGTGGTGCTCGCACTGCCGCTAGCGCCGGTGTGCAAGGACGATTGCCTGGGTTTGTGTCCCGAATGCGGGGCCCGAATTGAAGACGTCGGCCGTGACCACCGGCACGAAACGGTCGACCCGCGATGGGCCGGCTTGCACCAGTTCATCGACGAGCAGGAGAGTTAGCCGTGCCGGTTCCGAAGCGGAGAATGTCGCGCAGCAACACGCGCAGCCGCCGCGCCCAGTGGAAGACCGCCGCCCCGACGTTGGTGCGTTGCAACAATCCGGCCTGCCGTGAGCCGAAGTTGCCGCACGTCGCGTGCCCGAACTGTGGCACCTACAACCGGCGCACGGTCGTTTCAACCTGAACCTGGCTGATGACACGCGGGTGTCGATCATCGACACCCAATGACACGGGGGTGTCGATGACCGACACCCAATGACACGGGGGTGTCGATGACCGACGAGCACGACTCGCTCGAGCATCTCGAGCGAGTCACTGGCGTGACGATCGACCACGTCGTGCTCGAACGGGCGCTCACACATCGTTCATATGCGTATGAGAACGGCGGTCTGCCGACCAACGAGCGACTCGAATTTCTCGGTGACTCGGTGCTCGGCGTCATCATTACCGAAACCCTTTACCGGCTGTATCCCGACCTGCCCGAGGGGCAGTTGGCCAAGCTTCGCGCGGCTGTGGTCAACATGCGCGCCCTCGCCGACGTCGGCCGCGCGCTAGGTCTCGGTGCTTTTATCCGACTCGGCCGCGGCGAAGAATCCACCGGCGGGCGCGACAAGTCATCGATCCTGGCCGATGGCCTTGAAGCGTTGATCGGGGCGGTCTACGTCGACGGCGGTTTGTCACTCGCTACCGAGTTCGTGCACCGCCTTTTCGATCCGTTGATCGCGGAAGCGGCGCGGCTCGGTGCCGGGCTCGACTGGAAGACATCACTTCAGGAGTTGTCGGCGGCGCAGCTCCTCGGGGTGCCGTACTACGAGGTCAGCGAAAGCGGGCCCGACCACGAAAAGATCTTCGAGGCGGCGGTGCGGTTCGGCGGGTCGATCTACGGCGGGGGCTCGGGTCGGAGCAAGAAGGAGGCCGAGCAGCAAGCGGCCGAAGAGGCGTGGAACCGGATTCGGCAAAGCGCAGAGGATGCGCTGATGACCGCCGAGGGCACGCTCGGCAGTGCCACCGCCGACTCCGACTGAGGCCTGGTGCCTGAACTTCCCGAAGTCGAAACGGTTCGGCGCGGCCTCGCGCACGGGGTGGTGGGCCGCCGGATCAGCGGCGTCGATGTGCATCACCCGCGAGCGATTCGCCGGCACCTGCAAGGTTCGGACGATTTCGCGGCCACCTTGGCCGGTCGTCGCGTGGTCGCGGCGAATCGGCGCGGTAAGTACTTGTGGTTGCCGCTCGACTCCGGCGATGCCTTGCTCGCGCACCTCGGCATGAGCGGCCAGTTGTTGGTGGTCGACGCCGCAACGCCGCCAGGCCCGCATCTTCGCGTGACGTTCGACTTCGACGACGACGGCCCGCAGCTCCGGTTCGTCGACCAGCGCACCTTCGGCGGACTCTCGGTTTCCGCCGGCGGTGCGATCATGCCGCGTGAGATCGACCACATCGGCCTCGATCCGCTCGACGATGACTTCGACGACGGGGCCTTCCATCACGCGTTGCGAGGCCGACAGACCGGATTGAAACGTGCGCTGCTCGACCAGCGCCTGATCTCCGGCGTCGGCAACATCTACGCCGACGAAGGTTTGTGGCGGGCCAAGCTGCACTACGCACGCGGCAGTGATTCGATGCGCCGGCCCGAGACGGCGCGGCTGCTCGACGGCGTCCGATCGGTGATGACGAGCGCACTCGAACAAGGAGGGACGTCGTTCGACAGCCTGTATGTGAATGTGAACGGCGAGAGTGGTTACTTCGACCGCTCGCTGGCGGTGTACGGGCGTGCGGGCGAACCGTGCGAACGTTGCGGCACCGCAATCCGGCGGGCCGCGTTCATGAATCGCTCGTCGTACTTCTGCCCACGTTGTCAGCCGCAACCGCGGCACCCCCGGTGGTGAGCGACGTTGACGGGGTCGCTGCGTCCGAGCCGCGGGCACGGCTGACAGTCTGGGTCCGCGGCCAGGTGCAGGGCGTCGGCTTCCGGTGGTGGGTGCGCTCGCGTGCCCTGGAGTTGGGCCTCGTCGGCTCGGCAACCAATCTCGACGATGGCCGGGTGCTGGTCGTCGCCGAGGGTGGCCGCGACCAGTGCGAGCAATTGTTGGCTGTGCTGTCGGGCACCGGCGCGCCTGGCCGGGTGACCGGCGTGACACAGCGGTGGTCGGCGGCGCTCGGCGAAGGGTCAACGGGATCCGGCTTTAGCGAACGATAACCGTCGAGCGATCGGGGCGAGCCGTGCGTCTGCGCCGTATGCGAAGATTTTGTCAGGTAATGTAGCTATTCATGGGCAATCACGATTGTAACCTGATCGTAACTGCGGGGTTGACCAGCGGGCGACGAGGTGCGACCCTTAACAGACCACGAACGCACACCGCTGAAGCGGCACTCCCGGCGGAATGAGCCGGGCGACCGTAGCCGGCATCCAGTGGAGGATCTCCATGGCAAAGGCAATTCTCGGTCATCTCGGTGGTCCTGACCCTCGCATGTTGTCGGAAATGCGCCGACTTCAGCTACGGGTGCGCGACCTCGAGACCGAGTGTTTGCGTCTTCAGGCGGCCAACGACGCGCTCAGCGCCGAGGTCGCCGGTGACGAGTTGCTGACACTGTCAGTAACCGACGGGCTGTCGATAGCAGACGAGCACGCCTACAGCTAACTCTCGGTCACCTACCCTCAGTCCCCAACGGAAGGGACGTCACCCATCGCGGGGACGTCCCTTTTTCCTGCGCGCGTCGTGCCCGGTTCTTCGTGCCCACTTCATCCTGCGCACTTCGTGCGCACCCGGCCACGTTGGTAGGCTGCCGAACACTTCCATCTGGCGTCCGGGGAGACACCTCGCGTGTACCTGAAGAGTCTTACTCTTCGTGGCTTCAAGTCGTTTGCATCTTCGACGACGTTGCGCCTCGAGCCCGGCATTACCTGCGTTGTCGGGCCCAACGGCTCTGGCAAGTCGAACGTCGTCGACGCGCTCGCGTGGGTCATGGGCGAGCAGGGTGCGAAGAGCCTGCGCGGCGGCAAGATGGAAGACGTCATCTTCGCCGGTACCGCCGGCCGGCCACCTCTTGGTCGCGCCGAGGTGTCGCTCACGATCGACAACTCCGACGGCGCTCTGCCGATCGAGTACACCGAAGTCACGATCAGCCGCATCATGTTTCGCAACGGCGGTTCTGAGTACGCGATCAACGGTCAAAGCTGCCGGTTGCTCGATGTGCAAGAACTCCTGTCCGACTCGGGCATCGGCCGCGAGATGCACGTCGTGGTCGGCCAAGGTCAGCTCGAAGCAGTGCTTGCACGCCACTCCCGAAGAGCGGCGCGGCTTCATCGAAGAGGCCGCCGGTGTCTTGAAGCATCGCAAGCGCAAGGAAAAAGCGCTCCGCAAGCTCGAGGCGATGCAAGCCAACCTGACTCGGGTGCAAGACCTCACTACTGAACTGCGTCGCCAGCTTGGCCCGCTCGGGAAGCAAGCGGAGGTAGCCCGTCGAGCGGCCGTCGTGCAGGCCGACTTGCGTGACGCGAAGCTTCGGCTACTGACCGACGACGTGATGGCGTTGCGCACCGCGCTGCGCCAAGAGGTCGCCGACGAAACCGCTCTCCGTGATCGCAAGATCGAGGTCGACGCCGAGTTGCAAGCGGCCAAGACGCGCGAGAGTCACATCGAATCGGCGATGGCGAGCGAATCGCGCGATCTCGCGCGCGCTCAAGAGACGTGGTACCGGCTGTCGTCGGTGCGCGAGCGCTTGCGCGGCACCGCGAGTATCGCGGCCGAGCGCCAACGGCATGTGCGTGAGGCCGAGGAAGAAACCCGCGAAGGTCGCAACCCCGAAGAGTTGCATCGCGAAGCTGCCGCGGCTCGCGAGGAGCAAGCCACGATCCTGGCGCAGCTCGAGGTGCACCAGGCAGCACTCGCGACGGCTGCTGCTGCTCGCGTTGCGGCCGAGGCCGCGTACGAAGAGGAACAGCGCCGACTCGCGCTGGCGTTAGGGCGCTGCGGCTGATCGCCGGGAAGGGCTCGCACGCTTGGCCGGGCAGGTCGCCGCGCAACAGAGCCGGGTCGCTGCCGGCGACGACGAGATCGGCCGCCTCACGGCCGCGGCCGACGCTGCCCGGGCGCGCTCTGAACACGCGCAGGGCGAGTTCCACGCACTCGAGTCGCGCATCGCCGGCCTCGACGAAGGTGAACTCAACCTCGACAACGACTACGAACTCGCCGCTGATGCGCTTGCGACAGCCGAAATGACGTTGAACAAGCTGCGCGACGAAGAACGCGAAGTCGAGCGCGAGCGATCATCACTGGCCGCTCGCGCCGAGGCCCTCGAACTCGGGCTCGCCCGCAAAGACGGCAGCGGCGCACTGCTGGCCGCATCCGGACGGATCTCGGGCCTGCTCGGATCGGTGGCAGCTGTCGTCGATGTCGATGCAGGCTACGAGCAGGCGGTAGCCGCAGCGTTCGGTAGCGCGGCCGACGCGGTGGCGGTTGCGTCGATCGATGACGCGGTTGCTGCACTCTCGGTATTGAAGTCGGACGACGCGGGCCGCGCCGGCGTTGTCGTCGGTTCATCCCGCGAGCCACTGCCTTCGACGGCGACTCCCGGCGCTGCCGTCCGGCGCGCGCTGGGTGCGCGAGGTGGTGCGTGCGCCGGCGGAGTTGCAGCGGGCGCTCGCGCATCTCACCGATCGCGTCGCCGTCGTCGCCGACCTCGCCGCGGCAGTTTCGCTTCTGCGCGCGCTGCCCGACGTCCGCGTTGTTACTCGCGATGGCGACGCATTGGGCAACGATTGGGCGTACGGCGGATCGGCGAGCACGCCGAGTCTGCTCGAAGTGCAGGCTGCGCTCGACGCGGCCCGTCGGGGTCTGGCCGACGCCGACGCATCGTGGCGAGCGATTGCGGTTCCGTATCACCGGAGTCGAGGCAGAGCTCGCCGATGCTTCGGCCCGTGCCGACGCCGCACTTGCGCAATTGCATGAGTCGGACGCCGAGATGGCGGCGGTCGCTGAGCAGCTTGGCCACCTCGGTTCGGCGGCTCGGGCGGCATTGGCGGAGGCCGACCGGATGGCCGGGTCGATCGCGCAGGCGCAGGGAAGCCGGCGACCGCGACCGCGCGGCGCTCGCCGATCTCGAAGCTCGGTTGGCCGCGGCCCGTACCGCGCCAGATGTCGAGCCGTCGACGGACGAACGCGACCGGCTCGCCACCGTCGCGTCATCGGCGCGAGCAGCTGAGACCGAAGCGAAACTCGTCGTGGGCACGGCCGAAGAGCGCGTTCGGGCAATCGCGGCGCGGGCCGATCAACTCGACGCCGCTGCCGAAGCCGAACGCGATGCGCGCGAACGGGCCGTGCTACGACGTACTCGTCGCGAGCGCGAAGCGGTTGTTGCCGCAGCAGTTGCGTTTGGTGTTGCCGCCGTGCTCGAACGGCTGGAACTCTCGTTGTCGGCCGCGGGACATGAGCGCGAAGTCGCTGAGCACACCCGCACCGTGCGCGACGGCGAGTTGCTCGCGTTGCGTGCGCGGCAGCGTGAACTGTCGGCCGAGGTCGAACAGCTCACCGACGTCGTCCATCGTGACGAGCTTGCGCGAGCCGAACAACGGTTGCGCATCGAGCAACTTGAACAGCGGGCGATGGAAGAGTTCGGTGTCGAGAGCGATGCGTTGGCCGATGAGTACGGGCCGGCCGCGTTGGTGCCGGTGTTTCCCGAACCCGATGCGCCGGCAGATGCACCGCCGCCGGAGCCGAAGCCCTATGTGCGGGCGGAGCAAGAGAAGCGAGCGCGTTCAGCTGAACGCGCCCTGGCTCTGCTTGGCCGGGTGAATCCGCTGGCGTTGGAGGAGTTCTCGGCACTTGAAGAGCGACATCGTTTCTTGAGTGAGCAGCTCGACGATCTGAAGCGCAGTCGCAAGGACCTCATGGAAATCGTGCGCGAGGTCGACGATCGTGTGCAGCAAGTATTCGCGGCTGCGTTCGAAGACACTGCGCGCGAATTCGAGGGTGTGTTCTCTCGGCTGTTCCCGGGCGGTGAAGGCCGGCTCGTTCTGACTGACCCGAGCGACATGCTGCTCACGGGCGTCGATGTCGAGGCGCGACCGCCGGGCAAGAAGGTGAAGCGGCTGTCGCTGTTGTCTGGTGGCGAAAGGTCACTCACGGCGCTGGCGTTGTTGGTCGCCATCTTCAAAGCCCGACCGAGTCCGTTCTACGTCATGGATGAGGTGGAGGCCGCGCTCGACGACACGAACCTGCGGCGCCTTCTCGGCATCTTCGAAGAACTGCGCGAGGCGAGTCAGCTGGTCATCATCACGCACCAAAAGCCGACGATGGAGATCGCGGACGCGCTCTACGGCGTGTCGATGCGCGGCGATGGCGTGACGACGGTCATCAGCCAGCGGCTGCGCGAATCGGCTCCTGCGTAGCGCGTGTGTTGCGTTAGTTCGTGACGAGCTAGTTCGTGACGAGGACGCCGTGGGCCTCGTGAATGTCGAGCGCAAACGGGGCGCTGACTCGTGGGATAGGTCCGCCGGGAATGGTTGCGGCCGGGCCGCCGGCCATTGCGTAGGTGCCGGTCCAGTTGGTGGTCAGCGCCACCGTGACGTGGCCTGATTGCAGATAGGTGTGGCTCAGCGTGGTGATGGGGTAAATGCCGCCCGGGTCTGTGGTTGTCAGTGTTGTTCCGTCGCCGAAATCCCACGTCCATGAGGCTTGCACGTCGAGCGTGACCGGAATGCCGAGGAGTGTTTCGGTGAAGACTTGCTCGGTTGGCGTGTTGGTTGCGAACAGGGCTGGCAGGTTGACGATCGCGCCGTTGCCGGGTTGATGTGTTGGCATTGCGGTCGTGAGAAGTTGGGAGAACCGATCGATTGCGGCCTGTTGCACTTGCGCGGGTGTGACGCCCGTGGGGGATCGGCATTCGGTGACGCCGACAAGGGCGTCGGGGTTGGGTGGTTGATGGATGAGCTCGGTTTCGAGGGTGAATCCAGCCGGGCACTGGGCCGCGACTGCTCCGCAGTTTGGGGTGACTGCCGGGTTGCAGACCGCCACCCAGGTGTAGGTGCAGGTCGTGCAGCCCGCGCCGACAGGTGCGCCGACGCCACCCACCACCCGCCGCCACGCTCGGCACCCGATCCCTCAACAGTCCCATCGCCGCTGTTGCCGCCGAACGCCCGAAGCCCGACCGAGATCGACGGCGTCGGCGTGCCTGACCGGACGACGGCGGTTGGCGTAGCCGGCAGCTTGACGCGCATGACATTGCCAGCCCGAAGCACGGACAGCATCGATGGCGCACAAGTAGCGACACGATCGCCTCATTTCGTAGCCCGCCGTTCAGAAGGGTGTTCTGCTCGACAGTCCATTGTCCGTCGGCGCTGAGAATGAACATTGCGCGAGTGTCCATCGGTGACTGTGGACTGACGTGTTGACCTGATTGCCGGCCGCGTCGAGAATCGATCCCGCCGAAATTGAGTAGCGAAGGTCAGCGGTGGCGCCGGCGGCAGTATAGCTGACAACCGTGAGCGACCGGCAGAGTGGACGCGAACGCCCACGAATCTTTGATGCTGTCGCGTAGGTCTGCCGTGATCAGTTTGCACGAGGGACCGGCAGCCGCACGCTGGCGACGGTGAGCGCGGTGATCTTGCTGACGTCGCCGGTCGCGAACGCGATGTTGAGGTCGTCAAAAAACTCTTGTGCGGTCGCGCGAACGCCAACTTCGATGTCCGTCGACGAAAGAGCACTGGGCAGCACTCCGGTTGCTGACGAATTGGGTGAGGTTGTCGGCGTCCCGGCATTTGTGGCATTTGTTGTTTCAGCCGGAATCACAAGAATGGGCGGGCTTGTCGGTGCGGCTTCTACCGTTGCCGAAGAACTCGCGGTGACCGGAGGCAACGACGGACTCGCAACTGAGCCGGTGAGTTTGCTGGGATGGCTGGTGCTTGCCGTACATGCCGACAAACTGAATGCAGCCAGCATGGCAACGAGACAGAGATTCCCCCGTTGGAATGCCATCGGGCGAGAATACGGCAGCTGAACTCGGCCACCAAGGTTTCCACAGGGTGAAGATTTGGCTGCCGAAAGATCCCTGCGCGGGTAGGCGTATCGGCAGCGATGGGAGACTAGACGCCGTGCAGCCTCTTCATCGAGATCATCGTGGCCGTCGTCGTGCTCGTCGGAGTCGGCGGCGGATTCCTGTTGCGTAGGGGTTCGCGTCGCCGGTCGGCGGTGCTCACCGAGCCGGAGCGCGTCGCGATCCCGGCGCCCGAGGCCGCCGACGACGTCGAATCGGTCGCGATCATCCATCCGCCGGCCACCGCCCGATCCAGTCACTGAAGCAGTCGAGACCGAAACTCCTGAGCCGGCGGCCGGACGGCTCTTCCGGCTGCGGGCGCGGCTGGCCCGGTCGGAGTCGACGTTCGGGAAAGGGCTACTGGCGCTGCTCTCCCGCGACACCCTCGACGACGAAACGTGGCAAGAAGTCGAAGACCTCTTACTCACGGCCGACGTCGGTTTGGCCGCTACGAACGAACTCGTGAGCTCGTTGAAGACGCAGGCCAAGGTGCTCGGGTCTCGTTCGGCCGCAGATGCGCGAACGTTGTTGCGGGCCGGCCTGCTCGATCTTGTTGACCCAGATCTCGACAGGGCAGTGATCACCCAACGAAGCTCGGGTGCCGGCCCGGCCGTGCTGCTGGTCGTCGGCGTCAACGGCACCGGCAAGACCACTACCTGCGGAAAAATCGCGCGATTGCTTGTCGCGGAAGGTCGAACAGTCGTGCTCGGTGCCGCCGACACATTTCGCGCCGCGGCCGCCGATCAACTCCAGACCTGGGGGAGCCGAGTCGGCGCCGAGACGGTCAGAGGGCCTGAGGGCGGCGATCCGGCGTCCGTCGCGTTCGAGGCCGTGAAGCGGGCGACTGACCTCGGGGCCGACGCTGTGCTGATCGACACCGCCGGCCGCTTGCACACGAAGGCCGGTTTGATGGATGAGCTCGGCAAGGTCAAGCGGGTCATCGAAAAGCAGTCACCGGTTGATGAGGTGCTGCTGGTGCTTGACGCGACAACCGGTCAGAACGGACTCGTCCAGGCCAGAGTTTTCGCCGAGGTCGTGGCGATCACCGGCGTCGTCCTCACCAAGCTTGACGGCACCGCGAAGGGCGGCATCGTCATCGCCGTGCAGCGCGAACTCGGCGTCCCGGTGAAGCTCATCGGTCTCGGCGAGGGCGCCGACGACCTCGCGCCGTTCGAGGCTGAGGCGTTCGTTGACGCCTTGCTCGGGGGCTGACCGACGCCGACCCGCGTCAGCCGAGCGGGCGGCTGGGAGAACTGTTACACGCACGTAACCTGACGGCGGCTGATTTCACCGGCACGAAACGCACCAGTCCCTTCCCGGAAATCCGCCACAGCCACCTTTCTCCCGTCAGACGACAACGGTGTCGGTGTAGTCGCAGTCCAAACGAAAAACGGGAGTGAGATGAAACTGGATAGCGGCAACACCGCGTGGATGTTGGCTGCCACGGCGCTTGTGTTGCTCATGACCCCGGGTCTTGCCTTCTTCTACGGAGGCATGGTTCGGAGCAAGAACGTCCTGGCGATGTTGATGCAGAACTTCGTATGCATGGGCATCGTGAGCGTGCTGTGGGTCATCGACCTCTTCAGCCTCGCGTTCGGCCCCGACAAGTTGCACGGCTTCATCGGTAGTCCGGCCACCCATGTGGGGTTGAAGACCGGTACGGATCTGTTCGTTTCTGGTGTGCCGACTGCCGTGATCGCGACCTTCCAGATCACGTTCGCCATCATCACGGCGGCGCTCATCACCGGCGCGACGGCAGACCGGCTGCGCTTCGGTCCGTTCGTTCTCTTCGTCAGCGTCTGGTCGATCGTCGTCTACGCACCGATCGCGCACTGGGTGTGGGGCGGCGGCTGGCTCGCCCAGTTCGGTTCGATCAAGGACGCGACCACCGGCGCTATCACCAAGCTCGGCGTCGAAGACTTCGCCGGTGGCACCGTCGTGCACATCAACGCTGGTATCGCTGGCCTTGCGTTGACGCTTGGTTCTGGGCAAGCGCATCGGCTGGCCGAAGGAACGCATGCGGCCGCACAACGTGCCGTACGTCATGCTCGGCGCCGGCCTGCTGTGGTTCGGCTGGCTCGGATTCAACGCAGGTAGTGAGCTGGCAGCCGACTCGACTGCCGGTATCGCGCTGGTGAACTCCGTCGTCGCCACCGCGGCCGCGATGCTGACCTGGCTCATCGTCGAGAAGATTCGCGATGGGCACAGCACCAGCCTTGGTGCGGCGTCGGGCCTGGTTGCCGGGCTGGTCGCCATCACGCCGGCAAGCGGTTACGTCACACCCATGGGTGCCATTTGGATCGGTGCCGCGGCTGGTGTGGTCTGCGCACTCGCAGTTGCGATCAAGTTCAAGTTCGGCTTCGACGACTCGCTCGATGTCGTCGCGGTGCACCTCATCGGGGGAATCCTCGGCGCTCTGTCGATCGGCTTCTTCGGTCAGGACGCCGTGAATGGGCTTGGCCGCGACGGCCTGTTTTACGGGGGTGGCCTCGGTCAGCTAGGGCGGCAGTTCGTCGGAGTCGGTGCAGTACTTGCCTACTCGTTCGTGTTGACGTTCATCATTGCCAAGCTCATCGACATCACCTGGGGCCTTCGCGTCTCGCGTGACGTCGAACTCGAAGGTCTCGACATCAACCTGCACGCCGAGTCGGCCTATGACACGGGCGGCTCTTCTTCCCACGCCACATCAACATCCACCGACACTGCCGTCAGCGGCGAGAAGGTGAACGTATGAAGCTCATCACCGCGGTCGTCAAGCCGTTCAAGCTCGACGACGTGAAGACAGCACTTGAGACCTTCGGTGTAACGGGCATGACCGTCAGCGAGGCAAGTGGCTACGGTCGCCAGCGGGGGCACACCGAGGTTTACAGGGGTGCTGAATACGAAGTCGATCTCGTACCGAAAGTGCGCATTGAGGTGCTGGTCGACGACGATGACGTCGATGATGTTGTCGACGTGATTGTGAAGTCAGCGCAGACTGGCAAGATCGGTGACGGCAAGGTCTGGTCTGTACCCGTCGAGAACGTCGTCAGGGTACGTACCGGCGAGCGTGGCACCAGCGCGCTCTAAGTCCACGGGGTTGCTCCATCGGGCAGAGGCGGCGCGTGCTCTATGCGCCGCCTCTGTTTCGAAATCAAACGTAACGGGCGAGGAGAATCCGGTCGGACCGGCGAGGAGGGACCATGGCAAGCGGCCTCACCTCAGCGGCATCGAGCATTGATCTTGGTGCCGTTCGCGCCGATCGAACCGCCAAAGCAGATGCCTGGCTGCGCGAACTACTAGGCGACGCGGACGGCGTGGCGCTGGTCGCCGTTGGCGGCTATGGGCGCGGTGAAATGGGCCCAGGTAGCGACCTCGACGTGGTGATGCTGCATGACGGCCGACCCGACGTCGTACAGATTGCTGATCAGGTCTGGTACCCCATCTGGGACGCCGGCTGGAAACTCGACCATTCCGTGCGAACAGTCGCCGAGGCGGTCGCGGTAGCGAACTCGGACATGAAAGCCGCCCTTGGAATGCTGCACGCGCGGCACATTGCCGGCGTACCGGATCTCACGGCGCGATTGCGTGAACATGCCTTCGGCCAGTGGCGGTCGCGCGCCCCGAAGCGATTGCCTGAGCTGCACGAGATGGTGCGCGAGCGGGCCGAGCGCCTTGGCGAAGTGGCGTTTCTGCTTGAGCCTGATCTCAAAGAAGCGCGTGGCGGATTGCGTGACGTGCACGCTCTCGAAGCGATCGCCGCTGCCTGGGTTGCCGCCGGCCCCGGACCAGCGGTGCGGGCCGCATATCGCCGGCTGATCGACGTCCGCGACACGTTGCAAGAGGTTGCCGGTCGATCGACTACCCGCATGGTCGCGCAAGAACAAGAAGCCATCGCGCGTGCGCTCGGCATGGTCGACGCCGACGAGTTGTTGCGCGCCGTCAGCGAAGCCGCCCGTACCGTGTCGTATGCGAGCGACGTCACCTGGCGTTCGGTCGAGGGCACCTTGCGCCGCCGACCGAAAGCCGAACGCAAGCCGGTGGCCGAAGGCGTCGTCGAGCAGGACGGCGAGGTTGTGCTCGCCCGGGGGATCGATCCGGCCACCGACCCGACGCTGGTGGTGCGAGCTGCTGCGGCGGCCGCACAGGTTGGTTTGCCGCTGTCGCCACCGACTGTTGATCTGTTGGCGGCGAAGTCACCGCCCATGCCGGTCCCGTGGCCGGCGGCGGCCCGCGAGGCGTTCGTGTCGCTGTTGGGCGCCGGGCGCTCGGCGCTCGTCGTCTTCGAGGCACTCGACCAGGCCGGGTTGATGACGCGGCTCATTCCGGAGTGGGAGACCGTCCGCTACCGACGCCAGCACAACCCGTTGCACCGTTACACCGTCGACCGCCACCTTGTTGAAGCCGCGATCGAGGCCGCAGCCCTGACCCGCAATGTCGCCCGACCTGACCTGCTGCTGCTTGGTGCCCTGTTCCACGACATCGGCAAGGGCGCCGACGGCGATCACTCCACCGCGGGCGCCGTCATCGTGGCCAATATCGCCGCCCGCATTGGGCTGAACGAACGTGACACGGCTGCTCTTGTCGCGATGGTGCGTTATCACCTGTTGCTGATGCAGACCGCAACTCGTCGCGATCTCGATGACCCGGCAACAGTTGCGGCAGTTGTGCAGGCGGCTGGATCGCCGCAGGTGCTGGAGTTGTTGCACGCGCTCACCGAAGCCGATGCGCGCGCAACCGGCATGCCGATGTGGGACGACTGGCGCGCGCGCCTCGTCGCCGATCTCGTGCGTCGCGCCGCCGCCTCGCTCGCCGGCCAGCCAATCCCACAGCCGGTGGCCGACCTGCCGCCGGCAATTTTGAAGTTGGCCGAACGCGGCGAACTCACCGTCGTCTCTGAAAGTTCGCCCGGCAGTAGCACGGTGACCGTCATCGCACCCGACCAACCTGGCTTGCTCTGGCGGTCAGCTGGGGTGCTCGCGTTGCATCGCCTCGGTGTGCGGGCCGCGACGGCGACCTCCGTTGGTCCGACGGCGGTGACGATTTTCGAAGTCGAGCCGACGTATTTCTCCGATGTCGAGCCCGCCCGGATTCAAGACGACATGCGACGGGCTATCGAAGGCGGCCTCGATGTTGCCCAGAAGCTGGCTCGACGAGAGGCAACGGCGGCGACCCGCAAGTCGATCGCGTTGCCCCCTGCTCGGGTCTTGCTACCAGGGGGCGCCTCCGATCACTCGACCGTGATCGAAGTGCGTGCGCATGACCGGCCTGGGCTGCTCTTCACGGTGACGAAGGTGCTGGCCACCGAAGGTCTTGATGTGCGAGCCGCACGCGTCGAAACCCTCGGCGCCGAGGTCGTCGACGCGTTCTACGTGACCGACCGCGGGGGCCGGGTGTTGGCGCCCGATCGGGCTGAGTCGGTGCGTCGCGCGGTCGAAGAAGCGCTGTCGGTGGTGCCGCCGCGTAGCTGACGACATCCGCTTCAGGCGGTTACGCGCCGCTGTCGGCGGCGGGCGTGGAGGGCAGTCGGTAGGCTGGCCGTCGTGTTCGACACCCTGTCTGACCGGCTCGAAGCCGTCTTCAAGACCCTGCGCGGCAAAGGCAGGTTGTCTGAGGCCGACATCGACGCCACCGCTCGCGAGATTCGGATCGCGCTGCTCGAAGCCGACGTTGCGCTGCCTGTCGTCAAAGACTTCATCGACGCAGTCAAGGCGCGTTCGCGTGAAGCGGTGGTGTCGCAGGCACTCAACCCTGCGCAGCAGGTCATCTCGATCGTCAACGACGAGCTGGTGCGCATCCTCGGCGGCGAAACCCGGCGGCTGAGATACGCGAAGAACCCGCCGACGGTCATCATGCTGGCGGGCCTGCAGGGATCGGGTAAGACGACGCTCGCCGGCAAGCTGGCGAAGTGGTTGGCGTCGCAGGGTCATGCTCCGTTGCTCGTCGCGGCCGACCTCCAGCGGCCAAACGCCGTCCAGCAATTGCAGGTGCTCGGTGAGCGCGCGCGGGTTCCGGTGTTCGCACCTGAGCCAGGAAGCGGCGTCGGTGACCCGGTCGCGGTGTCGCGGGCCGCGATCGAGCATGCCAAGCGACTGAACCACGACATCGTCGTCGTCGACACCGCCGGCCGGCTCGGCGTCGACGCCGACATGATGCAGCAGGCCATCAACATTCGTGACGCGGTCAACCCGAACGAGATCCTGTTCGTCGTCGACGCGATGGTCGGTCAAGATGCCGTCAATACTGCGGAGGCGTTTCTCGACGGCGTGGGCTTCGACGGTGTCGTGCTCACCAAGCTCGACGGCGACGCGCGGGGTGGTGCCGCGTTGTCAGTCGCGTCGGTGACCGGCCGGCAGATCATGTTCGCCAGCACCGGCGAAAAGCTCGAGGACTTCGACGTCTTCCACCCCGAGCGGATGGCCTCGCGCATTCTCGGCATGGGCGACATCTTGACCCTGATCGAGCAGACGCAAACGGCCTTCGATGCTGGTGAGGCCGAAGAGACCGCGCGCAAGTTGACCGAAGGCGACTTAACGCTCGACGACTTTCTCGAGCAGATGATGACGATTCGAAAGATGGGCCCGATCGGCAACCTGCTCGGCATGATGCCGGGCATGGGTCAGCTGAAGGAACAGATCGCACAGGTCGACGACAAAGACATCGACCGCATTGCCGCCATCATCCGGTCGATGACACCACTCGAACGCGACGACCCGAAAATCATCAACGGCTCGCGGCGGGTGCGCATCGCTAACGGCTCGGGCGTCTCGGTCGCCGAAGTGAACAGCTTGGTCGACCGTTTCTTCGAAGCCCGCAAGATGATGAAGCAGATGGCCGGCATGGGTTTGCCCGGCATGAAGCGCGCGTTGAAGTCGACGAAGAAGGGCAAGGGCGGCAAGGGTGGCAAGGGTGGCCGACCGGGCGGGCGACCCGGCGGCCCAAGCACGGTGCCGCGCGCGTTGCCGAGCGGCGGTGCAATGCCCGGTCAACTACCGCCCGGCATGACGATGCCCGATCTGTCGAAGCTGCGATTCCCTCCGATGGGCGGCCTCGGCGGCGGACAGGGAAATCAGGGCCCAGCCGGCCCGAGACCTCGCTGACGATGGCGGCGCTCGCGGTTCGAGCGGTCGTTTTGCCGGACGGCGAGGAGCGCGCGTTCTTCGTCATCGACGGCCGCATCACGTTCGATCGGCCCACTCATCTCGATATCGAGACATTCGCTTCCAGTGGGTTCGTGCTGCCGGGATTGGTCGACGCACACTGCCACGTCGGGCTGGCGGCTGCCGGAGGTGTATCACTCGAAATTTCGCGCGAGCAGGCAATTACCGATCGCGACGCGGGTGCGTTGCTGCTGCGCGATGCCGGCGTGCCGCACGCACATTACGAGCTCGACGATGCCGAGGATCTGCCGCGCATCGTGCATGCCGGCAGCCACCTCGCGCGCACTCGCCGGTACATCCGTAACTACGCGGTCGAGATAGAGCCAGCCCAGTTGGCTGACTACGCCGAAGCCCAAGCTCGACGACCCGGTGGCCACGGGCAGCCATGGGTGAAGATCGTCGGCGATTGGATCGACCGCGAGGTGGGCGACATCACTCCTTGCTGGCCGGCCGACGTGCTCCGCGAGGCCGTCGCGCGCGCACACGCGGCCGGTGCTCGCGTGGCCACCCACGTCTTCGGCGAAGAGGCATTGCCAGACCTCATTGCCGCCGGTGTCGATTCGATCGAGCACGGCACTGGTATCGACGCCACCGTGCTCGATGCGGTCGCGGCCACCGGTATCGCGGTGGTGCCGACGCTGGTGATGGTGGCCGAGTTCGACAAATTCGCCGACCAGGCAACGAAATACCCGGCGTATGCCGACCGCATGCGACGCCTCAAGCGCAGCGCGGCCGGTCGGGTTGCCGATGCGCGTGACGCAGGGGTTCCGATCTACGTCGGCACCGATGCTGGCGGCCACCTGCCGCATGGCCTCGTTGTCGACGAAATGCTGGCGCTGAACGCAGCCGGGCTTGCCGAACCTCGAGGTGCTTGCGGCTGGGTCGTGGGCGGCGCGTGAGTGGCTCGGCCTTGACGGTCTCATCGAGGGTGCACCAGCCGACTTCGTGCTCTACGACGGCGACCCGCGTCTCGACCTCGCCGAATTGCGCAGACCTCGGCACATCGTCGTCCGCGGCACCGTTGTGAGGTAGCACGTTGCCACGTCGCGATTAGCCCTTACAGGCTGCATCCAAGGTGAGCTTCTGGAGCAGGCCGTTGTCGGCGGCGTAGGCGCTTCCCGACACTGACGTCACCGGTCCTTGCACCGTGTTCCAGGTCTGGAGCGAGTCGCCGGTCGTCGGGTCGACGCAGTCGAGTTGCTCGCTGCCGCCCGATCGCACCCACAACACGTGCTGCCCGGCCCACAAGATCGCACCTGGGCCGAGGTCGGCATTGACAGGCGACGATGACCCCGTGCGTTGAAGCGTCCGGGTGTCGATCTGCACCAACCGTGCGGCCGGATCGTCGCCGTAACCGCCGACCCACACGTCGTCGCCCACGACCACGATGCTCTCCTTGCCGAACGGCAAACCGCCGCCGCGGGTGAGCGCATGCGTCGTCGCGTCGACCGCCACGACCTGGGTCGTAAATCCACCGCCGGCGTAGGCGCCGACGAGCATCCGGTCGCGCGCGGGATCTGCGGTGAGGGCGTAGACGTTGGCGAGGCCGGCGATCTCGGCCGCCTGTGCCGAGTTGCCGTTGAACGAGACGACGAACAGCCCGTGATCGGTGGTGAGCCACAGCTTGCCGTCAGTGCAGCGCCTTCGAACACCATGACGCCGCTCGGCAACGTGTTCGCAGCCGAATGGACCGTCGCCATCGTCGTCGCGTTGTATTGCGTGACCGCGCCGTTTTCTGTCCATGCAAAGAGATCGCGGCCGTTGGCGTCGACCGCGAGGCCGCCGTTGGCACCAGCTGGGCCGTCGACCGAACCCGTCACTTTGCCCGTCGTGGCGTCGAGTCGCAGCACCTTCATCGGCTTGGTCTCAGCGAGCACGAACACCGACTTGTGCGACGCGATCACGGTAGTGACGTTGAAGTCGGCCGAACCGAGATCGATCCGCGTTTCGACCGCTGGGCTCGGCCCAGCCGGCGTCACCGCTCGAGTCGTCGACCGGTGGTTCAACGCAACGACGCCACCCACGACAACAAGCAGGACGGCGCAGCTGGCCGCGCTCAGTACCGCGCGCGTGCGTTGCCGGTGCCGCGCCGCGGTGAGCACCGCGGGAACGATGTCGCCACCCGGTTCGAGCCGCCGGCGCGGATCGTTCAACGTGTCACGGAGCAACTGCTCGACGTCGGTCATGTTGACGCGTCCTCCTTCGCCACGATGCGGCGCAGATTCGACAGGCCCTTGGAGGCTTGACTCTTGACGGTGCCGGCGCTGCAACCCAGCACGTCGGCGATGGACGCTTCGGATAGGTCTTCGTAGTAGCGCAGCACCAAGACCGCGCGCTGTCGTGCGGGCAATTCGGCAAGGGCATGCCACATCGCATCGCGCTCGTCGAACTCGTGCTCCGCGCCCGGGGCCTCGGCGTCCACATCGATGAGCTCGCTCGGGCGCTCGCGCCAGAGCCGTCGACGGACCACGTTCAGGTGGGTATTCACGATCGCGCGACGCACGTAGCCCTCGGGGTTGTCCTTGCGGCGCACGCGCGACCAGCCGAGCGCAGTCTTCGCCAGCGCGGTCTGGATGACGTCTTCGGCCAGCTGCCGGTCGCCGGTCAGCAGGTGGGCGAAGTTGAGCAGCGCCGCGGACCGAGCGGCAACGAACGCTCGGAAGTCATCTTCGTCGGCTTGGTTCATCGTTGCCTACGGCGTCGCATACCATGTCGCTCCCATAAGGACACCGTCTCGCGTGGAGCGGTTGCCCGCGACCTGTAGATGGCGATTTCCGGGCGCCGACAAATTTGCCAGTGGCGGCCGAGGTGTGGGCGGCGCGTGGTCAGAGCGTACGGAGGTGTGGACGGCGAAACCTCGCCGATGTGCGTCGATGGCGGTGTGTCTGGCAGAATGGCGGGTCGTACACCGTCCGGCCGGGCCCTCTACCCGCGCCAGTCGTGTCCCGAGACGTCGCGACCGGTTCCCCACCACGTCAAAGCGCCGACTCACCCTCGTTGAAGAGCTGGAGTACCCGAGTCCCGTGGCAGTCAAGATCAAGCTCATGCGCCTGGGCAAGATGCGCGCGCCGTACTACCGCATCGTCGTTGCCGACTCGCGCACCAAGCGCGACGGCCAGTCGATCGAGGAGATCGGCAAGTACCACCCGAAGCAGGATCCCTCGCTGATCGAGGTCAAGGCCGACCGCGCCGCCTACTGGCTCAGCGTGGGCGCGCAGCCAACCGAAGCGGTCACCGCGATCCTCAAGGTCAGTGGCGACTGGCAGAAGTTCAAGGGCCTGCCGGCCCCGCCCCCGATGAAGGTCGCCGCCGTCAAGGCCGACAAGCGGGTCGCGTTCGAAGCTGCCTCGAAAGAAGGCGCTGGCGACCCGAAGGCTGACGCGACCACTCCGCGCGCCAAGAAGGCACCGGCCAAGAAGGCCGACGAGGCTGCCGAGACCCCAGCCGCGATTGCTGACGCGCCAGCCGCCGAGGCACCCGTTGCTGAGGCCGCTGCGCCCGAAGCCGATGCGCCGACTCAGGCTGAAGCCGCGGTTGACGAAAGCCCGGCCGAGGGTGCTGCTGACGCGGCGCCCGACGCCTGAGGCCAGCGACCATGCCGACTGCTGACACCGATGTCCTCGAGGAAACCCTCGAACACCTGGTGAAAGGCATCGTGCAGCACCCCGACGATGTCGAGGTGCGGGCGCGTGACCAGCGCCGTGGCAAGGTGCTCGAAGTTCGCGTGCACCCCGAAGATCTGGGCAAAGTGATCGGTCGCATGGGCCGTACCGCGAAGGCGTTGCGCACTGTGATGTCGGCCGTCGGCGGCTCGGCGGTGCGTGTCGATCTCGTCGATGTCGACGGCGGCCGCTGACCAGCGGTTGCTGACCCGCGCATTGGCTACGGAGAATTCCGTTGCAACTTGTCATCGGTAGGGTCGCAAAGGCGCACGGCGTGCACGGCGACGTCAGCATCGACGTGCGCACCGACGACCCCGATCGCAGGTTTGCCGTCGGCAGCTCAATCGGCACCGAGCCATCCGAGCGCGGTCCACTCAAGGTCGTGACGTCGCGCTGGCACTCCGGCCGGCTGCTGGTGAGCTTCGCCGGGCTGACCGATCGCACGGCCGCCGAAGCATTGCGTGGCACCATGCTCGTGGTCGACGTCGACGAGGCTGAGCGGTTCACCGATCCGGACGAGTTCTACGATCACCATCTGATCGGCTTACGGGCGCGCACACCCGATGCGACCGACGTCGGTGTCGTTAGCGATGTGCTGCACCTGCCGGCGCAAGATGTGCTGGCGATCAAAAGACTCGACGGCGTCGAGATTTTGGTGCCATTCGTTGCCGAACTCGTTCCCGCGGTCGATCTCGACGCGGGCACTGTCACGGTCGAGCCACGACCGGGCTTGCTTGACCCCGACGTCGACGAGCCGGGCTAAATCATGCGCGTCGACGTCATCACCATCTTCCCCGACTACCTGTCGCCGCTGACGCTCTCGCTCGTCGGAAAGGCGCGGGAGCGCGGGCTGCTCGACGTCCGCGTACACGATCTGCGCGACTTCACCCACGACGCGCATCGCACGGTTGATGACACGCCGTACGGCGGCGGCGCGGGAATGGTGATGCGCCCCGAGCCATGGGGCGAGGCCCTCGACGCAGTCGTGGGGCGAGGCACTGGTGTAGGGGGCGAGGCCCTCGACGCAGTCGTGGGGCGAGGCACTGGTGTAGGGGGCGAGGCCCTCGACGCGATTACTAAAGCGGACGACGGCCAGCTGCCGTTGTTGATCGTGCCGACGCCGGCGGGGGTGCCGTTCACCCAAGCTCGTGCGGAGGAGTACGCCGCGCTCCCGTGGTTGGCGTTTGCGTGTGGCCGGTACGAAGGCATCGACTATCGCGTGGTCGAGGATGCGCGCCGGCGCATGCGGGTGGACGAGCTCTCGATCGGTGACTACGTGCTGGGCGGGGGAGAGGCGGCTGCCCTCGTCGTGCTCGAGGCGGTTGTGCGGCTGCTGCCTGGGGTTGTCGGCAATGCCGAGTCGCTGGTCGACGAGTCGCACGTCGCCGGTCTGCTCGAGGGGCCGGCCTACACCAAGCCGCCCAGCTGGCGCGGGCTCGACGTCCCGGAGGTGCTGACCTCGGGGCATCACGGCGCGATCGCGCGCTGGCGACGGGCCGAGGCCCTGCGCCGGACCGCGCAGCGTCGACCCGACCTGCTCGCTGCGATCGACCCTCAGGCCTTGTCCGAGGCGGACCGTGATGACTTGTCTCGAGGCGGACCGTGATGACTTGGCCGAGACGATTCGGACGAAGGACGGAGATGTGGCAGGATAGAGCGGTTGTCCGTGGGTGGACCGCGATCGCAGTGTGATTCGCGAGCCTGGCGGACTTGCCCACTCTGACCGGCCCCTCACCAGGCAGGACGACACCGCCATGCACACCCTCGATTCACTCGACGCGGCTTCGCTGCGCTCGGATGTGCCCGACTTCCGCCCGGGCGACACCCTGAAGGTGCACGTCCGCGTGGTCGAGGGCACCCGCTCGCGCGTGCAGGTCTTCCAGGGCGTCGTCATCCGTCGCCAAGGCAACGGCGTGCGTGAAACGTTCACCGTGCGCAAGATCAGCTTCGGTGTCGGTGTGGAGCGCACCTTCCCCGTGCACACGCCGGTCATCGAGAAGATCGAGATCGTCACTCGCGGTGACGTGCGTCGCGCCAAGCTGTACTACCTGCGCGAGCTTCGGGGCAAGAAGGCGAAGATCCGCGAGAAGCGCGACACCACCCCCGCGCACTGAGTTGCAACCGTTCGATACCGAGCCGTCGGATCGCATGATCGACGAGCCGTTCGAGCACGACCTGCCCATGCCCGAGCTGAACGGGGTGCCGGCGGTCCAGACGCACTCGGACGTGATGCAAGCGGACGCAGTCGAACCGCACGCAGTCGAACCGGAGGCGGTGGAACCGGCCGGCGCTCCGAGCACCTCCAGCCGTTCGGGCGGCAGCCATCGCAAGCCGAGGCGGGCCGGTCCGACCCGGGCCGCACGCAAAGCAGCTCGCCCGCCCCGCCCGTTCTGGCTCGAGGCAGTCATCTTGCTAGTGGTCGCGGCGGTGATCGCCGTCGGCGTCCACAGTTTCTTGTTTCAGGCGTTCTTCATCCCGTCCGGATCGATGGAGAACACGCTGCACGTGGGCGACCGCGTGTTGGTCAACCGGCTGTCGTACAAGGTCGGGCATGTGCAACGCGGGCAGGTGGTGGTGTTCAGCGGCGTCAATTCATGGACGCCGGAGGGCAGCGTCTCGCAGCCTCACAATCCGGTACTGCGCGGTCTTCGCGACGTCGGCAGCTATCTCGGGTTCGCGCCATCGGGTGAGACCGACTTCATCAAACGCGTCGTCGGTGTTCCCGGTGATCACGTCGTCTGCTGCGACACGCAGGGCCGCATCATCATCAACGGCACGCCGCTGCAGGAGACCTACCTGTACCCCGGCAGTGACAACCGAACGTTGCCGTTCGACATCACCGTGCCGCCGGGCCGGTTGTGGGTCGAGGGCGACCATCGCAACGACTCCGCCGACTCGCGGCTGCATACCGGCTTGCCAGGCGGCGGCACGATACCTATCAACAAGGTCATCGGCCGCGCGTTCGTGATCGTCTGGCCGTTCTCACATGCGCGTGAGCTGCCAATCCCGTCGTCGTTCCACACAGATCTCCAACGTCACGGCGTCTGCGCTGCCGTCGGCGGTCGGGTTGGGTGTGGCGGCGCCGATCCTGGCGCTGCGTCGCCGAAGGCGTCGCCGTCGGGCGCGTGGGTCGTGTCGCCCTCAGGCACGTCGGTCGTAGGCTGCGAAAGATGGGGAGCCTGTACGCCTACGAACGCAGCCTGGCGAAGGCCGGGCTCGAGCCCGTGGCTGGTGCTGACGAAGCCGGCAGGGGTGCCTGCGCCGGCCCACTCGTGGTGGGTGCCGTGATGCTGCCGGGCGGCCGGCGTGGTCAGGTGCCCGGTCTGGCCGACTCCAAGCTGCTCACGCCAGCTGCTCGCGAACGCGTCTATGCGCACGTCGTCGCTCGTGCGCTTGCGTGGGTCGCCGTGGTGATTCCGGCCGCCGAGGTCGACCGCATCGGTCTGCATAAAGCCAACATCGAGGGCATGCGACGCGCGGTGGCCGGCCTCGGCGTCCGCCCTGCTTATGTCTTGACCGATGGATTTCCGGTGGCCGGCGTTGGTGCTCCTGGCCTTGCCGTCTGGAAGGGCGACCGCGTGGCCGCCTGCATTGCGGCCGCATCGGTGATCGCCAAGGTCACGCGCGATCGGCTTATGGTCGCGATGCACGACGACTTTCCGCTGTACGGGTTCGACGGACACAAGGGGTACATAACGCCTGAGCACCAGGACGCGTTGTCGGAGCATGGTCCGTGTGCCCAACATCGCCGATCGTTCATCAACGTGCGGACGGCGGCGGGCGCAGGCGGGCGGACAGAGGTGCGCATCGTGATTCCCGACCAGCCGGACGGCGACGAACGTGACGCGCTGGCCGCAGGCCTTGAGACAACAGAAATTCGAACAGGGGCGAGACGAATGGCTGGCCGACGATGAGCTCGGAGGATCTCGAAAACTACGAGACTGACATGGAGCTACAGCTCTATCGCGAATACCGCGACGTTGTCGGCCTGTTCAAGTACGTGATCGAGACCGAGCGTCGCTTCTACCTGACGAACGAATACGTGCTCGACGTGCGCAACGCCGGCGGCGAAGTCTTCTTTGAGGTCAGCATGAATGACGCCTGGGTGTGGGACATGTATCGCCCGGCGCGCTTTGTGAAGGCCGTGAAGGTCGTCACCTTCAAAGACGTCAACGTCGAAGAGCTCGCGAAGAGTGATCTGCAAGTACCCGACGCGTAGACCCTCGATCCGCAGCAACGATCCACAACGACAACGGTTGATTGCCGTCACCCACAGATGCGCCTGCGTGGACCTACGTAGGTGAGTCGCACCTCCACAGTGAACGACGGAGGTGGTGCGGTGATGACTCGCGACGGTCAAGAGGAGATAGCCGAGGGCTCGGCCGTCAGGCTGGCGCTCGGTCGATACGGCGAGGCCTTCGCCGCCGACTATCTGACCAACGCCGGTATGACGGTGCTCGATCGGAATTGGCGTTGCCGCGACGGCGAAGTCGACATCGTCGCGGTCGAGGGCGACGTGCTCGTCATCTGCGAGGTCAAGACGCGTCGCGGCGTCGAGTTCGGCACTCCGCTCGACGCGGTAACACCCGCGAAGGCGGCCCGACTGCGCCGGTTGGCGTCGCGATGGCTAGCGCAGCCAACGACACCTCCGCGCCACTACGGCGAGGTGCGCTTCGACGTCGTGTCGGTGCTACGGCCGCGTACGGGGCCGACGACTGTGACGCATCTTCGGGCAGCGTTCTGATGGCACTGGCTCGCGCGTGGGCGGTGGCACTCGCTGGGGTTCAAGGCACAGTGGTCGAAGTAGAGGCAGATCTCGCGCCGGGCCTGCCCGGGCTCACCATTATCGGGTTGCCCGATACTGCTTTGTCGGAGTCGCGCGATCGCGTACGTGCCGCGGTGCTCAACTCGGGCGAAGCGTGGCCGCAACGGCGCATCACCCTCGGGCTCTCGCCGGCGACATTGCCCAAGCACGGCAGCGGATTCGATCTGTCGATGGCGGTCGCGGTACTCGCCGCGGCTAACGCCGTGCCGCGGCAAGCACTCGAGCGAGTCGTGCTCTTCGGCGAACTCGGGCTCGATGGGCGAGTCCGGCCCATCCGCGGCGTATTGCCCGCGGCTCTGGCCGCGGCGGCGGCCGGCTTCGAGCGCGTCATCGTGCCGCTCGCGAACGCAGCCGAAGCCAGGCTCGTGCCCGACCTCGACGTATGGTCGGTCGAGTCGTTGAGCGAGTTGGTGTCGATACTTCGCAGCGGCCGTGCGCCCGCCGCTGTGCTCGAAGACGAGGCCGACGACGGCATCCGCCACAGTGGTGAGAGTGCGGCCTCGTTCGACACCGAACTCGATCTGGCCGACGTGCTCGGTCAGCCTTCGGGCCGGCGGGCGGTCGAAGTTGCCGCGGCGGGCGGGCATCACGCCCTCTTGCTCGGTGACCCCGGTACTGGCAAGACGATGCTGGCGGCCCGGCTGCCTGGCCTGCTTCCGGTGCTCGACCGCGCAGCGGCGCTCGAAGTCACTGCGGTGCATTCGATCGCCGGCGTGCTGCCAGGGGATTGCCCGCTTGTGACGCGGCCACCGTTTCGCGACCCGCACCACACGACGTCCGTCGCGGCGCTTGTCGGAGGCGGCAGCGGCATGGCGCGGCCGGGCTTGGCCTCGCTCGCCCACCATGGCGTGCTGTTTCTCGATGAGGCGCCCGAGTTTGCGCCTGGGGTGCTCGACGCATTGCGTCAGCCACTCGAATCCGGGCATGTGAGCATCGCCAGAGCTGGCGGTGTGGCCCGGTACCCGGCTCGCTTTCTGCTCGTGCTCGCGGCGAATCCGTGCGGTTGCGCGACGTCGAGTGCGACCGCCGGATCGTGCACGTGTTCGCCGTTGATCAGGCGCCGCTACCTCAGCCGCATCTCCGGCCCGCTGCTCGACCGCGTCGACCTTCAGGTGCGGATGGACCCGGTGAGCCGAACCGAATTGCTGGCCGACCGAGGTCACGTCGAACGCACCTCGATCGTCGCGTCGCGCGTCGCCGCGGCGCGGTCGCTCGCGGCGCAGCGTCTAGCCGGCAGTCCGTGGAGCACGAACAGCGACGTGCCAGGTCGCGAGTTGCGCGACCGGTGGGCACCACCACGGGCCGCCCTCGTCGCGGCCGAACGCGCGCTCGATGCCGGCCGGCTGTCAGCCCGTGGCCTCGATCGGGTGTTGCGAGTGTCCTGGACGCTGGCTGACCTCGGCGGCCGTCCAACGCCGACCGCCGACGACGTTAACGAAGCCTTGTACCTGCGCACAGGCGTGGCCGCATGAGCGAACGGGTGGCGAGACTCCTGCTGAGCCGGCTGGCCGAACCGGCGGATACGGCGTTGGCACATGCGATTGCCACCCTGGGCCCCAAGGAAACAGTCGCCCAGTTGCGGGCCGGCACGCTCGCGCACCGTGGGCTGGTCAACCTCCAGGCCCGGCTGGCGGTCGCGAGTCCCGAGCGCGATCTCGCCACCGGCGTGGCCTACGGCGCGCGCTTCATCATCCCCGGCGACGACGAGTGGCCTGAGCAACTCGACGATTTGAGTCACGCAGACGGAGGTGAGGCCGGGGTGCCGCTCGGCCTGTGGCTGCGGGGTCCGGGTAACCTGCGCGAACTCTGTCGGCGGTCAGTGGCTGTTGTCGGAGCGCGCGCGTCGACGGCCTACGGCGAATACGTTGCGGGCGAACTCGGCATTGGTCTTGCCGAGCGGATGTGGACGGTCGTCTCCGGTGGGGCCTACGGCATCGACGGCACGGCGCACCGGGGCGCGCTTGCCGGCAATGGGTCGACGATTGCGGTGCTCGCCTGTGGCGTCGACATCGCCTATCCGCGTGGCCACTCCGCGCTGATCGACGAGATCGCCCAAACCGGCTTGGTGATCAGCGAGTGGCCGCCCGGATGCGCGCCGATGCGATACCGATTCCTCGTCCGCAACCGCGTCATCGCGGCGCTTACGGCGGGCACGGTCGTCGTCGAGGCTCAACTGCGCAGTGGCGCGCTCAGCACCGCGAACCGAGCGCGGGCACTCGATCGCTACGTGATGGCTGTGCCGGGCCCGGTGACGTCGACCATGTCGGCCGGTACCAACCAACTGCTCCGCCAGCCCGACGTGCATTGCGTGACTGGCGTCGGCGACGTCGTCGAGTTGGTCGGAGACGATGGGCACCGATCTGGCCCCTCAGCTCGCCTTGCCGAGCGATCCACGAGACGATCTCGACGAAACCTCGCGCCGAGTGCTCGACGCAGTGCCGGTCCGGCGACCTGCCGGCCCGGCGAGCATCGCCTTGACCGCCGGAATCGCACCGGCTTCGTGTTGCGCGCCCTCGGCGGCCTCGCCGCGCGCGGCTTCGTGGAGCGGGTCGATGCCGGGTGGCGCCTGGCCAAGCCGTCGTGAGATGGCGTGCAGGTTCCGCGCTGTGGTCTCACCCGCCGCGCCATCGGCGCGGCGGGTGGCTCGGTGCTTGACGCGCTGGTCGTGACACCGCACCGTGCAAGGAGTGAATGCGCACGTTGTGGTCGACGCGGACGAGTCTCTTGCTGCCTTCGTGCAGCACCTGCGGTTCGAACGCGGGCTTTCCGAGCACACGGTTCGCGCCTACCACCACGATGTCCAGGGCTTGCTTGAGCACGCCGAACGCATGGGTCGGGGCGTACCGGACGGGCTCGACATCGGCGTCCTGCGAAGTTGGCTGGCCAAGCTCACGACGACGGGCAAGGCGCGCACCACGATCGCCCGGCACGCGGCGTCCGGCCGGGTCTTTACGGCTTTCTGTGTGCGGCGCGGGTGGTTGGCCACCGACCCGGGGCTGAAACTGGCGAGCCCGAAGGCGCACCGCACGTTGCCCGGCGTGCTGTCGCAAGCGCAGGCGACCGCGATGTTCGATCCGCCGAGCGACCGCGGCTCGCGTCCAGACGGCCGACGATTCGGCGATCGGCGCGGGCGCAGCGATTGCGCGACGACGCGGTGCTGGAAGTGCTCTATGCCACCGGCATCCGCGTGGGCGAACTCGTCGGTCTCGACCTCGATGACGTCGACGATGCGCGCCATCTCGTGCGGGTGCTCGGCAAGGGCAACAAGCAGCGCACGGTTCCGCTCGGGCTGCCCGCCGCTAAGGCGGTCGGCGGCCTGGCGGCGGTCGGGTCGGCCGCTGCATGACGACCGCGGCGAGCGGCCCGGCTTTGTTCTTGGGGGCCCGCGGTCGGACGTCTTGATCAACGGGCCGTGCGTCGCACCGTCCACGCCAGGTTGGCCCACGGTGCCCGGTGCTCCCGACCTCGGGCCGCACGGGTTGCGGCACAGCGCGGCCACGCACCTTCTCGAGGGTGGAGCTGACCTAAGAAGCGTCCAGGAGATACTTGGTCACGCTACGCTCGCAACGACACAGGTCTATACGCACGTTTCCGTCGAGCGACTGAGAGCCACCTATGACCGCGCGCACCCCAGAGCCTGACCGCTCCGGCGTGCTCGCCGCTGCCCCCGAAGACGACCCGGCCGTTGCCAAGCTCAACGCCGAGGCCGCTCTTCGCGAATTGTGGCGCGAGTTCAAAGATTCCGGCGAGAGCCAGCTGCGTGAGCGGCTGATCCTGCACTACTCGCCGCTGGTGAAGTACGTGGCCGGCCGCGTCGGCGTCGGCCTGCCGCCCAACATCGAGCAGGCCGATCTGGTGTCGTACGGCATCTTCGGCTTGATCGACGCGATCGAGAAGTTCGATCTTGAGCGCGCGATCAAGTTCGAGACCTATGCGATCAGCCGCATCAAGGGCGCGATCATCGACGAGCTGCGCGCGATCGACTGGATTCCGCGGTCGGTGCGCTACAAGGCGCGCGAGGTCGAGAAGGCCTACGCCGCGCTCGAGGCAAAGCTGCACCGCACCCCGACCGAGTCGGAGGTCGCCGGCGAGCTCGGCATCACCCTCGACGAGTTGCACACGATCTTCAGCCAGGTGTCGTTCGTCAACGTGATCGCGCTCGACGAGCTGCTCAACGTGGGCGGCGAGCGCGGCGACAAGCTCTCGCTCGTCGACACGCTCGAGGACACCCGGGCCGAAGATCCGGTTGAGGTCTTCGAGACCGAAGAGACCAAGTACCTCCTCTCCCGGGCGATCAACACGCTGCCCGAGCGCGAGAAGATCGTCGTGACGCTGTACTACTACGAAGGCCTCACCCTCGCCGAGATCGGCCAGGTGCTCGGCGTGACCGAGAGCCGCATCTGTCAGATGCACACCAAGGCCGTCTTGCAGCTGCGCGCGAAGCTGGCTGAGCAGACCGCTTAGCGCCGGCCCAGATCGGCAGCAGCCGGATCGTCGGCGCGCGCAGCAGGCTCATCGGGTCGATGTAGGTGCCGTCGCGGATTGCGCCCCAATGCAGGCAACTGCCTGGCGGCCCGCAGGTGTCGGCGGCCGTCGACACCCGGCCGATCGAGTTGGCCGGCGAGACCCGCTGGCCGGTGCCGACCACGGGATCGACCGGTTCGTACGTCGTGCGGACGGCGTCCTGCGCTGATCGAGATCACCCCGCGCCCGGCGAGCATTCCGGCATAGACGACGACTCCGGCTGTGGCGGCGTACACGGGTTCCCCGGCGAGGGCTGCCAGGTCGACGCCACGGTTGCCCGGCTGCCACGGCTCGGCGGGCGGCGCGAACGGCCGCGTCACCGAAGCTGGCCGGCAGCGGTGGGTCTGCCGACGGGTGGCTGTTGCCGCGCGGCCGCCGTCGGCGTGGCGCCGCCACCCACTACGACGACGCCCAGCACGAGGACGCAGCCGCACGCGCGAGGGTTTCAAGGATGAAGCCGGTAGTCCCGATGCGCCATGGCACGAGCATGGCTGCGCCCTGCCGACGAGCGGGGTCGACGACGTCGGCTGTGGAAACCGCAACGCAACCTGGGCATACGGGTGGAGCTAGCGGTAACCGGCCGCCTGCAACTCGAACAGCTCGGCATAGCGGCCGCCGGCGGCGAGCAGCTCGGCATGACTGCCGACCTCGGCGGCCCGACCGGCCTCGATGAAGATGATCAGGTCGGCCATCCGGACGGTCGAGAAGCGGTGCGAGACCAGCACGGTCACCGCGCCGTTGCGCCCGACTCGCGCGCGGCCGCGGCGTAGCGCTCGAACAGACGTGTTCGGCCTGCGCGTCGAGGCTCGCGGTCGGCTCGTCGAGCACGACAGCAGCGGAGCAGCTCGCGGCGCATCGCCCGCCCGAGCGCGAGCTTCTGCCACTGGCCGCCGGAGAGGCCGTGACCGCCGGTGAAGGCGCTGCCGACCTCGGTGGTCAGCCCGTCGGGCAGCTGGCTCGGCGAGCTCGCCGGCGCCGGCGCGGTCGAGCGCGGCAGCCGCGGCGGGCTCGTCGTCGATCCGCGGAAGGTCGGCCACGCCGACCGACTCGACCGCCGGCAGGTGGAAGCGGGCGAAGTCCTGGAACGCCGCCGTGCACCGCTCGCGCCAGGCCTCGGGTCGAGATCGCGCCAGCGGCTGGCCGTCGATCATGATCGCGCCGGCGTCGGGCTGGTACATCCCGAGCAGCAGCTTGATCAGCGTGCGTCTTGCCCGAGCCGTTCTCGCCGACGAGCGCGACGGTCGAACCGGCCGGCAGCACGCACGTCGAAGCCGGCCAGGACCGTCGCGCTCGGTGCCCGGGTAGCGGAAGGTCACGTCGCGCAACGCGATGCCCTCGTTGCAGCGCGGCCGGGCGGTTGCTCGGTGCCGGCCGCGGCGGCTCGCTCGGCCGCGTGGTCCTCGAGCCAGAACAGCCGGTCGGCGGTGGCGAGCGTCGCGACCAGCGCGCCCGAGGACTGCGCCGCCGAGGCGAGTTGGTTCCGCGAGCGCCGGATCAGCGAGACCGCCATCAGCACCGTGCCGAGCGAGATCGCGCCGTCGGACGCGCGGACCACGACGAACGCGATCGCGCCCATCAGCCCGGCGGCGTAGAGCAGCCAGCCGACGCGCCTGCACGGCGAGCACGCGCAGCGCCTCGCGCGGCGCTGCGCCGATCGACGTCCGCGCTGAGCTCGGCGTGCTCGTCGGCCAGGTGCGTCGGCCGAGGCCGTAGGCGCGGATCTCGCCCGCCGTGCTCGGCGTCGCTGCGCGAGCCCGAACAGCATCCCGGCCAGCCGCCGGTCGTGGGCCATCTCGTTCTCGGCGCGCGTGGTGATGCGCTTGGCGAGGCGGTCGGCGACCAGCGGCGGCACCGCGCAGAGCGGGAAGCAGCAGCAGCCAGGGCGAGACGGAGGCGAGCAGCACGAGCAAGGCGACGATGCGGGCGCCGCTCGCGATGTTGCTCAGCAACTGCCGCGGCGCCGCGGCGAGCTGGCGGCGGTTGGCGTTGAGCCGCTCGACCTCGGTGAGGTACTCGGGGCGCTCGAGGTGCTCGAGGCCGGCGACGCCGCTGATGAGGCCGATCAGCTTCGCTGATCCGGTAGAGCGAGATCCGGTCGGAGAGCGCCATCGCCTCGGTCGCGCCGATCGCGGTCAGCACCCAGCCGAGCGACATCAGCCCGCCGACGACCACGCACGCCCCACGACGATGTCGGCGCGGCGAGTCCGTCGAGCGCGCCGTCGACGAGCAGCCGGTAGCCCAGCGGGTAGCAGGTCGCCGCGATGCTGCCGAGCACGAGCATCGCGGTCACCGCCGTCATCCAGCCGGGCGCGGCCCGGAAGCCGTCGAGGAAGAGCAGGTCGGCGAGCCGCCGCCAGCGACGCGGCGATTCGTGCCGGCGAAGCGCGCTGCCGCGTCGACGCGGTCACGACGCGCTCCGAATCGGCGGCCTGCAGCCGTACATGCTGCGCGTAGGTGCCGCCGGCCGCCACCAGCTCGTCGTGCGACCCGCGCTCGGTGATCCGCCCGCCGTCGAGCACGCAGATCGACGTCGGCCCGCCGCACGGTGGCGAACCGGTGCGAGATCACGACGGTCGTCAGGCCGGCGCGTGATCTCGAAGAACCGCTCGTAGAACTGCGCTTCGCTGCGGACGTCGAGGGCGGCGGTCGGCTCGTCGAGGACCAGCAACCGCGCGCCGTGTCGGGTCGCGAACAGCGCCCGGGCCAGCGCCAGGCGCTGCCACTGGCCGCCCGAGAGCTCGACCCCGCCGGGCAGCTCGCTGCGACGAGCACGGTCTCCCAGCCGTGCGGGCAGCCGTGTCGACGACCTCGGCGAACCCGGCCAGTCGCCGCGGCCGCTTCGACGCCCGTCACGGTCGTCGCGCGTGCTCGATCGCACCGAAGGCGATGTTGTCGTAGGCCGAGACCGGGTAGCGCGCCGGCTCTTGCGGCATGATCGCGACCGCGCGTTGCCAGCCGGCCGGATCGAAGTCCCGCACGTCGATGCCGTCGACGGTGATCGCGCCCGCTCGTCGGGTCGCGCAGTCGCGACAGCAGGCTGACCAGCGTCGACTTGCCGGCGCCGTTCACCCCGACGATCGCGGTCGACGTGCCGGCCCGCAGTTCGAGATCGACGCCGGCCAGCACGTCGTCGTGCCGATGTCGGGTAGCGGAAGCGCACGCCTCGAACCGCAGCGACGTCGCGCGGCCGGTCATCGACCGGCGCGCTGCCCGGCAAGGTCGGAGCCGCGAGCCGGCGAGGTCGCTCTCGAGCCGATCGACGTCGGGCAGGCCGGCCAGCGTCCAGGTGAGGGTGATGTCGTCGAACGAGACGCTGCCGACCGACATCGTCACCGCCAGCATCGGCAGCACGATCGCGACCCCGCGCAGGCCGAGGTCGCGTGGTGCGGGCGTCGATGGCGAGCCACGCCAGGGCGACGCCGTAGGTCGCGAGCACGACGACCAAGCAGCCGACCGCCCGCCGGTGCAGACCGCGCAGGCCGGCCGCGCCGGTGGCCGATCGCCTGCGGTACTCGTGCGCGGAAGCGGTCGGCGACGAACTCGGCCAGCCCGAAGACGCGCACCTCCTTGGCGTCGCGGGCCTTCGAGCCGACCCCGATGAAGTACCAGGCCCGCCGCATCGTGGTGGTCTGCCCGCGCAGTTCGGTGGCCTGCCGCACGACCGCGGCGAGCATCACGCGGCGCACCGACGAGCCACACCACGAGCAGCAGCCGAGGCCGAGCCACCAGATGTAGCACGGCGACCACGACGCAGCCGATCACGCCCGGAGAACCGGGACGCGAGTTGGCCGACCCAGGTGACCGGCGCGTCGCCGGGGAAGAAGCCCGTCAGCGTGCCTTCGGCCCGGGCCAGCCGATCGAGCACCTCGGCGTCTTCGAGGTGCCCGACGCCGACCGGGCTTCGACACCGCCGCCAGCAGCCGAGCCTGCAGCTCGCCGGTGATGCGGGCGCTCGCCGCGGTGCTCAGCGCGCGTGCCGATCGGATCGAGCACCAGCGAGAACGCGTAGATCGCCGCGGCGATCGAGCAGCGCGCACGATCAGCCGGTGGCCGTCGGCCGACGACATGCCGTCGCGGATCGCGCCGGGTACCTCGCCGACGACCGCGCCGAGCGCGCCGACCACGAGCGGCGGCACCAGCGCGCCGGCGATCAGCCAGGCCAGGACGGCGACGGCCAGTCGACGACTCGAGCGCCACAGCAGCCCGAACGCTTGCCGGCCGGTGGCTCGTTCGCTGCCCGATGCTGCCGCGGCGGCGAACGCCACGCTGGTCTTGCCGATCGACACCCGTCGAGCCTAGACGGCGCGCCAGACTGCCGTCGTCCCGATTAAAGGCGAGTCGCTCGGACGACGATTGGTCACGCTCCGCGCGCTCCCGTAGACTTCGTGCTGGAGTCGGGTTCGCCCGGCTTACATCGCACGCCCTACCGTCGGCGCGATCCATCGCCGGCTGCCTCTCGGTGCCTTCGGCCGTCTGTTTTTCGGACGGCGAGGTGTCACGGCGACCAGGGTGTCAGGCGTGGCCGCCAACCGGCGTCCGCGAAGAACCGAGGATCGGCGCCCGGCGACGTCCGCTCGCGGACAGGCGTGACGTGGGGTGCCAGAAGGAGTGCGCGGCCATGGCCGTCGTCACCATGAAAGAGCTGCTTGCGAGCGGCGTGCACTTCGGGCATCAGACCCGGCGCTGGAATCCGAAGATGAAGCGTTTCATCTTCACCGAGCGCAACGGCATCTACATCATCGACTTGCAGCAGTCGCTGACCTACATCGACCGCGCGTACGAGTTCGTGAAGGACACCGTCGCGCACGGCGGCTCGGTGATGTTCATCGGCACAAAGAAGCAGGCCCAAGAAGCGGTCGCCGAGCAGGCCACCCGCGTGGGCATGCCGTATGTCAACCAGCGTTGGCTCGGCGGCATGTTGACCAACTTCCAGACCGTCTTCAAGCGCCTGCAGCGGCTGAAGGAACTCGAGATTCTCGAGCAGGGCGGCACCAGCTACGGCCAGCGCACCAAGAAGGAAGCGCTCGTCCTCGAGCGCGAGAAGGACAAGCTGCTCAAGACCCTCGGTGGCATCCGCGAGATGTCGCGCGTGCCGAGCGCGGTCTGGATCGTCGACACCAAGAAGGAGCACATCGCTGTCGGCGAGGCCCGCAAGCTCGGCATTCCGGTCGTCGCGATCCTCGACACCAACTGCGACCCCGACGAAGTCGACTACAAGATCCCGGGCAACGACGACGCGATCCGTTCGGTGGCGCTGCTCACCCGTGTGATCGCCGACGCGGTCGCCGATGGCTTGATGGCTCGCGTGGCTGCGCGCGTTGGCGACGCGAAGCCCGACGTCGACGCTGACGCCGGCACCGAACTCGGTGGCGGCGAGCCGCTCGCTGACTGGGAACGCGAGTTGCTCGTCCGCGACAGCGCGAGGCGCGCTGCAGCCGAACCACGACCGACCGCCGACAGCGACCGCACGCACCTGCCGCCGACGCACCTGCCGCCGACGCACCCGCCGAACGCCGCGACGGAGGGCTAAACCTATGGCGAACTACACCACGGCTGACGTCAAGCGGCTTCGCGAGCTCACCGCCGCCGGCATGATGGACTGCAAGAAGGCGCTCGACGAAACCGACGGCGATTTCGACAAGGCCGTCGAACTGCTGCGCATCAAGGGCGCGAAGGACGTCGGGAAGCGCGCCGAGCGCACGACCGCGAACGGCCTCGTCGCGGCATCAGCTCACGGCTCGTCGGGCGTGCTGCTGGAACTCAAGTGCGAGACCGACTTCGTGGCAAAAGGTGAGCGGTTCCAGGAGCTGGGCGCCACATTGGTGAAGGTGCTCGCCGATTCTGACGCGACCGATACCGCGAGCTTGCTGGCCGCCGAAGTCGATGGCCGCAAGGTGAGTGAGCTCGTCGACGAAAACAGTGCGGCACTCGGCGAGAAGATCGAGGTCGGGCGGGTCGCGAAGTTCGCCGGTGGCGGCCAGGTGGTCAGCTACCTGCACAAGACGAGTCCCGACCTGCCGCCGCAACTCGGCGTCCTCGTCGAGCTCGACCGCGAACACGCCTCCGAGGTCGGCCGCGAGGTCGCGCAACACATCGCCGCCTTCTCGCCCACGTACCTCGACCGGGCGCACGTGCCGGCCGATGTCGTCGAAAATGAGCGGCGCATCGCCGAGGCGACCGCCCGCGAAGAGGGCAAGCCCGAGGCTGCGCTGGCGAAGATCGTCGAAGGCCGGGTCAATGGTTTCTACAAAGACTCGGTGCTGGATCGAGCAGGCCTTCGCCAAGGACAACAAGAAGACGGTCAAGCAAGTTCTCGACGAAGCCGGCGTTGCCGCGGTCAGGTTCGCCAGGTTCCGCGTCGGCCAGTCGTAAGGGGTGCAGTGAGCTACCAGCGGGTGCTGCTGAAGTTGTCCGGTGAGGCGTTCGCGGGCGACGGTTCGCTTGGCGTCGATCCCGATGTGGTGGCGTCGCTCGCCCGCCAGATCGGTGCCGTCGTCGCCGAGGGCGTCGAAGTGGCGATCGTCATCGGCGGCGGCAACTTCTTTCGAGGCGCCGAGTTGTCGGTGCGCGGAATGGATCGCGCGCGCTCCGACTACATGGGCATGCTCGGCACGGTCATGAATTGCCTCGCACTTCAAGACTTTCTCGAGAAGAAAGGTGTCGAAACCCGCGTGCAGACGGCGATCACGATGGGTCAAGTCGCCGAGCCTTACGTTCCGCGCCGGGCGATCAGGCACTTGCAGAAAGGTCGCGTTGTCATTTTCGGCGCGGGTCTCGGGGCGCCCTACTTTTCGACCGATACGACGGCGGCCCAGCGGGCTCTTGAAATCGGTGCTCAAGTCGTCTTGATGGCGAAGAGCGTCGACGGCGTCTACGACAGCGACCCGAAGAGCAATCCAGACAGCCGTGCGCTTCGACACACTCGACTACGACGAGGTGCTCGCGCGCGACCTCAAGTTTGCCGACGCTACGGCGATAAGCCTCTGTCGCGACAACGCGTTGCCGATTGTGGTGTTCAACTTGCTCGAAGAGGGCAACATCGCGCGGGCCGTGCACGGTGAGAAGATTGGCACCATCGTCTCCGCTGGCGTCCGCTAAGGAGTTTCGGTGATCGACGACACCCTCTTTGAAGCCGAAGAGAAGATGGACAAGGCGGTCACGGTCGCCAAAGACAGCTTCGCCGCGATCCGCACTGGGCGAGCGCACCCCGGCATGTTCGCCAAGGTTGTCGTCGACTACTACGGCGCGATCACGCCGCTCAATCAGCTGGCCGGCTTCACCGTCGCCGACGCTCGCATGATCGTGATCAACCCGTACGACAAGAGCTCGTTACGCGCGATCGAGAAGGCCATTCGCGATTCGGATCTCGGCGTCAATCCGACCGACGACGGCAATGTCATTCGGGTCAGCGTGCCGCAACTGACCGAAGAGCGCCGCCGCGACTACATCAAGTTGGCGCGCAGCGAGGGCGAAGAAGCGAAGGTGTCGATCCGCAACATTCGCCGGCACGCGAAAGAAGCTCTCGACAAGCTCAGCAAAGATGGCGAAGCGGGCGAAGACGACGTACATCGCGCCGAGAAAGAGCTCGACGAACTCACCCATCGCTACGTTGCGCAGATTGACGACATCCTGCGGCACAAGGAAATCGAGCTGCTCGAGGTCTGATGTGACGTCGGAGCCGATCGCCGCGGCCGCGCCAGAATCGGGCCCCAAGGCAGGGCGCAACCTGCGGGCTGCGATCACGATCGGCATCCTGCTGGGTGGCGTCGCGGTCGCGTCGTTGTTCGTGGTCAAAGTCGCGTTCGTCGTCTTCACGATCGTCGTCATGATGATCGCGGTGTGGGAACTCAGCCGCGCGCTGCGTGGCCACGAGATTGCCGTGCCCGAGTTGCCGTTGGCTGTCGGCGCCGGCGCAGTGTTGGTCGCGGCCTATGTCGGTGGCGCGGAGAAGTTCGTCGTGGCGACGCTGCTGCTCGTCGTCGCCGCCGTCGTGTGGGGCGCGCTGAGCGAACGCGAAGACAAGCTGAACGTCATTTCTGCGACCGCATTCGTCGCGGGTTACGTCGCGTTGCTCGGCGGCTTCGCGGTGCTGATGGTGGTGCCAGACGATGGGCCTCGCCGGGTAGTCGCGTACGTGGTTGCGGTGGTGTGCAGTGACACCGGCGGCTACGCGACCGGCGTGTTCTTCGGCAAGCATCCGCTGGCGCCCACAGTAAGCCCGAAAAAGACGTGGGAGGGCTTCGGCGGATCGACGCTCGCGAGCGCGTTGTCGGGAGCGCTGCTGTTTCCGTTGACCTTGCATGCCGCGTGGTGGCAAGGCGTGGTCTTCGGGCTCGCGATCGTGGTCACCGCGACGGTCGGCGATCTCGGTGAGTCGCTGATCAAGCGTGATCTCGGCATCAAAGACATGGGTCATCTGCTGCCAGGTCATGGCGGCGTGATGGACCGCTTCGATTCGCTCCTTCTGGCCGCGCCGGTTGCGTGGGCGCTGTTGACCGCGTTCGTCCCCTGGCCGAGTTCCTAGCCGCACGAGTCACTTTGCCTGCCACAATCAGGATCGTGACCGTCGACGATCAGGTGCCGGGCGAGTCATCGTCTTCTTCCAGCCAGCCGCCCTCGTTCACGGAAACCTGGCGACCAGCACCAGAGACCGCTGCTGCGGCTGCTGCTGTGGTTGTGGAGTTCCAGCTCACTGAGGATGAGGTCGTACCTGGGCTCCGCCGTCAGCTGATGCGTCGCGGGCGGCTCCGCCTCTTGTTCGCGCTCGGCGTCCTGCTCATTCTCGTCGGCGCGTTGCTGGCGCTCGCAAACGATGCCTCCGTCGGAGGATTCTTCGGATTCCTCGGCGTCTTTTACGTCGCATTGATTTGCTCGACTGTCATCCTCGGACCGAGGCGCTCGTGGCGTCGCAACCCGATGTTGCGTGGGCCGCAGTACATGGCCTTTTCACCGGACGGCGTTTACGCGCGCTCGATCGCCGCAGAGTCGCGATTGCAGTGGCGTGTGTATGCGGAAATGATCGAGACCCCTCGCACCTACATGCTCCGGCTGGCGACTCGAAAAGCTTATGTAGCCGTACCCAAACGCGCGTTCAGGTCTGCTACCGACGAGGCGGCGTTCAGGAACATGGTCGCCCTTCACATGCGCGTCGACGAGCAGCGCCCGCCGAGGCAGCGTTAGCCAGCGATCACCGGGCCGATGTAGCTGCCGGGGTGGGTCGCGCCGTCTGGCAGTCGTCGACGCTGCCCCCTGGCCACGGGATCTGCACCGACGTCGTCTCGTCTGGTGGAGTGACGGTGAGCGTCGTCGGCGTCCAGGGGCCGGCCGCATCGCACGTTGGATCCGGGCCGGCCAGAAACGTCAGGACGGAGTGTGCCTGGCCGCCGGGGCCGAGGGTGACGCGGGCCGGCTTCGCCGGCGTCCGGACCAGGGACACCGCAAGTGCGCCACGCGGCACCGAAGTCGGTGCCGGGAAAGCCGAGTAACGAGCAGGTTAGCCGTCGACATGTTCGTGAACACAATCGGCACTTGGTACTGGCGTGTTCGCGACTTGCTTGAGCGACGCCGAGGGCTACGTCGAGTGCGGTCGTTGCGCAACGCGGTGCGATGGCGGGCGGCGAGGCCGTCGCGCCGGCACCGATGGCCGCGCTGAGCCGCTGCCGAGGTCGGCGCGGCGAGGCGTGCGCCGAGGGTGCTGAGCTGCGACTGGACGGCTGCCCACGCAACGGCACAGTCGAGGGTACCGCATGCCTCGGCCGCGACCTGTCCCTGTGAAAGTCCGACAAGGAGGCCGGCTCGTCCGATTGCGGTGCCTCCGAAGTTGTCCGACGGTCGGTGCGAAGCCGTCACCGAATTCGGTCGTGCAGCCGATCGCGTCGAGCTTTGCCTTCGCCGCCGCCGCAGTCGCAGCCGCCAAGTGCCGTCAGGGACGAGCCGGCGAACAGCTGCGACGGCGTGATGGCTACACCGGTGGCGGCGTCGACGATGACCGCTGCAAGTTGCGTGTACGGGTGCGCCCCACCCGGGTAGAACGTCGAGATCGTCCAGGTGCCCGAGACGACAACGGCATCGGCGCGACTTGTCGTGAAGTTGGCCGTGAAATTGCCGCTGCCGCAAGCCGGCCCGGTGCATGGCTGCTGCGACGCCACCGACTTCGTGTACTCGGCAAGCGCGGCTGCCGCGGGAGCTTGCAGCGCCGCTGCGATGGCCGAACCGTCGGCGTATCCGACAACCGATAGCTGATCGACATCGATCGTGCCCGCGTCGCCCGCGCCAATGCGATGTGAGCGGGCGAGTTCAACGACGACGCGCGCCGGCGCAGCCGGCGTTGCACCTGACGAGGTCGCAACAGTCGAAGCCGGCGCGGCACCACTCGGCGTCCCGGCTGTCTTGTGCGCTTGCTGCGGGTGATGACGAAGGAGCGGTCGACGACAAAGTCGGGCTCGGCGTCGATGTCGTTGCGAGCTTCGACCCGGAGGTGCAGGCGGTCGCCAAGATGGCAAGCGCAACGAGAGCCGCTGCTGGAAAACAGCGAAGGGGTGACATCAGCACGTGACTCCTCTCGGGCGCGATCTTCATGGTGACGCCTGGGGCACCCGCTTGGTTGGCCCGAATCAGGCGCAGCTAAGCAAGCGCGCGAGGCTGTGAACGTCCGTACGCGCGAACCTGCAGTGGTCGCTACGAAAGCGGCAGGCCGGGTGCGGGGAAGCTGGCGGTGAGTTCGCGAACCTCAGCCTCGACGCGGTCGGTCGTGGCGTTCAGAGCATCGTCATCGCCCTTCGCTACCGCCGCGACGACCTCGTCGATCCACGCGCCGATCTGCTGCATTTCGTTGACGCCCATGCCGCGACTCGTGACCGCCGGCGTGCCGAGCCGAATGCCCGACGGGTCGAACGGTTTGCGGGTGTCGTACGGCACGGTGTTGTAGTTGAGCACCAGGCCGGCTCGATCGAGCGCCTTCGCGACCGGCTTGCCGGCGACGTCGTTCGGTGTGAGATCGATCAAGATCAGGTGGTTGTCGGTGCCGCCGGAGACCAGGTTGAACCCGCGGGCAAGCAACTCGTCGGCGAGGGCTTGTGCGTTCGTCACGATCGCGGCGGCGTAGTCGCGGAATGACGGCTGCTGGGCCTCGTGCAACGCGACTGCGATAGCCGCCGTCGTGTGGTTGTGCGGGCCACCCTGCAGGCCGGGAAACACGGCTTTGTCGATCGGTTTCGCGTACTGCTCGTCGCACATGAGCATGGCGCCACGGGGGCCGCGCAGGGTCTTGTGCGTGGTGGTGGAGATCACGCCGGCGTGGCCGACCGGCGACGGGTGCGCGCCACCGGCGATCAGCCCGGCGATATGCGCGATGTCAGCGACCAGTACGGCGTCGACCTCGCGAGCAATCGCAGCGAAGGCAGGGAAGTCGATGGTGCGCGGGATCGCAGTGCCACCACAGAAAATGATCTTCGGACGCTCGCGGAGGGCGATCTCGCGAACCTCGTCCATGTCGACGACGCCGGTGTCACGCCGGACGTCGTATTGCACGGCGTGGAACCAGGTGCCGGTCGCTGAGACCGACCAGCCGTGGGTCAGGTGCCCGCCCATCGGCAGCGCCATGCCCATCACCGTGTCGCCGGCTTGCGCGAGGGCGAGGTAGACGGCGAGGTTCGCCGGTGAGCCGGAGTAAGGCTGCACATTCGCGTGGTCGACGCCAAAAACGGCCTTGGCCCGCTCGATGGCGAGTGTCTCGACCTGGTCGATGACCTGCTGGCCTTCGTAGTAGCGCTTGCCCGGATAGCCCTCGGAGTACTTGTTGGTGAGCACCGAGCCGGTCGCTTCAAGAACGGCTTGGGAGACGTAGTTCTCGGAGGCGATCAGCCGCACCTTCTGGGTCTGAAGGGCTTCTTCAGCGCGGATCAGCGCCGCGATCTCGGGGTCGGCAGCTTCGAGCGCAGCACGATCGGGTGCAGACATCGGTGTCTCCTCGGGCGAACACCCAGGCGCACGGTGTCCGCACTCGCTCCCCGGTGGTTGGACCCACCATCTATGCGCCAGTCGCGATGCTCAGATCGTAGCCGGACGCCGACGGGTTGCGCTCAGCCCATGCACTCGATGCTGTCGATGCGAAATGCCGCCGTGGAGTCGATGAGCAGGGTGTTGCAGTAGTGACAGTGGCTCTCACCACTCGCCGGTGCGCCGCACGAGGGGCAGGCTGTGGCCGGCGGCGGAGTCGGGGCACCCGCGGGTCGGCTGAATCGCCAGGTCTCGTACCAGTGCCGGGTCGGGAGCGCCGCGACCTGGGTTTCGGGCGACACGTCGCCGCCGAGTTGCACCTGACCGAGGCGCCCGTCGACGTCGTAGCGCACCACACACACGATGTCGCCCGTACTCAACGCTTCGACCCCACGCAGTGTCGCGGCTACGTGATCGACAGCGGTCATGGTCTGCACTACGCGTACTGACGGCGTAGCGAAGCTGGTTGCCAATCGTCGCGCACAACGCGGGCGAGAATCGGCCGGTCACCGTGTCAAGGCTGCCAGTGTTGATGGCGGCTCGCACTGTCAGAAACACCGATTGAGCCGACGTCGTGAACGCGTCGGCGTCGAACGAACCATCAATGCGCTGCACCCCGGCAATGTCGAGGCTGGTCGATGCCGTCGACCGCGGGTCGGCGAGGACGAACGACTGCAACCGGTTCGCCTCGTCGTCACGCGCCCGAAACAGGCTCACTGTTGTGGCGTCACAGCGTGTCCGCAGGATGCGCAGAAGTTCGCGCCCGCATTCAACGCATGACCGCACTGAGAGCAAAAGCCAACCGAAGCGGCGGACGTCGACTGCGACCGGCGTTGCGACCGCTGCCGCTGCCCCGAGTCCACCGATCACGCTCGCACCGAGACCGAGACCGGCGACGGCGAGCGCTTCGCCCGCTGCACCTTTGCCCTCGGCCATGCCGCGACCGGCACCCAGCAGTGCTTCACCCGACGCATACGCGCCGAATGATCCGGCCAATGAGGTGTACGCCGTGGCACGGGCGAGATCGCGCAACTGATCGGCGTCCTCGTCGGAAACGCTGACCGTCAGATTGCCGAGCCGGGTCACTTCGAGGCCGTAGCCAACGAGGGTGGCATTCGCCGCCGCGAGTGTGCCCGCTTCGATTTCCGGGGTGCGTGCGGCGAGCCCGAGCACCGGCCAGTTGTCGTTGACCACGTGGGTGACGACGACGGTGCGCACTGCTTTGAGGGCTTGTTGCGCGACCCAGTGCACGACGGCGGTGGGGTCGGCGAGGTCGACCGTGCCGGTCAACTGCCGGATGAAGGACACCGGGTCAACGACGTGCAGGGAGAGTTCGCCGAATGCGCGCAACTCGACGACGAGATGGGTTTGCGGGTCGCTGACTGCATCGACTGGGCCACCGAAGGCGAGGTCCGGGAACTCGCGCGTGTTGACGAAGAAGAGTTCGGAGTCGTAGGCCTTGTCGCCGGTGAGCTTGTCGATGAGGTCGCCGAGAAACGGCAGTTCGCTCGCGTCGACGTTGTGGCGACCAGGAGGCAGGGTGCCGACCACGCGCCCCTGCGTGACGAACAGCGCCATCTCGTCGATGTCGACGATGGCCTTGCTCCAGCGGCGAATCTGGTGATCGGGCCACTTGTAGAGGAGCTGACCCTTCGCGCTGTCGGGCACCTCGATGAACTCGCGACTGATATCGGCGCCGAATCCCACAATTCCTCCAGGGCAGGGCAGGCTGCCAGGGCGGGCAGGCTGACGCCCGCGTACCTGAGTTGTCGGTTCTGGCCGCCGGGGGCTTGAGGTGGGGCGATCATGAAACGGCTGCGAGACTGACGGTCTGATGCCTGAACCTGGAGAACTCGTCTTCGCCGCGCCCCGCCGCGCGAAGCCGCCGCGGCACCTCGCCGACCTGAGCCCGGCCGAGCGCAAGTCGGTGGTGGTCGAACTCGGCCACCCGGCGTTTCGGGCGCGCCAACTCTCGACGCACTACTTCGGGCGGCTGGCCGACTCCGCGGCCGCGATGACCGACCTGCCTGCCGCCTCGCGGCAGGTGCTGGCGGATGCCCTGATGCCCGCGCTGGTCACCGCCGTCCGTGACGTGTCGTGCGACGACGGCGCGACCCGCAAGACGGTGTGGCGGCTGTTCGACGGGACGCTCGTCGAGTCGGTGCTGATGCGGTACTTCGGCCCGTCAGGGCGCGGTGAGCTCGGTGACGAGGCGGACGCCGACCGGCTGGCCACCCGCGAATCGACCACTCGCGGCCGCGACCGGGTGACGGTGTGCGTCTCGAGCCAGGCCGGCTGCGGCATGAACTGCCCGTTCTGCGCGACCGGCCAGGCTGGTCTAACCCGCAATCTGTCGGCCGCCGAAATCGTCGAGCAGGTGGTCGCGGCTGCGCGCTCGATGGCGCGCGGCGATATGCCCGGGGGAGTCGGCCGGTTGTCGAATGTGGTCTTCATGGGTATGGGCGAACCGCTGGCGAACTACAACGCGGTGCTCGGCGCCGTCCGCCGTCTTACTGACCCCGCCCCTGACGGCCTCGGGTTGTCGCAGCGTGGCATCACGGTGTCGACGGTCGGGCTGGTGCCGGCGATCGACAAGCTGACGGCCGAAGGTCTGAACGTGACGCTCGCCGTGTCGTTACATGCGCCGGACGACGAGTTGCGTGACACGTTGGTGCCGATCAACACGCGCTGGAAGGTAGCCGAGGTACTCGATGCGGCTGCTCGCTACGTCGCGGCCACCAATCGGCGGCTCTCGATCGAGTACGCGCTTATTCGTGACATCAACGACCAGGCGTGGCGGGCCGACATGCTCGGGCGGCTGTTGCGTCAGCACATCGGTCATCTTGTGCATGTGAACCTGATCCCGCTGAACCCGACGCCCGGATCGAAGTGGACAGCGTCGCGCGACAAAGACGAGAAGGCGTTCGTGCGCGCGTTGGAGAACCAGGGCATTGCCGTGACGGTTCGCGATACGCGCGGCCGCGAGATCGATGGTGCGTGCGGTCAGCTCGCGACCGAGACTCAACCAGCCGCATTCGCTCTCCCGATCGGCGACTCCTCACAAATTCAGCCCCGACAGGCTTAACGACGTGAATATGTGAGGAGTCGGCCGCGGACCGCGCTACCCGGCCGCGGTCTCCGATCGGCTCACCGACCCTTCACCGTTGGGGAAGGTGCCCCCGTACACGCGATCGCCGCTCGGCGAGAGAGATGCGGCTGCGGACGCCGACGTTGCACCGACGGCGTCGTAGTTGAGCCGGCCCTGCAAGAGCCCGACTTGTTTCGGCTAAACTAGGCTCCCTCCGGGTCGTCGCGCACTGCGGATCGACGGATAGCCTCGTCGACGAGCCTCCCACGGCCGCGCGAGTCCGGCGGAGGTTGGATGCTCCACGGCAAGCTGCGGCGAATTATCGGGGAGGTAGCCGTGACAGTTCGCGACACTCGCGGCTGCGAGATCGACGGTGCGCACCGCCAACCAAGCACGGCATCTCGATGACCGCAGACAACGAGCTCGCCGAGGACGCGCGCGGGCCGGACGGATACATCCGCGGCGGTGGCGGGGTGGAGATCGGCTGGCGCCGCGTTGTTTTGTTCGCGGCGCTTCTATGTCTCGTCATTTTGGCGGCGTTGGTTGCCGTGCTCACAACCGAAGCAATCGACAAGCACGCGCGCAATAGCCAACTGGCGCGGCACGGCGTGCCAGTGACAATCGTCGTCACTGGTTGTCTCGGTCTAGCCTCGGGCACGGGGATAACGGTCTACGCGTATCAATGCGAAGGAACCTTCGCATTGGGCGGGCACAACTACACCGACGTTATCGGGGGCACCACCGCGTTCCACCGGCCCGGCGACGTTCTCGATGGGGTGACCGATCCTGCGCACCCGGCCAACCTGGCGACGGCAGACTTCGTCGCGCGAACCCACGTCGGCTGGGGTTCCCTCGGACCGCCAGGAGCGTGTCTCGTGCTCTTGATACTCGGCTCGGCGGCGCTCTGGAGATATCGGCGCTGCAAATAGCAAGGGCCCAACTCGCCGCGGACAGCAGCTGGTTGGGCCCTCGCTATGCGAACAGTTAGATTGCCTCGCTGCCGCGTTCCTTTGTACGCACCCGAACGAGGTCGTCGATCGAGACGGTCCAGACCTTGCCGTCGCCGATCTTGCCCGTGCGCGCGCTTTCGACGATGGCATCGACCATCGCCTCGGCGTCCTCGTCTTCGACGAGCACTTCGATGCGAACCTTCGGGACGAGGTCAACCTCGTACTCGGCACCGCGATACACCTCGGTGTGACCGCGTTGCCGACCGTAGCCTTTGACCTCGGACGTGGTCATGCCGTGGGCGCCGGCGGCCTCAATGGCAACCTTGATGTCGTTGAGCTTGAACGGTTTCACGATCGCGGTGATGAGCTTCATGCTCCTCGCCTGCCGTTCTTCTGCGACTGCTCCCAGGCGAGGTCGTCGTCACGAACGTGCCGGCGCCACAGCCACATCGCGATCGTGAACCACCCAACGGTGATGACCCCCCATGCGGTGGCCAGCCAGTCGCGGTGACCCACCGCGAAGGTCACGCACAAGCCGAGGGCGATCAGCGACATGAAGACAAAGCCGCGCCACACCCACGGTGACTGAACGGAGCGACTCCCGTCCGGCAGCCGCAAGATCCGTCGTTCTGCGTCCATCGTCATTCCCATCTCAAGCTCTCCTGCCTCGTCCAAAGGTAAGGCCCGACGGCCCTTTGGTCACCTCCCTCGCCGCGTGACCGGCAAGGGAGGCTCGCCATCCAGAGCTGCTTTCTTGCGAAAGCCGCCGTATCGATCGTCTGTGCCCTTCGGCGGTACGGGTGCGGACGCGCACCCTCACTCCGAGGGGTATGCCTCCTCGCCATGAATCGCCAGGTCGCCGATCTCGAGATCCTCGTCGGACATTCGCAGGGGCGTAAAGATGCTGATGACCTTCAAGATGATGAACGTCACGACCGCATCCCACACGATGATCGTCAGCGCAGCGAGCAGCTGTTCCTCGAGGAGCTTTGCTGGGTGGCCGTGGCCGAATATCAAGCCCGTCGCAGCAAAGGGACTGCCGCTTACTGTCTTCGGGTAGACCACGACGCTCGGGTCGGCGAAGAAGCCGACCAGCAAACCTCCACACAGACCGGCGAGGCCGTGTGTGTAGACCACTCCCATGGCGTCGTCGACCCGCTTGATGATGATCGGCTGGAGGTACGTCCACGCGAACCACACGATTACCGAGGCGATCGCACCCGAGAGCAAGGCACCGAGGCCGTTGACGAAACCTGCCGCCGGGGTGATAGCCACCAAGCCCACGATCATGCCGTTGACCGCGCCGAGGAACGTCGGCTTCTTGGACTTGCTCAGGAACATGTCGCACAGCACCCAGGCCAGCAGTGCGGACACCGTGGCGAGGTTTGTATTGACAATGGCGGTTGCCGCGTCCGCGCTGGCGAAGTAAGGGTCGCCACCGTTGAAGCCGTTCCAGCCGAGCCACACAATGCCGGCGCCGACTGAGACGAACGGCAAGCTGTGCGGCAAGAACTTCGCGCGGTCCCGCGCTAGACGGGGGCCGATCACCCATGCTGCAACCAAGCCGCTGGTGCCGGCGGCCAAGTGGATCACGTAACCACCGGAGTAGTCGACGGCGCCTTCGTGGGACCAGTAACCGCCGCCCCACAGCAGCATCGCGTTGACCGCATAGACAAAGGTCGTCCATAACGGGACGAAAATGAGCCACACCTTGATCTTGATGCGGCCGAGGACGCTACCTAGGAACAGCAGCGGCGTAATGGCGGCGAAGACGAACTGGAAGTAGAACAGAGCCGTCGTCGCTTGGGTCAGGGGCAACGCCGTCCCGATCGGCAATGACGCCTGCGTGGTTTCGGAGGCGCCACGCAGCGAGGTTTCCGGATGCCCGACAAAGTTGTAGAAGAAGTTCTTGAAGAAGTTGCTGCCGTAGGTATACGAGTAGGTATTGGCCGTGCCGCCGCCAATCGGCGACCCGAAGCCCATCTTGTAAGCCCACAAGACCCAGACGACCAGGACGACCGAGAACCCGCTGAACGCCATGAACATCGTGTTCACGACCCACTTCTTCGGGACGAGTCCTCCGTACAGCAGGGCCAGACCGGGGACACTCATCAAACCGACGAACGTGGCGGCGGTGAGCTGCCAGGAGTTGCTGCCGGTATCGAGCCAGTCAGGTTGGCAAGCGGCTGGTGCGGCGGTAGCCGTGCAGGTATTCGCTGCGTAGTGCAGCGCCGTCGCTAGTTCGGTTAACAACGGGCCCTCCTTGTCGACAGTGGGCGAAACGGCCGGCCGGCCGCGCACCAAATTCGGCCAGACGGTAGGCGCGGCGTGTTTCGTCTCTTCGACGCGTGTGTTGCGGATTTGTTAACTACCGGTGCGACCGGTCCGCCCGCATCCACGGCTGCGCGAGTGCCATCGCAGGGGTGGCGGAGTGCTGGCCAATTTCGGCGGGAAGTAGCGCGCGATCGCCGGCCCAGCTCGGTGTGTCTATCCCGAACAGGTAGCTCCGACTCCCAGAATTGATCTTGGCGTTACGGCGGTGACACGAACGAGTTCTTGGCTGGTCGGTTGACATCCACGTCACGCGGGCGTTACGCCGGGGTGTCCGTTTGCTCTCTGCTCGGCATTCTTTTGGGGCGCGCGTCAACGAGGTGACGAGGTGCAACTCGTAACGGCGATTGTGCGACCGGCCAAGGTCACGGCGGTCTGCGATGCGTTGCAGTCGTTCGGGTTTCAGGGTATGACCGTGACCGAGACGTCAGGCGTCGGCAAACAGCGCGGCCACACCGAGATGTACCGCGGCGCGGAGTATGCACCGGCGTTCCAGCCAAAGACCCGCATCGAGGTTGTGGTGCGCGACGAGGACGTTCACGACGTGGTTGAGGTGATCTGCTCGGTCGCGTCGACGGGCCGGATCGGTGACGGCAAGGTCTGGGTGACGCCGATTCGCGACCTGGTCAGAATCCGGACGCGCGAACATGACGACGAGGCTCTTTGATCAGCCGGCGGGGCGGCACAGAGTCAGCCGCCGAGAAAGCGCGCCATCGTGGCCGCACGACGCGCGGGGCGGCCGCTTCGCGCCTCAGCAGCGTCGGCGGTCGTCATCACTCGTAGGCCCGCGTTGACAGCGAGCCAGCGCAACGGCTCTGGCTCCCACGAGCGTGAGCGATGATTCACCCACGGGAGTGCCGTGAGATCGGTTTCCTGATTCGTGATGAGGTCGGCGAGGGTGCGGCCGGCCAGGTTCGACGTCGCGACGCCGTCACCGACATAGCCACCCGCCCAAGCTAAACCTGCTGCGCGATCGATGCCCACCGACGCGAACCAATCACGCGGGACGCCGAGTGGTCCGCCCCACGTGTGGGTAACCGCCGCGTCGGCCAACGGCGGAAACATCTCGACCACGATGTCGCGCAGCGCGGCAAAAACCTCCGCCTCGTGATCGAACGACGACGAGACCCGCGAACCGTAGTGGTACGGCGCGCCACGGCCGCCGAATGCCATCCGGCCCCCAGCGGTGCGCTGCCCATAAATGATCAAGTGGCGCATGTCGTTGAAGGTTTCGCGCTGCCGCAACCCCACGGCGTCCCAGATTTCGTCGGACAGCGGTTCGGTGGCGAGCATCAACGAGTACACCGGCGCCAATGCGCGCCGCTGACCGCGGATTGTCGGGGTGTAACCCTCGGTCGCGCGCACAACAACGTCTGCGCGCACGACGCCGTGACGGGTGTCGACGCGGTGCGGCGAGATCGCCGTCACTTGGGTGCCCTCGTAAATGGCCGCGCCGCGTTGCTCGACGAACGCCGCCAGGCCGCGCACCAACTTCGCCGGATGAAGCGCTGCGCAATGCGGCGTGTAGAGCGCACCAAGTGCGTCGGTCGCGTGCACCCGAGCAGCCGCCTCGTGCGGGCCGAGCAACGCAACGTCTGATGGAGTCGCACCCCACGCGCGCGCATGTTCGAGCTTGGCCTTGGCCCGCGCTAGCTGGGCCCGACTACGAATGAGCGACAGCGTCCCGCCCTTGTCGTAGTCGCAGTCGATACCGCTCTTCGCGGTGACCCTGCCGACCTCGTCGACGCTGTCGTACATCGCCTGTCGCATCGCGATCGCACCTTGCCGTGACGATGTCGCTGCGATCTTTTCCATTGAGGCGGGGAAAAGAGCACTGCACCAACCGCCGTTGCGGCCAGACGCGCCGAAGCCGGCGATCTCCTTTTCGAGGACGGCGATGCGCAGCGTCGGGTGGCGATCGAGCAGGTAGTGGGCGGTCCACAAACCTGTGAAGCCTGCTCCGACGATCGCGACGTCGACATCACGGGCACCGGGCAAGGGCGCGCGCCGATGGAGGTTGTCGCCGGACGCGGCGACATCGTCGAGCCAAAAACTGCGTGCGCGGTAGTCGTCGCCGGTCACGGCACCCACTGGTCGACGTAGTCAGGGGGCCCGATCGCGGGCGTCAGATCAGGCGCTGGGAGCGGCGGGCCAAATACGGATGTGATCGGTAGCACGCCGGCCCATACCGGCTCGGAAAGGTCCTCGGGGGGATCACCGGGCCAGCCGTCGCTCACTTTCACCGACCACTCGAGCAGCGGCAGTCGCAACAGCATGGTGGCGGCGATTTCCTTCACCGTCGGTCGGCGCAGCTGCGCCCAGCGGCCGGGCATGAGGTGTTCGGTCAGCACCTGCAGACACCGCAGCACATCGGCGTCCGGCACGATCTCGCACGACCCGAACACCATGACGCTGCGGTAGTGCATCGACGATTCGAATGCGGATCGAGCGAGCACCAGACCGTCGACAAGCGTGACGGTGAAGCAGGTTGGCTCGCCTGCCGCCAGCGCACGAAACAGCCGACTGCCGGTTGATCCGTGCACGATGACATGGTCGCCGTCGCGACCGAACGCAACGGGCAGCACATACGGCTGGCCATCGGCATCGGTGGTGGCAATGTGCGCAACCCGCGCCGCATCGAGAATCTGGTGCAACGCGGCCCGATCATCGATCTGCTTCTCCGGCAGCCGCCGAACCGTCGTGCGCCCGCGACTGCCGTCGAGGCGGTTCGTCACAGGATCGACCAGGCCTCCGTCAGCACCGATCGCAGCGTCTGCTCGATGAAGTCGAACTCGGGCTGTCCGACGATGAGTGGCGGCGCCAACTGAATGACCGGATCGCCCCGGTCGTCGGCCCGGCAGATCAACCCAGCCTCGAACAACGCGCCTGACAGAAAACCGCGGAGCAAGCGTTCGGACTCGGCGTCGTCGAAGGTCTCGCGGGTGGCTTTGTCCTTGACCAGTTCGATGCCGTAGAAGTAGCCGGCACCTCTGATCTCGCCGACGATCGGCAGATCGTTGAGCTTTTCGAGGGTTGCGCGGAACGCGCCTTCGTTCGCAAGTACGTGGCCGGTGAGATCCTCCTTCTCGAAGATGTCGAGGTTGGCCAGCGCGACCGCACAACTCACTGGGTGACCGGCGAACGTGATGCCGTGCAAGAACGTGTTGGTGTCTTTGAGGAACGGCTCGATCAGCCGGTCGGAGACCACCATCGCGCCAATCGGTGCGTAGCCCGACGTCATGCCCTTGGCCATCGTGATGATGTCGGGCACGTAGTTGTAGCGGTCGGCACCGAAGTAGTGACCGAGGCGGCCGAACGCACAGATTACTTCGTCGGAGACGAGCAAGACGCCGTGCCGGTCGCAGATTTCGCGTACCCGCTGGAAATATCCGGGGGGCGGCGGGAAGCAGCCGCCGGAGTTTTGGACCGGCTCGAGGTAGACAGCGGCGACGGTCTCAGGGCCTTCGCGCAAGATGGCGCGTTCGATCTCATCGGCAGCCCAAACGCCGAACGCCACGAGGTCGTCACCGTGCTCGGGCGCGCGATAGAAGTTGGTATTGGGTACCCGTACGGACCCAGGCACGAGTGGCTCGAACGGTGTCTTGATCGCAGGCAGCCCGGTAATCGAGAGAGCGCCCATCGTGGCGCCGTGGTAGGCGATGTCGCGGCTGATCACCTTGTAGCGAGTCGGCTGCCCGATCGCGCGGAAGTACTGTCGAGCAAGCTTCCACGCCGATTCGACGGCTTCGGAGCCGCCGGTCGTGAAGAAGACGCGGTTCAGGTCGCCGGGTGCGAGGTTGGCGAGCCGCTCGGCCAGTTCGATCGCGCGCGGGTGCGCGTAACTCCACAGCGGGAAGTACGCGAGCTCTTTGGCTTGGCGCGCGGCGGCTTCGGCGATCTCGGTGCGGCCGTGTCCGACCATGCTCACAAAGAGGCCGGCCAGCCCGTCGAGGTAGCGGCGACCATTGCTGTCGTAGACATAGGCACCTTCGCCGCGCACGATGACCGGCACGTCGTGATTTTTGTAAGACGACATGCGGGTGAAGTGCATCCACAGGTGCCGGCGAGCTGCCTCTTGCAAAGCGCTCGCGTTGGCGGTGTCGGCGTTGTGAACGTCTTGCGGTGTGGTCATCGGGTACCCCAGGTGTACGTCTGCTTGCGCAGCTTCAGATAGACGAAGGTCTCGGTACTGCGGACGGTCGGGATGGCCCGGATCCGTCCGTTCAGAAGTTCGAGCAGATGGTCGTCGTCCTCGCAGACTGCTTCGACCAGCAGATCGAACGAACCCGCAGTGACCACCACGTAGTCAACCTCGGGAAACTTCGCCAGCTCGCTCGCAACCGCTTCGATGTCGCCTTCGACGCGAATGCCGACCATCGCTTGGCGCGGAAAGCCGAGCTGGAGCGGATCGGTGACCGCGACGATTTGAACGACGCCGGCCTTGAGCAACCGTTGAACACGTTGGCGAACGGCCGCTTCTGAAAGTCCCACGGCCGCGGCGATCGTGGCATAGGGCCGCCGACCGTCCTGCTGGAGCTGCTCAATGATCGACTTGGAGATGTCGTCGAGCGGCGCAGCCGGTGCCGTCGACCGCTCGCGTTCGATCATCAACCCATCATGGGTGGTCGGGCCCAGGGGTGCAAGCGCGATGCAAGCGAATCCGTCGCGCTGCCTGCACCTACGGAACGAAATCCATAGCGGGCGGCCTATCTGACTGACGTTCTCGTCTCCCGCAACCGTCTGGGCGGCGCTACGCTGACGAACACCTGCCGCCCACCGGCGTGCTGCGCGGCGTTGCCCGAAGGAGCTGGATATGACCGCTGGATCCGCTGCCGCGCCGACCCATCGGGCCTTGCGGAATTTCGTCGACGGCCAGTACGTCGATACGGCGTCCGGGCGAAGCAGCGAGCTCGTCGACCCGAGCACGGGCGAGGTCTTTGCGTCGGCGCCGATCTCCGAAGCCGTGGACGTCGACCGCGCAATGTCGGCGGCAGCGCGCGCCTTCGAGGAGTGGCGCGATGTGACCCCGTCGGTGCGGCAGCGTGCGTTGCTGCGAATCGCCGACGCCATCGAGGCCCGCGGCGACGAGATCGTCGCCGCCGAATGCGAGAACACGGGCAAGCCGATCTCGATGACCACGTCGGAAGAACTCCCGCCGATGGTTGACCAGATCCGGTTTTTCGCCGGTGCGGCGCGCGTGCTCGAAGGTCGAGCGGCAGGGGAGTACCTCGCCGGTCACACGTCATTCATCCGCCGCGAGCCCGTGGGTGTCTGCGCCCAAGTGACGCCGTGGAACTACCCAATGATGATGGCGGTCTGGAAGTGGGCGCCAGCGATTGCCGCGGGCAACGCAGTGGTCTTGAAGCCGTCGGATACCACGCCGGTGACGACGCTGCTGATGGCCGAGATCATGGCCGAGTTTTTGCCGCCTGGCGTGATCAACGTCGTGTGCGGCGAACGCGACACCGGTCGCCTGCTGGTCGAGCATGCGACGCCGAGCATGGTGTCGATTACCGGCAGCGTGCGCGCCGGCATGGAGGTTGCGGGGTCAGCGGCCCGCGATCTGAAGCGGGTGCATCTCGAGCTGGGCGGCAAGGCGCCGGTGGTCGTGTTCGACGACGCCGACCTCGAGAAGGCGGCCGAAGGCATCGCGGTTGCTGGCTACTTCAACGCTGGCCAGGACTGTACGGCGGCAACGCGCGTGCTCGCGGCGCCGGGCATTCACGACGACTTCGTCGCGGCTCTGACCGAACAGGCTCGCAATACCGTCGTCGGCCCGCCGTCCACTGATGATGTGTTGTACGGGCCGGTCAACAACGCGAACCAGCTTGCGAGGGTGAGTGGTTTCGTCGACCGATTGCCGGACCACGCGACGCTCGCGGCCGGCGGGCACCGCCTCGGCGATCGCGGGTTCTTCTACGAGCCGACCGTCGTCGCAGGATTGCGGCAAGGTGACGAGATCGTGCGCGACGAGGTGTTCGGGCCGGTCATCACCGTGCAGCGTTTCAGCGATGAAGACGAAGCGGTGCGCTGGGCGAACGGCGTCGAGTACGGGCTCGCGTCATCGGTCTGGACGCGCGACCACGGTCGCGCCATGCGCATGGCGAAGCGACTCGATTTCGGCTGCGTGTGGATCAACACGCACATCCCACTGGTCGCCGAGATGCCGCACGGTGGCTTCAAGCACAGCGGCTACGGCAAGGACCTGTCGATGTACGGCTTCGAGGACTACACCCGCATCAAGCACGTCATGACCAACCTCGACGCCTGACCGCGTCACTTGCTGGCGATGATCATGCGCAAAGGTGGTAGTCGCCGACGCGGTTGCTACCACATTTGTGCATGATCACGCCGAACTACAGTGCGGACGGCGGACGGCGGGGCCGCGACGAGATCGATGTGGGCGGATCGCGGCTTTCGCCACGACCCGCCCACGGCCCCCCACATCGCCCCGAGGACTAGTCGTTCTTGAGGAGCTCGGCCAACTCCGGTGACGGCGACATGACCTCGCCGCGGAAGAACGGCCGGTAGATCGGGATGCAGATCGCCATGAGAACGAGGCCAACGACGAACGACAGGACGCCGATGATGAAGACACCGCCGATGTCCCAGTGCGGCGAGAATGGCATCGACCAACTCGTATAGCTCTGCGCCGGGTTCCAGTCGAGCCAGATGTCGTACACGAGGAACGCGAACAGGAGAACGCCGCCGAGCAGCGGAATGATGCCCTTCACCCACAGGTCGCGTGCACTGTTGCGCAGATCCCTGCGGTAGTACCAGGCGCACGCAAAGCCGGTGAGGCCGTAGTAGAACGCGATCATCCAGCCAAGGGCCGTGACGGAGTCGGGGATGATGTTGCCCTGTGCGAGGAAGTTGAACATGAGGTACAGCGCGATCGAGACGCCGCCCATAGCCAAGTGTCGAAACGCTCGGCGTGAGGAAGCGCGGGTGGATCTTGGAGAACGCCTTCGGGATCGCACTTGTAGGCGGCCATCGCAAGCGTGAGTACGCGCCGTCGGCAGGATCGTGGTTTGCGTCGACGCGGCGGCCGAGGTGAGCACCATAGGGTAAGCAGCTTGGAGAAGAACAGGCCGACGCCGTGCGCGCCGAAGCGGCGCTGCCCAGAATCGCTGATGACGTCGCTGGAGTTGTCGGGGTTCGCCAGGCCGATGCCCTTGTCGGCCGACGCCGGCGAATCGACGACGGCGATGGCCGACGACCGTGTAGATCGCTACCAGCAGCACGGTCGAGATGACCGCCGCACGTCCCGGCGTCCGCTCCTTGTCTTTAGTCTCTTCGTTGACCGAAACCGCGCTATCCCAGCCCCAGTAGATGAACAGCATCAGCAGGATGCCTTGCACGAAGTGCTGAAGCTGATGTGAGCAGGGTTGAACCACGACGAGGCTGACGTGGCTCGAGCCCTCTGGGGCATTGTTGCCGTAGGTCTTGACGAGGGCGGTGATCGAGAAGACCGCGAGCATCACGACTTCGATGGCGAGCAGGACCTTCTGGATGTTCGCCGAGATTTCGATGCCGACGTAGCAGATCCAGGTCATGAGGACGATCCAGATGATGCCGACGAGCAAGACCCAGCCGCTCGTCGCGTTGCCGCCGATGCCATGCGCGCCGAACAGCTCGAAGAAGTACTGCCCGGCGACCTGCGCCAGGCTCGCCATGACGAGCACGTCGGCGGCGAGGATGCCCCAGCCGCCGATCCAGCCGGTCTTCGGCCCGAAGGCCTTGGTACCCCAGGTGAACGTCGTGCCGCAGTCGGGCTCGCGGCGGTTCAGCTCTTTGTAGCCGAAGGAGACCAGGAAGATCGGGACGAACGCGAGAATCGACACGATCACCGGTCTGCGTGCCGGCGAGCAGGCGACAAAGCCGAGCGTGGCGGCGAGGCTGTAAGCGGGCGCAGTAGAGGCAACCCCGATCACGACGCTCGAGATCAGGCCGAGCGCGCCGCCCTTGAGGCCTTTGTCGAGGAGTTCTCCGTTGTCGAACTTGACCTGGGGTGCTTCGGCGACCATGAGCACCTCGGGGATGAGCGGACGGACGGGGCAGCGGCTCGGGCGATTTGGGCACTCCGGTTATCGCATTGATTGCGTCGCTTGACAAGGGATTCCGTGGTCTCGATCTGATCGCGCGACCGTTTCGGTGGTAACGTCCCGCCAATGCGAGCGTTCTCTGTCCGTTACGCAAGTGCGCAGCCGCGGAGACCGCACCCAGGGATGGACGCATGAGGATCCTGCTGGTCGGCGCCGGCGGCGTCGGTGGGGCGATCACCGGTATCGCGGCGCGGCGGCGGTTCTTCGACGCGATGGTGGTCGCCGACTACGACGAGAGCAAGGCGAAGCGGGCAGCCGAGCGCACCGGCGACGAGCGGTTCTCCGCGATCAAGATCGACGCGTCCGACGAAGCCGCGGTCGGCGCCGCCTTGCGTGACCACAACTGCGACGTGCTGGTGAACGCAACCGACCCGCGATTCGTGATGCCGCTGTTTCGGGCTGCGCTGGCCAGCGGCGCAAACTACCTCGACATGGCGATGTCGCTGTCGCAGCGGCACCCCACGAGCCCTATGCGCTGCACCGGCGTGAAGCTCGGCGACGAGCAGTTCGAGCTCGCCGAAACGTGGCAAGCCGCAGGTCGGCTGGCGCTCGTCGGCATCGGCGTCGAGCCCGGTCTGTCCGACATCTTCGCGCGCTACGCCGCCGACCACCTGTTCTCCCACATCGACGAAGTCGGTATTCGTGACGGCGCGAACCTGACGGTCGACGGCTACGACTTCGCGCCGACCTTCTCGATCTGGACGACGATCGAGGAGTGCCTGAACCCGCCCGTCGTGTGGGAGAAGGCACGTGGCTGGTTCACGACCGAGCCATTCAGCGAGCCCGAAATCTTCGATTTCCCCGAGGGCATCGGCCCGGTCGAGTGCGTGAACGTCGAGCACGAAGAGGTGCTGCTCGTGCCGCGCTGGGTCGACGCCGATCGCGTCACCTTCAAATACGGGCTCGGCGACGAGTTCATCGGCGTCCTGAAGATCTTGCACAAGCTCGGGCTCGACCGCGCGGAGAAGATGCGCGTCGGGGGAGTCGAGGTCGCGCCACGCGACGTCGTGGCGGCGTGCCTGCCTGACCCGGCAACACTCGGCGACAAGATGCGCGGCAAGACCTGCGCGGGCACCTACGTCACGGGCCTCGGGAAAGACGGACAGCCGAAGGTCGACCTATCTCTACCACGTGGTCGACAACGAGTGGTCGATGCGCGAGTACGGGTCGCAAGCCGTCGTCTGGCAGACCGCGATCAACCCCGTGGTCGCCTGCGAGCTACTCGCGAGCGGAGCATGGAAGGGCACCGGGCGTGCTCGGGCCGGAGGCCTTCGACGCGCAACCGTTCCTCGACCTGCTGACCGAGTACGGCTCGCCGTGGGGGATGCGCGACCAGTGACCGACGTCCGTGAGATCGCGCACTGGATCGGTGGCAAACCGGTCTCGGGTAACCCGACGCGGTTCGGCGAGGTCTTCGACCCCGCGACTGGTCGCGTCACCGGGCGGGTCGGCTTTGCGTCGTCCGACGATGTTGATCTGGCGGTTGCGGCTGCCGTCGATGCGTCGCGCGACTGGCGATCGTCAACCCTGTCGAAGCGCATGTCGGTCATGTTCGCGATGCGCGAAGGCCTGCATCGCCGCATCGACGAGGTGGCAGCGGCCATAACCGCCGAGCACGGCAAGGTGTCTGGCCGACGCCAGAGGCGAGGTCACACGGGGCCTCGAGGTCATCGAATTTGCTTGCGGCATAGCGCATTTGCTCAAGGGCGGCTTCTCCGAGAACGTCTCGACCAACGTCGACGTGTATTCGATTCGGCAGCCTCTCGGCGTCGTCGGAGTGATCTCGCCGTTCAACTTCCCGGCGATGGTGCCGTTGTGGTTCGTCCCGACTCGCGATTGCCTGTGGCAACGCTGTCGTGTTGAAGCCGAGCGAGAAAGACCCGTCGGCCGCTAACCTGCTGGCCGAGATCTTCAGCGAGGCCGGCCTACCGGACGGCGTGCTCAACGTGGTGAATGGCGACAAGGTCGCTGTCGATGCGTTGCTGACGCATCGTGATGTTGCCTCGATCTCGTTCGTCGGCTCGACACCCGTCGCTCGCTACATCTACGAAATGGCGACGGCTGCGGGCAAGCGCGTACAAGCCCTCGGCGGGGCGAAGAATCACATGGTCGTGCTGCCCGACGCCAATCTCGACGACGCGGCTGATGCGGCGGTGAACGCGGGCTTCGGTTCGGCCGGCGAGCGTTGCATGGCGATCTCGGCGATCGTCGCGGTCGACCCGATCGGCGACGAACTCGTCAGCCGAATCAGCGCCCGCATGGCCACGCTGAAGATCGGCGACGGTCGACGCGGCTGCGACATGGGTCCGCTGGTCACGCAGGCGCACCGTGATCGGGTCGCGTCGTACCTCGAAGCGGGAGCCGATGCAGGAGCGAGCCTGGTGGTAGACGGGCGCAATGCGGTGGTCGACGGCGAGCTCGGCGGCTTCTGGCTCGGACCATCGCTCCTCGACCACGTCACGCCCGAAATGTCGTGCTACACCGACGAGATCTTTGGGCCGGTGTTGTCGGTGCTGCGCGCGCCCACGTACGACGCCGCGCTGGCGCTGGTCAACTCCAGCCCTTACGGCAACGGCACGGCGATCTTCACCTCCGACGGCGGGGCCGCCCGGCGCTTCCAATCCGAGGTCAACGTCGGCATGGTCGGCGTGAACGTGCCCATCCCGGTGCCGATGGCCTACTACTCCTTCGGTGGCTGGAAGGCGTCGCTGTTCGGCGACACCCACGTGCACGGGGCCGAGGGCGTGCACTTCTTCACGCGCGGCAAGGTGGTCACCTCGCGGTGGCCCGATCACACCCGCGCGGGGCTCGACCTGGGGTTCCCGACCGCCCGCTGACCAGCGCTCATTCGTGCTCATGCGGGGCTCGTCGCGGCCGATAGGCCCGTTGACAGTGCCCCTGCCGCCATTGGCGCGGGGCAACGCCTCGACCTCCGACCGGATGGCCCCAGGTGCCGATGACGACGGCGACGCAAGCCGCGCCCCCTCGCAGCGCCATGTCGATATCTGGTGTGCGCGCAGTCGCGTGGGTGGGCGCCCGGTGCCGCTCGGTGCTGCACTCGATCCGGTTCGCCAGCGCTCCGGCGATCGCCACTCCCAAGGCAATGGCGCGGACCGCGGGCATGCTCTACATCTGCGGAGCGGTCTTATCACTGACGGGCTTGCTCCTCCTGCCGCACCTGCCCGGCGTCCACGTGCCGCAGTTGTACGCCATCGGGCTGGTCTCCCTCGCAGTCGGCGTCGCACTGGTCGTCGCCGGGCATCGGTGGCCGCGGTGGTGCTACCACCTGCTGATCTTCAACGGCAACGTCGTCATAGCGCTTGGCATGTACGAGGCTGGTGGTGGCAAGACGTCGATGGCCTACGCCACCCTGTACGTCTTCGTCGCCGTCAATTGCTTCTTCTTCTTCGCCTGGCCATCGGCCACCATTCACCTGGCGGTCGCGGTGACCGGCTGTGTCGTCTCGCTGTGGGCGGTGGGCGACGCGAACTTCGGCCAGGTGCTGTTGTTGCCAGGCTCGTTGGTGGTCGTCGCGACCGTGATTGGCCGCCTGGTACGCGCGGCCGATGCGGCCGAGTTCGACCAGCTCACCGGCCTGCCCAACAGACGGGGCGTCGACCGGATCCTTTCGGACGCGATCGCGAACGCCGCACTCGGCACTCATTCGGTCGCGCTGGTGTTTCTCGACATCGATCATTTTCGTGCGGTGAACCAGGCAGACGGGCAGAGCAGTGGCGACCGGTTGCTCCGGGCGGTTGCGGCCGCTTGGCGACCGCTGTTGGACGACGGCCAGGTGCTGGCCCGATACGGCGGTGACGAATTTGCCTTGGTGCTCAGCAATTCTTCGCCCAAGGATGTCGTCGCGGTGACCGGCGCGCTTCGCTCGGCGATGCCGAAGGGCCACACCTGCTCGGCCGGAATCGCCGATTGGGAGTCTGGCGACACCGCCTCGCTCCTCGTCGCGCGCGCTGACACCGCGCTGTACGACTCCAAGCGCAACGGTCGCGACCGCGTGACCTATCACGGCAATCACCAAGTCGCGAGTGTCGAGATCAGGCGGGCCGTCCGTGACGGCGAGATCGTTGCCTTCTACCAGCCGGTCGTCGACCTCAGCACGGGCGTCGTTACCGGCTTCGAGGCGCTTGCCCGCTGGATCAGGCCCGGCCACGGCCTGGTGCCACCCGACGATTTCATCCCGCAGGCCGAAGCGAGCGGCGCGATCGAGGACATTGGTCGCGCCATGCTGGTCGCCGCGTGCCGCCAGGTGGCGGTGTGGTCGAAAGTGCACGGACGACCGCTCATCGCCAACGTCAACGTATGCGGGCGCGAGCTACGCAATCCCACCTACGTCACCCAGGTCAAAGCAATATTGGCGGACGCCGGTCTGCCGGCGGGTCAGTTGATGCTGGAGCTGACCGAGACTGCGTTTGAAGGCAATGCCGAACCCGTCGTTGAAGCACTGGAAGAGTTGCACGCCCTTGGCATCAGAATCGCAATCGACGACTTCGGCACCGGCTATTCGAGCCTGAGTCGGCTCGACCGGCTGCCGGTTGACGTCGTCAAGATTGATCGGTCGTTCGTCAGTCCGTTACCTGTCGATGCGGAGCGGGCACCCCTGGTTGCCGCCATCACCGCGATGGCCCGCGCGCTCGGCCTGCGGGTCGTCGCCGAAGGCATTGAGCATTCGCACCAGGCGGCGCTGATGTCGAAACTTGGCTGCGACGAAGGACAGGGCTACTGGTTCGACCGGCCGTGCCCGGCCGAGCAGGTCGACCTCTCGCTTCGCGAAGCGGTGGCGCCGCCTGAGCTTTCGGCCGAACCCGAGATTTCGGTGGGGCTGCGCATCGTCGGCTGACCTTCGTCGCGGCCGTTTCTCATAGGATCGGCGAGCTGTCGAGGAGGTGCTGGTCCCGCGTGCCCGATCCGTTCGATGCGCGAGGTCCGTTCGACGCGCATGATCCGATCGATCCGGATATTGAGCCTGCGGACTTTGAGGGCGCGGACGCCGAACCGCCCGGCCCCGGGCCGGCCGCCTTGCCACGGTTCTCGGTGCCTGTTGCGGCGAGCGTTTTTGCCGGCGGCCTTGCCGGTGGGCTCGCGCGCTATCTCATCGGTCGTGCGTGGCCCGCGCCGCCGCGCGGCTTTCCGTGGAACACCTTTGTCGTCAACGTCACTGGATCGTTCGCACTCGGCGTGCTCGTCGTTGCTGTCGAGGTACTGGCGTACCGCGCGCACCTTGGGCAGGTTCGGCATCTCGGGCCGGCCCGGTATCTCAGACCAGTGCTCGGTACCGGGTTTCTCGGTGCGTTCACCACATTTTCGGCACTGGCACTCTCGACCGATCAGCTCGTGGCGCACGGCCACGTCGTGCTCGGTGTCGCGTACCTGATCGCGAGCGTGACCGCCGGGTTGCTGGCGGCGTTCGCCGGACTTCGATTCGGGCGGCTTATCGGGCAGCGCCGGACCGACTCTCGGAGCGTGTTGGCCGGATGATCACCGCACTCCTCGTCTCCGCTGCGGCCGCCGTCGGTGCCGTGGGTCGCTACGCCCTCGACCTGGCCATCCAGCGTCGACATGGTGGCACCTTTCCGCTGGGCACAACGACGATCAACGTCATCGGCTCGCTCATCCTCGGCATCGTCACCGGGTTGGCTGCACACCACGGCCTCGATGCCCGCGCCACTGTTGTCGCCGGCGTCGGATTCTGTGGTGGCTTCACCACCTTCTCGACCTGGACGTGGGAGACACTCGGGCTCGCCGAAGCGGGTGCGAGTCGACTCGCCTTGCTCAACGTGATCGGCAGCCTCGGGTTGGGGCTCGCGGCAGCCGCGGCCGGCCTCGCGTTGACGAACTGAAGGCGCCGACTTCGGCGCGGGGTCGCGCAAATGTGTTTGGGCGTTGACATTATCGACTCGACCGGCGGTAATGAGCGCGAGCCACCAGCGCAAGGAGCCCGAGTGAAGCCGTCTGCGCACGCGTTGCGGATGACTATCCGCCTGAGTGCCGCCGGCGCGCGTCCGCCCCATCTGGTGGCCACCGACATCGTCGCCCGTGCGCACGGAGCCGGCTTGCTCGCCGCCACCGTCTACCCGATGGCATTGCCCGACGAGTCCGATACGGCTGTCCATCGAACGATCTCGCTCTCCGACGAGCGAGCTCTCACGGTCACCATCATCGACACCGACGAGAAGATCCGAGCCTTCGTGCCGCAGCTACGCGCGTTGCTGGGTGACGACCAGGCGATCAGCCTCGATCCGGTCGACGGCCCGTACGAACTCAGCGACCGCACGTAGCGCTAGCGCGTGCGTTTACTGCCCTGGGAGGGCAGCAATCGCACATTCTGTGGGCGGTGGCTACGAACTGACGGTGGCGAGCGCCTGCTCGAGCACGTCGAGCCCTTCTGTCAGCAGGTCGGCCGGGATTACCAGCGGCGGCAAGAACCGGAGCACGTTGCCGTACGTGCCGGCGGTCAGCACGACGACGCCCGCCGCATGACAGGCCTTGGCGACCGCTGAGGTGGTGGCCGGGTCGGGCTCGCGGGTGCCGGGTCGCACGATTTCGACAGCGAGCATCGCGCCGCGACCACGAACGTCGCCGATGCACGCAAACCGAGCAGCCATCGCGTGCAGCCTCGGCAACATGAGTGCCTCGATATCGCGGGCACGCGTTACCAGGTCGAGTTCGTCCATGGTGCGCATCGCGGCGAGTGCAGCCGCGCAGGCCACCGGGTTGCCGCCGTAAGTTCCGCCGAGACCGCCGACGTGGGCGGCGTCCATGATGTCGGCGCGGCCGGTGACGGCGGAAAGTGGCAAACCTCCGGCGATGCCCTTCGCTGTGGTGATGAGATCGGGCACGACGCCGTCGTGCGACGACGCGAACATCGCGCCGGTGCGGGCAAACCCGGTCTGGATCTCGTCGGCGATGAAGACGATGCCGTTCGCCGTGCAGAACTGCGACAGGGCGTTGAGAAATCCGGGCGGCGGCACGATGAAGCCGCCTTCGCCCTGGATCGGCTCGATCAAGACTGCGGCGATGTTGTCGACGCCGATTTGCGTGACCATCGTCGAAATCGCCGCTGCGGCCGCCTCTGGCCCGCAATTCTCCGGCCCCGTCGGCCAGCGGTACGGATACGCCATCGGGAGTCGGTAGACCTCGGGGGCGAACGGCCCGAATGAATGCTTGTACGGCATGTTCTTGGCGGTCAACGCCATCGTCATGTTGGTGCGGCCGTGATAGGCGTGGTCGAAGGCAACGATGGCGGTACGACCGGTGAACGCGCGCGCAATCTTGACCGCGTTCTCGACCGCTTCGGCGCCGGAATTGAACAGCGCGGACTTCTTGCTGTGGTCGCCTGGTGTGCGTGCATTCAGTTGTTCGCACACTGCGACGTAGCCCTCGTACGGCGTGATCATGAAGCAGGTGTGGGTGAACGCGGCCACCTGTTCGGTTACCGCCGTGACGACTCGTTCAGCCGCGTTGCCGACGCTGACCACGGCGATGCCGGCGCCCAGGTCGATCAACGAGTTGCCGTCGACGTCGACCAGCACACCTCCGCCGGCGGCGGTGATGAAGACGGGCAACATGGTGCTGACCCCGCGCGCCACGGCCTCATTACGGCGGGCGAACAACGCAAGCGACTGTGGGCCGGGGATATCGGTGACGAGCCGCCGAACCTGGGGGAGCGCAGGGCCTCCGCTCGTGGGCAAAACCACCAGATCGACCGAGTCGGCCATCACGCACCTCCGCGTCGGTACTGTATCCATCTGAGATCCACCTGCGGGACCACCTTCGATTCGCCGCATGCGTCCCGCTATTGACGAACGCGTCACGCGTACGTCACCTGCCAGAAACCTTTGCATGAGAGCTTGGCTAGCGTCCGTGGGGCCGACAGGAGAGGGATTGCCGATGCTGATGCACCTGCGGATGAGCGTTCCGGATCGCCCCGGCATGCTCGCGCAAATCACCGCAGCTCTTGCCGATGTCGGTGCCGACATTCGCACGATTGCCGTGCTCGAGCGTGAGTCGGGCCGCGCGATCGACGACATCTACCTCAGTTGGCCAGAGAACCGACCAGCGTCGGTACTGACTGATCGGCTGGCGTCCGTCCGCGGCATCAGCGTGCTGGGGTTGCGCCCCTCACGTCAGGTGCCCGGCGCATTCCCCGACATTGACCTGCTCTCCCAGGTGCTCGCCACGGCATCTCGCGGCCTCGACACGTTGGTCGACATGGCAGCGCTCGCGTTCGGCGCCGACTGGGCGGCGAGCGTCAGCTACGCCTCGGGTTCGCCCGTGGTGCTGTACGCCAGCGCCCGCGACGACGACGTGATCGTGCTGCCCGAACTTCCGGTCATCAGGCCGGCCGCGAGCGAGCGCGACGGCATTCAGCTGGCCGCAACACCCCTCGCGCCGTTCGATGCCGTGCTGGTGTGCGGTCGGTCCCAACAGCCCGCGTTTCATCAGGCCGAACTCGAACGGATCCGTCGCGTGACCGAGCTTGCGGTCGGACTTGTGCGCGCCGACGCCGAAGCCGTGCCCACCGCGTCAGCGATGTAACTGCGGCGCGAACGTGCGCCGACCCCGTCGTGAGTGCGCTGCCGACGGCCGTAGCCTGGTCAGGTGTTCGAACGACTCGGCCGCCGCGTCTTCGCTCGGCGCAAACGCGTGCTCGTTGTCGGCATTTGCGTCTTGTTGCTCGGCGGCATTTGGGGCGGCGCAGTAAGCAAGCGGCTGTCGAGCGGCGGGTACTACGACCCGCACAGCGAATCGGTGCGAGCCGGTGACGCCATCAACCACGTGCTCGGAGTTCCGTCGTCCGATGCGACCGTGCTCTTCACTGCCGACAGCGACATCACCGAGCCGGCATCGGCTGCAGCGATCACCGCCGCGCTCAAGGCGCTCCCCACGTCAGCAGTCAAGGGCTACGTCAGCTACTGGTCCGCACCGTCGCCGCAGTTGCTCTCAACCGACCGGCACGCGACGTACGTCACGATGCAGCTGGCCGGGAGCACAGATGCGGCGCAGGAGAGTTCGCTCGCGACGGTGAAGGCCGCACTACGCGCAAGGCCGTTGCCCGGCATCACGGCCGAATATGGCGGGACCGTCCCGCTGAACCAGGAAATCAGCGGTCAGGTCAGCGTCGACCTCAGACGTGCGGAGCTGTTGTCCCTCCCGATCGTCGCCATCCTGCTCGTGCTGATCTTCGGCAGTGTGGTCTCCGCCGGACTGCCTGTCGCCGTGGGAATTTGCGGAATCATCGGCGCGTTCTCGGTACTCCGCGCCCTGACCAGCTTCGTGCACGTCTCCATCTTCGCGTTGAACCTGGTGACCATCCTCGGCCTCGGACTGGGTGTCGACTACGCGCTGTTCATGGTCAGCCGGTTTCGCGAAGAGATCGCCCGGCAGGTGGCGGCAGCGTCGGCAGACACCGCACCACTCGACGTCCGGCATGCTGTGGTTCGCACGATGGCGACGGCCGGCCGCACGGTTGCGTTTTCTGGCGTCACCATCGCCGCGTCGATGGCGTCGCTCATCTTGTTTCCCGAGACGTTCCTGCGATCGATGGGCTACGGCGGCGTCGCTGTCGTGCTGGTCGACGTCGTCGCGGCGCTGACCGTCTTGCCCGCATTGCTCGCAGTGCTCGGACGCCGGGTGGATGCGCTTCGGGTGCCATGGCTCGGCCGGCACAAGTCGATCGAACAGGAAGCGCACCACGGCATGTGGTACCGGTTGGCGCACAGTGTCATGCGTCGGCCGCTGGTGTACGTCGTCACGATCGTCGTCGTGCTCGCCGCGATGGCGCTGCCCTTCGCGCATGTGACATTCGGTGGGTACACCGCGAACGTGCTGCCCAAGGGATCCGAAGGTCGCACCGTGACCGACACCCTCGCCCGCGATTTTCCTGGTAACTCAACCGTGCCGATTCATGTCGTTGTCGAGAACGTGAACGACCCGGCCAGTATCGACAGCTATGCCGCCGCACTCGGTGCCGTAAAGGGCGCGGTCGGCGCGCACGTTGTCGTCGTCAAGGGCAACGCTGCCCTCATTGACGTCGGATTCAACGGCGATCCGGTGCAGCACGACGCACGCGCGACGCTGTCAGCAGTGCGGCACGTCGCGCCACCGGCCGGCTCGACCGTCCTGCTCGGTGGCCTGACGGCATTCCTGGTCGACCAGTTGCACAGCATCGGGCATGTGCTGCCGTGGATGTTGGGCGTGATGGTTCTCGCGATGCTGGTGCTGCTGTTCCTTGCGTTCGGATCCGTCGTGCTGCCGGTCAAGGCGGTGATTATGAACGCGATGTCGATCGGCGCGTCATTCGGTGCGGTGACCTGGATCTTTCAAAGTGGCCACCTCACGAACGTGCTCGGCTTCACCAAGCTCGGCTACCTCGACGCGACTGACCCGATCCTCATGCTCGCCGTCATCTTCGGCTTGTCGATGGACTACGAAGTCTTCCTGCTCAGTCGAGTGCGCGAGGAGTGGGACGAATCGGGTCGCCGCGGCGATGCACTGCCCACGCGCAACGAAAACGCGGTGGCGGTCGGCCTGCAGCGCAGCGGCCGCATCATCACCAGCGCAGCGCTCTTGCTCGTCGTCGTGATCGGTGCCTTTGCCACCTCACGCATAACAACACTCAAGCTGCTCGGGGTCGGCATGGGGCTGGCCATCTTCGTCGACGCCACGATCGTGCGGGCGTTGCTCGTGCCGGCCGTCATGCGCCTGCTCGGCGCCGCGAACTGGTGGGCGCCGCCGCGCCTGGCCCGGTGGTGGCAATCGCACGGGTTCGTCGAACCGCACGACGACGCAGACCCGCGAGGCCGGCCGGTACGAGACACTGGTGACGTGACAACCGCGCCCGAGGCGATCCGCCGCGACGTCGTGATCCTGGGATCGACCGGCTCGATCGGCACCCAGGCGCTCGACGTCATTCGGCGCAACCCGGCCCGGTTTCGCGTCGTCGGCCTGGCCGCGGGTGGCGCCCACCTCGGGCTGTTGGCCGATCAGGCGATCGAATTCGGCGTCGAGGTAGTCGGTACCTCGGCCTCGACCGCCGAGGATCTCGAAGCCGCACTCGCGGCGAGCGCGGGGCGAGGCGGCGCGAGCCGACCCACTCCCAAAGTCGTCGTCGGAGCGACCGCGGCTGCCGAGGTCGCGGCCTGGCCGCTCGAGGTCACCGACCCGCGCACGGGCGTCGTGCTCAACGGCATGACCGGGTCGATCGGCTTGGCGCCGACGTTGGCCGCTCTTGCCGCCGGCCGCACCCTTGCCCTGGCCAACAAGGAGTCGCTGATCGTCGGCGGTCCGTTGGTCAAGAACGCGGCTGCTCCGGGCCAGATCGTGCCGGTCGACTCGGAACATTCGGCGCTCGCTCAGTGCCTGCTCGGGCGCGCAGGCCGGCGCGGTTCGCCGGCTGATTCTCACCGCCAGCGGCGGCCCGTTCCGTGGCCGGAGCCGCGACGACCTCGCCGCGGTCACCCCGGCGCAGGCGTTGGCGCACCCGACCTGGCAGATGGGTCCGGTGGTCACCATCAACTCGGCGACGCTGGTCAATAAGGGCCTCGAACTCATCGAAGCGCACCTGCTCTTCGACGTGCCGCTGGCCGCGATCGACGTCGTCGTGCACCCGCAATCGGTGGTGCATTCGATGGTCGAGTTCACCGACGGCTCGACCCTCGCCCAATGCTCGCCGCCCGACATGCGGCTGCCGATTTCGATGGCGTTGAGCTGGCCAACTCGGGTGCCCGACGCCGCCACGGCCGTTGATTGGACGACCGCGCACACCTGGACCTTCGAGCCATTGGACGACGAGGCGTTCCCCGCCGTCCGGTTGGCGCGGGAGGTCGGCGCGGCCGGTGGCACCGCCCCCGCGATCTACAACGCGGCCAACGAGGAGGCCGTGGCAGCGTTTCTCGCGGGCGACCTGGCGTTCACCGGGATTGTCGACACGGTTGCTCGGGTCGTGGCCGAATCTGCCGACAAAGGGATGGGGAACGTCGAGGAGCTCTCCGACGTACTCCATGCGGAGACCGCGGCACGCGCGCGCGCCCGCACCTTGATCTTCGGCGCCGACTCACCGGGAGACCGCACGTGATGGCCATCGGGGTGCTCGCGTTTGTCGTCGCGTTGCTCACTTCGGTGATGCTGCACGAGGCCGGCCACTTCGCCACCGCCAAGCTCTTCGGCATGAAGGCCACGCAGTTCTTCGTCGGCTTTGGGCCGACGCTGTTCTCGCGACAGAAGGGCGAGACCGAGTACGGCGTCAAGGCCATACCCGCGGGTGGTTTCGTCAAGATCATCGGAATGACGCCGCTCGAAGAGGTCGCTGCCGAGGACGCGCCACGCGCCTTCATCAACAAGCCGGGCTGGCAGCGGTTCATCGTGCTGGTAGCCGGCTCGACGATGCACTTCATCATCGCGCTCGGCTTGCTGTTCGTCTTGCTGCTCGGCTGGCCCTCGGTAGTGCATGGCGCCGGCCGGGTCGCGTCGGTACAGAGTTGTATGACTCCGGCCAGCGACGGCAGCTGTCCCGCGGGCGCCGCGGCCGTGCCGGCACAGGGCAAGTTGCTTCCCGACGATGTGATTACCGCCGTTGACGGTCAGGCCGTTGTTCATGGCAGCGCGCAGGTCGTCACCTTGACCTCGCACGCGCCGACCGGCCCCGTGACGTTCACCGTTCAGCGCGCTGGCAAGACCGTCAACGTGGTCGTGACGCCGGTTGTCGTCGATGGCAAGACTCGGGTAGGCATCGAGCTGACCGACGCCAAGGACGCCACCTATCGCCGGGCTGGATTCAGCGGTGCTGTCACCGGAACCTTCAAGGGCTTCGGCACACTCTTCGTCGGCAGCTTCAAAGCGCTGGGCACGGTGCCGCACGCGGTCGCCCAGTTGTTCCACAACTTCAACGCCCCCCGGAAGGTCGACACCACCGGCGGCAGCGGGCAGCTGACGAGCGTCGTGGGAGTCGCCCAGTTCGCGGGTGAGGCCTTCAAGGCGGCGGGCTTTTCCGGTGGTGTCGCGACCCTCATCGGCATCGTCGCATCGGTCAACATCTTTGTCGGGATCTTCAACCTTTTCCCGTTCCTGCCACTCGACGGCGGGCACGTGGCGATCCTCGGGTACGAGAAGATACGCAATGCCTGGCGCCGCCGGCGGCACCTGGTACCTGCCGGGCCGGTCGATTTGGCGAAGCTGATGCCGCTCACCTACGGCGTGCTGGCCATAATTGTGACGGTGTCGGCGTTGATCCTGTTTGCTGACATCGCGAACCCAGTGGCGAACCCGTTCAGCCAGTGACCGCAGAGAGGTTCTGAGCACTCGTGACCACCGTCAATTTGGGTCTGCCAGAGATGCCGCTCGTTAGCCCGCTCGCGCCGCGGCGCGTATCCCGACAGATCAATGTCGGCGGCGTCTTGGTCGGCGGCAATGCACCGGTCTCGGTGCAGTCGATGTGCATCACATTGACCGCCGACATCAACGCGACGCTCCAGCAGATCGCCGAGTTGACGGCGTCCGGTTGTCAGATTGTTCGTGTCGCCGTACCGAGCCAAGACGACGCCGACGCGCTGCCGATCATCGCGAAGAAATCGCAGATCCCGGTGATTGCCGACATCCACTTCCAGCCGAAGTACGTGTTCGCCGCGATCGAAGCCGGCTGTGCGGCCGTGCGCGTGAATCCCGGCAACATCAAGAAATTTGACGACCAGGTAAAGGAAATCGCGCTCGCCGCAAAAGACCACGGCACCCCGATTCGCATCGGCGTGAACGCCGGTTCACTCGACCCGCGCATGCTGGCGAAGTATGGCGGCAAGGCGACGCCGGCCGCGCTCGTCGAGTCGGCGAAGTGGGAAGCCAGCCTGTTCGAAGAGCATGGATTTCACGACATAAAGATCTCGGTCAAGCATCACGACCCGCTCATCATGATCGAGGCCTACCGCCAGCTCGCAGCTGAGACCGACTACCCACTCCACCTCGGTGTCACCGAAGCCGGGCCGTTGATGCAGGGCACGATCAAATCGGCCGTCGCGTTCGGCGTCCTGCTTTCTGAAGGCATCGGCGACACGATTCGGGTGTCGCTGTCGGCGCCTCCGGTCGAAGAGGTCAAGGTCGGTATCGGCATCCTCGAGTCGCTCGGCCTGCGGCAGCGCAAGCTCGAAATCGTGTCGTGTCCGTCGTGTGGGCGGGCACAGGTCGACGTGTACAAGCTGGCCGAAGAGGTCACCGCGGGCCTCGAGGGCATGACCGTGCCGCTTCGGGTAGCCGTGATGGGGTGCGTCGTGAACGGCCCGGGCGAGGCGCGCGAGGCCGATCTGGGCGTCGCGTCGGGCAACGGTAAGGGCCAGATCTTCGTGCGCGGCGAGGTCGTCAAAACGGTTCCCGAAGCTCAGATTGTCGAGACGCTGATCGAAGAAGCGCTGCGCCTCGCCGACGAAATGGGCGCGGACGCCGTAGCGTCGGGCGAGCCCACCGTGACTGTCGGCTAAGTTGTCGCTTCGAGACCGCGGGGCTTAGGGCGGAAGCGAGGGCAGTCGGTGCTGCGAGGTTCCCCTGTACGGGTCCTCGACGACCGCGACCTCGCGATGGTCGAGGATCTCCTCGATCGTGACCCGGTTGCCAACGTCTTCGTCGCCGCGCGCGTCGCCGGCGTCGGGCTCGACCCATGGCGGCTCGGCGCGGAGGTCTGGGGCTACATCACCGGCGGGCGGCTCGCGTCACTGTGTTACGCGGGCGCCAATCTGGTGCCGGTCGCGGCCAGTGCCGAGGCGTGTCGCGGATTTGCCGAGAAGGCCCGCCGCCAGGGCCGGCGGTGCTCGTCGATCGTCGGGCCGGCCGACCAGGTCGGCATGCTCTGGTCGCTGCTCGAATCCGCGTGGGGCCCGGCTCGCGACGTGCGGGCCAACCAGCCGTTGATGGCGATCAGCGAACCGCCGAAGATCGCGCCCGACCGCGCCGTCCGCCGGGTGCGACCCGACGAGCTCGAAATCCTGTATCCGGCCTGCGTGGCGATGTTCACCGAAGAGGTCGGCATCTCCCCGGCCAACGGCGACGGCGGGTCGCTCTACCGCACCCGGGTCGGCGAGCTCATCGGACAAGGCCGGGCGTTCGCCCGCATCGACGACGGCCGGGTCGTCTTCAAGGCCGAGGTGGGTGCCGCCACGGCTGACGTGTGTCAGATCCAAGGGGTGTGGGTCGACCCCGCCCTTCGCGGCCAGGGTTATGCCAATGGCGGCATGGCGGCCGTCGTGGCACTCGCCCAAGCCGACGTGGCGCCCGTCGTGAGCCTGTACGTCAACGACTACAACGTGGCCGCGCGGGCGGCCTACCGGCGGGTCGGCTTCGCCGACGTGAGTTCGTTCATGTCCGTGCTCTTCTAGCACAGGCGGACGAGCTTGCCCGGCTTCGTCAATCTGCGGGCCCGATACGATCGGCGTCCGAGCTAGAGGAGAACGTGGCTGTGACGCCAGCACCCCTGCGCATGTCGACGCTGTTTTTGCGCACGCTGCGCGACGATCCGGCGGACGCCGAAGTCCCGAGCCACCGCCTGCTCGTGCGTGCGGGTTATGTGCGCCGGGTCGCGCCAGGTGTTTATTCGTGGTTGCCGCTGGGCTACCTCGTGCTGCGCAATGTCGAGCGCATCGTGCGCGACGAGATGGAGCGCATGGGCTCGCAGGAGGTGCACTTCCCTGCGCTGATCCCGCGCGACATCTACGAGACCAGTGGTCGGTGGGCCGACTACGGCGACACCTTGTTCAAGTTGAAAGACCGCAAGGGCGTCGACTACCTGCTCGCCCCCACGCACGAAGAACTCTTCACGCTCCTGGTCAAGGGCGAGTACTCGTCGTACAAGGACTATCCGCTCTCGCTCTTTCAGATCCAGACGAAGTATCGCGACGAAGCCCGGCCGCGTGCAGGCATCCTGCGCGGCCGCGAGTTCGTGATGAAAGACAGTTACAGCTTCGATCTGGACGACGAGGGGCTGGCGACGTCGTACGCGGCGCATCGGGTCGCGTACCAGCGCATCTTCGAACGCCTTGGGCTCGACTACCGCATCGTGTTCGCGGTCTCCGGTGCCATGGGCGGCTCGGCGTCTGAAGAGTTTCTAGCGCCCACCGAATCGGGCGAAGACAGCTTCGTACAGTGTGAAAACTGCGACTATGCAGCGAATACCGAAGCCGTCGAGATCGCCGTGCCAGTTGCGACGACCGCCGTCGAGCAGCCGCCGTCACAGCTCTTGGCGCCGTCGGAAACGCCGACGATCGCGACGCTCGTGACCCACCTCAATGCCCTCGACCTCGGCCGTGAGTTCACCGCGGCCGACACCTTGAAGAACGTCGTGCTTCGTACTCAGGCGCCCGGTTCACACACCTGGGAACTGCTCATCGTCGGCGTGCCGGGCGATCGTGAGGTCGACCTCAAGCGGCTACAAGGCCAGCTTGAGCCGGTGCAGGTTGCGCAGGCCGAGCCGGCTGATCTCGCAGCAGAACCGCGACTGGTGAAGGGCTACATCGGGCCGCAAATCTTGCGCGACCTTGGGGTGCGCTATCTCGTCGACCCGCTGGTGGTGCCGGGGAGCGCGTGGGTCACCGGGGCGAACGAGCCGAACCGGCATGCGTCGTCGGTGGTGCGTGGGCGCGACTTCGAACCTGACGGTGAAATTGGTGCAGTCGAAATTCGCGATGGCGACCGATGCGCCCGTTGCGGCGGCCGGCTGTCGATCGCTCGAGGCATCGAGATCGGTCATATTTTCCAGCTGGGCCGCAAATTCGCCGACGCCTTTGGCCTCGACGCCCTCGGCCCCGACGCGAAACCTATTCGCATCACCATGGGGTCGTATGGCATCGGTGTCTCGCGTGCGGTCGCCGCCCTTGCCGAGCAGCATCACGATGCACTCGGGCTGGTTTGGCCGGCGTCGGTCGCGCCGGCCGACGTGCACGTGGTGGTCGCCGGTAAAGACGAGCAACTCGCAGCTGCCGAGACACTGACCGAAGAGCTGGCCGCGGCCGGGGTTCGGGTGCTGCTTGACGACCGCGTCGGCGTCTCACCTGGGGTGAAGTTCAAGGACGCCGAGCTGATCGGCGTCCCGCTGATTGTCGTCGTCGGCCGTGGGTTGGTTGACGGCGTCGTCGAGGTGCGCGACCGATCGACCGGTGAACGGTCCGACGTATCGCTGACCGAGGTCGTTGCCCGACTCGCCGCACCGACGAGGTGACGAAAATCCACGTCTAGCGTGGGAAAACGTCCGCTCGTCGGCTATAGGATGCCGCTCGCGCCGCACGCCCTGCCGGCCCCGAGCTGGCCCCCGAACGAGGAGACCTCATGCACGTCACGCTGTACGGGTTCGTTCTCTTCCTGCACATCTTCACTGCCATCGTCGCGTTCATGATGGCGGGCGTGGTGCACGTCGGGTTGCCCGCGATGGCCAGGGCTCGTGATGTGCGCGAGATGCGCTCGTGGGCGGCCATCTTGCACCGGCTCGAGCCGCTGTTTCCGATCGCGGCCCTGTTGCTGTTGGGCTTCGGGCTGTGGCTGATCCACCTGTCGAAGGGCCAGATTCATTTCAGCGACGGCTGGTTACTCACCGCATTCATCACGCTGATCGTTGTCGAGGGATTGTCGGGAGCCTTGCTGGCACCGAAGGCCAAGGCCGCGGTGCGAGCGGTCGAAGAAGCTGCCGATGGCCCGGTACCCGCCAGCGTGCGTGCCGCTGGACTCGAACCCGCGATTTGGTACCTCGCGCACATCGGCACATTCGGTTTCGCTGGCGTGGTGTTCTTGATGGCCGCAAAGCCGTCCGGGGCGTTGGCGATCGTCATTGTCGTGGTGGCAAGTGCGATCGGGGTTGCCGCCGCCCGCGTGCAACTGCGGGCGCTCGCCGGCGGCCGTGCCCCCGACTCGGGGCTAGAGCCCGAGGCGGCCCGCTAGACCCGGAAACGCCGTCGCGCGGCCCCGCCACGTTGCTGCGCGTACCGCCGCGAGTTGCAACGCCAGTGCGGCCGCCCGCCGCAGCGGTGCGTCGGCCGCGGCGACGACGTCGGCGTACGCCGCTGCGGTCGACTCCTCGATGGCGACAAGGGCCGCGCGGGCCGAGGTCGCATCGGTCACCGGGCTCGGCAGTTGGTACCCGGGCGCGTCGGGGTCGGGAGTCGCCGAGGCGTCGGCCAGCCACTGCGCGACCACGAGTGCCTGCGCCCGATGCGCGTCATAAGCGGTGCGAGCCACCCCTTTGTCGGACGCCGAGAAGCCTGGCGCCGGCGACCGAGTAGCCGTACACAGCGGCGTTCTCGGCCGCGGCTGCGGCGATCAGCGCTCGCACCAGGCCTGGGGAGCTCACGCCGACCCGACCACAATCGCCAGGGTGGCCGCGTGCGCGGCTTCGCAGCCGCCGATCGACGCGAGTAAGGCGGCCAACGACCCCGTCGCCGTTGCCATGTCGTCGAGACGGGCAGCGGCGGCCCGCGTTTCGAGGTCGGTGAGTGTCGCAACAACCGCCGCGGTCGAGGGACTCGCGGCCGGACTTGCTGGCGCGATCGGGCTGCCAACCGATGACGGCACCGCGGGGAGCGCCGGCACCGGAGCAGGCGACACCACGGCCTCGGCATCGAGCGCCTTGAGGTGGCCGACGTGGTCGGCGCGCAACGCGCCCAACGCGGTCGCGAGGTCGGGGTGCGCGCGCATCGCGTTGTCGTAGGCGGAGATCAGGGCGCGCTCGCTCGTGGCCGCCGCTTGTGCCGTCGGGTCGGCCGTCGCCGTCACCGCAGCAGGGGCGGTCGCCGACGGACGAGCGGAGGCAATCGCGGGCGCGGTCGTCGTCCGAGTTGACGTTGCCGTGGCCGACGCCGGCGGCCGAGTCGTCGGGGTTACACCGGTCGCCGGGCCAGCGGGAGCGGCCTGCTGTTTGCCGCTTCGGCACCCCGCCACGGCACTTACCGCCGCGAGTGCCAGCAGGCGAAGCGCGGAGCGCCGGGTGAGCGACGTCACGTTGCGCACGGCCTCCTTCCAGTGACGAACGCGAAGTGCGCGCGACAGCTTACGGACGACGTCTTGGGCAACCCAGCATGTCGCGCCGATGCGACTACGCTGAAGGCCAGTAGTTCTGACAACAGCAGAGGTAACGAGGAGGTCGGCGATGTCGAGTGCCTCCGCGAGGCCGCGAGTTGGCCGCGCTGCTGAGCCGATGTGGTCGAAGAGACCGGGCTCGACCTCGAGGACGTCGTGGTGACCGGCCAGGGTCGCCGTACCGAGGTGCGGGTGCTGGTCGACAAAGACGGCGGCATCAGCCTCGACGACGTGGCGCAGGTCAGTCAGGCGATCTCTGCGGTGCTCGATCAGCCGGCCGCCGACGCGATCCTCGGCGCGACTCCGTACGTGCTCGAGGTCAGCTCGCCCGGTGTCGACCGGCCCCTGACCGAGCCGCGCCATTGGCGGCGAGCGATCGGTCGGCTGGTGCGGGTAACGGCAGCCGGTGAGCGAGGTCACCGCGCGCATCACCGACGTGCACGATGCCGGCGTCCTGCTTGCGGTTGTCGGCGCGAAGCCGCCCGCCGAGGGCGAACCGCGCAGCTTCGGTTTCGCCGAGCCTGGGCCTGGCCGGGTGCAGGTCGAGTTCAATCGCGAGCGGGCGGGGGAGGAGTCGGCATGAACATCGACATGGCAGCGCTCCGCAGCCTCGAACGCGAGAAGGACGTCACCTTCGAGCAGCTGGTCGAGGCGATCGAAGCCGCGCTGCTGGTGGCCTACCAACGCACCGAAGGCGCCAAGACGCATGCACGCGTGGTGCTCGATCGCGCCACCGGCGACGTGACGGTATTTGCGACAGAGATGGACGACGACGGCCAGCCCGATTCGCGAATTCGACGACACCCTGCGCGACTTCAACCGGGTGGCGGCCACGCACGGCCAAGCAGATCATCTTGCAGCGGCTGCGCGACGCCGAGCACGAGTTGACGTTCGGCGAGTACGCCGGGCGCGAAGGTGACATCGTCGGCGGCGTGATCCAGCAGCAGCACGATTCGCGGAACGTTTTCGTCGACCTGGGCAAGGTCGAAGCCGTGTTGCCGGCTGGCGAACAAGTGCCGGGCGAGCGCTACGAACACGGCTCGCGCATTCGCTGCTACGTCGTGCAGGTGCACAAGGGAGTGCGCGGTCCGCAGATCACGTTGTCGCGCACGCATCCGGGTTTGGTGCGCAAGCTGTTCGCGCTCGAGGTGCCCGAGATCGCTGACGGGTCGGTCGAAATCGTTGCGTTGGCTCGCGAAGCAGGTCACCGCACCAAGATCGCGGTGCGCTCGAAGGTGGCGGGCCTGAACGCGAAAGGGGCCTGTATCGGTCCGCTCGGTCAGCGCGTGCGCGCGGTCATGGCCGAATTGCATGGCGAGAAGATCGACATCGTCGACTGGTCACGACGACCCCGCCGAGTTCGTCGGGCAGGCGTTGTCGCCGGCCCGCGTCAGCGCCGTCGAGGTCGTCGATCTGGAGAACAGGTCGGCGCGGGTGACTGTGCCCGACTATCAGCTTTCGCTGGCGATCGGCCGCGAAGGGCAAAACGCTCGCCTGGCCGCCCGGCTGACTGGTTGGCGCATCGACATTCGCTCCGATGCTCGCCGCCCGACGCGATGACCGTGACACCGGACGAAGCGTCTGCGGCCGGGCCGGCGGCGTCCGCGAATGGCCAAGCGGCGTTGTCAGGGGGGTAGACTCGCCGTGGCTGACCGGGTCGTGCCCATGCGTTCGTGTGTGGGCTGCAAGAAGCGGGCGGCCAAGTCCGACCTTCTGCGTCTCGCAGTGGTGACGGTCGACGAGGTGCAACGCGTCGTACCCGACCCGCGCGGGCAGCGTCCGGGCCGGGGTGCGTCCATACATCCCGATCCGCACTGCCTCGATCTCGCCGAGCGACGTCGGGCGATCCCCGGGCATTTCGCCTGCCGGGGCCGCTCGATGCCACCGCTGTGCGAGAGCATCTCGAGGCCGGGCGTCGGTAGCGGCGGGCACGGCAGCGGGAGCGGCAAGACCAGCACGGCAGCACGAGCAGCAGCGATTGGGTCGTTGGTGACACGAAAGCAGGTCGAGAAGTCGATGAGCGCTCGATGAGCAAGCAGCGATGAGTAAGTACCGGTAGCAACGGCCCGGGTTCGACGATCGAACACCCGGGCCAGGAGACGGGAGTCACGTGGCCAAGGTTCGGGTGTATGAGCTCGCGAAAGAGCTCAATGTTGAAAGCAAGGCCGTCATGGCCAAGCTTCAAGAGTTTGGTGAATTCGTTCGGTCGGCGTCATCGACCATCGAGGCGCCCGTCGTCCGCAAGCTCCGTGAGTCGTTTCCGAAGCCTGCGGCCGCTCCTGCCGCGCCGCCGGCCCCGGCCGCCCGCGCAACGGCGCGTACGGCCGACAAGCCGCGCGCCGCAGATCCGGTAGCTGCTCCAGCGCCGCGCCGCTGCGCCGCGCCGGTATCGCCGGTCACGCCGGCACCTGACGGTCGACGGCTCGGGCCCGAGCGCCGATGTCTTCCGCGCGCCCGCCGGCGAGACCCGCAGCGGCCGCGCCCGGCGATTCGGCCGCCGCGACCCGTCCGGCGGCGTCCGGGGCAGCGCGCCCCGCTGCCGGTCGACCCGCGCCACGCCCAGGTCCCGCTGTGCCACGCGCGACCTCGGGCCCGCCGCGCATGGGCAACAACCCCTTCACTTCGCAGGCGTCCGTTCCTCCGCGCCCGGCGGGTCGGCCCGATTGCCGGGCCCCGGCACAGGTGGCGCGCCCACGCGGCCAGCGGCATGCCGCCGCGGCCTTCGGGCGCTGGCGGCTTCGGCGTCAACCGGCCATCGCCGGGCATGATGCCGCCGCGGCCGGCGTCTGGCGGCCCTGGCAGCTACGGCGGCCCGGGTTCGGGTGGCCCGGGCGGTGCCGGCGGGTACGGCGCTCGCGGCCCCAGTGCGGGTGGTCCCGGGTGCAGGGCCGGTCGGCTGGTCCGGCCGGTGCGCGCGGCGGGTTCGCTCCCGCTCGACCCGGTGGCCCAGGCGCCGGTCGTGGCGGTCCTGGCGCGCCGGCGGCCCCGGCGGCAGCTCCGGGCGCAGGTGCCGGCGGTCGTCCAGGTCCAGGTGGCCGTGGTCGCGGCGGCGGTACGGCAGGTGCGTTCGGTCGTGGCCCCGGCGGCCGGCCGACGCGCGGGCGCAAGTCGAAGAAGCAGCGCCGGCAAGAGTTCGACAACATGCAGGCCCCGTCGATCGGCGGCGTGCAGGTTCCTCGTGGCAACGGTCAGGTTCTGCGGCTGCCGCGCGGGTCGTCGTTGTCTGACTTCGCCGACCGCATCGGCGCCAACCCGGCGTCGCTGGTTCAGGTCATGTTCCATCTCGGCGAGATGGTCACCGCCACGCAGTCGGTCAACGAAGAGACGTTGCAGTTGCTCGGCGCCGAGCTCGGCTACGACGTGCAAGTGGTCAGCCCCGAGGACGAAGACCGCGAGTTGCTCGAGATCGTTCGACCTCGAGTTCGGTGAGGACGAAGGCGACGAGGGCGATCTCAGCGCCCGGCCGCCGGTGGTCACGGTCATGGGTCACGTCGACCACGGCAAGACCAAGCTGCTCGACGCGATTCGCAACACCAACGTGGTCGCGCGCGAGCACGGCGGCATCACCCAGCACATCGGCGCCTACCAAGTGCATCGCCGAATCGGCCGGTGGCGAGCGGGCGATCACCTTCATCGACACCCCGGGTCACGAAGCGTTCACCGCCATGCGTGCCCGTGGTGCGCAGGTGACCGACATCGCGGTGCTCGTGGTGGCCGCCGACGACGGCGTCATGCCGCAGACCATCGAGGCGCTGAACCACGCGCAGGCGGCGAACGTGCCGATCGTGGTCGCCGTCAACAAGATCGACAAGGAAGACGCCGACCCGACCAAGGTGCGCGGCCAGCTGACCGAATACGGCCTGATCGCCGAGGAGTACGGCGGCGAGACGATGTTCGTCGACGTGTCGGCGAAGTCGAACCTCAACATCGACGCACTGCTCGAGGCGATCTTGCTGACAGCTGACGCGGCGCTCGACATGCGCGCGAACGCCGATCAAGACGCGCAAGGCGTGGCGATCGAAGCGCACCTCGACCGCGGTCGCGGTCCGGTGGCGACCGTGCTCGTGCAACGCGGCACGTTGCGCGTCGGCGACTCGATCGTTGCCGGCGAGGCGTTCGGCCGGGTGCGCGCGATGCTCGACGAGTTCGGCGAGAACGTCGCCGAAGCCGGGCCTTCGCGGCCGGTGCAGGTGCTCGGGTTCACCAGCGTTCCCGACGCCGGCGACAACTTCCTCGTCGTGCCCGAAGACCGGGTGGCGCGGCAGATTGCCGAGCGGCGATCGGCGCGCGAGCGCAATGCCCAACTCGCCGACAGCCGTGGCCGACGCAGCCTCGAAGACATCCTCGAACGGATGGAGAAGGGCGAAGTCGAAGAACTGCGGCTCATCCTCAAGGGTGACGTGTCTGGTTCGGTCGAGGCACTCGAAGACGCCTTGATGAACCTCGATGTCGGTGCCGACGTCGCCCTGCGGGTGATCGACCGCGGAGTCGGTGCCATCACGCAGAACGACGTCAACCTCGCGGTTGCGTCCGACGCGGTCATCATCGGATTCAACGTCCGGCCGGCCGAGCGGGTCAGCGAACTCATCGATCGCGAAGGCGTCGACGTCCGGTACTACTCGGTCATCTACCAGGCGATCGACGAGGTCGAGGCAGCGCTCAAGGGCCTGCTGAAGCCCGAGTTCGAAGAGGCGCGACTCGGTACTGCCGAGGTGCGCGAGGTGTTCAGGTCGAGCAAGTTCGGCAACATCGCCGGCTGCCTCGTTCGATCCGGCATGATCACCCGCAACTCCAAGGCCCGGTTGATTCGCGACGGCGTCGTGATCAACGACCACCTTCAGATCGAGTCGTTGAAGCGCTTCAAGGACGACGCCACTGAGGTCCGCGAGGGATACGAGTGCGGTATCGGGCTCGGGTCGTTCAATGACATCAAGGTGGACGACGTGATCGAGACGTTCGAGATGAAGGAGAAGCCTCGGGCTTAGGCCGCTGGCTCGGCGCTCCAGCCGATGCCTTCCTCGGACTGCTTCGCTTTACGTCCTTCGGAGGGCATCGGCCTCCGCGCCGGCTCACGCTCCGAACCGCCCATCACTGCATCCGCACCGGCCCCTCACTGAAGGGGCGGAAGAGCATGTTCGCTGGCGTTCTGGAGATCGATCTGCTGCTTGGGGATGTGCATTCGCTTAAGGAGAAGCGGGCTCGTCATCCGGCCGATCGTTGCCGAGGTGCGCAAGAAGTTTGAGGTGTCTGTTGCGGAGGCGGGACATCTGGAGTTGCACCGGCGGGCGCTGATTGGGGTTGCGGTTGTGGCGGCGGACGCTGCGCATTGTGTGGAGGTGCTCGAGGCTTGCGACCGTTTGGTGGCGGCACGGCCTGAGGTCGAGGTGCTGTCGAGCCGGCAGCGCTTCATTGGGGAAGAGGATGAGTCATGACCGACCACGCGAGAGCACGCAAGCTGGCCGACCGCATTCGGGTCGTCGTGGCCGAAACCCTTGAGCGGCAAGTGAAAGATCCGCGCCTCGGCTTCATCACGATCACCGATGCACGCGTCACCGGTGACTTGCACGACGCGACGTCTTCTACACCGTGCTCGGTGACGACACCGCGCGCGCCGAGACCGCGGCCGCGCTCTGAGAGCGCGCGCGGGGTACTGCGTTCGGAAGTCGGCAAGCAGACCCAAGTGCGGTTCACGCCGACGCTGACGTTCGTGCTCGACGGCGTGCTCGACAACGTGCAGCACATCGACGAGTTGCTGGCCAAGGCTCGCGACGCTGACGCCGCAGTGCACGAGGCGGCGTCGCGCGCGGTGCCGGCCGGCGACGCGGATCCGTACCGGGTCTCGCCCAACGCGGCGGAGTAAGTGCCGACGCGGCCCGGGCTCGCCGCCGCTGCGTGGCGGGATTGTGGTCGTCGACAAGCCAGCCGGGCTCACCTCGCACGACGTCGTAGCTCGCGTGCGCCGACTGGCCGGTACCCGTCGGGTAGGGCATGCCGGCACGCTCGACCCGATGGCGACGGGCGTCTTGCTGGTCGGCATCGGCCGGGCGACCCGGCTACTCGGACACCTCGCCCTGCACGACAAGGACTACGTGGCGACGATCCGGCTCGGGCAGACGACGTCGACCGACGATCGCGGAAGGTCAGGTCCTCGACGCCGCCTCGACCGAACTCGGCTGACCGAAGACGCGGTCGCCGCCGCCGTCGCCGCATTCACCGGGCGAAATCGAGCAACGCCCGCCGGCGCGTCAGCGCGATCAAGGTCGACGGCGAGCGCGCGTACACACGCGTGCGCGCCGGCGAGGACGTCGTCCTCGCCAGCCGTAAGGTCACGGTCAGCCGCTTCGACATCACCGGCTTTCGGCGTCCGGTCGAATGGCACGGACGCCGACCTGGCGTGCGTCGATGTCGACGCGAGGTGACCTGCTCGACCGGCACGTACATCCGGGCGCTGGCGCGCGATGTCGGTGCGGCGCTGGGTGTCGGTGGCCATCTCGCCGCGTTGCGCCGAACGCGGGTCGGAGCCTTCGACCTCAGCGCGGCCCGAACGCTTGCCGAGCTCGAGACTGATTTCGCGTTGACGCCGCTCGACGACGTGGCGGCGGCAGCTTTCGTTCGCCGCGACCTCGACGCCGACGAGGCCGAGCGGTTGTCGCACGGCGGCAAGCTCACGCCGTCCGGCGGTTCGATCGGAGGGAGGCGAAACCGGTCGCCGCGTTCGGGCCCGACGGCGAGTTCGTCGCGCTGCTGGAGGATCGAGACGACGTGGCCCGCGCGCTCGCGGTCTTCGTCGGCTGACCCTCATCGACCTCACGCTGACGCGTTCGCGATTGCACCACCCGCGACGCGACGCGGGTGCCAACGCAGCAGGCCGCTGACGAACACGACGGGAAGAACCGCCGCGGGAGCGACGCTGCCGAACGAGATGTCGCGCACGATGAGATATCCGATCGTGCTTACCCAGTCAGCAATTTGAATCACGATCATCGTGTTGATCCAGGTCAGGTGTGCGAGCGGATCGCGAGCGGCGGCGAACATGCCGAAGCCGTAGCCGAGGAATCGCGCGCCCATCATGATGAACAGCCAGTTCACCCAGCCAGGCGAGCTCGGATGCAGGCGAAGGCGACGGAAGCTGTTGCCGGCGCGAAAGTGAACAGGACGCCGAAGAACAACTGCACGACGCCGACAAATCTGAGCATGAACCGCAGCGACCGCATGCGAACTTCCTTTCGTGGATTCCAGGACGGTGCGATCGTAGGTAACATCGGGAACTAGTTGTCAAAGAGTGATCCAGTATCCGAAAGGGAACTATTGAGCGCGGCCAGGGATTTCGAGCTGTGTGACGACGGCGTCTGCCCCGTAAGCCGGGCGCTCGAGGCACTCGATGGAAAGTGGACGATCCTCGTCGTCCGCGACCTGCTCGGGGGCACGAAGCGGTTCACCGAGCTGCGCCGCTCACTTGTCGGCATCAGCCCGAAGACGCTGACCGACCGGCTTCGGGGCCTTGAGGAGCACGGGCTGGTCGACGCGACACATCTACGCCGAGGTGCCGCCAAGGGTCGAGTATTCGCTCACCCCTGCCGGGCGCACCCTCGAGCCGGTGCTTGTCGCGTTGTCGCGCTGGGGCCGCACGCAACGGGACGCGGCTGGACGCCGATCCGCGGGCGGCTTCATGGGCGGTCGCGGCCTCGTGGGACGCTAGGCCGCATCGCAGCAGCAGCAGGAACCAGGGAGGCGTCGGTCACCTTGCGGGTCTTTCGCGGGGCTGGCGAGCTGCCTGACGTGCCGGCCGATCTCGGCCGCACGGTCGTCACGATCGGCATCTTCGACGGCGTGCACCGAGGCCACCAGCGCATCGTCTACCGCGCGCTCGCCCGGGCGGCCGAGCTGCGGCTGCCGGCGAGTCGGCGGTCACGTTCGACCCGCTGCCCGAGTACGTGTTGCGGCCTGACGAAAAGCCGGCGCTGCTGACGACGCTTGACCGTCGCCTCGAGCTGCTCGGCGAGCTCGGGCTCGACGGCGTCTACGTCATCGACTTCACCGAGAGTTCTCGCAGCGACTCGCCGGAAGAGTTCGTCGAGTCGGTGCTGGTCGGCCAGCTGCGAGCGGTCGACGTCGTGGTCGGTGCAAACTTCAGATTCGGACGCCGAGCGGCTGGCGATGTCGCGACGTTGCGCGAGCTCGGCGAACGCGGCCGGCTTCATGGTCGATGCCGATCGAGCTCGCCGGGCCTCGACGGCGCACCGGGTCAAGGTCTTCTCGTCGAGCTGGATCCGGGAGCGGATCGCGGCCGGAGACGTCGAGTCGGCGGCCATCGCCCTCGGTCGGCCGCACCGGCTCGAGGGCGTCGTCGTCCACGGCGATCACCGGGGCCGCGAACTGGGCTATCCGACCGCCAACCTCGACCTGCCGCCCGACCTCGCGGTCCCGGCAGACGGCGTGTACGCCGGGTGGCTCGACGGCATGCCCGCGGCGATCTCCGTCGGCACCAACCCGACGTTCGACGGCGTCGGCCGGCGGGTCGAGGCCTACGTGCATCGACCAGGTCGGGCTCGATCTCTACGGCCGCGTCGTGGCGCTCGACTTCGTCGCCCGGCTGCGGCCGATGGTCACCTTCGACGGCGTCGACGCGCTGGTCGCGCAGATGGCCGCGGACGTCGACCAGGCCCGCGAGCTGCTGAGCTGACGACCGGAACGGCTCCGACGCTGAGCCGTGCCCGCCGGGGTGGTAACGTGGCCGGGATGCCGGTGACCTACCGGTGTGTGTTTTCCTGCCCTCGTGACTCGGACCGAGGGCGCACACGAAGCTTGAAGGAGTCCTGTGGCGCTCGACACCGCGACCAAGAACTCGATCCTGGCCGAATACGGCACCAGCGAAGGCGACACCGGATCTCCTGAGGCGCAGGTGGCGATGCTGTCCAAGCGGATCGCCGACCTGACCGAGCACCTCAAGGTGCACAAGCACGATCACCACAGTCGTCGTGGTCTGCTGCTGCTGGTCGGCCGCCGCCGTCGTCTGCTCAAGTACCTCGCCAACAAGGACATCACCCGCTACCGCACGCTCATCGAGCGTCTGGGTCTGCGTCGCTAGCGGGCGTAGCGCACCTCAGCACCACCTGAGTGACCGCTCTCACCCAATGGGAGCCCGAACGAGCGCCGCCTCGGCCGGTCCTCGGTAGTGGTTTCCGGGCGTGAGCCGCACGGCGAACGTCGCCGCGACGGGTCGCCCCGGGAACTTCGATCGAAGACCGGCGAAGAATGCCGGGCTCGGCGGGTTCCACGACAACCCTTTGGAGGGTTCGTGGCTGACCACGAGATCACCGCCGCTGAAGCCGTTATCGACAACGGCAAGTTCGGTACCCGCACGATCCGCTTCGAGACCGGCAAGCTGGCTCGCCAGGCCGCCGGTTCCGCCGTCGCCTACTTCGGCGACAGCATGTTGCTGTCGGCAACCACCGCCAGCAAGCAGCCGAAAGACCAGTTCGACTTCTTCCCCTTGACCGTCGACGTCGAGGAGCGCATGTACGCCGCGGGTCGCATCCCCGGCTCGTTCTTCCGTCGCGAAGGCCGCCCGAGCGAAGACGCGATCCTGACCTGTCGGCTCACCGACCGGCCGCTTGCGCCCGAGCTTCGTCAAGGGCCTGCGCAACGAGGTCCAGGTCGTCATCACCGTCATGGCGCTCGACCCCGACCACCTCTACGACGTCATCGCGATCAACGCGGCGTCGATGTCGACCCAGCTCGCCGGGCTGCCGTTCAGCGGCCCGATCGGCGCGGTTCGGGTCGCGCACATCGACGGCCAGTGGGTCGCGTTCCCGTACCACTCCGAACTCGAGCGGGCGACCTTCGACATGGTCGTCGCCGGCCGGGTGCTGCCCGACGGTGACGTCGCGATCATGATGGTCGAAGCCGAAGCCACCGCGAACACGTTCGGGCTGGTGCGCGACGGCGCGACCGCTCCGACCGAGGAGGTCGTCGCCCAAGGCCTCGAAGCCTCGAAGGCGTTCATCAAGATCCTGTGCGAAGCGCAGCTCAAGGTCGCCGCCGGCGCGGCCAAGCCGACCGCCGACTTCCCGGTGTTCCTCGAATACCAGGACGACGTGTTCGACGCGGTCTCGGCAGCAGTCAGCACCGAGCTCGCGCAGGCCATGACCATCGTGAGCAAGGCCGACCGCGAAGCCGAGCTCGACCGCGTCAAGGCACTCGCCGTCGAGACGGGTCGGTGCTCAGTTCGAGGGTCGCGAGAAGGAGATCGGCGGCGCGTTCCGGTCGCTGTCCAAGAAGGTCGTGCGCGAGCGGGTCATCCGCGACAAGGTGCGCATCGACGGCCGCGGCCTCACCGACATCCGGCAGCTGTCGGCCGAGATCAACGTGCTGCCCCGCGTGCACGGTTCGGCGTTGTTCGAGCGTGGCGAGACGCAGATCCTCGGTGTCACGACGCTGAACATGCTGCGCATGGAGCAGCAGCTCGACACGCTCGCTCCCGAGACTCGCAAGCGCTACATGCACAACTACAACTTCCCGCCGTACTCGACCGGTGAGACCGGTCGGGTCGGTTCGCCGAAGCGGCGCGAGATCGGTCACGGCGCACTCGCCGAGCGGGCGCTCGTGCCGGTGCTGCCGACGCGCGAGGAATTCCCGTACGCGATCCGGCAGGTGTCCGAGGCGCTCGGCAGCAACGGCTCGACGTCGATGGGTTCGGTCTGCGCCTCGACGATGGCGTTGCTCGTCCGCCGGTGTGCCGTTGCGCGCGCCGGTCGCGGGCATCGCGATGGGCCTCATCTCCGACACCGTCGACGGCAAGACCGAGTACGTGACGCTGACCGACATCCTCGGTGCCGAAGATGCGTACGGCGACATGGACTTCAAGGTCGCCGGTACGTCGTGAGTTCGTGACCGCGCTCCAGCTCGACACCAAGCTCGACGGCATTCCGGCGTCGGTGCTCGCGGGCGCGTTGACGCAGGCCCGCGAGGCCCGGTTCACGATCCTCGACGTGATGGCGAAGGCGATCAGCGAGCCGGCCGAGATGTCGGTGTTCGCGCCGCGCATCATCACGATCAAGATCCCGGTCGACCAGATCGGCGCAGTCATCGGGCCCAAGGGCAAGATGATCAACCAGATCCAAGACGAAACCGGCGCCGAGATCACCATCGAGGACGACGGCACGATCTACATCGGCGCGACCGACGGACCTGAAGGCCGAGGCGGCCCGCGCGCAGATCAATGCGATCGCCAACCCGACGATGCCCGAGGTCGGCGAGCGCTACCTCGGCACCGTCGTGAAGACCACGGCGTTCGGTGCGTTCGTCTCGCTGGTGCCTGGTAAGCGACGGTTTGCTGCACATCTCCGAGCTGCGCAAGATCTCCGGCGGCAAGCGGGTCGAGAACGTCGACGACGTCGTCAAGGTCGGCGACAAGGTGCAGGTCGAGATCAAGGAAATCGACCCGCGCGGCAAGTTGTCGCTCGTTCCGGTCGTCGACGGCGACGGCGCGGCGTCCGAGTTCGCCGCGCTGCGTGAGCACGCACGAGTGAGCCGTCGTCCGCTGTCCGACCAGAAGCCCGGTAGTACCAAGACACTGATCTCCGGCGCGGACGGCGCGGTCGTGCGCCGCACCGTCCTGCCTGGCGGTCTTGCGGGTCATCACCGAAGCGATGCCGACCGTGCGGTCGGTCTCGTTCGGTGTGTGGGTCGGCGTCGGGTCGCGCGACGAGACGCCGGCGTTGGCCGGCAGTTCGCACTACCTCGAGCACGTGCTGTTCAAGGGCACCAAGCGCCGCAGACGCGCTGGAGATCTCGGCGGCGCTCGATGCGGTCGGCGGCGAGATGAACGCCTTCACGTCGAAGGAGTACACCTGCTTCTACGCGCGGGTGCTCGACAACGATCTGCCGCTGGCGGTCGACGTCATCTCCGACATGATGACGTCGTCGATCGTGCGCACCGCTGACGTCGACTCGGAACGCGGCGTCATCCTCGAAGAGATCGCGATGCACGAAGACGATCCCGGCGATGTCGTGCACGATGCTTTCGCCGAGGCGCTGTTCGGTGACACGCCGCTGGGCCGGCCGATTCTCGGCACCGTCGAATCGATCAACGCACTGCAACGCAACGCCATTCACGGTTACTACCGCCGCCGGTATCGGCCCGAGAACATGGTGATCGCTGTGGCCGGCAACCTCGACCACGCCAAGGTCGTGCGGCTGGTGGCGAAGGCATTCGACGCGATGCTCAACGACGACGCGCAGATCGACCGGCTGCCGTCGCCGCCGCGCGTGGGCGGTCGGCCGCCGCGTATCGCGATCGGGTGTGTCGGTCGTGCACGGCCGACCGAGCAGGCGCATCTGGTGTCTCGGCGTGCCGGCTCTGTCGCGCGTCGACGAACGTCGCTTCGCCCTCGGCGTGCTCAACGGCGCACTCGGCGGCGGCATGAGTTCGCGGTTGTTCCAGGAGATTCGGGAGAAGCGCGGGCTGGCGTACTCGGTCTACAGCTACGCCGCGCACCACGCCGAGACCGGCATGTTCGGCGTCTACGCAGGTTGCCAGCCGGCGAAAGCCAAGCAGGTGCTCGACATCTGCCGCGAGCAGGTCGATCTGGTGGCCCGAGGCGGCATCACCGCCGATGAGCTCGCGCGCGGCAAGGGCCAACTGGCCGGTGCGTTGGTACTCGGACTCGAAGACACCGGTTCGCGCATGAGTCGGCTCGGCAAAGCCGAACTGGTCTACGGCGAGATTCTTACCGTCGACGAGATTCTTGGCCGCATCGAAGCGGTGACGCTCGACCAGGTGCGCGAGATCGCCGCCGACGTGTTGACGGCGAAGCCGACCTTAGCAGTCATCGGTCCGTTCGATGCTGATTCGCTTTGCGGACGCCGTCGCGTGAGCAACGTTCTGAACGTTGCCGTTCTCGGGGCGAAGGGCCGCATGGGCGCGACGGTCTGCGACGCGGTCCGGGCTGCGGCCGATCTTGAGTCTGGTCGCGGCCGCTCGACGTCGGTGACGACCTCGACGAACTCGTCCGCATCAGGTGCGCAGCGTCGTCGTCGACTTCACCACGCCTGACGCGGTGATGGGCAACATCGAATTCTGCGTCGGCCACGGCGTCCACGTCGTCGTCGGCACCACTGGCTTCGACGCGACCAAGCTCGCGACGGTGCGCGGCTGGCTCGAGGCCGCGCCGAACGTCGGCGTCGTGATCGCGCCGAACTTCGGCATCGGTGCTGTGCTGATGATGGCGTTCGCTGAGAAGGCCGCGCGCTACTTCGAGTCGGCCGAGATCGTCGAGCTGCACCACCCGCTCAAGGTCGACGCTCCGTCGGGAACTGCGCAGCAAACCGCGCAGCGCATTGCGCACGCCCGGCGCGAGGCTGCGCTCGGTGACATGCCCGATGCGACGTCGTCCGGGCTTGAGGGAGCTCGTGGTGCCGACGTTGACGGCGTGCACATTCACGCCGTCCGGTTGCAGGGACTTGATCGCCCACCAGGAAGTGTTGTTCGGTGGCGTCGGCGAGACGCTGACGCATTCGCCACGATTCGCTTGATCGGGTGTCGTTCATGCCGGGAGTGCTGCTCGCGGTGCGGGCAGTCGGGTCGCGGCCGGGGTTGACCGTCGGTATCGACGATCCTGCTCGATCTGTAAGTGTTCTCCGCTGTATCTGGTTGTCATCAGGAAGGACGCTGACTGTGTCGGATCGTGACCCGATCGACGCCGAGCACGCAGATCCGGCGCCGGTCGGATCGCTGCAACTCGACGCCGTCCAGCTGCCGATCTACGACCTTGCCGACTTCAACGACGCCGATGTGCACCGGGTGAGCAGCTTCGTCACGAACTTCGGTTCGTGGCAGTTGCCGGCCGAGGTCGCGACCGCGCTCGCGGCCGGCGACGGCCGTGGCGCGCTCGAGTGGATCCACGACACCGGCGAGTTGGTGTTGCTCGGCGGTACCCCGGCGGTTGGCACCGTTACCGCCGACGTCGCCGGGCGTCATGGCTGACGCGGCTGCCGGAGTCCCAGCTTTTCTTGGCGGTGAGGCAGGCAACGCGACCGACATCGGGTCGGGCATGGTGCGCGAGTACTTCAAGTCCGAATTGCTGCCGGCCGGGTCGCGGGTGGCGTTGCTCGCTCACATCGAGCACGGTCCGCGGGTGCACGAGTTGCTGTGGGGCTGGCATCGCGAGCACGACCGCGACGGTGGCTGGGACTGGCTGGTCGAACGGTTGGCCCGCCTCGAAGACTCCGACGACGCCGACCACCTCGGTTAGCTAATTCGTCGTCGCCAGCTCGGCTGGCTAAATTTCTCGTTGTCAGCTCGGTAAGTACGCCGACGAGCAGGTCGACGAAGCGCGGGATTGCCGGTGGGTCACCGGCGCTACGGGTCGGGTTGAGTTCGCCAACTGTCAGCACGCGCGCGCGTGGATCGCTAACTGCCACCGACAACGCGACACCGACTTGGGCCAAGCTCGGCCCGGTGTTTCGGCCGTCGGTGTTTTCGGCGAGCGGGGCGTCGGTGAAGTCGAGAACATCGACGTCGAGGTGAATCGCGAGCGGTCCGGCTGGCAGTGCCGCCAGAGCCCGGCGTGCCGTCTCAGCCGGCGCAGCCGAGAGTTCGTCGCTCGTCGCGACGTGCAGCCCGAGGCGGGTCGCTTGGTCGCGCTCTCCTTGCGTCGCGAGATCGTGCTGTATGCCGAGCCAGGCGATCTGATCCGGCCGCAGCAACGGACGGCGGTCGAACGCGGCCAGAACTGCCTCGACGCAGCCGGGCAAAGCCAGCGCGTGCGCCATGCCCATCCAGTCGAGCGCGCCGTCCGTGGTCGTCGCAGGAGTGTTGAGGTCGAATCCGCGGTCGATGTACAGCAGCCCGGGCGGCCCGTCGTCGATGCCGAGCGCGGCAACCGCGGCGAGGGCGATCGTGCAATTCCCGCCGATGACCAGCACCGCATGTCCTGCGCTCACGAGGGGTCGAAGGCGGCCGGTTAGCTCGGCCAGGCAGGCCGCAACGGCGTCGCCGTGTTGGGCCAGAGGGATGTTCGCGGTCGGGTCGCCACACCTGCACCGGCAGGTCGCCCTCATCGACCACGTCGATGCCGGCCTGCGCGAGCAGCGGTATCAGACCGGCCGCCCGCAATGCGGCCGGCGCCAGATCTTGCCCGGCCGCATAGCTGCCGAGGCTGTTCGGCACGCCGATGACGGAGAGTCGGGCCATGGCCTCCTATGCCCAGCCGTCCTCACGCCCAGCAGTCGCGCTGGATGTGTCATTGCCAGCAGTGTCAGTGCGGTCACCGGCGTCGGCGGCCAAGTGATTCTGGCGCGCGCATGCGCCATGCGTCGGTGATCAGTTCGGCCAGCCGGTCGGCGTCCACCTCTGTCAGTCGCAGCATCACCAATGGCCAGCCGTCATAACCCGATGTGGTGAAAAAGAGTTCAGGTTCGCCGAGCAGCAGCGCCTGCTTCTCGGCTTCATCGCCGACGAACAACACCGCGATATCGGTGCGGATCACTCGCGGCTTTCCGGGTCGGGGCTCCGGGTATGACCAGACGAATCCTTTGCCGCCGACCCTGAAGTCGAAGCCCTCGCTCGGGATCTCCTGCACGTGCGGTAGCGCCAGGGCCACTTCGCGGACGTCGTCAGCGCTCGCCATAGGACAGCAGGTTAGAACGCGCGCGCCGTCGACGCATCGGTAGGTTGACCTATCTGCGGTGGAAGGGGTCGGTGCTAGGTGACAGTGAGTCATGCTGACGTCGTGGTCGTCGGCGCCGGCCACAACGGGCTGGTCGCGGCTACCTTTCTGGCGCGTGCGGGCCTGCGCGTTGTCGTCGTCGAGGCCGCCGAAACCGTTGGTGGCGCGGCCAAGACCGAGCAGCCGTTCACCAAGGTGCCCGGACTTTCGCAGTCGACCGGTGCTTACCTCCTCGGATTGATGCCGCCCGAACTGCCGCGCAAACTCGGCATCGAACTCCCGCTGCTGCGTCGCGATCCGCACTACTTCTTGCCGACGACTGGCGATCGGTATCTCCTGCTCGGCTCCGATCGCGACGCCAGCGCGGCAGCAGTACGACGAATTCTTTTCGGCGCAGGACTGGGCCGCCGACGAGGCGCTGCAGGCCGAACTCGACCTGCTGCGCGCCGATCTCGCGCCCGCCTGGCTGACCGAGCCGTTGACGCTCGAGGAGACCGCGCAGCGCTACATTCGTCCTGAGCTTCGCTCGGTGTTCGTCGATCTGTGCCGTGGCAGCGTCGGGGAGTACCTCGACCGGTTCGGCTTCACCAGCGATTTGGTCAAGGCGATGTACGCCGTCACCGACGGGCTGTCGGGCCTCGACGCGACCTGGGATACACCTGGGTCGGGCCACAACTTCCTGGTGCACAACATGTGCCGGCTGCCGGGCTCCGACGGCACCTGGATGGTGGTGCGCGGCGGTATGGGCACGGTGACGTCGACGCTCGGCCGAGCTCGCGCGACGATGCGGGCGCCACGATCGTCACTGGCCGCGCCGTCACCAGCATCGAGATATCGGACGGCGCGGTGCGGGGCGTCGTCCTCGAAGGTGACCGCACGATCGACGCCGAGATCGTGGTCGGCGCGACCGATCCGTTTCGGTTGCGCCAGCTGGTCGGCGCGGCGAACTTTCCCGGCTGCGCTCAACGACAAGCTCGACAGCTGGAAGCAATACGGCACCACGATGAAGGTGAACCTCGCCCTCACCGATCTGCCGGCGTTTACGCTGCTTGCCCGAGCGGCGCGGCCAGCACGGCGCCACGATTCATTTGCTGCCGCAAGACGATGTGCTCGGGTCGCTGCGACAGTCGTACGCCGAGGTGAAGGCGGGCAAGCTCGCCGACTTGCCGACGATCGAGTGGTACATCCACACGACGGTCGATCCGAGCTTGCAAGACGCCGGCGGCCATCACTCGTCGGCGTTGTTCGTCGAGTGGGTGCCGTACGAAATCGCCGGTTCGAGTTGGGACGCCGAGCGTGCGGGATACGTCGAGAAGCTGCTCGTCGATCTGCGACCAGTTCGCGCCCGGTACTTCCGACCTGGTCGCCGACACGTTCGCGCTGGCGCCGCCCGACATCGAGGCGCACTTCGGCATGACCCGCGGGCACATCCATCACGTCGACAACGCGGTCTGCGTTTGCCGACCGAATGCCTTATTTCACCGGTATTTCTGGGCTCTACGCCGGTGGGGCGGGCTGTCACCCGGCCGGGTCGGTGATCGGCGCGGCCGGTCACAACGTGGCGATGCGGGTGCTCGCCGACACCGGTCGACCACTCGCCTAGTCGTACGCTCCGCGGCGCCCACTCGGCGACCGAAGAGCCTTAGGCGATCAGGTCGGGGGGGTCTTTGATGCCGGTGTGCATGCGCACCTGGTGGAGGAGTTCGCCGACATCGAGGTCGCGCGTCGACCCATCCGAATCCCATCCGTTGGCGCGCAAGAACAACCGCAGCGGGTCGTCGGCGGCGAAGATCCACATGACGAGTCGGGCGGCATCGTCGTCGCGCGCATAGTCAACAACCGCAGCCATGAGTCGGCTGCCGTGTCCGAGGCGCGTGTGCCTTGGCCCGACATGTAATGCCAGCAACTCGACGTCGTGTTCGGGGTCGAGGTCGGTATCTGTTGCGGGTACGGCGGCGGCGAAGCCGACGACGGAGGTGAGGTCGATGGCGACGAACACCCGATGTCGTCGCGACGGTGGCGCACTGATTGCGGCCGCCCATTGTTGCGTTGCGGCGTCGACGTCAAACGCGTCGATTGCGTCGGCTGGCAGCAACGACGCGTAGTCGGTGCGAAGTGACACGGCTTGAAGGTTTGCGATGAGTGACGCGTCGTCGACGTGGGCGAGGCGCACACTCCCGTCTGCATGCGGATGGTCGGATTCAGGCACCCGGTCATCTTCGCAGCACGATCGGTCAGCGCGGTCAAGTTGGTTTCCGACGCGCGTCGTTTTCGTTCACCACAGCACTAATTCGGTGGACGATCGCAGGCTGCCCACCCAAACTGTCTCCGGCCGCCGGTACGACTAAGGAGTTCGATCGGTGGCGGTGGTGATGACGGAGGCGGAGATGAACGGGTGCCTGACCGACTGGCTGGTCAGAGAACATGTGGCCGAACTGCGGTCACAGGCAACGCGTCGCTATTGGCGCGTCGAGCTGAAGCGCGCGCGTGCCGAGATCGGCACGGTTGCGGCGGCGGTTGACGCTGCCCGCGGGTCGGTCGCAGTCGGCGGTTCGAAGAGGCTGTTCGGACGACAGAGGCTGTTCGGACGACAGAGGCTGTTCGGACGACAGAGGCTGTCCGTTCACCCGAGGCCGCGGCGTATCGCCGCCGCGCGATCGCAGCCGTCCGCCGGGCGCCGTCCGCCTAAGGGCGGCGCCACGGTGGCGTCGACAGACGTCGTGCGGGGTGTCCGACCGTCTGGCTAGGGTGTGCGTCATGTCTTCGACCGACGACCTTCCACGTTTTCGCAGTGATGTCACCGTCGAGCTGGTGAAGCACATCGCCAGCGATGCCGACGTGCTGTTCGCCGCCAGGGTGTCGACGAAGGGTGAGGCATCACTCGACGATGTCAACGCCGACGCCGCTCGTGCCCAGGGCCTCATCAACTACTTGATGCGCGACCGGCATGGCACGCCCTTCGAGCACAACTCGATGACCTTCTTCGTGTCCGCGCCGATCTTCGTGTTTCGCGAATTCATGCGACACCGCGTGGGCTTCAGCTACAACGAAGAGAGCGGCCGCTATCGCCAGCTGGAACCGGTGTTTTACGTGCCGGGGCCAGATCGCATGCTGGTGCAAGAAGGCAAGCCGGGCCGGTACGTCTTCACACCCGGCGACGCCGAGCAGCACAAGCTGGTCGAAGAAGCGACGAAGACTGCGTGCGAGCACGCGTATGCCGCCTACCTCGAAATGCTCGGCGCGGGCGTTGCCCGCGAAGTTGCGCGCGGCGTCTTGCCCGTCGCGACGTACTCGTCGATGTACGTCACCTGCAACGCCCGGTCACTGATGGCGTTCTTGTCGTTGCGCACCAAGCGCGACGACAGCCGGTTCCCGAGCTTTCCGCAGCGCGAGATCGAGATGGTCGCCGAGAAGATGGAGTTGGTGTGGGCCGAACTGATGCCCCTCACCCACGCCGCGTTCGACGAACACGGCCGCGTAAGTCCCTAGACACCTAGTCGCAGCGGCGGCGGCTCGAGTTCATCGATGCGATCGAGCACCTTGCTCGTTCGATCATCCAGTGGTGTGAAGGTCATCAGTCGTGCGCCCAGGCGGGGGGCCAACCACAGGCTGTTGTGGGTGAAGGTGAGAAGACCGGCCTGGGGGTGGAGCAAGCGCTTGGTGAGGTTTTCGGGTGCTTCGACGTCGTGGCGATTCCACATCTCACGGAAGTCGGGCGAGACCTGCTCGAGCCGGCTGACCAGGTTGGTCCAGGCGGGCTCCCCGACGTGGTCGGCCATCGCGCTGCGGTACATGCCGACAATTCGGCGAACGGACTCATCCCAGTCGACGAGAAGGGCGCGCCGGTCGGCGCTGGCGAAGGCCAACCACAGGTTGTTGCGCTCCTCGACCGGCAGCAGGTCGAGGTCGCCCGATACTGCGACGTAGGCACGGTTGTAAGCCAGGACGTCGTAGCGCGCGGTCATAACACAGGCAGGGAACGGGTCGAGTTGCTGGAGCATCAGGCGCAGGGCCGGCGTCACGACGTTGCACTCGCGGGCGTCAGGCGCGAGGGGGAGGTCGGCCAGGGTGAACAAGTGCGAGCGTTCGTGCCGGTCGAGATGGAGGGTGCGGGCCACCGCCTCAAGCACCTGCGGTGAGACGCGAATGTCGCGGCCTTGCTCGAGCCAGGTGTACCAGGTCACGCCGAGCCCAGAGAGCAGCGCAACCTCCTCGCGGCGAAGGCCCGGAGTGCGCCGGCGGCCACCCGAGGGCAGACCGACCTGCTCGGGCGTGATCCGCTCGCGGCGGCTTCGCAGAAAGTCGGCGAGCTCTTGCCGGCGCGAGGCCGCAAGCACCGCGACTGGCGGCCGCGGGTGCTCCGCCAGTGGGGTCGAGACTGTCGGTGCCTGCTCGTAGCGTTCCTGAAGTGTCGTCACCCGACCAGCATGCGCCTTTTTCTAGCCAGGTGCCAGGTGCTGCTGGTACCCGGATAAATACGCTCCTGGCACTAGTTTCCACGAGGCCCCAACCTGGTACCCATGACAACTCAGACCTCGTCCGTCCAGTCCAGACCGGCGGCCCCGCCGCCCGCTGAGGCGGCTGGCGCTGCCCCCGCGCTCTCGCCGCTGGCCCTGCTCACCGTGCTGCTCGGCGTGCTCCTACCGATCGTCGACTTCTTCATCGTCAACGTTGCCCTGCCGACGATGGCCGGCGACCTCAAGGCATCGACAGCCACGCTCGAGTTGGTCGTGGCCGGCTACGCCACCACCTACGCCGTGTTCCTCGTGATCGGCGGCCGCATCGGCGACGCCTTCGGTCGGCGCCGGATCTTCATCGGCGGCATCGCGGCCTTCACCCTCGCCTCCCTGCTCTGTGGTCTCGCGCCGAGTGCCGGTTGGCTGGTCGCCGCCCGCATCTTGCAGGGCGCGGCTGCCTCACTCGTCGTTCCGCAGACGCTGGCCACGATCCAGGCGACCGGTGACGCGACATCGCGGGCGCGGGCACTCGGCTGGTACGGCGCGACCGCCGGCATCGCGGCAGTCGCCGGGCAGGCTTTCGGCGGACTGTTGGTCTCCGCCAACATCGGCGGCAGCGGGTGGCGGCCGATCTTCCTGGTGAACGTGCCGATCGGTCTGGTCGCGATGGTGCTGGCACGGCGATACGTGCCGGAGACCCGGGCTCAGCGAGCCGCGCGTCCCGACCTCCCTGGTGCCGCCCTGCTGGCGGCGGCCGTGGCCAGCCTGCTGATTCCGTTGACCGAGGGCCGGGCCGTCCACTGGCCGTGGTGGTCATGGGTGCTGCTGGCGTCGACCGCCGCGTGGGTCGCGGGCTTCGTTCGGGTCGAGCGTCGTCGAGAGCTTGATGGCCGTGATCCCCTCGTGCCGCCGTCGCTGCTCCGGCACCGATCGATGCGCCGGGGCCTCTTGCTCGCCGCACCGTTCTTCGCCGGCTTCGGGGCCTTCATGTTCGTCTACGCCCTGACGACGCAGGGCGCCCTCCACTACAGCGCCGTCAAGGCGGGGGTCGCACTCACTCCGATGGCGGTGGCGTTCCTCATCGCGTCGCTGCAAATCGCGCGGCTGGTCGTGCGGTGGGGCCGCACGGTCATCACCGCAGGCGGCGTCATCCAGCTCGTCGGTCTGTTGTTGGTGATCTGGACCCTCGAGCAGACCTGGCCGCACACGTCGCCGTGGGACCTGGCGCCGGCATTCACCGTCATGGGCTTCGGCCAGGGTTTGGCGATGCCGTCACTGATCCGCGTCGTCTTGTCGGAGGTGCCTATCCAGTCGGCCGGTGCAGGCGGCGGCGTTTTCACCACGATGCAGCAGCTCAGCCTCGCGATCGGCGTGGCCAGCCTCGGCAGTCTCTACCTGACGCTCGCGGCGGCCGGCCACCTCGGACCGCTGCACGCGACAGTGCTCGTCATCGCCATCCAGTCGCTCATTGCGGCGGTCGTCGCAGCTGGCAGCCGGTTGCTACCCCGCTCCGACTGAGACACGCGCCTTTCTCGGCGAAAGGCTCAGGCGTGACGACGGCTGAGCGATAGGCAGACGACCCTGCCGGGCGCGGACCCCCGAGTAACGCCCGGCAGGGTCCTTCACTGTCAAGCTCGGTCAAGACTCGGACGACGTTCGCCTCCGCAATCGGGACGTGGCGCCGACCGGCGCGTAACCGACGCGAGAGTTCGCCCGGCTACCGGTACCGTTACGGCCATGGCGATCCAGCGATCCGAGCCGGCTGTTCCGCCGTTCGGCCGCGTGCTCACTGCGATGGTGACCCCGTTCACCGCCGACGGCGGGCTCGACCTCGACGGCGCCCAGCAGCTGGCCAGCTATCTCGTCGACCACGGCAACGACGGCCTCGTCATCAACGGCACCACGGGTGAGTCGCCGACGACCACCGACGAGGAGAAGGAACGCTTGCTGCGCGCTGTCGCTCGATGCCGTTGGCGATCGCGCGCAAGTGGTCGCCGGCGTCGGCACGAACGACACGCGGCACACCATCGAGCTCGCCCACGCCGCCGAGAAGGCGGGCGCGCACGGGCTGCTGGTCGTCACGCCGTACTACTCCAAGCCACCGCAGGCCGGGCTGCTCGCGCACTTCCGCCAGATCGCCGATGCCACCGGGCTGCCGAACATGCTGTACGACATTCCCGGGCGTACCGCGACGCCGATCGAGACCGAGACGCTCGTCCGGCTCGCCGAGCACGACAAGATCGTCGCGGTGAAGGACGCCAAGGGCGACCTCGAGGCCACGTCGTGGGTGATGGCGCGCACCGACCTGGCCTACTACTCCGGTGACGACAAGATGACGCTGCCGCTGCTGTCGGTCGGGGCGGTCGGCGTGGTCGGCGTCCCGACCCATCTGTTCGGTAGCCGAGACCGCGGTCGATGATCGCGGCCTACCTGCGCGGCGACGTCGCGGGCGCGCTTGCGCCGCATCGCCAGTTGCTTCCGGTGTTCACCGGGTTCTTCCGCACGCAGGGCGTCATCCTCGACGAAGGCGGCGCTTCGGCTTGGCCGGTCTGCCCGGTGGCCCGGTGCGCCCGCCGCTGGTCGACGCGACCGATGACCAGATCGACCAGTTGCGCCGCGACATCGCGGACGCTCGGAGCAGCCGCGTGAGCTATCCGGACGCCGGCATGGCCGCGCCGCCCACTTGCCGACAACGGCCTGCGGATCGTCGCCCTCGGGCGGTCTCGGCGAAGTCGGTCGCAACATGACCGTCTTCGAGTACGGCGGCCGGCTGCTCATCGTCGACTGCGGCGTGCTGTTCCCCGATCCCGAGCAGCCCGGCATCGACCTGATCCTTCCTGACTTCGACTACATCAGATCGCGGCTCGACAAGATCGAAGCGATCGTGCTGACCCACGCGCACGAAGACCACATCGGCGCAGTGCCGTATCTGTTGCGCGAGCGGCCCGACATTCCGCTTGGTCGGTTCGAACCTCACGCTCGCGTTCATCGAAGCCAAGCTGGTCGAGCACCGCATCAAGCCGTACGTCGCTTGCGGTGAAAGAAGGTCAGCGCGAACGCCTCGGTGCTTTCGAATGCGAGTTCCTCGCCGTCAACCACTCGATCCCCGACGCGCTAGCGGTGGCGATTCGCACACCCGCGGGCCTCGTATTGCACACCGGCGACTTCAAGATGGACCAGCTGCCACTCGACGGTCGGCTCACCGACCTCGGTGGTTTCGCCCGGCTCGGCGCCGAAGGCATCGACCTGCTGATGTCCGACTCGACCAACGCCGAGGTTCCTGGCTTCGTCACCTCCGAGCGCGAGATCACGCCGGTGCTTCGTCGGGTGTTCGAAACCGCTAAGCGCCGCGTCATCGTGGCGTGCTTCGCCAGCCACGTGCACCGGGTGCAGCAAGTTCTCGACGTTGCGGTGCAAGAACCACCGCAAGGTCGCCTTCGTCGGTCGCTCGATGGTGCGCAACATGGGCGTCGCGCGCGACCTCGGCTACTTGCGCGTGCCGGCCGATTTGCATCGTCGATGCTCGCGAAATCGATGCCTTGCCCGCCCGAGCAGGTCGTGCTGATCTCGACCGGCTCGCAGGGCGAGCCACTCTCGGCGCTCTCGCGCATGGCCGGTGGCGATCACCCGGTGCGTATCGAGCCGGGCGACACCGTCGTGCTCGCCAGCTCGCTGATTCCCGGTAACGAGACGTCGGTGTTCCGCGTCGTGAACGGCCTCAGCCGCTGGGGCGCGACCGTCGTCCACAAGAGCAACGCGCTCGTGCACGTCTCCGGGCACGCGGCGGCGGGCGAGTTGCTCTACGTGCTCAACCTCACCCGGCCGAGCAACTTCATGCCGATCCACGGCGAGTGGCGGCACCTGCAAGCACACGCCGCGATCGCGCGACTCTCCGGCGTCGACACCGATCGCATCGTGATCGCCGATGACGGCCATGTCGTCGACCTCGTCGACGGCCGCGCCATCGACGCGTCGGCGCTGTCCGTTGCGGCTACGTCTACGTCGACGGTCTATCCGTCGGCGAGGTGACCGAGACGTCGCTGAAAGACCGCCGCATCCTCGGCGAAGAAGGGCTTCGTGTCGGTCGTCGTCGTGCTCGATTCGGCGACCGGCAAGCTCGCCGGCCGGCCCGAGATCCACGCCCGCGGGTCAGGCATCGACGACGCGGCGCTCGACGGCGTCCGGTCGAAGGTGCAGGAGGCTCTGGAGCTAGTCGGCGGCCGAGGGCATGACCGACGCCCATCAGCTCGAGCAGGTCGTGCGGCGCATCGTCGGGCGCTGGGTCAACGACAGCTACCGCCGTCGTCCGATGATCTTGCCCGTCGTCGTCGAGGTCTGACGCCCGCCAGCTGAGCTAGGGCCAAGATGGTCTTGTGACGCGGACCTCCCCACGGGTGATCGGCATGCTCGGTGGCATGAGCTGGGAGTCGACCGCTGAGTACTACCGGCTGATGAACGAGCTAGTACGCGACCGACTCGGCGGCTTGCACTCCGCGCGCTGCATCATCTCCTCGGTCGACTTCGCCGACATCGAGAAGCTGCAAGTCGCGCAGCGTTGGGATGACGCCGCGGAGCTACTCGCCGACGCGGCCAAGGGGCTCGAAGCAGCCGGTGCCGAGTTGCTGTTGATCTGCACGAACACGATGCACAAGGTCGCCGATCAGATTCAGGACGCCGTCGGCATTCCGTTGCTGCATCTCGTCGATGTGACCGCGGCTGCAGTAACGGCGTCCGGGTTGACGACCGTCGGGCTGCTCGGCACTGCATTCACGATGGAGCAGCCGTTCTACCGCGACCGATTTGCGCGCCACGGCTTGACCGTGCTGATTCCGTCGGACGCCGACCGCGCCGTCGTCCATCGCATCATCTACGACGAGTTGTGCGTCGGCATCGTGAGCGACGAATCTCGTCAACGTTATCGCGAGGTCATCGTGCGGTTGGTGGCGTCGGGTGCGCAGGGCATCGTGCTCGGCTGCACCGAAATCGAGCTGTTGATCTCGGCAGGTGACAGTCCCGTTCCGGTGTTCGCCACAACCCGCCTGCATGTCGAAGCCGCAGTTGCCGCTGCTTTGGACGGCATCGGCGCCGACTGAGCGACGGCAGTTTGTTAGACGCTGGCGGGGCCCTTAACCCGCAGGCGTCTCACAGCCGCCGGACGGCGGTCGGTGACGGCCGGCGTGGCGGGCGGCGGAGTGCGACACGAATCGCGAACACGTGTGACTGCTGAGACAGCTGGGGCTCACTAGGTAGCCTCATGAGCATGGCGACCCGTGCCCCTGCTCGACCACGCTCGACCCCGGCTGGCCGTCCGCGCCCCGGCGGCCGCCCACCGGCGCGACAGCAGCGACGTCGACCGACGGCGCGTCAGCCTCGCCGGTACCGCACCTCGGGCTCGCTCGGCGGTCGGGCGATCAGGGCGGTCGGTCGCCTCCTGCGCGGGCTCTGGATGGTGTTTGCCCACGTCGTCGGTGGCGCTTTCCGAGCGGCCGGCAATCGCGCCCGCGACCTCGAGCCGGCGCATCGGCGCGACGGTGCCGGTTTGGCCATTCTGGGCGCCGCGATCGTCGTGGCAGGCGGCATTTGGTGGCGACTGCCAGGACCCATCGGCTCGGTCATCGTGGCGGTCACGCGCGGCTTGGTGGGCTCGGCCGCGTTCGTCGTTCCGCTGGTGCTGGCCGGCTTTGCCGCGCGCACGCTGCGTCATCCCGACCGGGTGTCGGCGAGCGGCCGGCATGGTCATCGGCTGGGCGGCGTTGAGCTTGGGCGTGCTCGGCCTGGTGCACGTCGCGCACGGCAGCCCGTCTCCTAGCTCTCGGCGCTCAGGCGATGCGGCACGCCGGCGGACTGGCCGGCTTCATGATCGCCGCGCCGCTCGAATCGGGTCTCACCGTCTGGTTGACGGTTCCGCTTTTGGTCCTGCTCGGCGCTGTTCGGGGTGCTGGTGGTGACGGGGACCGCGGTCAATGCGGTGCCCCGCCGGCTGGGCGAACTGCGCGACTGGTTGTTGCGGCGCAAGCCGGCTGCCGAGGCCGACGACGACCTGGTCATCGACCTGACCGCCGACCCGCTCCCGACGCTGCGGCGGGGGAGTCGCCGCCGGCGGGTCGGCGCAAGCGCCGCCGAAGACGATGCTGCCGCCCCGGGCGATCGGCCCTTCGACACTCCACTTGTCGCCGACACCCGCTCCGCCCTCCTGGCGCACGTGCCGTCAGCTACCGCGGCCGACCCCGCAGCAGGCGGGGGCGAGGCTGACGCCGCGGCCGACTCGAGTGGCGCGACCGCAATCGGGCGGGTCGCCCCGATCGGCGAGGGGTTACCGCGGCGGGCCGAACAGCTGCTGCTGTCTGGCGACATCACCTATCACTTGCCGCCTCCGACAATGCTGCGCGAAGGTTCGCAGGCTCGCGCGCGGACGAAGGCGAATGACGCCGTCGTCGAGGCGCTGACGACGGTGCTCGAACAGTTCGAGATCGATGCGACAGTGACCGGATTCACCCGCGGCCCGACGGTGACCCGTTACGAAGTCGAACTCGGGCCGGCGGTAAAGGTCGAGCGCATCACCGCACTGTCGAAGAACATCGCGTATTCGGTAGCAAGTGCCGACGTGCGAATCCTGTCGCCGATCCCGGGCAAGTCTGCGGTCGGCATCGAGATCCCCAATACCGATCGCGACGTCGTGAGTCTCGGTGACGTGCTTCGCTCGTCGGTAGCGACCGGCGATCACCACCCGATGGTGGTCGCGCTCGGCAAGGACGTCGAAGGCCGTTACATCTGCGCGAACCTCGCGAAGATGCCGCACATTCTGGTCGCCGGCGCGACCGGGTCAGGTAAGTCGACGTGCATCAACACGATCGTCACGTCGATCTTGTCGCGCGCTACACCCGACGAGGTGCGCATGGTGCTGGTCGATCCGAAACGGGTCGAACTCACGAGCTACGAAGGAATTCCGCACCTTGTCACGCCGATCATCACCAACCCGAAGAAGGCCGCCGAGGCGTTGCAGTGGGTCGTGCGCGAAATGGAAATGCGCTACGACGACCTTGCCGCGTCGGGGTTTCGCCACATCGACGATTTCAACCGTGCGGTCACCTCGGGCAAGCTCGTGCCGCCACCAGGCAGCGAGCGCGTCTATCGGCCGTACCCGTACTTGCTCGTCGTCGTCGACGAACTCGCCGACCTCATGATGGTGGCGCCGCGCGACGTCGAAGATTCGATCGTGCGCATCACCCAGCTTGCTCGCGCAGCCGGCATTCACCTCGTGCTCGCAACGCAGCGGCCGAGCGTCGATGTCGTGACCGGTCTCATCAAGGCGAACGTGCCGTCGCGACTTTCGTTCGCGACTTCGAGCCTGGCCGACAGCCGGGTCATCCTCGACCAAGCAGGAGCCGAGAAGCTGGTCGGTCTCGGCGACGCGCTGTTCTTGCCGATGGGTGCGAGCAAGGCGATCCGGCTTGCAGGGCGCGTTCGTGTCCGAGACCGAGATCGAAGCGGTCGTGCGGCACTGCAAGAACAGCTGCAACCGACCTATCGCGACGACGTGACCGCCACCCCGGTCGCCCGAGCGCGAGACCGACGACGACATCGGCGACGACCTCGACCTGCTCTGTCAGGCGATCGAACTCGTCGTGACCACGCAGTTCGGCTCGACCTCGATGTTGCAGCGCAAGTTGCGGGTGGGCTTCGCCAAGGCGGGCCGGCTGATGGACCTGATGGAAAGCCGCGGGATCGTCGGCCCCAGCGAGGGGTCGAAGGCCCGCGACGTGCTGGTCAAGGCGGACGAACTGGACGACATCGTCGCGACGCTTCGCGGCGAGTAGCCGAAATTGCCGACCGAATCGGCCCGGCTCGCGTTGCCTGATCGCGGCTCTCAAGATCACATGACTTTGTCGACAAGCAGCCAAGGTCATAGACTCAGCCACTGTCAGCAGCACCATCGGCGGACCGCATTGAGCCTGTAAGGGACGCTCGTCGAGAAATGCGCGTATCCAGCCCGCGAATTGAGGGAGCCAGCTCGTGTCGAGCGGCGAGGAGATGTCGATCGGCCAGACGCTCGCGGCCGCCCGCCGCGACGCCGGGCTCTCGGTCGACGACATCAGCGCGAAGACGCGGCTGCGCGCCACGGTCATCAGGGCCATCGAAGCCGACGACTTCTCGCTGTGCGGCGGCGACTTCTACGCGCGCGGCCACATCCGTACCTTGGCCGGACTCGTCGGCATCGACCCGGCCCCGCTGCTTGCCGAGTACGACGCGACGATCGCGAGCAACGACGACGGGCCGGTCGACCAGCCAGATCTACGAAACCGAAGCACCGGCCGTGCGATCACCCGGACCGCCGAGAAGCGGTCGCCGAATTGGGGTCATCGCGGCCGTCGGCGCCGCCCTCGTTGCCATCATCATTTTCGCCGCCGATCGGCTTGCTGAACCGGCCCAAGAAGAACAACACCGCGGCGCACGCCGCCCGGTCGTTGCGGCCACCACGACGCCGCCCGCGTCCGTCGCTGACGCCCGAGCCCGTCGGCGTCCGCGACGCACGCCGCGAGCTCACCCCGTCACCGACCGCATCCGAGCCGACGCCGAGCACGCGCGGTGGCCGAAGCCGGCGTGCATGTCGTGTTGGCCATCACGACCTCGAAGTGCTGGGTGGCGGCGACCGGATCCATCGGACGGACAGACGTGCTGTACCAGGGCGTGCTCAACCCAGGCGACACGCAAGACGTTCGACGACCCCCAGCGCATCACGTTTCGTCTCGGCAACGCGCCGGCGACTGACTTCACCGTCAACGGCGTCGAAATCGGCGCTCCGCAAGCAAAGAGCAGCGTGACGTCGGTCAGCTTCGGTCCCGGGCAACCCGCTGCTCGCGCAGGGCTGAGCCAGCCGAACGCCGCCTCATGCCGGACGGCGAGCAGCGACCGACCCCGGTAGGCTCAGGGAGTGTCCGCGACCAGAGCTGCCCACCTGGTCACCCTCGGGTGCGCGCGCAACGACGTCGACTCCGAAGAGCTGGCCGCCCGGCTGACGGAGGCCGGCTGGAGCTGACCGACGCAGACTCGGCCGACGTCACACTCGTCAACACCTGCGGCTTCGTCGAGGCGGCGAAGAAGGACTCGGTCGACGCATTGCTCGCGGCTAGCCGATCAGACCCGCGGCGGCAAGGTGGTCGCGGTCGGCTGCCTCGCCCAGCGCTACGGCGACGAGCTCGCAGCCGCACTGCCCGAAGCGGTCGTGCTGTCGTTCGACGACTACGCCACGATCGGTGATCGGCTCGACGACGTGCTCGCCGGTCGCGAGCTCGTGCCGCATCAGCCAGCCGATCGTCGCACGTTGCTGCCCATCACGCCCGGTGCAGCCGGCCGTCGATGGTTGCCGACGTCGGGATCCCCGGTCACGCAGGCGGCCCGCGGGTGTTGCGGCACCGGCTCGACGACGCGCCCGGTCGCGCCGTTGAAGCTGGCGTCGGGGTGCGACCGGCGATGTTCGTTCTGCGCGATCCCGTCGTTTCGCGGCGCCTTCGTCTCGCGCCCGCCCGACGAGGTGCTCGCCGAGGCACGGTGGCTGGCTGAGCACGGCGTGCGCGAAATCGTGCTGGTCAGTGAGAACTCGACGTCGTACGGCAAAGATCTCGGCGACATTCGCGTCGCTCGAACAGTTGCTGCCGCGCGTCGCCGCCGTCGACGGCATCGCGCGCGTGCGGGTGAGCTACCTGCAGCCGGCCGAGATGCGGCCGTCGCTCATCGACGTGCTGACGTCGACGCCCGGCGTCGTGCCCGTACTTCGATCTGTCGTTCCAGCACGCAAGCGGCAGCGTGTTGCGACGCATGCGCCGCTTCGGCGACGGCATGCAGTTCCTCGATCTGCTCGATCGCGTGCGCGCCGCCGCCCCCGAAGCCGGCGTGCGATCGAACGTCATCGTCGGCTTCCCCGGTGAGACCGACGCCGAGTTTGCCGAGCTCGAAGACTTCGTGCTGGCCGCCCGCCTCGACGTCATCGGCGTCTTCGGTTACTCCGACGAAGACGGCACGCAGGCTGCCGACCTTGCCGACAAGGTCGACCCCGACGTCGTCGCCGATCGCGAGCTGGGGCTCGGCCGACTCGTCGAGAAACTCATCAGCGAGCGGGCGAATGAGCGAATCGGCTCGACCGTCGACGTACTGGTCGAGCGCGTCGTGGGCACGGACGACGAGCACACCGCGCGGACGTCGAGGGGCGGGCCGACCACCAAGCGCCTGAGGTTGATGGCAGCACCCTCATGCGGACGACGACAGCTGGCGTCGGCACGATCGTGCGGGCCATGGCAATCGGCACGATCGTGCGGGCAGTTGTCGTAGGTGCTGATGGCGCTGACCTCATCGCCGAACCCCTTGGAGTGGCGACGCCGCGATGACGGCCAAGGCGATGATGCAAGGCGATGACGGCGGCGCGACGATCCTCGAGCCGCCGCAAGCTGGTGTCGCCAATCTTGCGAACGCGCTGACCGTGGCGCGGCTGTTCATGGTTCCCGTATTTGCGGTGCTGCTGCTGAGCGCGCGCGACGACCATGCCGGCTTGCGTTACGCCGCGACCGCGGTGTTCGTCGCTGCGTCGCTCACTGATCGCGTCGACGGCGCCATTGCGCGTCGTCGCGGCACGGTCACCGATTTCGGCAAGATCGCCGACCCGATTGCCGACAAGGCGCTCATCGGAGCTGCGCTGATTAGCTTGTCGCGCATCTCCGACCTGCCGTGGTGGGTCACGATCGTCACGATGGTGCGCGAGATCGGGGTCACGCTGCTGCGGTTCTGGGTGATCCGACGCGGGCGTCATCGCGGCGAGTCGTGGCGGCAAGGTGAAGACGGTGCTGCAGGCCGTCGCGATCGGTCTCTATCTGTTGCCGCTCACCGGCGTGCTCGCGTCCGCGCGGGCCTATCTCATGGCCGTCGCCGTGATCGTCACGTTGGCAACGGGTGTCGACTACGTCGCGCGCGCGGTGCGGTTGCGCGCGCGCGCCTAGGCGCGCGCAGGTGCGCGCCGACGACACGTCAGCGCCTGCCGCATGAAGGCCGAAATCGTGGCGGTCGGCACCGAGTTGCTGCTCGGCGACATCGTGAACGGAAACGCGGCGTGGCTCGGTCGCGAACTGGCCGACATCGGGGTCGACGTCGAAATCTCGACTGCGGTCGGTGACAACATCGCGCCGCATCACCGACGTGCTTCGGCTCGCCTGCGAACGTGCCGACGTCGTCGCTCGTCACCGGTGGTCTCGGGCCAACCCAAGACGACCTGACCCGTGACGCACTCGCCGACTTGCCGACGTCCGCTTGATTCGAGACCCCGCGATCGAGGCGGCGCTGCTGGCTCGCTACGCGGCTGCCGGCCGTACCGATTTTCCGTCCAACAATCTGCGCATGGCAGATCGTCCCGAGAGCGGCGATCGCATTGCCGAACGCCGCCGGCACGGCGCCGGGGCTGCGCATGCCGATCGGATCGAACGGCGTCGTGGTGTACGCGTTGCCAGGTGTGCCGGTCGAGATGCAGGAGATCTTCGGCGACTGCGATCCGTGCCGAACTCGTCGAGCGAGCCGGGCCCGGCCAGACGCTGTTGTCGCGACGGCTGCGCACGATCGGCATCTGGGAGTCGGAGGTCGCCAAAGCGCTGGCCGCCATCGATGCTGACTTGGCGATTGCCGGCAATCCGACGATCGCGTATCTGGCGTCGCAAGGTCAGACGCTGGTGCGCATCACCGCCAAAGCCGCGGTCGCATGAAGCGGCCGCCGCAACTCATCGCCGGCGTCGAAGATCGCGTGCGCGCGGCGCTGGGCGACGTCATCTACGGCGTCGACGACGACACGCTCGAGTCGGTGGTGCACGGCTTGCTCGGCGATGCGTCGGCGACGGTCGCGACGGCTGAGTCGCTGACTGGCGGCTTGCTCGGGGCTGCGCTGAGTTCGACTCCGGGCGCGTCGAGCACCTATCGCGGCGGCGCGGTGCTCTACGCCACCGACCTGAAGGCGACGATCGCTGGCGTCGACCCGATGCTGCTCGAACAGCGTGGCGCGGTCGACGCCGACGTGGCCGCAGCGATGGCGGACGGCGTGCGCGAACGGTTCGGCGCGACCTTCGGGTTGGCGACGACGGGCGTCGCCGGCCCGACCGAGCAGGACGGCATCCCGGTCGGGCACCGTCTTCGTGGCACTCGTCGGGCAGCGGCGGGCTGCCGGGCGTGATCCGGCAGCTCAAACTGTGCTGGAGATCGCGCCCGTATTCGTACCGTGGCAGTCGGCGCGGCCCTCGATCTCCTGCGCCGAGAACTGACCGGCCTGCCGCAGGCATGATCGAGGAGCGGAAGACAGTCGCATGATTACACTGTTACGCTAGCGGTGAGGGTTTGGCATCGTGGCGATCCACCGGAGCCGGATCCGTCGTCATGATCAGTCGAGTTCGCCTCTCGGCGTGCCGATGACACGAGGTACGGTGGTTGTGATGTTCGATGGACTTGCACACGATGTCGGCCGAAGGTACGGGCCGACCCGGTAACACAGGTCGACCCGGCAATGCGGGCGAGCGCGAGGAGAGCACGATGATCTTGCTGCGCAGGTTGCTCGGCGACACGTTGCGTCAGCAGCGGCTCGCCCAAGAGCGCACGTTGCGCGACGTCTCCGCCGGCGCTCGGGTATCGCTGGGCTATCTGTCCGAGGTCGAGCGCGGCCAAAAGGAAGCGTCATCTGAGCTGCTGTCATCGATTTGCGATGCACTCGGCGTCCAGCTCTCGACTGTGTTGCGTGAGGTCAGCGACGAGCTTCAGGTGCTCGAGAACGCCGGCACGTCGACCGCGGTCGTGCCGATGGCAGCCCGTTCCGCCGAGCCACAGGTCGTCGCGGCCGCCTAAGCAGGCTGGCCCGATCGGCCTAGGTCGGCTCTAGACTGCGGCTCGTGTCCAGCGCGGCCGCTGACGGCGGTCGACCATCCCGGCAATCGAGCATCACGACGGTGTCGGCGCGACGCGGGGCACGCGAAGTCGAGCGGGCAACGCGATGGGTCGCACCCGAGAAGCGGCGCTCAGTGGTGCGCTCGCGGCGGTCGCGAAGTACGGCAGCCGCAAGGCGACTATGGGTGACATCGCCACGTTGGCCGGCATCGCCAAAGCCACGCTGTACAACCATTTCCGTACCCGGGACGACGTGTACGCGGCAGTCGTCGTCGCTGAGATCGACGCTGTCGCGGCCGCAGTCACTGAGTCGTCCGCGGGTTTCGCGGCCGCGCTTGTCGCGGCCGCGACGACCGTCGGTGCCAACGCAGCGGTTCGACGCGTTGCTCGTGACGAACCTGCTGTGCTCGCGTCCCTGGCGACGCCAGGCGACGGGCCCGGTTGGAGAGCTGCGCGCGCGCACATTGCTCGGCGCGCTGACCGCCGATGGCTACCAGTCAACGCCCGCGGCCGTCGACTTGGTGCTGCGGTATCTCGCGAGCCAGTTGCTGTCGCCTTCGGACGAGGTCGAGCGCGCGCCGCTGGGCAACTCATCGTTGCCGCTGTTGGCGCCCAGCCCGAGCAGTCGCTGCCGCCGTCAGCGCAGAGCCCGAGCAGTTGGTGGCGTCGGCCCTGGTTGACAGCGCGGGCACCAGTAGCTGAGCCGGGGCGGATCGCCCTGCCACGCGACCCGAACAGTGCTGCCACAACGCAGGCACGGTCGGCCGTCGCGGCCATAAACCCAGGTGCGGCGACCCGGTCGAATGTCGCCCGTGGTGACATGGTCGTGCCGTTCGCGATTTGCGACCAACAGCCGATGGGCCAGGTTCACAAGGCCAGGCGATGTCGCCGACTTCGCCCATCGGCGTCCATGGCGAAATCCCACGCAGGAAACAGATTTCGGCCTTGTAGACATTGCCGGCACCGGCCAGATTGCGTTGGTCGAGCAACGCTTCGCCGACCGGTCGGCCGTCGTCGGCCGCAAGCCGGCGCGCTGCCTCCGCCGCGTCCCAATCGGGGCCGAGCAGGTCGGGGCCGAGGTGCCCGACGAGTGTCGCTTCGTCGGTGGTTGGTACGAGCGCGATGTCGTGCACGCGGTAGCCGAGGGCGGTCGCGTCATGGTTGCCGAGCACGACACGCACATGGTCGTGCGGATCGGCGACTTCGCGACCCGCTGGCTGCACTCGCCAAGCTGCCGTCCATGCGCAGATGGTTGTGCAAAGTGCGTTCGCTGCCGAGCCTGATCAGCAAGTGTTTGCCGCGGGCGATGACGTCGACGACGCTGTCGCCGGTGAGGTCGGTGGTGACAAGGTCGGCTATTCGGAGCTCGGCCCGCACGAGTTCGCGCTTGGCTAGTGCGGTGCGTAGCGATCGGGCCGCTAGCCACACAGTATTTCCCTCAGGCACGGTTTCCCTCAGGCACGCCGACGTCGCCTGCCCACCGCAGAATCCCGCATCGTTCTACGCTACGTCGTGGCGAGGCTGTTACCGTAGGTGCGCCGGCGGCAGAGCGGGCATCAGCCTTTCGACCTTGGGGGTCTCATGAGTCGGTTCGCTTCGGTGCGACCGCTTGCTGTCGGCATTCTCATCAGCGCGATCGCGCTCTCAGGGTGTGCTTCGAAGAAGTCACCGGCGAAAGCAGCCGCGACCAGCGGGCCGGCGGCAGCCGCGGCCAGCACTGCGGCCTCCGCGGCCAGCTCGGCGTCCGCGCCGGCAGGTGCGGCTGCGAGCGGTGCCCTTTCGTCGGCGACCGCGGCGGTCGGTTCGGGTCTCACGGGCGATCCTGAGGCGATCAAGCTGGTCACCGAAGCGGTGCAGGGCTTGTCGACCTTGAAGTCCGTGCACATCACCGGGTCGCTGACCGAGCAGGGTCAGAGCGGCACGCTCGACCTTCAGGTGGCAAGTTCGGCTGGTCTGAGCGGCACGGTCATGTACCAGGGCGGCGCTGTCAAGCTGATCGTGTTGCCGACCGCGGTCTACGTCAACGTTGACGCGAAGATTATGGCCGCGGCCGCCGCGCTCGGTGGTGGCTCTGCCGGAGCTGCGACACAGCAGTTCGCGCAGTACGCCGGTAAGTGGATCAAGCTGGTCGATCTCACCAAGCTGCCGAAGACCGGAACGCTCGGAAAGGTCGACAACTACAGCGACCTGTCGAAGCTGTCTGACTCGTTGAAGTCGGCCACGGGCACGGTCACCCTCGCCGACAAGAAGACGATCAACGGCCAGTCGACGCAGGGCGTCACCATTAGCGACCCCACCTCGGGTGCGGCTGGTGGCGCGATCATCTACTTCGCTACCGGCGGCAATCACTTGCCGGTCGAGATTGTGCCGACGCCACCGGCGGCCGGCGCGAGCGCCGACGCAGTGACCGGCAAGCTCGATTTCTCCGACTACAACAAGCCGGTCAGCATCTCGGCCCCGGCCGGCGCGATCGACTTGTCCGCGACCATCGGCACTTTGCTCGGTGGTGCTCTCGGTGGGCCGCTCGCGAGTGCATCCAGCTGAGTTAGTCGGCTAGCCCCGAAGTCGCAATCCCTTGGGTGTCGCCCGGAAGCCAGCAGCTTCGAGGGCGGCGCCTAGGGGTGACTGCCACACCGACGCGCCGTTCGGCGCGTTCGACGTCGAGCCGGCCGAGCCAACCATCGCGGACGGCGAGCGCGAGCGCTTCGACCGCAATGCGCATGAAGTCGTCGGGCGTGGTGTCTGCTGCCAACGGGGCGAACGACAGCAGCGTCTTGCCGCCACGCTCGACGTAGATCGCGAGGTCGCCGTCGACCAGGACGACGAGTGCGCCGGCTTTGCGGCCGGGCCGATGGCCTTCGCGGCGTCCGGGCGATTCGCTGCCAGCTTCCGGGCGCCCGAGCTCCCGATCGTGGCGTCGGACGACACCGGCGCAGCCGGCCAGGCAAGCGCGGCGCCGTAAGGGTTCGCCGGGTCGGTGGCCGCGAGGACAACGGCGCGCGGCTGGTCGGCGTCCGTCTCGGATGTCTTGATGCGCAGCCGGTCGACCGCGCCCGGCAGCGCGAACTGGGCTGCGCCGAGGCCGTCGACGAAGTAGCCGCGTCGGCACCGGCCGGCTTCTTCGAACGCGGTGAGCACCCGGTAGACGCGCGGCGAAACCCGCCGGGCACTCCTTCGGCCTGCACAGCGCCGCGGGTGAGCACGCCGTAGCGGTCAAGCAGCGTTTCGGCGAGTGCATGGGAGCGCCGCGTCTCGTCGGTGACCGGCACGGGCAGCAGACTCCAGCGGCCGCCGACGGTCGGCGGACCGCTGCGGCTGGGCAACACCGGCCGGCCACGACGAGCGGACGGCGGCCGGGTGCGCACTGACCGGCCGCTGCCGAGCAACACTCGCAGCGGTGCCAACGAGTCGTTGGTGACCAGCCCGCTCCAGACCAAGCTGCCACAACGCCTCGGCGAGGGCGCGGTCGTCGGTTGAGCCCACCCGATTCGACAGGTCGCGGAAGAACATCGCGCCGCCGCCGCGCATCGCCTCGAGCAGTTGTTGCGCGAGTGGGGGCAGCGTCGCGATCGCGTCGAGGTCGGGCAACGGCAAGAGCACGCTTGCGGCGTCGGCGAGGTAGAGCGCGACCCAGCCGTCGTTGCCGGGCAGACTGCCGTGGCCGGCCCAGATGACGTCGCCGCTGACGGTGAGTTCGTCGAGCATCGCCGGGGTGTAGTCGGCGACGCGCGAGGGCAGCACGAGTTGTTCGATTGCTGAGGCGGGCAGTACCGCGCCTTGAAGTTGCTCGACCGCCCGCAGCACGCCGTCGAGGCCGCGCAGCGGATTGCGCGCGTGCTGCCAGGCAGGCAAGAAGCGGCCGAAGGCACTCGGTGCCACCGGCTCGACTTCTTTGCGCAGCCGCGCCATCGATCGACGGCGGATCGAGCGGAGCACGCCCGCATCGCACCACTCGATGCCCGTGCCGCCGGGCCGGAACTCGCCGCGGCGCACTCGGCCGCTCGCGCCGAGCCGATCGAGGACACCCTCGACGATGGCGGTGCCGAGGCCGAATGTGGCGGCCGCGTCGATCGTGGCGAAGGGCCCGTGCGAGCGCGCGAATCTCGACACCAGATCGCCGAGCGGGTCGGTCACCGGCTCGGTGAAGGCGTCAGGAATACCTGGTGGCAAAGGGATTCCGAGCGCGTCGCGCAACCGACCGGCATCCTCGATCGCGGCCCAGCGCTCCTCGCCGGCGATTCTGACTGCGGATCGCGCGTCGATGTTCTTCGAGTTCGGCCAGCCACCGCGGCGTCGCGCCGCGGGCGGCGGCCTCGGCCGTCGTGAGCGGGCCGATCAGGCGCAAGATGTCGGCGACACCTTCGACATCGCGGGCTTTGCGATCAGGCGCGAGATGTTGCAGCTCGCGCTCGATCTCGTCGATCGCGTCGGCGTCGAGCATCTCGCGCAACTCGGCTTGTCCGAGCAACTCGCCGAGCAGCACGGTGTCGAGCGCGAGCGCTTGTGCCCTTCGTTCGGCGAGCGGCGCATCGCCTTCGTAGATGAAGGCCGCGATGTAGCCGAACAGCAGTGAGCGCGCGAACGGTGATGCGGCCGGCGTTTCGACGTCGACGAGCCGCACCCGCCGCGCTTCGATGTCGCGCATCAGCTCGACGAGGCCGGGCACGTCGAACACGTCTTGCAGGCATTCGCGCATCGTCTCGAGCACGATCGGGAACGAGCCGTACTCGCTCGCAACCGACAGCAGTTGCGCCGATCGCTGACGTTGTTGCCACAACGGCGTTCGACGATCGGGACGACGACGCGGCAGCAGCAGCGCACGCGCGGCGCACTCGCGGAACCGCGACGCGAACAACGCAGAGCCGCCGACTTCGCGGGTGACCGCTTCGTCGACCTCGTCGGGTGCGAGCAGTGGCGAGTTGCGCGGGCGGCGCCTCATCGGTTTCGGGGATGCGCAGCACGATGCCGTCGTCGGCATGCATCGTCTGGACGTCGACCCCGTACCGTTCGCGCAACCGCGCGCCGATCGCGAGCGCCCAGGGTGCGTGCACCTGCGCGCCGAACGGTGAGTGCACGACGAGCCGCCAGTCGCCGAGTTCGTCGCGGAAACGCTCGACCACGATGGTGCGATCGTCGGGCAGCTGGCCGGTGGCCTCCCGTTGTTCGTTCAGGTAGCTGAGCAGGTTCGACGCGGCCCACTCGTCGAGGCCGGCGTCGAGCAACCGTGTCGTTGCAGTTGTCGGATCGAGGGCGCCGAGCTCGCGAACGAATGCGCCGAGCGCGCGACCGAGTTCGAGCGGGCGGCCGAGCGAATCTCCATGCCAGAAAGGCAATTTGCCGGGTACGCCTGGGGCGGGCGTGACAAGCACTTGGTCGTGGGTGATCTCGACGATGCGCCACGACGACGAGCCGAGGGTGAACACCTCACCGACGCGAGACTCGTAGACCATCTCTTCGTCGAGCTCGCCGACGCGTCGCGCTGTTTCGGTGCCGGCGATGAAGACGCCGAACAGCCCGCGGTCGGGGATCGTGCCGCCGCTGGTGACGGCAAGTCGTTGTGCGCCTGGCCTGCCGGCGATCGTGCCGGCGACTCTGTCCCAGACCAGCCGGGGCCGCAGTTCGGCGAACTCGTCACTGGGGTAGCGGCCGGCCAGCATGTCGAGCACCGCATCGAACGCTGACTGCGGGAGCGAAGCAAAGGGCGCTGCGCGTCGCACCAGCGCGAGCGCTTCGTCGACGTCCCACGTTTGCATCGCGGTCATCGAGACGAGGTGCTGCGCGAGCACGTCGAGCGGGTTGCGCGGGATGCGGATCGACTCGATCGCGGCGGCCTTCATGCGTTCGGCAACGACCGCCGTTTGCACCAGATCGCCTCGGTACTTCGGAAAAATGACACCGTGCGAGATCGCGCCGACTTGGTGGCCGGCTCGGCCGATTCTTTGCAGCCCGCTCGCGACGCTCGGTGGGCTTTCGACCTGGACGACGAGGTCGACCGCGCCCATGTCGATGCCGAGTTCGAGGGTGCTGGTGGCGACTACCGCGGGCAGCTCGCCGGACTTCAACATCTCCTCGGTGATGCTGCGTTGCTCGCGGCTGACCGAACCGTGATGTGCGCGAGCAATCTCGACCTCGCGACCGCGTTCGAAGCCGATCGCGTTCAGTCGGTTGGTGAGCCGCTCGGCGAGACCTCGCGAGTTCGCGAACACGATCGTCGAGCGGTGGGTGTCGATGAGGTCGGCGATGCGTTCTTCGACGTGTGGCCAGATCGACTTGCGCGGCTCTGCGTCGGTGGCCTCGTCGGGGGAGTCCATGTCTTCGACCGGCACGACGACGGTGATGTCGAACGTCTTGATGGCGGCGGCTGCACGACGGTTGCCGGTCTCGAGCCGCTCAGGAAGCGCGCGATCTCGTCGACCGGTCGGACCGTCGCCGACAAGCCGATGCGTTGCGCCGGCTTATCGAGCATGGCGTCGAGCCGTTCGAGGGACAGCGCGAGGTGTGCGCCGCGTTTGGTCGCCGCGACCGCATGCACCTCGTCGACGATCACGGTCTCGACGCCACGCAGCGACTCGCGCGCGGCCGAGGTGAGGATGAGGAACAGCGACTCGGGCGTGGTGATCAAGATGTCGGGTGGCTTGGTCGCGATGCGCCTTCGCTCGGCCGCCTGGCGTGTCGCCGGATCGCAATCGCGACCTCGACGATCGGCTCGGGGAGCCCGAGGCTGGTCGCCGCGTGCCGCATGCCGACGAGCGGCGCGCGCAGGTTGCGCTCGACGTCGACGGCGAGCGCCTTCATCGGCGAGATGTAGAGCACCCGGCAACGCCTGCTCGGATCGGCCGGAATCGGCGCGGCCGCGATGCGGTCGAGCGACCACAAGAACGCGGCCAGCGTCTTGCCCGAGCCGGTCGGTGCGACGACCAGGGTGTTCTCGCCGCGGCCGATCGCCTCCCACGCCTGCACTTGGGCCGGCGTGGGAGCCGCGAACGCCGAGGTGAACCAGGCGCGGGTGACCGACGAAAAGCCGTCAGGCAGCCCGGACGCCGGCTGGTCGGCGTCCGCCTGCTCGTTTCGGCTCATTCATCGATTCTGCACCGTAGCTCGGACACTCGCGGCTTGGGCAACCCGCCAGCTCGCCGACGCGACGTCAGTCGCTGGACGCTCAAGAAAGCGCCGAGAAGCAGCACTCACTCGCCACAACCGAGTTTGTTAGACGCGGGCTCTTAACCCGCAGACGTATAACAAACTCCGAGGCTCACGCGGCCTAGAACGCCACGACTTTCCAGGTGAGGCCGCCGTCGGTCGTGCGCCAATAGTCCGTTTGGTGCCTCGCTGAGGGCGAATCCGACTTTGGCGTCGGTGAAGCCGATGAAGGAGACGTTGGCGCGCACTTGCTGCTGATGGCGGCGGTCTTCGGCTTGCCCGTCGGTCGACTGACCACGACGAGGCTCGCTCCCTGATCGACAACGGCCGCGTGGTCGCGTCGATCCCGCCGACGACCCCGAGGCGTGACTTGCGAAGGGGTTGTGGCCGCGCGCCACGTCGCCCCGCCATCGGTGGAGCGACCGCTGCGCCGCCCGCAGAGCACGCGGTCCACAGCGATCCGATGCCGGCTCGAGAATGTTCGCCGCCTATGGGGTCGCACGGCGCAGCGTACGTCGTTGTCGTCGCGCCGACCGATGCGACGTCACGAGCGTTCGACGTTCTTGGCATCGGCGGCCAGCAGGTAGGCCGTAGCGCCTTTCACCACGAGGCTCGGAGCCGTGTCGCCTAGGCGGATCGTGCCCAGGTCGACCCGCTGCCACCTGCCCGTACCTGAGCCGGTTGCGTACGGCGCCTGCCACAACTGATATCCCGAGGTGAAGGGACTGGCTGAACGACCGCCCATGCGGTGCCTGCCGCTGCCCCGGGATTGCGCGCCGCCTCGAGATCTATGACGCTCCCAGCCAGCAGCGACGTGTCCGACCAGGTGGCACCGCCATCAGCCGTCGTCCACAACGCGTCGCCGTATGCCCAGCCGTTCGAGCTATCGGCGAACCGGAGGTTGAAGACCGGTCGGGTAGGTGTCGTCGACGTTGATGGTCGCAGCATGGGGCGGCGCCGATTTCGCGTGAACTGCGCGCCGGCATCGGTGGTGTTGCACGATCGCCGTGCAAGACACCTCCCCGCACGGCTGCGTTACCAAGAACCCAGATAGGCATTGTCGTTGACTGCGGTCACAGATACCGGGGTGAAGTCAGCAGGTACGGCCGACCCGGGGTCTGGATATGTCGTCGGTGCTGCCGGCGCCACTGTGGGAGGTCTTGACGACGGCGGTGTTGGGAGTTCCGCCGACGACGCACCACTGGGGGAGGCGACACCGGACGACGATGCGCTGATGGCGACGGCACCGGCGATGAGACCGGCGTATGCGAATCGGCGGCGACTGTGCATTGCCGCTGCGGCGTTCGACGTTGCGGACGCCGACGCCGACGCCCGCGATCGCGACGACCAAGAACGCCGCCGTCACACTCGCGCCGTGCGTCGTTGCTGGCGTCGACGCGCACCGGCATGAATGCGATCAATCGCATCGGGCGGAACTGGAACACCAAGTCCACGCGAATGCAGGACGTCGCGAAGCCGGCGCTCGAACTCCTCGTCGGGCGGTTGCTGGGTCATCGGCCGACCCCTCGGCCGGTCCGATCAGATTCGGCGAACTGGTGCGCGTCGCGACGAAGCGACGCCAGAGCGCGCGACGCCTGACTCTTCACGGTGCCGACCGACGAGCCCATCAACGCAGCGATCTGCGCCTCGGACATGTCTTCGTAGTAGCGCAACACGATGACCGTTCGTTGCCGCGGCGGGAGCGCCCGGATTCGATCCCACAACGCGAAATCGCGGACCACGGGCTCAGAGGGCCCAGCCCCTCGCCGTCCGGCATCTTCTGGCACGTCTAACACCAGCGTCTCGCGACGATGACGTCGCCAGATGCTGATGTTGCGGTTCACCATGATGCGCCGCACATACCCCTCCGGGTCGCCTTGGTTCTCTACCCGCCCCCAAGCGAGCATCGTTCGCTCTAGCGCGTCTTGGACGAGATCAGCCGCGGCATGTGGGCTACCGGTCAAGGCGTGACCGAAACGCAGTAGCTCCGGCATGCGGGCGCGGGCGAACTCGTCGAAGACCTGTCGCCGCTCCTCGTCCACCATCACCCCGGGCTCTTGTACGCAGTGACGACGCCGGACGCCGCCAGCGGGTTGCATCGGTCGTCCGACGGTTCCGACCGAGCGTAGGGCTACCCGTCAGGTGCGGCAGGCCCTGCGCAAAGGCCAGCAGGTTCGCTCGGGTCGACCGCCGCTTTGACGCTCGTCAGCCGATGCGAGGTTCGCCCCGTAGTAGGCGTGTTGCCAGTCGGCCAGCTTGGGGTCGATGTAGTTGAGGTAGGCGTAGCCGCTGACGTACGGGCCGCATCTGCCCGTAGAGGCCGTCGAGCCAGCGCCTGGTTTGCTGCGACGACGGACGCCGACGCGCTCGGGCGCCCACGGGGCGACGTATTGCAGGCAGGCGAGCTTGTCGCGGTTCAAGAAGGCCGTGTCGCCGGGCGCGATCGAGTTGATCGCCCCGCCGTAGGCGTCGAACAGCACGCTGCCGCCGGGCAGGTCGAGGGTTCGTTGCGCTTCTCGATGCCGGCGAGCAGGACGTCGACCCCGCGCTGACGCAAGCGGGCTGGCGATGAAGTCGGAGCGGGCGCAGTTCGCCTCTCGGCCGAGCTTGCCGCCGGGATCGATGTCGGCGCGGTGGCACTCAGTCGTGGTGAGGGTCGCGCAGCCGCCTTCGACGAACATCGTCGACAGGTAGTCGCCTGCTTGCACGTAGCGCGTCGGTCATCGGTGCTTTCGACGGCCGACTGCAACGACGTCGAGCAAGCGGCGACAAGCCGGACGGCGCGACCGACGAAGACCCCGCTCGCGTAGACATGCGGCGTGTCGGAGGACGACCCGGCGCCATCGAGATGCAGGCTCGACCACAGTGCATCGTTCGGCGTGGTCGGCAGCCATTCCTGCCAGGCGGTCGACGACGTCGTGCGCGTTGCGACCAATCCCAGCGCACGAGGAAGTGCGTGAGGTTCTGCGTTGCGTGCGTCTGGAACTCGAGTCGCGGTGACGATGCCGAAGTTGCCGCCGCCACCGCCGCGATGCGCCCAGAAGAGGTCGGCTCGCTCGTTTTCCTGCAGCGGAAGGCTTTTCCGTCGGCGGTGACGAGGTCGACGCGGTCACGCGCGTCGCAGGTCAGGCCGTACTTGCGCGCCACGACTCCGACCCCGCCGCCGAGCGTCGAACCGGTGATGCCGACCGACGGGCACGAGCCGCCAGCGACTGCTCGGTTCTGCTGTCGCCAGCCCGCGTAGACATCGACAAGCGTGGCGCCGGCACCGATGTCGCGCTGTTGTCGCGTCGGTCATTGTGACTTGCTTCATCGGTCCGACGTCGATGACAAGGCCGGACGTCGTCGAGTAGCCCGCGTAACTGTGACCGCCGCCGCGAGCCGCGACTGGCATGCCGGTGCTGCGGACGAACGCGAGGCATTTCTGCACGTCGTCGACCGATAGCGCATTGGGCAACGGCGACCGGTCGCACAGCCGTCGAAGCGGGTCGAGTAGACATGCGCGGCGTTGAGATAGCGCGGCGTCGCCCGGCCGCAGGAGTCGACGCCAAGCGCCTTCGCCAGCGCGTCGAGGTCGGCCACTGTCGCGGCCGATGCGACCGGCTGCGACGCCTCGGCTGACGTGATGACGGCCGGCAGGCTGCTCGTTGGGGGCGTCGGGGGCGACGACCGAGGCGGACGACGATGCGCCAGGGGTCGGCGTCCGCGCTTGGGTGTTGGTTTGTGCTGGTGCAGCCCTCGAGGGCGCCCACCAGCGCGGCGGCGCCGGCGAGCCGGAGGAACTCGCGCCGGTCGATGAGGTCCTCCGTGGTTGAGGGAGACTGCAGCAGACGTGGGTGGAGCTCGTCATGCGAGTCTTCACCTAGAGGACGCTCGCCGGCCTCGATTGGGTGCATGCATACTGCCGCCGTGCGATTGACAGATTTCTGGGGCCGGATGCGGCAGCAGTTCGGGCCCGCCTACGCCGCGTCGTTCGCTCACGATTTCGTGCTGAGCGGAGCTCGGCGGCCGCACGATCGACCAGGCGCTGGCCCAGGGCGTCGACGTCCAGGAGATCTGGCGGGCCGTCTGCCGAACGGTCGAGGTCCCGCCCAAACTGCGCTGAGATCTGTGGCGTCTGGGACTGGTGGGATCTAGCTGAGCGCTCGCCGTCGCTTGCGGCGCTCGGCGTGTCGCTCTCGTTCGAACAGGTGTTCGGTTAATGTCCACAGCTGTCGGATCGATCCACAGCGGCCTTCTGCGGCCCGAAAATGTCAGTCCTGCCGCCTACCGTCGTCTTCGACACCGCGTGACGCAGCTCAACTTGGTGAGCCCGCGAGCGAACCACCGACGACCGAACGGGATGGCAAACCAATGGCAGCACCCGACCGCGACAAGGCCCTCGACAACGCGCTTGCTCAGATCGAGCGCGCGCACGGCAAGGGCTCGGTGATGCGCCTGGGTGATGAGGTGCGGGCGCCGATCGAAGTGATCCCGACCGGCTCGATCGCGCTCGACGTGGCGCTTGGCATCGGCGGGTTGCCGCGCGGCCGCATCGTCGAGATCTACGGGCCTGAGTCCAGCGGCAAGACGACGCTCGCACTGCACGCGGTCGCCAACGCTCAGCGGGCCGGTGGTATCGCGGCCTTCATCGACGCCGAGCACGCGCTCGACCCGGAGTACGCGAAGAAGCTCGGCGTCGACAGCGACAGCTTGCTGGTGTCGCAGCCCGACACCGGTGAGCAGGCGCTCGAGATCGCCGACACCTTGATTCGTTCGGGTGCCATCGACATCATCGTCATCGACTCGGTTGCTGCGCTCGTGCCGCGCGCCGAAATCGAAGGCGAGATGGGCGACAGTCATGTCGGCCTTCAGGCCCGGTTGATGAGCCAGGCATTGCGCAAGATCACCGGTGCGTTGAGCAACTCGGGCACAACAGCGATTTTTATCAACCAGTTGCGCGAAAAGATCGGCGTCTTTTTCGGCTGCTTCCACTACAACACGCGGGTCACGCTCGCCGACGGCACGCAGGAGAAGATCGGCAAGATCGTCAATCAGAAGATGGCGGTTGAGGTTCTCTCCTACGATCCCGAGACCGACCGGATCGTGCCTCGCAAGATCGTCAACTGGTTCGACAACGGGCCGACTGATGAGTTCCTTCAGTTCACCGTGGCGAAGTCGGGGCGCAACGGGCGGGCACAGTTTGCCGCCACCGCTAACCACCTCATCCGGACGCCGGGTGGCTGGCGCGAAGCCGGTGAGCTTCTCGCGGGCGACCGAGTGATGGTCACCGAGCCGCATCGGTTGAGTCGAACAGCAGATGCAGGTCGTGCTCGGGTCGCTGATGGGCGACGGCAACTTGTCGCCGAACCGCAGAGACCGCACCGGTGTGCGCTTTCGTCTCGGCCATGGCCCGAAGCAGGTCGACTACCTCGACTGGAAGGTCTCGCTGTTCGCCAACATCGAGTGCAGTCGCCGAACGAGCGCGACGGGTGCGGTTTTTGCCGACTTCACCCCGCTGCCCGAACTTGATGAGTTGCGGCAGGCCGTCTACTTCGGCGACGGCAAGAAGCATCTGTCGGAGGAATACCTGAAGGCGCTGACGCCACTCGCACTCGCGATCTGGTACATGGACGATGGCTGTTTCACCGTGCGTTCAAAGGGCGTGCAGGAGCGCACGCAAGGTGGCAGCGGCCGCATCGAGATCTGTCTCGATGCGATGACTGTTGGCACCCGCGATCGCATCGTCAACTACCTACGCGACACGCACAAACTCGACGTCAAACTGACAACGCGCGGTGCTCGTGGACAGCAGGTCATGCAGTTCACGACCGAGTCCTCGGCCGCGTTTCAAGCGATCGTGGCGCCGTGGGTGCACCCGTCGATGGAATACAAGTTGTTGCCACGTTTCCGCGGACTCTTCCACCTCGAGCCGGAATTCGTTGCGCCATCCGAACGCCCAGTGCCGGCACGGATCCTCGACATTCACGTAAAGCCGAAGACCCGCTCGATGCATCGCTTCGACATCGAGGTGGAGGGCAACCACAACTACTTCGTCGATGGCGTCATGGTGCACAACAGTCCTGAGACCACGACGGGCGGTAAGGCGCTGAAGTTCTATGCGTCGATTCGCATCGACGTTCGTCGCATCGAGACACTGAAGGACGGCCAAGAAGCGGTCGGTAACCGCACCCGGGCCAAGGTTGTGAAGAACAAGTGCCTGGCCGAGGGCAGCCTCGTCTTCGACCCGACCACGGGTCTCACGCATCGCATCGAAGACATCGTCGACGGGCGACTTGCAGTGTCAGTCGTGTCTGCGGCTAAGGACAACTCGCTTGCACGTGCGGCCGGTCGTCTCGTGGTTCGACCAGGGAATGCAGCAGGTGCTGGGCCTTCGTATCGAAGGCGGCAACACTCTTCGGGCGACACCCGACCACAAGGTTCTGACCGACCAAGGCTGGCGCGGTTGCTGGCGAGATTCAGGTGGGTGACCGGGTGGCTCGGCCGCGCCGATTCCTCGGGTTCGGCACCGCTGAGCCTGTTACGCCTGACCACGCCCGCATGCTCGGCTACCTCATTGGTGACGGCTATGTGGGCGGTAAGACGCCCATTCACTTCATCAATACCGAGCCGACGTTGCACGCTGATGCTGCGGCGATTGCTCGCGGGCTCGGTTGCGATGTACACGAGGTTACTGACCGGCTCGCGGCTTCGTTCTCGCACCGACCAGGGCGAGAAGAACGAGCTGCTGACGCTGTGCCGCGAGGCTGGCATCTACGGCAAGCTCGCTTGGGAAAAGACGGTACCGGCGTATTTCTTCCAGCCGGATACGTCGGCTGATGTCGTGTCGAATCTGATCTTCGGGATGCTCGAGACCGACGGCCACGTGAGCAAAGAGCTGACCGGAGCAATCCGCCTCGGTTTCACCACTACGTCGGAGCAACTTGCACACCAGATCCACTGGTTGCTGTTGCGCTTCGGCATCAGCAGTTCAGTGCGTGCCTACGACCCGACGCAGAAGCGCCCGAGTGTGATCAAGGAGCGTCGCGTCCGTTCGAAGCGGCCGGTCTATGAGGTACGCGTCGCCGGCATCGACAACGTCACAGCGTTCTCCGAGGCAATCCCGATGTGGGGGCCCCGCGGCCAGGCGCTGGTACGCGCACTGACAGAGGAAGGCGTTGCGCGCCACCGCGGTTCTCAGGGCAACTACCTGGCAAGCGAGATGAGCAAGCCCGTGTTGGGTCACCTGCTTCAGCGTGGGGTGACGGCTCGTGAAGCGGCGAGTCTCGTCGGGCCGTCGGCCGGCGATCCGCGTGGGGGTATGCGGCAAGTGCTTGGCATGAGCCGGCTGCGCCGCGACCGAGTTCAGGCGTTGGCAGACGCGCTCGACGATCCGTTCCTGCACGAAGTGCTTGCCGAAGAGGTGCGCTACTCCGTGGTTCGCGAAGTGCTACCACTTGAACTCGTGCGTACGTTCGATGTCGAGGTCGAGGAGTTCCACACCCTGGTCGCAAATGACATCGTCGTGCACAACTGCGCTCCGCCGTTCCGCCAGGCTGAGTTCGACATCATTTACAACCAGGGCATCAGCCGCGAAGGCAGCCTGATCGACATGGGTGTCGACAACGGCATCGTGCGTAAGTCCGGCGCTTGGTACACCTACGAAGGTGACCAGCTCGGCCAGGGCAAGGAGAACTCGCGCACGTTCCTGAAGGACAATCCAGATCTGGCCAACGAGATCGAGAAGAAGATCAAAGAGAAGCTCGGCATCGGCCCGCACATCGATGTGCCGATCGATCTGACGGTCGCGCCAGTTCCCATCGACGGGTGAGCTCGAACTTCGGGGCGCGGCGGAGTCGTTATCCGTCGCGCTCTGCGACCCAGGGCGGCCCGACGGGTCTCGACGATCCGGCCGAGCCGATGGCCGACCCCGAGTCGGTCGCCCGGCTGATCGGTCTCAACCTGCTCGAGGCCGCACCCAAGACACGCGCGCAACTTGCCGACGCGATGCGCCGGCGTGGGGTGCCCGAGGAGGCCGCGAACGCGGTGCTCGATCGGTTCGGTGAGGTCGGTCTCGTCGACGATGCGGCCTTCGCCGGCGAGCTGGGTGCAGTCACGCCAGCGCGTCCGCGGCCTGGCACCGCGTGCGCTCGTCAACGAGCTGCGCGAGCGCGGTGTCGCCGCAGCCGCTGATCGCCGAGGCGGTCGCGACCATCGACCAAGACGACGTCGAATCCGCCGCCCGTGAGCTGGTGATGCGGAAGGCGCGCGCGACGACCGGCCTGCCAACCGCCGTCCGCATGCGACGTCTCATCGGCATGCTCAATCGAAAGGGCTACAGCGGCGAGCTTGTCGTCCGCGTCGTGCGCGAGGTGCTGGGCGAAGAGAGTTCTGAGTTCCTGAACCCCTAGCGAAGACTGATCGATCAGGCGACCGAGATCATGCCGGAATGCGGCAGCGCCGATGTGCGGGCTTTGCATTGCGGCGCTCGCGATCTTGGCGCGGGAAACGAAAGTCTGTCGCTTCCGGCCGATGGGACGAAGCTGGGCCACCGGCTCACCGTTGCGGACGATCACGAAACTCTCCCCGGCCACGACCGCGTCGATCACCCTTGCAGTATCGTCGCGTAGTTCTTGCTGGGCGATCTTCTTGGGCACCACTCAACTGTAGGCCTATCCTTCCGCAACACTTACGCGCGAGTGACCGACCCTGCCGCCCACAACCTTCGGAGCGTCGGCGCTGCTATAGCGACAGTGACGCTCCGATGGTTCGACGGTCCGCCAACCCGGCCGCCGGTCGAGCACGGGAGGCGGTCAGTCGGCGGGAAGCTGCACGGTCGTAAACGTCCGCGTCCGCCGGAGCACGAAACCCAACGACTCGTACAGCCGGATTGCGTTCGCGTTCGTTGCCAGTGCATGCAGGAACGCGCGATCGCCGCGGTCGTGGATGCCGGCGGCTACGGCCAGCACGAGCCGCGCGCCCAGACCTTGGCCGCGGTAGGCCTCATCGGTGCAGACCGCACTGATCTCGGTCCACCCCGGTGGCTGCACCCGCTCGCCCGCCATCGCGACAAGCTTGCCGTCGCGCCGGATACCGAGATAGCGCCCCAACTCGATAGTGCGCGGGAGAAACGGTCCGGGCTTCGTCCGCGCCACCAGGTCGAGCATCTCGGGCACGTCGGCGCCCGTGAGTTCCACCGCCTCGGCATCGTGAACTGCCGTCGACCGACTGCTCCACCATCTGCACGCCGTGACCGGTGCCGACGACCTCCCAGCCGGAGGGCAACGGCAGCGGCGGATCGATCAACGTCGCCGTCGCGCCGCGCGCCCATCAACGCAAACAGATCCGCCCACACGTTCTCGCCAGGGGTGTCGGACACGGCGACGAACGGCGCGACGTCGGGCTGGTAGCGAGCTGCGTCGCCGTGAGTGAGCGCGAACCTCGCATGAGTCGCCTTGCAGGGACGTCCACGCCGGATGGTCAAGGCTGCGGTTGGGGCCTACGACGGCGTCAACACTCGCGCCCGGTTCGGCGCGTCACGACAGCGTCAGACGGGCACGCCCGGCGGCACGAAGCCAAACACCTGGCCATAGAACGACAGCTCGGCCTCGAGGCTGGCGATCACCGATTCCGCCTTGCGAAAGCCGTGCTGCTCGCCTTCGAAGGTCAGGTAGGCATGCGGAATTCCCTTTGCCACCAAGGCATCGCGGAACAACTCGGCCTGCGCAGGCGGAACGATCTCGTCTTCAAGACCCTGGAGCAACAGCACCGGGCACGAGACTTCGTCAACGTGTGACAACGGCGAACGCTCGACAAAGAGGTCGTGGGCTTCCGGCAGTCGGCCGACCAAACCCTGGTCATACTGCGACTCGAAGTCATGCGTGTCCTCGGAAGCGCCAACAGATCAGCCACGCCGTAGTACGACGTGCCCGCGCCGAAGACGTTCGTCCGGGTCAGTGCCGCCAATGTCGTCCAACCGCCGGCGCTGCCACCGCGAATGGCCAGCCGGTCGACGTCGGCCTCGCCGCTCTTCGCCAAACGCGAGTGCAGCGGCAGCGCAATCCTCGACATCGACGATGCCCCACTGACCGCGCAAACGCTCGCGATACTCGCGGCCGTATCCGGTCGAGCCGCCGTAGTCGACGTCGACGACCCCGATGCCGCGACTGGTGAAGTAGGCGTACTCGAGCCGCAGCGACGGCGAAGAGTCGCCGTCGGCCCGCCGTGCACGAACACGATGAACGGCGGCAGCTCGCCGTCCGGAGCCACGCGCCGATCGGGTTGCGAGGTGCGTACACATACGCGTGGACGTCGCGCCCGCCCGCACTCTCGAACGTCGCGGCGTAAGGCCGCGGCAGGAACGCCTCGTCGGGCAGCTCGTCGGCGGCCCGGCGCAACTCGATGTGCTCGCCGGTCGCGAGGTCGACGCGCACGACGGCGTTGGGCAATACCGCACTGCCGGCGATGCCGACCAGAGTACTGGCCGCTGACCGCGATCGGCGGTTGCCACGCCGTGTAGGGCAAGTCGACGTCGGTGATCGTTCCGGTCGTCGGGTCGAGGATGCCGAGCTTCTGCACCCGCACCGCCGTGCACGACCGCATGCTTGCCGTCGTCGAGCATCGCGCAGCGCCGATATCCGAGTTGCCACAGCGGTCCGCTGAACTCCTCGTCCCGCGGCGCGACCGGAGTCGGCTCGACACCACCGGCGGCGTCGACGCGGTACAGGTTCCACCAACCCGACCGGTCGCTGATCGCGTAGAGCGTCGATGCGTCGGCCCACAGCCGGCTCAAGCACGGACTCACGCGCGTCTGCACCGAGCAGCTCGTCCCACGCAGGCACCGACGCCGTCGACCAACTCGCCGACGCGCAGTTGGGTCGAGTCCCAGGGCATGTCCGGGTGGTTCCAGGCAATCCACGCGAGCTTCCCGCCGTCCGGTGAAGGGGTCGGAAACGCGAGGAACCGGCTGCCCGACACGATGACGCGCACCAGCGTGCGGATCGCTCGCCGCAGAACCGTCGAGCGGGACGGCGACGATCGCGCGCGTGACGTCGGCTGTCATTGCCGTCGCCGACGTGTTCTTCGCGCACCCACCACGTCTCGAGGCCGTCGGGGGAGAGGACCGGGTCGGCGTAGCGAAGCGCGGCCGCGGTCGACGGCTCCGGCGTCAACGGCTGCGGCGGCGAGCCGCCGTCGAGGTCGAGCAGATACAGCCGCTGATCCGACCACTCGGCGAACACCACCGCGGTGCCGCCACTCGGTGTCGGCACCGGCAGCCAGCAGCGGCCACCGTACTCATGCACGCGGGTGCGCGCGTTCCACGGCGCGGGCAAGCAGATCGCCGCGTGCGGCCGACACGATGACCTGCCGGCCGCCCTCGGCCGGGCGACCTTCGGGCCACCAGACGTCAGCTGCGGTCGAGCTGTCGGCGCCAGCTGGCGACGGCACGAGGGTCGGGAAAGCGAGCCGGATGCCGGCCTTCGCGACGTCGGCGGCCGAGATCGGCGACGGCCAGTAGCCGTAGGGCAAGCGTGGCGGGTTCGTCAGTCATTCACTCATCTTTGCAGCCGGGCCGAGCCGACCGCTCGCGCATTCTCCGGGCCGGGGGCGGCCTGCGTAGGCTGACGGCGTGACTCCAACGGCTGCCCCGGCGCGCACCTATCAGGTGCGGACGTACGGCTGCCAGATGAACGTGCACGATTCGGAGCGGCTGGCCGGCCTGCTCGAGGGTGCGGGCTTCATCAAGGCGGACGCCGATGAGCTGGCCGACGTCGTCGTGTTCAACACGTGCGCGGTGCGCGAGAACGCCGACAACAAGCTCTACGGCAACCTCGGCCAGCTCTACGCCACGAAGCTGATCAAGCCCGGCATGCAGATCGCCGTCGGTGGCTGCCTCGCGCAGAAGGACCGTGGCGAGATCGTGCGCCGGGCGCCGTGGGTCGACGTCGTGTTCGGCACCCACAACATCGGGTCGTTGCCGGTGCTGCTCGAACGGGCGCGGATCGCTGACGAAGCGCAGGTCGAGATCCTCGAATCACTCGAGGTCTTTCCCGTCGACGTTGCCGTCGGCGCGCGAGTCGGTCTATGCAGCGTGGGTCGCGATCAGCGTCGGCTGCAACAACACCTGCACGTTCTGCATCGTGCCGAGCTTGCGCGGCACCGAGAAAGATCGTCGGCCCGGCGACATTCTTCTCGAGATCGAAACACTCGTCGCGCAGGGCGTGCTCGAAGTCACGCTACTCGGGCAGAACGTGAACTCCTATGGCGTCGAGTTCGGCGACAGGCAGGCGTTTTCGAAGCTGCTGCGTGCCTGCGGCTCCATCGACGGCCTCGAGCGCGTGCGATTCACCTCACCGCATCCGCGCGATTTCACCGACGACGTGATCGACGCGATGGCGTCGACGCCGAACGTGATGCAGCAGCTGCACATGCCGATGCAGTCCGGCTCCGACGAGGTCTTGAGGCGCATGCGCCGCTCATACCGCCGCGACAAGTACCTCGGCATCATCGACCGCGTGCGCGCGGCCATGCCCGACGCCGCGATCACGACCGACATCATCATCGGATTTCCCGGCGAGACCGACGAAGACTTCGAGCAGACGCTGGACGTCGTGCGGCGGGCGCGGTTCGCGAATTGCTACACCTTCCAGTACTCGAAGCGACCGGGCACGCCGGCCGCGGACATGGCTGACCAGATCCCGCCTGCGGTTGTGCGCGAGCGTTACGACCGGCTGACGGCGGTCTCGGAGGAGGTCGCGTGGGCTGAGGCGAAGCTGCAGGTCGGCCGCGTCGTCGACGTGCTCGTTGCCGAGGGCGAGGGACGCAAAGACGACCAGACCCTGCGCATGAGCGGCCGCGCACCCGACAACCGCTTGGTGCACTTCGCCGCGACCGATGCGCGCGCCGGCGACGTTGTCACGCGTGGAGATCACGCGAGCCGCGCCGCACCATCTCGTCGCCGACGTCGTGCACGCCGTGCGCCGCACTCGCGCCGGCGATGCGTGGGAGGACACGCCAAGCCGCGCCGCGGCCTCAGCCGGTCGGCGTCCTGCTTGGCATGCCGGCGCTACCGGTCCGCTAAGCGGGTTGTCGTCGGACGTCGCGGATGAGACGCACGCCGAACACCGCCGCGGCCGCGAGAGCGACAGGGGCTGCGCTGAACCACTGCCCGTAGCCGGTGCCCGGACCGACCGCGAGTGTGTCGATGCCAGTGCCGAGGGTCCAGATCCGCGGCCGCGAAGGCCGTGGTCGCGATGGTGTCACTGACCAGCGGCGGCAGTAGCGACCACTGCTGGCGAACCTGGCCGCGCCTCCGCAGCAGGAAGAACACTGCAAGTGCGATCGACGCCGAGCAACCCAAAGGCGATCCGGTAGCCGACGACTTCGCCAACCCAGTCGGAGATGGCGGCGTCGCGACACGTCGGGGCGTGCGGGTCTGCCGCCATCCAACGTGCGCAATCGGACGCCGACAGCACCTGCCCGGGCTGGACGTCGATCAGCGCGCGCGAACCTGCGACGAGCTTGAAGATCCCGGCGACAACGCCGCTGACTCCGACGGCGATCGCGCCGATCGCGCCGAGGAGCAGTGCTGTCGCGGTCACCTGGCGGGCGACAGTGACCAGCGGCAGCTCGATCCGCCGTCGCTCGGCATTGACCATCGGTGCGACCGGGCCGAAGCGCTGCACCGCCGCGAGTTCCGCGTCGAACGGCGACAATCCGTCGGTGGCGACGCGATGCGCTGCGTCGTCGCGCAGGTGGGCTTCGGTCTCGGCCAGTAGTTGGCGAAGCGCGCGCGGCTGCCGGGTCGGCATGGTGGCAACGAGCTCGTCGAGGTACGCCTCGATCGGGCTGTCGTGGTCGGCGTCCGCTGCGCTCATGCGGGACTCCATGCTGCGGCGGGGCCGAGTGCGGATTCAACCGCGCTCACCAAGGTGGTGAACTCGCGTCGCTTGGCGGCGAGCGCTGCGATTCCGGGGTTGGTGACGCGGTAGATGCGGCGACGGCGACCGGCGACCGGTTGCCAGTCGCTGGCCAGCAAGCCGGCGTCCTCAAGGCGATGCAGGGCGGGATACACCGACCCTTCGTTCAGATCGAAGGTGCCGTCGGTGCGGTCGCGCAACCGGGTGATGATTTCGTAGCCATGGCCAGCGCCCTGGCTCAGGATGCCAAGCAGCACCAGCTCGAGATGGCCTCGGATCAGATCGGGTCGCATACCTCGACAGGTTAGGTACAGATCCAGTCCCTGTCAATGACGGCAGCAAGAAAGGGCTGACCGTGACAACGGTCAGCCCTTTCGGCCTACTGTCACCGCGGAGCCAGAACCCCTTCTGGCCACACGGATTCGGTGATGCTGTTGCCTTCGATCAACACGGTCAGTGCGACCGAGCCGTCGGCAGCCCACAGGTCGTAGCTGCCTGCTTCGAGGCCGTAGTACACGGCCGCGTATGCCGTCCCGCCGGGAAACTGGCGGGGATGAACGGCGACGTGCCGCCGACGGTCAGGGTCGCCGTCCGGACTGATCTCGATCTCCGCTCCGACCAGCTCGGCCGACGTGTAGAGCACGAGTGCTCCGACGTCGTCACCGATGTCGAGCACCGTCGGTCCCTGCCCGGCCGTGTGCCGGTGACCGTGCCAGTCATGCGCGTGACGTCGTGCGTGAGTGCGACGTGCGATGTGCTCGCCGAGTGGTCGTGGGCGGTCATGCTGCGCCGACGCTGAATCCGTCGTGCGGCGAGTTGAGGTACGGGAACACGTTGCGAGTCGGCGTACCCCGGACGAGCCGTCGGCGACCAGGCTGGTCGCTGCGTCGGGAGTGAACGACTTGTCGACCAACGGGATCAGCAGGCCCGCGATGGCCCGCAGCTCGATGGTCACAACGTCGTCACTGGGCCGCCGACCGTTCGGGAAGCCTGCCGGGTCGCCACCCGCGAGACCTGCGGGGCTGACCTTGGCAGGCGCCGTCGCCGGGATCGCGAGGTTGAGACGCAGCATGTCCGCGACGACCTTGCCGGTGTAGTTCTGGAAGCCGGGGATGATGCCGGACGGAATGCCGGTACCAAGGATGGCGACCAGGTCGGCACGTGGCTTGGTGTACGCAGCCAGGTTCGGGAACACGCCGGGGTAGAGGACCGGCAGCAGGCCGGCAACCTCGGGGTGCAAGAACGACGCGGCGTAGTCCGAGTCGTGCGAAGGCACGCTGTGGTTCCAGTCGTCCTTCTTGCCCATCGGGATGACGACCTCGTTGATGAGCGGGTTGCCGAGACGAGAAACCTGCTCCCAGCTGCCGAAGTTCTGCGCCGTCGAGCCGGGGCCTTCGTAGATGTGCGTGCGCTGGCGGCTCGCCGTCGTCCAGATGCCGACGACCGACTTCAGGCTCGCCGGGTCGGTCGGCGTCTTGCCGTCGAGGGTCAGGTCGCTGAGCGGAACCCGCATCGCGATGCTGTGCACGTTCTTGCCGGTCGAGCGAGTTGACGCCAGTTGCCGGCCGGCGGTCGGGATCAGGTGCAAGTTCTGGAACGGACGCAGGTCGAGCAGGTCGAACACCGCGCCGAGGTCGACGTGGAATGCGTCGGCACGCTGGCCGGCGAAGACGATGCCGCCGTTGCGGCAATGCCGTGCACGCACTGCGCCGCGAGGTGTTCGTAGTTCGGAGTCGAGCGCGGGCCGATGTTGCAGGGCGGCACCTCGAGGTTGCTGCCGAGCGCACGCGTGTGGCCGTTGCGGGTCGTGCGCGTCAGCGTGTAGTACTGCCGACGGTTGAAGTGCGGGTCGAAGATCGACGTGATCTGGCCGGTGTTGTAGAGGAACGTCTTCTTGTTGAACACGACGGTGTGGAAGCGGAAGCCGTAGGTGATGTCGGCCTGCGCGTCGCCGCGAGTTCGAGATGTGAATCTCGTAGAGCACGTCGTCACCGAACTCGAAGAAGTTCGGGCCGCCGTCGGGCGCCTGCAGGGGAACGTAGTTGGCGATGATCGTCGCGAACCCGGGCTTGTCCGGGCTGACGAACGCGTAGAGATCTGAACTGTCGGCGACCGGGTCTTTGGAGATCTCCGGCGCTTCGCGGTGAGAAGACATGCGACACCTTCTGTGCTCGCGGTTTATGGGTGAGCTTGTGCAACGACGAACGGCGCTGACGCTGGGATGAGCTGCGCGAGACGGCGTGCGAAAGCTGTCGAAGATCAGGTGCGGAGCTCAGCCGGTGGCGAGCTTGGCCAGCTTGCGGGCCAACGCCTTGTCGGTGATCTGCGACTTCGCGCTCGCCGCGCATCACGGTGATGGTGCCTGCCTTGGCGTCCTTGACGAACGCGACGACCGAACCGTCGGGTGTGGGACTGCCGTCGTCGGCCGCGGACCTTCGACGCGGCGCTGGCCACCCCGGGACCATCACGGCCACGGTGGCCGCTGCGGCGGTCACGCCAGCGCCGCGGATGAAGGCCCTTCTGCTGTGCTCTGCCATGGTCATGCTCCTTCTGAAGCGACGTGGGCGAGTCGGTCAGCCGGCTCGCCTGCTGGTGAGGTGATCATGTCTTCGTAGCGACCCGCCGCGCTGGTTCATTCGGCCTAATCCGGACTTCGTGCTCAGGCTCGGCTGGCTTAGGGTCTGCGCATGACGACTGGGTGACCGAACTCGCGTTGGCAACAGCTGTCGGCACGCTGGTGCTTGGCGCTCGCAACCTTTCGCTCTGTGCGGTCGGCAAATCGAGCGGCGCGGGCGGCGGAGCGGTCGCTGTTGGAGGGCCTGCGGCCGTTGCTCGTGACATCGCGTCTGCAGGATCCGCCGGAGAAGATTTCGTTCGCCGATCAGCACTGGGTGCGGGTGGCCGGTGGCCACGGCACGGTCGAGGTGACCGAGGAGGTCGATGTACCTGGCGATGGCGATTGCGCAACATCGGGCGCGGGCATGGCCGTGCTGCATGGCTGGCGCGACGCGTCGGAGCCGGCGTCGCGGCCACGATCACAGCCGACTCGACGACTTCCGTCGGCTGACCCGCGACATCTACATACCGCCAGGCGACCTCGGCTTCTGGCAAGGCGCCATTCGCGATCCGAGCGAGCCGATTTTCGCCGAGGTGCGCGCGATGGCCAACGCGTCGGAGATCATCTCGATCGAGCTGCTGTACGGCGACCTAGCTGGCGGGCAGCGCGCGATCACGCGGTTCGCGCTGCTGCCGCACGACGACGACGGGCGAGCAGGTCTGGCTGGCGGCGGTCTCACGGCATTGGCACCTCGACCGGCCAGCGCCGCGCTAACCGCTACGCGCGCGATTAGCACTAGCGGGCGGTTCGCTTTGCGCAAGCCATTCGCGCTGGGTCGCGAGCTGCGTCTCGAGCGTCGGTGACCTCGGCTGGCCTTGCCGGCCTGCTTGGCCCGGTCGATCTTCTTCTCGAGCTTCTCGACCGACTCGCGCAACCGGATCACCAACGGCGACGACGACACGCTGCGTCTCGCGCCAGCGGTCTTCGGACGGCAGCCTTGACCGTCTCGGCAACAGCGTCGAGACGGCGATCGAACTCAGCCGGCACTTCACGCGGCGCCCGACCAGTCGCCGTCCAACGCGTTCTGAATGTCGCGCAATTTCGCTTGCGCGGCAGGCAGATCGGCGGTCGGATCGATGGCTTCGGCCTCGACGAGCAAGCGCCTCTTCGGCTTGCTGGTTGCTGCGGAACTCGGCTTCGCGTTCTTCGAGTGCGGCAGTGCGCCGGGTGAAGAACGTGTCTTGGGCGGCGCGGAATCGCTGCCACAGCGCTTCGTCGACGTCTTTCGATGCGCGCGCGCGCCGCCTTCCATTGCGACATCAAGCGACTTGTAGCGATTCGCGGTTGGCGTCCACTCGGTCGACTGAGCCAGCGACTCGGCTTCAGTGGCGAGCTTCTCCTTGTAGGCGACGGCTTCCTTGCGTTGCTCGTCGAGCTGTCGCGAAGTGCGCGCCGCGACGGCGGCCGAACTCCGCGCGGGCCGCAGACACGCGCTTCCACAACTCGGTGTCGATTTTGCGGTCGACGCCTTTGATCTCTTTCCACTCGTCGACGATGGCGCGCAGCCGATCACCGGCCGGCTTCCACTGCGTGCTCTGCGCGAGCTTCTCGGCTTCGTCGGCCAGCGCCCGCTTCGCATCGACTGCCTTGTTCGTTGCCTCTGCCTTGGCGGCCCGCTCGTCGCCGCGCTTGGCCTCGGCGGCCGTGAGCAGCGCGCACGAGTCGCGCTTCGAGACCGAGCGAGATCGCCGACCGCGTTGGCGGTCGGCAGCGAGCGCGCAGCTTGGTGGCGGCGACCACGGTCGACGACGCGGACGCGGCGCCTGACGCGAGCCGCGTCTCGAGCAGCGTCACCTCGGTGGCGAGGTCGTCGTAGCGGCGGACGAAGTGGGCCAGCCCTTCTTCGGGGGTGCCGGCCTGCCACGACCCGACGGCGCGCTCGCCCTCATCGGCGGTGCGGACGTAGACGGTGCCGTCTTCGGCGATCCGGCCCCACGCGGTGCTGGTGCCCATCGTGCTCCTTGACTCTTACCGGACTGTCGTCGGCGTCGCCGCTTGCGCGCCGCGTGGCGATGTCGGGCCTATCTTGCCTCCCCGGGAGCTCAAGGTCGCACTGCGCCCGCGCTCGAGAGTCGCGGCCGCGGCCATCTAGGGTGCATCCGTGACCCGGCCGGCGGATCTCCGCGGTGGCATGGTGCCCCCATCCGCCGCTGCTGCTGCCAGCGATTGGCACCGGAGCGAATCGGCGAATTCGTCGGTTGCGTGCCGCCTGCATCGAGGCAGTCGCGGCTATTGGCACGACCGAGACGGGTGTGTCATGGTCATCGGGGCCGCGGGTCGTGAGCGCGGGCTGCGCGGCTTCGCGCCGGGTGTCGACAACCTGCCAGCCAGCGATGCCGCTGTCGCTGACGGTCGGAGACTGGCTGCTGACGAGGCCGGCGTTGAGGCGCCCGTTGCTTCGTCGGAGTCCGGCCGGACGGCACGCCCGCATCGGCCGGAGATCAGGCCGTTCGCGATCGGTCGAACACCGAAGCGACGGCACTCCTCGTCATGGGCGACGGGACTGCGCGACGCAGCCTCAAAGGGCCCGGCTACCTCGACCCGCGCGCCGAGCCGTTCGACGACGATGTCGTCACCGCACTGGGGTCCGGCGACGTGGCCAGCGCTGGCCGATCTTGATCGCGACGCTGGCGGCCGAACTGATGGTCGCGGGCGTCGGGCGCCTGGAAAGCGGCGGCCGCGATCTTGGCAACCGATGGGCCGTGGCAGAGCCGGTGTTGTTTGCCGACGCGCCGCTCGGCGTGATGTACGTCGTTGCATCGTGGCGGGCCACGTGAATGAAACCGTGGCCGGCCGCGTGAATGAAACCGCAGCCGCCGGGTGAAGCAACGCGGTCGTCGTCGTCCTCGGGCCGACCGCCACCGGGAAGTCGGAGCTCGGGATCGACCTCGCGCATCGCCTGGACGGCGAGGTCATCAACGCCGACTCGATGCAGCTGTACGAGGGCATGGACGTCGGAACGGCAAAGCTCCCGTAGACGAGCGGCAGGGCGTCGTCCATCATCTGCTTGATATCTGGCCCGTCACGCGCACCGCGAGCGTCGCCGACTACCAGCGCCGGGCCCGCGCAGCGATCGCCGAGATTGCCGGGCGCAACCGCGTGCCCGATCGTCGTGGGTGGTTCCGGTCTCTACATTCGCGCGGTCATCGACGACATGAGCTTTCCCGGCACGGACGCCGAGGTGCGGGCGAGGTTCGAAGCCGAACTCGCCGATGTCGGCGCGGCCGCAATGCACGCCGGCTGGCCGCGTTCGACCCGCGACGGCGGCGACGATTTTGCCGACCAACGGCCGCAAGATCGTGCGCGCACTTGAAGTCGCCGCGATCGGTGGCGGCGCGTTCACCGGCCTGATGCCGCCGTACGACTCGGTCTACGACGCCGTGCTGATCGGCCTCGACCGGCCGACCGCCGAGCTCGACCAACGGCTGACCGAGCGGGTCGATGCCATGTGGGACGCCGGGTTGGTCGCCGAGGTGCGCACACTCGCCGTCCGGCATGGCTTGCGCGAGGGAGTGACCGCGCGGCGCGCGCTTGGTTACAAGCAGGTGCTCGCGATGCTCGATGGCGAGCTTTCGGAGGAGGAGGCACGCGCGCAAACCGTGCAGGCGACGAAACGGTTCGTTCGGCGCCAACGCTCGTGGTTTCGACCCGACCCGCGGATCAATTGGCTGGCAGCTGAGATGAGCGCCGTCGATCAGGCGGTTGCGTTAGTTTCAACCGCTCGATCGTCAAGCTAGGACGCCTGTGACTTCTTCCGGCCGATCGACGGGAACCGCCTTTTCACTGCGGCCCGCACCGTCTTCTTTTCGGCCGGGCTGCCGTTCTGTGCGACCCGAGCCAATGCATTACGAGCGTGGGCCTTGTCGGGGATCGGATACTTCCGCTTACCGGGTAGGGCGAACGTTTTGGTCGACAATCGCTTCCGGGTCTTGGTGCTACTCAGATCCTTCGACATGTGACACCTCCTGATCGAGGGCGACGTTCCGCCCCTTCGGTCGCCCGATACCCCGCCCGGTCGTGACCCAAGCGTTAGAGGCCGGCGAATTGTGCAAGCAAGATGGCGGCAGCAGCGGCCATGAATGCAAGCGCTGTACCCCCCACCATGGTGGCGAACTTGCCATTGCGGTACTTACCCATCAACGCGCGGTCGCGCGCGATCAGCATCACCAACAGGAGGAATGGCGCCGCGGCAATGCCGTTGATCATCGCCACGATCACCAACAGCTGGATTGGGTTGGTCGAGAACAGCGAAAGCACCATGCCGCCGATCGTGCCTACGGCAACCAGTGCGTAGAACACGGGTGCTTTGCGCACCGACCGCGAGAAACCCCACTTCTTGCCGAGTAGCCCGGCCATACCGGCCGCACCCGAACCGGCCAGGACGGGGATCGCCAGCATGCCGGTACCGATGAATCCCAGCGCGAACAGTGCCGATGCCCAATGACCTGCGACTGGTTTCAACGCCGCGGCCGCCTGCGCGGCGGAGCCGATCTTCTTCCCATGCAAGGTCGACGCAGTGGCGACGATGATCGCGAACATCACGGCATTCGAGAACACCATCCCGGTGAACACGTCAGCCCGGCTGGTCCGTTGCTTGAACTTCGCGTCTACGGTGGCGCGTTGTTGCAGTGGCACCGGGCGATCGCCGCCAACTGGCTCAGCCTCTAGCTCCTCGATGCGGTGCGCCGATTGCCAGAAGAACAAATAGGGGCTGATGGTCGTGCCCATCACCGCGACCAACAACGACAGGTAGTCCTTGTTGGTCAACTGCACGTGTGGCACCACGGTGTGCAGCCCCACTTGCCCCCAGTTCACGTGCACCGAGAACATCACCGCGAAGTAGCTGAACAAGGCAAGGCAGAGCAGTTTGAAGACCCGCGCGATCTGTGTGAACGAGCCGACGATCAGCAGACCCGTAATCAGCCCACCGGCGATCAGTGCCCACACCCACGTCGGCCCGGCGTGGAGCAGATTCATCCCGCTGCCCACAGCGACAAGGTCGGCCGAGATGTTCAACGCGTTGGCCACGATCAACGCAACCAGCAGCACCACCAGAATGGGGCGAGACCTGCGCCGAAACTTCGTCCGCCGCCAGTTCGCCCAACCCGCGGCCGGTGGCCAGCGCCGTGCGGTCGCACATTTCCTGCACTCCGGCCATCAACGGCAGCGTCAACAGCGACACCCACAACAACCCAAAGCCGAACTGTGCCCCAGCCTGCGAATACGTCGCGACGCCAGAGGGATCGTCGTCCGAGGCCCCTGTCACCAAACCCGGACCCAATGCCCGCAGGTAACCGCGCCATCCGGTTTGCGCATCCGGCTGGTTCGTGTCGACGACACGCTTGTCGCCACGATCCGCTCGTGGAGGCCGAGGCCGCACCGGGCTTTGTGTCACGGCGGTCACTTGCCCGAACGTCATCGTTGACAAACGCTGCATTTGCCCGCTCACGTGCGACGCATGAGTCGCCCAAGATCGCGCGGACTGGTCTCTGGGATGATGTGGCGGTGGCGCAACTGCTGCCGGCGGCGTCGGTCTATCGACTCACCGTTATTGCAGTGGCGAACGTCGGACCAAGAATGCGGCGGGTCACCCTGCACGGCGACGAGCTCGCTGGCTTCGTCGCCATGCCGGGGCAAGACGTCGCGGTGCATCTGGCCGATCCGCGAGGCGGCGGGGTAAGTCGGCGATACACCATCCGCCACCTTGATCGCGCCCGATGCCGCTTCGACCTTGACGTTGTGACGCACGGCGACGGCCCAGGCGCCCAGTGGGGCGTGGCCGCCGCGGTTGGGGACACGGTCGAAGTCTTCGGACCCCGTGGCAAGGTCATGCCGTCGCAGGCTCGTTGGCAGATGTTCGTGGGCGACGAATCCGCGATTGCGGCGATTGCGGAAATGGTGGCCGTGTTGCCGCCAGCTGTCGAAGCCGAGGTGATTCTCGAGGTCACCGATGCCGACGACGAGCAAGCCTTCCGCGGTGAAGGGGTCGAGGTCAGCTGGCTTCATCGCGGGCCAGTCGGCCCGAGGAGTCGACGCTGGTACACGACGCAGTGCGACAGCGGGCTATCCCGGGCAGCGACCGACACGTCTACGTGTTTGGGGAAAGCCGGGTGGTGCGGCGGCTTCGTGACCAGCTATACGAGCGTGGGCTTGAGCCCACGGAAGTTTCGGCGAAGGGTTACTGGAACGCTGGCCGGCCGGCGTCCGCTTAATTTCTGGTATGCGACGTTTGGTGGCCCTGCGAGCGGCCACAATGCGGGTATGTCGCTTGATCGCGCTATCCCGCCCGATCCGTTCGACGTTTTGCCGCCGAAGCCCTGGTTCCGGCTCGCCAGCAATGACATCGCCGACGGCGAGCCCATGGAGATGACCTTCGTCCACGACAGCGTGGGCGGCGAGAATCTCAGCCCGCAGCTCAGCTGGTCTGGGTTTCCGCCGGAGACGCGGGGCTTCGCCGTCACCTGCTTTGATCCGGATGCACCGACCCAGAGTGGCTTTTGGCACTGGGTCTTGGTCAATCTGCCGCCGACAACGACTGACTTGGTACGCGGAGCCGGCAGTGGCGACGCGTTGCCGGGGAAAGCATTCCACGTGCGTGGCGACTCCGGGGCGAAGGCCTATACGGGCGCGGCGCCCCCGGCAGGAGACCGGGCGCACAGATACGTCTTCGCGGTGCATGCGCTCGATGTCGAGGGCCTCGACGTCGACGACTCGGTCAGCCCGGCTGTCGTGGGTTTCAATCTCGCGTTCCACACCCTCGCGCGCGCGGCGATCCGGCCGACCTACCGAAACGACCAGGCCTAGAGGGCTGGACGACGGCCGGTGGCGCGCTCGCGGAAAGAGCAGAGCGAGCCGCTTGTCGTCTATCTTTTGGGCCTGCTGACTCAGCCACCAACACAGTGCCGACAGTGGCAATTCGATGACCACGGCAAAGGCGATTGCCGTTATCCGGTCGCGACTGCCTGAGCGTGAGCACGTCGAACCACGCGTCGACGATGAGCAACGTCGCAGCTGCGGTTGACGCCCGGGCCAGATGCCGCGATCTCCGCAACGCGAAATAGGCGGTGGCGGCGAGGGCAATGAACAGCATGACGTCGAAGCCCGCCCACGCGACGTCGTAGTGCGGCGACAGCTGGCGCGATGGCAGCGCAATCGCGACGAAGAAGATCCAGGGGATCAGCAACAGCGAGAACAGGGCAAACATCGGCCCGGCGAGCCGCACCAGCCGGTGGTCGTCGACCAACACCTCGTTGCCCAACTCGTCGGCGGGCGGAACGAGGTCGTCGACTTTGGCGGCAGCCTTAAGCCACCACGTTGGGACCACATCACGCCAGTACCCGGCCGCATGAACCAGCGAACCCCATCCCTGGAACTCAGTTGCGCGATCCTGAGAATGTGCGTGCCCTGGGAACAAACCGGGGGCGGCGCAGCGATTGACCGGGGGACGAGCTCAACCGAGGGAGCCGGGTGTACGCGACCGCCAAGAAGATAGCCGAGCGCGAGAGTTTGTTCCAGCCGGCCCTGACCCGTGACGACGACCTGGTACAGGCCCAAGCGGTCGCTCTCGTATTGCACGGCGGGCAGGTAAAAAGCGTCGCCCCGGCCACCGCTCGACAGGTCGCCGTGTTGCGACTGCTGCCGGTCGCCCGCCATCTCGCCAAAATGTGCAGCCCGCACGGTGTGGCGGTCTACCGTTTGCGGTTTCGCTTCCGCGGCTGGAACGGTGACGGCTCGCTGGCCCTCGCCGATGTTCGCTGGGCAGTCGAGCAGGTGCGTATGCACCATGGCGACGTCCCGATCGTGTTGGTTGGACATTCGATGGGCGGCCGCGCGGCCTTACTGGCGGCCGACGCTCCCGGCGTCATCGGTGTCCTCGGCCTCGCACCCTGGGTGGTGCCCGGTGACGCGATCGAACAGCTGGTCGGACGCCGCCTCCTGGTGCTACACGGACCGCATGACCGCATGACGTCGGCGAAAGCGTCGCGCAAGGTGGTCGAGCTGGTACGCGGCCTTGCACCGATTCGCGGCGGCGGCCGCCAGACCGAGGCGACCTACATCGGGTTGCGCGGAACCGGCCATGCCATGTTCCGGCGACTGCGCACGTGGAATGCGTTGAGCGCCGACTTTGTGCTGCACGCCGCGGTCGGCGCGCCACCGACTGAACCCCTTGCCGACGCGATTCGCGCCGGCTTTTCGCTGCGGTAGCCGCCGTCAGCGTTCGAGCACGAGTTGGTGCACGTCGAGGTAGCCGCTGGCGAATCCGGCTTCGCAGTAGGCCAGGTAGAACTCCCACATCCGGGTGAAGCGCTCGTCGAAGCCGAGCGCATGCACCGCCGAGGCGTTCGCCCGGAATCGCTGCAGCCACCGGTGCAACGTCGTCGCGTAGTCGCGGCCGTACGCGCGTCGCCGAGCTACCCGCAGCGTCGTGTGCGCGGCAACCACGTCGCGGATCGCCGTGAGCGACGGGATGATGCCGCCCGGGAACACGTACTTGTGGATCCAGGTGTACGACCCTTCGTTGCGAGCAGACGTGGGTGGTCGATCGTGATGGACTGCAAGCGCTGCCTTTCCACCGGGCGCGAGAACGCGATCGATCGTGGCGAAGTAGGTCGGCCAAAACTCGACACCGACGGCCTCGATCATCTCGACGCTGACGACCGCGTCGTAGCGCCCCGTGACCTGCGCGGTAGTCGAGCAGCTGAACATCGACTCGTTCGTCCACGCCGGCTTGCCGAGCGCGGCGCAGCGCCCACGCCTGCTGCTCGCGCGACAACGTGACGGTCGTGACCTGTGCTCCACGACAGGCTGCGCGGACGGCGAGTTCGCCCCAGCCGGTGCCGATTTCGAGCAGATGGGTGCCGGCGTGAACCCCGGCCAGGTCGAGCAGCCGATCGATCTTGCGCAGCTGTGCTGCCTCCAGCGGTTCGTCGCGGTGTCGATGCGGCGAAGATCGCGCTCGAGTAGGTCATCGTCTCGTCGAGAAATAGGGCGAACAGCTCGTTCGACAAGTCGTAGTGCCGCGAGATGTTCGCCTTCGCCCCGTGCAGGTCGTTGGCTTCCGACCGGGGCTGGCGGGCTTGGTACCAGCGGCGGGCGCGCTGCAACGGCGTAGGCACGAGACCCGGCAATACGCCGAGCGAACGGGGTGAGCAAAGCCGCCAGGTCGTCGGCGTCCCATTCGCCGGCCATGTAGCTCTCGCCGAACCCGATCAGGCCGTCGTGACCGATGCGACGGAAAAACGCATCAGGATCGCGAATGCGCATCACCGGCGTGCCTTCGCCGCCGCGGCCCCATCGCTGCTGGCCGGCAACGTCGATGCGGACGTCGAGTCGTGCCGCCGCGCGCGCGAACACCCGACGGGCGATCGCCGCATGCAGCGGCGCGCGCGGTGCGAGTGGCAGCAGCGTCCACGGCGGCGTCCACGGCACCGGGGTTGCTGGCGCGTCGAGGCGCGGGTGTCGAGTCTCGAAGGCCGTCATGGATGCTCCCTGGCGGTCACGTGGAGGGTCGCCTCTGTCGTCGTTCGTGCGGGGCCACTCTTCCCACTCCGGCGCAGCGTAATCAGGGCAGCGTGAGGATCTCGGCGCCGCGTGTCGGTGACCAGGATCGTGTGCTCGAACTGCGCGGTGCGGGCGCGGTCTTTGGTGACGACGGTCCAGCCGTCGGGCCACACGTCGTACTCGATGGTGCCGAGGGTGAGCATCGGCTCGATCGTGAACGTCATGCCCGCCTCGATCGACGAGGTCGTACTCGGGCTCGTCGTAGTGCGGGACGATCAGACCGGAGTGGAACAGCGTGCCGATGCCGTGCCCGGTGAAATCGCGGACGACGCCGTAGCCAAATCTCTTCGCGTAGCTCTCGATCACCCGCCCGATGACATTGAACGGGCGGCCCGGCGCAACCGCCCGAATGGCCCGGTCGAGAGCCTCCTGGGTGCGCACCACGAGGTTGCGCGACTCGTCGTCGACCTCGCCGACGAAGAAGGTCGCGTTGGTGTCGCCGTGAACGCCGCCGATGAACGCGGTGATGTCGATGTTCAGGATGTCGCCGTCGACCGCCACGGTTGAGTCGGGGATGCCGTGGCAGATGACCTCGTTCAGCGAGGTGCAGAGCGACTTCGGGTAGCCGCGGTAGCCGAGGGTCGACGGATACGCACCGTGATCGCACAGATACTCGTGCCCGATGCGGTCGAGCTCGTCGGTGCTCACGCCCGGAACGACATGGCGCCCAACTTCGGCTAGGGCGCGTGCGGCGAGTTGGCCAGCAACGCGCATACGCGGCGATCGTGTCGGCGTCCTTCACCTCGGTCTCGCGCCGCTGCTGCCATTCGCGTTCGCCGACGTAGGCAGGTCGGCTCGATCGTGGCCGGAACCGTGCGCGGCGCGCTCACGACACCACGGCGCACGACCCTGGGGCTCAGCATGCGGCCCATCATAGAAGCGCACGCACCTGCTGCTGGAATTGACGGCGGCGGTCCCCCGAATGTCGGGGGACCGCCGCCGTCTGTCGTCGTTCTCGGTGCTGCTTGCGGACGACCGCTTAGCTGGCCGCCGCGCGCTTGCGCGGAGCAGCCTTGCGCGCGTCTGTCTTCCGTACGGTGCGCTTCACCGCGGTCTTGCGGGGTGCAGCCTTGCGGGCCACCGTCTTGCGCGCGGTGGTCTTCTTGGCAGCGGCCTTACGCGGAGCTGCCTTCTTGGCGACCTTGCGCGCGGTGGTCTTCTTGGCAGCGGCCTTGCGCGGAGCTGCCTTCTTGGCGACCTTGCGCGCGGTGGTCTTCTTGGCAGCGGCCTTGCGCGGAGCTGCCTTCTTGGCGACCTTGCGCGCGGTGGTCTTCTTGGCCGCGGCCTTGCGCGGGGCTTCTTGCGCGCCTTGCGGCAGTGGTCTTCTTGCGCGGTCTTCCGGTGGTCTTCTTCGCCGCAGCCTTGCGAGGAGCGGCCTTCTTCGCCGCCGTCTTGCGTACTGCGCGCCTTGCGAGGAGCTGGCCTTCTTCGCCGCGGTCTTCTTCACCGCGGCCTTGCGGGCCGTCGTCTTCTTAGCGGCCGTTGCGCGCGTCGTCGTCTTCTTCGCAGCGGTCTTGCGTGCTGCAGCGGTCCGCTTCGCGGGATCTTACGCGCGGTGTGTTTTCTTGGCGGCCGTCGTCGAAGAACTGCTGTCGACGCTGGCGCCTGACAGGTTCTTTTGCACGGATGCAATCGCCGCCTTTGCAGCTCGTAGGTTGGGATGATCGGCTGATGTAGCCAGGATCTGACCGGTGGGGCCTTCGAGCGTGAACGTGAACTTGCCGGTCCGGCCTTTTCGTAAAACAAACTTCGCCGGCACGCATGCCTCCTCGGCAGATAGTCCGATCGTCGACCGGACGTCGATAACAACGATGACACTGACATCAACGTGATGCCAGGAACCATGCCGCGTTGTTCTCAGACATTTTGTAAGGTCAGACACGCGTTTGTGTCGCTGCGACTGCCGTTGTGACGCGTGATGAGTGAAGATGTTCGGCATGAGCGGCCTCGTCGAACATATTTTGCAACTGCCAGCTTGGGTTGCGTTGCTCGTCGTGTTCGCGATGCCCGCGCTCGAAGCGTCAACATTTCTCGGCTTTATTTTTCCCGGCGAGATCGCATGTTTGCTCGGGGGAGTGCTCGCATATCAGAGAGCAAGGTCGTCACTTGCACTAGTCATCGTCGTCGCCATCGCCGGTGCCGTCATCGGTGACAGCGTCGGCTTTGCAGTGGGTTATCGCTACGGCGACGTGTTGTTAACAAGGTGCCAGAGAGGCTCCTGAAGCCTGAACACGTCGAGCGCACGAAGGAACTCATCCTGCAAGCTCGGCGGTCGCGCGGTCTTCGTCGGCCGGTTCACGGCCGCGTTGCGCGCGCTGGTGCCGGGCTTCGCTGGCGTTTCGAAGATGCGCTACCGCACGTTTCTGTTCTGGAACTTCGCCGGCGGCACGGTGTGGGCAACGGCGGTCGTCGTTGCCGGTTATCTGGCCGGCAAAGTCGTGGCGCACGGATGGCGTCCGACATCAGCCGCATCGGCTGGATCGCTGCTGGGCGTCGTTGTCATCGGTTTGGCCGTCGTCTGGTGGCTGCGTCGCCGTCGTCGTCGGAGTCGCTGACGGCGTCGAGAGCATCGAGCGACGCCCAAGCCGACGCCGCACCCGATTGAATCGGCCTTTTGGTCGGTGCGAGCTCGCTCGACTCGCCGGCGGCCGCACTCACCAGGTGCGAGACGACGTCGAACTCGGGACGACGATGCGCGTCGCCGGCGCGCTCGTCGACGGCACCCACAGAGACTCGTGCGCGAGCTTCTCGAGCTCGGGGTCGCCGCTATCGAGAGCGAATACGGTTGCGCCGACCTTGCGCGCATCGGCGACTCGTTCCAGCAACTGCGGCGGGTGCCTCGTCGGGCGCGACCACGAACACGGTCTCGTGCCGCTCAACGCGTTCGAGACGTTGCAGCCCGATCGACGAGATGCGCGGGCGCGTTCGCGGGCGGCGACCAGCGCACCAACACCGGCGCGAGATTGGGTTGTCCGACCACCGCGATTCGTCGTCGAGATGAGCTGCGAAGTGCCATGGATCCTCCGTCGGCGTGCCGACGACGAGCAGACCGCCGACGGTATGCGGGGCCCGGCGCAGCGCCCGACCGAACAGTCGGGTGCGTTCGACCCACCCGGTGCCCGCCAGCAGGTCGCGCATGAGGCGAACGCGTTCGCTGTCCATGTGCGCCTCTCGCGTCGCGGCCGTCGCGACGACCGGTGTCGCGTAGTGCTCAGTATCGTCGGCGCTAGTTGTACGAATGTGCGCCATCGGGGTATCGCCCCGACACCACGTCGTCCGCATAGCGATGCGCAGCATCGAAAAGCACGGCGCGCAGGTCGGCGTACGGCTTGACGAACTTCGGGGCGTGCCCGGAACTCAAGCCCGCCATGTCGGTCCAGACGAGCACATGCGCGTCGCAGTCGGGGCCTGCTCCGACGCCGATCGTCGGGAATCGACAGTTCGGCGGTGACGCGTTTGGCGAGCTCGGCCGGCACCATCTCGACCACGACCGCGAATGCGCCGGCGGCTTGCAACGCGAGCGCGTCGTCGACGATGCGCTCGGCGTCGTCGCCGCGGCCCTGTACCCGATATCCGCCGAGCCGATACACGCTTTGCGGTGTGAAACCTACGTGGCCCATGACAGGGATGCCCGCTGCCACGACCGCGCGCGCGTGCTCGGCGATCTGCGCGCCGCCTTCGAACTTCACCGCCTGCGCGCCGGCCTCTTTCATGAAGCGCACGGAGGTCTCGAGCGTCTGCTGCGGCGACGATTGATACGACCCGAACGGGAGGTCGGCGACAACCAGCGCGCGTTCGGTGCCACGAACCACTGCTCGCACCAGCGGCAGCAGCTCGTCGACCGTGACCGACACCGTGTCGGGATAGCCCAGCACGTTGTTTGCCGCCGAATCACCCACGAGCAGGACGTCGACCCCAGCCGCCTCGAAGATGCCAGCCGTGAGTTGGTCGTACGACGTGAGCATCGCCCACCGTTCGCCGCGTTCCTTGCGGCGTTGGAGTTCAAGCACGCTGAGACGGCCGGGGCGCACGGGCGAGTCTGCGGGTATTGAGGTCATAGCAGGGGCGACCTTTCGGGCCTCGAGTCGCCGTTCGGCGTACCCGGACAGTTGCCATCTTTGCACCTTCTCGGTCGCCACGTCGCGGCTCTTGACCACAATCCGAGCGGGAATGGGAGCGTTTTCGATACGAGACAGTTGCGTATCTGAACTCGCTCGGGTTATGGTCCTTCGAATACAAGACGGACGCGTATCGAAAGAGGCCTGTATGTCCAGCTCAGTCCCCGTAGCCCTCGCAGACCCCGGCATCGACAGCAAGATCCACAACCGGCGCTGGGCGATCCTCGCCGTGATGGTGCTCTGCCTGCTCATCGTGGTGCTCGACAACTCGGTGCTGAACGTGGCGCTGAAGGTGCTCGCCGACCCGAAGAAGGGCCTCGGCGCGAGCCAGAGTGACCTCGAGTGGTCGATCAACTCCTACACGCTGGTCTTCGCCGGGATGCTGCTGAGCTGGGGGGTGCTGGGCGACCGGGTCGGCCGCAAGCGCGTACTGCTCATCGGCTTCACCTTGTTCGGCGTCGCGTCGCTCGCATCGGCGTACTCGCATAGCCCAGGGCAGCTGATCGGCGCGCGGGCGCTCATGGGCCTCGGTGCGGCTGCGGTGATGCCGGCGACGCTTGCGATCATCAGCAACGTCTTCGACCCGAAGGAACGCGCGAAGGCGATCGGCATCTGGGCCGGCGCTGTCGGCATGGGTATCGCGATCGGCCCGATCGTCGGCGGTTCGCTGCTCGGCCACTTCTGGTGGGGAAGCGTGTTCCTCATCAACGTGCCCATCGTCATCGCGGGCGCGATCCTGATCCGCGTGCTCGTGCCTGAATCGCGCAACCCGAACCCCGGTCGCCACGACCCGGTAGGTGTGGTGCTCGAGGTCGTCGGCCTCGTACTGGTCATCTACTCGATCATCAAGGCAGGTGACGCCGGCAGCGTGCGGCCAGTGCAGGTGTGGGCGACGTTCGTCATAGGCGCGGCTACCCTGGCGTTCTTCGTCTGGTTCGAGAAGCGCAGCGACCATCCGACGCTCGACATCGCGTTGTTCAAGGATCCGCGATTCTCCGCCGCGGTCGGGTCGATCGGGCTCGTGTTCTTCGCCTTGTTGGGCACCTTGTTCTTCATGGTGTTCTACCTTCAGAGCGTGCGCGGGTACTCGCCGTTGCAATCCGGCGTGCGCCTCCTTCCGTTCGCGATTGCGCAGATCCTGACGGCGCCGCAGCAGCCCGAAGCTGGTGCGCCGATTCGGCGCGAAGGCCGTCTGCACCAGCGGTTTGATACTGATAACGGCAACCTTCGTCGGCTACACCGCGCTGGGGCAGCACACCTCGATCTGGGTGCTCGAGGCCCTGTTCCTGGTGCAGGGCGTGGGCATGGGCAACATCATGCCGCCGGCAACCGAATCCATCATGTCGTCGGTTCCGCGTGAGAAGGCCGGTGCAGGGTCAGCTATCAACAACGTGTCGCGGCAAGTCGGTGGAGCGCTCGGCATCGCAGTGCTCGGCTCGGTGCTGGCGGCTTCGTATCGCCATGGAATCAACCCGACGTTGACGAAGCTCCAGGTCGCCGGACCGGTGCGTGTGCAGATGGAGAAGTCGATCGAGGCAACGCAAGCCGTCGTCGAGAGGGTTGGTGGTTCGCTGCAGCAGGTGATCCCGGCGTCGAACTCGGCGTTCATTCACGCGATGCACGTGACGTCGTTGTTCTCCGCTGTCGTCGCGCTGGCAGGCACGTTCGTGGCGTTCAAATTCCTGCCCGGACGCCGACCGGCTGACGTCACTGCGCCCGCCAGCGATGCACAGGCGCCGGTGCCGGCCGCGGTCGCCGAGTGAAGACGATCGGTCGGCCGCGGAGCACGCAAGCCGATCGCGCGATCGTCGACGCGGTTCTTGAGGAAGTGGTGGCCGCCGGCATCGACGGTATGTCAATAGAACAGATTGCGTCGCGTGCCGGGGTGGCAAAGGCGACGGTGTATCGGCGCTGGCCGAACAAGGAGGCGCTCCTGCTCGACGCAATCGCCGCGGTGCAGGTTGACCTGCCGACACTCGCCGGCGTCTCGGTGCGTGACGACCTCGTGGCGCTCGTCGCCAGTATGCGACGGATGGCCGCAGGTGCCCAGCCGGGCGAATCGCTCGCGTCTCGGCTCTACCCGTGCATGATCGCCGAAGGCACGCGGCACCCGGAGATCGCGGCGAAGTACAAGCAGCGCGTCGTCGAGCAACGCCGAGAAGCGGTGCGCGCAGTGATCCGGCGTGGTGTCGCGAACGGCGAACTGCGAGCCGACCTCGATATCGAGACGATGCTGCTCCTCATCGTCGCCCCGATGCTGGTGCAGCTGTATGTCTGGTCGCCGGGGCTCGAGTTGCCCCCCGATTCGCCAGCTACCTATGTCGACGGCGTGCTCGACGGCCTACGGCTGCGACAAGACCGGCACGTCGAGTAGTGCCGACGGTTCGCGCCACCGATTGGTGATCGGCAGTCGACGGTCGCGACCGAAGTTGCGCCCGCTGATCTTCGGCCCGGGCGGGTATTGGCGTCGCTTGTATTCCGCACCGTCGACGAGCCGGATCACCTGATCGACGACGGCGGGGTCGTGGCCGGCGGCAATCATGGCGTCACGGCCCTGGTCATGTTCGACGTACGCCTCGAGAACGGGGTCGAGAATCGCGTAGTCGGGCAGCGAGTCGCTGTCGAGCTGGTCGGGGCGTAGCTCCGCCGACGGCGGCTTGTCGATTGAGTTCTGCGGGATCGGCGGCTCTGCGCCAGCAGCTTCAGCTTGGGCGTTTCGCCATTTCGCCAACGCCCACACCATCGTTTTCGGTATGTCTTTGATCGGAGCGAAGCCACCGGCCGAATCGCCGTACAGCGTCGAGTAGCCGGTCGGCCAGCTCGCTCTTATTGCCTGTCGTCAGCACGAGGTGACCGTGTTCGTTCGACAGCGCCATGAGGATCGTGCCGCGCACTCTGGCTTGCAGATTTTCGGCCGCAAGCCCGTGCAACTCGACGTCCTTTTCGAACGCGGCGACGATGTCGGCGATATCGATCACGGTGTGGTCGATCTGTTGTCGACGCGCCAGGTCGGCGGCGTCCGCTTGCGAGTGATCGCTCGACCAACGGCTGGGTAACGCGACGGTGTGCACTGCCGAAGCGCCGAGCGCGTCGACGGCGATCGTCGCAACGAGGGCCGAGTCGATGCCACCGGAAAGCCCGAGGATCACCGAGGTGAAACCGTTTTTGCGGGTGTAGTCGCGGGTCGCGGTGACGAGTGCGTGGTAGACGTCAGCGTTCGCGCCCTGATCGGGCGCGACGCCGGCAGGTCGACTCTCGTACGGCTGCACCAGCGGGGTGCGCAGATCGATCCGCTCGACCGTCATCGTCGTGCCGTTGCTCATCGCGACGCGCCAACGCGATCGTCGGCGGCCGCCGGCAACCCGAGATCGACGACCACCAGTCCCTCGTCAAAGCGGGGCGCGCGCGCCAACGGTTGGCCGGCCGAGGTGATGACGAACGAGTCTCCGTCGAAGATCAGCTCGTCCTGGCCGCCGACCATGTTGACGTAGGCAAGCGTGGCGTTAGCCTCGGCGCGCGCGCTGCTGTGCCAACCGCATGCGCACGTCGCCTTTGCCCCGCTCGTACGGCGACCCGTTGATGTTGACGACGAGGCCGACGTTGGCGACGCCCGCTGCGGTGAACGGCCCGCTCGTCGTGCCACAGGTCTTCGCACACCGTCATGGCGATGTCGACGCCGAGATGTCGAATGACCGGCAGGTTCGAACCCGCGACTGAAGTAGCGGAGTTCGTCGAAGACGCCGAAGTTGGGGAGGTGATGCTTGGCGTAGCGCGCCACCACGTGACCACGGAAGAGGAATGCGGCCGCGTCGGTCGGGAGTGCACCCGGCGACCCGGTCGGGGGCCGATCGACGCAACCCGACGATGACCGCCAGCTCGCCCAGCCCTTCGGCCGCCAGCCGAGCCGCCAGTCGGCTCACCAGCGCCGCCGACGCCTCGACAAACGAGCGCCGCAGCACCAGATCTTCGGCCGGATAGCCGGTGAGCATCATCTCGGGGAAGGCGACGAGATGCGCGCCGCGCTCGGCTGCGTGCTTCGACCAGGCGACCACCTGGTCTGCGTTGCCGTCGAGGTCGCCAACCACCGGGTCGACCTGGGCGAGGGCTAGGCGCAGCTGCGGCACGTCGATCAGCTTAAGCCTAGGCTTTGGCTAGCGTCGGCGCGGCGTGACGACGACGTAACGTGGTGCCGAGAGGATTGCCGTATGGACAAGCAGACCGAGTTTGTATTGCGCACGCTGGAAGAGCGTGACATCCGCTTCGTGCGACTGTGGTTCACCGACGTGCTCGGCTTCTTGAAGTCGGTCGCGGTGGCACCCGCCGAACTCGAGGGCGCCTTCGCAGAAGGCATCGGCTTCGACGGCTCGGCGATCGAGGGGTTCGCTCGGGTCTACGAAGCCGACATGCTCGCCAAGCCCGACCCCGCGACATTCCAGATCTTGCCGTGGCGGTCTGAATCGCCCGGCACCGCGCGCATGTTCTGCGACATCTTGATGCCCGACGGGTCGCCCAGCTGGGCCGACTCGCGTTACGTGTTGAAGCGTGCACTGGCGCGGGCGTCGGAGCTCGGCTTCACCTTCTACACGCACCCCGAGATCGAGTTCTTCTTATTCGAGAAGGCGCCGAAGCCCGGCGAGGCACCGGTCCCGGCCGACTCGAGCGGGTACTTCGACCACACGCCACATGGCGTCGGCCACGACTTCCGCCGACAGGCCATCACCATGCTCGAGTCGATGGGCATCTCGGTCGAGTTCAGCCATCACGAGGGTGCGCCCGGCCAGCAGGAGATCGACCTTCGCTACGCCGACGCCCTGACCACTGCCGACAACATCATGACGTTTCGCCAGGTCATGAAGCAGGTGGCGCTCGAGCAAGACGTGTACGCGTCGTTCATGCCGAAGCCGTTCACCGAGTTCCCCGGTTCGGGCATGCACACCCACTTGTCGTTGTTCGAGGGCGATCGCAACGCGTTCTTCGAAGCCGGCGCGCAATACCAGCTGTCGAAGACCGCGCGGTCGTTCATCGCGGGCATCCTGCGCCACGCCTCCGAGATGACCGCGGTGACCAACCAGTTCGTGAACAGCTACAAGCGGTTGTGGGGCGCGGCTTCACTGTCGGCAGGTGCCGGCGGCGAGGCGCCGTCCTATATCTGTTGGGGCCACAACAACCGGTCGGCGCTGGTTCGCGTGCCGATGTACAAGCCGCAGAAGGGCAACTCGACGCGGGTCGAAATCAGGTCACCAGACCCGGCCTGCAACCCTTACCTCGCGTTCGCACTCTTGCTCGGTGCGGGGCTTCAGGGCATCGAGCAGTCGTACGAGTTGCCCGAGGGCGCTGAGGACGACGTGTGGGCGCTGACCGCATCCGAGCGGCGCGCGATGGGCATCAAGCCGCTGCCGGCCTCGCTGGCTGAGGCGATTTCGGTGATGGAGCAGTCAGATCTGGTCGCCAAGGTGTTGGGCGAGCACGTGTTCGACTTCTTCCTGCGGAACAAGCGCGACGAGTGGGCCGACTATCAGCGCCAGGTGACCGTCTACGAACGCGACCGCTACCTGCCGATCCTCTAGATGCGCATCAACCGCTGCGTCGTCGACGTCTGGTGTCAGAGCTCTCGTTCGTAGACGTACATGACGGGCCCGTCCTTGCCTCCGGTGCGGTTGGTGAAGCCGAGACTCTCGTAGAGCCGACGAGCGGCAGTGTCTGGCTCGTCAACGCCGATGTCCATCGTGTCGGCACCGCGCTCCTGTGCTTCCCGGATCGCCGCCTCCATCAGGGCGCGACCCAGCCCGTGTCCTCTCCGCGAGGGGACGACATACAGCTCGGCCACGTAGCACTCCGTGCCGCTGCTCCAGATCGCGGCACGAAACCGAAGGACCGCGAGTCCGTACGGGCCGCCTGGGTTGTCTGGGTCGTCTCCCACAACGAGGACGACGGTGTCGCCACCTTCGATGAGTTGCCGGATCCGATTCGCAAGTACGGCCGGCGAGGGTGCGGGTTCGTCGAACTCGGTGTTGAAGTCGAACAGCAGGCGCCCGACGGCGTCCACGTCTTGGACGTCGGCGATACGGACGACAGGTTCGCGGGATCCAGTCATCATGGGGACCGTACCAATGAGCACCTACCCGGCTCGCAGATTGGCGAGGACTTGATGAACGCGAAGATCGCTTCCCACGAGAACGCCGGCGTTTCGACCTCGCCGTGCTGGTGCTGCGGCGCGATCGAGGACGATGCACAACTGGTCCGCCTCGGCAATCACCCGGAGGTTGCACTCTGCATTCGTTGCGCGCATGCGGTGAGCAAGTGGGCATGGGAGATCGAGGACCGAGCGAAGACCGGGCCGCTCTCGATGGTCCGTGGCCAGCTCCGCGCGCTGCGGCGCGAAGTGATCCGGCGCGGTTGGCACAAGAGCTCGCTCGTCGGCGGCCCGATCCGGTGGATCGGCAAGCGTCTCCCGTAGGCGGCACGCGGGCAGCTGCCCGCGTCAACGTAACGATGGCTGACGGTCAGGAGCGAGTGCGGTCGAGGTGCTGGAGCAGGTCGTGGGCGGCCAGTTCGATGTCTTTGTGATCCCACTCCGCGGCTCGATAGACGCAGGCGATGAGCCCCGAGCGGTGCACGCGGTGTAGATCGCCATAGATGAAGGCGTAACGGGCCTTGGTCTCGTCCGCGGCCTCGCTGGTGAGCCCGAGATGCCATCGGGAGTAGTCGTTCCACGAGTGGGTCTCGAGGTAGTCGTTCTGCTCCTCAGCAGACGGCTGCACGTCGCCCCAGTCGCTTGAGATGACGTACTGGTGGGCGTTGATCAACTTGCGGCAGTGCGCGACCGCCGCGTTATTCACGAGGTATTTGGCCATGGTGGTGGTCTTCCCCTCGGCCGGGTGCTGAATCCGCGCGGCGGGGGGTCTCGAGATCCAGCGCGGTAAGCCAGCCAGGTGGCGGGCGCTGGCGAACCGCTCCGTCAGCGATCAGCACGCGCGGGTAACGTCGGGCCGTGACCAGCGGTGATCTCGACAGTCGGCAGACGCGTCTCGCCCGCTTGGGATTCATCGACGCGGCTCGGGTCGACGCCATCGCGGCCGCGGCCGAGATCGCACTCGACATGCTCACCGAGATCGCCGGCAGTGCCGATCCCGATCTTGCGCTTGGCTCGCTTGTGCACCTCATCGACGCGGCCCGACGCGCACCTGACCTTGATGAGCGCCACGACTCGGCCGCCCTCGAAGCGGCGCTGGAACACGATGAGGCATTCCGCAAGCGATTGTTCGCGGTGCTCGGGGCGAGCAACGCCTTGGGCGACCACCTTGCCAGCCACCCGGGCGACTGGGTCGAACTCGCCGATCCGACCTTCGAGCAGCGCCGGCCTACGGTGTTGGGCCTGACCGCAACCTTGATCGAGGCGGTTGGTGCCAAAACCGGGTCAGCGGCTGAAGAGGCTTTGCGGTCGACTTACCGTCGGCTGCTCATGCGCTTGACCGCGATCGACCTCACCGGCGACGCGACCTTCGACGATGTGGCGGCCGAACTCTCCGACCTCGCGTCGGCCACTCTCGAGGCCGCGTTGGTCGTGGCAAACAACGAGCTGCCCGCGAAGGCAGCGCCGTGCCGGCTTGCTGTCATCGGCATGGGCAAATGTGGTGGTCGCGAACTGAATTACATCAGCGATGTCGACGTCATCTTCGTCGCCGAACCAGCTGCCGAGCGCACGACGAAGTTGCCGCGCTGCGTACGGCCACCCAGCTTGCGGCCACGGTGATTCGCGTCTGCGCTTCGATCTGGGAAGTCGATGCCGCACTTCGGCCCGAGGGCAAGATGGGCCCGCTTGTGCGCACCCTCGCGAGTCACGTCGCGTACTACCAACGGTGGGCCAAGACCTGGGAATTCCAGGCGTTGCTGAAGGCCCGGCCGGTCGCCGGTGATGCGCAACTTGGTGCGGCCTACGTCGACGCGGTCCGGCCGATGGTCTGGAACGCGGCCGGCCGCGAGAAGTTCGTCGAAGACGTGCAGGCGATGCGCCGACGTGTCGAAGCTTCGCTGCCGACGGCCCAAGCCGAACGCGAGCTCAAGCTCGGCCCCGGCGGGCTGCGTGACGTCGAATTCGCCGTGCAGTTGCTGCAATTGGTGCACGGTCGAGTCGACAGCGCGTTGCGTAGCGGCACCACGTTGACGGCGCTGGCTGAGCTCGCGGCCGGTGGATATGTCGGACGCCGCGATGCCGGCCTGCTTGCCGACGCCTACCGATTCTTGCGCACGCTGGAACACCGACTCCAGCTTCATCGGCTACGGCGCACGCACACGCTGCCAATCGCTGAGGCAGATCTGCGCCGCCTCGGCCGCAGCATGGGATACACGCACGACCCGATCGGTGAGTTGCACGCCGCGCACGCTCGGCATTCGCGACGAAGTGCGCCGCCTGCACGAAAAACTCTTCTATCGCCCGCTGCTTGGCTGCAGTCGCGAGGCTTCCGGGTGATGAGGCGCGGCTCTCACTCGACGCGGCGGCGGCCCGGCTCGAAGCGCTTGGCTACGCCGACCCCGAACGCGCGTTGCGACATCTCCAGGAGCTCACCGCGGGCGTCAGTCGACGCGCCGCAATTCAACGCACCCTGCTACCCGTCATGCTCGCCTGGTTTGCCGACGCGCCTGACCCGGACGGCGGGTTGCTGGCCTTCCGGCAGGTATCAGACTCGCTCGGCGACACGCATTGGTACTTGCGGTTACTGCGCGATGAAGGCGCTGCTGCCCAGCATCTCGCGCTCGTGCTCGCGAGCAGCCGATACGCCGCGGATCTGTTCCTTCGCGCACCCGAATCGGTCGCCATGATGGCCGACTCGGCCGACGGCGCTCACCAACTTCGGCCGCGATCAGCGGCAGAGCTGGGCGCCGAATTCATGGCCGCCGTCCGCCGCTATGACGACGCCGGTCGGGCTGCGTCGATTGCTCGCGGTCTACGTCGGCGCGAGTTGCTCCGGGTGGCCTGCGCTGACCTGTTGGGATTGCTCGACAGCGCCGAGGTCGGGCAGGCGTTGTCCGATGTCGCCGCCGCTACGATCGACGCGGTCCTCGACGCCGTCACGCGCCAGGTGCAGGCCGGCCGGGCGGCAGCCGGTCACGGCCCGATGCCGATGCGGTTAGCCGTGATCGGAATGGGGCGGCTCGGTGGCGGCGAGCAGGGGTATGGCAGTGACGCCGACGTGTTGTTCGTATACGAGCCGGTCGACGGGGCCGACGACGCGCAGGCGCATGCGGTGGCACAGACCGTCGCGAACGAGCTACGCCGGCTGCTCGCCGTCCCTGCCCCTGAACCGGCCGTCGACGTCGACGCCGACCTTCGCCCCGAAGGCCGGCAAGGCCCACTGACCCGCAGTCTCGGCTCCTACGTCGCGTATTACGCGCGGTGGGCCAAGGTGTGGGAGAACCAGGCGTTGCTGCGGGCGAGCGCCGTTGGCGGGCGACGCCGATCTCGGCGCGCGGTTTATCGCCGCTATCGCTCCGATCCGATGGCCGGACGCCGGGCTGGCGCCAGCCGACGTCCGCGAGGTTCGCCGCATCAAGGCGCGCGTCGAGAAGGAGCGGCTGCCGCGCGGAGCTGACCCGACGTTGAACACCAAGCTTGGCCGGGGCGGGCTGGCCGACGTGGAGTGGACGGTGCAATTTCTCCAGCTTCGGTTCGCCGGGCAGGTGCCGGGCTTGCGCACGCCGTCAACACTGCGTGCGCTGGCCGCCGCCCGCGCGGCTGGTTTGGTCGAGCCGGCTGACGCCGACACGCTCGAGTCGGCCTGGCGGCTGGCGACCCGGGTACGCAACGCCGTGGTGCTCGCGCGGGGCAAGCCTGCCGACGCGATACCCACAGATTTCCGCGAGGTCGTAGGCATCGCCCAAATGGTCGGATACTCTCCGTCGCAGTCCGGTGACTTCTTGGACGTGTATCGCCGTATGACCCGGCGATCACGGGCCGTCGTCGAGAAGGTCTTCTACGCGTGATGATCCACGCCGAAGACGGGGAGGGTTCCGCTTGCGGGTAAGTGCGCGCGAGGCTGCCCCCGCTTCCGCGGCCGCGCCCGAACGCGCGTTTGCCAATCGCGAGTTCCGCGGCATCATCGCGGCCCAGGTGACCAGCGAATGTGGCGACCAGATCGCCGCTATCGCCCTGTCGTATCTGGTGTACTCCCGCTCCGAATAGTCCGTTTCTCGCTGCGGCGACCTACGCCGTCCGGTACTTGCCGCTCACGCTCGGCAGCGTGCTGCTCGCGCCGCTCGTCGACCGGCTGCCGCGGCGCCGGGTGATGCTGGTGGCCGACCTCGGCCGGGCGGTGATCGCAGCCGCGCTCGTTGGCCTCACGTCGATCCACGGCATGTCGGTCGCCGTGCTGATCGGCTTTGTGTTGCTCGGCAGTTGCTTCTCTCCGCCGTATGCGGCGGCGCGAAGTTCGATGCTGCCCGACCTGTTCGAGGGCGGCCCGGCGTATGTTTCCGCGGTCGCCATCGGCCGCATCTTGCAGCAGGTCGACCAGGTTTTCGGCTTCGCGCTCGGTGGCGTGATCGTCGCCATCGTCTCGCCACGCGGTGCGTTGGCGATCGATGCGGTCACGTTCGTCGTGTCGTACCTCATCACCGTGCGCGAAGTGCGCGAACGCCCCGCGGTGCTCGCGGGTGAGCGGCCGACCGTCACGTCGCTGGCGCGCGAGATCGGCCCGACGGTTGTGGCGGTGCTTGCCGAGCCGCAGCCGGCGCGCGCTGTTGTGGTTGTCAGGTGGCGCGCTGTTGTTTCTGATTGCGCCGGAGAGCCTGGCCGTTGCCTACGCTCGCGAGCACGGCCACGGCGCTGTTGCCGCCGGCATGTTGACCGCCGCGCAGCCGTTGGGCATCGCGGTCGGCGCGTGGGCTCTTCATCAAGTCTTGTGCCCGCTCGCCATCAGGGCCGCTGGTTGCTGCCACTTGCCTGGTGTGGCGCGTTCGTGCTCACGTTCACTGCGTTCGTGCCGCCGATCTGGCTGACGTTCGTGTTGTGGGGGCTGAGCGGCGCGATGCAGTGCTTCCTGGTCGCCACGATCGCCGCCTACAACATCTCGACCGAGCGAAGCCTTCGCGGTCGGGCGAATGGCGTCGCCGCTGCGGCGATTTTTATCGCGCAGGGCTTGGGTTTTCTGGTGTGGGGCGCGGTCGGCAACTGGCGCGGCGCCGCCGCCGGGCGTTGCATGGGCGGGTGTCATCGGCCTGCTGATCATGGGGCTCATCAGGTTCTGGTGGCCGACCGACGAGATCGCCGGTGCGTGGCGAAAGCTCGAGGCAGCTCAGCGCCCGGCATGAGCGACGGCTAGCTGCGCGCAGGTTCGGCCGGCGAGCCTGGTAGCGCCGTCGCTGCGTCTTCCTCCGGCTCGTGCGCCTGGGCATAGACGCGGCGGCCGGTGAGCAGCCACTGGATCAGGTAGCCACCCAGGAGCGCGACGACACCGCCGGCGGCGTCGAGCGTGTAGTGGTTCGCGGTGCCGATGATGACCATGAACGTGACGACGGGGTAGAGCAGGCCGAGTGCGCGGATCCACCAGCGGCCGCTCAGCATGAATAGCGTGACGCCGGCCCACAGCGACCAGCCGATGTGAAGCGACGGCATGGCCGCGAACTGGTTGGAGACCTTCGAGATTCCGCCCGAACCCCACGAACCCCAGGTGTGGTACTTCACGACCGTGTCGATGAAGTCGTGGTTGGGCAGCAACCGTGGCGGGGCGAGCGGATAGAACCAGAAACCCAGTGCCGCCAGGCCGTTGGTGGCGTAGAGCACCGTGCGTGCCGACCGGTAGTTCGCCGGGCGCTTGACGTAAACCCAGACGAGCACGGCGATGACGACGATGAAGTGCATGACCGCGTAGTAGTAATTGGCGACGTTGGCGAGGTAGTGCCAACCGCCCCAATGCACTTCGTCGAAGAAGCGGTTCACGCTGTGTTCGAAGTTCAGCCCGATGTGATCTTCGGCGTAGAGGATCTGGCGGCCGTGCGTCAGTGCGTTGCGCTCGTGCGTCGGCACCGCGTTGCGGATCAGCGAGTAGACGTAGTAGCTGATCGCGATGAAGGCGATCTCCTGCCACAGCTTGGGGCGCTTCAGCCGCCGCATCCGTGCGGGGAGCAGTGGGATCACCAACAGCGAATGCCGGGGGACCGCCTCACCGAAACGGTGACGCGCGCGCGTCGAAGTCTCCGTCGTCCCCACGACCCGCCATCTTGTCAGACCGACGGCCGGCGCGTGACCGCTCGACCCTTCACCTAGCGTGGTGATCGCGCGGGCGGCGCCGGATGGCAGAGAGTGCTCTCTTGCGACCGAGAGCTCTGGAATGCAAAGCGGTTCAGCGGGACGACGGGATCTCGAACGATCGCGCTCGGCCCGCCGGGCATGAGCCACGTCGAGTGCTGCCGTCGGACTGGACGACGGCCTGACCCGGGCGGATCGAAGTCGGCGGAGTCGCGCAGCTGGTGGAGTACTCCGATGCGGTCGGCAAACACGGCGGCAACTTGGCCGCCAGTCGGGGCTGTCGCCGATCGTCCTCGCCGGAGCTGCCGGTCCGTCGCCGCTGTGCACCTCGGCCCGACGCCGATGGCAGGGCCGACGCGCGGCCGAGGTCGGGACGGCGGCGCTGGCCTCGGGTTGGTCTAGCTGGCACGGACGAAGCTCGGTGCTGAGGGAGCCGGGTTATCGCAGTGGATCGTGTGGCTTGCTAGGGCAACCAGTCCCGACTCTGGCGCGGGCGCCGGGTATCCGTATGACGCCGGACGACATCGACGGGCGCGTGTCGTCGCCGCCCGACGACGTCGGTCGCGCACGGAGGCGAACTGTGCGGCTGTCGTCACCGCGCTCGGGGACGCCGATCGTCGAGCTGCATAGATGGCCAGTCCGAACAACACGAGCGCGTTGGGTCCGTGCAACCACCCCAGCGCGGGCACGCTGTGGGCAGCCAGCCCGAGTGCAACCTGGACGATGACGTCCAGCAAGACGAAGCCGGCCCATTTCACGCCGTCAGGCACATGTGCCATGAATGCCACGACGAACAAGATGATTGCGACCAGCGGGATCAGCATGATCCCGACCAGCCCGTGGATGCCATACCCGGCGCCGCCATCCAGTTTCGACGAGGCATCGGCGACCGTGTTGCCGTGATCTTTCGCCTTGTCGATCACTTTGTCGATGGCGAATGCTCCATAGGCGATCGCCGCCACCTGCACCACGACCAGCGCGGCAATCAGCCTCGCCAGAACTCGATACGCCTTCTTCATCGGTCCTCCAGTGGACGCTCCGGAACCGGCGGTGAGTAGCTCCGGCCGCGGCCGAAGATAGCGCGCGATCGTTCCGGAAACGCTACGAAGTCGACCCTCCCGACAGCGATAAGCCTCGCGGGTCGCCGTCACGTTGCTGGCGACCCGCAAGGACTCGTCGGGTGAGGTTCTTCGGACTCTAGATGTCGAAGTAGAGCTCGAACTCGTGCGGGTGCGGGCGCAGCCGGATGGCGTCGATCTCGTTCTTGCGCTTGTACTCGATCCAGGTCTCGATGAGGTCCTGGGTGAACACGCCGCCTTCGAGCAGGTAGTCCTGGTCGGCTTCGAGCGCGACGAGCACCTCGGCCAGCGAGCCCGGCACCTGCGGAACACTCGCGTGCTCTTCGGGCGGCAACTCGTAGAGGTCCTTGTCGACCGGGTCGAGTGGCTCGATCTTGTTCTTGATGCCGTCGAGGCCGGCCATCATCATCGCCGAGAACGCGAGGTACGGGTTGCGACGACGGGTCGGGCACCCGGAACTCGAGCCGCTTGGCCTTCGGGTTGCTGCCGGTGATCGGGATCCGGATACAGGCCGACCGGTTGCGCTGGCTGTAGACCAGGTTGACCGGAGCTTCGAAGCCGGGCACCAGCCGGTGGTAGCTGTTGACCGTCGGGTTGGTGAACGCGAGCAGCGACGGTGCGTGCTTGAGCAGACCGCCGATGTAATGCCGCGCCATGTCGGAGAGGCCGGCGTAGCCGAGCTCGTCGTAGAACAGCGGCGCGCCGTCCTTCCACAAGCTCTGGTGGCAGTGCATGCCCGAGCCGTTGTCGCCGAAGACTGGCTTCGGCATGAACGTCACGGTCTTGCCGTTGCGCCACGCGACGTTCTTGATGATGTATTTGAACGTGAGCAGATCGTCGGCGGCCTTGAGCAGCGGTGCGAACTGGTAGTTGATCTCGGCCTGGCCGGCGCTGCCCACTTCGTGGTGCTGGCGCTCGACCTGCAGGCCGGCGTTGATCAGCTCGCGGCTCATCTCGGCGCGCAGGTCGGCGTAGTGGTCGGCCGGCGGCACCGGGAAGTAGCCACCCTTGTTGCGCACCTTGTAGCCGCGGTTGCCGCCCTCTTCGGCGCGACCGGTGTTCCACACGCCCGCTTCGGCGTCGATGTAGTAGTAGCTCGAGTGCTGGTTGGTCTCGAAGCGCACGTCGTCGAAGATGTAGAACTCGGCCTCCGGCCCGAAGTACACGGTGTCGGCGATGCCGGTGCTCGGCGAGATAGGTCTCGGCCTTCTTCGCGACGTTGCGCGGGTCGCGGCTGTAGGCCTCGCCGGTCAGCGGGTCGTGGATGAAGAAGGTCAGGTTCAGCGTCTTCTCGGTGCGGAACGGATCGAGGACGGCAGAGGTCGGATCGGGCAGCAGCAGCATGTCCGATTCGTGGATGGCCTGGAATCCGCGGATCGAAGAACCGTCGAAGCCGAGGCCATCGTTGAAGATGCTTCTCGTCGAAGGATTCAACGGGCACGGTGAAGTGCTGCATGATGCCGGGCAGATCGCAGAACCGCACGTCGACGGACTGGACGTCGTTTTCTCGGATGTACCCCAGAACCTCGTCGGCGCTGGTGAACATGAATCTCCTCCTTGGGCGGCTAGAACGTGACGCAGGCTAGGGGAACGCGATTTCCCGTGCGTGTCTCGTATGTTTCGCATGCGTAACGTGCGTGCCGTCGCGAAATGAGCGTTCGGCGGAAGGCTATCGTGACCGGCGTGGCAAGGGCAGTGGGTCTTGGCTCGATGGTCCGGGCGGCGGGCGCGACCGCCGCGGACGCCGGCGGCTACGCCGGCGAGCGGCTCGGACTGCCCGCCGCACGGGCCCGATCGGTGGCCGGTTTCGGCCGCCGACTCGGCGCGCTTGTGCATCGACTGGTTGATCGCCGTGGTGATCACCAGCCTGTTCACCGGCCACCGGCCGTTCACGCCCGGAAGCAACTCGCCCTGGATGCTCCGTCGTCTTCGCCGCCGAGTACATCGTGTTGGTGAGCTTGATCGGCTGCACGATCGGCATGCGCCTGCTTCGGCATCGGGATCATGCGCCTCGACGGTCGCCGGTTGAGCTTGCCGTGGGTCGTCGTCCGCACGGTGTTGCTGGTGCTCGTCGTCCCCGCTGTGATCTATGACCGCGACCGGCGCGGGCTGCACGACAAAGCGGCCGGCAGCGTCGTCGTCCGGCTGTAAGTGGCTATCTAGCGGGGCGGGCTTGACGCCCTTGGGCATCCGCAGCGCCCTTGGGCATCGGGCCCTTCGGGATCGGGATCGGCAACGTGCCGAGCGCGCGCATCCGGCCCTCGATCTCGTCGACCGTCGCGCCCTTGAAGGTGCGCGGCAGCTGGGTCATCTTCTTCTGGAGCTTGCGCAGCGGGATCTGGCCGGGTTCGACGCCGACGATGAAGACTTCGATCGGCGTGCCCGACGCGACCCGTTGCACCCGCTTGCGTTGGTCGGCGAGCAACGGCTGAAGCCGCTCGGTCGAGCCCTCGCCGATCAGGATGACGCCGGGCTTGCCGACGACGCGATGCACGACGTCCATCGATCGGTTCGCGGCGACGTTCGGCGTCATGCGCCAGTCGCCACGCATGTTGGTCGACGATCGCGGCTGCTGCGCCGGGTTGGCCTTCGATCTCGCCGAGGGCGGAGCGCTGCGCGCGTTGGCCGAACACGATGAACGCGACCAAGCGCGGCGGCCATGACGCCGAAGATCGTGGTGACGATGTAGTTGGAGTTGAGCAGCGCGCCGACCAGCTCGAAGACGACCAGCGTGCCGACGAACGCGAGCAGCAGGTAGGGCACGAACCGCTTGTCGCGGCCGCGGGTGAGAGCGAACGCTTCGAGGATCTGCTCGGAGCGCTTCGGCTGACCGGCGCGGGCGGCCTTGCGCGCCTTGCGGGCGGCGCGGCCCTTCAAGGGCGCGGCGGTCTTCTCGGGTTTCGCCATAGTGCGGCTCAGGATAGGGCAGCGCGAGCTGCCTCAGGTAGGGCAGCGCGTGCGCTGCTGTTGGCGAGTGCCTCGCGGTAGAGGCGGCCGGCCCGGTAGGACGAACGCACGAGCGGGCCCGGACATGACACCGGCGAAGCCGAGCTCGCGGGCCACGGTCTCGAGGTCGTCGAACTCGGCCGGCTCGACCCAGCGCTCGACCGGGTGGTGGCGAAGCGAGGGGCGCAGGTACTGGGTGATGGTGATCAGGTCGCAGCCGGCGTCGCGCAGGTCGGCCAACGTCGACAGCGACCTCGGCCCGTTCTTCGCCCAGGCCCGAGGATCAGGTTCGACTTGGTGACCAGGCCGCGGGTGCGCGCCATGTCGATGACCTCGAGCGAGCGCTCGTAGCGAAAGCCGGTGCGAATCGACTTGAAGATGCGCGGCACGGTTTCGAGGTTGTGCGCGAACACTTCGGGCTGCGCGTCGAACACTTCGTCGAGCAAATGCGGGCCGGGCGTGGAAATCCGGGGTCAGCAACTCGACGCCGCAGCCGGGCACTGCCGCGTGGATCTCGCGGACCGTCTGCGCGTACAGCCACGCGCCTTCGTCGTCGAGATCGTCGCGGGCGACGCCGGTGACGGTGGCGTATCGCAGACCCATCGTCGCCACCGACTCGGCGACCCGGCGCGGTTCGTCGCGGTCGAGCGGTTCGGGACGGCCGCTGTCGATCTGGCAGAACGAGCAGTTGCGCGAGCAGGTCGCGCCGCCGATGAGAAACGTCGCTTCGCGGTCTTCCCAGCATTCGAAGATGTTGGGGCAGCCGGCTTCTTCGCACACCGTGTGCAGGCCCTCGTCGCGCACGAGTTCTTTCAGCGCGGTGTACTCCGGACCCATGCGCGCGCGCGTGCTGGATCCACGACGGCTTCTTCTCGATCGGCACGGCTGCATTTCGCGCCTCGACGCGCAGCAATTTGCGCCCGTCGGGCGCGATAGTGCTCACAACGCCAGCCTACGCGGGGACGGCGGCTGGTCGGCGTCCGCTCGCCGCTTGCGGGTCGGTCGCGCGCGATCGCCTGCCCAGGTGGGTGCTGAGGTGTCGACGAACGGCGGGGATCACCTCGGCGACGCGTGACGTCGCGGCTCGAGTTCGCGCGACAGCGAGGTGACGTCGGCGTCGTCGATTCCGCACGGCACGATGCGGTCGAACCAGCTGAGATCGGGGTCGCAGTTCAACGCGAACCCGTGCATCGTCGTGCAACGAGATATGCGGACGCCGATTGCTGCGATCTTCTGCGCGCCGCTGCCGCCGCCGTTGCCGGGCACCCAGACCCCCGAGCGGCCGGCGATCTGGATCGCGCTCGACGCCGAAATCGGCGCAGGCCGCGATCAGCGCCAGCTCGAGCCGCCGCACGTGGCCGACCGCGTCGACCGGCATCGGCAGCCGCACGATCGGATACCCGACCAGCTGGCCAGGGCCGTGCCAGGTGATCCGGCCGCCACGGTCGACGTCGATCACCGGCGTGCCGTCGACCGGCCGCTCGAAATCCTGGGTGCGGCGACCGGCGGTGAAGACCGGCGGGTGCTCCAGCAGCAGGCAGGTGTCGGGGATCTCGTCGGCCACCCGTTGCGGCGTGCACGTCGCGCTGCAGCTCCCACGCCTCGTCGTAAGGGACGACGCCGAGGTAGCGAGAAACGAGGGAACTCACAACTTCCAGGATACGGGTCGCGTGCGCGGTGCGCGCTGCGAGGCTGTGGACAACGCCGGCGAGCACGGCCGCCTTGATGCGCTGCAATGTCGGCGTGGACGACTTTTCGCTTGCCGGCTACGACGTCGAAGAGCTGGTCGGCTTCGGCGGTTCGGGCGAGGTGTGGCGCGCGCGTGACTCGTCACTGGCGAGGTGGTCGCGCTCAAGCGGCTGCGCGGCGACGCGGCCGACCTCGATCGAGGGCGACCAGTTGCGGCGCGAGGCCGCCTTGCTCGCGACCGTGCGGCACGACCACATCGTGGCGTTGCGATCAGTCGTCCCGACCGAGCGACGGGCTTGGTGCTGGTGCTCGACTACGCCGATCGGGCGGCAGCCTGGCGGCGGTGCTCGCCGCGCGCGGCCGGCTGTCGGCGGGCGAGGTGGTCACGATCGGGGCGCCGCTGGCTCAGGCGTTGGCCGACATCCACGCGCGCGGCGTCAGCCACGGCGACATCACGCCGGCCAACATCGTGTTCGACGGGTCGACGGCAAACCGTTGCTGGCCGATCTCGGCGTCGCGAGGCTGGTCGGCGAGAGGCGGGCCCGACCGGCGCGCGACGCCGGGCTACGCCGACCCGGCGCTGGCGCCGACTGGCCGCTGCCCGCCCGCATCGCCGGCCGGCGAGTGACGTCCACGGTCTGGCCGCGGTCTGCTTTCGCGCGCTGGCCGGCGTCGTTGCCGTACCCCGAGGGCGCCGATGGTCGCGCGTGGCGCTTGGGCCGCTCGCAGGCCTGGCGCCCGGCCGCATTGGTCGCGGCGATCGAGGCGGGGCTCGACCCCGACCCGGCCGCGCGGCCTACCGCTGACTCGTTCGCCCGCGCGCTGTACGCGCAGCTGCTCGCCCGAGCCGGTGCGCTTGGTCGAAGGCGCGACGGCGCCAGCCGACACTGCCGGTGCACTGCGCACGTGTTGCCGCCGCGGCGGAGCGCTCGCCCCGGCTTGTGGCCGGTGGCATCGCTTCGCGCCCGCGCGGGCGGCGGTCGCACGCGGGTCGCGGGCATCGCCGCCGCTGGTGGTCGCCGGATCGGTCGCCGACTGGCCGGGCGCATCGCGGTGGTCGGCCTTGCGTCGCGTACTCGTGCGGTGGCGCCATCGCGGGTGGCGTCGGCTGGGCCGCGCACGACCATCGCGCCTTGGCGAGCGCCCGCGCCGACACCCGACGCAGCAACCGCGTGGCGGTCTCGACGTTGCGCAGTCGACCGCGGCTCGGAGGCCGCCGAGCGGCGGCCCGCAGCGGTGCTGTGAGTGCGACCGCGGCGGGGGCGGCACGGACTGGCGACCGTGTTGGCTGCGCTCGATCGCCAGACGCGATCGGGCCTTCGCACCGGCGACCGACGGTGAATGAGCTCGACGCGTGTATGTGCCGGCTCGACAGCGCTGGCGACCGACCGCGCGACGTTGGGTCGCCTTATCGGCGCCGGTCAGCGGCGTTCGCGGGCTTGCAGTTCGTGCTCGACGTCGGTGCGGGTGCGTCTGGCGCAGAGCGCGAACGAGGTGACTTTGCGCGTGCACGACACCCTCGACGGCTACCAGCTGGTGTCGACGTCATCGATGGCGCCGATGGTGGCGCTGACGGCACTGGGCTACCGGTCGCGGGTCGCGGCGATCGGAACTGGATGGTCGTGCTGCGCGCGCAGCCGCCGCCGGCGGCGACGACCGGCGGGAGTGCGGCCACAGCGGCTGGCGCATCGCCTCGATCGCCCCTGCGTGAGACGCTTCGGCATTACTTGACATCGGCTGTCCTGAACTAATACTCTGATTCGAGTAGTCGAATCAGAGGAGTGCCGATGGCGCGTCGCCAGAGGTCCAATCCGCTGGCTCTTGCCGTGCTGGCATGTCTGGTCGAGCGGCCGATGCACCCGTACGAGATCTCGACGACGCTGCGCAGCCGGGGCAAGGAACTGAGCATCAAGCTCAACTACGGCTCGCTGTACTCGGTCGTCGAGATCGCTGGAGAAGCACGGCCTGATCCGGGCGCGCGAAACCACGCGAGAGGGACGCCGGCCGGAGCGCACGGTGTACGAGATCACCGACGCGGGCGCGATCGAGTGTGAGGACTGGCTGGCGGAGCTGATCTCGGTGCCGGTCCGTGAGTTCACCTCGTTGGAGGCGGGCCTGTCGTTGCTGCCGCTGCTCGAACCGAACGAGGCTGCGCGGCTCTTGGACGAGCGCGCCGAGCGGCTACGCATCGACCAGCGGGGATCGACGCTGCCCACGCCGAAGCGGCCAGCATGCAAGCTGCCCGATCTCTTCCTGATCGAGAGCGTGTTTCGCCGCACGATGCTCGCCGCGGAGTTGGAGTTCGTCACCACCCTCGCGCGCGACATCCGATCGGGTGCGTTCAAAGGCACCGATTGGTGGCGGCGCATTCACGAGCTGCGCGCCGTCGGCATCGGCTTCGAAGAACTCGCGCAGGATCCGGTCGGACATCTGGGGGAGGAGGCGGCGCGCTGGTTCAACCAGCCACAGTCCAACTAGCCACAGTCCAACTAGTCCCCAGAACTGAACCCCTGACCGGTGCGTCAACACCGGCCAGGGGCCATACACCCGAGTTGAGACCGCAGGCGGCCCGTCCCGAGGCGCACTCACACGATAGGCGCTGCGGTCTCGACTCCCCATCGTATAACTGAGGGAGTCTCGTGTCCGACTCATCCACGGCGGCACTAGCCGCCGTCGATCTCGTCAAGACCTATCCCGGCGCACGCGGAAAGCCACGCGTCCGTGCGCTCGGACGGGCTATCCATCAATGTGCAGGCCGGCACGGTCTTCGCGTTGCTCGGCCCGAACGGTGCCGGGAAGTCCACCGCGGTCAAGATCCTGGCGACGCTGTCGCGGCCCGACTCAGGGCATGCAAGCGTCGCCGGCATCGACGTCCTTCGTGACCCCGACTGCGGTGCGGCACATCATCGGGCTCGTCTCGCAGAAAGCGTCGAGCGACCCGATGGCGACGGCCCGCGAGAACCTGGTTCTCGCCGGGCGTATCCACGGGATGTCGAGTTCGTCCGCCCGTGCTCGCGCCGCAGACCTGTTGTCCCGGTTCGCGCTCGACGATGCCGCGGAGCGGTTGGCGAAGACCTTCTCCGGCGGCATGGCTCGCAAGCTCGATGTCGCTATCGGGCTGATGCATCGCCCGCAGGTGCTCTTCCTCGACGAGCCGACGACGGGCTCGATCCGCAGGCACGAACGCGAACTGTGGGCAGAGATTGACCGGTTGTCGGCCGCACGAGCAGGTGGCGGTGCTGCTGACCACGCACTACCTCGACGAGGCCGACCAACTCGCCGACCGGCTGGCGATCGTCGATCACGGCCGCGTGGTCGTCGAGGGCACGCCGGAGCAGCTCAAGGCCGAGTTGAACGGCGACACCGTGCAGGTCGAACTCGCGGCGGCGGAGGCGATCCCGGCGGCGCTGGTGCTGTTGTCGCGCGTCGCGGGTCTGCGCGACGTCGCATCGGTCGGTGCGAGCCTTCGGGCCCGTGCCTCGAGTGGCGCGCGGGCGGTGCCGTCGGTGCTGGCGGCGCTCGAGGACGCCGGCATCGCGGTGTCGTCGGTGACGGTCGCGCGTCCTTCGCTGGACGACGTGTACCTCCGCCATGTGGGTCGCACTTTCGAGGTGGCGGCATGAGCAGCGCACTCGCCGAAATCCCTACATCGACGCCGGCATGCACTTGTGCGGCGACGCGTGCGCGGGCGGTCTCTTGCAGCATTCGGCTTACCTGACCGCTCGTTCGTTGCGCACCTTGTGGCGGCAGCCGACGTTCGCCGCGATGACGTTGATCGCGCCGATCATCTGGTTACTGCTGTTCGGTCAGCTGTTCCGATCGGTGGTGCACATTCCGGGGTTCTCGACTGGATCGGGCTCCTACCTCGAGTTCATCACTCCGGGCGTCATTGTCATGACGGCGTTGTTCTCCAGCGGCTGGGCAGGCACGGTCTACATCGAGGACATGAACCGCGGCGTGATGGACCGCTTGCTCGCGTCGCCGGTGCGTCGCGGCGCGATGATGATCGGGACGCTTGCATATCAGGCGGTCACGACTGTCGTGCAGACGCTCATCGTGTTCGGAGTCGCCTACATCAGCGGAGCCCGCTTTCGCGGTGGCGTGGTCGGCATCGTCGTCACCATTGCCGCGGCCGCATTGATCTCCATCATCATGGCGTCGTTCTCCAACGCGCTCGCGTTGCTGTTGCGGCAGCAGGAAGCGCTGATCGGGGTCAGCCAGTTCATCGTGCTGCCATTGCAGTTCCTGTCGTCGGCGATCATGGACACCCGGTTGTCGCCGCATTGGGTGCAACACGTCGCCCGCTACAACCCGGTCGACTGGGCAGTTGTCGCCTCGCGGCAGGCGCTGTCGGCCGGTACGCAGTGGGGTGCCGTCTGGCCGCGGCTCGGACTTCCTCGCCGCGCTGGCGGCGACGATGGCGTGGCTCGCGACCCGGGCGTTTCGGAGCTACCAGGCGTCGATCTGAGGTGCACGGTCGCGTTCGACGCGCCCGACGTTTAGCGCAACTTCAGGAATCGTTGTCATCATGGCGGGATGAACTTCGGCGTTCGGGCGGACGGCGGCGCGCTGCCGTCGTTGCCTCCTGCCTCGCCTCAACCGGCACTGCCAAGCGACCCGGCGCCGTCAACGGACGGCGCCGGGCCGTCGGCGTCTGGCTGTCGGCGTCTGGATGGCGGCGGGTTCTCGTCATCGAGGTCTGGATCGTGTTCGCGATCAGCCTCGGTGCGAGCGGCGTCGGCGCGCTGCTCGACCTGATCGACGACCTCACGTCAAGAAGCATGTCGCGCTGTCGTCGCAGCACACCACGCTGAACGGTTCCGTCACGCCCGATCGGCCGTGGCTTGATCTCGCGTTCCAGCTGTTCGGCATCGCCACCGGCCTGGTGCCGGTCGCATTGGTCGTCTACCTGCTGCATCGGTCGAACGAATCGCTACGCACCATCGGCGTCGACCGGTCGCAACCGGGTCGCGACCTCGGCGTTGGCGCGCTGCTCGCGGCCTGTGTCGGTGGTGCCGGTCTCGCGCTCTACATCGGCGCACACGCGGCCGGCGCGAATGTCGTCGTTGTCCCGACCACGCTCGGGCCGCATTGGTGGCGGATTCCGGTGTTGTTGTTGTCGGCCGCGCAGAACGGCATCTACGAAGAGGTGCATCGTCAGCGGCTATCTCCTGCACCGACTGCGGCAGTTCGGCTGGGGTGACAACAAGTCACTTGCGACCAGCGCGTTGATGCGCGGTTCGTACCACCTGTACCAAGGATTCGGCGGCGCGCTGGGCAACTTCGTGATGGGCCTGATTTTCGGCCGCGTGTATCAGCGCACCGGGCGCACGTTGCCGCTGATCATCGCGCACACGTTGATGGATGCGACGACGTTCATCGGCTACATCTACTTGGCGCACAAGGTGTCATGGCTGCCGACCTGAGCTGATCGCTGCCGTCAGGCGTTCGCTTCGACCAGCGCGCGAAGTGCGAGTTCGACGTCGGAGTAGCCGAACTCGAAGCCCGCATCGAGCAGTCGCTTCGGTAGCACGCGCTGGCCGCCCACCACATTGCCTGCAAACTCGCCGAGCACCGCCTTCAAGGCGAGCGACGGCGCCGGGAACAACGCCGGCCGATGGACCGCAGCCGCGATGGCTTTCGTGTACTCGCGATTGGTCACCGGATTCGGTGCAGTGAGGTTGACCGGCCCGCTGATGTCGTCTGCGTCGAGCAGGAATCGCATCGCCGCGATGTGATCAGGACGCGCTATCCAGCTGATGTACTGACGGCCTGAGCCGAGCCGACCGCCCGACTCCCGCCTTGAACAGCGGCAGCACCTTGCCCAACGCGCCGCCCTTGGTGCTCAACACGATGCCGGTACGCAGGTAGACCGTGCGGATGCCCGCGTCGCTTGCCGACGCGCTCGCGGCTTCCCATTGCGCGCGCAACGTCGGCGAGAAAGTCTGTGCCAGCAGGGGAATTCTCATCGACTTCGCGATCGCCGGTGTCGCCGTAGTAGCCGACCGCGGAGCCCGACAGCAAGACTCGCGGCCGCGGCTCGAGGCTGGCTAACGCCTCGATCAGCAGCCGGGTCGACGACAACCGGCTCTCGAGGATTTCCTGCTTGTAGTCGTCGCTCCATCGTTTGTCGCCGGTGCCTGCGCCGGCGAGGTTGATCGCCGCGTCGACACCGCGCAAGCTGCTTCGGATCGGGACCGCGCCCGGCTGCCGGGATCCCAGCTCGATTTCGTCCGGTGCAGTCGCCGGGCGCCGCACGAGTCGGAGCACCTCGTGCGCATGGCCGTCGTCCTCGCTGCGTAGTACCCGAACCAACGCTGAGCCGATCAGACCGGACGATCCGGAGACGACGATTTTCATTGAATCGGGCTGCTTAGAGGCCGAGGTCGGCTTCGAAGCGGCCTTCTTCGAGTCGTGTCTTGAGCGTGTCGAGGAATCGCGCCGCGTCGGCGCCGTCGACGAGTCGTTGGTCGTAGGTGAGCGCGAGATAGACCATCGAGCGAATCGCGATCGTCTCGCCGATCGGTGCGTCGTCGATGACGACCGGCCGCTTCACGACCGCGCCGGTGCTCAGAATGCCGACCTGCGGAGGCAGCAGGATCGGCGTGTCGAACAGTGCGCCGCGGCTGCCGGTGTTCGTGATGGTGAACGTGCCACCGCTGAGCTCGTCGGGGTTGACCTGGTTGTTTCGTGTGCGTTGCGCGAGGTCGGCGATCTTGCGAGCGAGGCCACCGAGGTTGAGGTCGCCGGCGCCATGGATCGACGGGAACCAGCAGGCCGCGGTCGGTGTCGACGGCGATGCCGAGGTGCTCGGCGTCGTGGTAGGTGATCGTGCCGGCCTCGATGTCGATGCTCGCGTTCAGCACGGGATGTTGCTTCAACGCCTCGACGGTGGCGACCGCGAAGAACGGCAGGAACGAAAGCTTGGCGCCCTCGCGCGCCTCGAAGTCGGCCTTCGCCGCCGTCGCGCAGGCGCGCGACGCGGGTGACGTCGACTTCGATGACAGTGGTGCACTGTGCGGCGGTCTGCAGCGACTCGACCATGCGAGACGCCAGCACGCTGCGCAGCCGCGACATCTTCTCGGTGCGCCCGCGCAAGGCGGCTGCGGCGGAGCTCGGTACGGGCGTGGTCGCCGGTGCGGTTGGTCGGCCGGCAGTGGCGCGCGGCGGTCGCGGCTTCGCGCGCCTCGGCCGCAGCGATCACGTCTTGCTTGCGGATCCGGCCGCCGACTCCGGTGCCGGCCAGCGCGCTGAGGTCGACGTGGTGCTCGGCCGCGAGCTTGCGCACCAACGGCGTGACGTAGGAGCGCATCGCCAGCATCGGGTACCTCGGCAACGCCGTTAGCGCTCGGCGCGGTCGCTGTCGCAAGAACGGACGGCGTCGCCGCCGGAGCTGCGGGCATTTGGGTTGCGACGGGCGCTGGCCGAAACGGACACCGGTTCGGGGACAGCGCTGCGGGCGCCGACGGTGACCGGCGTCCAGATTCGGGCGCTGGCTTCGGGCGCCGACGGAGCTGACCGCAGCCTCGGCGGGCGGCACGGTCTCGGCGGGCGCGACGGGCGCGGTTTGGGCGGCCTCGCCGCTGTCGGCAGCTGCAGCCGCTCGACGTTGCCGCGCACCCCCAGCAGCGCCGTCGTCGATAACGGCGAGCTCGGACCCGACCTCCACCGTTTCGTCTTCGGCGACGGTGATCTTGCTCAGGATGCCGGCGACGGGGGAGGGGATTTCGGTGTCGACCTTGTCGGTCGAGACCTCGAGCAGCGGCTCGTCGACGGCGACCTGGTCGCCTTCTTTCTTCAGCCAGCGCGTGACCGTGCCTTCGGTGACGCTCTCGCCGAGGCGGGGCATCGTGACTGAGAAGGGCATGGTGTCGGCGACTCCCGTGACGTCGAAGCGGGCTAGCTGTGGAGGTGCAGCGGCTTGCCGGCAAGGGCCAGCATGGCCTCGCCGATCGCTTCGGTCTGCGTCGGGTGCGGGTGAATCAGCTGGGCGACCTCACTCGGCAGTGCTTCCCAGTTGTAGATCAGCTGCGCCTCGGCGATGAGTTCGCCAACGCGCGCACCGACGACGTGGATGCCGAGCACCGGTCCGTCGACAGCCGCGATGACCTTCACCGCACCGGCGGTCTTGAGGATCTGGCTGCGGCCGTTGCCGGCGAGGTCGTAGCTGAGCACCTTGAGCGTCGGCGCCGTACTTCTCCTTGGCCTTCGCCTCGGTGAGGCCGACCGAGGCGACCTCGGGATCTGAGTAGGTGATGCGCGGCACGCCGTCGTAGTCGATCGGCATCGGCGAGAGCCCGCCGAGACGCTCGGCGACCAGGATGCCCTCGCCGAACCCGACGTGCGCGAGTTGCAAGCGTCGGGATGAGGTCGCCGACCGCGGAGATCGTCGGCACGTTGGTCTGGCAGTACTCGTTGACCACGACGAAGCCGCTCTTGGTCTCGACCCCGTTGCTCTTCGTAGCCAAGGCCGGCCGAAACCGGGCCGCGACCGACCGCGACCAGCAGGTACTCGGCCTCGATCGTCTTGCCGCCTTCGAGCGTGACGACGACGCCCGCATCGGTGCTCTTGACGCTCTCGAAGCGGGCGCCGAGTTCGAACGCGATGCCGCGGCGGCGGAACGCCCGCTCGAGCAGCTTCGAACTTGACTCGTCTTCGAGCGGCAGCAGGTGGGGGAGCGCCTCGACGATGGTGACCTCGGCGCCGAACGACTTCCAGACGCTGGCGAACTCGACGCCGATGACGCCGCCGCCGAGGACGACGACCGACGCAGGGACGCGATCGAGGGTGAGCGCGTGCTCGCTGGTGATGACGCGCACGCCGTCGATGTCGAGACCGGGCAGCGACTTGGGTGCGGAGCCGGTCGCCAGCAGGACGTGCTTGCCTTCGTACCGCTGACCGTTGACCTCGACCGCCGTCGGCGAGACCAGCTTGCCTTCGCCCTCGACGTAGGTGATCTTGTTCGCCTTGCACCAGGCCCTGCAGGCCCTTGTAGAGGCGGTTGACCACGCCGTCCTTGTAGGCGTGCACGGCGGGCACGTCGATGCCGTCGAACGTCGTTTGCACGCCGAACGTTCGCACCTTCGCGGGCGCCATCGGCGATTCGGCCGCGTGCAGCAGCGCCTTCGTCGGGATGCAGCCGCGGTGCAGGCAGGTGCCGCCGACCTTGTCCTTCTCGATGAGGGCGACCGACATGCCGAGTTCGCTCGCGCGGAAGGCCGCCGCGTAGCCGCCACTCCCGCCGCCGAGGATGACCAGGTCGAAGGTGCTGTTGCTCGTTGCCGCCACGAGGACTCCTTATGCGAGTGGTGGTGCGTCGCCGATGGTCAGGCCTGCGGGATCGCCGCGGCGCCAACATCATCTTCCCACGCTGCGGTCGAGCCGGCGTGCACCGGCGATCAGTGCAGAGCCGACCGATGCCGCCACGTCGTCGGCGAATTGCACGAAGGTTCGCACGGCGGCGCCGGTGCCGCCCTTCGGGGTGTATCCGAACGGCTCGCCCTGGTTGAACGCCGGGCCCGGCGATGTCGAGGTGCGCCCAGGGGATCGGCTCGCCGTCGCGGCTGCCGACGAAGTCGGCCAGGAAGCTCGCGGCGACCAGCATGCCGCCGAAGGTCTCGCCGGCATGTTGGCGATGTCGGCGACCGACGAGTCGAGCGACTTGCGCAGCTCGGGCGGGATCGGCATCGGCCACATCTGCTCGCCGGCCCGCGTCGCGGCGTCGAACGACCGCGGTGCGGAAGTCGTCGTCGTTGGCCATGACGCCCGACATGCGGGTGCCGAGCGCGACGAGCTGCGCGCCGGTCAGCGTGGCGGCGTCGACGATGAAGTCGGGGACTTCTTCGCTCGCGCGCACGAGCGCGTCGGCGAGCACGAGCCTGCCCTCGGCGTCGGTGTTGAGCACCTCGACGGTCTTGCCGCCGTAGATGGTGATGACGTCGGATGGCCGTTGCGCCGTGCCCGACGGCATGTTCTCGGCCAGCGGCGCCCAGCCGGTGACGTTGACGGCAAGCTTCAGCGAGGCGATCGCGACCATCGCGGTCAAGACCGCGGCGGCGCCACCCATGTCGGACTTCATCCACTCCATCGGCGCGGCCGGCTTCAGCGACAGGCCGCCGGAGTCGAAGGTGATGCCCTTGCCGACGAGTGCGAGGGTGCGGGTCGCCTTCGGGTGCCGGTACGCCAGCCGCACTAGCCGCGGTGGGTTGATCGAGCCTTGGCCGACGCCGATGATGCCGCCGTAGCCGCCCTTCTTCAGCGCCTTCTCGTCGAGGATCTCGATGTCGAGGCCGGCCCGCTTCGCCTCGGCCGCCGCGATGTCGGCGAACTCCTGCGGGTGCAGATCGGACGGCGGGGTGTTCACCAGGTCGCGCGCCATCGCACACCGCGTCGCAGACGACTTCGGCCCGTGCGACGAGCTTGCATTGGCGACGCCGACTTCGGGTCGTCGACCACGAGCACGACGGTGTCGACGGGCGGCTGGTGCGCGTCGCGCGAGGCGTTGCGATAGCGCAGGTAGCAGTAGGCGCCGAGAAGCGCGCCTTCGGCGACGGCGCGCGGATCATCGTGGTCGTTCCGTCGGTGCCGCCAGTGAGATCGCCACCTTGCGGGTGCCGGCCAGTGAGCGCAGGGCGACACCAGCCGCTCGGCGCACGCGCCTCGGCTGTCGAACTGCTGCCCGCGGCGGCGGCGCGGCGCCGAGGCCGACGGCGACGACTACCGGCGCGGTGGTGGCGCCGAGGGTGGCGAGCCGATGGCATTCGCCGCTCGCTCCGGTCGCGCCGAGGCTGACCAGGTTCGCCAGCAGCCGTCGCGCGAACGCGGCGTCGATCGTCGTGCGCGCCGGGCGCGAGCACCGGCCGGTTGTTCGGGCCCGACGGCGACGCCGACGACGACGCGCGTCGGCCTTGATCTGGTCGGCGGGGCCGGCGGCGAGCGCGATCGAGGTCACGGTCGCCGATGCTACCTGGGGGCCGCATCGCCCGTCTGGGTCAGAACGCGGCCCGGGTCGCGGCTTCCGGCACTACGACTCGACCGTGACCGGTTGGGCCGGTTCGGACGGGGCGTGGTCGCGCGCGCTTTGCTCGACCGCCGCCACGTGTGCAGCTCGGTTCGGCAGCGTAGGGCCAGCAGGCCGCCGACGAGCGCGATGAAGCCGCCGACGAGGAACGCGCGGTCGAAGCCCGAGCGTCAACGCGTGCGCGGTTTGAACGAGGTCGCCTGCGCACCGAGCGAGCCGAGCACGTGGCCGCTGCGGTCGGTCGCGATCGTCGCAAGCACCGCGAGCCCGAGCGCGCCGCCGACCTGCCGGGTGGTGTTAGCAGCCCCGAGGCGAGGCCGGCTTCGCTGCGGTCGACACCCGACGTCGCGGCGACCGTCATCGGCACGATGCGAGAGGCCCATGCCGAGGACACGACCATCAGCAGTGGCGGCAAGACATGCGCGAAGTAGTTGCCGCTGCGACGGCAGCCGCGACAGCCACCACAGCGCGATCGTCGACAGCGAGCCGCCGATGAGCAACAGCCGGCGCGGGCCGACCGTGCTGACCAGCTTCGACGCCGTCGTGCGCGCCGGCGATGATGAAGAGCGCGCCGGGCACGAAACGCAAAGCCGGTCTTCAGCGCGCTGTAGTGCAACACGTCTTGCATGTACAGCGACAGGAAGAAGAACATCGAGAACATGGCGGCGCCGACGGCGACGGCGATGCCGTTGGCCGACGACAGCGCGCGCATCTTGAAGATGCCGCAGCGGCACCAGCGGTTGCGGCGCTGTAGCGCTCGATGAAGAAGAACGCGACGAGCAACGCCGCCGCCGATCGCGAGGGTGATCAGCGTGCGCGCCGAGCCCCACGGGTGTTCGTTGGTGCTGACGATCGCCGTAGACCAGGACGGCCAGGCCGGCCGTCACCGTGATCGTGCCGGGGATGTCGAGGCCGCGAATGCTGCGGACCTGGCCACGCGACTCGCGCAACGCGACCGCACGCCGCGGCGAACAGCAGCGGCCCCGATCGGCACGTTCACGAACAGCACCCAGCGCCAGCTCAGCTCGTCGGTCAGGATGCCGCCGGCCATGGCGCCGAACGCACCACCGCTGCCGGCGGTCGCACTCCAGATGCCGAGCGCCCGAGCGCGCGCCCGCTGCTCGGTGTAGGTGGTGGTCAGCAGGCTCAGCGTCGACGGCGCCAGGATCGCGCCGCCGAGGCCCTGCACGGCCCGCGCGATCTCGAGCATGGTGCCGCTGTTCGCGAAGCCACCGACCAGGCTCGCGCCGGTGAAGATCGTCAGCCCGAGCAGGAAGATCTTCTTGCGGCCGAACAGGTCGCCCGCGCGGCCACCGAACAGCAGGAAGCCGGCGAACGTCAGTGCGTAGGCGTTGACGACCCACTGCAGTTCGCTCTGGGTCATGTGCAGCGACTGTGCCGCATCTTCGGCAGCGCCACGTTCACGATCGAGATGTCGAGGACGACCATGAACTGCGCCGCGCAGGCGATGGCGAGCACCGCCCACGAGGGGATGTGTGCGTGGGTTGCGACTCGTGCGCCAGCGGGAGCAGGCGAAGACGTGCTGGTCGTGTTCTGACTCATCGGTACCTCTGGATGCGGCGTCTGCGGCGAACTGGACGGGCTGGCCGACATTTCGACTCTAGGCCCCAGCCTACGAAGCGACCTCGAGACATTTCCGCGACGGCCGGGTGCACCGCGCGGGCGCGAAGCGGTAACGTCCGCGCATGACAGATGCCCACCGGGCCGCGCACGCCGCCGACTGCTCCGCTCGCCGCTGCACGACCGCCACGTCGCGCTCGGCGCGAAGATCGGCGAGTTCGGCGGCTGGACGATGCCGCTCGAGTACGCCGGCGGCGGCGTCCTCGCCGAGCACACCGCCGTCCGCGAGAGCGTCGGCGTCTTCGACGTGTCGCACCTCGGCAAGGCGTCGGTGCGCGGCCCCGGCGCGGCCGCCTTCATCGACGCCACCTTGACCAACGACCTCGACGCGCATCGATCGCCGGCGCAGGCCGCAATACACCTGTGCGCCGACGATGCGTCCGGCGGCGTCGTCGACGACCTGATCGTCTACCTGCGCGGCGACGACGATGTGTTCCTCGTCCCGAACGCCGCGAACACCGCCGAGGTCGTGCGTCGGCTTGCGGCCGCTGCGCCCGACGGTGTCGAGGTGCGCGAACCTGCATCGCGATTTCGCGGTGCTCGCGGTGCAAGGTCCGCGCTCGCCGAGCTGCTCGATGCGGCCGGGTTGCCGTCGGCGCACCCCTACATGTCGTTCGTCGACACGAGTGGACGCCGAGTCGGCGGGCGTCCGCACGGCCGTGACGGTCTGCCGATCGGGCTACACCGGCGAGCGCGGCTACGAACTTGTGGTCGCCAGAGCCGACGCCGGCGGTGTGTGGGACCACGTTTGCGGCCGGCGCGCGCCCTCGGCGTCCGCGCTTGTGGTCTTGGTGCTCGTGACACGTTGCGCACCGAAATGGGTTACCCGCTGCACGGGCAGGACCTGTCGCTCGACATCACGCCCGAACCAGGCGCGCGTCGGCTGGGCGGTGGGCTGGAAGAAGCCGGCGTTCTGGGGACGCGAGGCCTGCTGGCCGAGCGGGCGGCCGGACCCCGCCGCGTCTTGCGCGGCCTTGATTCACTCGACCGCGGCATCCCGCGGCCGCACATGGTCGTGAAGTCGCGCGACGGCGAGGTCGTCGGCGAGGTGACAAGCGGCACGTTCTCGCCCACCCGCCGGGTCGGCATCGCGCTCGCGTTGCTGCGGCCCGACATCGTCGAAGGTGACGAGGTCGAGGTCGACGTGCGGGGCAGGCCATCCGCGATGCGCGTGGTGAAGCCGCCGTTCATCGAAGGGAGCCGACACGGTATGAGCCGAGCCGAACGCATCGTCCTGATCGGCATGATGGGCGCCGGCAAATCCACGGTCGGCGCGAGCCTGTCGAAGCTCACCGGGTGGCCGTACATCGACAACGACCAAGTCGTCGAACAGATGGTCGGCATGCCGACCCGCGACCTGCTGCAGCAGCAAGGGCGTCGAGGCGATGCGGGCGGCTGAATCTGCTGCGGCGCAATCAGGTTTTGACGAGGCCGCCGCCGCTCATCGCCGGTGTGGCGGCCGGCATCGTGCTCGATCCCGCAGCTGAGCGCGCAGGTGCACGAAGGGGCGTTCGTCGTGTTCCTGCGGGCCGATATCGAGACGCTCGCGAAGCGGTCGAAGGCACCTACCGGCCATGGCTCGGCGACGATCCCGAAGCGACACTGCGCAAGCTGTACGCGGGCCGCGAGCCGCTGTACGAAAAGATGGCCGATCTGCGTCATCGACGTCGACGACACATCGCCGGACGCCGATCGCGCACGCAGATCCTCGACGCGTTCAGTCGGCAATGACGTGGGCTAGTCGGACCCATCGCCGTGATCAGGAAGCTGGTCATCGTGGCGATCTCGCCACATGCGCCGATCACGTCGCCGGTGATGCCGCCGAACCGGCGAACGATGTGGCGGCGGACCAGCCAGGCGACCGCGAGCGCAACCAGCACCGCCGGCGACTCGCGAATCGCGCCGGTGATTGAGCCGCCCTCGCTGTCGTAGCGCGACCGTAAACGGCCGCGCCGGCCAGCACGACGATCGTCCACAAAGTCGGCCAACCAACGCGAGACTGAGCCGGCGACAAGCGCACCCATGCCCCGATTCGCGCGCAGCCGGAATGCCGCGGCGTGCACGCCCACAACATCGCCACTCGGCCTGAGACGACAGCGAAAACTAGCGATTGGGTGCCGTGATGGGCGAGCACGCTGGCCGTCAGCGCGAGGACTTCGACAACCAAGCACCCGATCAGCGCCGCTGCGCCCAGCGCTCCGACGGGCCTGCGCTCATGATCGTCGAGCGCTTCTTCGGCCGGCAGTTGCGACGCCAACCCGTCGACGGTGTCGGCGAGCCCGTCGAGATGCAGGCCGCGGGTCATCAAGGCGAGCGACGAAAATCGCCAGCGCCGATGCGAGCAGCGGCGCCTCGAACACCTGCATCGGCATGCCCGAGATAGAACGTCGGGCCCGTATAGACGAGCCGCGCACCGATGAGCAGTGCCGAGGCGATCGCGGCCAAAGCGGCACCGACGAGCGGGCTCCATGCCATCGACGCCGCCGCGATCCGCCGGTTGACGCGAGCGGGTCGAGCGGGGAGACGGTGAACATTGTCAGCGCGAGGCGGAGGCCGGCAAACTCAGCCACGATCGCTGACGCTCGCCTCGCCAAAAGTCGCCATGCCGGCGAGGGTATCCGTCGCGGCGAACAAGAAGCGGCACGGCCGCGAGAGCGCCACTGCCTTCGCCCAGCCGCAGACCGAGATCGAGCAGCGGCTCAAGACCCGAGCGTTGTCGAGCGCGGCTCGATGCGCAGGCTCGGCCGATCGGTGGCCGGCGCGCCACCAGGCGGCGGCGCCCGGCGCAAGCTTCGCCGCAACGAGCGCGGCGGCACCTGACACGACACCATCAAGAAGAACGGGCGTTCGCCGCACCGCCGCTTGCGCGAGAAACCCTGCCATTGCAGCAAAATCGGCTCCTCCGACACAGCCGACCAGCTTCGCTGCGTCGGCGCTTGAGACCGAGCCGACCAGCTTCGCTGCGTCGCGCTCGCCGCGTGCGCCGCGTCCGCACCGTTAACGCTCGTTGCATTGCGGCGGCAACGACGGCGCGTTTCCGCTCGAGGGTCTCGTCATCGATGCCGGTGCCACGACCGGTGATGGTGCTCGGCCGTCGTGACCGGTAAGCAGCGCGATCAGCACGGCCGCGGGAGTGGTGTTGCCGATGCCCATATCGCCCGGTATCAGCAGATCGGCGCCAGCATCGATCTCATCGTCGGCGATCTGCTGACCAGCCGCGATGGCGGCGGACGGTCTCGGCCGGCGTCAAGTGCATCTTCGATGTCGATGCGCCCAGACCCGCGTCTGACCTTCCATCGGGTGACGTCGGCGGGCAGGTCATTCGCGATATCGGTCGCCACCGCCATATCGATGACTCGTACGCCGGCGCCCACGCGTCGCGCCAGCACGTTGACGCCGGCGCCGCCGGCCAAGAAGTTCGCGACCATTTGCGCAGTCACTTCGCTTGGGTAGGCCGAGACGCCGGCCGCGGCAACGCCGTGGTCGCCGGCGAACAGCACGACGCGGATGCGCTCCGGCGCTCGCGGCGGGCACAGGCCCTGCGCGCCGGCCAGCCAGACCGAGATCTCCTCGAGCCGACCAAGTGCGCCTGCCGGTTTGGTCAGCGTCGCCTGGCGCGCCAACGCCTGTGCCATAGCGACTCCGTCGAGTGGCGGCACCGGCGCGAATGACGGAGTCATGATGCCGCCGTTCCTGCGTGCAGTAGTGATCGCGGGATGCCGGCTTCGACGAACAGCACTTCATCGCTGTCGGCCGCGAGTCGCGCATTGAGCGTGCCGAGCTCGTCGCGGAATCGGCGCCCGCTCGAGTATTCGGGCACGACACCTGAGCCGACATCGTTGCTCACCGCGATCACCCGGCAGCGCGTGCCGCGCCAGGCCGCGACGAGCTCATCAACGGCTGCGGCACACGCATGGTCGGCCTCCGCGTCCGCACTCGCGTCTGACCACGCACCTGCCCCTTCGAGCACATGCGTCAGCCATAGCGTGAGGCAGTCGATAAGCAACGGTGCATGCGTCGGCGTCGTGGTCGCGCAGCAGTGCCGCGAGGTCAGTGGTTTCGACAGTCGACCAACCTGGTGGACGCCGGGCGCGATGCACCGCGATGCGTGCATTCCATTCGGCGTCGGCCGCATCATGCTGGGCAGTTGCGACGTACACAACCGACGGTTCGGCCGCCAGCAACCGTTCGGCGGTCAAGGACTTGCCGGAGCGCGCGCCTCCGATGATGAGTGTTCGACGCGGGCTTGCTGGCGTTGAGGCGATCACGAATTCCGGCTCCCGTTCAGGTGCAGTGGCTGCACGAATGTCACCGGCACGCCGAACGCCGCCCGCCGCGATGCGCGGCGCAGCGCGAGCAACACAGGCCGGCCGGCGATGATGACCAAAACCACGGTTCCGAGCGCGCGGCTCAGGTCCCATCCGAGCGAGGTGGTCGAGGTAGAACGCGCCGTAGTGGTGCAGCTCGGTAGCCCAGCTCGCACCCGGAACGTAGGAGATTTCGGGTGCCAGAGCCGGCTGGTTTCGAATGGCCAGAACCAGATGTTCATCACGGCGCCGAACAGCAAACCCGCGACCGCTCCGTAGCCGGCGAGCAGCGCGATTTCGAGCTCGACCGCGCACCTGCGGCAGGCAGCCGGCGAACAGCCCGACCCAGCCGGCCGCCAGCATCTGGAACGGCAGCCACGGTCCGACTCCGCCGGTGAGCAACGCGCTACCGAAGAGCGTCAGCATGCCCAGCACAAAGCCGAAGCCGCGACCGAGCACGCGACCGGCCGGGATCAGCAAGAAGAACACCGGTGAGGCGCCGGATGCGTCGATGCCGAGCGGCCGCAACGCCGCGCCGCACGCAGTGAGGACGGCGAGCAACGCGATGGCTTTCGCGTCCATGCCGCCGTCGGCCAACTCGGCCAGCACGACCACAAGCAGCAGTGGCAACACGATCGCGAACACCCAGGGTGCGTCGCCGGTGTGTGCCGAGTTGGCGCCGGTCGCGTTGGCCGGCAGCAAGAACGGCCACCGAACGCGAGCACGCCGACCGCACTCACGACGGCGAGCGCAAGCGCCGATCGCGGGCGCAAGCCACCACGGCCGGACGTCGACGGGTCGGCGGCCGTGCGTCGCGCGACGCGATCGTCGGCGAGTCGATGGTGGTCACGGCGTCCCGCCGCGAGTGTGGCCCGCACCTGCGCGACGGTCAGCAAGGGCAGCGGCGCGAGGATCTTCGCGACTTGCGGCGCGAACGTCGGCGATGCCGTGACAACCATCCGGTCGGGCCGTCGGCGACGACCTCGCCGTCCGCCAAGACAACGGTGCGATGGCTGACCTCGGCGGCGAGTTCGACGTCGTGGGTCGCGAGGATCACGGCGGTTCCGGCGGCCGCGAGTTCGCGCAGCACGGCGACCAGGCGGGCCTTGCCTGGATAGTCGAGGCCGCGCGTCGGCTCGTCGAGCAAGAGCACGGGCGGCTTGGCCGCGACGACGAGTGCCAGTGCCAAGGCGAGCCGCTGGCCTTCGGACAGATCGCGCGGGTGCATGTGCGCCGGCGATGCCAGGTGCGAGCCGGTCGAGCAGCGCGCGAGCGTCGGCCGCCGCGCGTCGGCGCACACTCGTGCGTCGACAGTTTCGGCGAAGAACAAGTCAGCGGGCTCTTGCGGCACGAGCCCGACGTCGCGCATCAACTCGAGCCGCACTGCGCCGGGTCGGGTCGTGGCCGTTCACCACCACATCGCCAGACGGTGGGCGACATCAGCCCGACCAGATGCGACAAGCAGAGTCGACTTGCCGGCGCCGTTGCGGCCCATCAACGCGACGATCTCGCCTGGTCGCACGATCAGGTCGATACCGCGCAGCGCAACGATGTCGTCGTAGGACGCGTGCAAGCTGCGCACGGTCACGACCGGCGTCACCGGTCGGGTCGGGTTGCACCGGCGAGCGCCGGCAAGGAGGCCAGCCGGGCGCGCAGGCTGTCGGCTGCGCGTCGTGCGTCGCGCACCGAGAGCGGCAACGGCTGCCACTGCGCCAGCCGACCGAGTTCGACGACTGGTGGCGCGACCGCGCTGCGCTGCATCGCCTGGCGCGGCGTGGTGTCATGAACGCTGCCGTCGTCATCGACTTGCACGATGCGATCTGCGTAGTGGATGACCCGTTCGAGCCGGTGCTCGGCGGCGACGACCGTGATGCCGAGGTCGTGCACGAGCCGGGTCAACGCGGCCAGCACATCATCGGCCGCGGGCGGGTCGAGCGCCGATGTCGGTTCGTCGAGCACGAGTACGCGCGCGCCAGCGGTCAGCACCGATCCGATCGCCACTCGCTGCTGCTCACCGGCCGACAACGTGGTCAACGAACGTCGTCGTACCGGCGCAAGCCCGAGCAGATCAATGATGTCTTCGACCCGACGGCGCATCACGTCCGGCGAAATACGCAGTGACTCCATCGCGTAGGCGAGCTCTTCGTCGACCACGTCGGTGACGAAACCAGCGAGCGGATCCTGCCCGACGTAGCCGACGAGGTCGCAGAATTCGCGCGGCGGGTGGGTGCGCGTGTCACGGCCATCGACAGTGACCCGGCCGACAAGAGTGCCGCCGCTGAAATGCGGCACGAGCCCGTTGATTGCTTTGAGCAGCGTGGATTTGCCAGCGCCGGTGCGACCGATCACCAGCACGAGTTCGCCTTCGGGCACGAACAATTCGACGTCGCGCAACGCCGGCCCGTCGGCGTCCGGGTAGGTGATCGTGACGGATTCGAATCGAATCATCGGCGCGCCACCGCGGGTACGTCGCCGCGTACTGCACGAAACCGCGGCGTCACAATGCAGGGCAGTATTCATGAGGACGACGGGGAGCAGCGCAAGTGCGATGCCCACGAGCGTCGGCCAGGGCAATTGCGGTACGGCCATCGGGTACACCGTGGTGTGCAGCGATCCCGGCTGGACCCGGCCGCCGACGAGCACGCCGGCGATTGCGGCGACGCCGGCGGCGAGAACGACCCACTCAGCGGCCCGCCACGATGCAGGGCGGTACGTCGTGCGACTGCGATGACGCCCCCCGAACAAGACGGCAACGACTGCCAGGGCGGTGCCCGCGACGAGTAGCGGGACGCCGGCGAGCACCGGCGAGCCGACATCGAGAATCTCGTAGACCGAGACGACGATGGCGAGCAGCCCGGCGAGCACCCCCGTCGCGACAAGACGCCGTTGCCGTCGGGAAATCTCGCCGGTGCGGCCGAAGCCGCGTGCGTCCATGGCGGCGGCCAACTCGATCGACCGATCGAGCGCATCTTCGAGCACCGGAACCGCGACCGACCACCACGATCGCAACCCCGTACTGCGTCAGTCCGCGAAGCCGGCGGGCCCGCCGCACCCGCACCGCCGCGTGCGCCAGCTGCGGCGCGAACGACAGTGCGACGGTGATCGCGACGCCGACCTCGTACAAGCTGCCCGGCAGTGCGCGCAGCAACCTGCGCGGGTTGGCCAGCGCATTTGCCGAGCCCAGGCAAATCACCAACGCAGCCAGCTGAAGTCCGCCGTAGCCAGCCGTGAGCAACTCTTGCGTGGTGATCGCGCCGCCGAGATGCAGCCCAGCGGCCCAATTCGGCAGCGGCACACTCGGCAGCTTGAGCAGCACGTAACCGGTGTGCTGGTCGCCGAACACGATGTCGAACACGACGCGCGCGGCGATGATCACGACGCCAAGCCGGACGAAAAACCAGAACGTGCGCGAGCCTTGCCGGCGACCGGCGCGCGTTCACGACGAACCCCGCGACAGCGATCAAGAGCACCAGGATCAGGGGATTGGTGGTGCGCGTCGCAGCTGCGCCGAGGGCAAGTGACCACGCCCACCACGCGCCCGGGTGCACCAGGTCAGACGCCCGCTCGGTCGCCGGCCGCGTCTTCATCTGCGCCGACCGCGCGATCGCCACAACGCGCCGAGGGCGAGGGCCACGACGAGTCCGATGCCGATCGCCGTCGTGACCGAGAAGCCGTGGCCTCGTGGCGTCGCGGCCCGAGTGGCCGCCAATGTCGTCGGCGGTGCTGTCGAGCGACGGCTGTCGACAGTGCTGTCGGTAGCTCGGCGACCGGCGACTCCGGCGAAGCCGCGGCCAACCCAGACACCGTGGGCGCGGCTGATGATGCAACCAACGGCGTAGCGGACGTCGGAGCCGGCGCGGGCGCGGACACCGCAGCGGCGTTGGTGGTTGCGGCCGCGCTTGCCGGGCCGGGCGTGGTCGTCGCAGTGCGCGAACTCGGGCTTGGCTGTGCCGGTGCGGTCACCGCAGGTGCGCATTCTGACTGCGGATATCCGTCGATGCCACACACCAGGCCCTCGTCGGCGCCAGCGGTCCCGATGCGTACTTGCGCGGCCGCTTCGAGTACTGCGGCGCCACTGTCGCCCGGGTGCACATGAACACAGCCGGGCACGACGGATGCCGGCGGATGCTCATGCGCGGGTTCGTCGGTCGTCGTACCGAAGTCGAGCACGATGCCCACCCGGATCTCGCCGGCCACCGCGGGAGTCGCCGCGCACAACGTCGCGAAATCGGCGGCGGCTCGCGGCGGCAACCCATGCGCGGCTTCGGTCTGGACGGCGAACCGCCAGCCCTGGACCTCGCCGTCGACGGGATACTCGCTCGCCGGACCGCGTTGCGAAAATTGCCACGCCCCACCGTGCGCCACGATAGAAGGCCCAGTATCGATAGGCCGTATCGGCCTGCGCTGGCTGCGTTGGCACGAGTGCCGTGGCGAGCACGAAACCGGTCAGGCCGGCGAGGCCGACCAGACCCACCCGGCCAGCTGCCGCTTGGCCGGGCACTCGCCACCATGGGCTCAGGCGTACCACGTTTCGGCCCGAGCCACCCGAGCCACCCGAGCCACCCGCCGCCGGCTGGCCACGATAGCTGCCAGCCCCAGGGCCACGAGCATGCCGCCGGTCAACCCGAGCGGAAACAGCCCGGCGGCGCCGGTAGCCGGCAGTGTCGGGACCGCAGCCGGTGCGGTCCGTTCGGTGGCGGCCAGCACAGTCGCCAGGTCGACGCCGCCAAATGCCGCGGAGTCGGTCGCGGTCGCAGCCGCGACGAGCAACAACGTGGCCAGCGGCCCGGGCGTGAAGACTCCGGCGGTCTTCGTGTACGCGAGCGCATTCGCTTGCAGGGCGGCGAGGCCAGCGAGGATTGCAGGCCTGCCAACGCTGGCTGCCTCCAGGTCAAGAACGGCGTTCGCTGTCGTCGTCCAATCTGTGCCGCTGCCGAACGCTGACGGGATTGCACCGTTCGTCGCGATCAGGCGCGCGGAGATGTAGCTGGTCGCCGCGGCGGCTGAGCTCGCGGCATCAGTTACCGTCGCCGGGCAGGTCGGAGTCGCGCCGAACGCCTGCACCGGATTCACCGGCAACGACTTCCCGAGCACTCCGAGCAAGCCCTGAACGGTGCCGTAGTCATTTGCGTGCAGGGTGGCTTCAGTCTGAAAGTCGTAGGCGCCTGCACCCGAGGCCGTGGCGCAACTGATTTGCAGCGTGCGCAGGTAGTCGATGCCGCTCTTGCCGCCCGACGTCACACTCGCGGGATCGATACCGGCGGCGGCGAACGCACTCAACGCGAGGCCTGTCGAGTTCACGTCGGAGGCCGGCGGACCGAACGCGGTGTTGTCGTAGAAGCCGCCGTCGGCCAGTTGAAAATGACGCAGCGCGGCGACGGCCGTGGTCGCCGGTTGTGATTGTGCGAGCACAACCAGAGCCTGCACCGCGAGCGCTGTCGCGTTTTCGTCCTCGCTAGCAGCGGTACACGCGATCGCCGGATTCGCGCGATACGCCGTGAACGAACCGTCGGCGCATTGCTGCTTGAGCAGCCAGCCGACTGCCGCAGCGTCCGGAATGTGGTTCGTCATCCTGAGCCCGATGATCGACAGACTTTGCCGGTAGACGCCGTCAAAGGTCGGATCTTGAGCGCCGAACAACCCCACGTTGGCCGCAGCCGGTGCCGTGGCGGTTGCGGCCTGCGCGATTCCGCTGCCGAGCACGAGAGCCGCTGCCGCAGCCAGGCCGCACGCGGCGGACGCTCGCCGAGCGCGTCGTCGTCCTCGCCGCTCGGGCGCCACAGGCGAAACGGATGCGGTGAGATGACGCGACACGAGGCGACGCAACACGAGATGACGCAACAACGGGGGATTCCCTCTCAGGTGGCGTCGCGGGTCGATGTGAGAAACCCGGCGCCACTGCCGACACGCAAAACCCACGTGCGCTGACGGCGCGACGTGGGGGCGTGGCGGGTCGAGGCGACCCGGGCTCCGCCCCGCGAACCTCGACGGACGAATGGAGCCACTTCGCACCCGGCAGGTAATCCGGCTTGCCTCTCGTCGGCAGCTGCGAACGACGTCAACAAGACGACGGACGGCGGGCTGCGCGACGATGCGGCCTACGGTTGCGGGTCAGCGCCGGACTTGGACCGGCTTCCCCTGAACGCGAGTGCGTCTTCAGTTGTGGCGTGAGCAAACCACGACGCTCGCACTCACGTCAACGCGGCAGTCAGGGCGAAAGTCGACGCGCTAACCTCAGCGCCATGGTGACCTGGTCGTGGCGCTACGAAAACCTCGATGGCGAGCTCGTGACACCCGCCGGCCTGCCGCCTGCCGACACCTTCCCTACCCAGTCGGATGCCGAGTCGTGGCTCGGTGAGGAGTGGCGGCCGCTGCTCGCGGCTGGTGTGAGCCGGGTCAGTCTGCTCGAGGGCGACCGGGTCGTCTACGGGCCGATGAGTCTCGATCCGCACAGCTGACCACACAAGGCTAGGTCGGCCGCCTAGACAGCTGCGCCGCCTGCGCGGGGTCGCGCTCCACGATCGGGTCGACAATCGCGTCGATGGCGGCGATGAGGTCGTCGTCAAGATCCACGTCGACGGCAGCGACGTTCTCGCGTACCTGCTCGGGTCGCGACGCGCCGATGATCGCGCTCGACACGTTGTCGTTGCGTAGCACCCACGCGAGCGACATGGTCGCCACCGAGAGTCCAGCGTCGGCGGCCAGCCGGGAAAGCTCCTGCACCCGCGACAACACGTCCGGCTGCATCCACCGCGAGATCATGCCGGCGCCGCCCTTGTCGTCGGTGGCCCGCGAGCCGGCCGGGGGAGGTGCATCGGGCAGGTATTTGCCGGTCAGAACTCCTTGAGCCAACGGCGAAAACACGATTTGGCCGATGCCTTCGCGCTCGCAGAGCGGGACTACTTCGGCTTCGATTACTCGCCACAACAGGTTGTACTGCGGCTGGTTGGAGACGATGCGGTCGAGCCCCATCTCGCCGGCGAGGCGCAGCGCGGCTTCGATCTGTGATGCATTCCATTCGCTGACGCCGATGTAGCAAACCTTGCCCTGGCGAACGAGATCGTCGAACGCGCGCAACGTCTCTTCAAGCGGCGTCTCAACGTCGAAGCGGTGTGCCTGATACAGGTCGAGGTGGTCGGTCTGAAGCCGTTGCAACGACCGATTGCAGCTCTCGATGATGTGTTTGCGCGACAGGCCGCGGTCGTTGTGGCCGGGGCCGGTCGGCCAGAACACCTTGGTGGCGAGTTCGTACGACTCACGACGAACGCCCGAGAACGCCTCGCCGAGCACAGTCTCGGCCCGAGTTCCGGCGTAGACGTCGGCGGTGTCGAAGGTGGTGATGCCGACGTCGAATGCCGCGGCAACGCAGGCTTTGGCCGCATCGGCCTCAACCTGCGAACCATGGGTTAACCAGTTGCCGTACGAGATCGCGCTGACGATAAGACCGCTGGCGCCCAGATGCCGGAACTCCATGGCTTAGAGTCTGGCGCCGCGGGCGACCTGCGGGCCGGGCATGCGCATGCGGCGAAATTGCATTGCGCGCAGCGCCGCATAGAACCCGAGACCGCGGGTCGATTCATTCGGGAACCTGATGGCGACTTGCTTACGGATGGCCCGGCTCATCAGGTAGCCGTCGAGGATCGACCCGAGAACGTAGGTGTACAGGGCGGCGTTGGTGAACAGCACCACGCCCTTGTTTCCCGGAAAGAACAAGCCGAGCAGTACCACCGGGATCGCGACCGGGACGAACATGCCAAGCACGTTGCGGCGTGAGTCGACGTAGTCGCGGGCAAATCTGCGGGCCGGCCCACGATCCCGCGCCGGGAGCGCACTCTCATCGCCCCTGCGCATGGCCTGCCGCCGGGCGTACGCCTGGTCGGGGGTCAAGCGTCCGCGCCGGCCGCTGCCTCGGGTCGCGGCGGCGCGGCCCACTCCGCGGCCAGCGCCGATTACCGAGGTCTTGCGGGCCGCCTGCGCAATATTGCGCTTCGGCGTCGCTTTGCCCTTCGTCGGCGCGACGGTCGGTGCCGCGGCGCGACCGAGCGGGTCGGCGACATTGGCCAACCCTGCGGCGTCCTTGGACTTTCGGGTGAACATGCGCACAGCGTATCGACCCGAGCCAAGCCCCCTGGGAACCCTCTGCCGTCGCCGCTCGTCGGCGCATAGGGTGGAGATTTACCGGCACCGTGCGATTCGGGTAAATCCGACGACCGCTTGGTTTGGCTGGTGATCGCATCCCGAGCACGTCGAGTGAAGGAGTCAGCACCGATGGGTGTGATGAAGCGCATGTCGCTCATCTTCAACGCCAAGGCCAACAAGGTCCTTGACCGCGCTGAAGACCCGCGCGAGACGCTCGACTACAGCTACACCAAGCAGCTCGAGTTGCTGCAAAAGGTACGACGCGGTGTGGCCGACGTCGCCACCTCGCGCAAGCGCCTCGAACTTCAAGCCACCCAACTTCAGCAGCAGGCCGACAAGTTCGACGGCCAGGCTCGGGCGGCGCTGGCGCAAAACCGCGAAGACCTGGCGCGCGAGGCGCTCACCCGCAAATCCGCGCTCACCCAGCAGATCACGGACCTCCAGACTCAGCACGCGTCGCTTCAGGCCGAGGAAGAAAAACTCACGCTGGCTTCGCAGCGACTGCAGGCCAAGGTCGACGCGTTCCGCACGCAGAAAGAGACCATCAAGGCCACCTACACCGCGGCCGAAGCGCAGACCAAGATCGGCGAGGCGTTCTCGGGCATCTCCGAAGAGATGGGCGACGTCGGTTTGGCTGTCCAGCGGGCGCAAGACAAGACGCAAACGATGCAGGCCCGAGCGGGCGCGATCGACGAGTTGCTTGCGTCGGGTGCGCTGAACGACCCGACCGGTTCGAGCAAAGACGACATCCAACTCGAACTCGACCGCATGACCAGCACCAGCGACGTCGAGTCGCAGCTGGCAGCGATGAAGGGCCAACTCGCAAGCGCGCCGGCAACCGCCGCCATCGAGGGCGCGGCCGCGACGGCTACCCCGACGGCCCCGGCCGCCGAAGCAGCGCCGGCCGCAGAGGCCACGCCGGCGGAGGCCACGCAGCCTGAGGCGTCGTCATGATCCTGCGCATCCTTGGTGAAGGACAGTTTGAGGTCGCCGAGCACACAGTCGAGGCGTTGAACAGTCTCGATAATCAGCTGCAAGCGGCCGTAGACGCTGGCGACGAAGCCAGCTTTCATGACGCGCTGACCGCGTTGCTCGCGCTGGTTCGCGAGGTCGGCGAGCCGGTCGCCGACGACCACCTGGGGCCGTCCGAGCTCGTCTTACCGGCTGCCGATTCAACTCTGGAGGAGGTGCGTGCGCTGCTCAGCGACGAGGGACTTATCCCCGGCTGACCCGCGTTCGACCTATGGCCCGAACTCGTTTTGCCGCAGATCGCGGGCTGGCAACTCGCATGGTGTTCGTGATGTTCCTTCTCGGCCTGCTCTACGTCGTCTTCGTCGGCGTGCTGTTCGCCGTCCACCTCTCACCGGCCCTCATCATCATCGTCGCCGGTGGGTTCTTGCTGTTCCAGCTCTTCGGCTCCGACCGGATCGCGCTGTTTGCCATGCACGGGAAAATCGTCACGCCCGAAGAGGCACCTGAACTCCACGCCAGTCATCGACCGGCTGTGCGCGCTGTCGAACACGCCAAAGCCGAAGGTCGCGATCGCCGACAGCGACGTACCGAACGCCTTTGCCACGGGTCGCAGCCAGAAACGTGCCGTGGTGTGCGCGACCACCGGCATCTTGCGGCGGCTCGACAACGAAGAACTCGAAGGCGTGCTCGCGCACGAGATGTCGCACGTTGCGCACCACGACGTCGTCGTCATGACGATCGCGTCATTCCTCGGTGTGCTCGCCGGCCTGGTCACCAGGTTCGCTTTCTACGCCTCGATGTTCGGCGGCGGAAACCAGCGCGGCCGCAACAACAACCAAGACAGCGCAGCGATGGTCGAGCTCGTGATGCATGTTGGTGTCGGCCCTCGTCTACGCGATCAGCTTCCTGTTGATCAGGGCGCTGTCGCGTTATCGCGAGTTGTCCGCCGACCGGTCGGGTGCGCTGCTCACCGGGCGCCCGTCGGCGCTCGCGAGCGCACTTCAGAAGGTCACCGGCGTGATGGGCCAGATCCCGACCCGCGACCTGCGCAGCGCCGAGGCGTTCAACGCGTTCTTCTTCGCTCCGGCGCTCGCTCCGGGCTTCTCGCTCTCGTCGCTGTTCTCGACCCACCCGCCGTTGGAGAAGCGGCTCGCGCAGCTTGCCGAGATCTCGCGCGAGCTCGGTCAGGGTCGGTAGTCACCGTGGGGTTCTTCGACACGGTGCTCGGCCGGTCGAAGCCGGTCAAGGCCGACCTCGACGACTTGTTCGCGTTGCCGTCGGCGGCGCTGACGCTCGAAGCGGCGCTCGAGTTCAAGCCGACCGGCTTCGGCTCGGTCTGCTTCAAGGCCGCCGAGGGCGCCGCGTTCGCGCGCACCCAGGCTGACGTGCAGCAGTTGCTCGACGCGTCGTCAGGCCGGCAGCGGTCCGCAGGTCGAGCTGAGCAAGGATTCGCTTCGGCTACACCTGGCTGCTGGTCGCCACGACCCGACCGACGTGCCCGGCCTTGTCACCGATCTGCACGCGGTGAACAGCGGGTTGCAAGATGCCGGGTTCGGCCCGCAACTGCTGTGCTCGCTCATGTCGTTCGCGCATGCCGACGGTCGCCGCATCGCGCTTGGTCTACCTCTACAAGCGCGGCTCGTTCTATCCGTTCGCGCCACTGAGCGGCACGGAGAAGCGCGACAACGCCCTCGAGATCGAGGTGCAAGGTGTCGTGGCCAACGACATGAAGGTCGAGCCGGATCTGACCCGTTGGTTTCCGGTCTGGGGTGCGCCCGGGTTGTGACGCGGCGCGCGGTGCGAGTGCTGATCGCGCCCGATTCGTTCGGCGGGTCGATGACGGCGGCCGAAGCGGCTGAGGCGATCGCCGCCGGTTGGCGCCAGGCGGCGCCGTCCGATCTGGTGAGCTCGCTGCCGCTGGCCGACGGCGGGCCCGGCTTCGTGACGGCGCTGCTCGCCGGTCTCGGCGGTCGAGCTGCTCGAGGTCGAGGTAACCGATCCGCTGGGTCGGCCTACCCTCGCGCGCCTTCTCGTGGTGGCCGACGAATGGGGCCGCACCGCGTATATCGAGTCGGCCGACGCGTGCGGTCTGCACCTGCTGAACCCGGCTGAACGAGATCCAAGCCGGACGACGACGGCTGGCGTCGCGCCGCTGCTGCGGGCCGCCGTCGCCACTGGCGCGCGCCGCGTCGTTGTCGGCCTCGGCGGGTCGGCGACCAACGACGGTGGTGCCGGTCATGCTCGAGGCGCTCGGGGCCGACGCCGATGCGCTACGGGCGGTCGAACTGGTGGCGGCGACGGACGTCGACAATCCGCTGCTCGGGCCCGACTGGGGCGACGGCGACGTTTGCGCGCGCAGAAGGGGGCGACCGAGCAGCAACTGCCCGTGGCTCGAAGATCGCCTGGCCAGGTTCGCCGACCGTGACCGCGCCCGACGCTCGCCGACCGGCCCGGGCGCGGGGGCTGCGGGCGGCCTCGGCTTCGCGCTGTTCACCTTGGGCGCCATCCGCGTCAGTGGCGCCGACCTCGTGCTGGCCGCGGTCGATCTCGACGCTCGGGTGGCGGCGTCCGATCTGGTTATTACCGGCGAGGGCAGCCTCGACGCGCAGTCGCTGCGGGGCAAGCTGCCGGTGCGGGTCGCGGCGAGCTGCCGGGCGGCTGGGGTGCCCTGCGTGGCGCTGGCCGGCCGGGTCTTGATCGACCCCGCCAGGCGGCGGCGGCCGGATTCGCCGGCGCCTACTCGGTCGAAGACCTGACCGGGTCGTGGCAAGCGGCGTTGGACGCCGGCCCTGCCGGGCTGACCGCGCTGGCGGCTCGGGTGGCCACCGACTTCGACTCGCGGGTTGATCACGTTTACGTGATCAACCCCCCCGAGGACACGCCCACAGAGGTGTCCTCGGGGGGGTAGCCACATGAAGGCCCACCGAAGTGCAATGCGCACGAGGATTCGGGATGACCAACGCGCTTGACGGTGTTGGTCGTGAGACGATGGGTACAGAAGCGACGCACTTCCGCCGACACCTGACCAGGTACGTTGGGAACGTCGCCCACGCGGAGTCCAGGGAGCACAGGCAATGACCGCTCAAGACGTGACAGCTCAGCCAGAGACCACCGGGATTACCGGCGTGGTGCTCACCGATCATGCTGCCGCGAAAGTCAAGGCGCTGTTGGAGCAGGAAGGTCGCACTGACCTGGCCCTGCGCGTGGCCGTGCAGCCCGGTGGCTGCTCGGGGCTGCGGTACCAGCTCTACTTCGATGACCGCTCGGTCGACGGCGACCAGGTCACCGACTTCGGCGGCGTCAACGTCGTCGTCGACAAGATGAGCCAGCCCTACCTCGCCGGCGCGTCGGTCGACTTCGTCGACACGATCGAGAAGCAGGGCTTCACGATCGACAACCCGAACGCCGGCGGCTCGTGCGCATGTGGAGACTCCTTCCACTAGATCACCGTCTACGATCAGCTTCCGCCGTCTCGACGTTTGGGAGTTGACCTCACGATGCGCATCGCCGTGACCGGCTCGATCGCGACCGACCAGTTGATGGTCTATCCCGGTCGATTCGCCGACCAGCTGATGCCCGATCAGCTGCACAGCATCTCGCTGTCGTTTCTGGTCGATCAACTCGAGATATCGTCGCGGCGGTGTCGCCGCCAACATCTGCTTCGGTATGGCCGCGCTGGGCTTGCGGCCGACACTCGTCGGTGCCGTCGGGCTCGACTTCGACGACTACCGGTCTTGGCTCGAACGTCATGGCGTCGACACCGCGTCGGTGCACGTCTCCGAGAATCACCACACCGCGCGTTTTCTTTGCACGACCGACGCCGACCAGAACCAGATCGCATCGTTCTACGCCGGCGCAATGAGCGAGGCGCAGCGATATCGAGCTCGCGCCCGGTCGCGGCCCGCCTCGGCGGGCTCGACCTCGTGGTCATCAGCCCGAACGATCCGCAGGCGATGCTGCGGCACACTCGAAGAGTGCCGCGACCGCGGCTATCGATTCATGGCCGACCCTCGCAGCAACTGACCAGCATGGCCGACGCCGAGATCCGCGCGCTGGTCGACGGCGCCGCGTTGCTGTTCACCAACGAGTACGAAAAGGCCATGACCGAAAGCAAAACCGGTTGGTCGGACGCCGGGGTGCTGGGGCGGGTGGGCATGCGCGTGACGACGTTGGGCGCAGCCGGGGCGATCATCGAGCGAGCCGGCGACGCTCCTATCGCGGTCGCGGCCATACCTGCTCTCGAACGTCGCTCGACCCAACCGGTGGAGGCGATGCGTTCCGTTCGGGGTTCGTCGTCGGGCATGTCGTGGGGTGTCGGCATCGAGCGCTGCGCGCAGGTCGGCTCGGTGCTCGCGAGCTATGTGCTCGAAACGGTCGGCCCGCAGGAGTACACGATCGAACCGGCCGCGTTCGTCGAGCGGTTCCGTGCCGCCTACGGCGACCACGCGGCGTCCGAGATCGAAGGGTTCGTCGCGCACGCCAGAGCCTGAGATTTCAGCGGCTCGCCACGTGGTCGAACGGGCAGCCCTCCCCATGCTGCGCGCCCGCGCTGGAGTAGGGTTTTGCCGACCTGCAGTGCACGGGTGAGCAGCTGCGCCCTGGCCGTCACGGAAGGCGACACGTGAGTTCGAGCACCGACGGATCGCCTAGGCGGTCACGCCGCCGGGGTGGCCTGCTGGGGCGGTCCACGATCGGGCTCGTGGTGCTGTTCACCGCTGCCGGTTGCTCAAAAGACGACATCCCGCGCTTCGCGATGCCGACGCCGATCACGGCCGAGGGTCGCCGCATGCTGTCGCTGTGGCAGGGCAGCTGGATCGCCGCGCTGTTCGTCGGCTGCCTAGTCTGGGGCTTGATCATCTGGTGCATCGTCGCCTACCGCAGCGCGGCGAGGCGACGCCGCCGCAGCTCGCGTTCAACCTGCCGATCGAGATCCTGTACACGATCGTGCCGGTCATCTTCGTCGCCGTCCTGTTCTACTTCACCGCGCGCGACGAAACGGCCATCGACCGGCTGTCGCCCAATCCTGACGTCACGGTCGAAGTGGTCGGCTTCCAGTGGGATTGGCAGTTCAACTACCTGAGCAGTGCCGACGACAAGACAGCGACCACGTTGGCCGAGATCACCGGTGACAACGCGCACGGGTCTCCGGCCACGCTCGAGCTGCCGGCCGGCGAGTCGGTGCGGTTCAAGCTGGTCTCGCCCGACGTGATCCATGCGTTCTGGGTGCCCGCGTTCTTGTTCAAGCGCGACGTCATCCCCGGCCGTACGAACGAGTTCGAGGTGCACATCGACGCCGACAAGGCGGGCAACACCTACATCGGCCGCTGCACCGAATTCTGCGGCCTCAATCATGACCAGATGATCTTCCACGTGAAGGTGGTCACTCCGGCAACGTATGCGGCCGACCTTGCCAAGATGGAAACAGCCTTCAAGTCGGGGAGTTCGTCATGACGGCTACCGCACTGACTCAACCGCTGGTGCGCACGCGCAAGCGCCGCGGCTCGAGCGTGGTCAACTGGATGACGACGACCGACCACAAGCTGATCGGTCAGCTGTACCTGGCGACGTCGTTCCTCTTCTTCTTGTTGGCCGGCGTGATGGCCCTGTTGATGCGAGCCGAGTTGGCTCGGCCGGGGTTGCAGTTCTTGACTGCCGAGCAGTACAACCAGCTGTTCACCATGCACGGCACGATCATGTTGTTGCTGTTCGCGACCCCGTTGTTCATCGGCTTCGCCAACGTGGTGGTGCCGTTGCAGATCGGTGCTCCTGACGTCGCGTTTCCGCGGCTCAACATCTTCAGCTTTTATCTGTTCTTGTTCGGTGGGCTCATCACGGTTGGCGGGTTCCTCACGCCGGGTGGCGCCGCCGACTTCGGGTGGTACGCCTACACGCCGCTGACTGATGCGGCGCACTCGCCGGGTATCGGCGGCGACATGTGGATCATGGGCTTGGTCATCTCGGGGCTGGGCACGATCCTCGGCGGCGTCAACTTCGTCACCACCATCATGGTGATGCGCGCGCCGGGCATGACGATGTTTCGCATGCCGGTCTTCACCTGGAACATCCTGCTGACCTCGATGCTCGTTCTGCTCGCGTTCCCCGTGCTCGCCGCCGCGCTCTTGTGTCTTGAGGCCGAACGCAAACTCGGCGCGCAAATCTTTACGACCGCCAACGGTGGGCCGATCTTGTGGCAACACCTGTTCTGGTTCTTCGGCCACCCCGAGGTCTATATCGTCGCGATCCCGTTCTTCGGCATCATCACCGAGATCCTGCCGGTGTTCGCGCGCAAGCCGGTGTTCGGCTACAAGGGCCTGGTGTTCGCGACGATTTCGATCTCGGGCTTGTCGATGACGGTGTGGGCGCACCACATGTTCTCGACCGGCGCCGTGCTCTTGCCGTTCTTCTCGTTCATGACGTTCTTGATTGCGGTGCCGACCGGGGTGAAGTTCTTCAACTGGATCGGCACGCTCTGGCGTGGCCAGCTGAGCTTCGATACGCCGCTGCTATGGGCGCTCGGCTTCTTGGTGACGTTCTTGTTCGGTGGCCTCACCGGCATCATCTTGGCGTCACCACCACTCGACTGGCATGTCACCGACACCTACTTCGTGGTCGCGCACTTCCACTACGTGCTGTTCGGCACGGTCGTGTTCGCGATGTTCGGCGGCTTCTATTTCTGGTGGCCGAAGATGACCGGCAAGATGCTCAACGAACGTCTCGGCAAGATTCATTTCTGGACGTTGTTCATCGGGTTCCACACCACATTCCTCGTGCAGCACTGGCTCGGCGTCATCGGCATGCCACGGCGCATCCCCGACTACTCGGTCGGTGACAAGTTCACCACCTTGAACACGATCTCAACCCTGGGTGCGTTCCTGCTTGGCCTGTCGATGCTGCCGTTCTTTATCAACGTGTGGCGCACGTGGCGGTACGCACCTGATGTCGGCGTCGACGATCCGTGGGGCTGGGGCGCATCGCTTGAGTGGGCGACCTCGTGCCCGCCGCCGCGGCACAACTTCGTCCGGCTGCCTCGCATTCGGTCCGAGCGGCCGGCGTTCGATTTGCACCATCCCGAGTTGATCGGGCATCCGCACATACCGGCAGCAGTCGGTGCTCCGTCGGGCGCGGGTAACCCAGCGGGCGAGCGATACCTGATGAAGGTCGAGGGTTTTCTCTTCGCCGGCTGCGCGATCTTCTTCGCTGGCGTCGACGTCGTGTACTGGACCTTGTCGCGCGACCCCACCGGCACTACCGCGTTGGCGTTGGCGGTCGGTCTCGCGTTCCTGATCGGCTTCTACCTGTTCGTGACCGGCCGCCGCACCGGTATGCGCCCCGAAGACCGCCGCGACGGAGAGATTGCCGAATCAGCGGGGGAGTACGGCTTCTTCAGCCCGCACAGCTGGTGGCCGCTGTTCACCGCCGCCTCGGTCGCGACCGTCGCGATCGGCGTCGTGTTGGCGTGGTGGCTGGCGATCCTCGGCATGATGTTCGTCGTGCTGACCGCACTCGGGTTCGTCATGGAGTACTACCGCGGGATCCACACGCCCTAGCCAGCGCCCGCCGTTCGCGTCCGTGGTTTGCGCAACCACCCGCCGTCCGCGCAACATCCGCTGGCTCAACGAACCATCGGAGTGTTCGTGCTGCTCTAGCGACCGCAACGCTCCGAAGGTTGGGGCCGTCGGCTGCTTCGCGTGGCTGGCGTGCCGACTCGACTACTCGCCGGCGTTGAGTTCGCGGTCGCCGGAGCCCTCGGTCAACTCGCCGGCATGGCCGTTCGCATGGACCGTCAGCGTGGCCGTTGGTGTGCGGCTGAGTGTCGGGCTCGTACAAGAAGCCGCCGATGCTCCGCGGACGCGCTCGATCGGATTGTGCCGCCGCCGCGATCGAACGCCATGTTCGTCGACCAGCGGTTCGAGCGCGGGCGGCGGGCCTTGCCGGTATTCGAGGCCCATGCGGGCAACGACCTCCTCGGGCAGCGCAGCTTCGACCTCGATGAACTCGCCGTCGGCGAGCATGACGATGCGACCGGTCTCGTACCCGTGTTGCGCGCTGTGCGCGTCGCGGTGTTGCAGCCCGAGACAGATGCGTCGGGTCAGCATGAACGCGATCGGCGGCGCGATGAAGAACGCCGCCGCGGAAGAACCACGTCGTGGCGTACAGGCTGATGTCGAACTTGTCTGCGAGCACGTCGTTGCCACCCGCGAGCAGCAGAACGCCGAGTTCAGTGAGGACGGCGACGCCGAGCGCCGTGCGGCCCGGCCGGTTGCGCGGCCGGTCGCAGATGTTGTGCTCGCTGTAGTCGCGGGTGACCCAGGCCTCGAGGAACGGATACAGCGCCATCGCGGTGAACAGGACGCCGGGAAGCACGACTGCGGGGATCAGCACGTTCCAGCTGATCGTGTGGCCGGCGACATGCGTCTCGAGGTTGGGCATCATGCGCAGCGAGCCTTCGAGCCAGCCGATGTAGAAGTCCGGCTGCGAGCCGGCGCCGACTTGCGCCGGGTTGTACGGCCCGTAGAGCCACACCGGGTTGATCTGCACGAGGGCTGACAACGCGGCGGTCACTGCGAAGGTCGCGAAGAAGAAGCCGCCGGTCTTGACCATGAACGCGGGGTAGAACGGCGCGCCGACAACATTGGTGTTGGTGCGGTGCTCGGCCGGCCACTGGGTGTGCTTTTGGTGCCACATGAGGAGCAGGTGCGCGGTGATGAGGGCGAGCAGGATGCCCGGGCACCAGCAGGATGTGGATCGTGAACAGCCGTGGGATGAAGTCAGGCCCAGGGAACTGGCCGCCGAACACAAACGATCCGAGGTACGAGCCCACCACCGGTATCGACTCGACGATGCCGTAGGCGATGCGCAGGCCGGTGCCTGACAACAGGTCGTCGGGCAGCGAGTAGCCGGCGAACCCTTCGAGCAGGCCGAGACTGATGAGGCCGACACCAATCAGCCAGTTCGTCTCGCGCGGCTTGCGGAACGCGCCGGTGAAGAAGATGCGGCAGCAGTGCGCCACGATCGCGGCCATGAACAAGCAGCGCGGCCCAGTGGTGGATCTGCCGGATAATCAAGCCGCCGCGGACGTCGAACGAGATGCGCAGCGTCGACTGGAATGCCTCGGTCATCTTGCAGGCCACGCAACGGAAGGTAGTGGCCCTGGTAGATGACTTCGTTCGTGCCTGGCCGGAAGAAGAACGTCAGGAACGTGCCGGTCAGCAGCAAGATGACGAACGAGTAGAGCGCGATCTCGCCGAGCATGAACGACCAGTGGTCGGGAAAAACCTTGTTCAGGTTGCGCTTCAGGAAGCCCGCGGTGCCGAACCGACTGTCGACTTCGCCGAGCGCCTTCTTCACGACCTTCGGTGCCGGCTTCGCGCCGCTCGGCCGGTCGCCAGGCAGCTGTCGTCTTCGGGCCGGGCCGAGTCGTGGTCATGAACGTTCCCAGAAGCTCGGCCCGACCGGCTGGTCAAACGGCGCGGTCGCGATGAACTCGCCCGACGCGTTCACCGAGATCGGCAGCTGCGGCAACGCACGTGCGGCCGGGCCGAACACGACCTTGCATGCCCGCGGCACATCGAACGTCGACTGGTGGCACGGGCACAACAACTTGTGACTTTGCTTTTGGTACAGCCCGATCGGGCAACCGACGTGCGTGCAGATCTTCGAGTACGCGACATGGTCTTGGTAGGCCCAGTTCTCGCGGCCAGCGGCCGGCTTGTTCAGCCCTGGCTCAAGCCGGATCAACAACACCGGCGCCTTCGACAGATCCTCTTCGTTCATGTCGTCGGCCTTGGCCGGCAACGACCGTGGTGAACGAGCCGATCTCGAGGTCGCCGAGCTGCACCGGGTTGCCAGTCTCGGCGTTGAGCAGCGAGCGAGCCGCCTTCCACAGCGTGGTGTCGAGCGTCTTGCGCGGCAGCGGGCCGAGGTCGCGCAGCAACAACACGGCGGGCAACGCGAACAGCCCAAGGGCGAGCCCAAGCGTGCGCTTCAGCAGCGAGCGACGGGCGATGCCGGTCTCTTCGAGGCCGGCCATGACCACCTGCGCGGCGTCTTCGAGGTCGGCGTCAGGCGCGGCCAGCTCGTGCCGCTCCTGCACGAGTTCGTGCGCCGGCATCAGCCAGCGCACCCACGCGATGATGCCGACGGCCAAGCCGGCGAGCGAAACCGTGAGCGACAAGCCGAGCAGCAGGTTCGACGCATGCACATCGTGCATGTTGTTGAGGCTCGGGATCGCCAGGTAGGACACGATGAACGCCACCGTGCCGGCCGCCGACAGCCAAGAACATCAGCGCGATCTCGCGCTCGGCCCGGTTGGCCCGGCGCGGGTCGGCGTCTTGCGGGCGAGTGACCGTTCGATGATCGGCGGGCGCACCGGGTTGTCGTCGGACGCCGGGTGGGCTTGCGCAGTCGAGATACGCTGGCAGTCGCGACGGTGCCTGCGCTTGCAGTGCGGCTGTTGTCTTCGGGTGGCGGCGCGTAGGGTTGTCAGCGCCCGGATGGTCGCTCACGTCGCTCGCCTCGCCCTCGCGCCGATCCACATGGCACACCAGCGCTAGCGCGCCGATCCCGGCGAGCCAGGCTACTAATCCTTCGGCGACGGCACCCGCCCGGCCGAGGTTGAAGCCGCCCGGATCGGGTGTCGACTTCACGCCCTGGACGTAGGAGATGATGTCGCGCTTCTGGTCCGGCGTCAGTTGCCGGTCACCGAACAGCGGCATGGTGCCCGGGCCGGTCACCATCGCCTCGTAGATCTGCTTGGTCAGTGGCTTTGTTCAGCGACGGCGCGCTCCTGCCGTAGGCCAACGCGCCGCCGGCGCCGACGAAGTTGTGGCACGACGAGCAGTTGGTGCGGAACAGCGTGCCGCCGAGCGCCTCGTCGGCGTCAGAACCCGGCGTGTAGTCGCTGGCTCGCGGCACCGCCGGCCCCGACCCGAGCGAGGCGACATAGGCCGCCAGGTCGGCGATCTCTTCGGGGGTGTAGCTGTTGGGCTTGCGTCGGGCCTCAGCCTCTTGCTGGCGCACCGGCATGCGACCGGTGCTGACCTGGAAGTCGACCGCGGCTGCGCCGACGCCGAGCAGCGACGGGCCGTCGGTGCCGCCCTCGGCCGCCAGCCCGTGGCAGCTCGAGCAGCCCTGCAAGTACAGCGACTTGCCTTGCAGTACCGACTGGTCGGGTCGCCGGCCGCGGCGACGCCCGGTGTGGCGGTGACGAAGCTGTAGACCGTGCCCGACGCCGAGCAAGGGAGCCGGCGATCACGGCGTAACCGGCGAGGCGACGGCGCAATCGGCTGCGTCGAAGCCGATCGAGGCTGCCGAGCGACAGCGGAGGGGCGCCGCGTCATTGGATCAGGAAAATCATCGAGAACAGACCGATCCACACGACGTCGACGAAGTGCCAGTAGTACGACACCACGATCGTGCTGGTGACCTTCTCGGGCGTGAACCGCCCTCGTGACAGGCGTGCGAGCAAGAAGATGAACGCGACGAGGCCACCCGACACGTGCAGCGCGTGAAAACCCGTGGCGAGAAAGAAGATCGAGCCGTAGGCCGACGACGAGATCGTCATGCCGCCCGTGCCGGCGAAGTGGTCGCGGCACGTAGTTGGTGTACTCGAAGATTTGCCCGCCGACGAAGATCGCGCCCATGAAAAACGTGAGGATGAACCACTCGCGCAGGCCCCAGAGCCAGAACTTGCACCAGTGGGCCGGCGCGATGCAACCGACGCTCTTCGGCGGCGAAGACGCCGAGCCTGGCAGGTGACGCTCGACAGCACCAGCACGATCGTGATCGCGCCGTCGAATTTGACGTCGAGCACGTCGCCCTTGGGCGGCCAGTCGGTGCTGACGGAGCGGATCGTGAAGTAGATCGCGAAGAGCGCGGCGAAGAACATCAGCTCTGACGACAGCCACACGATCGTGCCGACGCTCACCAGGCTCGGCCGGGTCAGCGACCCATGCGCCGGGTTCTTGCCGAGGGTCGTTGCGGTCGCCACGAAAGCCATTATTGCTACCTCGTCCCCGTGTCATGCCGCGACCCCCTCACCCGGGCGCGTCGAGCCGTTCGACGGCGAGCATCCGGGGTTGCGGCCCCCGTCATCCGGGGTTGCGGCGCAGGCCAAAGGTGTCGCGGCGATAGCATCACGCCTGTACGGTTCGCTCGACCAGCCCGCGTGAGGAGTCGCTCTGATGAGCAGCGTCGAGTCGCCGCCAGCCGTCATGACCGTGCTGGTGTACAGCGACGACGTGACCACCCGCGATCGCATCAAGCTGGCGATCGGCACGCAGCCCGTGACCGACCTGCCCTCGATCGACTACGTCGAGTGCGCCACCCACAGGCCGTCATCAAGACGGTCGACGCAGGTGGCATCGACGTCCTGGTGCTTGACGGCGAGGCGGTGCCGAGCGGCGGCATGGGCATCTGCCGTCAGCTGAAGGACGAGATCTACAACTGCCCGCCGATTCTGGTGCTCACCGGCCGTCGAGACGATGCCTGGCTGGCATCGTGGTCGCGGGCCGACGCGGCCGTGCCGCACCCGATCAACGGCATCGCGCTCGCGCCCGCGGTGGCTGAGCTGATGCGGCAGCGGCTCGCGCACGCGCCGGTTCGCTGACCACTCCGGTGACTCTCTTCGGCATCGGGCGCCAGGCGTTTCGCCGCCCGACCCACCTGGCCCGCGCTGCTGACATCGCTGTTGCATCGCCACGACCTCACCAGCTGACCAGACCGCCTGGGTCATGGCTCAGGTCATGAGCGGTGAGGCGACACCCGTGCAGATCGCCGGCTTCGTCGTCGCGTTGCGGGCCAAGGGCGAGACGCCCGACGAGGTGACCGGCCTGGCCGCCACCATGCTCTCGTTTGCCGAATCCAGTGCCGACGACGGGTGCGGCGCTCGACATTGTCGGCACCGGCGGCGACCGCAGCCATACCGTCAACATTTCGACGATGGCGGCGATCGTGGCGGCCGCAGCCGGCGTGCCGGTGGCCAAGCACGGCAACCGGGCGGCGTCCTCGTCGTGTGGCTCGGCCGATGTGCTCGAGGAGCTCGGTGTTGCGATCGACCTCGCTGGCGACGGATTTGCCGCCTGTTTTGCTGAGGTCGCGCATCGGCTTTTGCTTCGCGCCCGTCTTCCACCCGGCTCTTCGTTACACGGCCGTCACTCGAGCGTGAGCTCGGTGTGCCGACGGTGTTCAATTTCCTTGGTCCGTTGACGAATCCGGCACGTCCGAATGCGAATGCCGTCGGCGTGGCCGACGCTCGGATGGCCGGCGTGCATTGCCGGCGTGCTCGCCGGCCGAGGCAACCGCGCGTTGGTGTTCCGTGGCGACGACGGGCTCGATGAGATCACCACCACCACGACGTCGCAGGTCTGGGTCGTGAACGACGGCGTCGTGACCGAGACAACGCTCGACCCGACAATCGCTCGGGATTGCATCGGGGGCAGCTGCCGACTTGCGCGGCGGCGACCGCAGCCACAACGCGGGCGTCGTGCGAGGCGGCTGCTCGAGGGTGAGCGTGGGCCGGTGCGCGACGCGGTGGTGCTCAACGCGGCCGCGGGAGTTGGTCGCCTACGAAGGTCCTGACGTCGGCGCTCTCGTCGATCAGCTGCGCGCGGCGATCACGCGCTGCGAGGCGGCACTCGACGACGGTCAGGTGCCCGCAAGCTCGATGCATGGATCGCGGCGAGCCAAAGGGCTCGTGCACAAACCTGACACTTTTGGCCCCGGGAGGGCGCAAACGGTCACGTCTGATCAGCTGCCGAGCGAGAAGGCCGCCTCGAGATCGTGCCGCGAGTAGGTACGGAAGGCCATGTGCGTCTGAGTCGAGAGCACACCGTCGACCTTGTTGAGGCCGCCGGGGATTACGTCGGCCAACTCTTCGTGGTGCCGTACGCGCACGAGGGCGATCAGATCGAACTCACCGGTGATCGAGTAAACCTCGGTGACCGCGGGCAGATCGGCGATCGCTTGGGCGACCTCGTTCACCTGGTCGACGGCGGTCTTGATGAACACGATGGCAGTGATCACGCGCTCGACCCTAGCTCGCCCGGGCCGGCCGGTGCATCGGGCGCAGCGCGCGCCGGTCGGCGAAGGGGTCGGCCGACTGGTCGGACGCGAGTTCGAGCGCAAAGTCGAGCACGAGGCGTTGACTGCCGGCTCCGTAGGCAGGGCAGCTCCATGAACCATCGACTTCGACGAGGCGGGTGCCGGGCGATTCGAGCCAGCGCAGCACGCATTCGATCTCTTCGGCCGTGGCGCAGGCGGTAGGGCCGGCGGCATCGACAAGCACGGTCTCGGCGGTGGCGATCAGCGCGTCGACATAGGCACGCGGGGGAACGCCCGGAGGCATCGTGCCGGCGGCCGCCAACCGACCGAATCGAATGACGGCGAGTTCGTATCCGTGCTCAGCGGTCGGCCGGGCGGCGACCAACTGTGCGCAACCCGCAAGGGCAGACAGCCGCTGGCCGCGAGCGGCCGCGCGCACGAATGCGCCGAGTCGGTCGCGTTGCGCGGCCGCATCTTCGTAGCGCAGCATCGCTGACAGCGCATCGATGCGGTGCAACATCGTTGCCACGATCGGCCGCGCGCATCGCGCTCGATCGCGTCGCGCACCACACCAACATGGCGCGCGTAGTCGTCGACCGATCTCGCGGCCATCGCACGGAGCCCCGCAGCGGCCCATTTCGGCCAACGCGCATGCCGATATCGGCCCGACGTGGGTTGCAGGCGCATGCGGCATTGCCGCAGCGGCACGGCCTCATGCAGTGCGGCAACGGCGAGTTCGGCCGATCGGCTCGACGAGAACGGGCCGAGGTAGCTGCCAGCGTCGGCTTTCACCGATCGCACGATCGACAGCCGCGGAAATGGCTTCGACCGTGAGCTTCACCCACACCGACCGTTCGGGAAACTTCGACCGGCGGTTGTACGGCGGCTTGTGCTGGGCGATCAGCCGTAACTCGCGCACCTGCGCTTCGAGATCGGTTGCACACACGATCGGGCTGACGTCGTGCGCGATCGCGACCATCTCGACGATGCGCTGCCGCATCTCGGACGACGTGAAGTAGCTGCGCACGCGCGCGCGCAGATCTTTTGCCTTGCCGACATAGAGCACCCGACCGCGCTGGTCGCGAAACAGGTAGACGCCAGGGGAGTGCGGCATCACGTCAGCGAGGTGGCGCTTGCTGCGTTGCTGCGGCGGTGACCATGCCGGTGAACGTGCGCAACTCGTCGAGCGAATGCACACCGAGGCTGCCGAGCCGTTCGAACAACACATGCAGGACGTCGACGGTGGCACGCGCGTCGTCGAGCGCGCGGTGCGTCGGCTGCACTGATGCGTGCAACACGCGGGCGAGCGTGGACAGCTTGCAGTTCGGCGCCTCGTCGCTGGTGAGCACGCGACGCGCCAGTCGCGCGGTGTCGATCGAATCGAAGCCGGGCCAGCCGCAGACCGAGCGATTCGCACGCCGCTTTCAAGAAGCCGAGATCGAACGGCGCGTTGTGGGCGACGAGCACGCAGCCTCGGGCGAAATCGAGGAACGCGGGCAGGACGGTCTCGATGTGCGGCGCGGTCGCCACCATCGCGTCGGTGATGCCGGTGAGCACGGCGATGAACGGCGGGATGAGCTCGCGCGGATTGACCAAGGTGTGCAGCTCGCCGAGCACCTCGCCGCCGCGGACCTTGACCGCGCCGATTTCGGTGATGCCCGAGCTTGCGGGCGAGCCGCCGGTTGTTTCGAGGTCGACGACGACGAAGACGACATCGCGCAGCGGGACGCCGAGTTCGTCGAAGCTGATCTGCATGCTGCTCACACTCCGTGACGGTAGGCGCGGCCGTCGGACAGTTCGGTGGCGCCACGCGGTCGGCCTGCGAAACTGTCAGTGGTCGTCCCGTAGGGTCATGTTCGATCGACATGATTGCGAGCGGCTGACAGCCGTCAGTGCGAAGGGAAGTTCTCGTGCTGATCGATTGCGATAGCTGCACGGTTCGCGGGCTTGCCTGCACTGACTGCGTGGTCACGGTGTTGCTCGGTATGCCGTCGGTCGAACTCGACGATGCCGAGCAGGCGGCGATCTCGGCGTTGGCCGCACAGGGCCTCGTGCCGCCGCTGCGCCTGGTCACCGAGACTCCGTGCAGGGCGCCGAGTGACGCAGAGGAGGGCGGCGGCGTCCTGACAGGTGGGCGCAGGTCGCGGCAGATGCTACATAGTGCGGATAGCGGGGCATTCCGGCACTACATGTAGATCACGAAACCCCGGCTGGTAACCTGCCCGCAGGCAACGTTTCGCAGTCGTGAATCTGTGCGGCGGCGTGTGCCTGCGCCTAATTCGTTCGGTGCGGCCGACGCTCCAGCGTCGGCGATCGACGAAATCGGGGACCCAGTCTCCGTTGGGGTGAATCGGATCGGCGGATCGTCTCCGCCTGTTCGTAGGGCAGCTTCCAGCCCGAACCCGTCAGCTAACCCGGTCGGCGCCGAGGAAGAAGGAGATCGCCCACGTGGCGTCCCCTCTCGTTCTGCGTTCGCTGTAGCCGGTCTGGCTGGCCTGTCCTGCGCCGCGGCGTGCCGGCCGCGGCTCGTGCTCGCCGCCCTGTCCTGCTCTCAGCTGCCACCGTGGCGCTGCGTAGCCGCCGGACGCAGCGCACGCCGACCCGGCGGTGACTGCCGCAACGGCCCAGGAGCAGTTGCAGGCGCTCACCGACAAGGCCGAGATCTTGGTCGAGAAGTACGACGCCGTCGCAGGACCAACTCGCGGCGGCGCAGCGCCGGTTGACGGCTCAGCACGACGCGGTGGCGACGCGCAGCAGCGCACCGTCGACTCGAGCCAAGCCCTCGTCGACGGCATCGCCGCTGGTGCGTACGAATCCGGTGGCGCTGGGCGGCGATGCAGACCGTGCTGTTCTCCGATGACCCGCAGCGCGCCATGCAGGGCGCCGACATCCTTGCAGCGCCTCGCCGCTAACCGGGGTCGCGTGCTCGCGCGGCCACCGCGGCGCGCAACAACCTCGCCAGGCGCAGGCGTCGGCGACCCAAGCGGTCGCTGGCGTGCAGGCACTGCAGGCGTCGCTGGCAGACGCAGCAGCACGCGATCAATGCCCTGATCGGCAACGCAGCAGGCCGCGGTCAACGCGGCCAGGGCAGGCGGCCGGCTGCGCACGCGGCCGCGGCCGCGCAGGCGGCCGTGCCCAGACCCGGGTGGCATTGGCTCCGGCCGCCCGCCAAGGCCGCGCCGCAAGCCGGCGGTGCGGCGCACCGTCGCCAAGGCCGCACGCGCGGTCGCGGTCACGCCGGCAGCTGCTGTCCCGGTCGGTCTCGACGGTCGCGCGGCGGCCGCCGTGCAGTACGCATACGCCCAACTCGGCAAGCCGTATCGCTACGGCGCATCTGGTGCGCCACGTTCGACTGTTCGGGCCTCACGATGCGGGCCTGGGCGGCGGCCGGGGTGGCGCTCGGTCACAACGCCGCGGGCCAGTATTCGAGCACCCGGCACGTATCTCGTGACGCGCTTGCAACCCGGCGACCTCGTGTACTTCGGCCGCCCGATTCACCACGTCGGCATCTACATCGGTGGTGGCAAGTTCATCGAGGCGCCGTATACCGGTGCGACGATCCGGATCTCCGACTTGTCGAGCCGGCACGACTTCGCGGGTGCTTCGCGGCCCTAAGCTCAGTCGAGCAGCTGACCCGCGCCGCCTACCATGCTACGGGGTGAGCCGCGCACTCGTCGTCACGAATGATTTTCCGCCGCGAGCGGGTGGCATCCAGTCGTTCGTGCACGAGCTCGTCGCGCGACTCGACAACCCGGTCGTGTATGCGCCGGCGTGGGCAGGCGCGGCCGCGTTCGACGCCGCGCAACGCTTCGAGGTCGTGCGGCACCCGACCTCGTTGATGCTGCCGACGCCGCACGGTCGGTAGGCGCGCCGCCGCGCTGCTCAAAGACCACGGCTGCGACGCGGTCTGGTTCGGTGCGGCTGCGCCGCTCGGCTTGCTCGCACCGACGCTGCGCGCGGCCGGCGCAAACCGCATCGTGGCGACAACGCACGGCCACGAGGCCGGCTGGTCACAACTGCCGGTCGCCCGCGGGCTACTGCGCCGAATCGGCGATCGAGGTCGACGTCCTCACCTATCTCGGTGCGTACACCCGCGGCCGGCTCGAGCGTGCAGTGTCGGCGTCCGCGCACGACCGGCTCGCGCGGTTGGCGCCCGGAGTCGACGCGACGAACTTCAAGCCCGGCAGCGGCGGCGACGTCGTCCGCCAGGCTCTTGGACTTGACCGATCGCCGGGTCATCGTCTGCGTCTCGCGGTTGGTGCCGCGCAAGGGTCAGGACGTCTTGCTGCACGCGATGCCGTCGATCCTGCGCGATGGTACCCGACGCCGCGCTGCTCATCGTCGGGTTCGGGTCCGGCCCGCAAGCGTCTCGAGGCGATGACCGATCGCCTCGGGGTGCGTGCCGCCGTCCGTTTCACCGGATCGGTGCCGTCGGCCGACCTGCCGGCCTACTACGACGCGGGTGAGGTGTTCGCGATGCCGTGCCGCACAAGACGAGCAGGGCTGGACGTCGAGGGGCTGGGCATCGTGTATCTCGAAGCGTCGGCGACGGGGCTCCCGGTGGTCGCCGGTCGGTCGGGCGGCGCGCCGGACGCGGTGCTCGATGGTGAGACCGGGCGACGGTGGTCGACGGCACGCGATGTCGGCGCGGTGGCGGCGGCGATCGTGGCGTTGCTGCGAGATCCCAGACCGCGCGAAGGCGATGGGTGCGGCCGGACGCGCATGGGTGCAGCGAGATTGGACATGGGAAGCCGCGGCGCAACGCCTCACCGGCATGCTCGCGGGGGACTAGGTCAGAACGCGGTGGCGATTGCCGGAGTGCGGGCCGTCCGTCCAGTGCGGTCGGACGCCGTCGGCTGTGCGTCGCCACGTGACAACGGCTGCGGCGACGACCGCGATGACGGCGCCGACAACCCACAGCGACGTTTGTGCCGCGCCGATATGGCGCGCCAGGTCGATCGGTTGGTAGTGCTGCCACGGCGATTGGTCGAGAACGCCGGCCGGTACCCAATGCACGACCGCGCCGAACGCGTGCAGCGCAACGCTGGCCGCTGCTAGGGCGGCGAAAGTCGTGCGACGGAGTCGCGTTTTTGCCGTCCACTCGCGCCAGCAAAGCGTGAGCAGTGGCACGCACAAGCGCCAAGGACTCAAGCGTGGTGCGGTAGGAGTAGAAGCCGTCACCGCCACCGAACCGGATTCCCCACAGCTGCAGGGCGAGATACGCCGAACCCGGCGAGCGCCGCGCTGCGCACCCACGGTCCGGCGCAACTTTCCATGCGCGCCGCAATCCTGGCAGCAGCACGAGCAATGCCGGGCGTCATGACCAGCATGCCGCGCTCAGGTGATACGGAGTCGCCGACAAGCCCGGTAACGAACGCCCATGACCTTGTGCGTCGACGCGGCACGGGCTGGTCGTAGCCGCCGAAGATCGAGCCAGCGCACCCCACAACGCGTGCTCGTAGGCGAGCAGGATCGCCGCGCCAACCGCTGCTGAACACGCCGATCAGCAGTGGCCGCAGACTGCTTGCTGCGCACGAGCGCTGACGATGCCGAGGATGAGGGCACGATCCCGAGGTGCGGTCGGACGAGGATGGCGAAGCCTGCCGGGATGCCGGCGAGCAGCCAGCGTTGCTGCGAGCACAACAACACCGTCAGCAGGACTGCGGCTTCGGCTGGGCCGTGAGTCCACAGCTGGCTGCTCGAGACCGTCCAGGTTCCGGTGCCGAAACCGAAGAGCACGGCGGCGATGGCGGCGGTGCGACGCGGCACGAGCTGGCACGCAAGCGTGAAGGCGAACGCCGACGGCGATCGCCGCTGCCGTCGCAGCCGCAAGTGCGCCGGGATAAATCGCCGGGGCGTCCGATCGAGCCAAGCAGCCGCGTAGAACGGCGTGGCCCAAAAGATCGTGCCGGGCAGCCGATTCGTGACGTCGCGGCCATGCGCTGGGAACGAGCCACGGCGTAGTGGCCGCTGAATGCAGTGAGGGTGGCATTGCCGTGATGGGCGAGCTGCCACGCGGCGAGCGCCGTCGCTTGGGTGTCGTTGTTGAGCGGGTCGTGGTACTGCGCGGTGAGTGCGAAAAGCGCGAAAGCGAATGCTCCGACAAGGAACGCGTCGAACCAGACCGGGCGGACGCGATCGTCAGCGGCCACGCTCGCGCCGCTCACGAGATGTCGGACCGCACAGCGGACGAAATCGTCGCTAGCACGGTTGCGGTCTGGTACCGGTGCCGTGGACGCCGTTGCAGGTGTTGTGGAACTTCGACTTCACCACACTGCCGAGCGCGAACACGACGACCACGATGACGGCGGCGATAGCGGCGACGAGCAGGCCGTATTCCACAGCGGAGGCGCCTTCGTCCTGCTTCGCGTGGCGGCGTACCGCCAGCATGTAGGCGAACATTGACGAACCTCCGAAGCGATCGACGCGACCCTTGCTGAGGCTGCCTGCCAGGCCCATCGCACCCAGCGTTTGAGCTTGCGCCATTTGGCCCTACCGGTATATCGGGCGACTGGTCGAAATTCGCGTCCCGATGGGGGATACCGCAGGTAGCTAATTAGACTAGGGTGCGCGGCTGG
>CAWIJQ010000006.1:0-287106 GCA_963836475.1 uncultured Actinomycetes bacterium
GACTCGACCAGCTCGTGGGCGTTGAGCGCATCGCGGATCAGCACGGTGTCCGCCGGGGTCGCCCCCTCGCCCACCAGCAGGCTCTTCGTCTCGATTCCAGGATGACGGCGACCAGCACCAGCAGCAGGCCGATGGCCATCGTGCCGATGCCATCCCACATGGGGTTGCCGGTCAGGATCGTCAGCCCGACGCCGACCAGGGCGAAGGCGAGACCGGTCAGGGCCGCCACATCCTCGAGCAGCACGACGGGCAGTTCGGGCTGCTTCGCATGCCGGACGAATTCGACCCAGGTCTCTCCCGCGCGCCGTGGTTCGACTCCTTGACCGCCGTCCGGAGCGAGAACGATTCAAGCCCGATCGCGACCAGCAGCACCAGGATCGGCAGCCAGGCACCTCGAGCGGATGCGGATGGGTACCTTCTCGACGCCTCGTACAGCGAGAACACCCCACCGACCGAGAACAGGATGATCGACACCACGAAGGCGTAGACGTAGCGCTCCCGGCCGTATCCGAACGGATGCGCGGCACCGCGTGTCTTGTTGGGCCTTCCGCCCGCCGATCAGCAGGAGGACCTGATTGCCGGAGTCGGCCAGGGAGTGCACGGACTCCGCCAGCATCGAGCTGGACCCCGAGAAGACGAAGGCCACGAACTTGGTGACGGCGATGCCGAGGTTGGCCGCCAAGGGCCGCGACGATGGCCGTGGTCCCGCCCGACGCGCTCATCGCATCCGTCCTCTCCGCGCCGTCCGCGCAGTGTTTTGCTACCTGCGCGCGGCCGCCGACGGCGAGACAGTTGCACCGACAAACATCCTCAACCGCGCTGGTTTGGTGGCGCTCGTGCGCGCGGTGCCGGTCGACTAGCGGCGGCACCCTTGGCGAGCGAGCTACGGGGGTGGTACCGCCGGCGCAGCAGAAGATCGGCGGACGACGAGTTCCGGGGGCAGCACCACCCTGCGGCCGGCCATTGGCGTCGAGCGCGGCCGGGTCAGGCCGAGCATGTGCACTGCCTCCTCGGCGATTTGTTGCACGGGCTGGCGCACCGAGGTGAGTTCGGGCTCGCTCAGCGCGCCGAAGGGCGTGTCGTCGAAACCGGTCACGGCGATGTCGCCGAGGCACTTGCCAGCCGTGAGTCCGAAGCCGCTTGAGCGCTCCAAGGGCGATGAGGTCGTTCGCGAGACGAGGGCGTCCGGCGTCTCGCGGCAGGTCTTGAAGGATCAGGTCGACCGCCCGCGCACCCCATTCGACCGACAAGTCGCCGCGGAAGACGCGCCGCGGGAGCCGACATTCGGGGCGTGCTGCTCGTACCCGCGATGCGCTCGGAGATCGTTGAAATCGAGTCGTCACTGGCGACAAAGGCAAGATTGGCGCGGCCGCTGTCGACCAGATGCGGATCAGCAGACGCATGGCTTCGGCCTGGTCGGCACCGACGAGTCGCAACCCACGTCGACGCAGGAGCGGTCGACCTGCACCACCGGCACCCGGCTTGCCGCCTTCAGCACGGCCGGTGCGCTGTAGTGCTGGTGTACCGGGCTGATGATGAGCGCGTCGACTCGTCGATCGAGTAGCGCCTCGATGCGTTCCGCCTCTACTCGTGCGTCATTGCTCGCGTCGCACAGAAACAGGCTGCGGCCGTCGGCGTGCAGCGCTTGCTCGACTGCCTGCACTACCGCCGGGAAGAACGGATTGACGATGTCAGGTACGACCATCCCCACCGTGCCCGTGCGCTCGCCCCGCAGTGCGCGGCCGATCGGATCGACACGGTAATCGAGTTTCTCGGCGGCGCGCTGTACCGCAGCGGCGACGTCGGGGCGGACCGCTCGCGATCCGCTGAGCGCTCGGGAGGCGGTCGACGGGTGCACCCCGGCGAGTTCGGCAACCTCACGCAGGCGTGCTCGCGCGGGTCGGCCGGCCACTCTTTCGTCACAACTACGAGGCGATGCCGTCGAGTTGTGCTCGTACTTCTGCGAGCCGCGGATTCGTCAGCGAGGTGCCGTCAGGAAAGACCAACGTCGGCACTGTGCGTAGCCGTGGTTGATGGTTTGCACGAGATCGGCGGCGCCTTCGACGTCCTCGATGTTGACTTCGGAGAAGGTGATGCCTGCGTCGATCAGCTGGCGCTTGAGCGTGTGGCAGTAGCCGCACCAGTCGGTGCTGTACATGATCAGCTGGTCAGGTGCCTCGACGGCGGTCACGGTGTGCGCTCCTCTGCGCCGCGAGTGGATCTCCAGGTACTTCAGTACAACGATCGGTCGAGGTCCCATCTTCCTGTACCTACCCGGTGTACCACGACTTGTCACGACGGGCGCTCCTGTCGGCCGGCCTGCCAGGATGGGCCGGTGACCCTGACCGCCGAGGCCGACATCCTGAATGCGCTCGACCCCGAGCAGCGCGAGGCGGTCGAAGCCATTCGCGGCCCGGTCTGCATCCTGGCTGGTGCGGGCACCGGCAAGACCCGCGCGATCACCCACCGCATCGCGTTCGCGGTCTCGACCGGCGTGGTCGCGCCGGCGCACGTGCTCGCCGTCACCTTCACGGCGCGCGCCGCCGGTGAATTGCGCGGCCGGCTTCGCGGTCTCGGCGCGGGCACCGTGCAAGCCCGCACCTTCCACTCCGCGGCGCTTCGTCAGCTCCAGTACTTCTGGCCGCGCACGATCGGTGGCGAGCTGCCCGACGATCGTGAAATCGAAGGTGCCACTGCTCGCCGAGGTCGGCGGCCGGATGCGCCTCGGGCTGTCGGCGTCCGATCTTCGCGACGTGGCTAGCGAGATCGAATGGATGAAGGCGTTGCAACGCCCGCCCGACGACTACGCGTCGTCGGTGCAATTCGCGCACCGCATCGCGCCGCGGCCGGTGACCGAAGTGCGGCGCTGTACGCAGGTTACGAAGACCTGAAGGTCCGCAAGAACATGATCGACTTCGAAGATCTGTTGATGCACGCGACGGCGTTGCTCGAGACCGAGCCAGATGTGGCCGCGCAGGTGCGTGATCAGTACCGCTACTTCGTCGTCGACGAGTATCAAGACGTCAACCCCGCGCAGCAGCGGCTGCTCGACGCATGGCTCGGCGATCGCCACGACATCTGCGTCGTGGGCGACCCCGAGCAGACCATCTACTCGTTCGCCGGGGCATCGCCCGAGTACCTCACCGGCTTCGCCGACCCGCCATCCCGAACGCGACCGTGGTGCGCCTCGTGCGCGACTACCGGTCGACTCCGGAGGTCGTTTCGCTGGCGAACCAGCTGTCGGGTAGCGCGCTGGTCGCCCAGTTGCCGCCCGGCCCGATGCCGACGGTCGACGGGTACGACGACGAAGTTGCCGAGGCGACCGCGGTGGCCGCGAAGGCGGCGAAACTGATCGCGGCGGGCACTCCGGCGAGCGAGATCGCCGTCCTGTTTCGTATCAACGCCCAATCGGAGACGTTCGAGCAGGCGCTCGCCGAGGCCGGCGTTCCGTACGTGTTGCGTGGCGGCGAGCGGTTCTTCGAACGTCCCGAAGTGCGCGAGGCGATGTTCCTGCTGCGTGGTGCGGCCCGGGCCGAACAACCCGACGACGGTACTCTCGCCGACGCGGTGCGCGCGGTGCTGGCCGCGATCGGGTTCGGGCCGACGCCGCCGCCGGGCTCGGGTGCGGCCCGCGATCGGTGGGAGTCGTTGGCCGCGCTCGTGCGGCTCGCCGACGAAGAAAAGCCCGAGGCGGACGACGACACCGGCCGCGTTGCGAATCTCAGCGACTTCGTCGCCGACCTCGAAGAACGGGCGTCGCTTCAGCATGCGCCGGTTGTCGATGGCGTCACGTTGGCCTCGCTGCACGCGGCAAAAGGCCTTGAGTGGCAGGCAGTTTTCATCGTCGGCCTGGTCGACGGCACGCTGCCGATCGTCTACGCCGAGACCCCTGCGCAACTCGACGAAGAGCGGCGACTGCTGTACGTCGGCATCACCCGAGCGCGCAGTTTTCTCGCCTTGTCATGGGCGGCGGCGAGGTCGCCCGGTGGCCGAGCCAGTCGGCGTCCGAGCAGGTTTCTTGAATTGGTAAGGGCGGCCACCGCAGCTGACGGCGCGACGACGGCGAGTCGCGCGCCTGCGGCCAGCCGTCGCGACCGCGGCGCGACGCAACGCTGCCGGGTCTGCCAAAAGCTGCTTACCAGCGGCGCCGATCGCAAACTCGGCCGCTGCGCAGGCTGCCCAGGCAGCGTCGACGAGGCGCTGTTCGAGCAACTGCGCGGCTGGCGGCTCGAACGCTCGAAGGAGCTCAAACAACCGGCGTTCTGCGTCTTCACCGACGCGACGCTGACGCGCATAGCCGAAGTCCGACCGCGCACTGAGCCCGAGTTGGCCGCGATCGGCGGCGTCGGGCCTGCCAAACTCGCCGCCTACGCGGCCGAGGTGCTCGCGATGTGCGCTTCGGCCGATCCGCCGCCAGGCGCACCGTAAATACGCGCACCATAAATACGGTTGCCCCGTTATCGGTCTCTGCCCTAGCCTGCTTTTGCGCGCGCGAGTTGCGTGCGCCCCGAGTTCTGTCCAGCGTGTCCGACCCGGCGCCACCGGGTCGGACGAGGTGAGAGGCGGTGAGCCGACCGTGACGATGCATCTTCTCCAGCCGATGCCGTTGACGGGCGACGTCACCGTGCCCGCAATCGTGCGCCCGGCTGCGTCGGTACCGACCTATCTCGGTTCTTGGCAGGCCAGCACCCCGCGGTTCGTTGCCACCGCGCAGCCAGCAGTCGCCACGCCGGCTATCGCCGGCGTCAATGCAGCTGCACGCACGGCAGCCATGGCAGTCGCTACGGCCGCGAACAAGCGCCACCAGGCTACGAAGGCTTTTGCCAAGGCCACCGGCAACTCGATCAGCACCAACCCGAACAGCACCACCAGCACCAAGGCACTCCCCGCGACACAGGGAACCTCGCCTCGGAGGTCCCCGGTCTGACGAACCTCATCAGACCGGCTCTCCAGGCCGCGGAACCCTCACCGGGATCCGCGGCCTTTTTGTTTGTCCCGCACCACGACCGCAGCACCCAGCACCATGGCCCGACCCAACACCACACCTCGCCAGAAATGTCGGCCCTCGCCGACGAGGATCGACGACATGGCAGGCACAAGCAGTCCGCATCGCCGGCAACCCGCAGGCGGTGGTCCTACGACGTCACGAGGGGTGACGCAGATGCTGACCGGCCCTTTCGACCGCGTGCTCGCTCAGGCGCTGCGGCGGTCGCTCGAAGTTCCTTGTCTGACGGTCGACCCGGAGATGTTTTTCGCCGAGTCTCCCGACGACGTCGAGGCGGCGAAGACCATGTGTGCCGACTGTCCGGTGCGCACCGCCTGCTTGACGGCCGCACTCGAGCGGCGCGAGCCGTGGGGTGTCTGGGGTGCCGAGCTGTTCGTGCAAGGCACCATCGTGCCGCGCAAGCGCCCGCGCGGGCGTCCGCGCAAAGAGGTCGCTGCCTAGATCGCTGGGCCGCAACCGTGAGCGTGCGAGAAGGGGGTTCCCAAGCCGGGAGCCCCCTTCTCGGCGTGAATATTCACCGGCCGCGGCCACTCAGTGCCCGTGTCCATTCAGTCGAGACAGAACTCGTTGCCCTCGATGTCTTGCATCACCAGGCACGACTCGTTTTCGTCATCGGCCGGCAATAGCCGCACGCGTACGCCCCCGAGCGCGACCAGTCGCGCACATTCAGCTTCGAGTACGGCCACGCGCTCCTCACCCACAAGCCCCGTGCCGACGCGTACGTCGAGATGCACCCGATTCTTGACGACCTTGCCCTCGGGCACGCGCTGGAAATACAACCGTGGGCCGGCACCCGTGGGATCAGTGCACGCGGACCATGAACCCTGCCGCTCAGGCGACTGCGCGCGATCGAAATCGTCCCAACTGGCAAAGCCGTCCGGAGGCGGCGGTAGGACGTAGCCCAACACCTCGCACCAAAAGCGAGCGACCCGCTCAGGTTCTGGGCAGTCGAAGGTGACCTGGATCTGCTTGACCGATGGCATCGCTCCACCATAAAGCGGCGGGCTACGCGGGGGTGAGTGCGGGCAGCCAGCGCCGCATCTCGGCTTGAAATGGCCCGCGGGCGTCGAGTTGGCACAGCACGCCGACGCCGCCGAGCCAGACGCGATGGATCAACAGGTACGACGGGGGCAGGTTTAGTTGGCGACCGAAGGCGGCCGCCTGGGTGCGTGGATCGCCGACCCGAGCCGCTTGTGCGCGTAGCCACGCGCGGGAGAAGTGGAACGTTTCGCTGCGGGCGGGGTCGAGGAACGGGTTCAAGTAGGCGAGCAACTCGTCCGGGTCGACATCGCGGCCGCGGATTCACGAAACCCTCGGCCCGAAGCCCTGCGAGCACGGCCTCACGATTGCCGCCGAGCGCACAACTCAACAGGCGCCCGATGGCCGGCGGAAACCCGTCGGGCAAGCGATTGACGGCACCGAAATCGAGCACTCCGAGGCGGCCGTCGGGAAGCACGCGGTAGTTGCCTGGGTGCGGGTCGGCATGCAGCAGCCCGGCTCGCGACGGGCCGGAAAGCAGGAACCGCACGTATAGCAGCCCAACTCGGTCGCGCTCGCTCGCGGCTGCCATCGCGCAGGGTCGTCGCGAGCGGCGTGCCGGTCATCCACTCGCTCACGAGCACTCGATCGGCGCCGGCGAGTATGTCGGGCACGAAGATGTCGGCATCGTCGGCGTAGGCCTGCGCGAACGCGTGCTGCGCGGTCGCCTCGAGCCGGTAGTCGAGTTCTTCCGAAACGCGTTCACGCAGTTCGTGCAGCAAAGGCTTGATATCGAGACCTGGCGACAACACCCCGAACAAGCGAGCCATGCGGCCGAGCTGACCGAGATCAGACAGCAATGCCTTGCCCGCGCCGGGATATTGCACCTTGACGGCAACCGGACGACCGTCGGCCCACACCGCCCGGTGCACCTGGCCGATCGATGCTGCCGCTGCCGGCTTGTCGTTGAACGATTGGAAATGCTTGCGCCACCCCGGGCCGAGCTGGCTCGCCAGAACTTTATGCACCGTGGGTGCGGGTAACGGCGGCGCGTCTTGTTGCAGCCTGGTGAGCGCATCGCGATACGGCGCGGCCAGCGCTTCAGGCATAGCCGCTTCGAATACCGACAGCGCTTGGCCGAGCTTCATCGCTCCGCCCTTGAGATCGCCAAGCACCCGGAACAGTTGCTCGGCGGTGCGTTGCTGAAATTCGAGCTTAACCTCGTCGGCCGGGCGACCGGTGAGTCGCTTGCCCAGACCAAGGGTGGCCCGGCCAGCAACGCCCACGGGCAGCGATGCCATGCGGGCCGAGCGGCTGACCGCGTGCCGAGGGATTTCACTCACTCGACCAGTCTCCCGCATTAGGCGCGCGTTTCTCGCCGAACACCATTACGACGTCCGGCCACGAGTGTCATGACGTCGGGCCAACGGTGTCGCGATCGGTCCAGCAGCAGCCGCAGGCTGGGTGCGGCTGCCAGCTTCGACGGCGGATTCGCCAGTCTGGCAAGGCAATTTCCAGCGTGCCGTCGCATGCTGCCGGGGTGCCGCCGTCGACAAACGCCAGAACCTGGAGCGCACACACACTCGCCGCCAGCGTGGCCAGGCCGACGTCGCACGCGTCGACGGCGGGATACGGACCGTCGGAGGCAAGCTGCGCAGCGATCAATGGCCACGCCGGATCTCGGTCACGGCGATGGAGATCGAGACAGCGCAAGCACGCCGTCATGCCGGGCAAAACCAGCGGGCCGACGACAGCCGTGGCCTCGCGCACCAGCACATTGATATGCGGGACGTCGGATCGCACCAGCTGATCACTGACCGCAGGGTCGAGCGCGGCGGCGGCGAGGACGACGATGTCGTACCGCTGGGTGGGCCGCAGCTGGGTCGTGCAGGTGTTGTGGCTGGTGCGATGGATCGCTGCTTGGGTTGCTTGTGCACGCGTGCGGCCAGCGTCGGCGAGCGACGGGCCAGCTGGGCCGCAATCCGATGGACGGCAGGTGGTCGGGTCGTCGACGACCAGGTGGCCGACGCCGGCCGCGGCCAAGATCGTCGCGACTGCGCTGCCCGACCCGGCCCGCGCCCACGATGCCCACCCGCGCACCTTGGCGCCGCGCCACTTGAGCGAGGCCGCCGTCGGGGCGCCCCGACACCAAAGAGATCGAAGCGAGGTCGGGTGCAAGCCGGTCGCGTTCGGATCGCGGCAGCGTCGCGAGCTCACCTACGTCGCTGGACGCATCATCGAGCGCGGCCGCGTCGGAGAGCAGGTCGATCAGCCGATCGACGGTCGACGCCTCGAGCCCGAGCTGCTGCGCCGTACGCCGCAACGCATCGGCGTCATGAACGCCGTCGAACGCGGCGACGAGTTGCGCAGTCTTCGCCGTGATGCCCCCGACCACAACAGAACGCTCATGATGGACGCCGATTTGCAAGGTAGTGGCGTCGCGCCACACACGTCGCAGGGCGGGCTTCACGACGGGCCGCACGGCCACCTCCTTGGCGCACGGTGCAGGCGCGCCGCGCTGCTGTTCACGGTGCAGGACGCACCGCCGACACGCAGCGTGCCATCGAACGGCGCGGTGGCCACCCGCCGTCCACAATGTGGCTCTGGGTGCTAGCCGGCGGTGTGCATGAACCGGATGTAAACCGGCAGGCGCTGTTAAGCAAGCCGCTGTTAACCGAGCCGCTGTTAAGCCAGCAGGGGCGGAGATCGCGATTGCGACCTCCGCCCCTGCTTGCTAAAAGCGGGCGGGTTTGCGTCGAGCTGGTGACCGCGCGCCCTTAGGGGCGCCGCGGCCGTGACACTGAGGTCAGGCCTTGCCGAGGATCCGGTTGAGCGTGGTGCCGCATACGTGGCACTTGCCCTTGGCCATCTTGGTGCCCTTGTCGTTGACAACGACCTCGCCTTCGAACTGGCGCTTTTCCTTGCACTTCACGCAGTAGGCCTCGCCACTGTACTTCTCGGCCACGCGGTCCTCCTTGGTCAGTCGGGGGTCGAACAGGTGGGTCATCGGGCTGATCGCGTACTCGAGCCGGTACTTACAACCGCCGTCGTCGGCGTGACTGTCGTGCGGTGACGCTGGCGGCTGCCTCGAAGCGCGTCGTCCACTTTTGGCAAGCGGACGAAACCGATGGCCACCCTACGTCAGGAGCGCTCACGCGCGCGCTACGCGCGCCGTAACTTGATCGTGGCGACTTATCCACAGGTTTGTCCACAGCACTGCTCGGTCGGGGGTCGGGAGAGCCGGCGCCGAGACATGTGAAGCCCCCGGCAGGGATTGCCATCCGCCTTCCCCTTGCGAACGGCGCCCCGCCGGGGGCTTCGACGACGCCGACGTTAGAAGGCGCTGACGGGCCCGTCAACGATTCGATTCACAGCCTGTGGATAGGGCTGTGGGGCGAGTGGGGACTACCCGGGGTGTTGCTGTGGACAGGGTGCTGGGTCGCTGTGCATGACTGGGTGATGGGCGTCCGAAGGGGCTCCTGACCTGCGGGTTTGGCGTCGCGCGTTGTGGACCCGCAAGAAGTCGCACCGTATCTGCGCACGATGTGATCAGGCCGGCCGCCGCCGGCGCCGCCAGCTGCGGCTGGTCAGGCATGTCCGGCCGAGGTCGCCGTGCGGGCCGGCGTCCGAACCGACGTGGGAATGGGTGTGGACGAGTCGACGCAGCTGTCGCCATCCGGCGGTACGGTGCCCGCGTGACCAGATCTGCGAACCCACGACTCCGTCCCGCGGCCGCCTCGGCTGCCGCGACCACGGCAGCCCGGTCGGCTGCGCTACGAGCGAACACCACGGTCGAGGTGCGCCGCAGCGTGCGCCGGCGCCGCACGGTGTCGGCGTATCGCGACGGCGACCGCACCATCGTGCTGCTGCCGGCGCGGCTGTCGCGGGCCGAAGAAGAAGAGTGGATCGACGTGATGCTCGAGCGGCTGGTGAAGCAAGAGCAGCGCAGCATCGGCCGGGCCGCGCGCAGCGACGCCGATCTCGCGCATCGCGCGACTGAGTTGTCGCGGCGGTATCTGGGCGGGGTGCCGAAGCCGGTGAGTGTCCGCTGGGTATCGAATCAGGGTTCGCGCTGGGGGTCGTGCACACCCGTCGACGGTGCAATTCGGCTATCCGATCGGTTAGTCGGCATGCCGCCATGGGTCACCGACTACGTGCTCGTGCACGAACTTGCGCATCTGATCGAGATCGGGCATGGCCCGAAGTTCGCCGACTGGTCGATGCGTTTCCCAAGGCCGAGCGCGCCCGCGGCTATTTGCTCGGTGTCGTGGCGGGCGCCGGCTGGGCGTCGGCCGACGAAAGCAGCGACGCGCCTAGCGGCTTGTGGTGATGAGACGGCGCGGCCCCGGCGGGCAGCCGCGGTCGGCCCGCTCAGGTCGCAGACTAGGTAGCAGAGTCGTGCGGCGGCAAATCGTCGAGACCGCGGAGGTCGAAGTCGCCGTCCGGTCGCCCGACGAAGCCGGCCGGATCGTCGAGATCGTCGACGGTCGGTAGCAGGTCGGGGTGTTCCCAGATTGCGTCGCGGCCGTCGACGCCACGGGCCTCGCGCAGCAGTCGCCAGAGCTCGGCTGCTTCGCGCACGCGGCGCGGGCGTAGCTGGAGGCCGACGAGGGTGCTGAACATCTGTTCGGCAGGTCCGCCGGCGGCGCGCCGCCGGCGGACGGTTTCGCCCAACGCGCCGGCGCTGGCCAACCGGCCGTTGGCGGCTTCGTCGACGACGTTGCTGATCCAGCCTTCGATCAGTGCGAGCACCGTTTCGAGTCGGGCCAGCGCAGCTTGTTGCGCTGGCGTGTTTTCCGGCTCGAAAAGTCCGTCGGTCAGCGCTGCTTGCAGGCTTTCGGGATTGGTCGGATCGATTGACCCGAACGCCTCTTGCATGCGGCTGGTGTCGACCGTGATGCCACGTGCGTAGTCGTCGATGGCAGCCACGACGCGACTGCGAAGCCATGGCGCGCCCGCAAACAGTCGGTGGCATGCGGCTTCACGCAGCGCAATGAACAGGCGTATTTCGTCGAGTTCGATGCCGAGGCCTTCGCCGAACGCAGCGATGCCCGAGGGCAGCAACGCCGCATGTCCAACGCCGGCGAGTGGGAGACCGACATCGGTCGACGACACGACTTCCCGCGACAGGCTGCCGAGTGCTTGCCCGACTTGGCCGCCGAACATCACCCCGCCCATCTGGCGCATCATCGACATCAAGGGTGCAGCCATCTCGCCCAACCCAGCAGGGTGGTCGTCGTCGGATTCATCGTGATCCTCAGGGCCTTCGGCCATCGCCCGCAGCGCACCCATCGCACCGATGCCACCAAAGCCGCCGATTGCGCCGCCGAGCCCGGCACCGATCTCCTCGCCAAATGCGTCGACGACTTTGGTAGCGACCGGCTCGACCAGGCTCGTCCACGTCGGCAACGTGGCCTCGATCCAATCGGCGCGGCTCCACGCGCGCGCCGATGTCGTCGCGGCCGAGAAGGACGTCGTCGGGTCAAGCCACAATTCGGCCAGCCGAATCGCGTCGGCAACGGCGGCGTGGTCTGCGGCTGCCATCGAGGGGTCGTCGCCGGCGGCCGCCTGCCGAGCCACGTCTTTGGCAAGGTCCCAGTTCACCGGACCGCCTTGCCACGACATCATGTCGGCGAATCGGTGCAGAGCACTGGAAATGTCGGCGCCGCCGAGATCGCCGAATCCGCCGAAACCGAAGCCGCCCGCGGGATTCTGTCCACCCCCGGTGCCGCCGCCTCCGCCGCCCGAGCCGCCCGAGCCGCCTCCGGACCCGCCGCCGATCCGCCACCAGATCCGGTGGGACCGCTCGAACCCGGCCCGTCTTCGGGGTCGCCAGGCTTACCGAAGCCGAACGGGACCTCGCTCATTGCGAATCCTCGGGCAGGATAGGGAGAACACGACGAATGGCCGCCCGAGTGGCCGCCGATGTCGCAGGGCGAGAAGCGGGGAGCGCGATGCGAACCACATGCGAGAGGATGGCCTCGTCGCGCCCGATCGGATGCATGTCGCCAACGTTAGCTGCGCAGGGGAACGAATGAGTACCGACGAACCCCCGGTTCGCCCACGGCGCACTCGGACGGCCGCCGCGAACTCGGGCACCCCCGCGGCAGGCGGCCCGAAGAAGCCGACGGTCGCGAAGCTCCCGCGGGCAGCGTCGAAGGCATCCGCAACGTCGAAGTCCGCAACCCCGAAGTCAGCACACCGAAGTCAGCCAACCCGAAGTCAGCAAACCCGAAGCCAGCAAACCCGAAGCCAGCGACGTCGAAAGCAGCGGCGACGTCCGCCTCGAAGCGGGTAGCAGCGAAGCCGAACGGCGGCAAACAGGCGGCTGCCAAGCTGACCGATCCGCGCCGGCGCCAACATCGCGCGTAGGTGGCCGCTTCCGAATCCGCCGTGGGGCAGTCGTTGCCGTGACCGGTGCTGCGCACGGCGTCGGCGAACTTCTGGTGCGCAAGCTGGCGGCGTCCGACGCGGTGAAGAAGGTCATCGCGATCGACACGATTCGCGGCGACGTGCCGGCTGCCACCTGGCGGTTGGCCGACGTGCGCGATCCGTCGCTGGTCGACAAGCTCAACGGCGTCGACGTCGTCGTGCACATCGCCGTCGACACCGGCCTCGAGCACGACCCCGATGTTCGCAGCACCAACGTGCGCGGTGCAGCGGCGGTACTGACGGCGGCGCCCGCGGCGGGCGTCGGCCACGTGGTGCTGGTGACGAGCGCGATGGTCTACGGCGCGCACGCCGACAATCCGGTGCCGCTCGACGAAGACGCGGAACTACGAGCGATCGCGGACGACGAAGTGCTGGGCGATCTGCTTGAAATCGAACGACTCGCCGCGCAGGCGCCACGAACTCACCCAGGGTTGGCCGTCACGGTGTTGCGTCCCGCAGTGTTGGTTGGGGGCGGCGTCGACTCGATCTTGACGCGCCACTTCGAGGCGCCGCGCTTGCTTGCGGTCAAGGGTTCGCGCATGCGGTGGCAGTTCTGCCATGTCGACGATTTGCTCTCGGCCATCGAACTCGTCGTGAGCGGCGGGCTCGACGGCGCGTCGGCCGACGGAGGTAGCGGCCAACGGCTCACTGTTGCCGCGGTTGGCAGCGCCGGTTGGATCGAACAAGACGACATCGAACGCGTGACGGGTAAGCGGCACATCGAGCTGCCTACGTCTGTTGCGTTCGGAACCGCGGAGCGGCTCCATCGCCTCGGCGTGACCCCGGCTGGCTCGAGCGATCTGCAATTCATCGTGTATCCCTGGGTCGTCGAGACCACCCGGTTGACGGCTGCGGGGTGGCGGCCGGCTTATGAAAACGACGACGCCCTCGCGGCTGCCGCTGCGGAATCATCTGGCCGCCTGGCGATTGGCGGTCACCGGCTCGGACGTCGTGATGCCGCGGCAGGTGCCGCAGTGGGCGCGACCGTGGCGCTGGTCAGCACTGCCGCGCTCGTGCGACGGGCAAGGCGCCGGCGCCGTGGCTGAGCAGACCCGCACCGGCGTCGTCCGGCTTGTTGATATTCGCGATCGCGAGCTGACGACCGACGAGGTGTTGCGCGCTGTCCGTGACGATGCGGCCGGCGCGAGCGCGGTGTTCGTCGGAACCGTGCGATCGGACGACGGCGGCCAACCGGTCGTCTCGTTGGCATACGAAGCGCACGATGACGCGGTCGCGTTGATGGCCGACGTTGTCGAACAGGTTGCCGCGAAGCACAACGTGCTTGCCGTCGCGGCCATTCACCGGATCGGCCTACTCGCGATCGGTGACGTCGCCGTCATCGCGGCCGCGTCGGCCGCTCACCGGGCCGAAGCGTTCGACGCCTGCCGCGACGTGATCGACGAGGTCAAAGCCCGCGTGCCGATCTGGAAGCGGCAGACGTTCGCCGACGGGCACGTCGAGTGGCCGGGCATCGAGGATGCCAGCGTGACATTTCCGGGCGCCGATGGGCGCCGAGGGGGTGACATTGCCGGGCACCGAGGGTGCCCGATGAAAGTGCTGCTATGGCTCATGATTCCGGTCGCGGCACTCATCGTCGGCATCATTTGGGCCTACGTCATCAGCCGCCCGGCCAAGCCGGCAGCTATGCAGGATTCGATGGATTCGTTCTCACGATTCAGGCATGCGCTCGCGTCGGATCCCACGTCGCGGTCGGCTGCTCGACGCGCGCACCAACAGCGGCATGACCGCGAGTCACTCGATGAGACGGTGAAGACCGATGCCGAATCGCCGGCTGACGGGTTCGACCGGACCGAATAAAATTCGCCCGTTTGCCGATGCGGTCGTGCACCGCTCGGCTCAAGATGGCCTGACCCGGATGCCGATCAATGCAACGTCACCGTCCACCGCCGGGTCTGCCACGAACGCCGGCCCTCGTCTGAGTGAGGCACCGTGGAACACGTCGTCTTCTTTCCCGCACCGGACGGCACCCCGGCGTTTCGTCGGCTCGCCAGCCTCGACGATGCGGCTCGGTTTGTTGAACACCTTCGCAACGTTGAGAACGTGAGCGAGGCATCGGTGCACACGTTGACCGAGGTCCCGGTGTCGTTCAAGGCGTGGTACCGCGTTGAGCTGCCGAACGCGGAGGCAACGGACCCCGCTTCGGCAACGACCGACCTCGACAGCGCAGAGGTCGCGAGCCACCAACTCGAGATCCCCGCCCCGGCAACGATCGCCGAAGCGATCTCGCTGTACCAGCACGACGAGTCAACGAATCCTCGCAACGTCGAGCTGCCCGAAACGGTCGGGTCAGCGACCGGCATCACCGTTCCTGACCGCGATTTTGCGCCGCGCGGGCAGCAATATGCGTATGCGAGCAGCTCGGAGCAGGCGGCCACTGCCGCTGCCTCCGCCACTGGGCCGAGCGCGTCGGGGCCGGCGTTGGTCGCCGACCAGCGCGGATTCTCGGCGGCTGCGGCGCCGGAGCCGGGCGAGGCGCAAGTACTGGAGCCGGTGTTCGGTAGTCGCCGCGAACGCGGCATCGGATACTTCGCGCGCTAGGCAGCATGCCCCCCGACAACTCCAAGCCCCCCGATCCCCGAGCCGTGACCGTCAGGGTCACGGCTCGGGGCTTTTGCGGCGTCGTCGGGCGGCCGCCGCACATCCGCCGCAGTTAGGCTGCGGGGGTGCAACGCCAATCGACGACACTGATCGGCGCGGCGCTGCTGTGCATCGGAGTGCTGTTTTGGGGAAGCCGACTATCAGTGCCGTATGTGCGCGACCTGCCAGGACCGGTCTCCGACGCGCTGTCGTCGTCCGGCGGAAAACCACTCATCACGATCGGCAAGCCGACCGCGACGCCAAAGGGCAAGCTGCTCCTGCTGACCGTCAGTGAGTTCGGCGGCCCGCGCGAGAGCATCACCAGCTACAACGTGCTGGCCGGGTGGTGGAATCGAAGCGACGCGATCATCCCGCGCGACTTGCTGTTCTCGAAGAAGGACACTCCACAGTCGGTCGAGGAGACCGGCAACACCCAGATGATCACATCGCAGGAGGCGGCAAAGATCGCCGCTCTGCGATACCTGGGCTATCAACTCACACCCGGAGTCGACGTCGCGTCGGTGAATGTCACCGCGTTGAAGAAGACGCTCCTTGTCGATGACGTCATCGTGGGCTTCGACGGTACGCCCGTATCGACCGCCGATCAGCTGCACGCATTGACGGCCAAGCACAAGGTTGGCGACCACGTCGTGATTCAGGTGAAGCGCGGGAGTGCTTCGGTCGATGTCCCGGCAACCATGCAGCCACCACCCGCTGGCTCGAATGGCACGGCCTCGATCGGCATCAGTGTCGTCGACAGCTTCGTCAAGCCGTTCACGATCGGCATCGATCTCGCCCACGTGGTGGGGCCGAGTGCCGGCACCGGCTTCGCTCTCGGCATCGTCGACAAACTCAGCGACGGAAATTTGACCGGTGGGCACACGGTCGCGGTCACCGGCACGATCGACGCCGACGGCAAGGTCGGCGCGATTGGCGGTGTCGTACAAAAGATGGCTGGCGCGCGACGGGCTGGCGCGACGCTGTTTCTCGTCCCCAAGGACAACTGTTCTGAGGCGCTCACCGCCATTCCGCACGGGCTGAAAGTTGCGCCGATCAGCTCGCTGTCGGGTGCCGTTGCGATTCTCAAGCAATTCGACGCTGGCGATGCCAATCTGCCGACCTGTACAAAGTCGTGACCCCCGTCATGGGCCGAGGGCCGTCGCGCTAGTCCAACAGCGCTAGTCCAACAGCGTCGCGGCGAGAGCATCGGCGAGCAGCGGCACCAAATCGGCACCGGTTACCACGTCGTCCGATTCGTCGGTCGTGCTTCGTACGCGCAAGGTCGCGCTGCGTGCGCCACCACGAAGGACGCCGACCAGCATGCGCACCTCGCGCCGCAACGGATGCGTCGAGGCCCAGGCCACCGCGTCGGTGTCGGCGGGGAGATCGGCTTCGACCGACGGCGGCAGCGTCAACACCTCTTGCGCCAGCGCGCAGCCGGCGACCTCGTGCGGCCAGCCGATGCTCGCCAGCCACTCGTCGAGCGGCGTTCCGGGCGGCAGCGACTCCTGCTCGACCGGCGTCAGCGAATCGATACTGGGCTCGCTGGGCAAGCCCAGGGTCTGCGCAAGTGCCGGCTCCGACGCCACCAGGTCGGCGGTTCGGACCAACGCATAGAGCCGGGTCGGCTGATCCCACCCGCCGAGCGACAGGTGCCGGTCGACCTCGGCGACGGCTTCGACCAGAGCGGACGGCGCCGCGGCCAGCGGTTGCTGCATGGTCACATCCTGCCGGACGCCGATGCCGATGCCGTCATGGTGAGCGCAGGTTCGGTAGGTTGACACCACGGCATCGAGCACGACGGTCGGCTGAATAGCGAGGTTCGTGTGACGTTCCCCCGCCCGGAGCGGCGCCCGTTTGGCGCGGGCACCGGCCGACCGCGGCCGCCCATCCCTCGGCCAGAGTTTCCGAAGTGGGGCAAGCCGGTCGCCATCGCGATCGGCATCCTGATCCTGCTCGTCATCGTGGTCGGCATTTTCGTGTCGATCGATACCGAACACCTCTGGTTCGATTCGGTGGGCTACAGCAAGGTCTTCACCACGCGGTTGGTCACCCGACTCTCACTCTTCGCTGGCTTCGGACTGTTGGCGGCCGCGTTGTGTTTCGGCAACGTCTACCTCGCCTACCGATTGCGGCCCGCGTTTCGCGCATCGTCGCTTGAGCAGCTTGTGCTGGATCGCTATCGCACGGTGGTCGAGCCGCGCCGCAAGTGGCTCTTCGCCGCGGTTGCGGTGCTGTTCGGCCTGATCTTCGGCTCGGCTGCCTCGGGACGTTGGCAGACCTGGCTGCTCTGGAGCAATGCAACGTCGTTCGGCCACAAAGATCCGCAGTTCCACAAGGACGTCTCCTACTTCGCGTTCATCTATCCCTTCCAGCGTTTCGTGCTCGGCTACGTCATGGCCCTCGTCGTCATCTGCACACTGTTGACATTCGCCGCGCACTACCTCTTTGGCGGCATCGCTTTTCGCACGCCCGGCGAACGAGTGACGCGGAGCGCACGTACCCACCTCGCCTTGCTGCTGTTCGTTTTCGTCATCTGCAAGGCGATCGCCTACTACCTCGACAGATTCGGCCTGGCGTTCTCGAGTCGCGGTTTCGTCAACGGCGCGTCCTACACGGACGTGCATGCGGTTCTTCCGGCCAAGGCGATTCTGGCGATCATCGCGCTGTTCTGCGCGGCGTTGTTCATCGCCTCGATCTTTCGGCCGGGCTGGCTGCTGCCCGGCGTTTCGTTCGGCCTACTGGTGTTGTCGGCCGTCATCATCGGTGGCATATACCCGACGATCGTTCAGTACGCGCAGGTGCGGCCGAGTGAGCAAGACAAGGAGTCTCCATACATCTCGCGCAACATTGCCGAGACGCGGTACGCCTACGATCTGACGAACTTCAAGTACACCCAGTACGACCCGACCACATCGGCGAGCCAAGATGCGCTGACCAACAGCACGGCCGTAGGCGCGGGCGTTCGGTTGCTCGACAACGCTGTGCTGGCGCCGACGTACAACCAGCTTCAGCAGTTCCGCAACTTCTACAATGTGTCGAAGCTCGACGTCGATCGCTACGTCATCAAGGGCCAAGAACAAGACGCGATTGTGGCGATGCGCGAGCTCAACTTGAGTAACCTGCCGCCCGGCCAGAAGTCGTGGATCAACGAGCACCTCGTCTACACCCACGGGTTCGGCTTCGTCGCCGCGCCAGGTTCAGCCGCCGACTCCGACGGTCGCCCTGCGTTCATCGAGCAGAACATCCCGCCGTCCGGTGGGCTCGGCCCGTACCAGCCGCGCATCTACTTCGGCGAGGGCGAGACGCAGTTCTCGATCGTGGGCGCGGAGCCCGGGGCCACGCCACGCGAGTACGACTTCCCGACAAACGGCGACGTGGGCCAGCAGTCGACCACGTACACGGGCGGCGGCGGCGTTGCGATCGGCTCGACGTTCAGACAGCTCGAATACGCGCTGCGCTTCGGCGACAAGAACCTGTTGCTGTCTGACGGCATCAACAGCAAGTCGCGCATCTTGTACGACCGCGATCCACGCACCCGGGTTGCCAAGGTCGCGCCGTACCTCACCGTCGACGGCGACCCGTATGCGGCGATCGTTGATGGCAAACTCGTCTGGATTATCGACGGTTACACGACGAGCGACGGTTTTCCCTACGCAGAAAGGGAAAACCTCGGCTCGATCACGAAAGACGCCACCAGCAACTCAACCACGACCGCGCAAGGCAGCAAGCAGATCAACTACGTGCGCAACTCGGTGAAGGCAACTGTCGACGCCTACACAGGCGCAGTCACGTTGTATGCATGGGACCCAACCGACCCGGTGCTCGCGACCTGGATGAAAGTTTTCCCGGGCACGGTGAAGCCGAAGTCAGACATGAGTGCTGACCTGCTCGCACATGTGCGCTACCCAGAAGACATGTTCAAGGTGCAGCGCAACTTGCTGGCCAAGTACCACGTGTCTGACCCGGTCGTGTTCTACCGCGGCGACGAATTCTGGCAGGTCCCGGGCGACCCGATCGCGACCGCGGCGGCGCCGACGACCGACGCTACGTCGAGCCAAGGCACCCCGGCGCCGACAACCTCGTCGACGCCCGATCAGCCGCCGTATTACTTGACCCTGACCATGCCTGGGCAGTCGAAGCCAACCTTCTCGCTCACGAGCACGCTGGTGTTTCGTAAACGCAGCAACCTGGCAGCGTTCATGGCCGTCGACAGCGACCCCGGGCCCGACTACGGCACGATCCGAGTGCTCCAGATCTCGGGCAGTGCTCTGGTAAACGGCCCTGGCCAGGTGCAGAACCAGTTCGAGTCGGATGCCACCGTGCAGCAGCAGCTTGCGTTGCTTCGCAACAAGGGCGGCGCCGCAACGGTCGACTACGGAAACTTGCTCACGCTGCCGGTGGCCGGTGGTCTGCTCTACGTCGAGCCGGTCTACGTCGCCGCGTCCGGGGGTGAGGCGTACCCGTTGCTCCAGAAGGTCTTGGTCTCGTTCGGCAACCGCATCGGTTTCGAAAACACCTATGCCGGGGCGATCAATGCGCTCGTGCACAGCGCAGCGACCACGCCGGCAACTGGCGGCACCGGCGGAACCGGGCCGCCGATATCTGGGTCGCCCAGCCCGTCGACGTCCGGCTCTTCTCTGGCTAGTTCGTCGCCTCCCGCTTCGACGTCATCTGCACCGCCGTCCGCAGCGTTGACCCAGGCGATCGCCGACGCTCAGCGGGCATACGACGCTGGGCAGACGGCGCTGAAGAATGGCGATTTCGCGGCCTATGGCGTTGCGCAGCAGCAACTTGCCGCGGCATTGCAGCGCGCGGCCGCGGCGGCATCAGGCGGTCCGCTGACACCGACGCCGCCTTCGAGCGCGCCTGGTTCTGGGGCTGCGACGCCGTCGCCGAGTCCGAGCGCGCCCGGGTAGCCGAATCTGTGAGATTTGTGAGGTGCTCTCGGCTGCCGTAAGCTGAGAGCGCCAACGCGGGGTGGAGCAGCTCGGTAGCTCGCTGGGCTCATAACCCAGAGGTCACAGGTTCAAATCCTGTCCCCGCTACCAACGAAGTGCAGATCAGAGGCGGTTTCCCGCAATCAGGGAAGCCGCCTCTTGATCGCTATCAAATGGACGCCGCAGCGGCTGCGTGTCGCGCAGGGTGGTCGTCGCGACGCTGCTCGAACATCACGCCCGACGAGTTCGAGCGCACGATGTCCGATGCGTTCTTGACCCGGTCGGTCGCGGCCTGTCACCCGCAGAATCCCGACCGGCAAGTAGGAGTCCCGGCAGCGGCGCGAACGACGAACAGGGGCGCCTTCACCTGTGGCGGTGAAGGCGCCCCGGGTTTCGCGGCCTCCTGCAGATTGCAGAGACATGCTTCGCGGTCGTGAAGTAACGGTGACGGCGTGCCTTGCAGGGGACTAGACGCTGCGACGGGTAACGACGTGCGCGACTGCCAGGATCACCGCAAGTATCAAGCCCAGCCACAGCACATGCAGGGCGAATCCGAGGCCTCCGAACAAGAGCAGCAGAACGATGGCGAGGACCAGTAACACGACAACCTCCCAGCTAGACGCGCAACCGGTTAGGTCGCGGTATTGGGGTGACCAAAGACTTGGCTACCCGGCTAGCTGCTGTTGTTCCCACTCGCCTTTCGGAAAAACCTTGGCAACCTTCGCATCGGTCTGAGCGGGACGGCCCCGGCAATCGCCGGGGAACCCGCCCCCGAACAACGAACGAGGGCACCTTCACCTATGGCGGTGAGAGTGCCCTCGTCTCGTCGTTCTTGCGGTGCGCGCTAGCTTTCCGAGGCCGTCTGCCACAGCGTTGACGTCCACGTCGCGCCGGTCCAGGCAGCGCCAGTCCAACGCGCTCCGGTCCAGGTCGCGCCGGTCCAGGCTGCGCCAGTCCAACGTGCGCCGGTCCAGGTGGCGCCGGTCCAACGTGCGCCGGTCCACGCCCCGGTGGTCCACGTCGCACCCGTCCAGGCCGCACCGGCCGGCGTCGTCGAGGCGCCCGCACCGATGTACGGAGTGTTGACGGTGCCGTTCGATGCCGAGGCGTATGACTGCGTACCCGTTTCGGTGGCTGCGTTGAACGCCCAGCCCAAGTTCAACTCGCCCTGACCGCCCTGCGTCGGGTTGAACATCCAGGTGGCGTGCACCTTCAGCGTTGCTTTTGCCTGGTCAGGGGTGAGACTTGGCCGCTGCGACAGCAACAGGGCGACGGCACCGGACACGATGGCGGCTGATTCCGACGTGCCGCTGCCTCGCATCAACTGCGCGTTCACCGAACCGGCACCGGTGCCGTACTGCTGGTCGATCTGCGAGCCTGGGTCGCGCAGGCTGACGACGTGCGTGCCCACCGTTGCGAAGTCGGGATTGCGAACGCCGTCGCCTTGGTTCGTGAAGCTCGCGATCACGTCATCGCCGTTGTTTTGCTTTGACTTCGTGTCGACCGCCGCGACGGCGATGACGTAAGGGTCGTACGCGGGGCTGAGGAGACCGACCGTGTTGTCGTTGCCGGCCGCCGTCACGACGACGATGCCCGACTTCCAAGCCGCTTCTGCGGCAGCTGCGAGCGGGTCGTTCGTGTACGCGGTGCCCGTGCGAACGCCGAGCGACAGGTTCAGCACGCGGATGTTCAGGCCGGAGTCATTGCGGTGGCTGACCACCCAGCCGATTCCCGCGATGATTGCTGACTGGTTGGTGGCGCCTAGGGCGTCGGCCACCTTCACGCTCACGATGTGGGCGTCGGGCGCCGTGCCGAGGAACGAACTGCCTTTGGGGTCGTAGGGCGCGGTCAGGCCGTTGTCCTTGCCCGCGATGAGCCCGGCCATGAACGTGCCGTGACCGAACGTGTCGAGGCCGCGAACCTCGGAGAAGTATCCGGTGGGGGTGAAGTCGGGGCCATAGATGACCTTGCCCGGTGTTGCCAGACCGTTCACCGGCGCAACGCCTGAGTCGATCAGCGCAACCCCGATGTTCTGCCCGGTGAATCCGGCATTCCAGTACGTCGCGCTACCGATGTCGGTTGCGATGCCATCTGGCGAACCGATGTCGGTCTTCGGGTCGTAGGACGATCCTTCGAGTTGCGCTGGCGCGTCGGGGGATTCGATGCGGACGCCGGGCGCGTGCTCGAGCTGCGCGACTGCGCTCGCCGGCACGGTCGCCGCGAAGCCGTTGATGATGTCGAGGTCGAGGCCGATCGTGCCGCCGCTCGCACGGACCGAGGCCTTCGCCTGGTCGATCTCGTTCGCCGTCGCCTGCACGATGACGTGCGCTGTCGGGCCGGAGCTGTGTGCGGTGACCGCAGTCGCCGAGGCGCCGCCTGCCGATATCACCGACGCCGCCGTCACCAGAAGTGCGGCAAGTACACTAGGCGCGCTGTATCGCAGGCCGAAGCGGTTGCGCATGACGTATTCCCCCGATATGACGAGCAATGGATGAGGCCGCGACGATGTGGCCGGAGACGCGTACGACAGCCCACATCTCGTGTTACCAAAGCTAGCGACGGGCTCCGGTGGTGTCTGTCCTCTGAACGGTTCGGCCGCCCGGCCGCGGCGGAGCAGCGACCTTTAGGCCATCCAGCCGCACCGTTTCCCCGATTGACCAGCACCTACTGGGCAAATATGTTGAGCTGCCCAACAAATCCCGAGGAGAACCCGTGCCAGTGCCAGTTCCTTCGCCGCAGGATCGGTTCACGTTTGGTCTTTGGACGGTTGGTTGGCCGGCGCGGGATCCGTTTGGTGATGCGACGCGGCCGGCACTGGATCCGGTTGAGAGTGTTCATCGGCTAGCCGAGCTCGGTGCCTATGGTGTCACCTTCCATGACGACGATCTCATTCCGTTTGGTAGTAGCGATTCAGATCGCACCACCCACATTGAGCGCTTCAAGGCGGCGTTGAAGGAAACGGGTCTTGTCGTTCCGATGGTCACGACGAACCTGTTCACCCACCCGGTGTTCAAGGACGGCGCGTTCACGAGCAACGACCGCAGCGTTCGCAGGTTTGCGCTGCGCAAGGTCATGCGCAACCTCGATCTGGCCGCCGAACTCGGCGCGAAGACGTACGTGTTTTGGGGTGGTCGGGAGGGGTCGGAGACGGATTCGGCGAAGGATGTGCGGTCGGCTTTGGCGCGGTATGCCGAGGGGATCGACATGTTGGCGCAGTATGTGATCGACAACGGCTACGGCATCCGGTTCGCGTTGGAGCCGAAGCCGAATGAGCCGCGTGGTGACATTTTGTTGCCGACGGTGGGGTCGGCGTTGGCGTTTATTTCGATGCTTGAGCATGGCGACATGGTCGGGGTGAACCCCGAGGTCGGGCATGAGCAGATGGCTGGGCTCAACTTTGTGCACAGCATCGCCCAGGCGTTGTGGCACGGCAAGCTCTTCCACATCGACCTCAATGGCCAGCGCGGCGTCAAGTACGACCAGGATCTGATGTTCGGCCACGGTGATTTGCTCAACGCGTTCTTCCTCGTCGATCTGCTTGAGAACGGTGGGATCGCCGGTGCGGAGGCTTACAGCGGGCCGCGGCATTTCGATTACAAGCCGTTGCGGACCGAAGACATCACCGGGGTGTGGGCGTCGGCGGCGGCGAACATGACCACCTACCTGCTGCTGAAGCAGCGGGCGCAGGCGTTTCGGGCTGACCCGGAGGTGCAGGCCGCGCTCGCGGCGGCGAAGGTACCCGAACTCGCGATACCGACGCTGGGTGAGGGGGAGTCGTACACGAACCTGCTCGCCGACCGCAGCGCGTTCGAAGACTTCGACGCCGACACCATCGGTCAACGCGGCTACAACTTCACCCAACTCGACCAACTCGCCATCGAACACGTGCTCGGTGCCCGCTGACACTCGTAGCCGGGGTTGACTCGTCGACCCAATCCTGCAAAGTCGTCATCCGTGATGCGCACACGGGAGCGCTGATCCGTGAGGGTCGCGCGCCGCACCCCGACGGCACCGAGGTCGATCCCGCCGCGTGGGCAACGGCATTGACCGCCGCCGTCGCCCAGGCGGGGGGTCTGGCCGACGTCGACGCGATGTCAGTGGCCGGCCAACAGCACGGCATGGTGTGCCTCGACGCGGGCGGCGACGTCGTCCGCCCTGCTTTGCTCTGGAACGACACCCGCTCAGCGCCAGACGCCGCGGCGCTGGTGTCCGAACTCGGCGGCGGCGACGAGGCGGTCGGCGCCCGGGCGTGGGCGGCCGCGGTCGGGTCGGTGCCGGTCGCGTCGTTCACCGTCACCAAGCTGCGCTGGCTCGCCGCGCACGAGCCTGATGCGGCCAAGAGGACGGCCGCGGTCTGCTTGCCGCATGACTGGCTGACCTGGCGGCTCGCCGGGGGCGGTGACATCGGGCAGGTGACCACCGACCGAAGCGACGCGAGCGGCACCGGTTATTGGTCGGGGTCGGCGTCGAGCTACCGCACCGACCTACTTGAGCTCGCGTTTGGCAGCGTGCCCTTGCTGCCTCGCGTGCTCGGCCCGGCCGAATCGGCCGGCAAGGCGGGCGACGCGTTGCTCGGTGCCGGTGCCGGAAATATCGTCCTCGGCCCTGGTGCCGGCGACAACGCCGCGGCCGCACTCGGCCTTGGCGCTCGGCCTGGCGACGTGATCGTGTCGATCGGCACGTCCGGCACGGTCTTCGGAGTCAGTACCACTCCGGCTGCCGACGAGTCGGGAGCCGTCGCCGGTTTTGCTGACGCGACCGGACACTTCTTGCCGTTGGTATGTACCTTGAACGCGGCGCGCGTCTTCGATGTCACTGCCGCGATGCTCGGGGTCGACGTGGCCACCTTGGCCGAACTTGCCCTGTCTGCTCCGGCCGGTGCCGACGGGCTGGTCGTCGTGCCGTATCTCGAGGGCGAACGCACGCCCAACCGCCCCGACGCGACGGGGGCGATCCATGGTTGGCGCATTCACAACTCGACGGCCGCGCATCTTGCTCGCGCCGCTTTCGAAGGCGTGCTCTGTGGCTTGGCTGACGGACTCGATGCCCTCATCGCTGAGGGCTGCGTGGTCGAGCGGATCTTGCTCATCGGCGGAGCCGCTCGGTCGGCGGCGATGCGGAGCATCGCCCCGGCGGTCTTCGGTCGGCCGGTGACCGTGCCATCGCCGGGGGAGTACGTCGCCGACGGAGCCGCGCGGCAGGCCGCATGGGTGCTCGCCGGCGGCGCCGAGCCGCCCGCCTGGGATCGCGCGGACACGGTCACGTACGAGGCCGACTCCGCGCCGTGGGTCCGATCGCGCTATGCCGAAGTGAGAGATCTCACCGTGGGCGGCCCGCACTTCTGACTCTTCTTAGGAGACCGCCTGCGCGGTAGCCCGCGCGATCACGCAGGCACAGCCGATGTCGCCGCACTCGATCGACATGTGATGGGCCTCGGGCGCCACAACGCACAGCGCGTTCATGCATTCCGCGCCACCGAGTTGATGGACGATGAGCGATTCGTGGCAGTGCTCAAGTTCGTCATTGCACCAGCGACACCGCACGATCGTGAGCTCGGCAGCGATCATCCAGGAGTTGCCCGCAGGTGCGATTTCGCGTTCGAACCGCGGGCCGGCGTGACGCGGCACGTAGCTGCCGCCCGTGAGGCTGTTCATACCGACGACGGTAGGCGCGAATGTTCCCAAATCGGTCGCGACGCGCCACACCAAACGGACGGCGAGGGCTGCCCGTTCGGCGGAGGGAAACCGTGTGTTGGTGCCAGCCGATCAGCCGATTCAGGCGGTGACGGCTTTGACGGCGCTCTTGACCGCCTTCAGGTCAGTTGGCTTCTTCGGCGCCTTTGCTTTCAGCGCGAGCATCCGGGCACCCATGTCTTGAAGCTGTGAACGCGACAGGCCAGCGCGCACCTTCGGGAACCAGTCATCTTCTTCTTCGCCCATGTGGTGTTCGACGTTCTCGATCAGCACTGTCGCCTTGGCGGTGAAGTGTTCGTCGTCCGGCGTCATTTCGGATAGCTCGAGGCACAAGACATCGGCGACGTGATGCTCCTCGTAGCTTTCGAGCACGTCATCTTCCAGATCGGGCAACAGCGTGCGTACCTCGGGGTACATGACGTTGTTCTCAAGATAGGTGTGCGTTGTCAGCAGTTCGATCATCTTCGAAACGAGCTGGCCCTTGCGGCTGATGGCAGCGTCGCCGGCTTTCTCGAACTCGCGGAACAGCGCCTTGACTTCCTTGTGGTCGTTCTTCAGCAGCACGATCGCATCGGTTGAGGGCATGGCAGCCTGTTTCGGGTAGCGGACGGGACCCGGCGGTGGTACCCGACGAAGACACCAGCAAACAGCGGCGTCGCGATGTTAGAGAGGTCGTGCCGTGGGCACATCTGGCGATATCTGCGATCCGAGGAGAGCTCCGTGGAACGTGCACACCACGACGTCGGTGCCATGATCCAGTTGTCACCCGAACAGTGCCGACGCGCGGCGATCGCGGTATGCGGCAACGCGACCGATTGCGACGACGCCGGGTTGCTGCTCGAAGCACTGGGGTTGCGGCCATTGCTGACGGCGACGCTCATGTCGACCGGGATGGTGGGGGCCGCTAGCTCCTGAGGGTGGCTAGGTGTTGAGTGGCCACTCGAACCAACCGACGCCCTCATCGCCACTCCGGTCGCCGGGAAACCGGCGCAGCAACTCGCGGTCGCGCTCAAGCTGTCGCCGCGCGGCCGGATCAATCGGGCTGCCAGCGCGCTCGGCAACGCGCAGCATCGCGAGCCGGGCCGCTATCACCGTCTCCTGGAGAATCTGAAGCACATCTGTGGAGGCGCCCCGCCGTTCGGCGTCCTCAAGGCTCGCCAGCGCTTTGCTCCAACGGCTCGCCTCGGGCGTGGCGGCCAGCGGGCGGGACAACTCCGGCTCCGCTGTTACTTCCGCGGTCGGATCGGTTCCCATGGGTGGTTCTTACCACCGCGTGGCCGATCAGTAACAGTGCGCCACTTACTCGTCATCTGACGTACCTTCGGCGTTCTTCGAAACACTGTCCCTCGCATTAGAAACACTGTCCCTCGCATTAGAAACAGTGTCCCTCCCACTAGAAACACTGTCCCTCCCACTATCGGCGCTCTCGCGCCGCGGTGGTGGCTGAATGCGCACGTTCGACTGCACGATTGGCTTGGTGGCCGGGTTCGGCGTGGGCGGACGAACCGCTGCCGCCGTCGTCCCAGCTGATCGCGGGCTTGCTTTCGCTGTCACATTCGTCGGCGCGGCCACCGTGCGCTGCGGGGGCTTCGTCGGCGTGGGCTTCGTCAGGCGACTGGTCTTCGCTGGCGGCGCGGGGCTGGGTGTCGGCGCCGGCACGGGCCGCGAGGGCGGCGCGGGCGGCTGTTCGGTTGTGGCTTTGCGAGGCGGCGCAGACACCGCCTCGCTCGTCGCCGAAGCAGGACGATCGGCTGATCGATCGGGGTCGTGCAGCCGCGTTTTCGGGGCTAGCACTGTTGTGGCCTGCGCCGTCAGGGCCTGCGCTGACCGGTTCACCGAGCGCGCCGCAAGGGCTGCAATTGCCAGCGTGATGAGCGCCGCGGCCAGGATCGCCGCCCCTTCGCCGGCAGCCAGCAGGCCGCTTTTGCTGCCGAGTGCGACGGCTGCCACGGGTACGCCGAGTTGCGCCGAAGCGAGGACGGCGAGTGGCAGGGGTTGGCCGAGAAGGCGTCCCAGTGCATGCAGCACAGTTGTGGCAATGGCCAGCCCGGCGGCCAGTATCAGCAGCCGCGGGTGATGAGCGAGGGCGCGGAGGTCGATTGACGCACCGAGCCAGATGAAGAAGATCGGCCCGAGAAATCCTTCGGTCACAGCGAAAAGTTGACTGGCGAGTCTCCTGGGAGTGCCGAGGCCCGATAGCACCAGGCCGAACGCAAAGCCCGCAAGCATCACTGACACGTGCACGCTGGTGGCGAGGCCGGCGAGAGCGAACAGCGCAGCCAAACTCAGTCGCATCTCGAGTCCGAACGTGCGCCGCACGCTGGTCGCATGCAGTTTCGCGATGAACCCGCGCTCGGCCAACTCTCGAAGCACGAGGAACGTCAGCCCGGCAACCGCGAGCACGATGATCGAGCCGACGGCCGCGCGCCCGGCGCGGGACGGGTCGGCGGCGAGCGGTAACGCGACAATGCAAGCCGTGTCGGCGATCGCGACCTGAGCAATGAGCGTCAGCACTTTGTCGCCGCCGGCCGAGGCGCCGTTGGCCGAGTCGCTGCCGGCCGACTCGCCACCCAGCATCGGCATCACCACGGCCGCCGAACTCGATGCGATCAGCACGGCGTAGAGCGCGGTGTGGTGAGTGTGTGCAAAATCCGAAAGGGCCGCGGCTACGGGTATAGCGAGGACGCCGACCCCGACCGCGAGCGCGAGCCCGCGGCCCAAGGCCACGCGCATCGCGGAGTGCGCAACGGGTACATGCGACCCTGCGATCAGCATCACGAGCGCGAACCCCGCTTGCGCGAGGAACGTGAGGACCCGGTCACCCGGATGCACCCAGCGAAACCCACTGGTGCCGATGACCACGCCGACGGCCAACTCGCCGACGACGACGGGGAAGCCGAGCCGACGAGGAGTTGCCAGTAGCGGGCCGACGACGCTGATGGCGATGATGCCGGCTAGGCCGAGCAAGGTCACGACGGGCTCCGAGTCTGGCGTTGCATCCGATATCGCACGAGCGCCTGAGCGCTCGGGGTGAACGATGTCAGATGCGGACGCCAGACGCAGCCCCCGGCCTAGATCCGATCGATCCCGTTCGGGTCGCGCCCCCGGGAGATCTGGGCGCGCGTCCCTTGGCTAGGTCTGTCGCCCTGGCTAGGGCTGGAGCACGGCCTCGATCTCGAGATTGATCGCGACCTTGTCAGCTACGACGACGCCGCCAGTCTCGAGCGCGGCCTGGAAGTCGACGCCGAAGTCGCGTCGGTTGATCTCGGCGTAGGCGCTGAACCCGGCGCGGGTGCCGCCGAAGGCGTCGGGGCCAAAGCCGTTGGCCTCAAGGCGAAGGGGGACAGCCTTGGTTACACCCTTCAAGGTGAGGTTGCCGTCGAGCACAAGGTCGTCGCCGTCCTGCCGAACACCTGTCGACTGGTAGGTCATCGTCGGGTAGGTCTCGACGTCGAAGAAGTCGGCGCTGCGGATGTGGGCGTCACGCTGCGCGTTGTTCGTGTCGATCGACGCGAGGTCGATGCTCGCCGTCACCGACGATTCGAGCGGGGTCGGGCCGGTCACGATCTGGCCCTCGAACCGGGCAAACCGGCCACGAACCTTGCTCACCATCATGTGGCGAACAGTGAAGCCGACGTCGGAGTGGACTGGGTCGATGACCCACGTACCGGCCAGGTAGCCCGGGACCGTTACGGGAGCGACGGGTGCAGTGGTCGCCGTTGGGGTGGCGCTGGTGGGGTTAGTCGTGAGAGTCATGATGGTACCTCCGGCAGTTGAGCTTTCAACTTCTTGAGCTGACGGTAGCATGTAACGATTGAGATCTCAACTATCTTCCCGAATCTTCGATACGATCACTCCTGTGCCCACCAGAAATGCCTCACCGCCCGCGACCAGATGGCTGACGGCTGCCGAACAACGCGTCTGGCGCTCCTTCATCGAGGCCACCCACATGCTTTTCGAGCGCCTCGATCAAGAGCTCACCCGTGACTCCGCGATGCCGCACGGCTACTACGAGGTCTTGGTTCGACTGTCCGAGGTGCCCGAACGTCGCATGCGCATGAGCGAGCTCGCAGACAGATCGATGTCGTCGCGTAGCCGGTTGTCGCACGCGGTCGCACGATTGGAAGAAAACGGCTGGGTCCGCCGAGAGACGTGTGCCACCGACCGTCGTGGGCAGCTCGCTGTCCTCACTGATGCGGGTTTTGCCGCCCTCGAGGCGGCGGCACCAGGCCACGTCGAGGGCGTGCGTTCGCATCTTTTCGACCTGCTGACCCCGCAGCAGGTAGACCAACTCGGTGAGATCTGCGCCGCCGTCGCCGACCGCCTGCGCGAGTCGTGCTCCGAGTCCGACGCGAACGCGGCTTGCCCGGAGGCCGACCTCACCGGCCCCCGGCAATCGAGCCCCACGATCCGTGAGGGGTGAGACGCATCCTTTTGGGTCGCTGCGACGTCCGAGGGGCATGAAACCTCGCGCATCGTCGTCCACTCGCCTGCTGCCAACCGTCGTTGCCGTGCTCTCGATCGCGCTCGCGGGATGTTCGAAAACCCACCACGGCGGCGCGCAGGTCGCCACGTCGCCAGCGGTCAGCTCGACCGGCGTCGTAGCACCGGCCTCAGCTACATCGGCGCCGTCCGCCCCCATCAGCCAAAGCCCGGCCGCGACCTCGACTGCACCGGCGCCGGCGGTAAGCCCGACCGCCGCCTCGCCGTCGACCGGTAGCGGCGGACCGGTGCCAGCCGGCTTCCAGCCAATCTCGGTCACGTTCGTCTCGGCGCAGACCGGATTCGTGCTCGGCCAAGTGCCGTGCAAGGGCGCGCTCTGTTATGGGTTGGCAAAAACGACGGATGCCGGGCAGAGTTTCACGTTCGTAGGAGATCTTCCGGTCGCACCGCAGAACGTGCAGCCGATCACCGAATTGAGGTTCGCGAATCTGCGCGACGGTTGGGTCTTCGGGCCGCAACTGTGGGCAACCCATGACGGCGGCGCATCGTGGAATCAACTGGCCGAGCCAGGCCCGGTCAGCGACGTCGAGGCGGCGGCCGGCGTCGCCTATGCACTCGTCGCGAGCTGTGGCACGAGGCCTTGTGCCGATGGCGATCAGCTGCTGAAGACACCGGCCACCCAGGACGCCTGGACCGCGATCTCGACGCAGGCGCTGCCGGACGGCGCCGGCTCGATCGCGCTGCACGGGCAAGTCGATCTGGGTGGTCGACAACGGTGGCACGACGGGCACTTTCGACACCAGCGCCGACGGCAACAGTTGGCACCGGTTGCCGAATCCCTGCGTGTCAGCGGGCACCGATCTGGCTCTGGTCGGCGTTGCTCCGGCCAGCACGTCGCGGCTCTTCCTCCTGTGCGCCGGCGATGCGGGCGCGGGCAGCGAGTCCAAGGTGGTGTTGATCTCACTCGACGGCGGGGCGACGACGCACCTCACGCCGTCAGCACCGGCCAACGGCGGCATCGCCGGAACGATCGCGGCGGCGGGCGACTCGGTTGTCGCCGTCTCGGCGGAATCCGGGGCGACGCTGATCTATCGCTCGCCCGACGTCGGGCTCACCTGGGCGGCACCCTTCGACAAGGGCGACGGCGGGCGCGGCATCACCGACCTCGGCTTCACCACCTCGACGCAGGGTGTAGCGATCTATGGCCGGCCCGGCGAGGGTGGGCCGAGCCAACTGTTGATGACCCGCAATGCCGGAGCGAGCTGGGCACCGGTCACCTTCTAGCAGTCGCGATTGACCACGACATACTCGGCAGGTGGCCAACGCTCGCACTGTCGACGTCGGCCCTGAACGGCTCGAACGATGGTTGACCGGATTTGCCGAGCGACACGGGCCGACGCGATTCGAGGCTCTCGACGATGCCTTGCGGTGCGTTGGCGCCGACGGTGCGATCGCCGTTCTGACCTCGGCGTTTCCGCCGTTACCTCGGGCCGTCCCGCCAATGAAGTGGGCGGACGCCGACCCCGCCCGCGCGTTCGTCGCGCACGCATGTGCCCCGCGGGTCATGGCGCTCGTGCTGGTACGGCTCGGCGGCTACGCGGCCGGCGTCTTCGACGGCGATACGGCGCTGGCAACCAAGGTGGGCGCTCGCCAGGTGCACGGCCGCTCATCGGCCGGAGGCTGGTCGCAGCAGCGATTTGCCCGGCGACGAGAAGGGCAGGTCAATGTGGCCTTGGAGAGCGCCACCAAGACCGTGGTTTCCGTTGTCGTGCCATGGCTGAACCGCATCGACGCAGTCGTGACCGGCGGCGACCGGCAAGCGCTGCGAACCGTGCTGGCTGACCGTCGGCTTGACGCACTGCGGCCCCTGACGGTGCCACGAATTCTCGATGTGCCAGATCCGAAGGCTCGGGTACTGCATGACAGCGTTGCGGCAGCGAGAGCGGTGACGATCACGCTTTCCGACGACGCATGATCCGCCGCGTAGTTCGCGCCTAGCCGGCCTAGCCGGCAGCTAATCGCGCGAGCACCTCGTTGTGCAGCACGCCGTTCGTGCACACGATGCTTGACCCGGCGGGGCTCGGGGAGCCATCGATGGCCGTCACGCGACCCCCGGCTTCCTCGACGATCACCACCAGCGCGGCGACATCCCAGAGCGATATCTCCGGCTCGGCGGAAACATCCACGGCACCCTCGGCGACCAGAACGTGCGACCAAAAGTCGCCGTAGGCGCGGGTACGCCACACTGACGCTGCTAGCCGTTGAAACTGCGGAGTCGCTTCCCTCCACTCGTCGAGATCGGAGTACGACAGCGACGCGTCGGCGATCATTGAGACACCCGAGACGGCGTTGCGACGCACGGCGACCCCAGGCCGCGTCGTCCAGCTGCCGAGGCCCCGCCCGGCCCACCATCGGTGCGCGATCGCGGGTGCAGTGGCGACACCGACGAGCACGTCGTCGCCGTCCATCAACGCGATCAGCGTGGCCCATACCGGAACGCCACGCACGAAGTTCTTGGTCGCGTCGATCGGATCGATGATCCAGCGGCGACCGCTGACGTCGGCGGATGCGCCGAATTCCTCACCGACGATGGCGTCGTGCGGGTCGGACGATCGCGAGGGCGTCGCGCAACGCCTGCTCGACGGCGCGATCGGCATCGGTGACCGGGGTGAGATCGGGCTTCGCCTCGACGGCCAGGTCGAGCGCGCCGAACCGGGCGAGGCTGATGGCGTCGGCTGCATCGGCAAGCTGGAGCGCGAGTTCGAGGTCGTCGGCAACGGGCACGGGGGCACGCTACCGCGCCAGCCGGTCCGCGATCATGGCGCGCGCGACCGGGATGGCCGACTAGTCGGTCGCGGCGTAGCCCGAATCGGCGTCGTCGCTGCGCGGGACGGCGAGCAGCCGGCGAAGGAGTCGAGCCGAGCCGGTTCGGCGTGGCCGGCGGCGACCCAATCGTCGAGCGCGCAGCGTTCGACATCGTCTGGCGGGTCGTCGCCGACGCTGTGCCGGCGGCGCTTCGTGCTGGCAGCCGCGCGGGCAGTTCTCGGTGCCCGGCGCGAGATCGGGGAACGCGCGCAGCACCCGATCGACGTCGACGTGCGCGAGCCCGAACGACCGGATGCCAGGGGTGTCGATCACGCGACCGCCGTCCGGGCAGGTCGAGCACGACGGCGGACGTCGACACGTGCCGACCGCGCCCTGTGACCGCATTGACGTCGCCGGTCGCGCGGTCGGCGCCCGGGACGAGCGCGTTGATCAGCGTCGACTTGCCGACGCCGGAACTTCCGGCGAGCACGGTGAGCGCGGTCGCGCAGGACGTCGCGCAGTTCGTCGCTCGGCTCGCCGCTGCGCGTGACGACGACGCGCAGTTCGAGGAGCGCGTAGGCCTCGATCAGCGGCGCGGGATCGGCGAGGTCGGCCTTGGTCAGCACGAGCAAGCGGTTCGAGGCCGCCGTCGAAAGCCGCGACCAGATAGCGGTCGATGAGGCGCGGCTGCGGCTCGGGGTTCGCGACAGCAGACACGATCGCCAGCTGCTCGGCGTTCGCGACGATGATGCGTTCGATCGGATCGCCGTCGTCGGCACTGCGGCGCAGCACCGAGGTTCGCGGCTCGATGCGAATCAGTCGGGCCAGCGTGTCGGTGGTGCCCGAGACGTCGCCGACCAGCCCGACGTGGTCGCCGACGACGACCGACTTGCGGCCGAGTTCGCGTGCCTTGACCGCCGTGACTTCGCGGCCATCGACTTCGCAGGTGAACCGGCCGCGATCGACGGCAAGTACGACGCGGCGACGGCTTCGATCGTGTGCCGGACGCAACTGGCTGCGCGGCCGCGTGCTACGGCCAGGCCGGACGCGCACGTCGTCTTCGTCGAGATCGCGGGTCCGCCTGACTCATGCGAGAAGTGATCCCACAGGTCGACGAACGTGGGCATCGTCTTCGCCGTCGTCGCGATGTTCTCGACGAGCACGCCGGGCACGACGAGGCCAAGAATCGCTGCCGTGGTCGCCAGGCGGTGGTCGTGGTAGGTGCCGAAAACCCCGCCATGTAAGGGTTTTGGCGTGATGATGCAGGCCGTCGTCGGTCTCGGTCACGTCGCCGCCGAGCCCGTTGATCTCGTGCGCAAGCGCGGCCAGCCGGTCGGTTTCGTGCCCGCGCATGTGGCCGATGCCCCGCAACGTCGACGGCCCGTCGGCAAGCGCAGCGAGCGCGGCGATCGTCGGTACGAGCTCCGAGTACTCGCGCAGGTCGACGTCACCCGAGAACGGCGATCGGATCGCGCCTCTGCACCGTCAGAGTGTCGTCGTGCAGCGACACGGTCGCGCCCATGTCGTGCGAGCAAGCCACGAAGTGCGTCGCCCGGCTTGCGTGGTGTCGCGCGGCCAGTTGGCGATGTGACGTGCCGCCGGTCACCATTGCGGCGGCGAGAAACGGTCCGGCGTTCGACAGGTCGGGTTCGATGTCGATGATCGCCGCCGCTGCATGGTGCTCGGTTCGATGCGCCAACGTCGTGCTCGGTCGTATCGATCGACGATGCCGCGGTCACGCAACATCGCGACCGTCATCGCGATGTGCGGCACCGATGGCAGTGGCGGCGCCGACGATGGCGGACGACGACCTCGCGGCTCGCCTTGGCGCGATCAGCAGCAACGCCGAGATGAACTGGCTCGAGGTCGACGAGTCGAGCACGGCTTCGCCGCCGGCAAGGACGCCCCTGCCGTTGACCGTCAGCGGGAAGCGTCGCGCCCGTCGTCGTCGACGTCGACGCCGAGTTGCCGCAGCCCGTCGAGCAGCGGCCGCATCGGGCGTTCGCGCGCCGCGGGTCGCCGTCGAATCGCACCGTTCCGGTGGCGAGTGGGCCGAGCGCGACAAGGAAACGGGCGACCGTTCCGGCCAGCCCGCAGTCGATCGTCGGCCGGGCCGCGAAGGCGCCGGCGTGACCTGCCAGTCGTCGCCGGAATCGTCGACCGTGATGCCGAGCGCGCGCAGCCCGGCGGCCATCAAGTCGGTGTCGCGTGACCGCAGGGCGCCGCGCAGCGACGTCGGTTCGTCGGCCAGCGCAGCGAGTGGCAGCGCGCGATTGGTGATGGATTTCGAGCCCGGCAGCGCGATCGTCGCGTCGATCGGCTCGCGTCGCCGTCGGGGCGCGGCCACAGCTGCTCGGGCACCGGTCGTGCGTGTCTGCGGTTGGCTCACGCACCGAACGTACCGGGATGGCATCCTGGAAGGATGTGCGGACGCTACGCCACAGCCCGGGATCCGGCCGACCTGGTCGAGGAGTTCGGCGTCGATCGCGCCGTGTTCGAGAAGCGGCTCGCGCCCGACTTTGCAACTTGCCGCCGAACTACAACGTCGCGCCCACCGACGAGGTCTACGCGGTTGTCGAGCGGCTCGACAAGAACGAGCCGAAGGCTCCGCCGCAACGCCAGCTGCGCGTCGTCCGCTGGGGTCTTGTTCCGTCGTGGGCGAAGGACCGCAAGATGGCGAGCAAGCTCATCAACGCGCGGGTCGAAACGCTGGCCGAGAAGCCCGCTTTCCGCAAGGCGTTCGCGGTGCGTCGGTGCCTGTTGCCCGCCGACGGTTATTACGAGTGGTACACCGACGACGACGACGGACGACGGCCGCGCTGCCGACAGGCCCGGGCGGCAAGCCGCCCAAGCAGCCGTACTTCATCCGCAATCGTGGCGGCGGCGTGCTGCCGATGGCGGGCCTGTACGAGTTCTGGCGCGACCCGAATGCGCGAGCCGGACGCCGATCCGTGGCTGTGGTCGGCGGCGTGATCACCACCGAGGCGACCGACGACGTCGGCCGCATCCACGACCGGATGCCGATGTTGGTCGAGCCGCAGAACTGGGCCCGCTGGCTCGATCCGCACGTTGACCGACGTCGAGCCGCTCTCTGAGACTGCTGGTGCCGGCCGCGGCCGGGCCGGCTCGAGGCGTACCCGGTGTCGACGGAGGTCAACGACGTGCGCAACAACGGTCCGCAACTGATCGAGCCGCTGGCGGCCGTCGCCCTGACCGGCCGAGCTCGTGCACCGGTGCCGACGGTTGTCGACACCGCCGTCGGCCCGGCCGACGGTCATCATCGAGCGACCCGCTGTCGGCGCCCATCGGCCTGCTTGCCCTCGGCCACGGCGCGGGCGGCGGCATCGACGCCCCCGATCTGCTCGCGGTCACCGCGCTGGCCCTCGAGACCGGTCTGATGGTGGCGCGGGTTCGGCAGCCGTATCGCGTGGCCGGCCGGCGCGCACCGGCGCCCGCCGCGCAGCTCGATCTCGCGTGGACGACGGTACTGGCGCACCTACGCGCGAAGGCACCCGTACGCGCGTTGCCGCTGATCGTGGGTGGTCGCAGCAGCGGTGCCCGGGTGGCCTGCCGGACGGCGGGTGCGACGGGCGCGGTCGGGCGTCCTCGCGCTCGCTTTTCCGCTGCACCCGCCCGGGCACCCGGAGAAGAGCCGAGCGAGCGAGTTGGACGGTGACGGTGCCGTTGCTCGTCGTGCAGGGCGACCGCGACCCGTTCGGCACCGCGGCCGATTTCCCTGGCGACGTGACCGTGTGCGAGGTCGCCGGCGCGGATCATCGGCTCGCCGGGCCGGCGCTTCGACGCAGCTGGAATCGCGTGCGCAGCTGGCTGCTGGCCACGGCTAGTCGCACAGGCAGCGCTGATACCCGACTCCCGGGGCGACTACTCCGGACCGAGGGGAATCGGTGCGCAGCGGCCGGTGTTGTGAATCGGCGGACGAATCGGCGGTAGTTAGTCGCGACGCGGATGAAGGGCGGCAGGTGCGGTGCTGACAGCTCCCTCGCGGATGGCCAGGCCGGCACGCCTACGACAGCGCACTGCCAGCGTCGCTCGGCCAAGCCCGACCGATACTGTCGAAGCGTGAGTTCGCGCAGTGGCTCGCCACGAGCAGCCGGAAGCGTACACCGCCAGCAGGAACGAACAGGGAGCCCGGTCCTTGGCGACCGTCAAGGAGTCGACCGACGAGCGCAGCGCGCGATTCGAGCGAAGCGCGATGCCGTTCCTTGACCAGCTCTACTCGGCCGCGTTGCGCATGACGCGCAACCCCGCCGACGCCGAAGATCTGGTGCAGGAGACGTTCGCCAAGGCGTTCGCCGCATTCCACCAGTTCGAAGAGGGCACCAACCTCAAGGCGTGGCTGTACCGCATCCTCACGAACACGTTCATCAACAACTACCGCAAGAAGCAGCGCGAGCCGAAGCAGGCCGGTGGCGACGAGCTCGAAGACTGGCAGCTGGCCCGTGCGGCCGGGCACACGTCGTCCGGCCTGCGATCGGCTGAGACCGAGGCACTCGATCACTTGCCCGACTCCGACGTCAAAGAGGCCTTGCAGGCCCTGCCCGAAGAGTTCCGGGTCGCGGTGTACTTGGCCGACGTCGAGGGCTTCGCATACAAAGAGATCGCCGACATCATGGGGACGCCGATCGGCACCGTGATGTCGCGGTTGCATCGCGGCCGGCGCGCATTGCGGGCCGCACTGGAGGACTACGCCCGCGAGCGCGGCGTCTACCGGCCCGATGAGGCGCGGCGCGGCCGAGGACGGTGCGAAGCGATGAGCTGCGGCAAGCACCACGAGACCCCGTGTACCGAGGTCCTCGACCGGGTCTACACCTACCTCGACGGCGAGATCGACGCGGCTGAGTGCGCGAAGATCCGCCACCATCTCGAAGAGTGCGCGCCGTGCCTGAAGGAGTACGACCTCGACAGCGCCGTCAAAGCGCTGGTGGCGCGCACCTGCGGCTGCGACCTCGCGTCCGAGGATCTGCGCGGCAAGGTGCTGGCCCGCATCCGCGCAGGTGCAGATCGAGATCACGCAAGTGCACCGAAACGTCGTAAGGTCCCGAGGTCCGGCGACGCCCGGTATGCCAGCCGTCAAGACCTGTCAGCCGGCAAGTCGCCGGTTCAGTGCATCGAGCACGGCCCGCGCGACGGCGTCCGCTTCGTCGCTTCGCACGAGCGCCGACCCGGTCAACACGAGTTCGCCGATGCCGGGCACGGCGACTTGAATCACGCAGGCGGCCATGCGCCGGGTGCCCATCGTCGAGACCAGCACGAACTCGACCTCGGCCGGCAGCCCGAGAGTTCGCTGACGGCGTCGAGGGTGGCGCGCGCGATCAGGGTGTGCCGATGGCTCATCGTCGACGGACCGATCGAGCGGCCGTCGTAGGACGCATCGCCGGTCCTGACGACGACAGACGCGTCGGCCTCGGTGCCCGCGGTCCGGACGGTGATCGCCGCGATGACCGGCCGCGGCGCGAGATCGACGTGCCGGCGTCGGTCGACGGCGCGTCGGGCAACCGGATCACGAGCGGCGCTTGTCGCCGTGCCGCACGCCGTCGATGTCGTCGTCGAACTGCACGACGCTGACGATGCGATGGTCGATGTCGATGTCGTAGCCCGGCCATCGCGAGCGACTGCACGTCGCGCACGACTTGCTTCGCGCCCTTGCCGCGGCTGGCGACGATGTGGATCTCGGTCGGCACGGCGTCAGGCCCGGTGACGACGCTGGCGGCCCGGATGCCTGGCACCTGGCGCAGGGCTTCTTCGAGCTCAGGCAGAAGACGCAGGGTGGGCATGGTCGCGCGCGCTCCTCTCGTTCAAACGTCATCATGCTGTCGATCTCGTCGATCGGCAGATCTCGGCGACAGGCCCGTCGAAATCGGGCAGTCGCGCGCAGAGCGCATCCGCGTGGCTCGCCTCGCCGGCGTCGCCGCCGCGGCTTCGCTTGGTACGGCGACCAGGTCGAGGAGCCGCGACCAGGCGACGCCGGCGTGCGTCCAGCTGCACTTCGCGCGACGCGGCAGTCGGTGACGTCGTCAGCCGTCGTCGCGGTCGGCGTCTGCGCCGACGGTCGGCGCTGCACGGCGAGTTCGGCGATGGCCTGCGCCTGCTGCCAGGCCGTCGCGTTCGCGGCCGCGTCGCGTTCCGCGGTCGTGTCGGCGTCGTCGAGCGCCGCCATGCACGGTCGGAATGATCTGTGCGACGAAGTCCTCGGCCGCGCGCACCGACGCGCGCTGCCACCAGCGCAACGTGCGAGCGAGGTGGACGTCGACCCGGTTGGCCGCGAGCGCCGCGTCTAGCGCTTCGTCGAAGTAGCCGCCGGCATGGTCGGGGCGGACGTCGAGCAGCGCCGACACGACCGCGCGATACCGCTGCACGTCATCGTGAACACGGTCCGCGTGCAGGTCGCTCGGCAGGTCGCTGGAGGACAGCGCGCCGACGAGCCTGCTCGCGGCGTCGCCGCGATCGCCGAGCACCGTCGTCCACCGCCCCACTTGTCACATCCGTCACACGCTGCGCAGAGCGTATTGCAGGCGAGGGGTCCGGCGGGAGACCCGATGTGGCCAGCTTTCGGGGAGTTTTCCGTCAGTCGGATAACGGATTCAGGCGAAACAGATACGACAGTAGTTCGGGCCGCAAACGGATGAACCGGATGATCGACGAGTTGTCTGCGTCATCCGATCAGGTGACGCCTAGTCCTTTGTGACTGGCCAGCAAGGAGTGCGCCGAAACCCATGTGGCTGGAGTGTCGGACAGGTCTTGACTTGCCCCGATCTTGACCGATTCACTCCTACTACGCGACGGTCAATTCTCACTCGAGTAATCGGGCGAGTGGACCGTCGCTTGTGCCCCGGGGAGCCCCCAATTTCCCGGGTCGCAAACAACTGCAGAGCGAGACGGAGAACGGCGACGCAAATCACCGTTTTGAGCGTATCAGCAACTCCATAGCGGAGCGAATCCCGCACGGCATTAGCGGACACCGTGACGTGATCATCTGGGAGTTGGAATCCATGTCGAAGGTCACCTCGATCGTCGAAAAAATGTTGCTCGGCGCCAATGGCACTGGGGCTAAACCACGTGAACGCCGCCTCCGTCTCGCGCTGCAGCCGCTCCCGCACTTCTCCCCGGTCGCGCACTGCACTTCCCCCTGCAGGTGTCCCCATGCGTACGATGCCGCGCCTCGCGTCGGCCTACGTATGCGCGGTTATCCTCCTGGGACTTGCGTTCGATCGCCGCCGCCAGCGATGCGTACCGGCCTCGAATTGGTCCGAGATCGTGGTGCTGGGTGCGCTGTATGGGATCGGCGACTCGGCACCGTGCGAACGAAGTTGCGCTCGGCCACGATCTCCACCGGCTTCCCGGTCGCGCTGGCAGCCGTCCTGCTGGTCGGGCCGTGGGGCGCGTGCTCTTGTCTGCGCGATCGGTGCGGTCGCCAGCGGCGGGCGCCTCGTGTGGTTCAAGCGCGCCTTCAATGTGGCCCAAGTCGCCCTCAGTGTCACTTGCGGCCGGGCTGCTGCTCCAAGCCATTCCGGCCGGAGTGCCAGGCCGGCTTTTCCAGGGTCCACTTTCCCGCAGGTGCTGCCAGCTGTCGCGCTTGCTGGAGTGGTGTTTTGCGTTCTGAACTCGTTCTTGGTAGCCGTTGCGATCGGCCTGATCGACGAGGCTGCCGCTCTCCCGGGTGTGGTGGGGCGGTATGTCGGAGATGGCCGCCCCCAGCCTCGGCTACGGCCTGATCGGACTCATGATCGCGGTCTTGTGGTCGGGTGGCGTCGGCGCCGGTGGCCGGGTTGCTCGTGCTCGCGCCGATGCTGATCGCCCGCTGGGCCTTCCAGCAATATGCGGCTCAGCACCAGGCCTACGAAGCGACCGTCAGCTCGCTGATTCAGGCGGTCGAGACCAAGGACTACTACACCCGCGGTCACAGCGAGCGGGTCGCGAAGGCGTCGGTGATGATCGCGCAGCAACTGGGCATGCGCGAAGACCGGCTCGAGATGTTGCGCTACGCCGGCATGCTGCACGACGTCGGCAAGCTCGGCGTCCCGACCAAGCTCTTGCAAAAGACCGGGCCGCTCGACGACGACGAGTTCGCCGCGATCAAGCTGCACCCCACCCGCGGCTTCGAGATGGTGAACGGAATCTCGTTCCTCGAAGAGGCGACCCAAGGGATCCGGCATCACCACGAGCGGGTCGACGGTCGTGGCTATCCCGACGGGCTCGTCGGCGACGAGATCCCCGAGTTCGCTCGCCTGATCGCAGTGGCCGACGCATTCGACTCGATGACCTCGACCCGCTCGTACCGCGGCGCTCGGTCGGTCGACGCAGCGATCCGCGAACTGCACCCGATGGGCCGGCACCCAGTTCGACCCGGCCATCGTCGGCGCGCTGGTGCGGCGCAGTCGCCGATGCAGCGGCTGGGAGGCCAGCGTCGACGCTACCGACGACGTCATCGATCCGGCCGTCCTGATGTTCCGCGACCACGACGATCCGAGCGGCGAGGTCGCGGCCGGTCGCGATTTGCCACCTACCGCGTTCGGGATGAGCAGCAGGTCTCGTGACCGCCGTCCAGGGACAGAGCCGCGAGGGCAGCACGTCGCCCGCCATCGGCTATGTGTTCGTTGGCCTTGTGTGTGCGGCCGCTATCGCCGCGACCATCGCCTGCATTCGCGGCGGGTGGACCAGGCTTGATGCGGCCGTGGCGTTCGCCGCGCTGATCGCGATCGGCGAGCTGCTCGACGTCCGCCTGCCGGGTGACCGGCCGACTGCCCCGATCGCCTCGGCGGCCGCGCTCGGCTACGCGATGGTGTTCGACATCGGTGGCCAACCGGTCGCCCAAACGACAGCGCAAGTCGTGGTCGTCGTCGCCGCCGGCTGCACCCTCGGAACGTTGCTGCGCGTTGTCGCCGGACGCCGTTCGCGGCTGACGTCGGTGGCCCGTCGGGTTGTGCTGGCCGCCGTCGCCGCCGTCGCGTTTCGGGCCACCGCGCCGCACACGACTGACCACGTTGCACCTGTCGGCGTACAAGGAGCAATTGCGCTGGGTCGCGTTGCTCATGGTCGCGGTGGTGGCACTCGCGTCTGTGGTCGACGTCCTGATTGCGGCGTTTGTTCGTGCCCGCGGGCGAGCCGTCGCCTTCGGCTGGACGCTGCGCGACGAGATCAGCGCTACGTCAGCGCTAGCCGCCGCTGTAGGCGCGACTGGCGTGCTGACCGCACTCGCGACGCCGTCGATGCGGTTGTACGCGTTGCCGGCGTTCTGCGTGCCGCTGTTGCTGACCCAGTTCGCGTTCCGGCGGTACGCCGCGATCCGCACGACGTATCGGCAAACGATTCGATCGCTTTCGCGAGTGACCGAGGTCGGCGGCTACGTCGAGTCGGGCCATTCCGACCGAGTGAGCCGGCTGGCATCGCCGTCGGCCGCGAGCTCGGGCTGACCGAAAATGAGCTGCTCGATCTCGAATACGCGGCCTTGCTGCACGACATCGGCCAACTGTCGTTGATCGACCCGATCCCCGGTGGGTCGACGCTCGTGGTGGCGCCGGTCGAGCGGCGACGCGTCGCCGAACTCGGCGCCGACGTCATCAAGACGACCGGCGTACTCGATCGGGTGGCCGAGATCGTGGCGCGGCAAGCCGACCCGTACCGCAAGCACCGTGAGAGCCCCGACGACACACTGCCGATCGAAAGCCGCATCATCAAGGCCGCGAGTGCGTACGACGATCTCGTCGGCGCCGAGCCCACCGTCGACGCGAACGCCGATGCCCTCGAACGGCTTCGACTCGGCATGGCCTACGAGTACGACCCGCGGGTCGTCGAGACCTTGACCCGTGTGGTCGCCCGATGGATCGAGACGCCGACCTAGCGATTCGGCCAAATCCTGGCCTGAATCTTGGTGGCGGTCGGCGACGGCGCCGTCTTGGCGCACCGGTAGGTTTCTGGGGCGCGCCGGGGCATGCCCCGGCGCAGCTGGCAGCCGATCCGAGGGAGCCGCAGGGTGTTCGAATCTGTGCTGGTCGCTAACCGCGGTGAGATCGCCCGCCGCGTCATCCGCACGGTGCAGCGCATGGGGCTCAAAGCGGTCGCGGTGTATTCCGAGGCCGACGCGACCTTGCCGTTCGTCAAAGAGGCGGACGACGCGGTGTTGCTCGGCGCCGCGGCTCCATCGGAGAGCTACCTCGACATCGCCAAGGTGCTCGAGGCGGCCGAGCAGTCGGGGGCGCAGGCGATCCATCCCGGCTACGGGTTCCTGTCGGAGAACGCAGCGTTCGCCCAAGCGGTCAGCTGACGCCGGGCTGGTCTGGATCGGGCCGGCGCCCGAGGCCATCGTCGCGATGGGCGACAAGGTGGCGGCGCGCAACCTGGTCGGCGACGCTGGCGTGCCGGTCGCGCCGGGCACCCGCGACCCGGTGGCCAACGTCGAAGTCGGCGCTCGTCGCCGCGCAGGCAGTCGGCTACCCGCTGATGGTGAAGGCGGCGGGCGGCGGTGGCGGCATCGGCATGAGCGTGGCTCACGACGACGAGGAGTTGGCGACCGCTTTCGCGACCGCGCAGTCACGAGCCGAGCGATTCTTCGGCAACCCGTCGATCCTGCTCGAGCGGTACGTGTCGCGGCGCGCGGCACGTCGAAGTGCAGATCCTCGGCCTGGCCGACGGCCGCGTCGTCGCGCTTGGGCGAGCGCGACTGCTCGGTGCAGCGGCGGCACCAGAAGGTGGCCGAGGAGACGCCGTGCCCCGTGCTGACGCCACCGCTGCGCGCCCGCATGATCGAGGCGGCCGTGCGCGCCGGCGAGTCGGTCGGCTATCGCGGCGCCGGTACCGTCGAGTTCTTGCTCGACCCAGCGAGTTTGGCCACCGGCGGCGAGTTCTACTTCCTGGAGATGAACGCCCGCCTTCAGGTCGAGCACCCGATCACCGAGCTCGTGACCGGCATCGACCTGGTCGAGCAGCAACTTCTCGCCGCGGCCGGAAAGCCGCCGACGTTCGATCCCGACGCCGTCGCCCCGCATGGTCACGCGATCGAGCTGCGGGTCTACGCCGAAGACCCGAAGCGCTTCCTGCCGAGCCCGGGCACGATCAGTCGATGGGCACGAGCCGTCAGGGCCCGGCGTCCGCGTTGATGCCGGTTACGCCCAGGGCGACGTGGTCACGCCGTTCTATGACCCGCTGCTGGCCAAACTGTGCGTTCATGGTGCCGACCGGCCGGCTGCCTTGGAGTTGGCGAGAGCAGCCGTCGCCGCGTTCGAGATCGAGGGGCTGAAGACGAACCTGCCGTTCTTCGCCGAGCTGCTGGCCAACGAGGAGTTCGTCTCCGGGGTGTACGACACTGGCCTGATCGACCGGATGCGCGCGCCGGCTCCCCGCGCCTGACGTGCGGGTTCGGCTGGCGTCGAGGCGGCGCGGGCTGTGGGCGCGTGGTTGGATCGAGCACACTCGTCGAAAGGAGCCGGTCGGTGGCCGAGGAAGTCCGCGCTGAGATGGTCGCGAACGTCTGGAAAATTGTGGTGGCCGAGGGAGACCAGGTCGCGGACGGCGACACGTTGGCGATTCTCGAGTCGATGAAGATGGAGATCCCGGTCATCGCCGAGGCGGCAGGCACGGTCAGCCTGAAGGTGGCCGAGGGCGATGTGGTGCAAGAAGGCGATTTGATCGCCGTCATTGTGAGCGGGACTGATCGCCGTGATGTAGCGCGATCTGATCGCCTGTAGCGCGCACGATCTTGAATTCAGGCGTTGAGAGAGTCAAGGACGCCTGCTGAACGGTCGATGAAACCTGCGTGACAGGCGACGTGACGATCGAGCCGTTCTTGCGAGCCCTCGTCGAATCAGGCGGATCTGACCTCCATTGCAAGGTGGGATCGCCGCCGCGCGTCCGCATCAATGGCGTCGCTTCGCAAGCTCCAGACCCGCGACCTGACGGCGGCGGACACCGAGGGCATGGTCGCCGAGGTCATGCGCCCTGACCTGGTCGAACTGTTCGCGCGCACAAACGAGGCCGACTTCGCCTTCTCCCTGCCCGGCGTGGGTCGCTTCCGCGTCAACGCGTTCAGGTCCCGAGGTTCGGCAGGACTGGTTTTCCGAAAGGTGAGCGTCGGCGCGATCCCGCTCGAAGACCTTGGCTTGCCGGCAATCCTCGGCTCCCTCGCGCTCGAACCGCGCGGTCTCGTGCTCGTCACCGGCCCGACCGGCGTCGGCAAGTCGACCACCTTGGCCGGCATGATCGACCACATCAACAACCATCGCGAAGTGCACATCGTGACGGTCGAGGACCCGATCGAGGTGCTGCACTTCGACAAGCTGGGCATGATCAACCAGCGCGAGGTGCGCGTCGACACCGAAGACTTCACCACCGCGCTGCGCGCGGCGATGCGGCAAGACCCCGACGTCATCCTCGTGGGCGAGATGCGCGACCAGGAGACGGTGAAAGCCGCGCTGGCCGCCTCCGAGACCGGCCACTTCGTCATGTCGACGCTGCACACCACCGACGCGCAAGAGACGGTCAACCGCATCATCGACTTCTTCCCGCCGCACGAGCAGAAGCAGGTCAGATTGTCGCTGGCCAGCGCGCTTGCGTGGCATCGTCTGCCAGCGTCTGGTGCCACGGGCGGACGGCGAGGGGCGTTGCGTGACGATGGAAATCTGCATCAACACCGGCCGTATCGCCGAGGCGATCGCCGACCCGGACAAGACCTCGCTGATGAACGATCTGATCGCCGAGGGCGGGTACTACGGCATGCAGACGTTCGACCAGCACCTGGTCGCGCTGATTCGCGACGGCGCTGTCACCCTCGAAGCCGCGATGAGCGCTTCGACGAACCCGCACGACCTCACGGTCGAACTTCGCCGCCTCGGCCTCGTCGCCTGAGGCCCCTCGCCTGACCGGTTCGGCCGCTCGTTCAAAGGCGAATCGCCGCCCCAGGTTACAAATCCAGGCCGTTGGCCCGTACCATCTCGCTAGACCCACGACGTCTAGGGGACCTATGACGGTCTGGCCCGTGTTGGAGGAGTGCCGCTGATGGCTGAGGTTGAGTACCGGCAGGCGACCCGTATTTATCCGGGGACGTCGGCGGCGGCGGTGTCGTCGTTGGATTTGGATATCCATGATGGTGAGTTCATGGTGTTGGTGGGTCCGTCGGGGTCGGGGAAGTCGACGGCGTTGCGGATGTTGGCTGGTTTGGAGTCGGTGGATGAGGGTCGGATCATGATCGGGGATCGTGATGTGACCGATGTGCAGCCGAAGGATCGCGATATCGCGATGGTGTTCCAGAATTATGCGTTGTATCCGCATATGACGGTGGCGGAGAACATCGGCTTCCATTTGAAGATCAAGAAGCGGCCGAAGGCGGAGATTAAGCAGCGGGTGATGGAGGCGGCGAAGCTGCTGGACCTGGAGCCGTATTTGGATCGTAAGCCGGCCCGGTTGTCGGGTGGTCAGCGGCAGCGGGTGGCGATGGGTCGGGCGATTGTGCGGCAGCCGCAGGTGTTTTTGATGGATGAGCCGTTGTCGAACTTGGATGCGAAGTTGCGGGTGGCGACCCGCACGCAGATCGCGTCGTTGCAGCGCCGGCTGGGGGTGACCACGGTCTATGTCACCCACGATCAGGTGGAGGCGATGACGATGGGGGATCGGGTGGCGGTGCTCAAGGACGGCTTTTTGCAGCAGTGTGACACTCCGCGGGCGTTGTTTGAGCGGCCGGTGAATGTGTTCGTGGCCGGGTTCATGGGGTCTCCGGCGATGAACCTGATCGATTTGCCGGTCGGGGCGGATGGGTTGGCGTTGTCGCAGACGCTGATTCCGCTGAGTGCGGCGCAGCGGGCGGCGTTGACTGGTGATGTGGTCACGATCGGGGTCCGGCCGGAAGGTTGGGATCTGGTCGGTGCGGGTCAGGGTTTGGCGGCGACGGTGGAGGTGGTGGAGGAGTTGGGGTCGGATTCCTACGCCTACGTGACCCCGCAGTTGGAGGGTGGCAAGACGTTGGTGGTCGCGCACCCTGGACGCGGCGGCGATCCCGATGAAGGGTGACGTGATCGGGCTGCGGCCCAAGACCGCCAGCCTGCACCTGTTCGACACCGCCAGCGGCCTACGGCTCCCCGACTGACCTAGCCGAACTCGCGATCCGGCAGCTCGACGGATCGACGGCACTGCGACCGGCCGCCCCGCCGTCCCTGATCTGGTCAGCCTGGTCAGGCGGCATACGACGCTGGCCGACGCCGACCTCGACTGGCTGCACCTTCTCGTCGGCGAGTGGCAGCTGCTCGCCGATCTCTCGTTCGCCGACCTGTTGCTGTGGGTACGCGCCGACGCGAACCTCACGGCTGAGCCCGCCGGGTTCATCGCTGTCGCGCAGATTCGGCCGGTCACCGCGCAGACCGCCTACGTCGAGGACAAGGTCGGCCAGCGCTTGGCCGACGGCAAGCGACCGCTGCTTGACCGCGCCTGGCGTGAGGGTCGCATCTGTCGTGAGGGCGACCCCGAGTGGGGCGACGGCGTGCCGGTACGCGAGGAGACGATCCCGGTTCGTCGCGACGGCGAGATCATTGCGGTGGTCGCGCGGCACACGAACCTCGCGACCGCCCGTACTCCGAGTCGGCTCGAACTGACCTACCTCGCCAGCGCCGCTGATCTCGCGCGCATGGTGTCGGAAGGCCGCTTTCCGTTTCCTGGCGGCCAGGTCGATTCCGATTCATCGCCACGTGCCGGCGACGGCCTGCGTACGCCTGGACGCCGAGGGGCGGGTCAGCTACGCGAGTCCGAACGCGGTCTCCGGTTATCGCCGGCTCGGCTGGACCGGCGATCTGGTCGGTGCCGATTTCGGTGTCGATGACAGCGGGTCTGGCCCCCACGGACGGACCGGTCGAGGAGTCGATCGGTTGGCTGGTCGGTGGCGGGTACGGTCGCGAATCGAGCGTGGAAATCGAGGCGCGGGGCGTGGCGCTGAAGTTGCGAACGATTCCGCTGCTACCTGGCGGCGAGCGTGTGGGCACCTTGGTGTTGCTGCGCGACGTGACCGATCTGCGGCGGCGCGAGCGTGCACTCGTGAGCAAGGACGCGACCATCCGTGAGATCCACCACCGGGTAAAGAACAACCTCCAGACCGTGGCCGCACTGTTGCGTCTTCAGGCCCGTCGGATGGAATTGCCCGAAGGTCGGGCGGCGCTCGAGGAGGCAGTGCGCCGGGTCAGGGCGATTGCGCTGGTGCACGAGACGCTGTCGCAGACGCTCGACGGTCCAATCGACTTCGACGAGGTCGCGGATCGGCTCATCGCGATGGTCGGCGAGGTCGCCGCGGCCGAATCGGGCTCGTTGCCCCGGCGGGTGGGATCGTTCGGGCAGTTGCCGACCGACCTCGCAACCCCGCTGTCGATGGTTTTGACCGAATTGCTGCAGAACGCGCTCGAGCACGGCTTGCGTGGCCGGTCCGGAGTGGTCGAAGTGACCGACACGCCGGCACGATCACGAACTGGAGATCGCCGTCGCGGACGATGGCGAGGGCTTGCCGATCGGGTTCTCGCTGTCTGCCTCGCCGCGGCTCGGGCTCCAGATCGTCAGAACGCTGGTGGAGGGTGACCTGCACGGTCGGCTCGAGGTTCAGGCGCGCCCGGGTGGCGGCACGCTGGCGACGCTGCGAATCCCGTTGGGCCGACCGAAGTGCCGCGCAGCGACGGTTAGATCGAGCGCGAACTCGACCGAGCGAGAATGGACCAGTCAGACGGTTTGCGGGCGCAACCGGGCGCCACGGCGCTTCAGTGCGCGCCGCTCGTCTTCGGACAGACCGCCCCAGACGCCGGAATCCTGGCCGGTCTCAAGTGCCCACGCGATGCAGGGCTCGGCAACCGGACAGCGCCGGCAGACCGCCTTGGCTTGCTCGATTTGGAGCAGGGCTGGGCCGGTGTTGCCGATCGGGAAGAAGAGTTCAGGGTCTTCGTCTCGGCACGCAGCGCGGTGGCGCCAGTCCATGCGGTCCATCTCCTCAGTAGGCGGGCAGTTCAGTACGGCGGTCGGGCAGTGCATCGGGTGCTGTTCTCTGCAACGGGCTGTTCTGTGTAACAGAGGTTCGTGCTACCCCGTCACATCGGCAGCGAACATCTTGTGAACGCATTCACGAGCCTGGTCAGGAAACCTCGGCGTCGTGCGGGTGCCGCGCCCTCGACTTAACCAGGCGGCTGATCGCTTCGCAAGGCTCGCGGCCGGTCTATTTGGCAAATTTGGTGGAGTTCGGCGATTTCGGACTGTGGGATGCGCCACACCCCCGGGCGGTGGTGCCGTTCGGAGCCGACCTCGGTCAGGCGATGACCGAGATCGCCGCCGGCACCGACGACAAGGTAAAGGCGGTGTGCTCGCCGAGGTATTCGCCATCGACCTCGACCGGCATCGGCCGGCTGGTCCGCAGCGTGAGTTCGGGCAGGTCGTGAAACGTCGAGACGTGCCGGCCTCGCGGCGTCAGGGCCGCCCGCGAGCAGGCGCCGCAGTTTCGCGGCTGTCGAGAGGGTGCCCAGCCGGCGCAGCGCGAAGACGTCGAGGCCAGTATCGAACGACGCGTCGGGCGTGGGCTCGAGCGGCCGGTCGCCGAAGTAGGTCCACGGCGTGGTGTTGGTGACGATCGTCATGAAGACGCCCTCGACGGACTCGCCGCCGGGTGGGTCGATGCGTGAGCGCGGGGTGCCGGCGGTTGGTTCGCACGAACTGGCGCAGGCCGGTGCGCATGAACAGCGACGGCGTTGCCTTGGCACCCGCGCTGCGGAGGCGCTCAACGGCCGCAACGATTTCGGCGTCGAGGCCGAAGCCTGCGCAGAAGGTGAACCAATGGTGCACGTCGCCGGCCGCGAGGGTGCCGAGGCCGATGCGACGTTCGCGGCCGGCCCGAAGCCGCTCGATCATCGCGCCGGTCGCCTCGATCGATTCGGCCGGCAGGCCAAGCGCGCGGGCGAAGACGTTCGCATTACCAGCGGGGACGACGGCCAGCCGCGGTGTGTCGGGGCCGACCCCGGCGCGCAACAGGCCGGTCACCACTTCGTTGACGGTGCCGTCGCCACCGACGCGACCACCAGGTCGAATCTCGTCGGCGCGCGCTTGTTCGGCGAGATCGGCCGCGTGCCCCCGGGTGTCGGTCTCGGCGACGTCGATCTTCAGCTCGCTGCCAAGTGCGCTCGACGATGACGTCGCGCTTGCGGGGCGTCATGGCGGTGGCGTTTTGGTTGGCCACGAGCAGCGCTCGCATTGGATAAGGGTACGCCCCCCGGACCGCCATGATCGCCACGGGCGGTTATGGTCGCGTCGTGCCGCCGCCCGATGACCCGAGACGCGAGCCACTCGTCGTCCCGCTGTTGGTGGCGGTTGGCGGCTACGGCTATTGAGGCGATCGCGCTTGGCGGTCGCAGCCATCGGCTTGACCGTCTACCAGGCGTCGGGGCACCGCCCGCAAAGCGTCGCGGACTGTGGGGCGTGGTGGCGATGGCGGCGGTCGGCGCGGTCGTTCCTCGGCTTCGTGGTGCGCGCACTTGTGCGCCGCCGCCGATGGGCACGGTCGCCGGCGGTGTTGACGCAACTGATCGTGCTGCCGATCGGCATCGGTCTCGAGTGGCGACGGGGGCGCCGCGGTCGGCGTCCCGCTCGCGGTGTGTGCAGCGGCCGCGTTGGTCGGGTTGTTCGCCCCGTCGACATCGAGGGCGCTCGAAGTCGACCAGGCCGACTAGACTCACTCCTCGACGAGCAAGCCCTTCGCGAAGTTGGGCGAGCGTGCGGGCGAGAAGTCGCGACACGTGCATCTGCGAGATGCCGAGCTCGATGGCGATCTGCGACTGCGTCATGTTGCCGAAGAAGCGCAGCAGCAAGATGCGGCTTCTCGCGCGGCGGCAGCTGATCGAGCAGTGGCTTCAGCGACTCGCGATACTCGACGCCTTCGAGCGATTCGTCGATGACACCCAACGTGTCGGCGACGGCGAGCGCATCGGAGTCGCCGCTTTCTGGGGTGTCGAGTGACACCGTCGAGTAGGCGTTGGCCGACTCAAGGCCTTCGAGGACGTCTTCGTCGCTCATGCCGAGGAAGGTCGCGAGCTCAGCGACCGTGGGCGACCGCCCGTTCTTCTGCGACAGCTCACTGGTCGCTTTCGCCAGCGACAGCTTGAGTTCTTGCAGCCGGCGCGGAACGCGGATTGCCCAGCCCTTGTCGCGGAAGTGCCGCTTGATCTCACCGACGATCGTGGGCGTTGCGTAGGTCGAGAACTCGACGCCGCGTTCGAGGTCGAACCGGTCGACCGACTTGATCAGCCCGATCGTCGCGACCTGCACCAGGTCGTCGTGCAATTCGCCGCGGTTGCGGAATCGGCGGGCGAGGTACTCGACCAGCGGCAGATGCGTCTCGACCAGCTGATCGCGAATCGCGTGCCGCTCCGGCGAGCCCTCGGGCAGGCTCGCCATCGTCGGCGAAAAGTGCGCGGGCGCGCGCACGATCGCTGGCGGCCTGCTCGGATCGAGGCGTGGCTGCGACGGGTGATTCGGCAGGACGACTCGGCGTTCGGCGACGACGCTCGGCTCGGCGGCGTCGGGTCGGATCCGAGCGGCGACCGATCTGGTGTCGACGCTCAGTCGTCGTCGTGCGTGCACGCTGGCGCCGTTGCTCACGCGGAGGTCCCGTGCGTCCGGCGCTTCACCAACGAGATGGTCTGCCGCCCGTCGCTCTCGGTCCACGCGTCGACTTCGCCGGCCAACGCAGTCAGCACTGTCCACGCGAACGAGTCGCGCTCGGAGCGCTGTGCGGTCACCGGTCACGGCCGAGACCGCGATGCGCAATGCGTCAGCCTGCAGTTCGAACTCGCAGACGAGGTCGCCGTCCGGCGCTGCGCCGGCGAGCAGCAGGCACGATGCTTCGTCGACCGCGATCCGCAGGTCTTCGATCTCGTCGAGAGTGAAATCGAGCCGGGCCGCCAGGCTGGCGGTGGTGGTGCGAAGCACCGCGAGATAGGCCGCCGCCGCCGGTAGCCGCACCGACACGAAGTCGCGCAGTGCGGTTCCGTGCCGGCGGCGTTGCGGTCGTCAGTCGGCCTTGCCTGCGAGGGGATGCCCTCGGTGGTCGACACAGTGACGAACTCCTGTTCCTGCTCTGGTGTTCGCGGGCGGACAGTTGGGCTGGCTGGACAGTTGGGCTGGCTTCACGGTACCCCGGCTTCGGGCCGGTACACCCGGCGGTGCGGTGCGGCTCGAGTCGCGGCTGCTATCCGCGAGCGTCGCCGGTCGAGACGCCAGGTCGTCCACTCCTGATCTGCCGACCGCCGAGCGACTCGTAGAAGCGGTGGGCCGGCTCGTTCCAGTCGAGGACCGCCCACTCGACGCGCCCGTATCCGCGCTCATCGGCGATCGCGACGAGCTCGTTGAACAGCTCGCGGCCGTACCCGTGACCCCGGAACTCCGGTCGCACGTAGAGGTCTTCGAGGTAGATGCCGTGCCGGCCCACCCAGGTCGAGAAGTGAGGAACCACAGCGCGAAACCGACGATGCCCGCGAATCGTCAGCGTCGATGCTCGGCGATCAGCGCCGAACAGCGCCGGCTCGGGCGCGAACAGCGCCGCGTCGAGATCGGCCTCCGTCGTCATCGACCGCGTCGGGCTCGCGTTCGTAGGTCGGCGAGCTCGCTGATCAACGCCAAAATCGTCGGGACGTCGTCGGGCTGGCTGGTCGGCCGACGCGGATCACCTCCGCGGGCTAGGCCTTCTTCGTCGCCCAGAAGATGGTGTCGATCTCGGCGATCTTGTCGAGGAGTTGCTGGGCAACGGCCGGGTCCTGCTGGCCCTTCGCACCGGCCGCGCCGGCCAGCTTGGTGGCGTCCCAGAACAGCGTGTGCAGCTGCGGGGTAGTGTCTCAAGGTGGGTCGGCTTGAAGTAGTCGGTCCACAGCACCCAAAGGTGGTGCTTGACCAGGTCGGCGCGCTGCTCCTTGATGATGAGGGCGCGGGTCCGAAACGCCGGGTCTTCGTTCGCCTGGTACTTCTCGATGATGGCCTTGACCGACTCGGCCTCGATCCGCGCCTGCGCCGGGTCGTAGACACCGCACGGCAGGTCGCAGTGCGCGTGCACGACGGTCTTGGGCGTAAGAATTCGGGCGAGCAGGTTCATCGGCTTCCTCCGCAAGTACTCGTTCGACGGCGATCTCATGATCTGTCTGGACACTACCCCTGGCATCGTGGGCTCCAACCGCGCGGGAGGTGATCGAGCTGCGGATACGCACGGTTCGTCCGCGTCGTCGTCAGCCGGCGACTCGATGCTGCCCGCGTTGCGGCCCGGCGATTGCCTGTTGGTGTCGCGCGCGGGCGCGCATCGGCGTCGGCGACGTCGTCGTCGCCCGTCGTCCGCACGTCGATGGCTTGCTGCTGGTGAAGCGAGCAGTCCGACGAGAGGACGGCGGGTGGTGGCTGTTGTCTGACAACGCCGCCGCCGGTCTCGACGACAGCCGCGCCTTCGGCGTCCTGCCCGATGCGTGCGTCGTCGGCAAGGTGCTGTTCCGCTACTACCCGCTGGCGCTGGCGGGTCGGCGCTAGACGGCGCTAGTCGGCGCGGAGCGTCCAGATCGTGGTCCGCTTCGTTTGCTGGTCTTCGAGCACAAGCGTGGTCGGGACGTCGTAGCTGGCCACTTCTGCCAGTCGCTCGCGCGGCAGGTAGGTGCGGCCAGGGTCGCCCAGCAGCACGTCGGCTCCGCGGCTGTGCGCCCGCGTGAGGAAGGCGAGCATGCGGTCGGTGAGCTCGCGCTCGTAACAGACGTCGCCTGCGAGCACGACGTCGGCGTCGGTCTCGGCGTCGAGCAGGTCGTAGCCAGTCAGCGGCTGCGTGACCAGTGACGCCGTTCGCTTGGCGTTCAGCTCCTGCGCGGCCGCTGCGTAGGGGTCGATGTCGTTCGCGGTGACGTCGGTCGCGCCGGCCAGCGTGGCCGCGATGGCGACGAGGCCGGAGCCGGCGGCGAGGTCGAGCACGCGGCGTCCGGCGACGACGTCGGGGTGGTCGAGGAGGTAGCGCGCGAGTGCTTGCCCGCCGGCCCACGGGAACGACCAGAACGGCATCGGCGCGGATTCGTCGCCGTCATCGGTGAGGCTCCAGACGTCGTAGGCGTTGTCGGCGCAGTACAGCGACGATCTCGGGCACCAGCGGAGTCGGCTGCAGCGTCGTGCTCGCGACGACGGCGATGTAGTGCTCGACGTCCGGCATGCTTGCGCCCTGACCGGCGCGGTGCGAGCGGGTCAGCCGCGCGCGCGGTGCAGCGACGCGTAGTAGGCGAGGCACTCGGCGTACGTCGGCAGCGACGCCTCGTTCGGCTGCCTCGGCCAGGCTCGGCGCTTCGCGGTCCTTGTCGCGAGAGCACCGGCTCGACGTCGTCGGGCCACGGGATGTCGAGCGCCGGGTCGAGGGGATTGATGCCGTGTTCGCGGTCGGGTGCGTAGCCGGTCGAGCAGAGGTAGGTGACGGTGGCGCCGTCGGTCAGGGCCATGAACGCGTGGCCGAGGCCTTCGGAGAGGTAGACCGCCCGGCGGTCGATGTCGTCGAGACGCACCGTGTCGACGTCGCCGAAGGTCGGGGAGCCGGCTCTGATGTCGACGATGACGTCGAGCACCGCGCCGCCGCGGGCAGTAGACGTACTTCGCCTGGCTGGGCGGCACGTCGGCGTAGTGGATGCCGCGAACGGTGCCGCGGCGCGAGACCGACTGGTTGCACTGCGCGATCTCGAGGCTGTGCCCGATCGTGCGGTTGACGACGTCGGCTCGAAACCACTCGAGGAACACGCCGCGGTCGTCGCGGAACTGCCGCGAGGGTGAATTCCCAGGCGCCGGGGACGGCGAGTTCGCGGACTTCCATGGACGTGTGAGCCTAGTGGCCGAGCGTCACAGAACCTGTGAGAGGAATGCCTTCGTTCGTTCGTGGCGCGGGTTGGCGAGCAGCTCGGACGGCGGACCCTGCTCGACCACCACCCCGCCGTCCATGAAGACGACCGTGTCGGCGACCTCGCGGGCGAATCCGATCTCGTGGGTGACGACGATCATCGTCATGCCCGAGCTCGCGAGGTCGCGCATGACGGCGAGCACGTCGCCGACCAGTTCGGGGTCGAGGGCCGAAGTCGGCTCGTCGAAGAGCATGAGCTTGGGCCGCATCGCGAGTGCCCGCGCGATCGCCACCCGTTGTTGCTGGCCGCCCGAGAGCTGCCGCGGGTAGGCGATCGCCTTGTCGGCGAGGCCGACCTTGCTCGAGCAGTTCGGTCGCGCGCTGTCTGTACCTGCCGCCTTCGGTTCGTCCTTCACCTGGCAAGGCGCCTCGATGATGTTGCCGAGCGCCGTCATGTGCGGGAACAAGTTGAAGTGCTGGAACACCATGCCGATCTCGGTGCGCTTGCTCGCGACCGTCCTTCTCCGAGAGCTCGTAGCAGCTTGTCGCCCTGCTGCGCGGTAGCCGACGAGCTCGCCGTCGACGAGCAGCCGGCCGGCGTTGATCTTCTCGAGGTGGTTGATGCACCGAAGGAAGGTGCTCTTGCCCGAGCCCGACGGCCCGAGCAGGCAGACGACCTGGCCCGGCGCGACCTGGAAGTCGATGCCCTTGAGCACTTCGTTCGCGCCGAACGACTTGTGCACCTGCTGCGCGTCGACCATCAAGCCGGTCATCGGGTCGACCCCTCCATGGCCCGGACGCATCGAGATCGACGAACCGTGCTCTTTGTAGCGGCGTGAGGCTGATCGTTCGAGTTGATCCGCGGCCGTAGTAGCGCTCGAGGTAGAACTGGCCGACTTGGAGGATCGAGGTCATGAGCGAGGTACCAAATGACGGCGACGATAAGCAGCGGGATCGTCTTGTAGTTCGTGTTGTAGATGGCCTGGACTGATCGCAGCAACTCGAAGATGCCGACGGTGCTGACCAGCGACTGTGTTCTTCAGCATGCTGTTGGTTTCGTTGCCGGTCGGCGGGACGATCACCCGCATCGCCTGCGGCAGCACGACGCGGCGCATCGTTTGCAGGCGCGTCATGCCGAGCGCGTGCGCGGCCTCGGTCTGGCCCTCGTCGACGGAAAGGATGCCGGCCCGCACGATCTCCGACATGTACGCGCCCTCGTTCAAGCTCAGCGCGAGCAATGCGCTGATGAACAAGCGTGATCAGGGTGTTCGTGTCTTCGGACCAGCAAAGTGCGGGCCGAAGGGAATCGCCGAGCGAGAGTGTCTTGATGAGCAGGCTGATGGCGAACCAGAAGATGATCTGCACGAGCAGCGGAGTGCCGCGGAAGAACCAGACGTACAGCCAGGCAGCGCTCTGAGACCACCGGGTTCTCCGACAGCCGCATGACCGCGGCCACGATGCCAAGCACGATGCCGATGGCCATCGACAGGATCGGTGAGTTTGATGGTCATCCACACGCCGCGCAGGATGATGTGGCTGAACAGGTACTTGCGGACCGAACGGCCAGTTCAAGATTCGTGTTCGTGAACAGCATGTGCACGAGCATCGCGGCGAGCACAGCGATGACGACGATGGCAACCCATCGGCCCGGATGCCGAACGGGGACGGCCCGAATGTTCTCGGGCCGTCCCGTCACGACGTTGTCGGCGTCGTCCAGAACGTCACTCGACGTCATTAGGGTCAACTGGTAGCGCCGTTGATCGCCGGTGCGGTGATCGCGCCGTCGCGTCGTCGCCCCACTTGTCGAGGATCGTCTTGTAACTGCCGTCCGCGATCATCGCCGCGAGTGCGGCCTGGATGGCCTGGTCGAGCGTGCCGGCTGTCTTCGGAATCGCGATGCCGTAAGGCGCAGTCTCGTACGATCTTGCCGGCGAGCGCGATCTTGCCCGTTCGAGCTGCTTGACGGCGTAGTCCGCGATCGGCGAGTCAGCCGAGCCGACGTCGGCCCGGCCACTGGTCAGCGCGAGGTTCGCGCCGTTCTGGTCGTCGGACGACAGGCCGGTGATGGCCTTCTTGCCGGCGTCGGTGCACGCCTTCGAAGGGCCGGAATCTCGCTTCTCCTCGGTCGTGCCCTTCTCGACGGCGATGGTCAGGCCACACAGGCTGAGGTCGGGGCCAGTGACGCCCTTCGGGTTGCCTGCAAGAACCATCAGCGATCTCGCCAGCGTTGAAGTAGTCGACGAAGTCGACGGTCGCTTCGCGCTCCTTGGTGTCGGTGAACGACGACATGCCGAGGTCGTACTTGCCCGCGGCGAGCGCAGGGATGATCGCGTCGAACGTGACGTTCTGGAAGTTCGCCTTCAGGCCGAGCTTCGCGGCGATCGCGTTACCGAGGTCGACATCGAGACCGATGATGGTCTTGCCGTCGGTGTCGAAGTATTCGTTCGGTGCGTACGACGCGTCGGTGGCGATGTTCAGGGTGCCGGCCGACTTGATTGCTGCCGGCACCAGCGATGCCGGGTCGGCTGCCGCGGCTGAGCTCGCTGCGGGCCGGCGCAGCTCGCTGCTGCGGGCGCGGTCGCCGAAGCAGCCGCCGGCGAGGCCGCCGCGGTGCTCGAGGCGGCGTGCGGGGCAGCTCGGGCTGGACGCGCTGCGGCGTCTTCTTGCTGCTCGCTGCAACCGCTGAGCGATGAGCGCGGCTGCGATAGCGACCACGCCGGCTGCTTGGGTTTGTGGTCGAAGGCGGAGCGGCGTCACAGGTCCTCCAGGTAGTGGCCGGGTGGCCACGGCCGATACGGGCCCGCTGGTCCGGCGATGGTGAGCCGGGGATCGCCCGGCGTCGTGCCATCATGATGGGCGCATCTTTCCAGCAGGTAAACCGCGGTCGTGCATCGAGCGACTGCATGCCGGTCGGCGTAGCGTCGGAATCGTACGTGCATGCTGCCGTCGACGTGACGTCGTTCAATGCCGCCGATCCGTTAGCCGGGCTCATCGGTCGGTGAGGTACGGAATCCGTCGCCACCGGACGGCTGGGCGCTGGTGCAGGTGCAAGGCGGCGGCGCTCAACCATCACGACCTCTGGAGCCTGCGAGGTGTCGGGCTCGGCGCCGATGAATTGCCACGAATTCTCGGCTGTGACGCGGCGGGCATCGACGACGGAGGGCAACGCGGTCGTCGTCCACGGTGTGATCGGTGACGCTGCCGCCGGAGGTGGCGACGAGACCCTCGACCCGAGACGCAGTCTTTTGTCGGAGCGATACGACGGCACGCTTGCGGAATTCGTTGCGGTGCCCAGCCGCGAATCTGGTGCCAATGCCGGCGGCGCTCAGCTTCGAGGAGGCTGCGTGCCTGCCGACTGCCTGGCTGACCGCGTTTCGGATGCTCATCGCCAACTCGGCAACGCGCGCCCGGCGACACGGTGCTGGTACAGGGCGCCGGCGGCGGCGTCTCGACCGCGCTGATCGCAGCTGGCAAACGCGGCCGGACGCCGGGTCTGGGTGACGAGTCGTTCGGAGCAGCGCCGTGGCCCGCATCGTCGACCTCGGCGCCGACGCGGCTTTCGAGCCGGGTGCCCGACTGCCGGAACGCGTCGACGCCGTGTTCGACAACGTCGGCGCAGCGACCTGGGCGCACTCGCTGCGCAGCCTTCGACCGGGCGGCACGATCGTCACCTGCGGCGCAACCAGCGGCGCATGCGCCGCCGGCCGAACTCAACCGGGTGTTCTTTCAGCAGCTGCGCATCATCGGCTCGACCATGGGCACGCGGCAAGAACTCGTCGACCTGATCGACTTTGTCGTCACCACCGGCGTGCGGCCGGTGATCGATCGCGTACTGCCGCTGGCGAGCGTGCGCGACGGACTCGCCGCTCTCATCGCCGGTGAAGTGTTCGGCAAGGTCGTCGTGAACCCGTAGGCGCGCGACTCAACATCGAAGCTCGTGCAGTTTGTATCGGCTGTGCAGTCGTGGAGTTCGGGTCGAGTCGATCCACGCGGGCGGCACGAACCACGGCCGCTCGCCGATCATCGTGATGTCCCACCCGTCGTGATGCACGGTGTCGTGGTGGTGGCTGCACAGCAGGCAAAGGTTGCAAAGAGCGGTAATGCCGCCCTCCGACCAATAGATGATGTGGTGGGCATCGCACCACGACGGCGGTCGATCGCAACCCGGGAACGCGCAGCCGCCATCGCGGGCGATGAGCGCTCGCCGAAGCCCGACCGGCACCACGCGAGTGGATCGACCGACGTCGAGCGGCTGGCTCTCGGAGTCCAACACGACCGGAATCACATTGGCATCGCACAGAATGCGCCGGGCCGCCCCAACGGAGATGGGAGTGCCGTTCTCGAGGTAGGGCGGGTTCGCCGCCAGCTCACCTCGCAGCGTCTCGTAGCTCATGGTCAACAGAACATTGGGGCGCTCGCCCCGCACACTCGGCGATGACGGCGTCGAGAGCTGACACAACTGCGTCAATGCATCGGCATAACGTTGCCCGCTGGTGCGCAGATCGGGGGTGCCGTCGACGGCCGGCGATGGCGCCGCGAGCGAGCCGAGCACAGACAGCACCAGGGCGCCGGCTTCTTTGTCGAGCGAACCCCGGATGCCGAGCGTGCCGCCCGGGCGCTGAATCAAGGTCAGGAAGCGGTCTTCGCGCTGGTGCCGTTCGCGCTCCTCCAAAACGTCGGGGGCGTACCTGTGGAAGATCTGCGCCGACCGACTCAGCACCGCGCGGGTGCCTTCTTCGCGTGCCGTGTCGACGAGCAACGTTTCGATTTCGTCGGTCAATGCGGCCGGCGCATCGGGCGGCAACGCATTCATCGCCGCGACGACTGCGCTCGCGTGCTCAAGGTTGATGTCGCCGGCGGAGAACGCGCGCGCTGTTGTGTCTCGGTTGACGAGTTCGCGATGCAACGCCAGCCGCGCCTTGCCGACCCCGACCGGCACGTCAGCAACCGACCGCAACCAGACCGCAGTCGATGGTGCGCCGGTCTGCGCCGCCACGTTCGAAGAATCGGCTTGCGCGAGCAGTGGTAGCTGCGCCGCGGCCAACCGGCGCGACAGTCGCTCCATCGTGACGACGGCATCGGTGAGCTCGGCAACATTCATCGTCCACAGCGAGGCCGCGCCGAATTCGTCGAGGGCAGCTGCCATGCCGGCCATTGCTTCAATAGCCGGATGCCGGTACGCAGTCGAGTTGCTCACACATCGAAGGTATCCGTCGGTACTGACAATTTCGAAACAAATCTATGGCGGTGGAAATCCCAGAAAGTGCTTGTGGATAAGGCGAAACGAAGCCGCAGCTACTCGTCGTCCGCACATCGTCGTCAGCTTCGTCGTCACGGCGGGCCAACCAGGTCGCGAAGCGTTCGATCGGGATCTCATGCTCAGGATTCAGATCGACGAACGTACGCAATTGTTCGGCGATCCATGACAGGGTCACCGGTTCGTCGCCGCGGCGAGCTTCGAGTTCTTCGATGCCACGATCAGTGAAATACATGAGCGCTACTCAGGGAACGCGGTCGCGAGCAGCACTTCGGTCTCGTGCTCGCTCCGCAGGTGAGAACCGGTTGCCGGCGACGAACTTTCCGGGCGTGTGATCGGCGTGATCGGGCGGCCGAGCTGCGCGTGCAGCCGCAACGCGATGTGACCCCATGCGCCCATGTTCGCCGGTTCTTCCTGTACCCACAGGATTTCTTGCAGGTTGCGATAGCCCGAGATGGCCGCCGACAGCTCGGCGACCGGCAACGGGTACAGCTGCTCGACCCGCACGATTGCGGTGTCGGTGCGGCCGCGCTTCTCGCGCGCGTCGACGAGATCCCACGTGACCTTGCCAGAACACAAAATCACCCGGCGGACGTCGTCGGGTTGCTGTGGTCGCGGATCGCCGAGCACCGGTGCCCAGCTGCCTCCGACAAAGGCGGACACCGGCGAAGCGGCCGCTTTTGAGCGCAGCATCGACTTCGGCGTGAACACGATGAGCGGTCGTTGATGCGGGTTCTTCGTGTGCCAACGCAGCAGGTGGAAGTAGCTCGCCGAAGCACGATGGCATCGCAACCGTCATGTTGTTTTCGGCGCACAGTTGCAGGTAGCGCTCGACCCGGGCCGACGAGTGGTCGGGGCCTTGGCCTTCGTAGCCGTGCGGCAACAACATCGCGACGCCCGCAACGTTGACCCCACTTCTGCTCACCGGACGAGATGAACTCGTCGAGTATCGTTTGCGCGCCGTCGGCGAAGTCACCGAACTGCGCTTCCCAGGCGACCAATGCGTCGGGCCGCGCGACCGAGTAGCCGTACTCGAAACCAACTGCTGCATATTCGGAAAGCAACGAGTCGTAGATGTGGAAGGGCGCCTGGCCCGGGTCGAGGTGCGAGAGCGGCGTGTATTCATCGCCGGTCTGGCGATCGATCAGCACGGCGTGCCGCTGGGTGAACGTGCCACGCCGCGAGTCTTGGCCGGCGAGTCGCACTGGATATCCGTCGAGCAGCAATGACCCGATCGCGATGAGTTCGCCCATCGCCCAGTCGATGGCGTCGTCGTCGAGCATCGCCGCGCGCCGTTGCAGCTGCGGCATCAAGCGCGGGTGCGCAGTGAAGCCCGGTGGCAGATTGATCTGCGAGTCAGCGATTTTCTTGAGGACGTCGAGGCTGATCGCGGTCTGGACCTCAGCCGCAGCGACGCGGTCATCGTCAGTGACATCCGGCTCATGCGGAACACTGGTGGAGTCGCGAGTCTCGGTGAACGCCTTCTCGAGATGTCCGCGATAGTCGCGCAACGCAGCTTCGGCCTCGTCGATGGTGATGTCGCCGCGACCGATCAGCGCCTCGGTGTAGAGCTTGCGAATCGAACGCTTCGCATCGATCAGGTTGTACATCAATGGCTGCGTCATCGACGGATCGTCGGCTTCGTTGTGACCACGACGGCGGTAGCAGACGAGGTCGATGACGACGTCCTTCTTGAACGCCTGCCGGAATTCGAACGCGAGCCGAGCGACCCGAACCGCCGCCTCGGGGTCGTCGCCGTTCACGTGGAAGATCGGCGCCTGAATCATGCGCGCCACATCAGTGGCGTAGACGCTCGACCGCGCCGACATTGGTGAGGTGGTGAAGCCGACCTGGTTGTTGACGACGACGTGCACCGTGCCGCCGGTGCGATACCCGCGTAGCTGCGACAGGTTCAGGGTTTCGGCGACGACGCCTTGACCGGCGAACGCCGCATCGCCATGAATCGCGATCGGCCAAAACGGGATAGGCGGCACCCTTGTTGGCGATGTCTTGCTTCGCCCGCACGATGCCTTCGAGTACCGGGTCGACCGCCTCGAGGTGGCTGGGGTTTGACGCCAGTGAAACCTCAACCGACGTGCCGCCTTGGGAGACGTAGCGGCCGTGCGCGCCCAGGTGGTACTTCACATCGCCCGAGCCGTGCGCGGACTTCGGGTCGATGTTGCCGTCGAACTCTCGGAAGATCTGGCCGTAGCTCTTGCCGACGATGTTGGCGAGCACGTTCAGGCGGCCGCGGTGAGCCATGCCGATGACAACTTCATCGAGGCCGTTGCGTGCCGACTCGTCGAGGATCGTGTCGAGCAGCGGAATCAGCGTCTCGCCACCTTCGAGGGAGAAGCGCTTCTGGCCCACGTACTTGGTCTGAAGGAAGGTCTCGAACGCCTCGGCCACGTTGAGCCGGTTCAAGATGTAGAGCTGCTCTTCGCTGGTGACCTTGGTGTGCGCGCGTTCGAAGCGGTCTTGAATCCACCGCCGCTGCTCCGGGTCGGAGATGTGCATGTACTCGATGCCGATCGTGCGGCAGTAGGCAGTCGCGCAGTACGCCTAAGATGTCGCGCAGCTTCATCACCGGCACGCCACCGAAGCCGCCGGTGGCAAACTCGCGGTCGAGATCCCACAGCGTGACGCCGTGATTGACGATGTCGAGGTCGGGATGCTTACGCATCTCGAACTCCAGCGGGTTGGTGTCGGCCATCAAGTGCCCGCGCACGCGGTAGGCGTGAATCAACTCGATGACGCGCGCCGGCTTGCCGACCTCGTCGTCGTGCGTCGAGACGATGTCTTGTACCCAGCGCACCGGCTCGTACGGGATGCGCAGCGCGCGAAACAGGTCGTCGTAGAACCCGTCTTCACCGAGCAGCAACCGATGGATCTGCCGAAGGAACTCACCCGACTGCGCGCCTTGAATCACCCGGTGGTCGTAGGTCGACGTGACGGTCATGACCTTGCTCACCGCGAGATTCGCCAGCGTCTCGGCGCGACGCTCCTTGGAACTGCGCGGCGTACTCCATGGCGCCCACGCCGATGATGGCAGCCTTGGCCCTGCATGAGCCGCGGCACCGAACTCACCGTTCCCAAGCGTGCCGGGATTCGTGAGCGTGATGGTGGTGCCGGCGAAGTCGTCTGCGGTCAGCTTGTTCAGGCGCGCCCGCCGCACGACGTCTTCATACGCCGCCCAGAACTGAGCGAAGTCGAGCGTCTGAGTCGCCTTGATCGACGGGACCAGCAACTGGCGGCTGCCGTCGTCTTTCACCATGTCGATCGCGAGGCCAAGGTTGACGTCGTGATGGCGGACGACGCCGGGCTTGCCCGTCGACTCGGTGTACGCCACATTCATCTCGGGGATCGCCGCCGGCCGCTTTCACGATCGCGTAGCCGATGATGTGGGTGAACGAGATCTTGCCGCCACGCGCGCGCTTGAGGTGGTTGTTCATGACCAGTCGGTTGTCGGCCACCAGCTTCGCCGGAATGTCGCGGACACTTGTCGCGGTCGGGACGGTGAGGCTGGCTTCCATGTTCGCGACGGTGCGTGCGGCGGCGCCCTTCAGGACGACGTCTCGTCAGCGGTGCTCTGAGCCACCGGCGCGACGGGTACCGACTCGGCCGCCGGCGCTGCGGCAGCAGGCGGCGCGGACACTGAGGTGGATGGTGTGGGAGAGACCGGGTGTTGCTGGTGTCGTGGCTGGGGCCGGTGAGGCGGAGATGGCACCGTTCGGGGCCGAGCCATTGCTGGACGGGGTGCTGGCCGGGAGGTGCGCTGGCGCGTTCGTCGGCGCCGCCTCGGCCGTGCCGTTAGCCGTGCGGCGGGAGTAGTCGGCGAAGAAGTCCCACCACGCTTTGTCGACCGCGCCCGGGTCTTTCAGGAACTGCTGGTACATCTCGTCGACGAGCCATTCGTTTGCGCCAAATCCAGCAAACGGATGGGCTGGTGTGGAGGACACGCGGGAATCGCCTCTTCGGCAGTGCGGACAATCGTTACGCACAAGGTTACCCATGTTGCTCCGCGCTCGACGCGATGGCCGCCGGGATACCATCGCCCGGACCAGTCACCTGCCGAAGGAGATTCCTCCAGTCGTGATTGCCCGCCGCTGCCCGCGCCCGCTGCGTGCGGCTGGTCTGTGCGCGGTAGCGGGCGGGATGGTGGCATCGCTGCTCGGGACCGCGGCGTCGGTCGCGGTGGCGGCTACTTCGGGGCCGAACGGTGCGCCGTCGGCTCAGACACTTGCGACCGTGCGGGCGCAAGCTGCCGCCGTCCAAGCCAATTTGGTGGCGGGTGCGACCCGCCTCGACGCCGCCCGTGCGACCCTCGCGACGTTGCAGGCTCGCGCTGACGCGGCGACGGCGGCGGCCGCGAGAGTCGCCGACGTGCTGGCCGGGCTGCGCGGGCAATTAGCCGGGTACGCAGCCGATCTTTACGTGCATCCGACCGATCAGGCAGCGGCAAGCGCATTGACCGGCGACCGTGACCTCGCCGTTTCGGTCCAAGGCGTGGCGATGCTCGCGATCGTGAATCGTGGGCGCGCGGACGTGTTGCGTACGGTCGTTGTTGATGAGCAGGAGGCGCAGCAGCTACAGGTCACCGCTGATCAGCTAGTGGCAGCCGCCGATGCCGCTCAGGCGTCGGTGGCCACGCAGGTGGCCACGCTTCAAGCTGCCTCTGACCACGCAGTCGCGACCCTCAATCAGGCGCTGTCGGCCTACCAGGCTGAAGAGCAACGCGAGGCGGCGCAGGCGATCGCAGCCGCGAGGGCATCGCGCAATGCAGCGGCCCGGGCGGTCGCCAACAAGCAGGCCGCGGCGTTGGCGGCCTCCTTGGCTGCTGACGCGGCCGGCGAGACGGGCTCGGTCGCCGACTGTGCTGCGCCTGCTGGTGGGTACCCGGCTGGTCCGTGGGGCGGCTACGCGAATGGGCTGATCCCGTCGTCGAGTCTGTGCCCGATCACGGGCGGCGGGCGGCTGCGGCCCGACGCAGCCGCTGCCTTCAATCAGATGTCGCGCGCCTACGCGCAGGCGTTCGGTTCGCCGCATTTGCGTCAGCGATTCGTATCGCACCTACAGCTCGCAGGTCTCGGTGTTCCGCCAGCGGCCGTCGTTGGCCGCGGTGCCCGGCACGAGCAATCACGGCTGGGGCTTGGCCGTCGACCTCGGTTGCGGCGTCGAAGAGCTCGCGGTCGGCGCAGTACCGATGGATGGCTGCCAACGCTGGCCGGTTCGGCTGGGTGCATCCGCCGTGGGCGTTCCATGACCCGTTCGAGCCGTGGCACTGGGAGTTCGGTCACCTCAGCGGCAGCGGCGGTACCTGATCACGCGCCACGCTCTTATGCGGCCCGAGAAGAACCTTGCGAGGGAGCAACTATGCCAGCGTGGCGAGTGGGTTCTCGAGTAGCGCGGTCAAGGTCGGCCATGAACTTCGCGGCGGTCGCGCCGTCGAGGGCGCGGTGGTCGACCGACAACGTGATCGCCATCGTGTGGCCCACGACGACCTGACCATCGCGCACGACCGGCTCCTGCTCGGGTCGCACCGACGGCGAGGATCGCTGCCTCGGGCGGATTGATCACCGCGGTGAACCGCTCGACGCCGAACATGCCGAGATTGCTGATGCTGAACGTGCTGCCGGTGAACTCGTCGGGCTTCAGCTTGCCGGCGCGCGCACGGGCGGCGAGGTCGCGCGTCTGTGCGGAGATCTGCGTCACGGTCAGCGTGTCGGCGTCGCGCAGTCACCGGCACGATCAAGCCGTCGGGCAGGGCGACTGCGACGCCGATGTGCACGCGGCCGTGCTTGATCAGCACGTCGCCGCCGAACGACACGTTCACCTCCGGATGCGCCCGCAGTGCCGCCGCGACCGCCTTGACCACGAGGTCGTTGATGCTGATCTTCGGCGCTGTCGTCGTCGGGCGCCGCGACCGCGGCGAGGCCTTCGTTGATGCGCGCCCGCGCGGCCACCAACTCGTCGGCCGCCACGATCGACGTGACGTAGAAATGTGGCGCCTGCTGCATGCTTTCGATGAGCCGCTTCGCGGTGATGCGGCGCACGTTGTTCAGCGGCATCTACTCGTCGCCGGCACCGGCCACCGCCCGCAGCCGCGGACGCCGACGAGCTCGCGCCGTTCGTCGCATTGCCGCGGCCCGACTTGAGCGCCGAGATCGCCTGCTGGACGTCGGCGCGCACGATGCGCCCGCCTGGCCCGGAGCCTTGCACGGTGGCAAGGTCGAGACCGGCGTCGCGGGCGATGCCCGGGCCAGCGGTGAGGCCTTGAGCCGGACGTCGACCGATACCATTCGTCGGAGGCGGTGCCGGTGGCGCAGGTGCTGGCGGAACTGGCAGGAGACGCGGCCGGGCCGGTGGCAGTCGGGGCAGCGGGAGCAGGAGCGGCGGCCGGGGCCGGGGCAGCGGGAGCAGGAGCGGCGGCCGCTGCGGCGGGCGTCGGCGCGCGCGTCACGGTCTTAGCTGACGCAGCGGCCGGTGCGGCCGGGGCCGCCGCGGACTTGGCGCCCGCTGCCGTCGCCAATGACCGCGATGACTTCGCCGATCGGCACCGTCTTGCCGACCTCGACGAGGATCTGCTCCAGGATGCCGGCGTCGTAGGCCTCGAGCTCCATGGTGGCTTTGTCGGTCTCGATCTCGGCGATGACGTCGCCCTTTTCGATCCGCTCACCGACGCCCTTGGTCCACGTGCTGACAGTGCCCTCCGTCATGGTGTCGGAAAGCCGTGGCATGAAGACTTGAGGCATCGAAACGCTCCTGTGGGCCGGCGCGCTCAGCCGCGAAAGCGGGTGGCGTCGAGGGTTTCGTGGATCACTTTCACCAACGCGGTGGCATCGGGCAATGCGGCGAGTTCGAGCGGTTTGGCGTAGGGCAACGGAATCTCGGCCGCGGCGACGCGTGCGCACCGGAGCGTCGAGGTAGTCGAAGGCGCCTTCTTGAATCGTCGCGGCGATCTCCGCGCCGACGCCGTACGACAGCCAGTCCTCTTCGAGCACGACAGCCTTGCCGGTCTTGCGCACCGACGCCAACACGGTCGCGCGGTCGAGTGGCCGCAGCGACCGCAGGTCGACGACTTCAGCCGAGATGCCTTCGTCCTCTTCGAGCCGGCGCGCGACGTCGAGTGCGACCGCAGCCATCCGCGAGTACGACACGATCGTGATGTCGGTGCCGGCCTTGGTGATCGGCCGCCTTGCCGATCTCGGTGACATAGTCGCCGTCCGGCACTTCGCCCTTGGTGTTGTAGAGGGCGAGGTGCTCGATGAACATCACCGGGTCGTCGTCCCGGATTGATGCTGCGAGCAGGCCCTTCGCGTCGGCCGGCGTCGACGGCATGACGACCTTCAGGCCGGGCACATGCGCGTACCAGACCTCGAGGTTTTGTGAGTGCGTCGCGGCGAGTTGCTGACCGCCGCCACCGGGCGTGCGAATCACCATCGGCACTGTCGACTGGCCGCCGAACATGGTGTGAATTTTCGCCGCGTGGTTGACGATTTGGTCCATCGCGACGATCGAGAAGTTGATCGTCATGATCTCGACGACGGGTCGCAGGCCGAGCATCGCGGCGCCGATCGCCGCGCCGACGAATCCTTCTTCGGAGATCGGGGTGTCGCGCACCCGCTCTGGCCCGAACTCGGCGAGCAGGCCCGCGGTGATTTTGTACGAGCCTTCGAAGATGCCGATCTCTTCGCCCATCAACAACACGTTGGGGTCGCGCAGCAACTCCGCGCGCAACGTCGTCGTTGAGCGCCTGGCGATAGGTGATGACAGCCACAAGAATCGCCTCTCGCTACAGGGAAACAAGCGGGTCGCCGGGCAATTCGCGCGGCGCATTGGCGACGGGTGTCGCGTACGCGTGCGCGAACAGCTGATCAGGGCTGGGGTCGGGTGACTCGTCGGCGAACGTGATGCACTCGTTCACTTCGACCTCGACATCGGCGTCGATCGCGGCGAGCGTCGTCGGCGTCGAGCACGCCGCCGTCGAGCAGCTTGCTTGCGGAACGCGGCCAGCGGGTCGAGGTCGTGCAGCCGCTGCACTTCTTCCTTGGTGCGATAGGTCGCCGGGTCGACGACCGAGTGGCCGCGCAACCGCCAACTCGTGGCTTCGAGGATCGACGGCTGCCGCTCTTCGCGCGCCAGCCGCAGCGCTTCGGCCATCGCCTCGCGCACGGCGACCACATCGTTGCCGTCAACCCGCACGCCGGGCATGCGAAACGCCGAACCGCGCTTGTAGAGGTCGGGCTCGCCCGACGCGCGCTCGACACTCGTGCCCATGCCGAGGTGGTTGTTGACGATGAGGAAGACGATCGGCAGCTTCCAGATCGCCGCCAGGTTGAGCGACTCATGCCACGCGCCGATGTTCGTCGTGGCATCGCCGAGCTGGCAGACAACTGCTTCGGTGTCGGGGCCGCCCGGCCCGCGATAGGCGATCGCCAGCGCCGCGCCGGTCGCCGGCGGAATCTGCCCGCCGACGATCGCGTAGCCACCGAGCAGCCGCTTCTCGACGTCGTAGAGGTGCATCGAGCCACCCCACCCGTGCGAGACGCCGGTCGTGCGGCCGAACAACTCGGCCATGACCCGCTTCGATTCGATGCCGCGCGCGATCGCGTAGCCGTGCTCGCGGTAGGTCGTGAAGAGGTAGTCGTGCGGCGCCATCGCGTCCATCGTGCCGACGACGGTGGCCTCTTCACCCAGGTTGAGGTGGCAGTAGCCGCCGATCTTGGCCCGCTGGTACATCTCGGCGGTGCGCTCCTCGAAGCGTCGGATCAGCTGCATCAGCCGGTAGTAGTCACGCAGCCGCTCGACCGGCTCGCCGGGAACGCGCCTCGCGCTATGCGGCCGACGCCCGCGGCAGCACGCGCCGGGGCCTTCGCGCCTTCGCGCCGCTCTTGGCCGCGCGGGCGGCGGTCTTCTGCGGTGCAGCTGGCACGGCGGCGGCTCCTTCGAACTGATCTACGAACTATGACAACGACGGTGGACGGCGGTGCTGCGGTCGATGCGATCGGTGCAGGTCAGGTGCCGGGCGGCTGTTGGAGATGCACGAAGCGCACGGTGTCGGCGGAGCACGTCGGGCAGTTGGCCGGCGGGCGCTCACCGCGAACCTGGGTGCCGCAGACCTCGCACACCCATTCCATCGCGATCAGCGCGACGATGTCGGCCCGGCTCACGACGCCGACGAGTTGGCCGCCCGACACCACGGGTACCCGGCGGATGCGGCGGTCAACAAGCAGATGCCGGACGTCGTCGACGTCGGTGTCTTCGGTCACGCTGACGATGCCGGGCGACATGATGTCGCGCGCGGTTGGTCCGCTGCGTGAGATGAGGTCGTGTTCGCTCACCAGGCCGACGACGGTGCCGGTGGCGTCGATGACCGGGACCGCACTGATGCGGTGTTGGACGAGCAGGTTGGCGACATCGGCCGTGGGCATGTCGAGGTCGGCCGTGTAGACCGGCGCCTTCATGATCTCTTTGACCTTCATCGGTCCCCGCGCTCTGGCGCGTCGGGCGACCGTCGGCTGCGCCGGGACCAGGGTCGGCCCGGGAGGCAGTCGGGGCACGCCGACGACTTGTGGTCGATTGGCGCTGCGAATCTTACCGGCGTCAGCGCCGCCGATGGGGGCGGCGGGAGCGTACCGACGCGGGCGATCGATCGAATCAGGTGGCGTCGACGTCGTATGGCGTCGGCTGGCCGGCCGAATTCGCGATGGAGGCGGCCACCGCTGCGGCGTGGGCGGCCGACGGGTCTGGTCGCCGGCGCGCGGTCGGGTTCGATGTCGTCGAGCAGGTGCTTGCGGACGAAGGTGCGCGGATTGAGGTCGGCCAAGTCGAAGTCGCCGACGGTGTCACCGAGTTCGGCCTTCAACTCGTTGCGGGCGGTCTGTGCCATCTCTCGGAGTTGTCGAATCGTGCGGGCCGGCGTCGCGGGCAATCTCGGGTAGCCGGTCAGGGCCGAAGACGACGAGCGCGATGAGGCCGAGCACGAGCAACTTCCACATGCTCAGGTCGAACGGCACGATGCGACCTCCCGTCAGGCCTTCCAGGCTACCCGCCGAGCGTTCGTCGCTGGACCGGTTGCGGACGCCGGATTTCGATGTCAGTGACCGGCCGCCCGGTAGCGCTCGATGACGGCGAGTGGAATGCGGCCGCGGTCGGGTATCGCGACCCGGTTGGCCTTCGCCCATGCCCGCACCGCCCGCGGATCGGCAGCGACCTCGACCCGGCGTTGCACCACGGTGCGGCCGCGGCCACGTCCGGTAGTCCGGACCAATCGTCGTCCGCCCTCGATATAGGCGGCCATCGCCGCGCGCAGCCGATCGGCGTTGCGTTTGCCCAAATCGATTTCGTAGTTCGATGCCATCGATGGAGAAACCGCAGTGTTTCGACGGCGCGGCCGCCATCGATGTCGTCGACGAGATCGACCGAGACTCTTTGTGCCATGACGTGTCCTTTTGGAAAGCGGTCAGCAACCGAGCGGAGGTGCGCTCGCAGCCGTCGACACGCTCGCTCGACATCGCTCGCGGCCTTCGTCGCGTCCGCGCCGCTCGGCCTCTCGTCCGCTCGCTTGTCCATCGGCTTCGTCCGCTCTGCTGCCATCGGCCTCTGCCCGATATGCCCAACAGGTGAGTTCTGATGGACATTCGGCTGATGCGCGGGCTTTAGTCCCGGGGCACACTGCTGATGCGGAGGAGAGCGCCAGTCGTTTATCAAGAGGTGGTCAGCGCAGTTTTGGTAAGGCGCGAGGTCGTCACGGGAGGCGGGCAACGTGGCCGCAGTCGAGCAACATCAAGCGGAGGTAGACGCCGCCGGTGAGCGCTGGCGCGACGCACTTGCGCAACTCGAATACGCAGAACGGCACGGTGAATCTCCGGCAGAAGTCGAGCGCCTAGCCAATGAGGTCATAGAAGCGAGGGTCGCCATGTTCCAGTCCGGCCTCCAGAGCGGATGGGCGCTCCCGGCCTTCCTGCAAACTGCACTCGACCGTGACCGCTGGCTCCTCGAGGTCGACCCAGGCGCGCTCGATGAAATCGTCGCAAGCCGGCGCGCCGACTAGCAGGCCCTCCCGCTGGTTCCCGTCTGATCGACGGGAAGGATCGGGTTGTGTCTATCCCCTTGATCCGCCCGATGCTGGCGACCGCCGCAACCATTCCGCGCGCAAACGGCGGCTGGGCCACCGAAATGAAGTGGGACGGCGTCCGCGCTATCGCCTATGTCGAATCAGGAAAGCTGCGCCTGCTCAGTCGCAATGATCGCGACATCACGGTGTCTTATCCCGAACTTGCCGGCCTGCCGGGTGCCGTCGGCGTAGCCACTGCCGTGCTCGACGGCGAGATCGTCGCGATGGATTCGCACGGCCGGCCGGATTTCGGGCTCCTGCAATCACGCATGCATATTGCCGACGCGGCGAAGGCGGCCACACTGTCGGCGACGATCCCGGTCGTCTTTCTGCTGTTCGACCTGTTGTTGGTCGAGGGCCATAGCCTGCTGCCACTGCCGTACACCGACCGGCGGGCCGCGCTCGAGCGGCTCGACCTCAACGGCGACCACGTCGCGGTGCCGCCGGCGTTCGACGGCGATCCCGCCGATGCGATCGCAGCGAGTCGCCAGCAAGGCCTTGAAGGTGTCGTCTGCAAGCGCCTCGACTCGGTCTACACACCGGGTCGTCGGTCGTCCGCCTGGATCAAGGTCAAGCACGCGCGTATGCAGGAAGTCGTCGTCATTGGGTGGGAGCCAGGGCAAGGACGCCGCGCCGGTGAGGTCGGTGCGCTGCTACTGGCGGTGCATCGCGACGGCGAATTGCGCTACGCGGGTCAGGTAGGCACCGGGTTTTCCGATCGCACGCTTGCTGACCTGCGTCGCCAACTCGCGGGTCGTCAGGTACGTCGACCGGCGGCCTCGTACATCCCAGCCGATCAAGGGCGGACGGCGGTATGGGTGCGGCCAGATCTGGTCGGCGAAGTCGTGTTCACCGGGTGGACCCGTGACTTCCGGTTACGGCATCCGTCGTGGCGCGGCTGGCGACCAGACAAAGCGGCGGCCGACGTCGTGGCCGAGTAGGTGGCCTGCTCGTACCGGTTCGTGTCGTACGAGTCGCGGCAGGTTCTCAGCGAATTCCGCGCCCGCTCCCAGCAGATGTACAGGTTGAACTGGTGGGCTCATAGGGACGATCGACCACCTTGAGAGCGGACCCACATGCGGCTGACGAAGTTGACCGCGGCGAATCTCGGACTCGCCGCCGTTGCCATTACCGGCGGCGCATTTGCCTACACCACGATCGGACCGCCGAAAGCGTCGGCCGCGAGCAGCACGGCGACCCGAACGGCGACGGTCGCCGTCGGCACGGTGATGACGTCGGTCACAACCAGCGGCAACGTGACCGCCCCCAACGACATTAACGTGAGCTTCAGCACCGGCGGCAAGATCACCGAAATCGACGTCAAGCCAGGTCAGCAAGTTGCCGCGGGGGCGGTATTGGCCCGCATCGACTCGGCCTCGGCCAAGTCCGCACTCGATTCAGCCAACGCCCAGCTGGCCTCAGCGCAGGCAAAACTCGTCGCGTTGCAGCAAGGCGCGACCGCCCTGGTCAAACAGAGCCTCGACATCTCCGCCGCGCAGGCGCAGCAGCAGGTGGTGTCCGCGCAAACGTCCGTCGCGAACGCCAATCAAGCGCTGTCGTTCGACCAGACCAACTTGGCCGCGGCGATCACCAAGGCGCAGGCCCAACTGGCCGACGACCAGGCGACCGCGTCCCAAGATGCGGTCACATTGCAGGCAGCCTTGACGTCGGCTCAGCAGATTGCGACGCCCAATCTCACCGCCGACAACTCCACCCTGAGCGTTGACAACGCGACGTTGGCGACCGACCAGGCTGCGCTCGCCACGGCCCAGGCCAAAGTGAGCGGCGAGACAAGCGCGAGTCCGACGTGGACGGCGGACAACGCGGCGGTCGCGACCGATCAGGGCAAGGTGACGACGGATCAGGGCAAAGTGGCGTCTGACACCGCGAAGGTGATCAGCGACCAGAACGGCGTGACGAACGCCCAGAATTCCTTGACCTCAGGTGAGCTGCGCGACCAGCAGACGATCGAGAAGGACAACGACGCCATCACCACCGCGCAGACTGCGCAAACCCAGGGGCTGGCCAAAGACCAGCAAGTCCATTGCGTCAGCACAGCAGCAAGTGACCAACGCGCAGCTGTCGCTCGAGTCGACAGAGGAACAGCAACGCGCAGAAGACCGCGCCGCCGTTGGCGTCAGACGTGCAGACCGACCAGTCAGCCGTCGAGCAGGCACAGGCACAAGTCGACACGGCCAAGACAAACGCTCGATGCGACCGCCTTGACGGCGCCGGCCGCCGGCACCATCGGCGTTATCAACGACACCATCGGTGAGACGGTGAGCGCCGGTACGACTCGAGCGCTTCGAACGGTTCGAGCGGTCGTCGACTCATCGTCCAACAGTCGTCGACGTCTTCATCACGCTGACGAACCTGACCGGTCTCCAGGTCGTGGCCAATATCGACGAGGCCGACGCGTCGAAGGTGGTGGTTGGCGCGCCCGCGACGGTGACCCTGAATGCGATCCCGACAAGGAGTTCGCGGCACACGTCATCGCTGTCGCCGAACACCTCGACGGTCGTCGAGCAACGTCGTCCAGTACCAGGTCACGTTCGCACTCAACAACACCAACCCCGCGATCAAGCCCGGCATGACGGCGCGCGTGACGCGTGACGACGGCGAAGGCTGACGGGTTCTTGAACGTGACGTCGTCAGCGGTGCACAGCGGCGGCGGGAACTCGTACGTCATGGTCATGCAGCCCGACGGAACCCAAAAGCAAGTCGACGTCGTGGTCGGCCTGAAGGGCGACACGACGACCGAGATCTCCGGGGCGTGAAGGCAGGCGACGTCGTCGTGCTGCCCGCAACGACCGTCGCGACGAGTACATCGACGAGCACAACCGCACCGGTACCACCGGCTGGGGCGGCGGGCGGCGTTCGGCGGCGGCGGCGGCTTCGGCGGCGCCGCGCGTAGTGAGTCGGCGGCGGTCGCGGGGTGACCGATCCCCAGCGGCGTGCCGGTCATCCGGTTGTGGCAGCTGACGAAGACGTACGGCGACGGCGAAGCCGCCGTGCACGCGCTTCGTGGCGTCAGCCTGTCGGTCTATGCAAGGCGACTACGTCGCCATCATGGGCGCGTCGGGCTCAGGCAAGAGCACGCTCATGAGCATCATCGGCTGCCTCGACGTGCAGACGTCAGGGCGCTACCTCCTCGACGGTGTCGACGTCGAACTGCTCGACGGAGAACGAGCTTTCCGAGATCCGCAATCGCAAGATCGGCTTCGTCTTCCAGAGCTTCAATCTGCTGTCTGGTTCGACGGCGCTTGCAGAACGTCGAGCTGCCGTTGACGTACGCAGGCGTGCGTTCCGGTGAACGCCGCCGCAGCCGTGCGATGGCCGCACTCGATGCGGTCGGCCTCGCGGCGCGGTACAACCACCGGCCGGCGATGATGTCGGGCGGTGAGCGCCAACGGGTCGCCGTTGCGCGCGCTATCGCGGTGAATCCGTCGCTGATCCTCGCCGACGAGCCGACCGGCAACCTCGACTCGGTCGCCACTGACGATGTGCTGTCGATCTTCGCGCGGCTCAACACCGAAGGCCGCACGATCGTCATGATCACGCACGAAAACGAGGTGGCTCAACACGCCAAGCGGGTCGTGCGGGTGAAGGACGGCCTGATCGTCGACGACTTTCGCCAAGCACCGATCGACGGGCCGCCACCGATGCACACCCACCTCGACCTACGCTGCGGCCGGCGGCGTGCGATGATTCGCGCCGAGAGCATCCGCATCGCGCTCGCCGGCATCCTGCACAACCGGCTGCGGTCGCTGCTCACGATGCTCGGCATGCTGATCGGCGTCGGCTCGGTCATCATGCTGGTCGCCGTTGGCACCGGCTCGTCGCAGAAGATGCAAAAGACGATCGAGGGCCTCGGCACCAACCTGCTGCAGATCAACCGACAGGGTGGCGGGTTCGGCGGCTTCGGCGGTGGCCGCGCCACCGTCGGCACCCAGTCGCAGCGCGGCGAATCTCACTGCTGCCGACGTCACCGCACTCGAAGACAAGACGCAGAACCCCGACGTCGTCGCGGTTGCCCCGGTCATCACCGGGTTCGGTCACGGCCGTCTACAACGGCGCGTCGTACTCGCCGTCCTCGTCGGTCGGTACTACGCCGAGCTACCAGCAGATCAAGGACTATGTCGTCGCCGGAAGGCACGTTCTTCACCGATGCCGACGAGGCCCAGCACAACCGCGTTGCGGTCATCGGCGAGACGGTTGCGACGAACCTGTTCGGCACGGCCGACCCGATCGGCAACAACGTGCAATTCAACGGCGCCAGCTTCCAGATCATCGGGTTGTTGAAGCAGAAGGGAACCAACGGAATCCAAGACCAGGACGACGTCGTGATGGCGCCGCTGACTGCGGTGCAAGACACGTTGACCGGCTACAGCCACGTCGTACTCGAACATCTCGGTCGAAGCGACATCGCCGTCGAAGGAAGCAGACGCGCAGGCCGAAGTAACGGCGACGCTCGAAACGACGCACAAAATCGCGACCGGCGGCACCGACGACTTCCGCATCCTGAACCAGGCGAGCTTGCTCGAGACGTCGACGTCGTCGAACAAGGTGCTTCACGACGTTGCTCGGCATCGTTGCCGGCATCAGCCTGCTCGTCGGCGGTATCGGCGTCATGAACATCATGTTGGTGACCGTCACCGAACGCACCCGTGAGATCGGCATTCGCAAAGCAATCGGTGCGAAGCGCTCCGACATCCTCGGCCAGTTCCTGGTCGAGGCGGTGTTGCTGTCGGCTCTCGGCGGCGTTATCGGGGTCGCCGCAGGCATCGGCGGTCAGCCACGTTCGGATCATCGGTATCCAGCCCGTGGTGGCGACGTATTCGGTCGTGCTGGCCTTCGGCGTGTCCGTGGTTACTGGTCTGTTCTTCGGGCTCTACCCCGCAAGTCGGGCGGCCGACTCCTGCCGATCGAAGCACTTCGTTATGAGTAGTACCGCGCTATCTCGTGCCACCCGATTGATCGCCACACGTTTGATTGCCCATACCGACCGGAGAATCCCATGACGCAACACGGTGCCGATCGAGACGTCGTCGCTCCCGGCGCGCCCGATGAACTCGCCTCGAGGTACGTCGGTGCGTATGACGTCGACGAGCCGCCGCCCCCGATCAACCGAGCCGTGCGCCGTCGAGCTGCCGATCGTCACAGCTGTGCTCGCGGTGCTTGCGATCGGCGCGGGTGCGTTCTTCGCCGGCGTGCGGGTGGAGAAGAGCAAAGTGCATGTGTCCTCGACGGCCGCAGGTCTGACGGCGGCGCAGCTCGCCGCCCGCTTCGGCGGTGCTGGCGCGGGCACGGGCACTGGCGCCAGTACGGCAGCGCCATCGTCGACCGCGAGCGGTGCGCCTGGCGCTGGCGCCGGCGGCGGGGCAGCTGGCGCAGGCGGGGCTGCTGATGCGTCCGGCCGCGCGAACATCGTCGGCACGGTGACGGTCGTTCAGGGCAACACGCTCTACGTGACCGACGCGACCGGCAACACGGTCAAGGTCACGACCAACAGCGGGACCACTATTACCAAGACCGCAACCGGCACGATGCAAGATCTCGCACCAGGTCAGTCGGTCGTGATCCGCGGCGTTCAGTCGTCGGTCGGCGTGTACGCCGCGCAGAGCGTGAGCGAAGGTGCCGCCGGATTGGCGGGGGGATTCGGCGGTGGCGGCTTCGGCGGTGGCGGGCGAGGTACGAGGGCCGGCGGCACCGGCACCGGCGCCGGAACGGGTGCCGCCGCCGCCCCGAGCCCTGGGGCAGGTGGCTGATGTCGAGCCTCACGCTGACGAAGCGCGCGCGATTGGCAGTAGGCGCCACCGGCGTCGTCCTCGCTCTTGCCGGGTGTAGCGGCGGTGGCAAAAGCACGCCGGCAGCGGCGTCGACACCGTCCGCGAGCTCGACGGTTTCGGCCGCGCCGGCATCGGGTGCGGCAGGGGCTGGAGGGGCCGCGTTCGCGCAGTACCAAGACTGCCTGCGCTCTCATGGCGCGCCCGTGCCGACGTTCTCGCGTCAGCCCCGCAGCGGCGCACCTGGCGGCGGAACGTTCAGCCGACCGCCGGGCGGGTTCGGCGGATCCCGCGGGCCGGGCGGCGGTTTCGGCGGATCCCGCGGGCCGGGGGGCTTCGGTTTCGGCCCTGACGCCAGCGCCAACCCGAGCTTCGCCGCGGCGATCCAAGCCTGCGCGAGTCTGCGCCCGTCTGGTGGAGTCGGCGGCGCCGGCCGCACGATCAGCGCGGCGACGCTGGCGGCGTTTGTCAGTTGCATGTCTGACAACGGCGTGTCGATCAGCGGCACGGACCCGCAAGCCGTGCTGAGCGGGCTGAACCGTAGCGACGCCAAGACCGCGGCGGCGTTGAAGGTGTGCCAGCCGATACTCGGGCAGGCCGCCGGCGGCCAGGGCGGCGCGGCGGCCAGCGGTGCGCCACGCCCCAGCAGCGAGCCGGCCGCGCCGTCCAGCTAACCGTCGTCCGAGCTGACCCGTCGTCCAAGGCCGGACGGCGGGTAGCTCGGCGGGTTACATCAGGCGTGGCGCCCCAGACGGTGACGACCTCTTCGCCCGGCTCAAGCCGGCGTAGCCCGCGGCCGGTGCGAAACGCGTTGGGGGCGGCCGTCATCGGTTCGGCGGCCAGACCGCGGCGTGCCAAGTGCGGCGGCGAATTGTCACCCGTGCAGAGCTGCCAGTAGTCGCAGCTCTCGTCTATCCAGATGGCGGCCGCGTGGCCGTCGGGCCGACCTAACGTCACCCACGCGACGCCGTCTGCCCCGCGCGGCACGTCGGTGAACGCGTCGTCGATGACCAGGTCGCCAAGCAGACGTGCGTCCCGGAAGTCGAAGGCCGTACCCGCGACGTCTTCTTCACCGATCGGAAGGAGCCGGGCGTCGGTGACGAAGCGCCGACCCGCGTCGAGGCGCACCGTGCATTCGTCGAGCGTCGCGTCGCCGGCCGACAGGTAGGGGTGAAAGCCAACGGCGTAGGGGCACGCGACCGCGCCGGTGTTGCGCGATGTCGTTGTGACGCGCAGCCCGTTGGAACCGAGTTGGTACTCAACCACCGTGTCAAGAAAGAACGGATACCCGGGGCTGGGCACGCAATTCGAGCCGCAACGACACACGGTCGTCGTGGTGATCGACGACTGACCACCGCTGCCATGGCGAGAGGCCGTGCAGCGCTGTCATGCGAGCCGGCTCGGTGATAGCCACCTGGTAATCGACGCCGTCGAACTGGTACTGGCCGTCGGCGAGCCGATTCGGCCACGGAACCAATACCGAGCCGTGGAAGTCGGTGAGAAACTCGGCCTCGTCGTTGGGCTGAAAGACGTCGTGCTCGCCCGACCGGAACTCGCGCACCGCCGCGCCGACCTCGGCGATCGTGGCCGTCAACTGACCGTGGGCGATGCGGAATTGAGTGCCGGACGGCGGGCGGCGGGCGCTGGCGTCATGGAGGGTCATTCGCCAGAGAATAGTCGTCGCACGTGGCCCGGCTCCTGACAACGAACTGCCCCACGAAATCCGGGCCTGGGCTGACCGGGATTTGCCCGTGACGTAACCCGGCGTTCTTCTGCGGCGGCTACCCTGAATGTGACCCGTACCCACAAGGAAGAGTCATGATGACCGGCGAAAAGCGCCATATTGCCCTCGTTGCCCACGACAACAAAAAGCTCGATTTACTCAATTGGGCCGATTTCAATCGGCTCACGCTCTCACAGCACGTTCTGTACGCCACCGGCACAACCGGCACCATGCTCGAGCACGAGCTTGGTCTGCACGTGCACCGTTTTCTCTCCGGGCCGGTAGGCGGCGACCAGCAGATCGGCGCCAAGATCGCCGAGGGTGAGATCGACCTGCTCATCTTCTTCTGGGATCCGCTCGAGCCGCAGCCGCACGACCCCGACGTCAAAGCGCTCCTGCGCATCGCCGCGGTGTGGAACATCGGGGTCGCCTGCAACCTAGCCAGCGCCGACCTGATCATCTCCTCGCCGCTGCTCGCCGGCCCATACGAGCGGGTCAGGCCCGACTACGGCGACGTACCTCCGCCGTCGATTTCGCTCATCCGCGAACCCGAGCTGGTCTGAGACGAGTGACTCTGAGTACGGCTGGTCTGACCGTGCGTGTGCTGGGTAAGCCGTAGCGATGAACGTCAAGACGCTGCTCGCGCGACTCGATGAGCGCCAGCAGGTGCACGCGTGGTTGGCGTTTCCGCTGGCCGTGTCGAAGAAGTTCGGAGACGACAATGGCGGCAATCTCGCGGCCGTGATCGCGTGGTCAGCGATGCTCGCGATTTTCCCCCTCTTGCTCGTCTTGATCACCGTGCTCGGAATTGCCCTGCATGGCAACCTCAGCTTGCAACACAGCATTCAGAAATCTGCGCTGCTCGAGTTCCCGGTCATCGGTCAGCAGTTGCAAGACAACGTCAAGTCGCTCAACCGGGCGGGAGTCGGCCTCGTCATCGGTCTCGTCGGCACGTTTCTTGGCACCCGCGGTGTGGCCAATGCCATGCAGTACGCGTTGAGCACCATGTGGGGCACGCCGTACAAGCGTCGTCCCGGCTTTCCCTGGAATGGCTTGCGCTCACTCGCGATCGTCGTTGTCCTAGGCACCGGCTTTATTGCCGCGGGCACGTTGTCAGGTCTCGGCGGTGGCACGGGTGCAATCGGCATCGGAGTGCGCGTCGCCGCGATCGTCGCCGCGTTCGCTCTCAACGTTGCGGTGTTCTGGGTGGTGTTTCGCATCGGCACGGTGGGCGTTGCGTGGCGAGATCTGTTGCTCGGCGCGTTTCTGACGGCGGTCGCGTGGGAGTTCTTGCTGACGTTCGGTGGCTATCTCATTGCGCACGATGTCAAGCACATGAGTCCGGTCTACGGCACGTTCGCGTTGGTGCTCGGTCTCATGGGCTGGCTGTACCTCCAGGCCGAGCTCACGCTGTACGCGATCGAGGTCGATGTCGTACGGGCGCGACACCTGTGGCCGCGAACGATGTTCGGTCGAGATCGGAGAACCGCTGCCGACGAATCGACCTACGTCACACTCGGCGAGATGGAGGAGCGACGCGCGGACGAGAACGTCGATGTCGACTTCGCGCCGAACGCTGGAAGCGTGAAGCCAATCGGCTCTGGGTAAGGAAATTCCGTCCGAATCGGATTTGCGCGGAGGTGGCTGATGCCGAGAGCGTGGAGTGACAAACGAGAACGTCAGTACGAGCACATCAAGGAAGGCCTCGAAGATCGAGGCCGTCCAGAGCGGACGGCGGAGGAGATCGCCGCTCGTACCGTGAACAAAGAACGGGCGCGCGCGGGGGAGTCGAAGACCGCGAGCAGGTCGTCGACCAAGGACATGTCGTCGGGGCGACGCGGCGGGTTACGGTCGCATTCCGGCCCGGGCGGGCGTACTAAGGAGCAGTTGTATGGCGAGGCTCGCCGCATGAACGTGAAGGGCCGTTCGACGATGACGAAGGCCGAGCTTCAGCGAGCTGTCGACAGGTAAACCGGACCGTCTCAGTTGGACGCGAATCCAGGGGCGCTTGCGTCAGAACGCCCCTGGATTCGCGGATTCGGAAGGTCTCGTGGGTTTGCCGTTTGCCGGTCAGTAAATTCCGCCAGCCGCCTCGAACTGGGCCACGAACTCCTTGCCCAGCACCTGGCGGTCGTCCTCAGACCGGTTGGCGCGGATTGCCGGGTGCTCTTCAGTCTCTTCGGCCTCGGCGTGCTTTGAGACGGCGTCGGTGAATTTCGCGAACTCGGAGTCGAAATCGGAGCTGTCGACATCGAGCTTCGTCAGGGCGGCGATTACTTCGTTCGCCTCGGCTTCTTCGGCATTGCGCGCCTCGGCGACGCTCGCGCCTGCCGCTTCTTCGGTGATGGGGCGGACGACGGACTCTTCCGCCGTTTCGTGCGCCTTCAGCGTGGTGACCAAGGTGCTGAAAAGCTCCTTGCGCTCCTCGCCGGAGGCAGCGGCGATTTCACTCATGAGGTCCTTCACCTCGGCGTGCTGAGTGAGGATGATCCCGAGCAGGTCGCCGTCCGGAAACTCGGCAGCCTTCGCCCGGTCCTCGTTCGCGTCGCCCATGACAGCCCTCCTGTAATCATCGCCGTCGCCCATCGCGCCGGCCGTTCTGGCCGCCACGTACCCGCGTCATGGACGGCGAAACTGCGTCGATGATTTTCCTGTCCGAGGGTCGTCCTAGTGTTGTTGCAACAGCCGCGCAGCTCAGGAGGTAACGATGTTGAGTTTGAACACCATCATGATCAACTCTGAAGAACCGGATGCATTGAGCGCCTTTTATCGGAAGGTCCTGGGCGAACCCGGCTATGCAGACAACGGTTACGTCGGCTGGCAACTCGGCGGCGCCGGCCTGATGATCGGGCCCCACTCTGACGTGAAGGGCGCGAACGAGACGCCCGGTCGGATCATGATCAACTTCGAGACGTCGGACGTGAAGGGCGAGTTCGAGCGCCTGAAGGCCCTCGGTGCGAAGGTCGAACAAGAGCCATACCAGCCTGGTCCTCCCGGCGGCGACATGTGGTTGGCCACGCTGGCCGACCCCGACGGCAACTTCTTCCAGCTCGCGTCGCCGATGCCGGCCTAGTCAGGCTGCACCCGACCTCCGGGGCTGGCCGGGGAAACCCCAGGGTCATCCCGGAGGCGCGCCGCTCGCGACCGGTACAGGATTTGCTCCGGGTAGCCAAGCTAGGTAGATCGGGGCAGTCGCGATGACGGGTGTGGGCGTACTGGCTGAAGTGGCCGGGTCGGAGATCGACGGCCGTTGGGCCGTCGAGGCGCGAGGGTTGACTAAGCGGTTCGGTGGCACCGTCGCGGTCAATGGTGTCGATCTGCTGATCCCACGTGGCTGTGCGTTCGGATACCTCGGCCCGAACGGGGCCGGAAAGACAACCCTGATCCGGGTATTGCTGGGCCTGACCCGCGCGGACGCCGGGACGATGTCGCTGCTCGGCTATGAGGTCCCTAAGCATCGCGACGTCGCGTTGGCGCGCGTCGGCGCGATTGTCGACGAGCCTAGGTTCCACGGTCATCTGACCGGGCGGCAGAACCTTCAACTGTTGGCGGCGGCGCGCGAGCCGGCCGCGCGCAGCCGCATCGATCCGTCACTCGAACGCGTTGGCATGTTGCATCGTGCGGATGACCGGGTGTCGAAGTACTCGATGGGTATGCGGCAGCGGCTGGGCGTGGCAGCGTGTTTGATCGGCGACCCGCAGTTGTTGATTTTGGACGAGCCCATGAATGGGCTCGACCCGGCCGGTATGCACGAGATGCGCGACATGATCCGCTCGCTGGTCGCGGAGGGTCGCACGGTCGTGTTGTCCTCCCATCTACTCGACGAGGTCGAACGCACCTGTGACGCGGTCGCGATCGTCGATCGCGGCAGCGTCATCCGGCAAGGACCAATCTCCGAACTGCTTGCGGGCGCGTCGGTAGCGCTACAGATCGATTGCACCGAGCCTGACCGTGCACGGTCATTGTTAGCGAGCATGAATCTCGCGACCGCGATCGTGGAGGCGACCGGACTGGCGATCACGCTTCCGGCCGGCACTTCCCGCGATGTCATCGCCGAGGTCGCCCGCGTCCTGGTCACTGGCGGGATCTCGATCTACCGGTTGGAGCCGGTGCAGACGTCGCTCGAGTCCTGGTTCCTCCAAGTCACCAGCCGCTTGGGGGAGGGGCAATGACCACCGTTCCTGATGTCGGCGCACCTGTTCCGCCGCCGACCGTTCTTGCGCCGGTCAGCGATCGTCGAGGATCGCCGATTCCGAACGGCGCCATGATCGCGACCAGATTCGTCGAACTCCGCCGGCGCCGCGGCCTCATGATCGCCCTAGCTGCAGTGACGGTAGGCATTCCGGCGATCTTCCTCGGCGTCCGCCTGATTCTCCATGCCGTCGCGCCGAAGACCTACGGGCCGGCCGGCGGATTTGATGTCTACACCGGGCTGTCGGCCGGAGTGCTCTTCACCTTCGGGTTCATCGTCGCTGCCACCTTGGGCTGTAGCGCCGGCTCCATGGACCTGACCGAAGGGATGTTCCGGCACCTGGTTGTTACCGGCCGCTCCCGGCTCGCGCTCTACCTCGCCCGAATCCCCGCAGGCCTCGCCATCATCGTCCCGCTAGTGGCGATCGGCTTCAGCATCGTCTGCGCCGTGTGCGTTTTCGCCGCACCGAGCACTTTGAAGTTCGACGGTGTGACCGTGCCACCGGGTATGTCCCAGAGCCAGCTCGAGACCTGGGCATCCCAACATGCCACGGAGGTCGTGTGCGGGCTGCCGTACGACGGTCCGCTCGACATCGGCCCGATGTGCGACGCCTTCTATCGCGGGGGCTCCGGCAGTCCAAGCGGTCCCGTCCCGGTTGGCCCCGACGGCAAGGTCATCCAGCCGCCGGCGGCCACCTCGGCTCCGCCTACGCCGGCGCAGCTCAGTGCCGCGGCCGTGCAGGTCGCCCAGCGCAACTACTCCGACTACCACCGGCAGTTCCTCTACCCATCGAATTCACTGATGGTCAAGACCGGGCTGTGGATCGAACTCGAGGCGGTGATCGGGTTCATCGTGGGCCTCGGCCTCGGGTCGCTCCTCGGACAGCGCACGGTGGCCGTCGTCCTCATGCTCGTTCTCGAAGTCGTCCTGACGCCGATCGTGATCCGCGCCCGAATACCGCACATGGAGAACCTCGAGCGAGCTGTCGTCGGGGTCGCGACCGGCCGCCTCGAACCAGGTCGGCTACCGCTCGCCTTTGGCGGCGGAGGGAACGACTATCGCCTTACCGAATCGACGACGACCGCGGTCTGTGTGATCCTCGCCTGGATCGTCGGCTGGACCGCCCTCGGTGCCTGGCGAATGATGACCCGCGACGCCTAGTCGCTCGTCATTGAGTCTAGCTGACGCGCAGCACGACCTTGCCGTGCTTGCCCCGCTGTTCACTGCGCGCGAATGCCGCTTTGAATTCCTCGAGCGCGAAGACGCTGTCGACCTGGGGCCGCAACTCTGGCAGCGCCGCTAGCTGGGCGCCGTCCGGCTCGACAATGAAGTAGTGCGCGCCGGGCGCCTCGGCGGCGATCGTGACGACGCGTTGTGCGCCCTCCGCATTTCGGGCGAGCTGCTCGCCACCGACCGTGTCGAAGAGAAGGTCGCACGTCTCGCCCTCGTCGACCAGCACTGCGCCGAGGTGGGTGGCGAGCTGCACGGCCACGTGTCCAACGCCGCCGCGTGCGCCCGTCACCATGACCCGCTGGCCCGCCGTGAGTCGGCCGTGCACGACCAGCCCTTGCCATGCAGACAGACCCGGCATCGGCAGTGCCGCCGCTTCTTCATGGCTGAGCCCCGACGGCTTCGGCGCAAGCACAAATCGAGGCACGACCGCCCATTCGGCGGCCACACCATCGCGGTCGAACGGGGTCAGCGCGATGACCTCCTCGCCGGTGGGCTCGACGACGCCGGAGAGCTCGTAGGAGGGGATCGCGGGCAGCCGATCCGTCGGCCAGGTCAGCTCATCGCGCGTGATGGCGGCTGCATGCACGCGGACCAGGACGTCGTCCGCCCCCGCCTCTGGCCGCGCGGTGTGCTCGAGCTTGAGCCCGTCAGCGTGTAGGCGGACCACCTTCATCAGTTCTCCAGAGGTGCCATCCACCGCGGATGGCGTCGGTGTTGCGGACGAGCTCGGGACTGATGGAAGATCGATTCGCTTGGTCGATCGGCAGCACCCAGGTCTAGATCCTGCTGCCGTTGCGCGAGCTCTGACGAAACCCGGGAGTGACCAACACTAAGGGCCGCCCGATGACATTCAGAACCGAGAGCCGCATCGCAATCGCCAACGACGTGGGCGAGGTGTGGGCGTATCTCTGTGACGTCGGACGCTGGCCGGAGTGGGCGCCAACTGTTCTCGAGTGCCGGGTTCGCGGAGGTACGGCGCTTCAACCCGGCTCGCGGATCGATCAGCGGGCGAAGGGGATACTCGGGTTGTCCCGCGGCCGGAGTCAAGAGGTCACCACTGTCGACGCGCCTCGCCACGTCGCGTTCGCGGGGCCGTTGGGTACGTCAGCCGCGCGCTGGGGAATGGAACTCGAGCCGATCGACGAGAAGCAGACCGATGCCGTGATGTGGATCGAGGTCGACCTCGAGGGCATCATGCGCGCGCTCCCCGGCAACATTCTCAAACGCCGGATTCAGCGTGTAAGCGACCGCGAGATGGTGGCGATCAAGGCCGCGGTCGAGTCGGCTACACCGGGAGACGCGGCGCCCTAGACGGGCTGGCGCACGGTCCGTCCGCAACGCTACCGACTTCGAGGAGCAGGCCGTGAGCCAGAGCGACCGTGCGCGAGAGCACCTGATCGAGACCTACCGCAAGAAGGCGAAGCACTACGACCTCACCTCGCGGCTCTACCCTGTGCCCGGCTACCCCCAGAAAGCACAACGCCGCCGGACCGTGCAAGCACTCCGCCTCCGCCCCGGCGACAGCGTGATCGACATCGCCTGCGGCACCGGCCTGAACTTCACGCTGATCGAGGAGTTGATCGGTCCCGCACGGCCGGATCATCGGTGTCGATCTGACCGACGCGATGCTCGACCGGGCGCGAGATCGGATTGCGACGAACGCCTGGAGCAATATCAGCCTCGTGCAAGCCGACGCTGTCGCATTCGACTTCCCAACAGACGTCGACGCGATCCTCTCCACGTACGCCCTGACACAGGTGCCTGGGTGCACCGAAGTGATCGCCCACGGTGCTGCGGCCCTCGCCGTTGGCGGACGCTGGGCCGTGCTCGACCTCAAGGTTCCGGCAAGCGTGCCTCGGTGGGTGGCACACCTTGGAACTTCGATCGTGCGACCTTTCGCATCCATCGACGAATGGATGATGCGCCGCCCTTGGGACGAGATTCGCGTGGCCATGCAGGAAGACCTGCACGACTTCTCCTGGACCGAATTGTTGTGGGGAACCGCGTTCCTCGCTGCCGGCTCCCGCGGCGTTGAACCTTCGGCGTAGGTGCGCACGTGGAACAGGTATGAAGCAGGATGATCGTGCGCCATTTGTCATGGCCCTGCGACGAGCGCGCGCTTCTGCGTATGCCCCTGGCGAGTTCGTCGAACAGGAGAGTTTCATGCGCGCCAGCGAAATTCGCGCGCTCGCCTTGCGGGCCGGCATCGCGCCCGCGGTCTCGGTGCTCGATCTGTGCTGCGGCATTGCCGGGCCCGGACGGTTCATCACGGAGGAGCTGGGTTGCACTTATCTGGGCGTCGACTCCAGCTCCAGCGCGATCGATATTGCTCGCCAGCGCGCGGGCGACATCCCCTGTCGCTTCGAAGTCTCGCGGATCCCGCCGATACCTCCGGGTCCGTTCGACGTGGTGCTCCTGCTTGAGACGATGCTCGCGTTCTCCGACAAGAAGGCGCTCCTTCAGGAGATCTCCGGGGCGCTCAAAGCCGGCGGGCGGTTCGCCTTCACGATGGAAGAGGGTCTGCCACTCACGGCAGCAGAGCGAGAGAGCATGCCGGACGCCGATACGGTCTGGCTCACACCGCTGCCGGAGATGCTGACGTACTTGGAGCAGGTCGGGCTCGTTGTCCGCTGGCAGGATGACTGGAGTCGGGCGCACCGAGACGTAGCGGAGTCGTTGATAAGCACGTTCGCCGCTGACGCCACGGACGATTGCAGATCAGATCGGACGCCGGGCGCTTGCGGAGCTGCTAGCCGCACACCGTCTCTGGAGCGACTGGCTGCACGCAGGACGGGTCCGCAAGTTCGCTGTCGTTGCGGAGAAAACGTAGTCAGTGCGGCGACGCGAGCACGCCGGCCAGCGTGCTGGGAGGGTGCGGTCCGTACGAGGTAAGGAAGCGCCCACGAAATGTGTCCATCGACCACACCGGTGCTTGCGGGCTCGGCAGCAGACCGTCTTGCCAGCTCCAGGCAGAGATTCGATCCATCACCTTTGGGTCCTGCGAGATGATCGAGATCGGCACGTTGTGAGTCGGCGTCGAGCCACTAACGGTGGTCGCTGGCTGGTGGTCGCCGAGTGCGACCACCACGAGGTTCTTGTCATTGACGGTTTGCAACCACGAGATGAGTGCGGTCATCGAGTACTGGACGGATTGACCGTACGAAGCCTGCACATCGTGAGCGCTGCGCCACACCGCGGCCGGCTGTTGTCCTTGCTCGGGCATCCCGTCGTAGATCGAGCCGTTCCCTAGAGCATTCTCGGGAACCATGTGTGGCAGGGGAGCCCAAGGCGTGTGTGACGAGTCGAGATCGATCTCTGCAAATACCGGGGCATGTCCTGGCGCCAACTCCAACTGCTGAAACTTCGCGAGCGTGTACTGGTCAGGCACTTTGGCATAGCTGAAATTCGGCCCGACGTAGCCGACGTTGAATTGATTGTAAAGCTGGCTGTAGTGGTAGAAGGTTTTTCCTTCCGGCCAGCTCTTCTCGTTCGAGGGGACGTCGGCGACGGTTCGCCAGCCGGCTCTGTCGAACGCGTCGCTCAGTGTCAGGCGATTGCTGGCAGTGAGCTGGGCGTAGCGCTGCACGTTGTTGACCCAAAGCCCTGTCTGCAAGGTCGAGTGCGCCAGCCAGCTAATGCCGCCGAAGGTCGGCGACGTCATGAACGCGCTTTTTGACGAGTACCCGGCAGCTTGTAGCTCGCTCGTGCCGGATTTGAGTAGGGCGTCGATCGGTGGTGAGAAGAATGTGCCCTGCACGGCTACCTGGCCGTAGCTCTCGACGAACACGATGAGCACGTCTTTGCCGCGCAGGCCGGTGAGCAGATCCTTGCCGGGTGTGATGGCGAACGGGTCGGGCGACTTGAGGTCGGCGGTGAACGTGTGCTGATCCTTGATGTCTGCGCGGACGAGGTTCACCTCGCTACCAGCCAGCCTGGCCGTCGTCGCCGACGCGACCCTGGCTCCGCCGAGTGCCTGGACCCCGATCGCCGCGAGCAGCGACCAGACGACGGCGAGAGCAAGGACGACACGGGCTGACCAGGTGCGATGCCGCGCCGCGAACGTCGTCACGTGCACCGCCGACATCGTCACAAAGACGAGTACCGAGAGGACGACGAGTACCGCGCCGATCACGGCGACGACGGTCCAGAATTGGCCGGCCGAGTCGTGCAGGACGCCGACCGCAGGCCCGAAACTCCCCCAGTCACCAATGGGATTGAACGGCCGGTCGAGCTCGAAGAAGAATCCCAGGTCGAGGAGCTTCACAACGGCGAGCACCGCGAATGCGGCCCCGACGAGTCCGGCCAGGATCCGCCGCCACCGCGGCGGCAGCAGCAGACCAAGCCCCACAACAAGGAGCCCCTCGAGGGGGATGCGAAGGAAAGTGCCTAGCGTGAGATAGCTGGGCTGGTACGGCGCAACGAGCGCCGCCCACAACAACACGAACGCCAGGACGGTCGCCGTCCGCGAAAGTCCGATGCGCAAACGTCCTTGCCAGCTCGGGGGGTCGGGTGGCAGGTCGGTGGGTTCGACGTCCGGCCCGCCCTCGTCGGGTGACGGACGTAGGCGCGCCAACGGCCATGCGGTGCGGGATAAGAACGACAACCTGCCCACTCCTGATTCGTAGCCGGAAAATTTGCAGTCCGAAGGATCAATCCCGCACGAGCGAAGCAGCGATCGGACGACGCTCCGTGAGCGCCGGGCTCCGCGAGCTCTCTCGCCGCAACCACCACACGTCACGCCCGAACGACTCGGTCAGCAGACCGAGTGCAACGACCAACGCGGCCTCGGTGCCTCGCCGCGGCAATACATCCGCCGCCGCGGCCGTGAGCGTGATGCCTTGGATCGCCGCTACGGTCTTCCGCCAGTAGCGCGGCGGCAGCTGTGCGCGCATCGTCGGCAGCAGCCAGCCGGTGACCAGGAACAAGTACCGCGCCCCGCCGATAGCGAGCACCCACGGGCCGACCGAGCGTGCGACGTACACACTCAAGACGAGGATCAGGAACGCGTCGACCTCCCCGTCGAAACGTGCCCCCAGCGGCGACGCCGTCCCCGTGTGCCTGGCGACCCACCCGTCGACGGCGTCGAGGACGAGCGCAGCGACGGAGAGTGTCACCAGCGCGAGCACGGAGACCGGCCGGACAAAGGAGTCCGCAGTCAGCGCTGCCACAGCGCCGATCAGTGTGGCCCGGAGGAGGGTCACCCGGTCCGCGGGGCCGAGGGCGGCAGCAGAGCGGTCGAGTCCGCGTGCCAGTGCGAGGTTCGTGCCGACGCCACAGGCAATCCCGACCAGCCAACCGGTGACAGTCAACCCAACGGCGGCCGAGACGGCGACGAGCAACGTCGCCTCTGAAATCAGCCCGATGGACGGACCAGTTCGAACCGTCGACACCTTGCCTCCGTGACTGTGGGGCGAGAGCCTTCGTGACTCTGGGACACCGTGACTCTGGGATACAAGGTGACACGCAAGATCTCGCACTACGGTTCAGTGCGATCGGGAGGAGGTGATGCTCGTGCCGCGCGATCGGCTCGCCCGCACCGAAGCCGCGTTGTGACCGCTGCGGGTCCGCCGGTGGTCACCGTGAGCCCGGCCTGGCTCGCGTTGCGCGAGCCCGCCGACGCAGTTGCCCGCGCAATCGACTTGGTCGAGGACGTGCGACACCTCTTGCCGGCCAGCGCTCCGGTGGTGGTACACGATCTCGGCTGCGGCACCGGCTCAATGGCGCGTTGGCTCGCGCCGCAGCTTTCCGGTCCGCAGCACTGGGTGATGTACGACAGGGACGCCGATCTGCTCGCACACGCGGACGTCACTGTTCCACTGCTGGGTGCGGACGACTCGCGGGTAACCGTCGAGACGCGACAGCGTGACATCACGCGCCTTGACCCGCGCGACCTCACCGGCGCTTCGCTGGTCACTGCATCCGCATTGCTCGACATGCTGACGGCCGCCGAGGTGGAGCGCATCGCCCGTTCTTGCGTCAATGCCCGCTGCCCGGCCCTGTTGACCCTGTCGGTGACCGGCCGTGTCGACGTCACGCCGTCCGACCCTCTCGACGACGCGATTGCCTCGGCATTCAACGCACACCAACGCCGGACTCTTGGTGGCGGCCGGTTGCTCGGCCCCGACGCCGTGGGTGCGGCTGCCGACGTGTTCGCCCGGCTGGGCGCTGAGGTGCTCATCCGGCCGAGTCCCTGGCGGCTCGACACTGGCGAAACCGCACTTGCGGTCGAATGGTTCAAGGGCTGGGTAGGTGCGGCCTGTGAGCAGCAACCGGAGCTCAGTGCCGCGACGCAGGCCTATGTCGAGCAGCGGCTCGCCGATGCGGCCGGTGGGCACCTGCGCGTGATCGTGCACCATCAGGACCTGCTGGCGGTGCCGCGCCACCGGTGAACCTTGAGGTCGCTACCTGCGGTTCGGCGGGTGCCCCCGGCAGGATTCGAACCTGCGTCCCCGCCTCCGGAGCGCGGAAGTCGTCGCCCGAATGGTCCGGCGAGCCGCGCACGAGAGGTGAGAAACCTAACGGCTGACAGAGGACAACTCTCGCGAGCTTGGACGTGACCAAACGCACGTCAACGGGTCCGCACAGGTGGTGTCGAGTCGCGAACTTTGCCTGCTTGCGAGGAAGCAATACCCGACGCCGCAATTTGCGCAGCAATATGCGCAATTTATAGAGACAAAGCCGCGCCGTGATGGTGGCCCGTGGTGACCGCTGATTGTGTTCTCGCAGGCGGCCCCCTGACGTCATAGGTACAGTACGCAACAGTTGCGCAATGCAATCTGCGGGAGGTTGGCTCGGTGACCAGATCAGCACGCACGACGGGGCGCACATATCGACCCGATGCGAGTTCCAAGCTCGACCAAGTGGTCACTGCGATCCTCACCGCGTCGCGCGTTCTGGTTGGGGTGTCCGCTCGGTCGTTGGCCGACGTTGAGGAAACGGTCACGCTGACCCAGTTCCGAACACTCGTCGTGCTCGACAGCCAAGGCGTGATCAATCTGAACCGGCTTGCCGACCTCTTGGGCGTCAACTCCTCCACCGCGATGCGGATGATCGACCGCTTGCTTGTTGCCGAGTTGGTCACTCGCCAGGACAACCCCGTCAACCGTCGGGAAGTGCTGCTCGACCTCACCGACCAAGGCCGTGGACTCGTTCGACGAGTCAGCGACACTCGACGGGCAGAGATCGCGCGGATCGTCAAGGCAATGCCGGCCGATGAACGCAACGAACTTGTGAGCGCATTACGGGCGTTTGCGAACGCGGCGGGTGAGCCTGAAGCCGCCGAAACGCTGGCGCGGCTTGGCTGGTAACAGCTCGCGCCGCCGCCTGGCGAACTAACTGCCAGCGCAACGTTTGCATGATGCATCCGAGGGGAGGCTGGCAAGAGTTGTTGCCGAAGAAGATGCCTGCGTAGGCAAAAGGACGACCGATGCCCACTTGGAACGTCCAATGCTGACGTCGCGGACCGAGCACCACGACGCGCCGCGAACTGGCGTTCGACTACGCGCCGGGCTAGGCAGTGGCCTGCTCGCACTCGCCGCATCGACAACCGTCTCGTACATGCGACTGCGCAGCCGCCGCCACGCGGGCCGAACCGAGGTCGTCGCACCAGGCGTTACGTGCGTCGAGCAGGCTTCGCTGACCGCCAGTGGCCATCCACAACGCGAGACGACGACAACGCGAACCGCCCGTGTCGACGATGCGGCCTCCGGACCTTCAAGCGCACAACATAAGCAGTCTGCCTATGGCCTCGGGTTCGACCAGCACAGTGCGCACGCCCGAGGACGGCCGATCGCCTGGATCGTCGTGGCGGTGATCACTGCCGGCACCGGCACAGGGGGCGCCAGCCTGATCTTGTCAGCGCCGTGGTTGTTCTGGGTCGGCGCCGGCGTCGTGGTTGCCGGCATCATTGTCGGTCGTGCGACCCACGCGATGCGCGACGAGATGGCGCCGGTGCCCACCGAATCGCCGCGCGAACTAAGCGGCCGCCAGCAACAACCGTCGGGCACATCGTCGTAATGTCCGTCCAGACTGCGGGTGCATTGGTACGAGCCGGGTGGGGGCTGGCGCTGTTCACCGCACCGCGCCGACTGCTTTCCGTGGCCGGCCACCCCCGGGCGGCCCGCGCCGCGCGGTTTGTGGTGCGCACCTTGGGCGCTCGCCATCTCGTTCAGGCCGCTGTCGTGCTGTCCAAGCCTTCGCTCACCCGCACTGGCGGTGTCGCCGACGCTCTACATGCGATTTCGGCTGTCGCGTTCGCGGCCGCGTCGCCGCGTTGGAGGCTCGCGGCAGGATGCGACGCGCTTCTAGCGGCAGGTTTCGGCTTCCTTAGCTGGCGATATCCAACACAACTCGGCGGCGCGCCACCGCTATTCGCAGAGCGCAGCAAACGGATCGCGGCGCATCAGCGGACTGCCCCACGCGGGCGCCGAGTGGTCAACGAACGTTTGCCTGCCCACTAGGTGTGGGCGAGGCGCCGCTGGGGATTGCAATTGTGCCGACCGGCCGCGACTGGAGGAGGACACGTGAAGCAGATCGCCGCAGAATCACTTGTCACGAGGCTCATTGAGTGGGGCGTCGACACGATCTTCGGGCTCCCCGGCGACGGCATCAACGGGATCATCGAAGCGCTGCGCCGCCACAGGACAAGATCAGCTTCGTGCTGGTGCACCACGAGGAAGCCGCCGCGTTCATGGCGTGCGCGCACGCGAAGACGACCGGCAAGCTCGGGGTCTGCATCGCGACGTCCGGGCCCGGCGGCGTCCACCTGCTGAACGGGCTCTACGACGCCAAGCTCGACCACCAGCCGGTGCTCGCGATCACCGGCATGCAGGAGACGCAGCTGCTCGGCACCGGCTACCAGCAGGAGGTGCATCTCGAGAAGCTGTACATGGACGTCGCCGAGTACGACGTGATGGTGACCAATCCCGTTGCAGGTCACCGACGCTCGTCGATCTCGCCGTGCGGCACGCGCTCGCGCGTCGCACGTGTCGCCACATCACCTTCCCGAACGACCTGCAGGTCGCGCCCGCCGACGAGGATCCGTACGGCCACGTCGCGCCGCGCGGGCCCGCCGGAGACCGCGCCGGTGTACTTCGCGGCGCCCGGGCAGCCGCGCGACGCCGACCTGCGGCAGGCTCGCCGAGGTGCTGAACGCGGGCAACGCAAGATCGGCATCCTGGCCGGCGCCGGCGCGCTGCACGCGCGCGCCGAGCTGCTCGCGGTCGCGGCTCGGCTCGCAGGCCCGATCGTGAAGACGCTGCCCGGCAAGGCGGCCGTGCCCGACGACTCATCCGTTCACGACCGGCGGCATCGGCTTGCTCGGCACGCAGCCGAGCGAGGACGTGATGGAGGAGATGCGACACGCTGCTCATGGTCGGCACGAACTTCCCGTACACGAAGCACCTGCCGCAGGGCGACAAGGTGCGCATGGTGCAGATCGAGGCCGACCCGGTCCGGGCCGGCAACCGCATGCCGACCGAGGTGCCGGTGATCGGCGATGCGAAGGAGACGCTGCGCCGCGCTGCTGCCGCATGCTCGACCGCAGCGCGACGACGACAGCTTCCTCGAGCGGCTGCCAGACAGGACATGGCGAAGTGGCGCGCCGAGATGGCGGCGCTCGAGAACGCCGACGCGCGACCCGATCGCGCCGCAGTACCTGATGTCGGTGATCAACGGGCACGCCGACCGACGACGCGATCCTCACGCTGCGACTCCGGCACGATCGCCACCTGGGCGGCCCGGCATTTGGACATCCGGGGCGACCGCGAGTTCTACCTCTCGGGCAACCTCGCGACGATGGCGCCGGGCTTGCCGTACGCGATCGCCGCGCAGCACGCGTACCCCGGCCGCCAAGTGCATCGCGTTCGTCGGCGACGGCGGCTTCGCGATGCTGATGGCCGAGTTCCTCACCGCGGTGCGCCACGAGCTGCCGATCAAGGTCTTCATCAACAACAACGGCTCGTACGGGCAGATCCTGTGGGAGCAGATGGTGCTCGGCTACCCCGAGTTCGGCGTGCGCCACAAGAGCTTCGCCGACTTCGCGCCGTGGGCTCAGGCGTGCGGCGGCCTCGGCATCAAGGTCACCAAAGCCGGCGAGCTCGACGTGCGGTGCAAGCGGCGCTCGCGCTACGACGGTCCGGCGCTCGTCGATTGCGACGTCAACCCGAACGAGCCGCCGATGCCCGGCGTCGTCAGCAGCGAGCAGGCGAAGGGCTTCGCCGAGGCGTTCGTGCGCGGCCAGCCGCACAAGGCCGAGATCGTCAAGACGCTGGTCGCCGACACGATGGAGAAGCTGAAGTCGTGAAGCGCGCGCCGCCGGCCGTCGGTATCGACCGCCTGCTCGCCGACATCCGCACCGGCCACTTCGAGAAGACCCTGTCGGCGCTTGCGGCGGTCGGCGCCGCCGTCACGACCGGGGAGATCTACCTCTCGCACGACTCGGCGAGCTTCGGCAACAAGATGATGTGGGTGCCGGTGTTCGTCATGCCGACGATCATTCCCGCGGGCATCGCGGGGGTCTTCTCCAAGCGGGCGGCGAAGACGGTGCTTGCCGCTGGCGTCTGCCGTGGTCGTGTTGAACGGCTTGCAGGGCACCTACCTGCACCTGCGCGGAATTAGCCAGAAGCCCGGAGGGCTGCGCGCGGGCATGCGCCTCTACAACGCCGAGATGGGGCCGCCCGTCTTTGCGCCGCTGCTCGCGAGTCTGGTCGGCGGCATGGGCATTCTGGCCGCCATCCTTCGCCGCGAAGGCGAGTGAGCCATGGTGTTCATCGCCGACACAGTTCCGTGGCCGCACCCCCGGATCTCGTCCTTCGCGCTTCCCCGGCTTCGACGTGCTCGATGAAGTCGACCGATGGGACGCCGTCGACCGCAGGCGTCGTGCTCGGCGCGGCTCACGCCGTCCCCTGAGTTGTCGTTCTTCACCGGCGTCGAGCAGGCCACCGCCGAAGCGTTGTGCGATCAACTGCTTGCCCAGCACGACGAGCCGCGGGTGCCGGTTGCGGCACTGATCGACGTCCGTCTTGCGACGGGTGAAACGGACGGATGGCACTACGCGGACATGCCAGAGGACGGCGAGGCGTGGCGGCAGACGTTGGCCTTTCTCGACGACGACGCGACCGCGCGCTACGGCGCGCCGCTTCGGCGAGCTGACGAAGGACCAACAGGCCGGGATCGTGCAGGCGATCCAAAACCTGAAGACGCAGCGGTGGCACGATCTGCCGGCGAACCAGGTGTGGTCGCTGTGGACCCGATACGCATGCACGGCGTTCTACTCACACCCGTGGGCCTGGAACGAGATCGGCTTTCCCGGGGCCGGCGTATCCGCGCGGCTACAAGAACATGGGGCTCGACAAACGCGAGCCGTTCGAAGTGGCCGATGCAGAGAGCCCGTCGACGTGCGCGCCCGCAACGACTCAGCTTGGCTGCTGCCGAAAGCGCCCGGATTCCCGCACCAGTTGCGCGACGACATGCGCCGCTACGACGAGACCGACGAGGTCGACATCGCCATCGTCGGCTGCGGCGCCGGCGGCGGCTACGCTGGCGCAGCGGCTGGCCCGCGCGGGGTGGAGCGTCGTCGCGTTCGATGCCGGCCCGTTCTGGGATCCGGAAACCGACTGGGTAAGCGACGAGCGCGGTTCGCACTCGCTCTACTGGACCGATCCGCGACTCATCAGCGGCGCGAATCCGGTGCCGATGGGTTCGAACAACTCGGGGCGCGGCGTCGGCGGATCGATGGTGCACTACGCCGGCTACACGCCGCGCTTCCATCCTTCCGACTTCGCGACCTTCACCAACGACGGCGTCGGCGCGGACTGGCCCATCTCGTACGACGAGCTGCGGCCGTACTACGAACAGATCGAGCAAGAGTTGCCAGTCGCCGGCCAGCCATGGCCGTGGGGTGATCCGCACAGCTACCCGTTTCAGGCTCAGCCGGTGTCGGGCAACGGCGACGTGTTCATCAACGGGTGCGAACGGCTCGGGATCCCCGTGCGGGTCGGCCCGGTGGCGATCGCCAACGGCCGCTTCGGCAACCGGCCGCATTGCATCTACCGAGGCTTTTGCTTGCAGGGCTGCAAGGTCAATGCAAAGGCGTCGCCGCTGATCACGCACGTGCCCGACGCGCTCGCGCACGGCGCGGAGATCCGCGCCCACTCCCACGTCAGCAGCGTGCTCGTCGACGAGCACACGGGCCTGGCAACCGGCGTCACCTATTTCAAGGACGGCGTCGAGCGACGTCAGCGCGCGCGCATGGTCGCCGCTCGCGGCCTATTCGATCGAAACTCCGCGCCTGCTGTTGCTGTCGACATCGAAGCGGTTCAAGGACGGCCTCTGCAACGACGAGGGCCAGGTCGGCCATTACGTCATGGTTCAGGGCGCGCCGCAGACCGCAGGCCGCTTCGACTCCGAAGTGCGAATGTACAAGGGGCCGCCGCCCGAAGTGAGCTCCGAGGAGTTCTACGAGACCGATCCGGCCGCGCCGTACCGCCGGGGCTTCTCGATTCAGAACGTGTCGCCGCTGCCGATCACTTTCGCCGAGCACGTGATCGCCCAAGGGCACTGGGGCGACGCGCTGCGAGAGTACATGCGCGACTACGTGCATTGGTCGTCACTCGGATCGCTGTGCGAGTTGCTGCCGTTGTACGAGAACGGCGTGACGCTCGCTTCCGAGGTCGACAAGCACGGCCTGCCGGTCGCGAACTTCAGCTACTCGATGTGCGACAACGACAAGGCACTCATCGAGGCCGCCCAATCGAAGATGGAACAGATCCTGCGCGCCGCCGGGGCGACCGAGACGATGACGATCCAGCGGTTCGCCCACCTGGTCGGCGGATGCCGGATGGCGGCCTCGGCGAAGGACGGCGTGGTCGACGCCAACCAGCGCACGTTCGCGGTACCGAACCTCTACATCACCGACGGCAGCGTGCTGCCAACGCAAGGGTCGGCCAATCCCGCTCTGACGATCATGTCGCTCGCCGCGCGGCTGGCCGACCATCTCGTCGGGGTGTCTCGTGGCTGAGTCGCGACCGCGGGCGAGTTCGACGTCGCTGCGGTCGAGGTCGCGGCGTACACGGTCCCGACCGAGTTGCCCGAGGCCGACGGCACGCTCGCCTGGGACAAGACGACGATTGTCGTCGTCGACGTCGAGACGCGCGCCGGCGTGCGCGGCCTCGGCTTCGCGTACGGGCACACCGCGATGGTCGACGTCATCAAACAGACGCTTGTTCCGAAGATCGTCGGCCACGATGTGCGTGACACCGGCGACGCTTGGTCGGCCATGGTCCGCGCGATTCGCAACCTCGGCCGGCCGGGCATTGCCTCGATGGCCATCTCGGCGGTCGATCTCGCGCTGTGGGACGCCAAAGCGAGGGTGTTTGCGCAACCGCTGCACCGGCTGCTCGGCGGCGATCCGAAGCCGCCGTCCCGATCTACGGAAGTGGCGGCTTCACGACCTACACGATGCACGAGCTGCTCACGCAGCTGGCCGGTTGGGTGAACGACGGCATTCCGCGGGTGAAGATGAAGATCGGTACCGACTGGGGCGTGTCGTGGCGAGCCGACGTCGCTCGCATCGCGGCGGTGCGCAACGCCATCGGCGACGACGCCGAGCTATTCGTCGACGCGAACGGTGGCTACGACCGCACACAGGCCCGCCGGCTCGGCGTCGCAGTTTGCCGACCGACTTCGGCGTGAGCTGGTTCGAGGAGCCGGTGAGTTCTGACGACTTGGCCGGGCTGCGCGGCCTCGTCGAAGCGCTGCCCCTCGACGTCGCAGCAGGCGAGTACGGCTACGACCTCGACTACTTCCAGCTCAATGCTCGCCGCCGGCGCCGTCGACGTCTTGCAGGCCGACGTCGGGCGCTGCGGCGGCATCACCGAGTGGCTCCGCGTCGCCGCGCTGGCCGCAGCCGCATCACGTGCCGTTCTCCGGCCACTGCGGCCCGGCGATCCATTTGCACGCGGCGACGGTGCCGCCGAACCTGCGGCACCTCGAGTACTTCCACGACCACGTGCGCATCGAGAACCTGCTCTTCGACGGCATCATCCAACCTCACGACGGCACCCTCACGCCGTCCGAGTCGCCTGGCAACGGCTATGCCCTGAAAACGTCAGACGCGCAGGAGTACCGGGTCTCGTAGCTGCGGCGGCGCACACACCACCGGGTAAAGGGCGCGTCGCTCGGGTATGGGCCGGTGATCACGATGAGGAGGTTGACATGAACGAGCGCAGAGTCGCTGTCGTTACTGGGGGCTCGGCTGGAGTCGGCCGTGCCGTCGTCCGCGAGCTTGCTGCACACGGCTGGGACGTCGGCGTGCTGGCGCGAGGCCAGGCTGGCCTCGACGGCGCTGTGGCCGACGTCGAGGAGCGAGGCGGCAAGGGCGTCGGCGTTGCCACTGACGTCGCCATACTCGACGAGGTGCGCATCGCCGCCAAACAGGTCGAGCATGAACTCGGCCCCATCGAGCTCTGGGTGAACGTCGCGTTCTCGGGGTCACTGAAGTTCTTCTGGGACACCGACGATTCCTTGTTCCGCCGCATTACCGACGTGACGTATCTCGGCATGGTCAACGGCACCCGGGTCGCGCTCGAATACATGCGGCCGCGCAACAGCGGGGTGATCGTGCAGACCGGGTCAGCGCTTGCCTACCGCGGGATTCCTCTGCAGTCGGCGTACTGCGGAGCCAAGCATGCCCTCGTCGGTTTCACCGAGAGCGTCATCACGGAACTGCGGCACGACAAGAGCGCCGTTCGCGTGTGCATGGTGCAACTACCGGCGGTGAACACCGTGCAGTTCGACTGGAACGACAGCGAGTTCGACGAGCACCCGATGCCAGTGCCGCCGATCTTCCAACCCGAAGTTCCCGCCCGCGCGGTGCGATACCTAGCCGACCACCCGCGTCGCAACATCTGGGTCGGCGCGTCGACGGCCGCCACGATCGTGGCCAACCGGCTGATGCCGAGCGTTCTCGACTGGTACCTGGGCAAGACGGGCGTCAAGAGCCAGACAACTGCCAAGAGCGGCCCGCGGTACGGGTCGAACGTGTTCAAGGCACGCGACCAGAAGCACGATCGCGGTGCGCACGGGATGTTCGATGACAAGGCGCACTCCTCAGATCCGTGGTCGGCAGTGTCGATGCGTCGGACGCCGATCGCGGTCGCCGGCGGGATCGCCGGGATAGCCCTGATGGCACGAGCCCGTCGTTCACGGTGAGGGACGCGGACGGCTGGGCACCGATCGCTGACTACGGCTTTCTGAGCAACGGCCGCACCGTCGCAATGGTCGCTTTCGACGGCCGGGTCGACTGGTGGCCGCTACCGTCACTCGACTCAGCCCCGGTGTTCGCATCGATCCTCGACCCCGAAAACGGTGGCTGGCTCGAACTGCGACCGGTGGCTGGCTTCACCGCAACGCGGCGCTACATCGGCGACTCGAACGTTCTTGAAACCACATTTCGGACGTCGTCGGGCGTCGCCACGGTGACCGACGCGCTGACGGTGGGGCGAGACGGTGCACCGTTGCCTTGGGGAGAGCTGGTCCGGCGGATCGACGGGGTCGACGGCGAAGTCGCGATGCGTTGGGAGGTCCGCCCAGGTACCCGCTTCGGCACTGCGCAGCCCTCGACTCAGCAACACGGGGAGAACGTCATCGTCCACTGCGGCGACCAACACATGGCGTTGCGTTGCTTCGACGTCGGCGAGTCGACGATCCGCGGGCCGGCCGTCGCGGGGGAGTTCACTACGTCACCGAGCAGCACAGGGATCGTGGCAATCTCAGCCAGCGACAACGCACCGATGTATCTGCCCGGCCGACTCGCGCTGGAATCTCGACTCGACGACACGCTGCGCGCGTGGCACGACTGGTCCGCCAGGCTGACGTACCACGGCCCATGGTCGGATGCGGTCCGTCGGTCCGGTCTGGTGCTCAAGCTGTTGCGCTACAGCCCCAGCGGCGCGATCGCCGCCGCTGGGACGACGTCGCTACCCGAACGCATCGGCGGCGACAAGAACTGGGACTACCGCTTCACCTGGGTGCGCGACACCGCGTTCACCGTCGACGCCTGCATCCAACTCGGCTTGGACGACGAGGTCCACGCAGCCGTCGCTTCACTGCTGCGGTCGGTGCGCACCACACTCCCCGGGCTTGCCGTCTTCTACCGGCTCGATGGCCGGCCCGGCCTGGACGAACGCCACGTCGACCTCCCCGGATACCGCAGCAGCCGACCGGTTCGGGTCGGCAACCGAGCGGCGTCACAACTGCAACTCGGGACCTTCGGCGACCTTTTCGACTGCATCTGGCGATACGTCAGTGCGGGTCACCTTCTCGACGCGTCGACAGGCGAACTGCTCGCCCATCTCGCCGACCGGTGCTGCAAGACGTGGCGATCGAAGGACGCAGGTATCTGGGAGCTACCTGAACGGCAGCACTACACCGTGTCGAAGATCGGTTGCTGGGTAGCTCTCGACCGCGCCGTACGCCTGCACGAAGAAGGGCATATACCGGGCAAGCACGTCAGGCGCTGGAAGTCGGAACGCGACCACATCAAAGCCTGGGTCAACAAGAACTGCTGGTCGACAGCAAAGGAGAGCTACACCTTCTTCGCGGGCACCGACCATCTCGACGCCTCGGTGCTGCTCGCCGGCGTCAACGGATTCGACGTTGGAGTACGGCTGGCCAGCACAGTCGACGCCGTCCGCCGCGAACTCGCAGTTGGACCACTGATCTACCGGTACACGGGCATGGATCGCGAAGAGGGCGCTTTCCTGGCCTGTACGTTCTGGATGGTCGCTGCTCTCGCTGCACTTGACCGACTCAAAGAAGCGACCGCATTGATGGACGACGCGGTCGGACTGGGCAACGATCTCGGCCTGATGGCCGAACAGATGGATCCCACATCACGGGAGATGCTCGGCAACGTCCCACAAGGCCTGAGCCACCTGGCACTGGTCAACGCCGCATTCGCAGTCGATCGGGCCACGCTGCGTCGTGAAACCTCAGTGCACGTCGAGCCGGTCGAAGGCGGTAACGGCGGCGACAAGCGACGCGGCCGCCACGCCGATAAGGAGGGCGACCGGCGCGGCACCGATGCCGTGGTCGAGTTGCCCATTGCCGACGGCGTAGTAGAACGGCGAGGCGTAGCGGGCGGGGCGGAGCCAGTGCACCGCGGGGGCGAGAGAGCTGATCAGGTAGGACGCCGCCGCGAGCCCGGACGTGACGCCCAGCGCGCTCCCACGGCTGCCGGTGGCCGCCCCGACAAGCATCGCGACCACACCGAAGTCGATGCCGAGCAGCATCACCCCGATGGTGACTCCGATGAGGCCGCGAGTGCTCACAGTGAGACCGAATCCGCGGCCGGCGATGGCGCAGATCGCGGTGATGATCGATATCGAGATGGCCTGCGCGCCCAGGGTCGCGACCTTTTGCAACACCAGCCGCCGTCGCGCGACGGGCAAGGTAGCAATCAGGCCGAGCGTGCCGTCCTCATCTTGGCCGGCAAGACAGGATGCGCCGTAGCCGATGGTCAACAACAGCACGACGAGAGGAACGAGGTTCGCGTACAGGTTGGCGTTCAGCCAGCCGGTGGGTGTGGTGATCGGGCCGTTCGCGCCGAACAGCGCGGCGGCAGCATTGCCGTCCTCGGTGAACTTGTTCAGGCTGCTGTCATTCTTGAACGAGGGGTACAGCGCGACGACGACCAGCGCGTACACACTGAGCCCGATGGCATAGCCGATCAGAGCGCGGCGGCGCAGCCGCAAATCCAGGGAGGCGACGTCAGCTGACATCGGCCACCGCTGCCGGCGAGGAGTCTGTGCGGTAGTAGGTGAGGAAGAGTTCGTCGAGGTCGGCGGGTCCTGCAGTGATGTCGGTCGGGTCGAGGTCGGCCGCGACCCGCAACAGCGCGGCAACCGGCCCGGTCACCGACAGCGAAACCCGCCTGCCGGTGCTCTCCACGACGCGGACACCCTTGAGCCCGGCGAACCGATCGGCGTCCACGTGCTGATCGAAAGTGAGCACGACGTTACGGGGCGCGGCGCTGCGCAGCCCTTCGACCGTGTCGGTAACGATGATGCGACCATCTTTGATGATCGCGAGCCGGTCGACGACCCGTTGAACCTCGTCGAGTTCGTGCGACGACAAGAAGACCGTGCGACCGTCGGCGACTGTCTCGCGGACCAGGGTTGCGAACTCGTTTTGGAGCAGCGGGTCCAAGCCGGATGTCGGTTCATCCAACACCAGTAGATCGGGGCGGTGCATGAAAGCCAGCACGACGCCGATCTTTTGCCGGTTGCCTTTGGACAACGTGTGGACCGGACGGTCGAGTTCTGCTTGGAAGCGTTCCGCAAGTTGATCGCGATATCTGCCGTCGCGCAGGCCGCGTATCGCCGCGAACCGGTCCAGGTGTTGCCTGCCGGTCAGCTTCGGGAACAGCACGAGTTCGCCGGGCAAATAGCCGACCCGGCGGTGGATCGCCACGCTGTCGCCGATCGGGTCCAGATCGAGGACGCGCATTCGGCCGGACGTGGCTCGATACAACCCAAGCAGCAGGCGAATCGTGGTGGATTTCCCTGCGCCGTTAGGGCCGAGGAACCCGAAGACTTCCCCGGAATCGACCTCGAAACTCACATCGGTCACCCCACGCCGAGCCCCGAACCGCCGCGTGAGGTGCTCGACGCGAACAGCGGTCGTCATCGACGTCCACCTTGAGGGAACAGCTGCACCCCACGAACGTCGCGCCGCCGGTGAGAGGAAAGTGGTCGCATCGTCCTTCTCTACACCCTTGGTCGCGCCGCGTCCCAGTCGCTCCGGGCATTTTCACTTATACATGCCAAGGATTGCAGTATGCAACTATGCGTCGAACCCTACCGAGGCCCGAATCCGACGGCTCGCCTGCACGTTCGGCGACATTCGTGGGCAGGAGCAGATTCTGGCGACGGCACAAGTCGTCATGACGGCGGTCAGCTATCCGGGCATCGACAGGGTCCATATCAGCCTCGACGGCGTGTCCGCGGACGTGCCCTTTGCAGATGGGACGCTTGCCAGCCGACCGCTTGTGAGATCCGACTACGAGCAACTCCTACTGCCAGCACCGACCGCGTCGAGCGCATCTGCTTCGTCGTAATCACACCCGAGGCTCGGCATCCCGCTCGCGGTCGCGTCTGGCCGCTCCCGATTAGCCCTGCCGGTGCGGCAACCCCGACCTCGTTCGACTGTCGCTACGCCCTGGCTTGCGGGAGTTGACGCTCCAAGAAGCGCATCGCGCGGGTTTGCACCGTCTGGGGGGCAGGTAGGCGGCAGCTCACCGAGGGTGCTGATCTAGGAGGTCAAGTCGTTCGTCGCAGTCGCCCGTTGGTCGAGGTCCGGGTGCCGCCAAGGTCACCGGTCCCGCGGGAGCTGTCGCGGGCAACGTGTGGCTAACTGGTCAAGGTCCGTGCTGCTGACTCCGGTGGTAGGGCATCCGCGGGGCAATCGCGACCCGCCGACACGCCGCCCCCTTGCGGGGCGAATGGCTGGTGGTCTCGCAGAATGTGTAGCCCGGCTGCGGCGCGGATACCGGCGAGCGGCGGGGCGGGAGCTACCAGCGCTGACTTCAAGGCCCGTCCGAGCACGACCTTGAGGGACGAGCCGGGGGACACGTTGAGGACCAGTCCGTTCTCCGCGTCGACACAGCCGCGAGAGTCGTCCGCTGCTGCCCGCCGACGGTAACCGAATCGCTGACGTCGCGAGCGAGCACGATCGAGGTGGGCGCGCCAGGCACAGTCATGATCCCTTCCTGACGGTCGTGGTCAGGTGACCACAATGACGTGGACGCCGACCGCCTCATATGTGCCGCGCGCACGCCCATCGCGGGTCGCGGAGACGCGTCGTGGTCTTTGGCAGCGAGGGCCACCATCGCGTCGTACACGCCGCCGCCGGCGATACCCAAACGGCTCAACGTCTCCGGCAGCCGGCGGCAGCGGGAGCTGCTGAGCAGGAGAGGCGAGGAGAATCGGGCCGCCAGCAGTCGGGCCGCGTCGGCCGGCGCCAGCCGGGCGTCGCCGGGGAGTCGGGTGAGTACCGAATACGTCTCGACGAGTGCATGACCGCTCAGCGCGATCTGCTGGCCGGCCCACCATCGCACGACTGCGTCGTGATGGCTGTGCGAGCGGACCAGCAGCGGGACCGCGACGCTCGTGTCAACGCCAACCGTCACTTGCGCCCCGCGTCGACGAGGGCGAAGACGATGTCGTCGTCCACCCGCGTCTCACCGCTGGCCACGAGATCGCCGTCCTCGTCCACCAAGCGGGCGGTGCGACCAGCAGGCACGATCTGGGCGCCGGCACCGTACGGGGAGATGTCGACCTTCGTACCCGGTAGCAGGCCCAGTGCATCACGGAGGGGCTTCGGCAACACGATGCGCCCGGCATTGTCGATGATCGCTTCCATGGGAGAACGCTACCATCAAAATCCCAGCATAAACGTGGTGCCACATCATCGAGGTATCTCTGCCCGTAGGGCAGATCCTTCAACGTCGTCACACGTTCCGGCACCTACGCGCCACGACCCACAGCAGGGGCAACCGCCGCCGACGAATCCGCCGTCACGACGGATCGTAGAAGCAGCCGCGTACGCCGGCGACCTGCGCGGTGCGCATGGGATGGGTCGGCTTGGTCATAGCTGCTCAAGCGCGGCGAGCAGCAATCGCGCGCCGCGCCGGTCAGCCATATCCGGCTGATGGATTCGCTGCAGCGCCGCCTGGACGGTGAAGAGCCTTCGCTCAAGGCAATCGCGCACCGTCCGCGCGAACTCTGCCGAGTCGACCTGAGTGGCGATATCGATCATCGTGCGGATCGGCGTGGTGACGCGAATTCCGTCGACGATAGTGACGTCGGACTCAGGGATTTCGTCGTAGTGCACGACGACATCCATGCCACCTGGGACCGTGACGCGCTCGGCGGGGCGTCCGTTCTCGTCGATGAAGAGCTTCTTGTCGGGGCGAGGTTGCTGCATGCTCGGCAGCATAAGAGAGACCGCGTGCTGGTACAGCTGTCTGTCCACAAGCTCCGGTCGGGCTGATGGACTGTGCACTCGTGAAGTGCCCCGACGGAAGTGCCCCCGGCAGGATTCGAACCTGCGCCCCCGCCTCCGGAGCGCGAACGACGATCGGCTGAGGGACGTCGGCGAGGCGCGCTCGAACGGTGAGAAGCCCTGGTACTGCTGAAAAACTTGACTATTGAGCGTCGTGCGCTGTTGATGGCCATTGACGACGGATTACGGACGTCTTGCGGACTGAGTGCGGACTGATCGAAGATCAACTAACGGTCCGATCTTCGTGGCCGGATCGAGCTCGCGTGGCCGGGTTGGAAGATGTGCCAGCGCGCGGAGCACAGGTACACGCCTCGGACGCCTGATCGAAATCAACGACCCGCCGCTGCTGGAAATGCTCGCCGACAACACCCCTCAACGCCACCTTGCGGCGACGCTTGGCCCGCTGGAAGGGGACGGAAATGGCCCGTCGAAACGCGATCAGTGCCCCCGGCAGGATTCGAACCTGCGCCCCCGCCTCCGGAGGGCGGTGCTCTATCCCCTGAGCTACGGGGGCTCAAGAGGGTAAGGCTATCAGCGCGCGATCCTGCAGTACTGTCACGAACCGTGACCGGCCCGACGGGATCGCACTCCGAACGCCCGCCGTTCGCGTGCTCGTCGCCGACGACGACGAGGTGATTCGCCGGCTCATCACCGTGAATCTCGAACTCGAGGGATATGACGTAGTCGAAGCTTCCGACGGTCAGGCCTGCCTCGACGCGATCCGGCTCGACCATCCGCGCGTGGTCGTGCTCGACCGATCGATGCCCCAGATCGATGGGCTCGCGGTGACGGCGCCCTGCGCGCCGACCCCTCGACGTCCGGCATTAGGATGGTGATGGTGTCGGCCAAGGCGCAGCAGGCCGACATGCGGCGTGGCCTTGAAGGTGGGGTTGACGTATACCTCACCAAGCCGTTCGATCCCGAGGTGCTTATCCGCGCCGTTCGAACACTGGCGGACGAGAGGTCGCCTGATGACTGAGGCGGACGTGAGGTCGCCTGATGATGACTGAGGCGGACGTGAGGGCGCCGCTTGACTGAGTCGGACGACGCGAGGCAGGTGGGTCGTTAACGCGGCCGAGCGCAGGGGCTGGCTGCGATAACCTCGCGTGAGTGACCCCCGCGCAAGTTTCGGACGCCGTGCTGGCTGCGGTCGCGGCTGCCATCGCGGCCGGCGAGCTGGTCGTCGAGCCGCCGCCAACGGCGACGGTCGACCGGCCGAAGAACAGGGCGCACGGTGACTACGCCACCAACGTTGCACTCCAGTTGGCGAAGGGGGCGGGTCGGCCGCCGCGCGAGATCGCCGAGGCCATCGCCGTCCGACTGCGGCAGACGCCTGGCGTCGCCGCAGTCGACGTCGCCGGGCCGGGCTTTCTCAACGTGACTCTTGACGATGCCGCGCAAGGTGACGTGGCCCGGCTGATCGTCGAGCAGGGGCCGCGGTACGGCAACAACCCCACCTTGGCCGGCCGGCGTATCAACCTCGAGTTCGTGTCGGCAAACCCAACGGGTCCGATGCATATCGGCGGCACGAGGTGGGCTGCCGTCGGCGACTCACTCGGCCGCATCTTGACGGCCTCAGGCGCGGTGGTCGATCGCGAGTACTACTTCAACGACCACGGCGCCCAGATCGACCGGTTCGCGCGATCGCTCGTTGCCCGAGCACTCGGCGAAGCCGCCACCGGCCGACGGCTACGGCGGCGAGTACATCACCGAAATCGCCGACGAAGTGATGGCGAAGGTGCCCGGCGTGCTCGAGCTACCGCCCGAGGGACGCCAGGAAGTATTCCGGCGCGAGGGCGTCGAGCTGATGTTCGCTGAGATCAAGAAGAGCCTGCACGCGTTCGGTGTCGACTTCGACGTCTACTTTCACGAGAACGACCTGCACGCCTCCGGCGCGGTCGATCACGCGATCGACCGGCTGCGGACGCTCGGCCACATCTACGAAGCCGATGGCGCGATCTGGCTGCGCACGACCACCTTCGGCGACGACAAAGACCGCGTCGTCATCAAGAGCGATGGCGAGCCGGCCTACATCGCCGGCGACCTCGCGTACTACCTGAACAAGCGCGAGCGCGGGTTCGACCAAGTCGTCATCATGCTGGGCGCCGACCACCACGGCTATATCGGTCGCATGATGGCGATGTGCCAGTGCTTCGGTGACGTACCGCACGTGAATCTCGAGATTTTGATCGGCCAGTTGGTCAACCTCATCAAGGACGGCGCGCCCGTGCGCATGAGCAAGCGTGCCGGCAACGTCGTGACGATGGAAGACCTCGTCGACGCCGTCGGTATCGACGCCGCGCGCTACGCGTTGGCGCGCTCGTCGACGAACTCGACGCTTGACGTCGACCTCGATCTGCTCGGTCGCAAGACCAACGACAACCCGGTGTTCTACGTGCAATACGCGCACGCCCGCATCTCGTCTGTGTTGCGCAACGCGGCCGAGTTGGGCATCGATCGCGGCGAGCTCGAACCATCGGCGTTGTCGCACGAGCGTGAGGGCGATTTACTCGGCGTACTAGCGGAATTCCCTCGGGTCGTGGCTAGTGCGGCTGACCTTGCGTGAGCCGCACCGGGTGGCCCGCTACCTCGAAGAACTCGCCGGCGTCTACCACCGCTTCTACGACGCGTGTCGGGTGTTGCCGCAAGGCGACGACCCCGTGACCGACGTCACCCGGGCCAGGCTGTGGCTGTGCGACGCCACTCGCATCGTGTTGGCCAACGGACTCAATCTGCTCGGCGTCAGTGCGCCGGACCGGATGTAGTCGTGCCGACGAACGAAGCGGCATTGTGGTCGAGCAACGTGGGCCGATCGTCTGACGGTGTGCTGACGATTGCCGGCGTGAGTGCGACCGATATTGCCCGCGAGTTCGGCACGCCCGCGTACGTCGTCGACGAACGAGACTTTCGCGACCGGTGCCGCAGCTGGGTCGAAGCCTTTGCCGATGCCGACGTCTATTACGCAGGCAAAGCGTTCTTGACCATCGCGATTGCGCAATGGGTCGCCGACGAAGGTCTCGGCCTCGACGTCTGCACCGGCGGTGAGCTGCGGTCGCGTTGCGAGCGGGCTTCCCGCCCGAGCCGAATTGCCTTGCACGGCAACAACAAATCGGTGGTCGAGATCACCCAAGCGATCGATGCGGGCGTCGGCCGCATCGTGGTCGATTCGTTCGACGAGATCGAGAGACTTGTCCAAGTCGCCCGCACTCGCGGCGTCCGGCCTGCTGTTCTTGTTCGCACTACCGTCGGGGTCGAGGCGCATACGCACGAGTTCATCGCGACTGCGCACGAAGACCAGAAGTTCGGATTTTCGCTTGCCGGCGGTGCTGCGAAAGAAGCCGCACGCCGCATCATCGGGAGCGACTGTCTCGAGCTCGTTGGCCTGCATTCGCACATCGGCTCGCAGATCTTCGACACCGCGGGCTTCGAGGTTTCGGCCCATCGTGTCGTTGGCTTGTTGCGCGAGATCCGCGACGAGTTCGGCGTCGAACTGCCCGAGCTCGACCTCGGCGGCGGTCTTGGCGTTGCGTATGTGACCGACGACGATCCGCCGCAGATCAAATCCGTGGCTGCGCAGTTGCGCGAGATCGTCGAGCGCGAATGCGATCTCGCCGGGCTACGACGGCCGCGGTTGAGTGTCGAACCGGGCCGGGCGATCTGCGGGCCGACCACGTTGACGCTTTACGAAGTGGGCACGGTGAAGCCGGTCGAAGTGGGCGCCGGAGTTGGTGCGCACCTACGTCAGCGTCGACGGCGGCATGAGCGACAACATGCGCACCGCGCTGTACGACGCCAGCTACACCTGCACTCTCGCGAACCGGGTCGAGCAACGCGCCGCCCGTGCTGAGCCGGGTGGTCGGCAAGCATTGCGAGTCGGGTGACATCGTCGTGCGCGACGCGGCGCTGCCGGCTGACGTCGCCCCTGGTGACCTCATTGCCGTCGCGGTGACCGGCGCGTACTGCCGCTCGCTGGCGAGCAACTACAACCACGTCGGTCGGCCGCCCGTCATTGCGGTGCGCGACGGCGTCGCGCGGGTGATGGTGCGCCGCGAAACGGTCGACGACCTGCTCCGGCTCGAGGCGGACGCCGACCAGCCGGGCGCAGGTGCGGTCGCTGGGGAGGGCGGCCAGGCGGCGAGCAGGGCAGAATGAGCACCGACCCGACGATCCCAGCTGCGGACGGAGCACCACGATGACCGCGCGCCCGGTGCGCATCGCACTGCTCGGCTGCGGCGTCGTCGGTTCCGAGGTGGTCAGGCTGCTGCACGAACACGCGCACGACCTGGCCGCCCGGGTCGGCGTGCCGCTCGAACTTGCCGGTATCGCGGTGCGACAGGCTGGGCGCGCCCCGGTCTGTCGATCGGTCGACCCGTCGTTGTTCACGGCCGACGCAGCGGAGCTGGTCGGGCGCGACGACATCGACATCGTGGTCGAGGTGATGGGCGGCATCGAGCCGGCCCGCTCGCTGATTCTGGCCGCGATGGCGCGGGGCGCCTCGATCGTCACCGCGAACAAGGCCCTGCTCGCCGAAGACGGCGCCACCTTGCACGACGCGGCCGGCAAGCACGGCGTCGACCTGTTCTTCGAGGCGAGCGTCGCCGGCGCGATCCCGTTGCTGCGGCCGCTGCGCGAATCGCTGGCCGGCGACAAGGTCAACCGCGTGCTTGGCATCGTCAACGGCACGACCAACTTCATCTTGACCCGCATGGACGAAACCGGCGCCGAGTTCGCCGAAGCGCTCGACGAGGCCACGATGCTCGGTTACGCCGAGGCCGATCCGAGCGCCGACATCGATGCGTTCGACGCGGCCGCCAAGGCGGCGATTCTGGCGGGCCTCGCGTTCCACACGCGGGTCACGATTGCCGACGTCCATCGTGAAGGTATTGCTGACGTCACGTCGACTGCGGTGGCGAGCGCGCGAGACATGGGCTGCGTCGTCAAGCTGCTGGCGATCTGCGAGCGCACCGCCGACGGGCGTGGCATCAGCGTGCGGGTGCATCCGGCGATGATTCCGCGCTCGCATCCGTTGGCGTCGGTGCGCGAGGCGTACAACGCGGTCTTCGTCGAGTGCGAAGCGGCTGGCGAGCTGATGTTCTACGGTCGCGGTGCCGGCGGTGCGCCGACGGCGAGCGCGGTGCTCGGCGACATCGTCGCGGTCGCGCGCAACAAGGTGCGGGGTGCGCTCGGCTCGGGCGAATCGGCGTACGCCGACCTGGAAATGCGGCCGATGGGCGAGACCGTCACGCGCTACCACGTCAGCCTCGACGTGGCCGACAAGGCCGGTGTGCTCGCGCAGGTGGCGAACGTGTTCTGCGGCGCACGACGTGTCGATCCAGACTGTGCGCCAATCAGGTCACGGCGACGACGCCAACCTGGTGATCGTGACGCACTCGGCGTCTGATGCGGCGCTGTCGGCAACTGTCGAAGCACTGCGCGCGATGTCGATCGTGCGCGACGTGGCCAGCGTGATGCGGGTCGAAGGGCGAGGAGGCCGACTGATGGCGACGGCAACGGAGCCCGCGCGTCGCGCAACCCGCGCTGGCGCGGACTGATCGAGGAATACCGCGAGTGGCTGCCGGTCACGGCGTCGACGCCCGTCGTCACCTTGCAAGAGGGCGGCACGCCGCTGTTGCCCGCTCCGGTGCTGTCGCAGCGCACCGGCTGCGACGTGTGCTGAAGGTCGAGGGCGCCAACCCGACCGGTTCGTTCAAAGACCGTGGCATGACGATGGCGATCAGCAAGGCGGTCGAAGAGGGGTCGAAGCGCGGTGATCTGCGCCTCGACCGGCAACACCAGTGCGAGTGCCGCGGCCTACGCAGCGCGGGCCGGTTTGCTGTGCGCCGTGCTGGTGCCGCGCGGCAAGATCGCCCTCGGCAAACTCGCGCAGGCGTTGGTGCACGGCGCGAAGTTGCTTCAGATCGACGGCAACTTCGACGACTGCCTCGCCCTCGCCAGCAAGCTCGCGCAGGACTATCCGGTGACGTTGGTGAACTCGGTCAACCCCGATCGCATCGAGGGGCAGAAGACCGCCTCCTTCGAAATCATCGATGCCCTCGGCGATGCCCCCGACGTGCATTGCTTGCCGGTCGGCAACGCCGGCAACATCACCGCGTACTGGAAGGGCTACGTCGAATACGCGGCTGCCGGGCGGTCGACCAAGCGCCCGATGATGCGCGGCTTTCAGGCGGCCGGGTGCCGCGCCGATCGTGCTCGGCCACGTCGTCGACCAGCCGTCGACGATCGCGACCGCGATTCGCATCGGCAATCCGGCCAGCTGGACCAAGGCGCTCGATGCCCGCGACGCGTCGGGCGGCGCGATCGAGTCGGTGACCGACCGGCAGATCCTGTCGGCTTACCGGCTGCTGGCGGCCAGCGAGGCGGTGTTCGTCGAGCCGGCGTCGGCGGCCAGCGTCGCCGGGTCTGCTCCAGGCCCATGCAGCCGGCACTTTGCCGGCCGGCGCTGCGGGTGGTGTGCACCGTGACCGGCAACGGGTTGAAGGATCCCGAGTGGGCGATCGCGGGTGCGCCGGCGCCCGTCACCATCGCCGCCGATGTCGTGCTCGCGGCGAAAGCGCTGGGGCTGGACGGCTGATGGCCCCGTCGTTTCGGGCCGCTCCCGCCAGCGTGCGGGTGCCGGCCACCAGCGCCAACCTCGGGCCCGGCTTCGACAGTTTCGGCCTCGCGCTCGAGCTGTACGACGACGTCGTCGTGCGGGTGGCCGAGTCTGGGCTCTCGGTCGACGTCGCCGGCGAGGGCGCCGACGAGGTGCGCCGCGACAAGCGCAACCTGGTCGTGCGCGCCGTGCAAGCGACGTTCGACGCGCTCGGCGGCCAGCCTCGCGGCCTCGAGATCGTCTGCGCCAACCGCATCCCGCACGGCCGGGGCCTCGGATCGTCTGCTGCGGCGATCGTTGCGGGCGTGCTGGCCGCGCGCGAGCTCGTGCTCGGCGGCTCAGAACGATTGCCGGACGACGCGATGCTGAGGTTGGCTGCCCAGCTTGAAGGTCACCCCGACAACGTCGCGGCCTGCCTGTTGGGCGGTTTCACGATGGCGTTCGACAACGCGGGTGTCATCGACGCGATTCGTCTCGACGTCCACAAGAGCCTTGCGCCTGTTGTCTTCATTCCGGCGACCGCGTCGTCGACGGCGAAGGCGCGCAAGATGCTGCCCGAGACGGTTCCGCACCACGACGCCGCCGCGAATGCTGCTCGGGCCGCATTGTTGGTGCAGGCGCTGACCAAACGGCCGGACTTGCTCTTCGTCGCGACCGCCGATGCGCTGCACCAGCAGTACCGAGCACCGGCGATGCCGCGAAGTGCCGCGTTGGTGGCGAAACTGCGCGCCGCGGGCGTGCCTGCCGTGATCTCGGGCGCCGGCCCGACCGTGCTCGCCCTCGCCACGTCGTCGACCGCGGGCGACATCGCCGACGTCGAAACCCGGTGGTTCACGGCCACCCGACTGGCGGTCGACGCACAGGGCGCACGGGTGACCCCACTGGCCCGGTGATCGGCAATTCGCCAGCGACCGCGGATCGGGTGCTAGGGTGGAGTTGCACCAGTCGCCTTACCCGGTCTGGTTGCTTGCTCCCCACGACGCGCCGGTTCGATCGGCAACTCCGTGGAGTCGAGCTCCAGATCCGCCGCGCTGATGCTTTGCAAACTGCTCCGGCGAGTAGCCGGAGCTCCCGCCACAAAGCGCTACGGCCCGCAGCCGTAGCTCCCGCCACAAAACGCTACGGCCCACAGCCGTAGCTCCCGCCACAAAACGCTACGGCCCACAGCCGTAGCTCCCATGTAAACCGCCATGGCTCACCGCCGGGCGAGACGAAAATGGCTGAAGTCGCTGACGATCCTCATCGCCGCCGTGCTACCAGTCGTTTTCCGGAAGGATCCGAGTGACCGAAACAACAGCCGCCCCCGCGTCAGCGCCCGCCGAAACTAACGGCAGCGCCGAGAGCGACAACGGGGGCGTACGCACCAAACGCCGACCGGCAGCAGCCGGCCTCTCCGCGATGGTGCTCCCAGAACTCAAGGCCCTTGCTTCGAGCATGGGCATCAGTGGCACCGGCGCTATGCGCAAGGGTGACCTGATCGCCGCCATCCAGGGCGGCCAAACTGCCGGCAGCAACGGCTCCGGCAACTCCACGAGCGCGAGCAGCGCCAGTAACGGCGCGCCGGTCCGGGCCGCCCGCACGCCGCGCCGCGGCGCCGCGGCTCAGTCGGCTGACGCTGCGCCGACCGCCGCCGCCCCGGCCAGCGACTCGCCGCCGGTGCAGGCGACCAGCACGCAGGCCGACACCGCCGCCGACCGCGCACCCGAGCAAACCGGGTGCGTCCGACCAAACTGGTCGGTCGGACGGCAACACGACGAACTACGGCGGGCAACCGCGCCAGGGTGGCCAGAACCGCAACCGCAATCGCAGCGATCGCGGTGAGCGTCCCGACGGTGATCGGCCGCGCCAAGGCAACCAGGGTGGCCAGGGCAACCAGGGTGGCCAGGGCAGCCAGGGCGGCCAGGGCGGCCACGGCAACCAGGGTGGCAGCCAGGGAAACCAGGGCACCCAGGGCGGCCAGAACAGGCAGAACCAGTCCGGACTACCAAGGTGGTCAGGGCAACCAGGGCAATCAGGGTGGCCCCAACCGTGACGACGACGAGTTCGACAGCAGCGGCCGTCGCCGCCGCGGTCGTTTCCGCGAGCGCAATCGCAGTGCTCGCAGCGGTCCAGGCCGCGAACGCTTCGGCAACGAAGCCGAGCCGGTCGTCAGTGACGACGACATTTTGGTGCCCGTCGCCGGGCATCCTCGACATCCTCGACAACTACGCGTTCGTGCGCACGTCGGGTTACCTCCCTGGGTCCAACGACATCTACGTCTCGCTCGCACAGGTGCGTCGTTATGGGATGCGTAAAGGCGATGCGGTCACCGGCGTCGTCCGCCAACCGAAGGACAACGAACGGCGCGAGAAGTTCAACGCGATGGTGCGCCTCGACACGGTGAACGGCACCGACCCGGAGAAGGCCAAGGCCCGACCCGAGTTCGGCAAGCTCACTCCGCTGTACCCGCAGGAGCGGCTGCGTCTTGAAGGCGACCCGGGCCAGCTGACGACCCGTGTCATCGACATGGTGGCGCCGATCGGCAAGGGCCAGCGAGGCTTGATCGTGTCGCCGCCGAAGGCCGGCAAGACCATGGTGTTGCAGGCGATCGCCAACGCGATCACGCGCAACAACCCCGAATGCCACCTGATCGTGGTGCTCGTCGACGAGCGACCTGAAGAGGTCACCGACATGCAGCGTTCGGTGAAGGGCGAGGTCATTGCCTCGACCTTCGACCGGCCGGCCGAAGACCACACGATGGTCGCCGAACTCGCGATCGAGCGGGCGAAGCGGCTGGTCGAGCTTGGTCACGACGTCGTCGTGCTGCTCGACTCGATCACCCGGTTGGGGCGTGCGTACAACACCGCGGCTCCGGCGTCCGGCCGCATCTTGTCCGGTGGTGTCGACTCCGCGGCGCTCTACCCGCCGAAGCGGTTCTTCGGCGCAGCCCGCAACATCGAGAACGGCGGCTCGCTCACGATTCTCGCGACCGCGCTCGTCGAGACCGGCTCGCGCGGTGACGAAGTGATCTTCGAGGAGTTCAAGGGCACCGGCAACATGGAGCTGAAGCTCGACCGGAAGTTCGCCGACAAGCGCATCTTCCCCGCGGTCGACGTCGACGCGTCCGGTACCCGTAAGGAAGAACTCCTGATGGCGCCGGAAGAACTGCAGATCGTCTGGAAGCTGCGTCGGGTGCTCCACGCGCTCGACTCCCAGCAGGCCCTGGAGTTGCTGCTCAGCAAGATGAAAGAGACCAAGAGCAACGCCGAGTTCCTGCTCCAGATCCAAAAGACGACCGCGATGCCGATCGACTAGGGCGGCTGGGGTTGATCACGTTTACGTGATCAACCCCCCGAGGACACCTGTGCGGCCATGTCCTCGGGGGGTAAAGGGTGTCCTCGGCCCCGAAAGCGTTGGCGCGTCGGCCCGGAAAGATGCTGGCGCGTTGGCGTCACCGCGGCGGTCACTTCGAGGCGAGCGCGCCGACGAGTTGTTTGCCGATCGCGATCGCATCCGGCGTCGGCTTGTTGAGGTCGTCGGCTCCCTGGATCGCGACCAGCCATTTGCCGGTAGCAACGTCGAGTTCGACGCCGCGCGAACATGGCCTTGTCGCCAACCCCGGACACTTGCATGACCGTGCCCGACGCCACCGAGCACCGACTGCATGATGCTCCAACTGACGCCGCTGGTGGGCTGCGTAGACGATCACGACGAGACTCGACGCTCGGACCGGAGTACGGGTAGGTGCACTGGTCCTGCCCAGGGGCGATGGTCGACGGAGTTCCGCCGCCGTACGAACGCCCGGTGAGCGATGAGGCCTGCGGCGCCTGTCAGCAACGAGCACGCGTTGATCTCGCCGCCGCAGCCGCCGCTGCGCCGGAGCTGTCGAAGGCAGGACGCGGTGGCTGACGCGCGACGAGCTGGGCTCGCCGCAGCTGGCCGAGGGCGTCGCAGTGGCACGCCGCGGGTTATCCGAGTCGGCCTGGGTCTCGGTGGCGCCGCTGGCTGCCGGAGCGGAGGTCCGACTGCGAGCTGCTCTTACACGCTGACGCAGTGAAGGCGAGGACGGCGATGCTGGCGGTCGCGGCAACAGTGCGCTCGGTCGCATGGCTGCTCCAAATAGTCAGCCGAGACCGAGTGCCCCGGTGTTCGAAGTGCACCTAACGCGCCGCCCGTAACGGCTGCGGTAATTCCCGGCGGGAATCCGGGCGGTGGGCGGCCGGCGTTTAGCCATCTGTCAAGCCGGTCTGCCACACTGAAGGGCCGGTCATATGCGGTTCCGGTTCCCGTCGACGCCCTCGTAAGAGGAAGTTGACGACCCGGCGGCCGCGACAGCCCAAGGAGAAAACAGTGAAGCCCGACATCCACCCTGAGTACACCGAGACCACCGCGGTCTGTTCGTGTGGCAGCACCTTCACCACCCGCAGCACCGCGAAGGGCGGCACGATCCACGCCGACGTGTGCTCCGCCTGCCACCCGTTCTACACGGGCAAGCAGAAGATCCTCGACATCGGCGGTCGCGTCGAGAAGTTCGAGAAGCGTTTCGGCAAGGCTGCCGCCAAGTAGCTACGCACGGCGCCGGTTCCAGGGCTCGTCTGAGCTCGGGAACCGGCGCCGTCGCCATGTCCAGACGCAAGCGATGCCGGGTGAGGAGGTCGAGATGTTCGAGTCGGTCGAAGAGCTGATCGCCGAACGCGCCGACGTCGAGCGCAAGATGTCCGACCCCGGCGTGCACACAAACGCGGGCCTAGCCCGCTCGCTCGGACGCCGATATGCGCAGCTCACTCCGATCGTCGAGACCTACCTGCGCTGGCGAACGCTCGGGCGAGGATCTCGAGGCGGCCCGCGAGCTGGGCGACACCGACGCCTCCTTCAGCGCCGAGATGCCCGAACTCGAGCGGCAGCGCGACGCGGCCGCAGAGGAACTGCGGACCCTGCTGATTCCGCGCGACCCCAACGACGGCAAAGACGTCATCCTCGAGGTCAAGGCGGGTGAAGGCGGCGAAGAGTCCGCGCTGTTCGCCGGCGACCTGCTGCGGATGTACCTGCGGTACGCCGAGCGCCAGGGCTGGAAGACCGAGCTCCTCGACGCGACCGAATCCGACCTCGGCGGCTACCGCGACGCGACGCTCGCGGTTCGAGCCGGCACCGGCGACGGCGCCTGGAGCCGGCTCAAGTTCGAGGGCGGCGTGCACCGCGTTCAACGGGTACCGGTCACCGAGTCGCAGGGGCGCATCCACACCAGCGCGGCCGGCGTCCTGGTGTTGCCGGAAGCAGAAGAGGTTGACGTCGAGATCGATCCGAACGACCTTCGTATCGACGTGTACCGATCGAGCGGGCCCGGTGGGCAGAGCGTCAACACGACCGACTCGGCCGTGCGCATCACCCACGTGCCGACGGGCACTGTCGTGTCGTGCCAGAACGAGAAAAGCCAGCTCCAGAACAAAGAATCGGCACTTCGCATCCTGCGTGCGCGGTTACTCGTGCTCGCCCAAGAAGAGGCGGCGGCCGCGGCCAGTGCCGAGCGGCGCGTGCAGATTCGCACGGTCGACCGCTCCGAGCGCATCCGCACCTACAACTATCCGGAGAACCGCATCTCCGACCATCGGGTGAACTTCAAGGCCTACAACCTCGACCAGGTGCTCGACGGCGATCTCGATGCGGTGATCCAGGCGCTGGTCGACGCTGACGCCGCTACCCGCATGGCCGAGCACGCGTCATGACGAAAGCCGCTGCGCCAGACCGGACGCCGGGATCGTTGCGCACGGTGATCGACGGAGCGCATCGGCGCCTGTCGGCTGCCGGGGTGCCGTCGCCGCGGCACGACGCTGAGGCGCTCGCCGCCTTCGTCATCGGTTGCCCGCCCGCACGGTTGCTCGTTGCCGGTGACTTATCGGCCGGCCAGCACGTCGTGTTCACCGAACTCGTTGCTCGGCGCGAATCGCGGATCCCGCTACAGCACCTCACCGGCAGCGCCGCGTTCCGCTACCTCGAGCTGGCCGTCGGGCCCGGTGTTTTCGTGCCGCGGCCCGAGACCGAAGTCGTCGCCGGCTGGTGCATCGACGCCTTGCGGATGCGGGCCATCGACCCGGCCGACCTGGCTAACCCGGCCGCCAGCTCCGACCCGGCGCTGGTCGTCGACCTGTGCACGGGGTCCGGCGCGATCGCGCTGTCGATCGCCCAGGAGGTCAAGGGCACTGTCGTTCATGCGGTCGAACGCGAAGCTGCTGCCTTCACCTGGGCCCGGCGCAACGTCACCGGCAGCCGGGTCATCTTGCACCAAGCCGACGCGAGCGCACGCGCTGGCCGAGCTCGACGGTCTGGTCGACCTGGTCGTCAGCAACCCGCCGTACCTGCCCGAGACCCAGCGCGCCGACCTCGAGCCGGAGGTGCGCGACCACGATCCGGACGCCGCGCTGTGGGGTGGCGTCGACGGATTGGCCGGCCCCCGCATGATCGAGTTGGCGGCCCGCCGACTTGCTGCGCCACGGTGGGTTGGTCGCCGTCGAGCACGCCGACGACCAAGGTGACGCCGTTGCCGACATGTTCCGCGCGTCGGGGGCGTGGTCGGCTGTCGTCGTCCGGCAAGATCTTGCTGGACGCGACCGGTTCGTGACCGCGCAGCGTGACCGCACGGGGCAGTGACGGCGAGCGAGGAGAAGCCATGACGGTGTACGACTGCGACGACCCCGAGCAGCGCGCCACCGGCGTGCGCGAGGCGGCTCGCGCGGTGCGCCGGGGCGACCTCGTCGTGCTGCCGACCGACACGGTGTACGGGATCGGCGCCGACGCATTCACGCCGTCGGCCGTCACTGCCCTGCTGGCGGCGAAGGGCCGCGGCCGCGACATGCCCGTGCCGGTGCTGATCGGTTCGCGCGAGGTGTTGACCGCGCTCGTGTCGGAGATTTCCGAACCGGCCCGCCACCTTGCCGAGGTGTTCTGGCCGGGCGCGCTGACGATCATCGTCCGGCACACGCCGTCGCTTGCGTGGGATCTCGGCGATGCCCGCGGCACCGTCGCGCTGCGCATGCCGGCCGATCTGGTCGCGCTGGAGTTGCTGCGCGACACCGGCCCGATGGCGGTGAGCAGCGCCAATCGCACCGGCTTGCCGCCCGCGACCACCTGCGCGAATGCCCAGGCCCAGCTCGGCGACGCGGTCGCGGTCTATCTGGACGCCGGCCCGACCACCGTTGCGGTGCCCTCGACGATCGTCGACGTGACGGGCGCGGTTCCGGTGCTGGTGCGGCCGGGATGGATCACGACTCGAACGGCTTGCGCGAGATCGTTCCGGAATCGAGGACGCAGCCCGTAGAGTCTTGGCGCCCGGAGCCGTAGAGTAAGGCGTCAAGATCGACCCCGCCGCCGCCCGAAGGAGTGACGTGCGCGAGTACCTGATCACGCTGCTGGTCGCGGCGGCCGTCACCTACCTCGTGACGCCCGTCGTCCGCCGGTTTGCGGTGCGGGTCGGCGCGATGACCAAGGTCCGCGATCGCGACGTGCACACGATCCCGACGCCCGCGACTCGGTGGCGCGGCGATGTTCATCGGCATGGCCGCCGCGCTGCTGGTCGCATCGCGGATGCCGACGCTGCAGGTCGTGAACCAGCGCTTCTCCGAGCCCCGGGCGCTGCTGGTCGGCGGCGGCGTCGTGTTCCTGTTCGGCGCACTCGACGACCGATTCGGTCTCGACGCCGTCACCAAACTCGCCGGCCAGATCCTGGCCGCGTCGGTGATGGTGTTGCAGGGCGTGCAGCTGCTCTGGCTGCCGATCCCGTGCGTACGGCACCTTCATCTTGGGCCAAGACTGGTCGGTCATCTTGACGGTGTTCTTCATCGTCGTCGTGATCAACGCGGTGAACTTCATCGACGGCCTCGACGGCCTGGCCGCCGGCGTGGTCGGCATTGCCGCGCTCGCCTTCTTCGCCTTGTCGTACAACCTCGCGGTGCAGTCGCACCTCAACTACGCATTGCCACCCATGCTGATCGCGATCATCGTGGCCGGCATCTGCCTCGGCTTCCTGCCGCACAACTTCCACCCCGCGCGCGTTTTCATGGGCGACTCGGGGTCGATGCTGATCGGCCTGCTGTTCGCGGCGTCGACGGTGTCGCTGACCGGACAGGTGAACCCGGTCACGCAGTACCAGCAGTACGGCGCGTTCCTTCCGTTGCTGCTGCCGTTCGCGATCTTGCTGGTGCCGTTCGCCGACCTGGTGCTCGCGTCGTGCGGCGCACGAAGGCGGGCCGCGCGCCGTGGGCACCCGACAAGCTGCACCTGCACCACCGCCTGCTCGAGCTCGGCCACTCCCAGCGGCGGGCCGTCTTGATCATGTACTTGTGGTCGGGGCTGTTCGGTGCCTGCGTGGTCGCGCTTTCGGTCACGAAGGGCCCGCTGACGGTCGTCGTCGCTCGGGGGAGGGGTGGCCGTGGTGGCGCTGCTGCTGGTGAACATGCCGAGGCTGCGCGCTGCGTACCGGGCACGGCGCGGATCGGCATGACCCGGGGCCGGTCTGACGCCTGGCCAGACCCTAAGATGACGTCCAGATCCCGAGCGGCCGTCGAACTCGGTGGTCTCGAGCTGCTCGGCATCGGCGTATTCAACGTGCTGTGCGTGCGGGCGGGCTTGGGCTCGGTTGGTTCGCCGATCGCGAGATCGGTAGTCACCCCATTGGCACCATCGTCGGGCTACTCGTCTGGTCTGGGCGCAGGGGTCATCGGCACCTGGGTGCAGCTCGAAGCGCTTCATCGACGCATGACAGGAGTGAGTGACGACGGTGGACGACGAACGGACTGTTCGTTACGGTCCCGTCGGCGCTCCTCGGCGTGTGTTTGTCATGGCGACCGTCTTGGCCGGCGTTGTCCTTGCGGCGTCGTCTATCGGTCGGGCACTGGTTGATCGGGGTGCTGTTCGCCGTCGGGCTCGTGCTGGGCGCGATCCACAACACCATGACCGCGACGTCGATCCGCAAGCTCACCGCTGCCCGGCGCTGAGCCTGGCAAGCGAGCGATTGCTTTCTCATCGCTGGCTCGGCTGCGTCTACATCACCTTGGTCGGCGGCGTTGTTCCTGCTGGTTTCCGAGCGGCGCGGGCATGGCCGTCTTCGTCGGGCTGCTGGTCTTCCACTTCTTGGCGTGCTCGCTACCAGCGTGCCCGCTGATGAAGGAGTTTCAAGAAGGGATGAGCGCCGCCTGTCGCAGGTCGTCGCCGCGACGATCGACGTCGGCGACGCATCCGCACATTCAAGATCCTCGGGCTGACGTTCAACTCGCGACACGGTTCTGACGACGTTGATCGCCGGCTGCGATCGTGGTCGGGCTCGGCCTCTACATGCGTCGCGCGAAACATCACCAGCGGCGTGCCGAGCAAGTTGCAGTTGATCTTCGAAATGATCGTCGACAGGGTGAACAAGCAAGTCGAAGAGAGCATGGGCATCGCGGTCGCGCCCGTTCGTCGTGCCGCTCGCGGTGACGCTGTTCTTCTTCATTCTCCTGTGCAACTGGATCGGCCTGATCCCGAGCGGGCACACCCCGAGAAACTGCCTGCCCCGACGGCCGACATCAACCTGACCTCGCGATGGCGTTCGCGGTCATCGTTCCGCTGCACATCGTGAGCATTCGACGGCGCGGGCTCGAAGGCCTACATCAAGCACTACTTCCAGCCGTATCCGATCATGTTCCCGATCAACTTGATCGAGGAGCTCGTCAAGCCGTTCACGCTGGCACTGCGACTTTTCGGCAACTTGATCTCCGGCGTGCATCATGGTCGCCCTGCTGCTCTCCTGCCGGCCTACATCTTGTGGGTACCGCAGGGGCTCTGGAAGCTGATCGACGCGGCGGTCGGAGTCATCCAGGCCTTCATCTTCGCGTTGCTCACGATCCTGTACTTCGCGTTCGCCACCACCACCGAAGACCACGACACCGCAGCCACTCGCACGAGACCGCACGACTGCCGCCAGCGCACTGACCGAAGGCATCGAGCCGCACCCGACGCTCCACCCGAGCATCACCGACTCCATCCCGAACTACCGCACTGAAACAAGGAGAGACATGGCCACGGACGCTGCAAACCTCGACAGCGCCATCAAGACAGCCGGCGCCTTCGTCGGTGGCGGCCTCGCCCTCGCCGGTGGCGCCATCGGTGCTGCCGTCGGTGACGGCCTCGCCGGCGCGCAGACGATCGCCGGCGTCGCCCGTCAGCCCGAGTCGCAGCCGCGACTGATGCCGATCTTCTTCCTGACCGTCGGTCTGGTCGAGGCGATGTACTTCATCAACCTGGCCTTCATGGCCATGTTCGTCTTCGTGCTCGGCAAGTAGGTCGGAGCAAGCGTGCACATCTTCATCGCAGCCGCAAGCCCATCGCCTGCGCCGACGGAAGCGAAGACGACAACTTCCTGATCCCGAACGGCACCTTCATCGCCGAGCTGATCATCTTCTTGGTCATCCTGTTCGTGATCGGCAAGTACGTCGTGCCGCTTCGTCAACCAGGCGTTGGCCGAAGCGGCAGGAGGCGATCCGGCTCGAGTTCTCGGAAGCCGAGGACGCGCGAGGCAAGCTCGAGGCGGCCGAGGCGGAGTACCGCGAGCTGATTGCGAGCGCGCGGGCCGATGCCGCACGGCAGAAGTGAGGAGGCTCGCGAGGAGGGCGCCCAGATTCTGGCCGACCTCAGCGCGCAGGCGCAGGTCGAGTCCGAGCGGATCAAGCAGGCCGCGCAGCAGCAGATCGAGGCCGAGCGCGTCGCGCACGGTCGAGGCGCTGCGTGCCGAGGTCGGCACGCTCGCGGTCGAGTTGGCCGGCCGGGTCGTGGGCGAGTCGCTGACCGATGACGCGCGTCAGCGGTCGGGTCGTCGAACGGTTTCTGACCGAGGTCGAGTCGCGCGCTGGCGAGGCAGCAGGATCGGCAGCCGCCGGCGAGCAGGTGCGCGGCTGATGCAGGGAGCCAGTCGAGACTGCGCTCGCGCAGGCTTGGGCCTACGTCGAACGCCAGCTGTCGCGTCCGGCGAGAGTTCGCACGCCGACGCGACGAAGGTCGGCGAAGAGTTGTTCGGCGCGCTGGCCGTTCTCGACGCACAGGTCGGGTTGCGTCGCGCGCTGTCTGACCCGTCGGTCGAAGCCGACCGCAAGGCGGCCCTGGTCGAAGCGGTGTTCGGCTCGCAGATCGTCCGACGTCACGCTGCGAATCGTGACCGAGGTCGTGGCGCGCGCGGTGGTCACGCACGCGCGACTTGCCGACGCGATCGAGACGCTTGCGTGCTGGCGATGTTGACCGAGGCCGACGCTGATCCGGTGGCGGCCACCGCGCGGGCGAGTCCGACGACGTCGAAGACGAGCTGTTCCGGTTCGGCCGCATCGTCGAGGCGCGACGCCGCGCTGCGCGAGGCGCTGCGCAGAGCCGGCGCTGCCCGACGAAAACAAGGTGTCGCTGGTCGACGCGCTCGTCGAGGGTCAAGGCGACGCCCGACGACCGTGCGGCTGGTGACGCAGATCGCGACGCACCCTCGTGGCCGCTCGCCCGAAGATGCGATCGCCGACTACGCCGAGTCGCCGCCCGCCGCGGCGAGCGTGCGGTCGCGCGAGTCACCACCGCCTTCGCACTTTCGGCCGCCGAGATCACCCGCCTGCAGGCCGCGCTCGCCGGGCTCTACGGCCACGACGTGCACCTCCAGATCGAGATCGACGAGTCGATCGTCGGCGGCGTCGTCGTGCAGGTCGGCGACGAAGTGCTCGACGGATCGATTGCCGGTCGGCTCGCCGACGCTCGGCGACGGATCGAATAACGCCCGACAGCGCATTCGCGCAGCTGCGACGTCCCCGCACTACGCCGCATACATTCGGTAACCCGCACATGAGGCAACGAGGATGGACTGATGGCAGAGCTGACGATTCGCCCGGAGGAGATCCGCGACGCGCTCGAGCGTTTCGTGTCGTCGTACACCCCCGACGTCGCGTCGCGCGAAGAGATCGGCCGCGTTACCGAAGCCGGTGACGGCATCGCCCGCATCGAGGGCCTGCCGTCGACGATGGCCAACGAGCTGCTGCGGTTCGCCGACGGCACGCTCGGCATCGCGCTCAACCTCGACGTGCGCGAGATCGGTGCCGTCGTCCTCGGGCCGTTCGCGGGCATCGAAGAAGGCCAGATCGTCAAGCGCACCGGCGAGATCTTGTCGGTGCCTGTCGGTGACGGCTTCCTCGGCCGGGTCATCAACCCGCTCGGCGAGCCGATCGACGGCCTTGGCGACATCACCGCCGAGGGCCGTCGCGCGCTGGAGATCCAGGCGCCGACCGTCGTTCAGCGGCAGCCGGTGAAGGAGCCATTGCAAACCGGCATCAAGGCCATCGACGCGATGACCGCGATCGGCCGCGGCCAGCGACAGCTCATCATCGGCGACCGCCAGACCGGCAAGACCGCGGTGGCGATCGACACGATCATCAACCAGAAGGCCAACTGGGCGAGCGGCGACAAGAAGCAGCAAGTGAAGTGCATCTACGTCGCGATCGGCCAGAAAGGCACGACGATTCGCGTCGGTACAAGGCGCGCTGGAGGAGGCCGGCGCGATGGCTTACACCACGATCGTCGCGGCACCGGCGTCAGACGCGGCCGGTTTCAAGTACCTCGCGCCGTACACCGGATCCGCGCTCGGTCAGCACTGGATGTACAAGGGCGAGCACGTGCTCATCGTGTTCGACGACCTCTCGAAGCAGGCCGAGGCCTACCGCACGGTGTCGCTGCTGCTTCGCCGTCCGCCCGGTCGTGAGGCTTACCCCGGCGACGTCTTCTACTTGCACTCGCGGTTGCTCGAACGCTGCGCCAAGCTGTCCGACGAACTCGGTGGCGGGTCGATGACCGGCCTGCCGATCATCGAGACCAAGGGCAACGACGTGTCGGCCTACATCCCGACCAACGTCATCTCGATCACCGACGGCCAGATCTTCCTCGAAACCGACCTGTTCAACTCCGGTGTGCGACCGGCCATCAACGTCGGTATCTCGGTGTCGCGAGTCGGTGGTTCGGCGCAGATCAAGGCGATGCGTTCGGTGGCCGGTCGGCTGCGCCTCGACCTCGCGCAGTTCCGCGAGCTCGAAGCGTTCGCCGCGTTCGGCTCCGACCTCGACGCGGCGTCGCGCTCGCAGCTCGAACGCGGTTCGCGGTTGGTCGAGCTGTTGAAGCAGGCGCAGTACTCACCGTTCCCGGTCGAGCACGAGGTCGTGTCGATCTGGGCCGGCACGACGGGTCAGCTCGACGACGTCCCCGTTGCTGACATTCGCCGCTTCGAGCGCGAGTTCATCGAGTTCTTGCGCCTCCAGCAACAAGGCATCTTCGACGCGATCGCGCAGACGAAGCAGCTCTCCGACGACACCGCCGAAAGCCTGGGCAATGCGTTGAAGGCCTTCAAGAAGACCTTCGAGACGCACCGAAGGCAAGTCGCTCGTCGGGCACGAAGAAGCCGCGGAGCTCGACGAATCACACATGGGCAACGAGAAGGTCCGCGAGCACGTGCCGCCGCCCGAGCCCAAGCCGCCGCCCCGCGCCGCGAAGTCGAAGTAGCGAGGTCGACTATGGGAGCTCAGGTCCGGGTCTATCGCCGCCGCATCCGCTCAGTGCGGGCGACGGCGAAGATCACCCGCGCCTTCGAACTGATCGCGGCGTCGCGCATGATCAAGGCGCAGCAACGGGTGGCGGCGTCGACGCCGTACGCCGACGCGATCACCCGCGCGGTTTCGGCGGTCGCCAGTCAGTCGAACATCGACCACCCGCTGACGACGCAGCACGCCGAACCGACACCGAGCCGCGGTGCTGCTCATCACGAGTGACCGCGGCCTCGCCGGCGCGTACAGCTCGAACGTGCTGAAGGAAGGCGAATCGCTCACCGCGCACTTGCGCGAGAGCGGCTTCGAGGTCGCTGCCCTACATCGTCGGCCGCAAGGGGCTCGGCGTACTACCGCTTCCGCGATCGCGTGATCGCGGGGGAGTGGAGTGGCTTCTCCGAGAGCCCGAGCTACGCCCACGCCAAAGAAGTCGCCGACACGTTGATCACCGCGTTCAACACCCCCACCGACGACGGCGGTGTCGACGAGATCCATGTCGTCTACACGCAGTTCGTCTCGATGCTGACGCAGACCCCGGTGATCCGCCGCATTCTGCCGCTCGAAGTCGAAGAGACCACCGAAGAACCCGTCGGTGGAGCGTTTCCGTCGTACGAGTTCGAGCCCGAGTGCCGAAGGCGTGCTCGATGCGTTGTTGCCTCGCTACGTCGAGGCGCGCGTCTACAACGCGTTGTTGCAAGGTGCTGCGTCCGAACTCGCTGCGCGTCGGCGCGCCTGCAAGTCGGCGACCGACAACGCAGAAGAGCTCATCAAGACCTACACCCGGCTCGCCAACGCGGCCCGGCAAGCAGATATCACCCAAGAAATCAGCGAGATCGTCGGTGGCGCTGACGCGCTGGCCGCTACCGGGAGCGAGTGAGACCTCATGACCCCAACTGCTGCAAAGACCACGACGTCGAAGGCGTCGACAGGCTGCCGACGAGGGCGACGACGCGCACGGCACCGGCATCGGCCGGGTCGCCCGCGTCATCGGCCCAGTGGTCGACGTCGAGTTCGGCGTCGACGACCTGCCCGAGATCTACAACGCGCTCGAGGTCGACATCGACCTTTCCGGCAAGGACGAGAGACGTCGAGGGGCTGAACAAGCACACGCTGACCCTCGAGGTCTCGCAGCACATCGGCGACAACCTGGTGCGCGCGATCTCGATGCAGCCCACCGACGGTTTCGTGCGTGGTGCGCCGGTTCGCGACACCGGCGGCCCGATCACCGTGCCGGTCGGCGACGTCACGAAGGGCCACGTCTTCAACGCCCTCGGCAAAGTGCATGGACGTCGATGAGAGCTCGTTGACGATCACCGAGCGCTGGCCGATTCACCGCCCGTCGCCGCCCTTCGACCAGCTCGAGAGCAAGACCGAGATGTTCGAGACCGGCATCAAGGTCATCGACCTGCTGACGCCGTACGTGCGCGGCGGCAAGATCGGCCTGTTCGGCGGTGCCGGTGTCGGCAAGACCGTGCTGATCCAGGAAATGATCACCCGCGTCGCCAAGAACTTCGGCGGTGTGTCGGTGTTCGCCGGCGTCGGCGAGCGCACCCGTGAAGGCAACGACCTCTTCCTTGAAATGACCGAGTCGGGCGTCATCAACGACACCGCGTTGGTCTTCGGTCAGATGGACGAGCCGCCGGGCACCCGGTTGCGGGTCGCGCTCGCGGCGCTCACGATGGCCGAGTACTTCCGCGACGTGCAAAACCAGGACGTGCTGCTGTTCATCGACAACATCTTCCGGTTTACCCAGGCCGGTTCTGAGGTGTCGACGTTGCTCGGCCGCATGCCGTCGGCGGTCGGTTACCAGCCGACGCTGGCCGACGAGATGGGCGTGCTGCAAGAGCGCATCACGTCGACCCGCGGTCACTCGATCACCTCGCTGCAGGCGATCTACGTGCCGGCCGACGACATCACCGACCCGGCGCCGCACACGACGTTCGCGCACCTCGACGCGACAACCGTGCTGTCGCGGCCGATTTCGGAGAAGGGCATCTACCCCGCCGTCGACCCGCTCGACTCGACGTCGCGCATCCTCGACCCGCAGTACATCGGCGAGGAGCACTTCGGCGTCGCCAACCGGGTCAAGCAGATTCTGCAGCGCTACAAGGACCTGCAAGACATCATCGCGATCCTCGGTATCGACGAACTCGGCGAAGAAGACAAGGTTCTGGTGGGTCGCGCCCGTCGCATCGAGCGCTTCTTGTCGCAGAACATGTTCGTCGCCGAGGCGTTCACCGGCCAGAAGGGTTCGTTCGTGCCCGCTGGCCGAGACGATCGACTCGTTCCGCAAGCTGTGCGACGGCGACTACGACCACCTGCCCGAGCAGGCGTTCTTCATGGCCGGTGGCATCTCCGACGTCGAGGCCAACGCGCAGCGGCTGACCGGCAAGTGACACGATGCCGGTCGACCTGCACTCACAGGAAAGGAGTTCCACGTGCCATTGACCGTTGAACTCGTTTCAGCCGAGCGCACGATCTGGTCGGGGTAGGCCAACTTCGTCATCGCGCGCACGCTCGACGGCGAACTCGGCATCTTGCCGGGCCACATCTCGCTGCTCGGCGTTCTCGCCGAGGGTTACACCGTTCGCATCACCGGCGGCGATGCCGGCGACGGCATCGAGGTCGCCGCGCACGGCGGCTTTCTCTCGGTGAGCAACGACGAGGTGACGATCCTCGCGGAGATCGCGGAGTTGTCGACCGACATCGACGTCGGGCGTGCGCGGGCAGCACTCGACCGCGCGAACAGCGCAACCACCGAGGACGACGACGAGGAACGCAACGCAGCGGCCGCTCGGGCCCGTGCCCGCTTCGCCGCCGCCGGCCAGCCCGTCTAACCGTCGGGTCTTCGGGGCACAGCATGCGCGTCGTGATCGACTACTCTCGATGGCGTCGTGGTGCTCGTCGGCGTGATTACCGCGGTCGTTCGTCACGTTGTTGCTGCGCCAACTGATTCTGCGACGTCGCGGTGCGACGGTGCATTGCGCGCTGCGACTCGGCGTTGGCGGCCTCGACACACCAGCTGGCATACCGGCGTGGCCCGGTACACGGGTGAGGACTTCGAGTGGTTTCGATCGCTCAGTCTCAGCTACCAACCGCAGCACGGTTCGTGCGCCGCAGCATCGAGATCGGCGGCGCGCCGATATCCGCGCACGGCGCCGAGACGTTCGTCGTGCCGCACGGCGCTGCGATCATCGACTGCGCCGTCATCACCCGGCAGGGCGACCCACATGGACGTCGAGTTGGCGATGAGCGAGGCGGCCACGACCGGTCTGTTGGCTTGGATCGAATCGTCGGCGCCGGGCGCACACTCGCATCCCGACACTCGCGTCTGAAGTAATCGGCGGCGCCCACTTTGGCCTGCGCACCAGGCAAAACGGGTGCCCGGCTGGGTCGGCAAACACGCTTTCGCCGTCCAATGGGCGCGCACCGAGCGCAAGCACTTCGGCCGTTGCCGCACCGATGTCTTCGACCATGACATCAAGGTGAAACTGCTGTGGCCGGGTCGGGTCGGGCCACTGCGGTGGCTGATGGTCTGGTGCGAGTTGAAACGCGATGCCCGAGGTCGTGTCGTTCTCGGCGACCACGACCCAGTCGGCGCTCGTGTAAGTGACGCGAAGGCCGAGCAACTCGGCATAGAACTGGGCCAACGCTGCCGGGTCGGCACAATCGATCACCACGTGATGCAGCCGGCCGATCACGCCACCACCGCCCTCAGGTCAGAAAGGCCGTCAGCTCAAGACCGCGATCAGAAGCACGACGGCAATCGCGACGACCGACACCGAAACGATGGTGGGCGCATATCCGGCGTGCGGAAGTCGACCGGCGCGAATCGCGCGATCGGCCCGGTGATAGCGGATCGTCCCTGCGGCTGCGGCGAATGCGCCGAACGCAATCAACGCGACGGCGATCGGGCGTCGACCACCGACATGGCCGAACTGCTGCACGCCAACGCCGCCGGCGATGATGGTGAGCGACGTCCGGACCCAGGCAAGGAGGGTGCGCTCGTTCGCCAGCAGAAAGCGGGCATCTGCTTCCGCTGGTCGCTGCGCCTCGCCTTCGTCGGTCGCCACGGTCAGCGGCTGCCCGCGGGCTTCCACAACACGTCGCCGTCGATGCCTGGAGTGGTGGCGTTGGCATAGCGGGCGAGCACGAACAACAGATCGGAGAGCCGGTTCAGATAACGCGCCGGCAGCACTTCGACCGACGAACCGAATTCCGCGATTGCCTGCCAGGTATGGCGTTCGGCCCGTCGCACAATCGTGCGGACGACGTGCAGCAAGGCCGCACCGGCACTGCCGCCCGGCAACACGAAGCTGGCCAGATTCGGCAGCTGCGCGTTGTAGTGATCGATCGCCTGCTCGATGCGCTCGACGTCAGACTCCAGAATGCGCAGCGGCTCGTACCGCGGGTTCTCGGCAACCGGCGTCGCCAGGTCGGCGCCGACATCGAACAGGTCGTTCTGCACGCGCAGCAGCACCTCCCGAACGTCGGCGCTGAGTCCGCCGAGCGCGAGTGCGACACCCAGTGCCGAGTTCGCTTCGTCGCAGTCGCCGAATGCCGCCAGGCGGGCATCAGCCTTCGACACACGCGAGCCGTCGACGAGAGCCGTGCTGCCGGCGTCCCCGGTTTTGGTGTAAATGCGAGTCAGGTGAACGCTCATGGGCTCAGCCTAAGGCGGAGCCAGAGAGGTGTGCTCGGCGCCATCCCGGGCTAGCATGCCGCGATGGAGCGAATACGGGTTGCTGGCAGCGCGCGGCTGGCCGGTGACGTCGCTGTCACCGGCGCAAAGAACAGCGTGCTCAAGCTCATGGCGGCCGCGCTGCTGGCGCCGGGTCGCACCTCAATCAGCGCCGTGCCAGGCATTCTCGACGTCGACGTGATGTCTGAGCTGCTGCGTCGCCTCGGTTGCGTAGTCGACAGCACTCCTGGCCACCTCGTGATCGACGTGCCCGACAAAATCCGGCACGAGGCCGACTACGACCTGGTGCGGCGATTGCGGGCGTCGATCGCCGTGCTCGGGCCGTTGCTGGCGCGGTCCGGTGAGGCACGGGTTGCGTTGCCGGGGGGCGACAACATCGGGTCGCGCGGGCTCGACCTGCACGTCGCCGGCTTGCAGAAGCTCGGTGCCGAGCTCGACAGCGAGCACGGGTTTCTCATCGCGCGGGCACCGAACGGGCTCGTAGGTACGACCGTCTGGCTCGACTTCCCAAGCGTCGGTGCGACCGAGAACCTGATGATGGCCGGCGTACTCGCCCGCGGAACCACGGTCATCGACAACGCGGCGCGCGAGCCGGAGATTGTCGACCTCGCGCGCATGTTGCAGGGCATGGGCGCGAAGGTTGACGGCGCCGGCAGCTCGACGATCGAGATCCAGGGCGTCACCAGCCTCTCGCCGACGCAGCACGCCACCGTGCCCGACCGCATCGTGGCCGGCACATTTGCCATCGCTGCTGTGATGACGCAGGGCGAGATTGCCGTTCGTGGTGCCCGACCCGAACACCTTGAGATCGTGCTCGACCGGCTCGTCGGCTGTGGCGCCGCCGTCAGCGAACTCGACGACGGCTTTCACATCGAGATGAACGGTCGGCCGTCTGCCGTCGACGTTGTCACGTTGCCGTATCCCGGTTTCCCGACCGACTTCTTGCCGATGATTATCGGGATGAACGCGGTCGCCGACGGAGCCGCGATGGTGACCGAGAACGTGTTCGAGGGCCGTTTCCGGTTCATCCAAGAACTGGTGCGTCTCGGTGCCGACATCCGCACCGACGGCCATCACGCGGTGATTCGCGGTCGCGAACGGTTGTCCGGAGCGCCGGTTGCCGCGACCGACATCAGAGCAGGGGCGGCCCTGGTGCTGGCCGGTTTAGTCGCCGATGGGGTCACCACGGTGAGCGAGCTGCATCACGTCGATCGGGGCTACGCCGGGTTTGTCGAGCAACTCCAGGCGCTCGGGGCCGACGTCGTGCGCGAACCAGACCCCGACAGCGCATCGTTCGCCGTCTCGCAGCCCTGGGTGTAGTTGCATGTCGTCGGGTCAGATCGCGGTGGTCGGCGCCGGGTTGATGGGTGCCGGCATCGCGCAGGTCGCCGCGCAGGCGGGCTACGACGTGCTGTTGTGCGACACCGCGACGGCGCAGCTAGACCGCGCGATGACGGCGATCGCCGTTTCACAGGAGCGGTTCGTCGCCAAGAACGCCATCACCGCAGCGGACGCCGAGGCCGCCCGCGCGCGGATCATGACAACTACCGATCTCAGCAATGCGGCGTCGGCAACGCTGGTCATCGAGGCCGTGTACGAAGACGTCGACGTCAAGCAACGCCTCTTCGCCGAGCTCGATGCCATCACCGACCCGACTACCGTGCTCGCCACCAACACGACGGCGATTCCGATCACGACGATCGCGACCGCCACCAAGCACCCCGAACGCGTCGTCGGCACCCATTTCTTCTCGCCGGTGCCCATGATGCGGCTGTGCGAATTGGTGCGCGGCGAACAGACGACCGACGCGACCCTTGCCGCCGCGCGCTCGTTCGCTGAGGACGTCGGCAAGACATGCATCGTGGTCGAACGCGACGTCGCGGGGTTCGTCACCTCGCGGCTCTTGATCGCATTCGTGAACGAGGCGATCGGCTTGGTCGAGGCCGGCGTCGCCTCGCCGTCCGATATTGATCTTGCTTGCACCCTGGGCTTCGGGCATGCCATGGGTCCGTTCGCGACGCTCGACCTCACCGGGCTCGACGTGATCGAGCACGCCGCGCAGGTGATCTACGACGACACCGGCGACGGCCGATTCGCGCCGCCGGCGCTGCTGCGGCAGAAGGTGGCCGACGGTGATCTTGGCCGCAAGACCGGCCGTGGGTTTTACGACTACCCGAGCTAGCCGGGGCTGGTAGGTCACGGTTCGGTTGAGACGCGGCGTGTCGCGAGCCAGATTGATGCCGATTTGTGACGCTACTGGGGCAACCCTCGACCGTGCCTTGAGCGTCTTAGGGGTAGCAACGTTGCCGCAGGCAGCGATCGGAAGCCAGGGGAGGGGGTCGTGATGCCTACATTTCGGGTGCGCGGACCCCTCGACGTCACCACCGCAGCGACTACACGCGCCGATCTGACTGCCCTGCTGGCCGCTCCCGGGCGCGACGATCTGGTGATCGACTTGCTCCAGGTAGGACCCGTCGACCCGGTTGGGCTCGGCCTGCTCGTGGGCATGCACCGCCAAGCACAGCGAGTCGGACGCCGATTGGTGCTGGCCCAGGTGCCGCCGCGGGTCATGCGCATGCTGACCATCACCCGGCTGAGCCGGGTGCTCACGATCACCGAAACCGGGCGTGACGACAACGTGCGGATCGACGACGAGCTTCGGATCGCCGACGGCCGCAGCAGCGACGACGCCGGCGCCGCGATCGGCTCAGAACTGACGATCGACGCGGCGATGGCGCCCGTGGCTGCCGCCGTGGCGGCGGAGGCAGCCCGCACCGGCTGAGCGCGCTCAGCAATCCCGCGCGCGGGATCACTTTCACCCTCATACCTGAGGCCGCGTGGCCGATGGGGGGTCGTGACTGCTCACGACCGGAGGCCCCTGTGACCGGCCAACTCCTTGCTGACCTGATGTCGACGACGGCGGCTCGCGACGACCTAGCGGCTCCCCGCATGCGCGCGGTCGAGCTGGCCACGCACCTGGTGGCGAACGTCGAAAAGGTCGTTCACGGTCGGCGCGCCAGTGTCGAGCTCGTCGTGGCCGGGTTGCTCTCCGGCGGTCATGTGCTCGTGCAAGATGTCCCGGGTAGTGGCAAGACGACGTTGGCCCGCGCGGTCGCACGTTCGATTGGTGGCGACTTCCGCCGCATCCAGGGAACCGCCGACCTGCTGCCAGGTGACATCACCGGATCGTCAATGTGGGATCCGTCGCGACATGAGTTCATCTTCGTGCCAGGCCCGGTGTTCACGAACGTTCTACTCGTAGATGAGCTGAACCGCGCAACGCCGCGGGCGCAGTCGGCGATGCTCGAAGCAATGGACGAATCAACGGTAACCGTCGACGGTATTCGCCACGTGCTACCCGAGCCATTCTTCGTCATGGCGACGCAGAACCCGACCGACCAATACGGCACTTTCCCTTTGCCCGAAGGGCAACTCGATCGGTTCGCGGTTGCCTTGAGCCTTGGTCCGAATGACATCGCCACTGAGCGACGCGTGATGCGTGAGCAGCTGATGCGCGCAACTGTCGATGAGCTTCAACCGGTGTTGGGCCCAGAAGAATTGCGCTGGGTGCAGGACGAAGTGCGACGCACCCACGTCGCCGACGCAGTACTCGACTTTTCCTTGGAACTTCTCAGCGCGACACGAGAGCATGCGCAGCTGCGGGTCGGCGCGAGTTCGCGCGCCGGCATTTCGTTGATGCGCTGTGCGCAGGCGCATGCATTGCTGTCAGGTCGCGACTACGTGGTGCCGGACGACGTGAAACTCCTCGCTCCGAGCGTGCTCGGGCACCGGCTGGTATTGGCCGATGGCGTTGCTGGTCAGCACGGCGAGCACGGGCAGCCGGGAAGCGGTGTTGGTGTTGGCAGCGCCGTCGTCGCCGACATCGTTGCGTCAGTAGCTGTGCCCCTGCGCGGGTGAGCGCGCACTATGACGCCACCTGTTCGAGGCAAGATCTGTGTCGTTGCGAGCCTATGGCCGCCGGTTCTCGGCGCCCTCGGGCTGTTTGCCTTCGCCCTCGTCAGCCATGCGGTCTGGCCGCAGTTGATGGCGTGCGCGCTGGTCGGGCTGGTCGGTGCCTCGCTGGTAGGTATGGGTCGCCAGGTGCCCGTCGACGTCGAGATCGAGCTGCCTGACCGCGTCGTTGTCGGTCGCGCGTTCGAGACCAAACTGCGGGTCACGCATCTCGGTTCAGGGCCAAGCCGCCCATTGGTGGTGCGCCACCGCGTCGTGACCGCGGCTGGCAAGATGCCGCACTACGCCACCATGATCGGAACGTTGGCGGGCCACGAGAGCGTCGTCGTGCGAGCCAGTCGAGTGCCGCGTGCCCGCGGCGTCATCGAGGCGAGCCACCTCGAGATCGACGCAGTCGCACCATTCGGGTTTTTCACCCGGCGAACGACGATCGGTATTTCGAAGCGGGTGTTGGTGCTCCCCGCATTAGCGCCAGCCATTGCATTGCCGCAGTCGATCGGCATTCGGTCGGGCACCGTCGGTACCACTGGTGGCCTCGATGCAGGCGCGGTGCGTGCGTGGCGACCGGGTGACCAAGTGCGCAACGTGGAGTGGCGGTCGACGGCGCGAACCGGCCAGCTGACAGTGCTCGACCGCGAGGAGTTGTCGGCCGGGTCGCTGGTCGCGGTACTCGTCGGCACGTCTGGCGTGCCTGCGTTCGAATCGGCGGTCGCCGTCGCGACGGCAACCGCAGTGGCCGCACTGCATCAGGGCCGCATTGTCGACGTCGTCACCTCACACGGCCGCATCAGGTGCTCGAACCTTCGCACCGAAGGCGCGTTGCTTGAGTTCTTTGCCCGCGTCGAGAACGCGGAGCCACTGAACGATACGAGTCTCGATCAGGTGCTTCGCGCATGCGGTCGCGGCGGCACGCTTCTGGTAGCGCTCGCGCCCATGAGCTTCACCGACTGGCGCGCACGAGTCGGCGCACGTGCCGCGATCGCTGGCGTGCAGGTGATTGACGCGACGACTAAGCCGGCAACCGCACCTTCCGCACGACGCACGTGACCAGGATCGCGCGCACGAAGCAGCGCGTTCTGACCGAACGTGATCTCGTCATGCGACGGTTCGACCTGGTCGCCAGATTCTCTTTGCTGGCAGCCGGTCTTACGGCTCAAGGTGCCATGTGGCTCGCCGGGCCTTCTCGTGTCTACCTCGTCGGCGCAGTGCTCCTTATCGCAGTGGGTGCCGATGCGGCCCGACGGCCACTTGCGCCGTTCGTCGCGTCGCCGGCTGGGTCGCGGCGGCATGTCACCGATCGACAAGTCATGGCCGGCCGCGTGGTGGCCGGAGTTGTGTTCGTCGAGATCTGCATGGGTGTCGTCGGAGCGTTGCACGTCGCCGATGCGCACGCTATGGCCACACCCCTTGGCGCCTTGCTGTTGGCGGTGCAGATTGCCTATGCGGGCGCCGTCGAAACGCGACGTGATCTCAAGCTTGGCTGCGCGATCGTGGTGGCCTTGCTTGTGCAGGCCGGCGCGTTCACGACGACGAGCGCGGTGCGCGTGCCGATCGTCGCGTCGCTCGTGCTGCTGCTCATCGCTGCAGCTTTGCTGCAACGCGCAAGTGCTCTCGAGACGGTTGACTCGATCACGTTGCCTGGTCGCGCGCCGTTGTTGCGTGCGTTCGTGGGTCCGGTTGCCGGGGCCACCATGCTCGGCGTTGTTGCCTTTCTGGTGGTACCCAACTCACTCGACCTCGGCATCGCGACGCGCGTGCATATACCGTCGATACATCCCGCCGACACCGGTGCACCTGCCGGCGTCGGCACCCGAGCAGGTGTTGATGCCGGCGCCGCGACTCTCGACCTGCGTGTGCGCGGTGCATTGTCGACCGCGCCAGTGTTCGTCGTCGCAGCCACGACACCGGCGTACTGGCAGGGCGCGGTCTTCGACCACTTCGACGGCACCAGCTGGACGTCGACCAGCTCGGCGGCGTCCGCCGCCGCGGCTTCGTCGAACACTGGCGACAGTGCTAGTGCGAGCGGCCCGCGCCGCACCGACGTCGTCGACGTTGTCTCGATCGCGCCACTCGACATCGTGCTCGCGCCCGGGACGGTCACCGAGTACAGCGGTCCTGGCCAGGTGCGCACCGACACTTTCGGCACCACCAGACTGTCGGGCGGACCGGCCAACGGCGACCGATATCAGGTGACGTCGGCGAGCGCCGACGGCGTGAGCGCGTCACAGCTTCGTGCGAGTACTGCCGATGCCGCTGCTGATGTCGTGTCGCCGCGGTGGCTTCAGGTCCCCGCCGAACTACCCGCGCGAGTGCATGCACTGGCGGCCAGCATCGCCGGCGCAGCACCGAGTCGTTATGACGCGGTCGCAGCTATCGACAGCTATCTCCAGACGCACGAGATCTACGACCTCGATGCGCCCCGCCCGGCGGCTGGCGTCGATGCGGTCGACGACTTCTTGTTCGTGAGTGGTCGTGGATTTTGTGAGCAGTTCGCCAGCGCGGCCGTGGTGATGTTGCGCAGTCTTGGCATCCCGGCTCGGTTGGTCACTGGTTTCGTACAGGGCGACGTGACGTCGCTTCCGGGTCAACGCGTCATGCGCGGCAGCGACGCGCATGCCTGGATCCAGGTCTGGTACCCCGGCATCGGATGGGTGTCGAGCGACCCGACCGCAGGCTCGGTCGCGACCGGCGCACCTCCGGTACCCGCGGCAGCTCCGGTGCCGGCCGCCGTGACCGCGCCCGCGGCTACCGCCTCCGCGGCTGATCCGACTCCGGCGGCCGCCACCGCGTCGACGCCGAGCCCGGCGCAGCTGCCGCCGTCAGCGTCGGCAACGCCGTCAGCTCCCGCCGTCCCGCCTGCTCGCGCCGCTGCGGCTCCGAAGCCTGCGCACGCCACCGAGCTGCCTGGGGGCCGGGTCCGCTGGCTCGAAGGGCTCGCTGCCCTCGGCCTGCTCGGGGGGCTGGTTACCCGCGTCGGTGGCCGAGCTTTGCGTCGGCGTCGGCGTCGGCTGGCCGCAGGAACCGGTCGGCCAACCGATGGACCGGTACTCACGGCCTACCTGCGGCTCGACGCCGCGTTGGCCAGCCGCGATCAAGCCCGCCCGCCTGGGGAGACCGTGGCCGAAGCCGAGCAGCGGTTGATGCTCGCGGGGGCGGCGATCGATCGTGGCGGTCGGCTCGCTGCGTCGCCCGACGAAATCGCCGGTGCGGTCAGGTGCCTCGAGCGCGAGTGCTACGGCGTCGACCGGCCGCCTCGCGACGAGGTGGTGGCCGCGGTCGACGTGCTCGATCGGCTGCGCCAGGGCCCCGCTCGACCTGCTCGGCGCCAGAAGCGCCCTAGCTCGTCTCGATAAAGGCGGGTCTGAGCGCGAAATGAGGCCAAAGTCGGACTTGCCTCACCCAGTTGGCCTAGCGAATCGCACCCGCCGGAGGCAGCGCCCGAGGGCCACCCGCGCGGCTCGGCTGTACGGATGACTCGATCCATCCTCCGACCGGTCAGTTAGCGCGTGAATTCTTCAAGAAAACCCCCCTGGTCACCGAACACCAAGACCTGAGGCACATCCACAAACCAGGGAGTAACAAGACATGTCGAACAAGCCAGAGCGTCGGCGTCGCTTCATCCGGGCCACCGCCCCGGCCTTCGGCCTGTTGGCCGCGGGCCTGCTCGTGTGGCAGGGCAGCTACGCCGCCTTCTCCGCAACCACCCAGGACACATCCAGCACCTGGGCCTCGGGCTCGCTGACCCTGCAGAACGACGGCAATGGCGGCGGCACCTTCGCGGTTTCGAAGGCCGTCAACTGGGGCGCCGCTAACATCAAGCCGGGCGCGACCCAGACCGTCTGCATCAACGTGCAAAACAACGGCACCGCCGCTGGCACACTCAACTTCTACCGCAGCGGCGCGCTTGCCGACACGAACGTCGGCAATCCGGGCAGCCTGCTGAGCGGCAAGATCCTCCTCACGATCGATGCCGAAGTCGTTGCCGCCAAGTTGACCGGCTGCACCGGGTTCGTCGCGTCGACCTCCGTGGCGTCGGGTGTTGCGCTGTCGGCGCTGCCGACCGCGTGGTCGGGCGGCGCAACTGCCGTCACCGTGCCGGCCGGCCAGTTCGCCGTCTACCGCGTCACCTGGCTGTTCGACCCGACCGCCGACAACACCTACCAGACCGCGAGCACCGGCACCGCGTTCACCTGGGAAGAGCAGTAAGAGAAGTGGGCGTCGCCCCCGACGCCGTCGTTTGACCACATGGCTCCCGGGCCCGGTTCAACCCGGGACCGGGAGCCATCGGTCGTTTAGCTACCTAGTCAAGAAGGGCAAGCGATGTCGACCGAGTTCGCGGTGGAGGTGCCGGTAGTACCGGCTCCGGCTCCGCGTGCGGCGAGCAACGCCAGGTTGGCCGGCGGATTCATCGGCCGCACTTGGTTGTGGTTCATCGGCGGTTGCCTGGTGGTCACGTTGCTGCCGCTGCTGTTCGGCTGGCGCCCGTACGTAGTCGAGTCCGGTTCGATGGCGCCGCGCATCAAGGTCGGCGACGTCATCTTGGCGGCGCCAGAGCACGACCCGAAGAAGCTGCTCGGCCACGTCACGGTGTTCCACGACCCGGAGGCGTCGCGGGCCGGCACGGTCAAGTCGCACCGCGTCGTGACGATCAACCCCGACGGCACGCTGACCACCAAGGGTGACGCCAACCCCACCGTCGACAGCGTGCACTTGCAGCCTTCACAGGTCATCGGACTCGGCCGGCTGCTGGTGCGCTGGGTCGGTCTGCCGCTGATCTGGGTACAGCAGGGCAAGTGGCTAAACCTCGGCCTCTTCCTCACGTCGCTGTGGATCGGCGTCCTGCTGATCATGCGCGACGTCGACCCCGAACCCACTGAGTCCGACCCCACCGACCGGGACGGCGCCGACGGCGCCGACGGCGCCGACGAATCCGGCCTCAGCCAACGGCGCACGTAAGCGGCTCACGCGCCGCCGCCGTGGTCGCAGCCCACCCCACCCACCCAAGCCAACGCCTGGCATCGGTGCATCCGCCCGTGCCTTCGGGCGCCGCACCGCGATCGTTCTCGCCAGCTCGCTCGCGCTGCTGCTGCCGACGTCGCAGGCCGCATTCTCGGCCACCACCAAAGACACCACCAACACCTGGAGCGTCGGCACGTTCAGCTACACGACGGAGACCGAGAACCTCTCGCCGTACTTGTACTGGAAGCTCGACGAGGGCAGCGGAACCGTCGCGAACGACTCGAGCGTGAACAACCACGACGGCACTTACACGTCGACGTGGACCAAGCACACGGTCGGTCCGATCATCGACGACACCACCAACTTGAACTACGGCGTGACGGCCGGTAACGCCGGCGCGCCAGGCACGAACCCGTCATGCATCTACACCGCTGGCGGTACCGGTATGCCCACCCCGGGCCCGACCTCGTACTCCGAGATCATCTGGTTCAAGACCACGTCGACCACCGGTGGCAAGCTGATCGGGCTGGAGAACAGCCGCACCGGCGTCTCCGACAACACAGCAGGCGGCCAATACGACCGGATGCTGTACATGGACGCAACCGGCGAGGTCTGGTTCGGCGTCTACAACGCGACCGAGATCGTGGCGCACTCGGCGGCCGGCTTGAACGACGGCAACTGGCACATGGCGGCCGCGACGATGAGCACCACGACCGGCATGTCGCTATATATCGATGGTGCCTTGGTTGGGACCAATGCCAATAAGGTGTCGGAAACCGAAACGAAGGCCAGCTACTGGCGGGTCGGTTGCGGCAACCTCGACGGCTGGAACGTCGACTGGAACGGTGCCAACGCGCCCGCGACCAATACCAACTACCCGTTCAACGGGTCGCTCGATGAGGCCACCGTCTGGCTGAGCACGCTGACGGCCAACCAGATCCAGTTCCTGTACTTCGCCCACTAATCGTCGATCGCACCCGCGCAGTCCTTCATGGACGCCGTTGACCGGCCGATGACTTAATGACCACCCCGATCGACCGGAGGACTGCATGACCACCGGCCCCGTGCTGGCGGCCGCCCCGGCCGACGAGCCCGCCAGCTCGCGCGCCCTCGCGTCGTCGGTGGCGGCCCGGCTGATCGGCAACGTCGAACACGTCATCCACGGACGCCGTCAGGCGGTCGAGTTGGTCGCCGTCGGCCTTCTTTCGGGCGGGCACGTCTTGGTCCAGGATGTGCCGGGCATCGGAAAGACAACGCTGGCTCGTGCGTTCGCCAAGTCGATCGGGGGAGCGTTCCGCCGAATCCAGGGCACCGCAGACTTGCTGCCAGGAGACATCACCGGGTCGGCAATGTGGGATCCCGATGGGCACCGGTTCATTTTCGTGCCCGGGCCGGTGTTCGCGAATGTGCTGCTCGTCGACGAGTTGAACCGAGCGACGCCGCGAGCGCAGTCGGCGCTGCTTGAGGCGCTCGACGAAGGAGGGGTCACCGTCGACGGCGTCCGCCATTCGTTGCCTGAACCGTTCTTTGTGGTCGCCACGCAGAACCCGACTGAGCAGCACGGCACCTACCCGCTGCCGGAGGGCCAGCTCGACCGATTCGCGATCGCGCTCACTCTCGGCGAGAACGATCTCGCGACCGAGCGGCAGGTGGTGCGCGAGCAACTCGTGCGCGCGACCGTCGACGACCTGCGCGCAGTAGTCATGCCCGACGACCTGCGGTGGGTGCAAGGCGAAGTGCGCCACACGCATGTCGCCGACGGTGTGCTTGATTTCGCCTTGAACGTGGTGCGTGCGACCCGTCGGCATCCGCAGGTGCGCATCGGGGCCAGCTCGCGAGCGGCCTTGGCACTCGTGCGGTGCGCGCAGGCGCGCGCCTTGATCCACAACCGCGATTTCGTCGCACCCGACGACATCAAAGCGCTCGCGGCCAACGTGCTCGGCCATCGGTTGGTGCTGCGTCGGGGCGCCGTCGCGGGTTCGGGCGCGACCGCGGCTGGCGATGCGCTGGGTGCTGGTGGCGCGGTCGTCGCCGAGGTACTCGCGTCGGCGCCTGTTCCGGTTCGTGGCTGAACGAGCTCGGCTTTGACTGGCGCCCGCCGGGTCAGACTCACCGCCAATGGCCGGTTCGCTGTCGGCGGCGCGGTGCTGATGTTCGCGATGGCGGTGCAAACGCGCAGCGTATGGATGCAAATCATCGGCTGTGCTCTGCTCAGTCTCGTTGTTGTTTCGGCGGCTGTGGTCTGTCGCCCGCGGACGACGACGTCGGTGATCCACCTACGACCCAGGTTCCCTGTTGTCGGCACCCCATACGAGATCGAAATCGTTGTGCGCAATACCGGTCGCCGTTCTACACCACCGCTCAGGATCACGTCGGAGCCAATCGACTCCCCCGAACTGCTGGCGCCCACGATTGCGTATTTCGACCCGATCGCCGTCGGGACCTCGGCAGTCGCGCGCATGACCATGATCAGCACCGCTCGCGGAATCAATCACCGATGGCGAACGAGATACGAGGAGATTGGTCCGTTCGGCTTTGTAACGGCGAGAGACGTGCACATCGCCAACAAAGACTTTTTCGTGGCGCCGGCCAATGCCGAACCGTTGCCGTTGCTTGCGGTTGCCGGCGCGCACGACAACGACACGGGTCGGATCGGTCCCGGCCTCGACGTTCGGGGCATCCGGCAATGGCGACCCGGCGACGAGGTGCACCACGTGCATTGGCGCTCGACGGCGCGAACCGGTCGGCTCACGGTGCTCGAGCGAGGCGAGCCGGTGATCGGTTCGATCGGCCTGTTGGTCGCCGGTATCGCGGGCGAGCCGAACTTTGAGCGGACCGTCGCGGTCGCCGCCGCCACCGCGAGAGATGCGATGGACGACGGTGTGCTGGTGTTCGTTGCGCTCGATAGCGCTGCGGGCCATCGAGTCGAAGAGTTGCGGCCGGAAACTGCACATCGGTTGTTCGCCGAAGTGGGCGCGGTGCTTGCCGGTCCGCCGATCACCGTCGACTCGCTGCTCGAATGTGTCGGTCGCGGGGGAGCCGTGCTGCTGGCGATCGGTCCTGGGGTCGCGCCGGTTTGGCGATCTTACGTGGAGTCGGCCGTTTCGGCGGCTGGTGTCGAGCTCGTCGATGTTGCAGCGCGGCGCGCGTGACAGCTGTAGCGATCAATACGCGCGCGGCCCGCATCAGTCTGCTGGTGGCTGCCGTCGCCGCTCAGTTCGCGGTGATGCCGATCTTGAGCGTGCGGGCCGACGCATTGGGTCTCACGGCGCTCGTCGTTGTCGGCCTCGTGACCTTGCGGCTGCCGTTGACCAAAGACGCGCCAGGGTCGCGGCAGAGCAATTTCAGCCTGTCGATGGCGCCGCGCCAAGCTCTCGCGCTCATCGGCATCATCGTGGGTGCGGTCATGGTCTTGTATCGCGTCGACGCTTTCGATGCAGACTCGAAGGCGGCTGCGCTCGTGACCTTGCTGGTCGTCGTCCAGATTGCGCATTTGCTTGCGATGCAGACTCGACGCGAGGCTGCGCTTGGCTGCGCGATCGTCGTGGTCATGTTGTCGGTCGGGGCCGCGTTCGTCGGTGACGTCGCGCTGCTCCTGCCGATGCTGGTTGCGCTGCCTGCGGTCGCCGTTACGACCGCGTTGTTGCATCGCGCGTCGCTCATCGACGGCGCAGGTGCGGTGTCGACGGGCGGACTCGGGGCGATCGTGCGCGCGTGCGTGTCGCCAGTTGCGTTCGCCGCGGCGATCGGTGTGCTCATCTTCCTTGTGTTACCAAACAGCGGACACCTCAAGGCACGCAGCCGGTTTGCGTCCGCGGTGAGTGCAGGCGACGTCACGTCGACGAGAGTGGACACGTCGCCGGGTGGGCGAGCGTCGAGCAACCCCGGTGGGGGAGCGGTCGATCTGAGCTTGCGCGGAGCGCTGAGTACGGCCGCCGTCTTCGAGGTCGACGCACAAACACCGCGCTACTGGCAAGGCGAAACTTTCAGCCACTTTGACGGCCGGGCCTGGGAGGCCGCTCTTCCGCTCACGCCCTGGCAGCAGTCGCCGATTGCCCAAGCCGCGCCACCCGACATGACCGACCCGATCCGTTCGGCCGGTGGTGCATTGCAGCAGTACTCCGTGACCGTGCTTACGCCTGCGCCGTTCGATGCGGTGGTCGCGCCCGGCCGGCCGGCAAGCTATGCCGGCGCCGGTGTCGTTTTTTCCGACGCCGACGGCACCGCACACATCAAGAATGGTCCGGTCGCGGGCGACGTCTACCAGGTGTCATCGCAGCCGTCGCCCAACGCGCCCGACGATGTGTTGCGAACGAGTAGCGGGCCCGACCCGGCCGGCACGCAGTGGACCGAGTTGCCGCACGACTTGCCGGCGCGCGACGTCGATCTGGCCTCCACAATTGCCGGCGGTGGACGCGACCGCGTCGATGCGGTGACCGCGATTGAGAACTACGTACGCACACACGAGACCTACAACCTCAACTCGCCGTTGCCTGCACAAGGTGTCGATGCGGTCGACGACTTCCTTTTTGTTTCCCACCAAGGGTTTTGCGAGCAGTTCGCCACTGCAACTGTCGTGCTGCTTCGAAGCCTCGGCATACCGGCCAGGTTCGTGACCGGCTACGTCGGCGGTGACACCACGACGACACCAGGCAAGCGCGTCTTCCGTGGCAGTGATGCCCACGCCTGGGTGCAGGTGTACTACCCCGGCGTCGGTTGGGTCGACAGTGACCCGACAGCGGGCTCGGTGCTCCACAACGCGTTGCCGTCGCTGCGACAACGGTTGAGCAACACGTTGAAGCGATGGTGGCAGGCAGTACCCCACGGTCGGTTGGGCGCGCTCGTGATCGTGATCGTGTTGCTCGGCATCGGGCTCGCGATCGCGGCAGCCGGACGTCGAGTGGCGCGTCACCGGCGTCGATTCGCCGACGTTGATCGGGGGTTGGCCGGCGACGGTCCGGTGCTGGCCGCGTACCTGCAACTTGACCGGGCGCTTCGGGGCGTCGAACGCGCGCGCGGACCATCGGAGAGTTTCGGCGAATTCGCCCGTCGACTCGGAGGCGTGGTCGCGTCGCCGGCCGAAGTCGCCGCGGCGATCGCCTGCCTCGAACGGGAAAGCTATGGACTTCGTCGGCCGTCGTCGTCCGAATCGCGGCGCGCGGTCGAGGTGTTCGACCGCCTACGTCTGGCGGCCGGTTCGCAGCCGATCGCGGTGCTCGCCTCGACGCCGTGACACTCCGAAGCGACCGCTAAAAGAGTCTGGTGGTCGGGTCGTCCGAACCGCGGAGCGCGTCGTAGTCGAGCGTCACGCAGTCGATGCCGCGATCGAGAGCAAGCACGCGCGCCTGCGGTTTCAGTTCCTGCGCGGCGAAGATTCCGCGCACCGGCGCGAGTAGCGGGTCGCGGTTCAAGAGCTCGAGGTAGCGGGTCAGCTGTTCGACGCCGTCGATCTCGCCGCGGCGTTTGATCTCGACCGCGACGGCGACCCCGGCTGCGTCGCGACACAGCAGGTCGACCGGGCCGATCGGCGTCGGGTATTCGCGGCGCACCAGCCGCATGCCGTCACCCAGCGCATCCGGGTGCGCGGCCAGCAAGATCTGTAGGTGCGCCTCGACGCCGTCTTTGACCAAGCCCGGATCGACGCCGAGTTCGTGGCTGGTGTCGTGCAGCAATTCTTCGATAGTGAGCACGAGTTGCTCGCCGGTTTTGTTGGTGACGGTCCATACGCCAGGCGCTTCTTGCAGCACGCAGGGTGGGCTCATCCAGTTGAGCGGTTTGTAGGCGCGGTCGTCGGCATGGATCGACACCGATCCGTCGGCCTTGACCAAGATCAGTCGTAGCGCGCTGGGCAGATGGGCGGTCAGTCGGCCGACGTAGTCGACACTGCACCGGGCAATCACCAACCGCACGCGGTCACGCTAGCCGGTGGGCCGCCTCGTCGCGAACGCACGCTGCGCCGTACGCCGATATCCTGGCAGGTATGAGCCCGCGGCGAACCCGACCGGCCCGCCGGTCGGCGTCCAGCGTTGCTGCTGATGAAGACGGCGACATCGGCCTGGCCGGTGGGTTCGAACTCACCCAGGTCGACGCGCGGGGAGACGAGTGGATCGTGCGCCGACTGACCGGAGTCGCGTCGACGAAGACCTACCGATGCCCGGGCTGCAACCAGGAAATCCGGCCGGCGACGCCGCATGTCGTGGTTTGGCCGAGTCTCGCCGTCGACCAGCGCCGTCACTGGCACACGCCGTGCTGGAATTCACGCTCGCGCCGATCGGTACGTACGCTCCGATAACTGCGCTGGCACCCGAAAACCGGGTGACATGACAGATAGCGTCGTTATGTGCTTGCTGCCCTGCGTGCCCGTGACTTTCGCCTGCTGTGGTTTGGCCAGACGACGAGTGTCATTGGCGACGAACTTGTCATTATCGCGATCGGTCTCTACGTCACGAGGCTCACCGGCAACGCGGGCGATGTTGGCCTGGTGCTCGCGTCGTACTCCCTGCCGCTCGCGTTGTTCGTGCTCTTCGGGGGAGTGGTCGCCGACCGCATTCGCCGCCAGACCGTGATGGTGATCAGTGATGTCATCCGCGGCACCTTGCACGGTGTGCTGGCGATCCTGATTGCGACCGGCGAAGTGCGCATCTGGCACATGATGGTGATCGGCGTGCTCTACGGAACAGCTGAGGCGTTCTTTCGGCCGGCATATTCGGGCTTGGTTCCGCAGACTGTTCCGGAGGAACACATCCAAGCCGCGCAGGCACTCGGTGGGGTGAGTAGCCAACTCGCTGCGTTCGCCAGCCCGGCATTGGCGACCGCTTTGGTGTTGGGCGTCGGAGGCGCGGCGGCGTTCGGCCTTGATGCGGCGACGTTCGTGGTGTCGGCCACGCTCGTGTTGCGCGTGCGCGCACGTCAACGCGGCGACGAGCCTGCGAACGGCACGATGTTCGGCGACCTGCGCGAGGGCTGGATAGCCGTGCGCGAACGCGCGTGGGTCTGGGCGACGGTGCTGTGTTTCAGCATCGCATTGATGACCGCACTCGGGCCGTTCTTCGTACTCGGCGCCTCGATCGCAAAGCACACCTACGGCACCGAAGCCGTGTACGGGTTCACGAATGTCGCGTGGGGAGCGGGCACCGTCACCGGCGCGTTGATCGGGTCGCGCTGGCGGCCGCGACATCCGATGCGTGCGGCGATGATCGCTGCTGTGCCGTGGTCGGCATCGTTGGCGTTGTACGGCGCCGGACCGGCATTGTGGCTGCTCTACTTGGTGACCGGGTTTGCTGGTGTCGGTATCGGTCTCTTCGCAGTGTGGTGGGAAACCGCGCTGGCGCAGCGAATTCCGCCACATTTGCTGTCGCGAGTGAGTGCGTGGGACTGGATGGGCTCGCTCGCCTTGTTGCCTGCCGGCTACCTGCTGGCTGGGTTGTTCGCGCGCCATTTCGGCGCAGCGCACGTGATGGTCGTCGGTGGCATCATCGGGACTGTTGCTTGCGCGCTCGGGTTGCTGCCGCGATCAACGCGCATGCTCACCGACGTCGAGTACCACATGCCGGACGCCGACGGGTTAGCCTTTACATCTCATCTGACGGTTCGGTGACGCCACCACTTCGTATGCTTGTGCTCCACCAGGAAGGCCACCTTGTGAGCGACGAGGCATCTGCGCCAGAGCATTCGAGCACGCCACCGGCGTTGTTCGGCGGCGACGCAACAGCGATGGCTGAGTTCTACGACACGGCAATGGTTCCCGGCTTGTTCACGCCGTGGGCTGAGGATTTAGTCGATCGGGTGCCGCTCGCCGCAGGGCAGCGAGTACTTGACGTCGCGTGCGGCACCGGAGTTCTTGCGGCCGCTTTGGCTGCCCGCCTTGTCGACAACGGTGGCAGCGTGCTCGGCGTCGACCTTGCCCCGGCGATGGTTGCCCGCGCGGTGGCCAAACAGATCGCCGGGGCCACGTTCCGCGTCGGTGACGCGCTCGCCCAGCCCGTATCCGACGGAGAGGTCGACGGCGTAACTTGCCAGCAGGGCTTGCAGTTCATGCCCGACCGGCTCGCTGTGTTGCGAGAGATGCGCCGCGCCCTGCGTAGTGGTGGCTGGTTGGCGGTCAGTTGTTGGACCCAGATCAGCGAGCAGCCGCCGTTCGCCGCATTTGCGAATGCGCTCGGTGCCCGCGGCTGGGCGGTCGAGGCTGCCGCGATCGGCGTCCCGTTCTGCCTCTTCGATGCCGATGAGCTGGCCGCGTTGGCAGCGCAGGCGGGGTTCGCCGCGATTCGGGTGGAGACGGAGACGCTTCAGGTTGCCCTGCCGCCGGCCCGCGTGTGGGCAGATGGATACGCCAATGTCCCGCCGTTCGCCGGGGCGTACAAGGCGGCGACGCCCCAGGAACGAGAGGTCTTCCTCTCTGATGTCGAGGAGCGGCTCTCGCCGTTCGCAACCGCAGCTGGCGTGGTTGCTCCGATGACGTCGAACATCTTGATCGCCGCGGCTCCGTAGACTACTTCCGCGGAACGCGGGTTGCTCGGTGTTTTAGTTGCCGAGAACGGTGGCCTTGATCATTGTGGGACTTCCGCCCGTGTTCACCCTGTGCCTACTGGTTTTCGACGGTGTGTTACCGCTACGGTGTGCCTCGGCCGCGCTGGACGGCATCGTCTTGAGTGACTCGGGGGGACGGGCATTTCCGATGGCCATGACTCTCACAGCAGTGATGAGTTGGCGTTGGGACTCCGATGGTTGACGGCACCGGTGCACACGAAAGGGCTGAGTCGGACTCTTGGGAGGAGCGGGCCGCCGCAGGGCGGGAGCTTGCGTCGGAGGACGATCCTGCCGAAAAAGCGATCATACGGAGACTGTTGGACGACCCGAATCTCGCTGTAATCGAGGCAACCGCAGATGCACTAATCCGACGCGGCGACTCAGCCGGTCTAGAGCTAGTGCTGTCGAGGTTGGCGACTGCCGACGATCAGGTTGCGAACACGCTGCTTTGGATCATCTGGCCAGCCGCGCATTTGTACGGGCTGCCAATGCAGGGCGCCGTTCAGACGTTCGCGGACCACGCCGACGAGGCAGTGAGGGATGGAGCTCTCGTCGCACTGAGATGGCATTCGCCAGATTCCGGATAGACGTCGGTCGCCATGAGCTAAGTGAAGGCGGCGGTTCCCATCGGTCGAGGCCGTCCTACCCCGTCGGACTCGTTAGGCAACGCTGAGACTAGCCATCCACGCTTCTATTGCGTCGGGATCGCGCGGGAGTGCTTCGGTGAGAATCCGGCAGCCGTCATGCGTGACCACGACGTCGTCCTCGATGCGCACGCCGATACCGCGCAACTCTTCCGGCACCGTCAGGTCATCGGGCTGGAAGTACAGCCCCGGCTCAACTGTCAGCACGTAGCCCGCACGCAACGTGCCTTCGTGGTAGTTCTCTTTGCGGGCCTTGGAGCAGTCGTGCACATCGAGACCGAGCATGTGACCAGTGCCGTGCAGGGTGTACCGACGATGAAGGTCGCCATCGGCCCCGTCGAGGTCGGCCGCACTGGGTGGCAAGATGCCCCAGTCGACCAACCCACGAGCCAGAACCCCTTGTGCAGCAGCGAAATAGTCGCGAAACCGCGCCCCGGGTCGTACCACCGCAAGAGCAGCCTCCTGCGCCTCGTACACCAGCTGATACACCCGCCGCTGCGGTTCGGTGAACACGCCAGAAATAGGGATCGTTCGCGTCACGTCCGCCGTGTACAACGCACGATTCTCGACGCCTGCATCCATCAGTAACAGGTCGCCGTCACGCACCGGACCGTCGTTGCGCGTCCAGTGCAACACGCACGCATGGTCGCCGGCCGCGGCGATGCTCGCGTAACCGACGTCGTTGCCCTCGACCCGGGCGCGACGCCAGAACGTGCCCTCAATCCACCGCTCACTGCTGGCACGCGCCGCGCCAAGTTCGCGCACCACGTCTTCGAAACCACGAACAGTTGCAGCCACTGCGTCGGCAAGTTGGGCGATCTCCCAATCGTCTTTCACCAATCGCAGATCCGACAACGTGCTCGCCAGCACTGCGTCGTCCGCGCTGTTCAAATATCCAGCAGGCAAGGCGGCGAGCGCACCCTCGAGTTCAGCGAGCGGACGCACCACCAATCCAAGCGCGGCGGCCGCCTCGGAAACGCCACGCTGACGGCCGGTCCAGAGCTCGCCGTACGCACGGTCGCGATAGAACTCCGCGCTCTCGTGCCGCGACGCACTCACCCGCACGTACAACGTCGCCGTGTGACCCGCACCACCGTCAGGCGCCATCACCAGCACGCCATCGGGGGAGGTATCGCCGGTCAGCCACACGTAGTCGCTGTTCGGTCGGTACGGATACGGCACGTCGTCGTTGCGCATGCGTGCCGCCCCAGCACTGACGACGATTGCCTGGCCGCCGAACGCCGCTGACACCGCCGCCCTGCGCTTGGCCGCATACGGCGCAACTTCCGCCGGCTCGGTACTCGGCGTCGGGTCGGGCGGCCACCCGGTGCGCATGAACGCGGTCAGGGCAGGCGACACGTCGGCGTCGTAGTTCGTGGTCGCGAAGGGCTGGTCAGCGGTCATGGGTCTATCGAACAACATCTGGCGGCCGTTTGCCGGCCGCAGGGCCTACTTCTGGCCGATCGCCGACTTGCCTTCCTTGACCCAATGGTTGAAGGCGCCGGCCTGGTAGGCCAGGAAGAGAACGGCGATGATCGCCGCGACGACTGCCAGCCCAATCAGCTTGCGCGAGATGGCAACGATCAAGACCACCGCGAAGATGATGATGATCGGGATGGTGACCGCTGGCTTCGGGTGCGGCAGCTTGCCTGCGTACACGTACCCGGCGAGAAGGGTCTGATGCATGACCCGATGATGTCAGCCGCGGGCCGGTTCGACGAGTTCTGTCAGCACTCCGTGCAGGTCTTTCGGATGCACGAAGGCGATCGACGCACCCAGCGATCCGTGTCGCGGCCGGGCGTCGAGCACCCGAAACCCTTGCGCCGCAAGGGTTTCCATCGCGATCGTCACCGACTCGACTGCGTAGCCGATGTGATGCACACCCTCGCCGCGGGTTGCCAGAAACCGGCCCACCGGCGTGTCGGCATGCAGCGGCGACAGCAGTTGGATGTACGACGGCGCCAGCCCGTCGGCGTCCGCTGAATTGAGCTGGAGCATCGCCTCGCGCACGCCCTGCTCGTCGTTGGTTTCGATCGCCGCCACCACCAGCGGGAACGCGGATTGGTACCGCTCGAGGGCGGCGTCGAGATCGGTCACCGCGATGCCGACGTGGTGGATCCGGGTGAGGGTCACGGGCCGGAGATCGGGCACGAACCCACGTTACCGACTGCAGGCGCGGCAGTTTGTTAGACGCCGGCGGGTTAAGAGCCCCGCGAACGTCTATCAAAATCGCGGCGGCGGGGCTCTGTGGCAGGGTTTCGATCATGGCGGAGCCGCGGACCGAACCCGTCTACCCGCTCGACGCCGCCATCGCCGAGACCGCCGCCAGACCGGACGACGACCCGGCCGCGTGGGCGCCCGGCCGCGCCATCGCGATGCTGGTCGCCACGGTCGCGGTGATCGTGGTCTTCGGCGGCATCGTCGGCGGACTCAGCCCGACCGACCTCGAGACCTCGTGGGCGACCGTCGTCGGCGAAGCCGCTCTCGCAATACCGGTCGTTATGTACGCGCGCCGCGCAGTACGCGCGGCCGGTGGCTGGGGCGCGGGTCTTGGGCTTACCGCGCCGCGATGGCGCGATGTTCCGATCGCGATCGGCTGGGTGGTCGTTCAGTTCATCGCTCGATTTGCCGCCGGAATCGTCTTGCTGGGTCTGGTGCCGGCGGCACGGCATGAACGCGTGTCGAATGTGCCAACGCTGACCGACAAGCCGTGGACCGTGCTCGCGCCGCTGATCGTGGCCGTCGTGGTCTTCGCACCGATTGTCGAAGAACTCGCGTTCAGGGGCTTCATGTTGCGCAGCTTCACCCGCGCATGGGGATTTCGCCTGGCCGCTATCGCCACCGGTCTGCTGTTCGGGCTGCTGCATTTCGAACAGGCGGGCGGCCCGGCCGCATCGGTCATCTTGGCCGGCACCCTTGCGGTGTTCGGCTACCTGCAAGCGGTGCTGGTGCGCCGAACCGCTCGGCTGGTGCCGGCGATGATCGTGCACGGCTTGACCAACGCCGTCAGCATCACTCTCGCCTTGCACCTGCATCTGCACTAGGCCGAGCACGCGTCAATCGGCGAGTCGGCGGGTAGACCGGCTCCGGAGGTAGGGCTCATGACGGCAGCGACCACAGTCCGGCGCGTGCGGAACTTCCCGCGGGAGACGCAGCACGCGTACGAGGGTGCGCACGATCGGCCGCTCGGTGGCTATCTGGTCGCCGTCGGCGCTTATGCGGGGCTGACGGCGATTGCCGCCGGAATCGGGCGGTTGCGAGGGTCACGCGTGCCCGCACGCATCGATGGCCGCGACGTGGTGCTTCTCGGCATCGCGACACATCGGCTCAGTCGCATGATCGCGAAAGACCCGGTCATGAGCCCGCTGCGCGCGCCCTTTACGACCTACGAGGGCACATCGGGCGAGGCCGAACTCGCCGAGATGGTCAGGGGCACCGGTGTTCAGCATGCGTTCGGCGAATTGCTGACCTGCCCGTTCTGCATGGCGCAGTGGGTCGCGACCGCACTGGCTGCGGGCCTCGTCATCGCGCCGCGTTGGACGCGATTGGTCGGGTCGGTCTTCGCGATGAAGGCGATCTCCGACGTTGCCCAGTTCGTCTACGACGGAATCCAGAAGTCGGTGCAGACGATGCCGGCGCCAGAGCAGGGCGACTGATCCGACCCGTCCCTTCGTTGGTGTGAACGGGGGTACCAACGGCGGCTGGTCGGTACGGCGTCAGCGGTGCGCGGCATCAAGTGCTGACTGGAGCGACCGCACGTAGCCGTCGCTCGTGTACGTGGCGCCCGACACGGAGTTGATGTTCGCGCTTTGCGCTGCGATCGTCTCGCGTTCGAGTATCGGCACGGCGTAGTTGTTGATCTCGGCGTCGCGCGAACGACCTGACGGAAGTTGCACCGCCACCACCCCGGTCACCCGGCCGGCCGCATACGTGATCCTGATCTGAACCGGACCGTACGGCGTTGACACACTCGACCCGAGGAACGTCGCGCTGGCTGGCTTCGGTGCGGGTGCGGGTGCGGGTGCCGGCGTCCGGCTGGGTGTTTTCGCAGGCGCCGGGGCCGCAGGTTTGGTCGGAACAACCGCGGACGACGGCGCCGCGACGGCTGACGTCGGCGCTATCGCCGCACTCGATGTTGCGGGGTTCGATGTCGCGGGGCTCGGCGGGGCGCTTGCCGCCACGTTCGGCGAGGTGACCGGGGTGTCGACAACCGGCGGTTCGCTCGAGCTCACGGGTGAAATGAAGGGTGGACGGGCAGCCCGCGTCGGCGTCGATTTGAACCCGAGCAAGACGACGATGGCCGTGACGGTGCCCAACGTCGCAAGGACGGGACGCCTCACCACGACGGCCTATACATCACAGCTCGAAGGACTCTCGGTGGATGCGCCGGCGTGACACACCGCAGCGCACGAGCGTGCGCAGCGTTGCGTCAGTCATTGCGGGCGGCCCGCACAAGTAGACGTCGTGGTGACGCAGGTCGGGTATCGCCTTTACCAGCCGACTGGCCGACAGCGGGTCGCTGCCTCCGCGCGGACCGCTGAGGAGATGGAAGCGGTGCCCTCGGCTGCGCGCGATCTCGTCGAGCTCGTCGTGAAAGAGGGCGGTCGCGGGCGAGCTCACGCGGTACAGCAGTGTGATGTCGCCCGGGGCGCCGGGGAGGGTCTCGAACAGCGTCCGGATCGGGGTAATACCGACACCCGCGGCGATGAGCAAGACCTTGCGTCGTCGCCGGCGAGCGGCGGTGAAACCGCCGTACGGGCCTTCGGCCAGAACCTTCGTACCAACCCGGACGCCGGCCAGCTCGCCACTGTGATCACCCAGCGCTTTCACCGTGATGCGAAGAACGCGTGGCCGCGGCGCCGCTGACAGGGAGTACGGATTGGCCGCCCACCAGTGCTCGCGAGTGAGAAATCGCCAGCGGAAGAACTGCCCCGGTTGGGCGTCGAGTTCGTCGAGGTGGCTGCCCGAGATGTAGACCGAGACGATGCCAGGCGCTTCCGTTTCGAGAGCGACCACCTTCATGCGGTGCCGTAACGCGCTTCGAACGGGAGTCAAGATCCGGTGCCACACCAGGAGCGCGCCGATGATGATGTAAAAGCTGCTCCACGCTGTGCGGGCCACCGAATTGGAAATGAACTGCGCGCCGGTCGCCAGTTGATGACTGAACGACAACGCCACCGCGAGGTAGGTATACAGGTGCAGGTAGTACCAGGTCTCGTATCTCAACTTGCGTCGGGCCGCTCGCGCCGACACGATTCCGACGAAGACGAGAAGACCCGCCGCCACGGTGGCCATCGCCATATCGGGATAGCTGGTGACGAGACTCACGGTCTGGTGCACCGGATTGGTGTGCGCGGTGATGGCGTAACCCCACACGATGAGCACGACGTGGCACACGACAAGACTGACGATGTATCGGCCGCCGACGGCATGCCACCGAGCGAGGCGATCAGAACCGACACCGCGTTCGAGCGCCGGCACGCGCGCCATGAACAGCAGGACGACGCCGATCGCATAGCCGGCAAGCAAGCCCGTGATGCGGCCGCTGTTGGTGAGCCAATCACCCACACCGCGCACATACGGTGTGCTGTGCCACCACATAAACAGCACCGCCGCGCCACCGAACGCGACGCCGAGAAGCACCGCATTAGGTCGCACGCCGGGCGGTGTCGGGCTACGACGTATCGGCGACCGGCTACTGCGGTCTCGTGCGAGCGCCGGCATCGGTGACCGTAGCGTCTCAGGCACGGAATGCCCATCCGCCGATATGCCCAAGGCCCCAGGCGCCCAGCAGCGCACCGGCGAGCACGCTGGCCGCGACGATCCAGCGCCGGCCCGCGGCCATGGGCAATGCAGAGGTGCGCTGTGACACCGAGGCGCGCTGCGGCAGCCAATCGCGCGGGCCGAGCTGCATCGTCTCGATGATGTGCGCGACAACATGCACGGCCATGGCGCCGAACCACACGATGAAACTCGCCTTGTGCAAAGTCAGCATTCGCTGTTGCCAGGTTCGCGTGAAGAACAAGAGCGCCACACCGCTAGCCAGTAATAGCACGGTCGAGAGCACGACAACCGGACCAAGAACGCGCAGCAACGTCGGCGGCGGCCCCTTCTTCCGATACGCCGGCGCGCGCGTGTAGTAGCGGGTGAACCGGTACAACGTGCTGCCGAGCTTGAGCGCCACCGGCGGGATCAAGGCGAAGCCGATGAAGACGTGCGGCCGCAACAACGCATGAATCGCCGGCAGCGTCAGGCCCTCCGCCGCGAGCAAGATGAGCAACAAGACGGCCACCGAGCTGGTGAGCCGCGCGTTGGCCTCCACACCGGCTGCATCGGCAGCTGCGGCAGGCTCAGCCGAACGGACGGCGCCGCCCCATTGAGACTGCATGACCATCACGGTAGGCCGCGCGCCTTACAGTTCAATGAAGATGGAATATGCGGGAAATGGCAACGCCGCCGACCTTCAGGCATCCGTAAGGTTCGGCACGGGAGGATTCAGCCGTGCGAGTGTTGGTTGCTGAGGACGACGAGGCGCTTCGCGGCGTTCTTACCCGCGGCCTGACCGAGAATGGCTACGTCGTCGATGCGGTGGCCGACGGCGAGGCCGCAATGGCCTACCTCTCGACGTACGAGTACGAAGTCGTCGTGCTCGACTGGCGGATGCCGCGCATGAGCGGCTTCGACGTGCTCGGAGCCATGAAAACCCGAAAAGTGACAGTGCCCGTGCTCATGTTGACGGCACTTGATCGATCGGCAGACCGCATTGCTGGCCTCGACCGCGGCGCAGATGACTACCTCGTCAAGCCGTTCGAGTTCGGCGAGTTGCTCGCTCGGCTGCGTGCGTTGCAGCGCCGACCACTCGGCGTCCGCGACCCGGTGCTTCGTTGTGGCGACCTCACCTTTGACCCGGCCACCCGCGAGGCGTGCATCGACGGTAGGCGGCTCGGGGTCACGACGACCGAGGTCGCGATCCTCGAACTGCTGCTGCGCCGCGCGCCGAACGTCGTGACGCGCCGGTCGATTGCGATGAACGTGTGGCCAGTCGAGGCTGACGGCATCGGCTCGAACACCATCGACGTGCATCTTGCCCGGCTGCGCGCCAAGCTCACCGGTTCTCGCGCCCGCGTCGAGACCGTACGGGGAGTCGGCTACCGACTCCTGCCGTCGTGAGCGCGCACCGGTGAAGTCGGCGATTCCGATTCGGCCCGCGCTGCGTGTTGCGCTGGCCGCGACGCTCGCCGTCGCAATCGCGTACTTCGCGATCGTGGCCGGCATTGTGGTGCTCGTTTCGAACAATCTCCTTCACGAAACGAATGTGCGCGTGGCTGAACAACTGAGCAATGCCAGGCTCAGCTCTCTCAACGACTTGTCATCGGGAGACCGCATCCGGCATGACGCCGACGATCCGCCGGTGTACTTCTGGCAGGTCAGCTCGGCACACACGGTGGTAGCGACGAGCGCCGGCGCTCCGCAGCTTCCGGTGGATCTGCTCACACGCTCACACGGGTTTCCCCGGACTGCATCGATCGACGGCACCAACTTCCGATTTGGCTCCGTGATTCGGCCCGACGGATCGCAGCTGATTGCCGCCGAAAGCCTGGCGCAGCAGGCTCACGTGCGCAGCGTAGTTCTGACCTATTCACTCGGGGTATCGCCCTTGCTGCTGGCCGCGGTGTTCGTCTGCGCGTTCATTATTGGCCGGTCGGCGTCGAAGCCGGTCGAACGTGCGCGTGTGCGCCAACTCGAATTCACCGCCGATGCGTCGCATGAACTTCGCACGCCGCTCACCGTCATCGAGGCTGAAGTCGGCCTTGCGCTGACAACCCAACGCACGGCAAATGGCTACCGCGACGCACTTGAGCGGGTGTCTGGCGAGACGCATCGGTTGCGCCGCATTGTCGAAGACATGCTGTGGCTCGCGCGGTTCGACTCCGAGCCGCCGCCGCCGCGAGCCGAAATCGTTGACTTGACCACGCTGGCGCGGCAGTGTGCCGATCGCTTCGCGCCCGTCGTGCAATCTCGCGACATCGAGCTGACCGTCAATCTGATCGGGCCTGATCTGGCCCACGTTGCGGCCGCACCCGACTGGGTCGATCGGCTCATTGGGGTTCTGCTCGACAACGCCACCCACTACGCCAAGTCGCCTGGCCACATCGCCGTGACGGTTGCGTGCACGTCGAGCCACGTCACACTGACCATCGCCGACGACGGGCCCGGGATTCCGGTGGGGGAGAGAGACCACCTGTTCGATCGGTTTCATCGCCTCGATGAGACCGGTGGCCAGGGTGCCGGCCTTGGCCTAGCCATCGCCGACGCGATCGTTCGCTCCACCCACGGGAGATGGACGGTCAGTGACTCCACTCTCGGTGGCGCCAGCATGACGGTTACCTGGGCTCGGCAGCGCAGCCAATCGCTGCCGCGACTCGTCTTGCCGCGCGCGTGACCGGCTAGTGCGTTAGATACTCGAGAGTCGCAACGCGAGTCTGGGACAGGCCGCGATCGCAAGGTTGGCGTGATCGCGCAGCGATGCCGGAACGGTCGGGTCTGGGATCAGCGGGAAGCCCCACTCGTCACGGCTCACCAATTCCGGCAACAGTTCCGCGCACAATCCACGCCCGTCGCACGCCGTCCAGTCAATGACGATGCGCGTGGTTGTCGAAGCTGTCGTCTTCATCGCGCTACCGGAATTGGGAGCACGACGTCGTTGAGCGTGCGACTACAGCGGCCGGCAAGATGCAACTCGACCTCGGCCTCGAACACTCGCAAGCCGCTCCGCAGGAACCGCATGCTTCCGTCCGGATGATGGCACGCACCGCGGCCCACGACGAAGGTTCCGAGCCGCAGCATCTCGTCGACAACACGCCGGTTGCCGCCCTTGAACGCGAGCGATCTGACCTGATGGGCGATGCGCGGAAGACCGTTCAGGCAGGGCCCGCATTGGCCGGCCGATTGTTGAGCCAGGTAACTCATGACTCGGCTCAGCTCGGCCAGACCGCAGGTTCCTTCGGCCAGCGCGACGACGACGCCGGCACCGGGTGAGGCGCCGAGCGGTGCAAGATCCGGGCGTGAGAGCTGCGCGCCGGCGAACTCGGCGGCGGTCAACCAGGTGCCGTGATAACCGCCGAGCAGTACGGCCTGAAGGGTTGCCGACGGCCCGCCGGCAAGGTCGACCACGTCGGCCAACGGCGTTCCGTGTCCGACCTCCACAATGCCCGGACGGCGAACAGCACCGCTCACACTGAGCAGCATCGTGCCCGGTGCATCAGCGGTGCCCATCGCGCGAAACCAGGCTGCGCCGCGTCGGGCAATCAACGCCAGCAACGCAAGTGTTTCGACATTGCTGACCAGTGTGGGTCGGCCGCGCACGCCACGCTCGGTGACTCTCGGCGACTTGAACCGGGGCAACGCGGCGCCGCCGGAGAGGTGACTGACCACCGCCGACTCCTCACCGGAGATGAAGGCCGCTGGCGCGGTGACGATCGTGACCGACATCGCGTCCAATCCTGCCTGTCGCCGCTCGGCAAGCACGGCAGTCAACGCTTCGACCGGCACGCCGGTCGTTGACGTAGAGATACGCCTCTGTGGCATTCGTCGCGCGCGCGACAAGCTGCAACCCATCCAGCACAAGATGCGGACGCCGGGTGAGTAGCCATCGGTCTTTCGTGCTCGCGGGCTCACCTTCAGCGCCGTTGGCAACCACGATCGCCCGACCGCGCGCGGCGACCACAGCTTCAAGCTTGCGGTACAAGGGGAAACCTGCTCCGCCATGACCAGTAAGCCCGCTGTCGGTGGCCAGCTGCAGCACCGCACGCGCGGCCAACGCGGGCGCGTGACCATGCGCAGCGAGGTGCGCGTGCAACTCGCGTTGGGCGGCGGGCGTAGGCCCAAGAAGGGCGCCACGTGTCGCGACCTCGACATCAGCCTGCACGTCTCGATCGAAGAGGATTGTCATCGAAGCCCTTTCGAAGCTGTGAACAAGCGGGTGTCGCGAGAGGGGACCTGGGTGCCCCTCGTCCGGCCGGAGTCGTCGAGGAACCGAGTCGACACTCGCCAGCCGATCAAGCCGGCGACCGTGAGGGTGCAGGCGACAACAAGGCCGAGCATCCAGGTGCGGTGCATGTCGGTGCCGGTGCCGATCGTGTGGAGCACGGCGAATGGCCACAGTGCGTATGCAAACCAATGAATCGCGCGCCACCAGCGATGCCCGATGCGCTGACGCAACAGACTTGTGATGACAAGCGCGAGCATGAGATCCAACGACGCAGCACCGAGCCCGATCCACAGCGGTTTCGGCTGGCTGCTGAAGGGGAGTACGGCGTCGATCCAACGCAACTGCGATTGCGGATCTAGGGTCAGTGTCACGACGTGCACGGTGAGGAAAACAACGGCGAGCAAACTCGCTGAGCGGTGCACCGCACTTACCGCGAAACGCGGCAGCCCAGGCAGCAGTCTGCCCGAACGCGTGGCGATCCCAAGCGCGACAACGAGGGTGAGGAGCACGAGGCTGACGACGCCGCTCGAGCGGCCGAGGTACCACAACGCCTTGTCGATCGATGCGCTGGTCATGCCGCCACCTCCGACGGCCAGCCACCAAGCGTGTGCACGCGCCCGTCGTGGTCGACGAGTCTCGCGGCTACTCCGCGACTGGTGAGCCAGCTTTGCGCGGCCCGGCCGCGCACGATTGCGGCGGTCGTTGCCGCGTTGGCGTCGACGCAGGTGTTGGCGACGGCTGTCACCGTGCGCCAGATCGGCGCGGCCGGACGCCGAGTGGCTGGGTCGAGAATGTGGTGCAGACGCGAGGCGCCACGCCGCCAAGTGCGAGTGATCGTGCTCGACGTCGCGATTGCACATCCGTCAGACAGTGCGACCACGGAGCTTGGTCCGCTGCTGACGCCCGGCAAGTCCTGCACGCGCACCAGCCACCCGGCGTCCGGCCCGATGCCGGCGGTCGCGATGTCGCCACCGAGGCTCACCAGAACGCCGACGCCGAGTTCGCGATGGAGGCGACTGGCGCACCGGTCGGCGCACCACGCCTTCGCGATCGCCCCGAGATCAAGGACCAGCCCGGCCGGCACACGCACCCGCCGCGCAGAGTGGTCGAGTTCAACGTCGTGCCAACTTGTGCGGTACACCAGGCGATAGGTGAGCGGGAGGACCGCGTTGCCTGAATCCGCGGCCGAGAGCGCCTTCAGTTCGCCGAAGTCGCGGTCGTAGCCGAGAAGGCTCAAATCGGTGCCCATGGTGGGGTCGACATCGCCGTCGGTGAAGCGCGCCACGTCGAGAGCGCACGCCAACACGTCGGCGAGTAGTTCGCTCACAGCAGTCCAGGCATTGCCGCGGGCAGCGAGCATGGCGACCTCGGAATCCGGCCGGAAGCGGCTGCACGCCAAATCGAGCTGCGCCAATTCGTCGACGACGATGCGCTGTGCGGCATCGAGGTGGGCGGGATCGGTGACGACGACGCACGCAGTTGTTCCGATCGCCGGCCATGTTGCTGTGGGCAGTGTGGTGATCTGAGGCGCGTCGAGCGTCATGATCCGCTCGTCACAACGTGGTGCGTCGACCCTGACGTCGCTTGTTGCACGGTGGCTTGGGGTGTTGGCGTCGTGACCGTCGTGGTCGTGGTGGCGGGTGCGCCGTCATCCGAAGACGTCGAAGCGCTCGATGCGGGCGTGTTGGTCGCACCTTGCTGGTCGTCCGTCGAGGTCGTTGTCGTCGCCGTTGTCGCCACGTGGTGCGAGCCTTGCACTGCGAGCATCGCGCTAAGACCAACGACGCCGGCGACACTCACTGCCGCAAGGGTGGTATTGGCCGTTGCTATCCGGCGCATGCCGTCAGCTCGCGCTGTCATTGCGACCTCCCATTTGACTGACTGCTATCACGTTCACTGTGAAACGGCTGTCTGACAGTTGGTGGAAAGCCGGCTGACAGATTCGTGAGAATGTCCTCGAAGGTGACCGCGCGGCTCTCGATCACGACGATGCACGACCGACCTGACAGTCACGTGAAAGCAGTTGCCTCAGGCACTGAGAAATTGCGGGATTTGCTCGTCACCCGTTCGTAAGGTCCGACATGCAGAGTGGGAGCATGTCGAGCCCGGCCCTGCCGCGAGGTGGTTTCTCGTGGCGCGCCGCGATCACTAGTGCAGCCACCTTTGCCCTCGCCGCGTGGGTAGTCGCGTACCACGTCACCCTGGGTAGAACGCTCGGGCAGCTAACGATTCTGCCCGGTCCGTCCTGGTGGGCGATCGTCATAGCGGTTGCAGCTGTGGCGGCCAGTTACTGCTGCTCGGCGCTGGCGTTGTCGGCGGCCTCAGGTCGCCGCCTGCCATTTGGTCGCACATTGCTCGTGCAGTTCGCCGCCGCGGCCGCCAATAGGGTGACGCCTGGCGGCGTGGGCGGCATGGCTGTGAACGCGCGCTACCTGCGCACGCGGGAGCTCTCACCCGGAGCCGTCGGTGCTGCGCTCTCGCTCTCCGCGATCGCTCACCTTGCAATCGCCACAGTCGGCGTTCTCGTCATGGGCCCGACCCTGACCAGGCTTCCCATTGCCCATTCACTCATCGCGGCTCGTGTTGACGGTGTTCCTGTGATCGCGCCAGCGGTCGGCGCCGCCGTGTTGGCGGTGTGGTGGATCTCGCGCGTCGCTCGAAGCCGGCCGCACGCCGAGGGGCGCGTGCAGCGAACGATCCAAGATGCCCGCCTGTCCTTGTCGAGCGCAGTTCGGCAGCCGATACGCCTCGCGCTGCTGTTTGCCGCGACCGCCGGCGTGAAAATCACGAACCTGCTCGCGCTGCTTGCCGCGACCTGGGCGTTCGACGGCGATGTCGGTAACTGGCGAATCGTCCTTGTGTATTTGGTTGGCGTTCCGATCGCGGAGGCCATTCCGACACCCGGGGGATTCGGAGCTGTTGACGCGGTGTTGGTCGCCAGCCTTGCCCGCACCGGAAGCTCCACCGCGGGCGCCGTGGTCGCCGCTGTCGTCGTCTTCCGGTTGTTGACTTTTTGGGCGCCGATCCTCCCCGGTGTGATCTCGGCGGGCGTCCTGCGACGGCAACACGCGCTATGAGCTATTCCCCGTCCAGGTCGTACTTTCGCGGCCGCGTGCTGGCGTCGGCCGTGATCACTTCCGCTGCTGTCGCCGCTGTCGTTGGCGCGATGGCAGGGACGTCGTCCTCGTCGACTCTCGGGCCGCGCCACGCATCGGGAGTTACCAGCTCGGCGGCGGCTGTTCGCACTGCCGCGTCAGTGTTGGGTAGTCCGGCAGGCTCGCGTAATTCCAGCCACACGAGTTCTAGTTCTCAAAGTTCGAGCGCCCCGAGCGTGTCGGCGGTAACGCCGACGGCGATAGCTCCGCCCGCCGCAGCCCCTCTCGCCTCGCCGCCCGCGGTTCCCCCGAACCCACCGTGGACGCCGTCAGCGCCTGCGGGTGCGGCCGGATTGCTGCAGCCAGGGATCTGACCCGACTGTGCTTCCGGCCGATGTCCTGATCGCCGACAAGCGGAACAACCGCCTCATCGTCGTCGACCCGCAAGGACGTCTCGTATGGCAATTCCCCCGGCCCGGCGACCTGGCGGCGGGCCAGACCTTCCTTATCCCGGACGACGCATTCTTCAGCGGTGACGGCAAGTACATCGTGGCAACGGAGGAAGACGACTTTGCAATCCGGGTGATCGACGTTGCGACCCACCGCATCGTCGGCAGCTATGGCAAACCTGGTGTGCACGGGTCTGGGCCAGGGTACGTGTGGAATCCAGACGACGCGATGATGTTGCCGAACGGCGACCTGGTAACCGCCGACATCAAGAACTGCCGAGTCATAGTGGTGTCATCGTCGACTCAGACAGTGACGAAGCAGTTCGGCATGACTGGGCACTGTGCGCACCAGCCCCCGACGACGTTCGGTAGTCCCAATGGTGCGTTCGCGATGGCCAATGGCCACCTGCTCGTCACTGAGATCAACGGCGACTGGGTCGACGAGATCGACATCAACGGGCGCGTGTATTGGGCCACGCATCCGCCAGGCGTGCGATACCCCTCCGACACAAACGAGATCGGCCCCGATCGAATACCTGACGGTCGACTACTCATCGCGGGGTCAGGTCGTGGTCTTCAACCAAGCCGGGCAGTCGCTCTGGCGCTACGCCCCGAGCGGGTCGAACCGCTTGAACCATCCGTCGCTCGCGTTGCCGCTGCCCAACGGCGACATCCTCCTCACCGATGACCTCAACGACCGCGTCATCGTCGTCGATCCACAAACGAACACCGTCGTCTGGCAATACGGCCACACCGGGTCGCGTGGTATTGCGGACTGGCTACCTCAACATCCCCGACGGGGTCGACCTCGTTCCGCCGTATTCGTTCGCCGCCGGTCACAGGGTGGCGCTCAGTACGCTTGCGGGTCAGCTCATGAAGCGGGCTTTCGCGGCGCTCGTCGCCACCGTCGCCGGTCTGGTCATGCTGCTTGACTTCAAAACGCACCCGACGACGTCAATCGGCCCAGCCACCAATCGCGCCACCTGCATCAAGCCCGCCTGCGCCGCAGTCCGGAGTGCCGGCCAGCGGCGCCCCGCCCAACGTGCCGTCGAGCGCCCCGACCTCTGAGCAACCGTCGGCGCCGCACCCGCGCTGCACTACCGCCGACGCATACCGTCACCGGATCTTCGATCCGCACGCGCTATGGCGACGTTCAGGTTCAGGTGATATTCGCCGGAACACAGATCACCGATGTCGTTCCGGTTCGGCTTCCCGATAGCAACGATGTCGACCAGGAAATCGACCAACAGGCGGTACCGATCCTGATCCAGGAAACGTTGGCTGCGCAGAACGCGAACATCCAGGCGGTATCTGGCGCGACCTACACCAGCGACGGCTACATGCGGTCGTTGCAGTCTGCGCTCGACAAGGCGAAGTGAGTGCCCGCGGGTACACGGGGATTCTCCTAGCGCTTGCCCTGAGTGGCTGCGCGGCCGACACCGATGCGCAGGCGCTGCCCGCGACGTCGGAGATCGCGAGGCCGGCGGCCACGACGTCTGCTCGGCTATTGCCAACCTCGGCGCCCACCGTGACGCCAAGTTCGCCGCCAACCCCGCTATCGGTGTCCGTGCCGTTGGTGAACCGGACGACGACGTTTGGGTATTCGGTGCAGGGTCGCCCATTGCGAGTCACCGAAATCGGAAACCCAGCCAGCCCCCACCGCGTGCTGATCGTCGGCAGTATTCACGGTAACGAGTTGGCCGGCGATCAGATCGCGGCTGCGTTACAAGGCGCCGCACCGCAACCGGACGTCGACATGTGGATCGTGCAGGAGCTCAATCCGGACGGCGCGGTAGCAGGTACCCGACAAAACGCTGACGGCGTCGACCTCAACCGGAACTTTCCGTTCCGCTGGCAACCTCTCGGCCCGCGTGGATCGCTCGACTACAGCGGCAGTCGCGCATTGTCCGAGCCGGAAGCAGCGGCCGCAGCCAACCTGATCAGGCGCATCAATCCCACTCTCGCGATCTGGTTCCACCAGCATCTTGCAGTGGTTGATGACTCCCAGGGCCCGTTCAATGTTGAGCGGCGGTTCAGCGCACTGGTGGGTCTTCAGCTCGCGCGGCTGACGGACTACCCCGGTAGCGTTTCCGGCTGGCAGGACTCGATTTTCGGTCCCACCGCCTTTGTCGTCGAGCTGCCTGCAGGCCACCTCGCTGCAGGCGCCGCTCGTCGCTACGTCGAAGCGATCACGACGGTCGCGACGATGAACTAACGGCTGCTCGGCTCAGCCGGTCCATGGATGGGTGGGAGCCGTGCCGTCAGGCGCGAGCAGATCAAATCCATCGGGCGTGTTCAGCAGGCCGGGTGCAGTGCCTGAGACGTCGTCGGCGCCGTACTGCCACACGATCGTCTTGGTCTTCGGGTCGATCAACACGACGCGGTGACGGTAGTCGTCGTTCACGCAAATAAGCCCGCTCGGCAACACTTCGGCCAGGCTCGGATGATCGAGCATGCCGTGCCCACTCGCGACGCGGTACTCCCACAAGATGTGCCCCGCGCGATCGAACTCGACGATGCCGCCCGGCGTGGCATAGTCGGCGACGATGTAAAGGTCAGGGCCGATCTGCTGGGGATCGGAGGGGTAGGTCACCGGCAGGTGGGTCGTCCAGACCAGCGCACCTGCCGTTGTGTATTCGCTGATCCAGGAGCCAGTCACCTCGGAGATCAGAACGTTGCCGTTCTGTAACGGTGTATCGCCGTTCGGATAGCCGAGCGACATCGGTGGCTTGTGAACGCAACTGCCCGTGGTGCCGATTTGGCCGATCGGTTGTGACTGTTCGCTGATGATGAGAACGCGGCAGTTATTGGCGTCGGCCACGATGACGCGGCCGTCGGCGAGTTTGTACGCGTCGTCGGGTTCGTGCAGGTAGCCCGCAGCGGGGCTCGCAACTCCGGGGTGCCCGTATGACCAGAGCGACTTTCCGGCGGGATAGGAGATCTCGACGATCGTGTTGTTCCCCTCCTGGTTGGAAAGGATGGCGGTGCCGTGATTGGTGAAGAACGCGTCATCCGGAAAGAAGAAGCCGGACGGCGGTGGGGGTGCCGTCGCGTTCGGGAAGCTCCACTGGATGGTTCCCGCAGGGTCAACAAGAAGCAAGCTGTTGTTGCCGCGATCGGCGATCAGAAGCTTGCCGTTGAAGAGCGCCGCTGGAGAGCCTTCAACGCCTGGCGTGCGCAACGATGGGTGCGAGCTTCACAGCGACGATGGTGGTTGTCGGCGCGATCGTCTGCTCCGCGGTGAGTGCGTTGCCGCCGATGATGTACGCGGTGTCGCCGACCACGGCCGTTGCCATGTCTGAGACGGATTCGGGCAACGAGCCGACGAGCTGACCGAACCGGCGATCGGGTCGAATGCGAAGATCGCGTCTTGCGGGTTGTGGCCGTCTGTGCCGCCGAGATATCAGCACCTGACCGCTGATCACTGCCACCGCAGCGTGCGCCAACGGGTGCGGGAGTGTGCCAACGACGGCACTCGTGCCGGTCGCGATATCGACGCGCTGAATATCGGCGATCGTCTTGCCTTGATGCTCGCCGCCGAAGACCCATACTGCACTCGGCGATGCGTACGCCGCGCCGTAACGCACCGTGTCACCCAGCTGACCGACCGGACGAAAGGTCGCGCCGTCGGTGCTGGCGAGGACGCCCGGAAGTTCACTGGTGCCGTCGTACCCTCCGATCACATAGAGCACGTTGCCGGCCACAGCGACGGAATCGTCGGAGCGCGCCTGTGGTAAGTGGCCGGCAATCGCTGCGCTTCCGTCTGCGTGCACCTCTTGCGCCGCGTTGCTCGACGCTGCCGAACCCCCGCCGACCACGAGTGCCTTGCCACCGACGACACCTGCTCCGGCGTCATGCACCGCAATCGGGAGTTGACCGGCCACCCGGATGGACGGCGACGAGGGGTCGAACACCAGGGTTTGGGCCGTGGTGACTTGCTGCGCGTTCAGCCCGCCCGCCACAACGACTGTGCCGTTCAGCGGCATTGCAACGACGCGGGACAAGGCGACCGGCAGCCGCACCGACATCGCCTTGGCGGTAACCGCGACCTGCGCCGACGGATTGTTCGGTGCCAGCGAACTGGGGCCTCCGGTTGCCGAGCCGACAGGAGCAGGAGGGGAGGACGTCGCCTGGTCCGGCGCGGGCGACACCGGGTGAGAAACGCTGGCGGTTGGTGGCGAAGTGGTGGCGGTCGTTCCCGGCGCCGGCCGCACGTGCGACGAGGTGCAGCTTGCGAGTGCGAACAACACAGTCGCAGCGGACCCGGCGACCCCAAACCTTCGGTTGATCGGCGCGCAGGCGCGCAGCGCCGGTCGAACGTTCGAGATCACGCCACCCACTGTGATCGTCCTACCTGACGAACGCCTGACGCATTAGGCGTAGCCAGACGAACGGCGACTACGACGTGACGTCGGCGTTCGAGAGCCGGGCCCACGCAGCCGTGCCGAAGATCGCTGTATACGCGAGCGGTACGAGCGTGCCGTGCGCGAGTTGGCTGGTATCGATGTGGAAGCGCAGCAGGCTGGAAAAGTCGAGCCAGTGGTGGGTGAGAAGAAGTCCGCGGACGCCGCCGAGCTGCGGCACCGAGTCGAGTACGGCCATCGCGATGACCGTGACAACCGTGCCCGCCATCGCTCCGACCGGTACTTCGGTCAGAGTCGAAAGGAACATGGCGATCGCGGCAAGTCCGAGCAGGTCGAAGAAGACGTAAATGCCGACACCGGCCGCTCGCAGCAGACCATCGGTGAGCGGCACGGTGTTGCCCGAGAGCAGCGTCATGCCGTGTGTGCCGAACAGTGCTACGCCAAGGATCACGCCGACGCCGGCGATGAGCAGAATCGCTGCGGCGATGTAGGTGAGCACGGCCATGCTCTTCACGAGGACCAGCCGTGTGCGCGAAACCGGCACGGTAAGGAGGTAGCGCAAGGTGCCCGCGTTCGCTTCGCCCGCGACCGCGTCACCGGCGATCACCGCTACTGACAGCGGAAGAAAGACCGGCAAGCAGATCGTGAGTGCGGCGAACGCGAGGAACAACCCGTTACCGGTGATCTGGCCGATGAACGCCGGACCTCCGTCGCCCGGCCGCGGCGCCGACAGCTTCACCGCCGTCCCGATGAGTGCCGGAACAGCGCCGAGGACGACGAGCATCGCGATGTTGCGTCGGCGCCGGAAAACCAGGCGCACTTCGCTGATGTATTGCCGACGCAGCACACCGCGGTAGCGCAGCGGGCGCGGCATCGGCGTCGTGATGGGGGCGGTGAGCAGCTCAGCGGACGACATCGAATCCCTCCCCCGTCAACTGCACAAACAGGTCTTCGAGCAGCGGCCGCTCGACCCGCAGGCCTCGCACCGGCACATCTGCCTTGACCAGTGCGGCATTGATGTCTTCCGGCTCAAGGCCGCCGAGACCGACGAGCACGTGGTCGGCCGCTGTCGAGTCAATCGACAACCCGAGTTTTCGCAAGGCGACCATTGCCTGCGCCGGTTCGCGGGTCTCGACACGCAACAGTGCTGCAGTGACACCGAGTACCTCATCGAGTGAGCCTTGGCGCAGCAGCCGACCGGCACTCATGATGCCGACGTGCGTCGCCACTTGCTCGATCTCGGCGAGCAGGTGACTCGACACCAGCACGGTGGTGCCGTCAGCCGCCAGCTCGCGAATCAGCCCGCGCACCTCTCGGGTGCCTTGCGGGTCGAGGCCGTTGGTAGGCTCGTCGAGAATGAGCAAATCGCGCGGCCGCAACAAGGCCGCGGCCAGCCCGAGTCGCTGCTTCATGCCGAGTGAGTAGCGCCGAAAGGTCTTCGTCGCCGCCGCTGCCAAGCCAACCCGCTCGAGCGCGGCGCCGATACGTTCACCTTGAGTAGCCGGGTCGGTGCTGGCGTCGAACGCGTCGAGCCGACGAAGGTTGTCGCGGCCGGTCAGGTACGGGTGAAAGGCCGGACCCTCGACCAGCGTGCCCACCCGGCTCAGTACGTCACCGGCAGCGCTCGGCATGGTTCCCCCGAGCAGCTCGACTGAGCCGGCATGTGGACTCATCAATCCCAGCAGCAGGCGGATCGTGGTCGTCTTGCCCGACCCATTAGGCCCGAGGAAGCCGTAGACCGCACCGCGCGGGACGGCGAGGTCGACCGAGTTCACGGCGACGTGCGCGCCGAACCGGCGGGTCAGGCCGACCGTGCGAATGGCTAGCGATACAGCGGTTTCCGGCACAGGTTCGACCGTCGCGACGGCGGTCACAGACCGTGTCCCGTCGACACGACCTGCTCCAACGCGGCCGGCGTCACAGCTCCGACGAACATCTTGCCGTCGTTGGTGATCAGCACCGACAGCAGCGGAGTGGTGATGAGCTGACCTTCGCTGACCGGCGTCCCGAGCTGTTGGAAGATGCGGGGGACCACCCGGCTCGCCGAGCGATGATGACGTCTCGACCACAGCCGTCCAACCGCTGCCGAGCAGCTTCGTTGGCGTGCTGGCGACAGGCGTGGTCGGGTCGACGTTCTGCACTGCGTTGGGATCGATCGGGGTGCCGGGGCCACGGCGCCTGATCTCGACCTTCGGGCCATTCGCCGGCGGCGCGTTCACGGTGCTGCCGGCCGGTGGGACGAAGGTGAAGACCGACAGATTCGGCACGTTGAAGCTGACGTCGGTAAAGCCGACCTGGAATGCCGGATCTGAAGCTCCACGGGCAAACACCTGAACACGCAGCGGTACCGAGGTTTTCGCGTCGACAGCGATGCGGACGCTGCCGACCAACGAGCGAGCGTCCTTGGGAATGAGCAGCAGCTGATAGGCAGCGCGGCCGGCGACCCGCGCGGTGGTGTCGACCTGGACCGTGGTGGTCGGATCGATCGCCGCCAGCGCCTTCTCGGCAGCCGCTTGCGGGGTGAGTTGCGATGTGGCGTCGTCGGCGGCGTGCTTTGCGTTGGCGTCGGCGTCGGGGGGCAACACCCGGTGGGTGACGGCGCGAGTCGATGAGCTGTACGTCCACACGTCATTGCCGTTGTGGATGACATCACTTTCGGACAGTTGCCCCAACAGGGCAACACGCTGCCGGTCAATGCCCGCGTACCAGACGTTCATGGTGTGCGAGCCAGTGATGAGAGTCTGGACGTCGAGCCCCGACCCGTCGGTGGCGCCACCAACATCGGGCAACTGCGGGAGGCCGAGGTGGGTGCTTTCGACGATCGTGCCGCTGAAGCCGGCCGGGTTGGCGTGCTCGACAGCGACAAGCAGCTGGGCTGCTGTCTGCGGAGAGAGGTTCGGCTGAGCCGAAGCGTCGGCCGCGGCCGCGGCGGTAAGTGAGGCGGCAGCGATTCCGGCGGCAATACCGGCAGGAACCAGCCAACGAAGGCGTCGGGTCAGCACAGATGTCATGAGTCGACTATGCGTCGTGGGCGGATGGCCGTCTCCTTTCAGTCGTTGGAAGCTCAGGCTCGCCACAGGTTCGGCGCACGGTCGCGCGTGGTGGTTGTATGGGCGCGGTTGAATGTCGGCCAGCTCGAACCTCGGACGATGATCGATCATGGAGGTGACCGTGCGGCTGCTGATCGTCGAAGACGAACACCGCATGGCCGCCGCCATGCAACGCGGACTTGTGCACGCGGGCTTCACTGTCGACATCGCCAGCGATGGCGTGCGTGGCCTCGAAATGGCAAGCACCGTGAAGTACGACGCGATCGTGCTCGACGTCATGCTGCCAGGGCTGAGCGGGTACGACGTCACCCGACAGTTACGAGCAAAGCGCATCTGGACGCCGATCCTGCTGGCCACTGCGAAAGATGGCGACTTCGACCAAGCTGATGGCCTCGACTTGGGCGCGGATGACTATCTGATCAAGCCGTTCTCGTTCGTGGTTTTACTTGCGCGGATACGCGCATTGCTGCGACGCGGGGCGCCGCCGCGACCATCGGTGCTGGTTGTCGAGCCACTTGCGTTGGATCCGGCCGCGCGAACGGTCGACAGGTCGGGTGAGTCGGTCGAGCTGACCGCGCGTGAGTTCGCGATGCTCGAATACCTGATGCGCAATCACCCGCGCGTGGTCACCAAAGCCGAGCTGCTCGAGCACGTTTGGGCCGATGCGGCGACCGACCCGAATGCAGTCGAGGTCTACGCCGGGTACCTACGCCGCAAACTTGGCCGCGACGTCTTGCAGACAGTGCGCGGTGTCGGTTACCAGTTGCGCACGCCACCCACGTGAGGGTCAATGTGTGGTGGCGGCGACGGTCGCTGCGGTTGCGCGTCACAGCGGTTGCGACGGCGGTGCTGACCGCAGGATTGCTGTGCGGCACGGTTGCGCTGGCGTGGTTGTTCGTGCACGCACGGGTCGACACGATCGATCACACTTTGCAAGCGGAGATGACGGTAGTTCAGCAGTTGGTGGCATCTGGTGATCTGCCCGAGCCATTGCCTGCACCCCCTGCCGGCACGACGTTCGCGCAGGTCGTCGATTCGGCCGACACGGTACTCGCGTCGACTGCGTCCGTGAGCCGAGTCGTCGCCGTGTTGCCGCTTCCCGAGTTCAATCACGCGCGGCCCACCTTCACCACCACTGCGAGCACGCTCGGGCCCGCGCCGTTGCGTCTCAAAGTGCAGCCGACAACGTTGCGAGGGGTGCCGGTGACGGTCGTGGTCGGCGTCCCGTTCGGTGACGAGTCGTCGATGCTCGTTGCGTTGCGCCATCTGCTTTTTGTCGTGCTGCCACTGGTAATTCTCGCGGCTGCGGCGGCGACCTGGTTGGCGGTTGCCTCGGCCCTGAGGCCTGTCGATGAGCTTCGGGCGGCGGCGGATGCTGTTGACGTGACCGGCAGTGCGGCGTCGCCCACGCTAGCGGTGCCGTTCGGCGGGCATGAGTTGCGGCGGCTCGGCGAGACGCTCAACCGGATGTTGGCGCGGTTGCATGCGGCCGGCGAGCAGCAGCGCACATTCGTGGCCGACGCCGCCCACGAACTGCGGTCGCCGATCGCGTCGCTGCAAACTCAACTCGAGGTCGCGATCGAGACCGACGCGGCCGGCACATCGTGGCCGTTGATCGCCACCGACTTGCTAACCGACGTGCAACGGCTCAGTCGTACCGCCGACGATTTGTTGTTTCTCGCCCGCCTCGACGCCAACCCGGCACGTGTCAGACAACGCGTCGACGTCGGCAAGCTCGTCGATCCTGCGGGCCCTTCTTACTTCGTCGAGGGCGATGAGACCGCGTTGCGTCGGATGCTCGACAACGTGGTCAGTAACGCACATCGGCACGCGAGTGATGTGGAGGTCGTCGCGACTGATTCCGACACGCAGGTACTCGTCGTCGTTGATGACGACGGGCCTGGCATTGCGGTGCCCGACCGCGAACGCGTATTCGACCGGTGGGTGCGGCTCGATGTCGGCCGAAGCAGCGACTCCGGCGGATCGGGGTTGGGTTTGCCGATTGCCCGCGGTATCGCGCGCGCACACGGAGGCGACATCGTGCTCGGCGAAAGCCCATGGGGAGGGTTGCGGGTGACGATCTCGCTACCGCGACCGATCAGGTGAAGTCCTGATTCGTTCGCTATTCCCAGGTGAAAAAGCGGACCGCTAGCCGCGAGGTGACTGCGCCCCATACGGCCATGACGATCAGATGCAAAGCGCGGGGCCAGTGCCCGATGCTGGCGTCGGTCAACCCCTGTACCGCAGCGCCACTTGGGGTGAAGTCGGAAATATCACGCAGCCATGTCGGCATGTTGGGCCGCTGCCACCACAGCCCGGCGAAGAACTGCATGACGAAGAACAGGAACGACCCGAAACCAGCGGCGACCTTGGCGTTGTGGAACAGGCTGGCGATCACCATGCCCAGGCCCAGCATCGCCCACGCACCCAGCAGGTAGGCGATGACGAAGCCGACCGGTGTTGCGCGGCCAGGGCGCGCCGCCCAGCGGCGGGACGACCACCATCAGCGCCATGCAGACGATCGCGACCGACAGGATGAGGGCCAGCTGCGCGGATAGCAGCAGCGCCGGTGAGACCGGCGTCGTGCGCAGTCGCTTGAGCACGCCCATCTCGCGGTAGCGCGTCAGCACGTCCGGCAGCGCCTGCATGGCCAGCAGAGTGATCGCGAAGAACACCAGAATCGGCTGGTAGACCTGGAAGAAGCTCAGACCCGCCCAGACTCGTGGACGGCTTGCGTACCGCAGGAATCGAGCCGAGGATGATCGACTGCGGCGACCGGCAGGACAGCCGTCCAGATCACGACGCCGGGGTTACGAAGCAGCAGGCGGCCCTCGCTGACGAGCATCGCGCGGGCGGCGCGCCAGTTGATGCCGGGGGAGTGCCGGGCAGAGATGGCCGAATCCGCCGAACTCGATGTACTCATCGGCTCGCGCCTTCGTTGGAGTTCTCCAGCGTCTGGTGGCTGGTGGTCAATGCCACGAATGCGTCGTCGAGGCTGGGCTGGTCGACCCGTAGCTTGCCAACCGAGATGCCCCGCCCGTGGAGTGTGATGATGACCGCGCTCGCGACGTTGTCGGTGCCAGTCACGACCACGCGCTCGCCCACGAGGACGGCCGAATGGACGTCGGGCAGCGCGCGTAAAACTGCGAGGTCGAACTGCGTCGACGGCAGAAAACTCATTCGTTGGTCAGCCTGGACGCTGGCGGCCAGGCCCTCTGGGGTATCGGCCGCGATGATCTTGCCCTGGTCGATGACGATGACTCGGTCGCACAGCCGTTCAGCTTCTTCCATGAAGTGCGAAACCAGCAGCAGCGTGACGCCGTCACCGCGCAACTCGTCCAACAGATCCCACACGTCGCGTCGGGCGGCCGGATCGAGACCAGTCGTCAACTCGTCGAGGATCGCTATCCGCGGCTTGCCGATCAGCGCCAACGCGACTGACAGTCGCTGCTTTTGGCCACCCGAAAGCTTGCTGAAATAGGTCTTTCGCTGCTCACTCATGCCAAGCCTCTCGAGCAGCTCGGCTGGATCTGCGGGCTCCTGATAGAAGCTGGCGTACAAGTCGAGCGCTTCGATAACACTCATCTTGTCGGGGAGCCGCGACTCCTGAAGCTGGATCCCCAGCACCTCCCGGAACGCTGGGCCCTCGTCGGCGGGATCCATTCCTGCAACCGTGACGCTGCCGCCGTCGCGTTGGCGCAGGCCACCGATGCATTCGACCGTCGTCGTCTTCCCGGCCCCGTTAGGGCCCAAAATGCCGAAGATCTCGCCCTGCTCCACCGAAAAGCTGACTCCGTCGACCACGGTGCGCTCGCCGTACACCTTCCGAAGACCGGCCACCTCGATCACCGACATGCCTCCACCCTTCCAACACAGCTACCGCATTGAGTGAAGACCCACGGCAAGCCGCAAATTCATCGGTTCAACGCGCATGGGTTTGGGCGCGCTGGAATTCCGCAGTGGAGTGTCGCACCGCAATGCGACCGGTCGATTTTCGGAGCATCTGCCAGTCTGTATCGATGGCTGTTACCCGCGCACTCGCCGTCGATGATGCCCCCGCTCTCGCCGACGTGCTGACGGCCAACCGGGATTTCCTTGCGCCCTGGCAGCCCGACCGGCCCGATCGATACTTCACCCGCGACGGGCAGTACGAGGCAGCCGAGAGGTTGCTCCAGCGGCAGGCCGACGGGGGAGCCGTGCCCTTGGTCATCCTCGATGAGTCAGGCGACGTCGCCGGGACTGTCACCCTCCAGTCGATCATCCGCGGCGCCTTCCAGTCGTGCAGCGTCGGTTATTGGCTGGCCGAGTCGGCGCAGGGGCGAGGACTGGCCACACAGGCGGTGAGAGAGGCGACTGAGCTGGCGTTCGGGGCGGTGCGGCTGCACCGAGTCCAAGCCGAGACGCTCACGCACAACCTGCGCTCGCAGCGAGTGCTGGATCGGCTCGGATTCGTTGAGTACGGCCGGGCCGAGGCCTACCTGCACATCGCCGGTGAGTGGCAGGCCCACCTTCTCTACCAGCTGCTCACGCCCACGCCGGAGCACGTAGCCACAGGCTGAAGACGCCCCAGCCGTCACTCTGAGCGACTGGTCGCGTAAGTGAACCAATGCCCGACGCCCTCCGTGTGCGCTAGTGACGGCAGTCGGGGTCAACGACGATCCCGCCCGAGGAGTGGAGGCCAAATGCGAATCGCAACGCGTAGAGCAGGGGCGTTGTTGGGTTCGGGTGTCGTTTCGGCAGCGCTGATAGCGGCGTCGACGGCGACGGCGAATGCCAGCCCGCGGCACGACAACCACGGCCACGGCAACGGCGTGGCCGTGACCCAGACCAACCTGATCTCAGATCAGGCTGGCCAGGCGCCGCTTGTCGATCCAAGCCTGATCAACCCGTGGGGCATGTCGTTCGGTACTGGGGCGACAGCGACTCCGGTCTGGGTGTCTGACAACGGAGCCGACGTCACCACTCTCTACAAGAATGGAACAACGACACCGTCGTTCGCCAAGGTTCCGCTTACTGTGTCGATCCCCGGCGGCGCACCAACGGGACAAGTGTTCAACCCTTCGGCCACCGACTTCGTCGTCCAATCGGGCGCGGCTAGCGGCGCTGCGAAGTTCATCTTCGACTCTGAAGCCGGCTGGATCACCGGTTGGAACACCAACGTTCCGGCCGCAAGTTCAACCCAAGCCACTCCCGCCGTCCAGGTGCCGGATGCGGTTTTCAAGGGCCTCGCGCTCGCGAACAACGGCGGCGCGAACTTCTTGTACGCGACTGACTTCCACCACGGCACCGTCGATGTCTTTGACAGCACGTTCACGCTTCAGCACTGGAGCGGAGCCTTCCGCGACAGGCACATACCTGACGGCTATGCACCGTTCAACATTGCCTTGCTGAACGGGAATCTGTACGTGACCTACGCGAAGCAGGACGCCGACAAGCACGACGACGTGGCCGGTGCAGGGCATGGCTTCGTCGACGTCTTCAGCACCAGCGGGCAGTTGCTGAACCGACTCGTGTCGCGCGGCGGGCTGAACTCGCCGTGGGGCCTCGCAATCGCTCCCTCGTCTTGGGGCACGCTCGCTGGCTCGTTGTTGGTTGGTAACTTCGGCAACGGCCGTATTCACGCCTATGACTCGAGCACGGGTCATGCCTTAGGCGCGCTCCGCGATGCCAGCGGCAACAAGATCACGATCGACGGATTGTGGGGGTTGTTGCCCGGCAACGGCGTGGCCTCCGACCCGGACTCGGTGATCTTCTCCGCCGGCCCGGACGGCGAGATGCACGGTCTCGTCGGTGTCTTGCAAGCCGCCGCGTCCGCGACGGACAGTGACGGCGACAACGACGGTGACTGACCAACACTGAGGTTTCGAGACGGGGTGCTGCGGGCCGCACCGACCAGGGCGGCCCGCAGCACTCGTCGACGTCAGCGAAGACTGCGCGTCAGGGGTTCCGCGTCGGGCACGGGCATTGACCGGAGGTCTCGCTCCCGCCACCGGTCGAGTACCGCATGCCAGCCGGTTCTGACGCCGAACACCGACCACGCGCATGCGCTGAGAATCGCGGCCGCGACGATGCCGTCGAGCCAGAAGTGATTCCCGGTGGCGACGACGAAGAAGATCGTGAGCGCCATGTGCAGAGGTCCGAGGTAACGCCAGCGTCCTCTGCCGATCTTCCAGGTGTAATAACCAACCAAGCACGCCCAGGCCACATGGACCGACGGCATCGTGGAAAGTTGATCGACCGCGAGGCCGTGCTGGTAGACCGACTGGTTGTACAGCTTGCCAGTGTCAATGATGCCGGGCAGGAACCGAGGCGGCGCGACCGGTACGAGTTGCACGATCAGGCAGACCAACGTCGTCCATCCAAGGACCTGTCGCACCGGCCGGTACTCGTCGCGATGCCACCAGAACAGCCAGATCAAGAACACGAACATCATCGGGAAGTGCATCGCCGCGTAGTAAAGATTCGCGACCTGCACGATCAGCGGATGCCCGAGGATCAGGTTCTGCACGCTGCGTTCCGACGGCAGGAAGATCTCGTGCTCGAAGTGCGCGATCCACCGCGCCCGGACGTAGGCATCCTTGTTGCTGAAACCGGCGATCGTTCCCGCCAGTTCCCAGATCGCGTACAGAACGCCGATGACGGCAACCTCGCGTGCGAAGGCGCCGACGGCGCGCACCCGCTTGTCCTTCGAAAGCGCCATTGCGCCGCCCACGGCGACCAGCACGGCAGCGGTCTCTAAGGAGTGCTGCCAACTGACCGACACAGTGTGCATGAAGGTAAATTAGAGTGCACGGCAGAGCAGCACATAAGCAAGGGTAGGCATCCGCAATGGGAAGACAGACAGCCATCGTGCTCGGGGTGCTCGCGATGGCGGCCGTCATAGTCGGCGTAGATCTGCTGTTCTTCAGGCACCACTTTTGGCCGCGGTTGATGTCAAACGTGGGGATCGTCCTGCTGTTTGGGGCGTTCTATCTCAGGTTCCTGAAGCGTTCATGAGTGCTGGCGGCGTGCGAAGGCCTTGACGCGCGGGGCATCTCCGCATTCGGCTAGCAAGGTTGGCGTTACCCCAACCTGCCGCTGGCCGAAACTCGCCGGCGCAGCGCGAGGCCTGCTCCGACTATCGCGAGGTAAGTCACGGCGATGTCGCGGCTCACCATCGCCTTGGAATCGCAAGACCTAAGCACAATCCCAGCGTTGTTTCCGCCGCGGTGAAGCGCCGGCTGGGGTTGCGCCCAGCCTCGCGAGTGGTAGCCACGCCCGGCAGCGTGGGCCGATCGCGCGCGCTTCCTTGACTCAGGAGATGGCCGCTTTCACCAGCGCTGCGACCTTCTTCGCTACGGAAGGGCTCCATTTCGTCAGCGCGTACTCCGTCGGCCACATATCGCCGTCGTCGAGATGTGCTGCTTCTTGGAAGCCGAGGGTCGCGTACCGGTAGTTAAACTTGCCCGCGTCCTTGAAGAAGACGACGACCTTGCCATCGTCATTTGCGTAGGCGGGCATTCCGTACCAGGTCTTGGGTGTCAAGTCGGGTGCGTTCGCGGTGACAGTCTTGTGTACCTGCTCGGCGAGGGCACGATCAGCCGGCGCCATCGTCGCGATCTTGTCCTGGACTTCCTTCAATCCGGCGGCCTTGTTGACCAAACGCTTGCCGTGGGCTCGCTTTTCGGCGGCGTATTCCTTGATCGCGGCACGCTCCTCGGCGGTGAACCCCGCGGTGTCGCTCTTGGCAATTTTTTTCGTGGGCACTTTCACGATCCCTTTCTACTGTGGAGACTGCGGCGTACGACTGTGGAGATTGCGGTCTACGACCTAGCTATCCCGAACGCTACGTACTCACTACATCCTGCCGCTTCTCGATTCCGAACCGGTTCGGCCTGGTCGCCAGCGAAGGCCGTCGGTAGCGCGTACTACCGTGTGGCCATGCCGAAGCCAGAGCTTGAGGAGCTGGTCGTCGCCGATGCCGACGCGCTTCGCACCTGGTTGTTGGCCCACCACACCACGTCGCCCGGAGTGTGGCTGGCGTTGACCAAGAAGGGTGGCACGGTCACGACGTTGACCTGGCAGCAGGCGGTCGACGAGGCGTTGTGCGTCGGCTGGATCGACGGCCAATTGCGCAAGCGTGACGACGAAACGTCGTCGATCCGGTTCACGCCACGTGGGCCGCGCAGTTCGTGGTCTGAGCGCAACGTGGGCCACGTCGCCCGACTGGAGAAGGAAGGCCGCATGTTGCCGGCCGGCCGAGCCGCGGTCGAGGCGGCGCAGGCCGACGGTCGCTGGCACTCCGCCTACGCACCGCAGTCAGAGGCCGAGATGCCGGCCGATCTGCTCGCCGCGATCGCCGCTAACCCGGCCGCGCAGGCGATGTTCGACGTGCTGACGAAAGCCAACCGGTACGCCCTCATCTACCGTGTTGGCTCGGTGAAGCGCGCAGCAACGCGCGAGCGCAAGATTGCCGAATTCGTCGCGATGCTCGCCCGTCACGAAACGATCCACCCGCAGGCGGCCAGGCCAATGCATCCGCCGCAGTGAGTCAGCCTGGTGCCGAGCTCAGCCTTTGACTGCGCCCGCCAGCCCACCCACGATCCGGCGCTGGGCGAGGGTGAAGAAGATGAGTGCCGGCAGCATCGACAGCGCGGTGAAAGCGAACACGCGCGCCGTGTCGGCGGAGTACTGCGACTGGAACGACGCGACGCCGAGCGGCAACGTGAAGTGGATCTGGTTGTTGAACACGAGCAACGGCAGGATGAAGAAATTCCAGCTGGTCACGAACGCCAGGATCGCGACGGTGGTCAGCGCGGGCGCCGAGAGCGGCAGCAGTACCCGCCAGAAGAACCCGAGCTTGGTCGTACCGTCGATCACGGCGGCGTCTTCGAGTTCGCCAGGGATCGCGCGCATGAACGGCCGCAAGATGACGATCGTGATCGACAGCGAGAAGGCGGCCTCTGGTATCGCGACTCCGAACATGTTCTCGAGCAGGCCGAGGTGGCGCAGCAGCAAGTACAGCGGCAGTGACGCAACGGTCAGCGGGAAGAGCAGGCCGATCGTAAAGAACGAGAAGAGCGCTTCGCGGCCCTTGAAGGTGTATCGGGACAACGCAAACGCAGCCATCGATCCGAGGGTCACGGCCAGTGTCGTCGTGACGACCGCGATCATGGCGCTGTTCAAGAGGAAGTGCCAGAACGCGCGCGACGTGATCATGGAGTCGGTAGTTCGACCAGAGCCAGGGGTGCGGCAACCCGGTCGGAGTCGTCTGTTGATCTGTGGGGTGGTGCGAAAGCCGCCGATGAAGATGAAGAGCAACGGCACGACCGTGACCAAGATGATGACGACGCTCACCAGGTAGGCCAGGGCGGTCGCCAGCGGCGAGCCCACCCGCCGTTCTGGCGGCGCGGACGGCTTCGCGCGCACGGTCAACATCTGCGTCGGTCGCGGTCATCGCACCATCCTCGTCAGAGACCCTGCGGTGTCGCGCCGCAATGCGAATCGCTGGTAGAGCAAGGCGAACACGAAGCAGATGATGAACAAGATCACTGCGACCGCACTGCCGTAGCCGAACTCATAGCTTTGGAAGCCCTTGTCGATGAGGTAGGTCGACATCGTGGTCGACGCACCCGCGGGGCCGCCGAGCGTCATGATCCAGGGGATGTCGAACAACTGAAGAGACCCGATCATCGACAGGAAGATCCAAATCCGGATGGTCGGGCCGAGCAGGGGCAAGATAACTCGCCGGGTCGTCTGCCAAGGGCTCGCGCCGTCGAGCGCAGCCGCCTCGCGCAACTCGACCGGAATTCCTTGCAGGCCGGCGAGCAACAAGATGACGCCGAAGCCGATGTACTTCCAGGTGACGACGATGAAGAGCGTGTAGAGCACGACATGGGTGTTAGCGAGCCAGGTCGTCACGAGGCTGCCGAGCCCGACGCTCTTCAAGATGTGGTCAATGAATCCGCCAGGCTGCAGGAGCATCAGCCAGATCACCGCAGTGACGGCTTCGGAAAGGACGTAGGGAGCGAACACGACCAAGCGGAGGAAGCCGCGGCCGCGCAGCTGGCGATTCAGCAGCAGCGCCAGCGCCGATGCTCAGCGGCAGCTGCACGATCAGCGACAGCACCGCGATCGTGACGTTGTGCTGGATCGCGTGCAGGAACACCGTGTCGGAAAATGCGCGGCGGTAGTTGCCAAGCCCGACGGGGTGGTTGAGCGGCCCGAACCCGCTCCATTTGTAGAAGCCGTAGTAGACGGCGACGACGATCGGCAGCAGCACGAAGCCGGTGAACAACACGAACGCCGGGCCCGAGCAGCAGCAAGAGCTCAAGGCGTTGCCGTACACCTGGCCGTCCCACGTGCCGGCCAGGTGTACGGCGATCTGAAGGCACCACGCCCGGCGCCGGTTGCCCGGGCCGGGTCGTGGTTGGACCTGCAGTCATCCGACTTCCAGTCATTTACGCGTTGTCGGTCTGTGCGCTGCTACTGAGCCGCCGCCTTACCCGCCGAGTCGGCGATGTCTTGCGGCGTGCCTTGGCCGGCGAAGAAGTTCGACACCGCGTCGTTGACCGCGTTGCCGACGTTCGTCGGGAGAGCCTGGTCGAAGTAGAGCTGGTTGTACGACACACCTTGCAAGTAGGTGAGCACCTTCTGCAACGTCGGGTCGGTGATCGCCGATGTGGCCCCACCATTTGCCGGGATGCTGACGGCCTTCGACTTAACGAGCTCTTCTTGGACCGGAACGCTCGTCATGTACTGCAGGAACGCAGCACACGCGTCGGGCGCCTTGGTCGAGCAGGAGAAGCCGTCGCCGCCACCGAGTGCCGCACCGGGCTCGCCCTGGCCGCCGGTGATCGACGGGAACGGGAAGAAGCCCATCTCGCCTTCGACGGTGGCCTGCTGGTCGGCTGGAACGAGCCCGATGATCGTCGGAATCTCCCAGTCGCCCTGCAACTCCATCGCCGCCTTGCCGTTCGCGACCAAGCCAGCCGAGCTACCTGCGCCCTGCTGTGCGGGAGTCGCGAGGAAGCCGGTGTTGAAGGGCTGCGCGTCGAGCAGCGTCTTCAGGTCGGTGCCTGCCTTGACGAAGCACGGGTCGGTGAACTTAGCGGCCGCGATGCTCGACGTGATCGTGTCCTTCGGGCACTCCTTCAATACGAAGTTCTCCCAGTAGAACGCATCGGGCCACTTGTCCTTGCCACCGACCGTCATCGGCGTGATGCCGGCTGCCTTCAGCTTCGTGATGTCAGCCAGCAGGTCGGTCATGGTCGCGGGCGGTGCGGTGATGCCGGCCTTGGTGAACAGGTCGGTGCGGTACCAGAAGCCGACCACGTGGTAGTCGTAGGGGACGCCGAGCTGCTTGCCGTCGTTTGCCCAACCTGCGGCACTCTTGCCGAGTTGACCGATCCAGCTGGACGTCAGCTGCGTGAGGTCGGCGAGCTTGCCCGACTGCGCCTGCGTCGCTTCGGCGCCGCCACCCCACTGCTGGAAGATGTCTGGCGGGGTGCCCTGCAGTGCGACCTGGATCTTGGTCTTGATGTCCTCGTTCTGGATCGGCTGCACCTGGATGGTCACGTTCGGGTGCGCGGCGTGGAAGTCGTCGGCCACCTTCTGAAACGCCGACTTGACCGGGTCGGTCGAGCCGTTGTGCCACCACGTCAGCGTCACGGGCTTGCCCCCGTTGAGCTGGGCCGCCAGCAGCCGGCGACTGACGCCGGTGCGCTGCGTGGCGGAGGTGGCTGCTAGCAGCGCTGGCTGCGGGCGTGCTGGCTGCGGAGCTCGCAGGTGCCGCAGTCTTCTTGGAGCTTGAACATGCGGCGACGGCCAAGGCTGCAAACTGCCGCGAAGCGCAGTCGCCTTGGCGAGGTGGCGGGTAAAGCGGTTGGTGCGGCTCGTCATGAACGTCCCTTCAGCGAGGGTCCCGCACTCGACGCGGGTGCCCGGAGGTGGGGTACGCCCGTCACCGGTCGTACCGGAAGTTACCGAGAACGTCACGATAGTTCCGACGGCGGCGCTACGGTAAGGCTCGCGATCGCAGCGCGGTCAACCTTTCCGTCGGGAAGGTTCCCAACCGTTACATTGGCGCGTTTCGAGCGACCGACGCGACCCGGGACAGTTCCGAAAGTTTCCGGTACTATCCCGATGTTCGCCGAGCCGGCACGCTACTGACGAAGTGGACACAACGTGGTGACACCTGAGCCGACCAGCGGGCTTGCGACGGCGACCGACCTGCCGTGGCGCGACGCCGCCCTGCCACTGGCCGCAGCGCGTCAGCGACCTCCTCGCGCGCATGACCCTCGAGGAGAAGGTCGGTCAGCTGTACGGCGTGTGGGCGGGCGCCGACCCGAGGGCGACGGTGTCGCGCCGCATCAGCACGAGCTGGTGACGTCGGGTCTCGGCGTGGAGCGACCTCATCGCGCATGGCCTCGGGTCACTTGACCCGTCCGTTCGGCACGGCGCCGGTCGATCCGGCGATGGGTGCGCGCTCACTCGCGCGCGCACAAGCCGACATCGTCGCGGCGAGCCGGCACGGCATTCCCGCCATCGCCCACGACGAGTGCCTCTCGGGGTTCATGGCGTGGGGAGCAACGATCTACCCGACGCGCTCTCGCGTGGGGCGCCACCTTCGACCCGTCTCTCGTCGAGATCATGGCGGCGCAGCTCGGCGCGACGATGCGCTCCGTCGGCGTCCACCAGGGTCTTGCGCCGGTTCTCGACGTCACCCGTGACTACCGCTGGGGCCGCGTCGAAGAGACCATCGGCGAAGACCCGTACCTGGTCGCGACGATCGGCACCGCGTACGTGCGCGGCCTCGAATCGGCGGGCGTCGTCGCCACACTGAAGCACTTCGTTGGTTATTCGGCGATCGCGCGCGGGGCGCAACTTCGCGCCGGTCTCGGTGGGTCCGCGCGAGCTCGCCGACGTGTTGCTGCCGCCGTTCGAGATGGCGATCCGCGACGGCGGCGCGCGCTCGGTGATGCACGCCTACACCGAGATCGACGGCGTGCCCGCGGCCGCCAACAACACGCTGCTCACCGACCTGTTGCGCGACCAGTGGGGATTCGACGGCACCGTCGTCGCGGACTACTTCGGCGTCACGTTCCTGCAACGCTGCACAAGGTCGCGCAGACGAACGCAGCGCCGCCGCATTGGCGCTTGTGGGCGGGCATCGATGTCGAGTTGCCGACGGTGCGCTGCTACGGCGCGCCGCTCGTCAGCGCCGTCAAGACGGGCCAGATCTCGGAGGAGTTCGTCGACCGGGCCGCTCGGCGAGTGCTCACGCAGAAGGGCCAGCTCGGCCTGCTCGACCCGGACTGGAGCCCGCAGGCGCCGGCGATGCAGCGTCCAGCTCGCGGTAACGCATCGAGACGCCAGCGGATCGATCGAACTCGACACGTCCGAGTCGCGCGCAGTCGCTCGTCAGCTCGCCGAAGAATCGATCGTGCTGGTGGCGAACAACGGCGTGCTGCCGCTCGACCGCGGCGGCGCGGATCGCGTTGGTCGGCCCGCGCGCCGACGATGCGTTCGCGATGCTGGGCTGCTACACGTTTCCCAGCCACGTCGGCCTGGAGTATCCGGAGTGGCCGGTCGGGCTTTCGATTCCGACGCTGCTCGAAGCGACTCGCGACGAACTACCCGGCGCCGAGGTGATCTACGCAGCCGGCTGTGACGTCGACGGCACCGACGTCAGCGGCATTCGCCGCCGCAGTCGACCGCGGCCAATGCAGCTGACGTCTGCGTCGTGGCCCTCGGTGATCGCGCCGGACTCTTCGGTCGCGGCACGTCGGGCGAAGGATGCGACGCCGACTCGTTGCAACTGCCGGGTGTGCAGGGGAAGTTGCTCGAGGCGATCATCGCGACCGGGCGCCCGGTCGTGCTCGTGCATGGTGTCCGGCCGGCCTTACGCGCTCGGCGCTTACGCCGACCGGTTGGCGGCGGTCGTGCAGTCGTTCTTCCCTGGCGAAGAAGGTGGCGCCGCGCTTGCCGGCGTGCTGTCGGGCCGGGTCTGCCCGTCGGGTCGGCTTCCGGTGGGCATCCCACGCAGCCCGGACGGTCAGCCGGGCACGTACCTGACCGCTCCGCTCGGGTTGCGAGCGAGGTCAGCACGGTCGACCCGACGCCGCTGTGGCCGTTCGGCCACGGGCTTTCGTACACCAGCTTTCGGTGGGACGACGTGCAGGTCGACGGTACTGCGGTGACCGACACCGATCGTGTCGATGCCACGACCGACGGCGCCGTGCGGGTTTCGCTCACCGTCTCCAACGACCGGACGCCGAGCCGGCACCGACGTCGTCCAGCTATATCTGCATGACCCGGTCGCGCCAGGTCACCCGACCCGACGTCCGCTTGATCGGATACGCGCGCGTCGAGGTCGAGCCGGGCGCAGTCACGGCGGGTTTCGTTCGACGTGTCGGCAGACCTGTCGTCGTTTACCGGCCTTGCCGGCGAACGGATCGTCGAACCCGGCGATCTTCAACTTCGGCTCTCGACGTCGAGCGCCGACTCGCGGCACATCGTGAACATGCGACTGACCGGGCCTGAGCGCACCGTAGGGTTCTCCCGACGCATGGTCGCCGACGTCACCGTCGACTAGCGGCGAACCTAGCGCTCCCCGCACGCCAACGGCTCGGCGTGCGTATCGTGTAGCGCGACTTTCGAAGGAGACTCGCCGTGGCCGTCGCCGATCGAGGGCGGGTCACCATCGCCGCCATCGCCGCCGAGGCCGGCGTGTCGGTGCCGACCGTGTCTCGGGTGCTCAACGGGCGAGTCGACGTCGCGGCCGAAACCCGCACGCGGGTCGAGCAGCTCCTTGAGAAGCATGACTACCAGCGGCGTGGTCTAGGCCGGGCACCCGCGCCAACCTCATCGACCTCGTGTTCAACGACCTCGATAGCCCTTGGGCGGTGGAGATCATCCGCGGTGTCGAAGAGGTCGCGCACGATGCGGGCGTCGGAACTGTCGTCTCGGCAATCCACAACCAGGTCACGTCGGAGCGACGATGGTGGCAGAACGTCCAGGCTCGTGCGTCCGACGGCATCATCTTGGTGACCTCGCATCTGCAACCGAGACTCAGGCGGAAGTGCACCGCTACCTGCCGACTGTCGTCGTCGATCCGTCGGGCACCCGTCATTCGACGTGCCGACCATTGGCGCGACGAACTGGGCCGGCGGGCTCAGCGCGACCGAACACCTCATCGAGTTGGGGCATCGGCGGATTGGAATCATCGCCGGTCCACCCCGGCTGCAATGCAGTCGCGCGCGCCTCGACGGTTACCGCGCCGCCCTCGAAGCCGCTGGGCTGCAATTCGATCACGACCTCGTCTACACCGGCGACTTCTGCCACGAATCTGGCTTCATCGGCGCGAAACAGTTCTTGCAATTGCCTGACCGGCCGACGGCGGTGTTCGCCTCAAACGACTCAGATGGCGTTCGGCGTCTACGAGGCGGCGCGACAGCACGGTCTGCGGGTTCCGAGCGACCTCAGCATCGTGGGGTTCGACGACCTGCCAGAAGCGCGCTGGTCGTCTCCGCCGCTCACCACCGTGCGCCAACCGCTCGCCGAGATGGGCGGCTCTCGCCGCACGGACGGTCCTTCGACTCGTCCGCGGCGAATCGATTGAAAGCCTGCGGCTGGAGTTGTCGACCAAACTCGTCGTCCGCGAAAGCACGGCCCCGCCCTGCACCACCTAGAGCGATGAAGCTCGTGCTGGCTGAGGCACTGACCGAATTGCTCGCCGCCGACTAGCCTGAAACCACAGGGACGGCGAACTCGGACGGGTAGACCCGGGAGGCGACTGATGGCACTGCGGCAGTGGTGCGGTCATCGTGTCGGGTGCGCGAACGCCGATCGGCAAGATGCTCGGCGGCCTCAGCGAATTGTCGGCCGTTCAACTCGGTGGCATCGTGATCCGCGCGGCCCTCGACCGCGCGGGTGCCTCCGGGTCAGACATCGACTACGTGATCATGGGGCAGGTCTTGCAGGCCGGTGCCGGGCAGATCACGGCCCGCCAAGCCGCGGTGGCCGGCGGTGTGCCGATGAACGTGCCGGCGCTCACGATCAACAAGGTCTGCCTGTCGGGTCTCGACGCGATCGCGTTGGCCGACCAGCTGATCAGGGCTGGCGAGTTCGAGACGATCGTTGCCGGCGGCATGGAGTCGATGACGAACGCGCCGCACCTGCTGCCGAAGGCACGACGCGGGCTGGCGTTCGGATCCGTCGAGCTACTCGACGCCACTGCCTTCGACGGGCTGACCGATCCGTTCGACCACGTCTCGATGGGTGCCTCCACCGAACAACACGGCACGCACTTGCACCTCACCCGCGAAGAGCAAGACGCGTTCGCCGCACGTTCACACCAACGGGCCGCAGCGGCCCGCAAGAACGGATTGTTCGACGACGAGATCGTGCCGGTCACCGTGCCACAACGACGTGGCGAGCCGTTGGTCATGAGCGCCGACGAAGGCATCCGCGCTGACAGCACCGCCGACACCCTCGCGAACCTCAAACCCGCGTTCAGCCCTGACGGCACGATCACCGCCGGCAATGCATCACAACTATCGGACGGCGCGTGCGCTGTGCTGGTCACGTCACGAGCCGTGGCAGCCAAGCGCGGTTGGCCGGTACTCGCCGAAATCGGAGCGCACGGCGTCGTCGCCGGACCCGATAATTCCCTTCATTCGCAGCCTTCCCGGGCCATCGCGCGCGCACTCGAGCGTGAGCAGCTGACCGCAAGCGACATCGACCTGTTCGAGATCAACGAAGCGTTCGCGGCCGTCGTCCTGCAATCGATGCGCGACCTCGAGCTTGATGCCGACCGCGTCAACGTCAACGGCGGTGCGATCGCGCTCGGACATCCGATCGGCATGTCGGGTGCTCGGCTGGTACTGCACCTTGCGCACGAACTTCGCCGTCGTGGCGGCGGTACCGGCGTCGCTGGGTTATGCGGCGGCGGCGGTCAGGGCGATGCGTTGGTGCTACGCGTCGCAGGTGCCCAGCCGTCGTGATCGATGCGCGCACGATCGGCCGGCTCATCACGATGGCAGAGGACGATCACCCCGGCCTGCCCGAACTCATCTCGGCGCTACCCGGTTCGCCAACTGGCGCGCAGATCATCGGACTCACCGGAGCACCTGGCGTTGGCAAGTCGACCGCGACTGCAGCGTTGATCCCCATCTTTCGAGAACGCGGCCAGACGGTCGCCGTGGTCGCGGTCGATCCGAGTTCGCCGATTACCGGTGGCGCGCTGCTCGGAGACCGCATCCGCATGCAGACGTACGCCACTGACGACGGCGTTTTCATCCGCTCGATGGCGTCGCGCGGCCGGCTCGGCGGGTTGGCCGCGGCGACGCCACTCGCGGTGCGGGTGCTCGAATCGGCCGGCTACGACGTCGTGCTGATCGAGACGGTCGGCGTCGGCCAAGCCGAGGTCGACATCGCGGCCCTCGCCGATACGACGGTGGTGATGGTCGCACCGAATATGGGCGATGGCGTGCAGGCGGCGAAGGCGGGCGTGCTCGAGGTGGCCGACGTGCTCGTCGTCAACAAGGGCGACGCCGACGGCGCCGACGACGCGGTGCGGACCCTGCGCGACATGGTCTCCGGAACACCCGAGCGGACGCCGGGCAGCTGGCGTCCGGTCGTCGCTCGCACGGTCGCAACGGCGAGCGACGGTATGGCCGAACTGGTCGAGGCGCTCGACAAACATCGCGACTGGCTGACGAAGAACGCTCAGGCGTCGACGCCGTCGACCTGAGTTGCCGGTTCGGTTTCGGCGGCTGCTTCTACTTCGATGAGCGATTCTTCGTGCCGCATCGCCTCGTACGCGGCGTATCCACCGAGCAGCCCGAAGAGCCGCTTCGACAACAGCAGGTAGACCACCGCGGCAACGTTGATCAGGAACGCGCCGAATTTGAAGTAGCTGAATTTGTGAATCATTTCGTAGATCTCGTACGGCAAGAAGATCGACGTCGCGACGACAGCAAAGTACTCGCCCCAGCGCTTGAGTAGCCACAGTCCGACTGCCTCGACAGCCTCGATGACGGCGTAGCCCACCAGCACCCACGCCAGCACGTGCAGCGTGTGCGGCTTGATGAGCAGCAGTCGATGAATCTCGTTGACGACGGAAGACTTGTCGAGGTCGTAGCCGAACGCTTTCGCCAACGGCTTCGCGGCTGGCAGCTTGTCGTCGAAGAACTGTCGCAGGCCGTTCTCGCTGCCGGCGTACTTGACGATCGCATACGCCGCGAGGCCCAGAATGACCGCGCGCACACCACGTTCGACGGCGAGCAGGCGAAGCACGAATGCATCCCGCAGCGCTCGGCCGCGCAAGACCGGTGGCGCTTCGTTCGCCGGACCGCTGCCCACCGGCTCGCCGAGCACGAAGTCGCCACATCGCAAGCAGCGCCATGCCGTCGCCGACGCGCGTTTCGGCATGCAGCTTTTCGCGCAACACGGTCTCGTCGGGCGCATACGTGATGTGCCCGCGTCGTCCGCAGGTCCGCAGGCTCCAGTCCACGACGAGAACTGTAGGGGAGCGCGAGCGCTCACCAGGTAAGTTGCCACCGTGGGCAAACCGCTAAATCTGCCGTTCGACCCGATCGAGCGGGCAGCGCAGCGCTGGGAAGAGACCTGGGGCCCGGCGTCGGCGATGCGTGTGGCGACCTCGATCATGCGAGCGCAGCAGATCCTGCTCGCGCGCTACGACGAGTTGCTCAAGCCGCACGGGCTAACGTTCGCGCGGTACGAGGTGCTGGTGTTGCTCCGGTTCTCGCGTTACGGGGCGCTGCCGCTCGGCCGCATTGGCGAACGGCTGATGGTGCACCCGACCAGCGTGACGAACTCCATCGACCGTCTCGAGAAGGCCGGCTTCGTCGAGCGCCGGCCCAACCCGCGCGACGGCCGGGGCACGTTGGCCGCGATCACTGAGAGCGGCCTGAGCCGTCGTCGAAGCCGCGACGACCGACTTGATGGCGGCCGACTTCGGCCTCGACGCCCTTGCCGAGCCGGGCGCGGCTGACGTCGTCGCGGCCCTGCGCACGTTGCGCCTCGACGCCGGCGACTTCTCCCCGCCGTAGGGATCCCTGGGCAGCTCGTCAGGCGACGCGGTTCCACCCGATAGTCGGACGTCCTACTATCGAGGGGAGACGGCTGGAAGGGCGCCGGGAGGCAACGCATGGAGCCTTTCGCAAGCGACCTGCAGCGATTCACGCTAGGTGGCTTGCCGCTGGAGCCCGTCTACGGTCCGCCGACGGCGCCGACGACAGCGCTCGGAGCGGATCGGCGCGCCCGGCGTAGTACCCGTTCACCCGCGGCCTTTACCCCACCGGCTATCGCGGCCGACCGTGGACGATCCGCCAGTTCGCCGGCTTCGGCAACGCGACGCAGACCAACGAGCGATACCGCATGATCCTGGACGCCGGCGGTGGCGGTCTGTCGGTCGCCTTCGACATGCCCACCCTGATGGGTCGCGACTCCGATGATCCGCAGGCTCAAGGCGAGGTCGGTCATTGCGGCGTCGCGATCGACTCGGCGGCCGACATGGAGCTGTTGTTCAAGGACATTCCGCTCGGCGACGTCACCACGTCGATGACGATCAGCGGGCCCGCCGTCCCGATCTTTTGTATGTATGTCGCCGCGGCTGAACGTCAGGGCGTCGCGCACGGCAAGCTCAACGGCACGTTGCAGACCGACATCTTCAAGGAGTACATGGCGCAGAAGGAATGGCTGTTCACGCCGCAGCCACATCTTCGACTCATCGGCGACCTGATGGAGTTCTGCGCGCACGAGATGCCCGACTACAAGCCGCTGTCGGTGTCGGGCTACCACATCAGGGAGGCCGGCTCGACCGCCGTCCAAGAACTGGCCTTCACCCTCGCCAACGGATTCGCCTACGTCGAGCTCGGGCTCTCGCGCGGCACTGGACGTCGATGTGTTCGCGCCGCAGCTGTCGTTCTTCTTTGATGCGCACATCGATTTCTTCGAGGAGATCGCGAAATTCAGGGCGGCGCGCCGGATCTGGGCACGTTGGATGCGCGATGTGTACGGAGCAAAGACCGAGAAGGCGCAGTGGTTGCGGTTCCACACCCAGACGGCGGGTGTGTCGTTGACTGCGCAGCAGCCCGACAACAACGTCGTCCGCACGGCGGTCGAAGCGCTCGCGGCCGTGCTCGGCGGTACGAACTCGTTGCACACCAATGCGCTCGACGAGGTGCTCGCGCTGCCGAGCGAGCGGGCGGCGTCGATTGCGTTGCGCACGCAGCAGGTGCTGATGGAGGAGACCGGCGTGACGAACGTCGTCGACCCGCTCGGCGGCTCGTGGTTTGTCGAGGCGCTCACCGATCAGGTCGAAGCCGAGGCGGAGAAGATCTTTGCGAAAATCAAGTCGCTCGGTGGCAACACCACGATGACGGCCGGCATCTTGCGCGGCATCGAAGACGGTTGGTTCAACGGCCTCATCGCCGACGCCGCGTACCGCCAGCAGGAGGCATTCGAATCCGGGCAGCGACACATCGTCGGCGTCAATGTCTTCACCGACGAGTTCGAGCGGCCGCTGGAGGTCATGCGGGTATCGCACGAGGTCGAGCGGGAGCAGATGCGCGGCCCTTGCCGTCAGGCGGGCGCGCCGCGATCAGGCCAAGGTCGACGCGTCGCTGCGTGCCGTGCTCGAGGTTGCGCGCGGCGACGGCGAACATGGTGCCCGCGCTGCTCGATGCGGCCCGCGCCGAGGCCACCCTCGGCGAGATTTGCGGCCTGCTCGTGGCCGAGTGGGGCCGTTACACCGAGCCGACCCGGTGGTGAGTGATGATAGGTCGGTGTTCGTCACCAACCACGTGCTGTCCGGCGCGGTCCTCGGTCTCGCCGCTCCTCGCCGTCCCTTGCTGGTTGCGCTTACCGCTGCTGGCAGCCACTACGCACTCGATTCGGTGCCGCATTGGGGATCGGGTGACAAGCGAAAGTTTCGTCGGGCCGCGATCGTCGACGGGCTGTGCGGTCTGGCGACGATGACCGCCGTCATGCGCGTCGCGCCGAAAGGCACGCGCGCTGCGGTGCTCGCCGGCATGCTCGGCGCTGCCTTTCCCGATTCAGACAAGCCAGCCGAGATGTTCTTCCATCGCTCGCCGTTTCCGCTTCGGGCCGATCAGTTTCACATGGCGATCCAACGCGAATCGGATCACGGCATACGCACCGAGGCCCGCGCCGCTGCGGTGATGGCAGCGGCAGTTGTCGTGATGAGCGGCGCTCGACGCCTCAGTGCTCGACGCGTCGGAGCGCGAGGCCTCGAGTCGCGCAGCGAGTAGTCGTCGGTTGGAGTCAGCTTGTGGGCTGGCCCAGGGCACGGAACTCCCAACCTGCTGCGTGCCACGCGTTGCGATCAAGGGCGTGCCGACCGTCGACGATGCGCCGACGTCGTACGACACCACCAAGGAATTCTGGATCGATCTCACGGAACTCGTTCCACTCGGTGAGCAGCAAGACGACGTCGGCATTGCGGGCAGCCTGCAACGCGCTGTCGGCGTACTCGAGTTCGGGGTGCGCGCGGCGCGCGTTCGCGACCGCCTGAGGGTCGTACACGGTCACCGTCGCACCCAACTGCCGAAGTCGGCAGGCGACGTCGAGTGCCGGGGCATCGCGAATGTCGTCGGAGTTGGGTTTGAACGCGGCGCCAAACGCGGCGACGCGCAGACCACGCAGGTCTCCGCCGACGAGTTCGAGTGTCAGGTCAACGGTGCGCTCGCGGCGGCGGCGGTTGATCGCGTCAACTTCGCGCAAGAACGACACCGCCTGTCCGACGCCGAGCTCCTCAGCTCGAGTTGCGAACGCGCGGATGTCCTTCGGGAGGCAGCCGCCGCCGAAGCCGAGCCCGGGATGCAAGAATCGGCCGCCGATGCGGGGGTCATGCGAAAGCGACTCAGCGAGCGCTCGCACATCGGCGCCGGCCGCCTCGCAGACCTCGGCCATGGCGTTGATGAACGAGATCTTCGTGGCCAGGAAGGAGTTAGCCGCGACTTTCACGAGCTCGGCCGTTGGTAAGTCGGTCACGATCACCGGTGTGCCTGCGTCAACAATGGGCGCGAAGGCGGCGCGCAACGTCTGCTCGGCTTCGGCCGATGTCACGCCGAACACGAGGCGGTCTGGCCGCAGGGTGTCTTCGACAGCGAAGCCCTCGCGCAAGAACTCGGGGTTCCACGCCAACTCGACCGCGTCACCAGCGGGTGCGATCTCACGCGCGAGACTTGCGAGGCGAACCGCGGTACCCACCGGCACCGTCGACTTGCCGACGATGAGCGCCGGCCTGCGCAACTGCGCGGCGAGCGCCCGCACGGCCGCGTCGACATATCGGAGGTCGGCCGAATTCGAGTCAGGCGCTTGTGGTGTGCCGACACATATGAAGTGGACGTCGCCGAACTCGGCGGCTTCGACGAAGGATGTCGTGAAGCGCAGGCGACCAGAGTCGATGGCTTTCGCAAGTACTTCCGGCAAACCGGGCTCGAAGAACGGCAGGTCCTTGGCGTTGAGCCGGCCGACCTTGGTCTCGTCGACGTCGAGACCGACGACCTCGTACCCGAGCATCGCCATGCAGGCAGCGTGGGTGGCACCGAGATACCCGGTGCCGATGACGGTGAGTTTTGGCAGCGGACCGCGCTGGCGTGTGTGAGTAATGGTGTACCCCCCAAACTGCTGTCAGCCTCAGCTGACAGGCGCCTCCACGAATAAACTCCGTGACCCATGGCACATTACCCGCGGGTAAGGCATAGTGATTGAAAACAATGTTACGAGCCGGACAACTTCCGGTGTATTCCGACCGAGTGCCTGTGGATAATGAATTCATTGGTTGTGGCTGCGCGCCGTTACCTGTCGAACACTGATTGTTCATTGACAGCGCTCCCACAATTTCTGGCAACGTTTCGCGGGTTCTCGAATGCCCCAACCGGCGCGTTGCTAGGAGCAGGACATGAGTTACAGGATCATCTCAGTCGAGTGAAATCCCTTACCAGGATGGACTTTCAGGACTCTCCCGTTCTACCGAACCACATTTCGCGCCACTCGCGACCACCGTGTACCTGCCCACGCAGGTCGGGAGATCTGCACAATATGCCGATGGTCGCGGGGTGAGTCGCTAATCGCGCAACGAAGCGCATCACTGACAAATCGGCAGCCTAAATGTACTGCCGGTTTCGCGTTGGTGAATTGTTTGTTTAACCGGCCTTCGGGTTGGAGTTTCGGGCGCGGTTGAGACAAACTCCGAATCGAAGGCAGATACGACGGCGATTTCGGGAAAGTTCGCGCACAAAGGCGCCACACACAGGCGCAAGGGGGAGGAACACCATGGAGAGCTATGACCGACCAGGCTCTCGACTGCACGCGACCGACGCGCCGAGAGACGCACTCGGCATGGCGCCAAACGACGTGGTTGACCTTCGTCGGACGGCGCCGTCAGGGAAGACGTACCTCGTCACCGGAGCTGCGGGTTTCATTGGCAGCCACGTGTGTCAAGCGCTGTTGGCGCGAGGCGATGCAGTCGTGGGCCTTGACAACTTCGACGACGCCTACTCGCCCACGATCAAGGTTCGCAACGTGCAAGCGGCGAGCATGCATCGGGCCTACCGGCTCGTGCACGGTGATATTCGCGACGGTGCGTTGCTCGATCAAGTCTTTGGTGAGACCCGGTTCGATGCGATCGTGCACTTGGCGGCTCGCGCCGGCGTCCGCCCGTCAATTCAGATGCCCACGCTCTACGACGCGGTGAACGTGGCCGGCACCACCATGATCCTCGAGCGCGCCGCCGCATTTGGGGTCGGACACCTCGTGCTCGCCTCCTCGTCGTCGGTCTACGGGGCGACGTCGACACCGCCGTTCAGAGAAGACGCCGGATCGGCCGACCATCCGTCGTCGCCGTACGCCGCCACGAAGCGCGCGAACGAGATTGCTGCCTATGCGTTCCATCACCTGTACGGGTCAACCGTCACCTGCCTGCGCTTCTTCACGGTCTATGGGCCACGGCAGAGACCGGAGATGGCGATTCACAAGTTCACCCGCATGATTGCCGCGGGTGAGACGGTAACGATGTTCGGCGATGGTTCGAGCACCCGCGACTACACCTTCATCGACGACATCGTCGCCGGCGTTCTTGCGGCCGTAGATCGGCCGAATGGTTACCGGATCTACAACCTCGGCACGACCTCGACGATCGCGCTTTCACACCTGGTCAGCAAGATCAGTGCCCTGGTGGGTCGCGACGCGGACATCGCGCGTCTGCCGATGCAGGACGGCGATGTACCCACAACCCATGCCGACATCTCGCTTGCTCGGCGCGAACTGGACTATGAGCCGTCGACTCCGATCGACGAAGGACTGTCGATCTTCGTCGACTGGTTCGTTGCTGATCGGGTGTTGCGGCATCTACCCGCTGAGTTTCGGCCATTGCCGAGCGGCCGAATCAATCAGGTCATCGATGTTGCCGACGGCTCCGCGTTGGCGCTCGAGGGCCGGGCGTCATGACAATCAACGGCTCAAGGCGGCCGCCGCGTGATCTCGACCTCAGCGTGGTCGTGCCCCTCTACAAAGAAGAGGAGAACATCGACGCGGCGGTCACCGAGATTCTCGAGGTCCTCGATTCAATGTCGCAGCGGTCCGAGCTGATTTTGGTGGACGACGGCAGCCCTGATCTGACCGGCGAGATGGCGGTGCTGTGGGCGCGGGCCGATCGACGCGTTCGGGTGCTGAGGTTTCGGCGGAACTTCGGACAGACCGCAGCGATCCAGGCCGGTTTCGACAATGCCCGCGGCAAGGTCATCGTGCTGATGGATGGCGACCAGCAGAACGACCCTCACGACATCCCGTTGCTACTCGAGACGATGGCCGAGGGGTTCGACGTCGTCAGCGGCTGGCGCAAGGACCGGCAGGACCGGCAGATTTCGCGCAAGTTGCCGTCGAAAGCGGCCAACGCGCTGATCTCACGAATCACGGGTACGCGGTTGCACGACTACGGCTGCACACTGAAGGCCTATGACGCCGATGTGGTCGAACACCTCCATCTCTACGGCGAGTTGCATCGGTTCATCCCAGCCTTAGCCGGACAAGCTGGCGCCCGGGTTGCCGAGGTGCCGGTCAACCACCGAGCACGCACCCGCGGTGCAAGCAAGTACGGCATTTCGCGCGCCCCACGGGTCTTGCTCGATCTGATCACCGTGCAGTTCCTGCTGCGCTACCTCGCTAAGCCGATGCAAATGTTCGGCAAATGGGGCTTGCTGAGTTTCGCGGCCGGCCTCGCCGTGGTCGGCACCCTCATCGGTGAGAAGCTGGCCGGGCGGTCGATCGGCAACCACCCGTTGCTTATCGTCGGTGCCCTCGCCGCGATCCTCGGAGCACTGCTGTTCTGCACCGGGTTGCTCGGAGAGTTGTTGACCCGGATCTACCACGAAGTCGGCAGTCGCGATCCCTATGTTTTACGGCGCGATCCTCGGCTTGTGCCTCTCGATTCGGCGGTACGCGGCCAGGTCGTCACGACGGGTGGCGACTGGCTCATGAGTAGACAGCGGGTGCGGTCGGAGACCGCGAAATGAACAAGTCCGTCGGCGTCGCGCTGCGAATCGTCGTGTCGGTGGCTCTGATCGGGTTTCTCGTTCGCAAGGCGAGTCTCGGATCGATCGCGCATTCTGTTCGCTCGGCCGATCCTGGGTGGTTGACCGCAGGCCTTGCGCTCGGCGTGCTGGCCGGCGCGCAGCAGGCCTACCAATGGCGCGGACTGTTGGCTGCCATGGGTCTGCGACGCGGATACCTATCGACACTTCAACTCGATACCGCAGCGAGAGTTTTCGACGCGGCACTCCCGACGAGCATCGGCGGTGACGTCGTCCGGATTGGCCTGGCGGCGCGGACGCGCACCGACCGGGTACCTGCGGCGCTTTCGGTCGTATTGCGTCGCCTGATGCAGCTGCCGGGTCTCGTGGTGGTCTTGCTCACGGGCCTCGCGTTGAGTTGGAACCTTTCTTACGTCAGCCGAGTGCAGGGACCCGCGATCGCGTTTGCGCTTGCCGGAGTTGGACTGATCGCCGTCATCGGTGTCGCGTCACGATTCAAGCCGCTCCAACACGTTCGCATGCCGGCCAAGGTTCGCCGCCTGTCGGACGAATGGGCGCTGGCGCGTGCGGCATCGGTCGGCGGAAATCGACCCTTGGCGCGAGCTGCCGTCCGCGGCTTGCTGTTTTGGATTGTGGTGGTGCTGAGCCAAGCGTGCTACATGCGCGCCGTCGGGATCCACGCGCCAGTTGGCTACGCGACCGTCGTCATCGCGACCGTGAATGCGCTGTCACTATTGCCTATTTCGCTTGGTGGGTATGGCCTTCGAGAAGGCACGTTCAGTGCGTTCCTCACCGCCGGCGGCTTGGCGACCGCCGCACAGGGTGCTGCCGTCGGGGCCATCCTTTCGATCCAGACGCTGCTTTTTGGACTGGTCGGCGGCCTTGTCTACCTGACGATGCGCCGAGACCATCGTCGTCCGAAGCACGCGGCTGATCTCAAGTTCGCGCCCGCCGGTGGTGCCGCATGAAAGTGCTTATGGTCAGCCCGCATCCGACGTACAGTCCGCGGGGCACACCCATCTCTGTTCTTAACCGGTGCCGCGCACTGTCGGCACTCGGTCATGAGGTCGACCTCGTGACGTACGGCATAGGCGAGGACGTCGAAGTACCCGGCTTGCGTTATCTGCGTGCGCCGGTTCCGGGAATTCGCTCCGTCAAGGTCGGGCCGTCGCCGGCGAAAGTGCCGCTCGATATCGCCGTGTTTGCCCGCACGCTTGGGCGCCTCGTGCGATCGCGCCGCTCCTACGACGTGCTGCACACGCATGAAGAAGCGGGCATCCTAGGTGCGTCACTGCGCCGACTGACAGGGCTCCCGCATGTCTACGACATGGGCAACGACTTGTCAGTGGTGATGACCAACTACGGGTTCTCTGCCACGCACGTGGCGACCCGACTGGCGGCAGGCATCGAGAGCGGGGTGGTGGCGCGCTCCGACGTGGTCATCGCGCATTTTCCCTCGATCGCCGCGCGCGTACTCGACATCACCCATGACCTCGCGCGGGCCGTGGTCGTGCCCAACATCGCACTTGAGCCTGCGCCCGATTTGGAAATGGCGGCGGCGTTCCGGCGGCGGTGGTGCCACGACGGGATGCCTTTCGCGCTCTACACCGGAACGCTTGAGGACTACCAAGGGTTAACCGCGATGGTCGACGCGATCGGGTTGCTCGCGAACCGCAGTGTGGCCGTGCGCCTCGTGGTCGTAGGCGGTCGACCGGACCAGCAAGACGCGTTGCGTGCGCGCGCCGAGGCGAACGGATGCGGCGACCGAGTTGTGCTTGCTGGTCGGTTGGAGCCAGCGGCGATTCCGTCGGCACTGCTGGCAGCCGATGTGCTGGTGTCGCCGCGCGCGTCGGGTTCGAACACTCCGCTGAAGATCTTCTCCTACCTCGCCAGCGGCCGACCCATCCTGGCGACCGTCATTGAGAGTCATACGCAGATCCTCGATGCAACATCGGCGGTGCTCGTGTCGCCCGACGCAGCCGGACTCGCTGCCGGTCTTGCGCGCCTCGTCGCCGAACCGCGATTGGCGGCGGAGCTCGGCGCGTGCGCGCGGGCACTCTCCGACCGAAGGTACGGCGTGGCCGAGTACGTCCGAGCGGTTGGGCTCGCCTACTCAGCAGTCGGCGGTCCGTCACTGGGCGACGACGAGGTATCGGCGGCCACGACGCGGCTGCGTGCGCAGCTCGACGGGCTACCCGACGTTGGCCCGCCGCGCGTTGTGCGCTCGCAGCCGCAGGGAGTCGCGCAATGACCGCGCAGCGATCGCGCTCGCGCTGGCGCGCCATCCGGCGCTTCGGCGCAATCGCGGTCGTCGGCGTGTTCGCCGTCGGTTGCGCCAGCAAATCGACGTCAGCTGTGGTCAGTTCGGCGGCGCACGCCGGCAAAATCTCGGTAACCGCAGCGGGTCATGGAGTTTTCGCTGCTTCAGTCGACGTTCCCATCGTGCTCGGCTACCGCGGCACGATCACAACTGTCGGCGTCGTCGTCGGCCAGAAGGTGGCAGCCGGTGATCCACTCTTTGGCGTCAGCAGTTCAGGCCTCGAGAACGTGGCGGGCAAACTCGGACTGCGGGCAAGCGCACTCACGGCGACGGCGACCAAGCTCGCGCGGGCGAGTGCCCCCGCGGCGACAGTCACGGCCGCACAGGCACAAGCCGCGTTAGCCCAAAATGCTTTGGATACAGCGAATGCCGGTCGCGGCGAAATCGAATCGCCTATCGCCGGCACCGTCGGTGACATTTCGGTGAGCCCTGGCGCCAGCGTCTCCTCCGACGAAACATTGGTGCACGTGCTCGACATGTCGCACCTCACGGTGTCAGCCGAGTTGGCAACGACCTTCTTCGGATTTGTGCATCCCGGCATGTCGGCGGTGGTGCGGGTCGATGGAGAGTCTGCGACGCCACAACGTGGGGTGGTGACAGCGGTCGCCCCCGTCGTGTCGGCTGGCGGCCAGACATTCACGATCGTGGTCGCGGTCGACGACGCTGTCGCCGCTGCGACTCCCGGCCTCAACGCCTACGTCACCGTGCCATTGACGGTCGATGCTGCGGTCGAGGTGAACTCGCTTGCGGTACTCAACGCCGACAGTGCTCCGACGGTCTTCGTCATCAATGGATCGCAGGTGCGGCAACGATCGGTGGTGCTGGGTATCAGCGATGGTGTCAGCACCCAGATCGTCTCTGGCCTGGCGTCCGGCGACCGTGTGGTCATCGCGGGTGCACAAGGGCTCACCGATGGCGCATCGGTCAGCGTCAAGGCCACGAGCTGACATGAGCGAAACTTCGACCGCTGTCGAGCAGCCGCCCGGCCGAGCCGATCACTCCTTTAGCCCGGGTGCGGCCGACGCGGACTTGGCACCGGCGCTAGCCAACCGGTCGCGTGTCGCCATGGTCGCATTCGGCGCGGTGTGCCTTGGCTTTGCCCTGGTTCTGCCGTGGCTCTCGACTGCCCTCAGCGTGCGCAGCAACGCGGCCCAGGTACATCTGCGACTGCCTGGACTCACCTGGCTCGACGCGGTGACGTACGAGCACCTCGTCGTCCTCGCGGTTGGGCTTGTCGTTTTCGGTGCTGGGCTCGAGTTCGGAGGCCTTGCACGCAAGACTTCCCTCGCGGGCATGGCAACAAAGTTTTATCGCTTCGGCGGGCTTGTCGCCGCCGTTGCCGCGATCGGGTTGGTGCTCCAGCTGCTGTCATCAGATGCACGCACCCGCCTCGCACTGCAAGGCGATCAAAATGAATTCACCCTCTTCACATCGCAGCTGACGTACCGCGCGCCTCAACCGCAGGTATCGCAGCTGCTGTTTCTGCACCTTAACTACACGCAGAGGTCGGTATTTTCTGCGCTGCGACTGGGCTGGTACCTGAGTCTGCTTGGCGGCGTCCTCCTTGTCGCCGTTCCTAGGGGTCGTGACGCGCGAATAGCGGCACGCCCGGTTCGACTCACGATGCGCGTCAGCGCTGTGCTGCTCGCGAGCCTGCTTGTCGGCAGCTTCGTTGTCGGGTCGCTTCGAGGCGTTGTCGCTGGCCGGGTGGCAGCCCACGCCGCCAGCTTGGCCGCGGCTGGACAATCTGCGACCGCGTCCGCACGTTACGCCGACGCGCTCTCGCTGAATCCCGAGCTCGTGTTCGACCCGGCTGTCACTGCCGGCTTGGGCCGCGCTCGCCTCGAGGCCGGGCTAGCCGCCGGCAGTGCAGGCGCCTACGCCACGGCGCTCGACCAGGCTGCTGCAAACGATGATGCCGGCGCGATCGCCACGCTTCAGCACGCACTCCGCATCGATCCTGCCAACGCAGTCCTCAGCCGAGCGCTCACTCAGCTAGCCGTCATGTACGCCGTCAAACAGCAGCGACCGACTGCGCTCGCCGAGCTACCCGACCAGGTGCTACAGCGGGCGCTCACGCGCTTCACGCGGGGCCAGCTTGAGGTGACGACGGGTCAGCTCAGCTCTGGAACCAACGATTTGCGGATCGCCATCTCGCTCACGCATAACGGCGACCTCCGATCTGCCGCGCTCACTGACATCTCGGTGGCCCAGCAGCGCGGCGGCGATCTCGTGACGGCCCGGCGCACGCTCGAGAGCGCGCTTGCGGCCGACGCTGGTCATAACAACGTGCTCGCGCGGGCATTGGCCGCCGGCTTGTACTCCGGAGCACGCCGATGACCTCACTGGCGGAGAAGGGTTTGAATGGGGCGAGTCTCAACGAGGCTCCGGTGCCGGCCGACCTCGACGCCCCGGCGCCAAGTCGGCCAAGCCGAGTTCGGCTGAGATTCAGCGGTGCCTTTGCCATCGCGACGATGCTCGTTGCGACGACGGGTGCGTCTATCGCCGCGCTCCACCAAGCCGTGTTCGCGCGTACGGAAGTGGCGCGTTATGCCGTATCGAATGACCCGGCCCGATGGGTATCTGTCCCCGACTCTGGCCCGACGGCCTGGTACGGCACCTCACTGGACGTGCCTACGAATGTCTCGACGGCGACGCTTTGGGTACAGGCCGACCAGGTCTTTCAGGTGTGGGTCAACGGTCGCCGTGGGCCGACAAATGCTTCTGACGTGCGTGCGTCCGCCGACTCAAGTCTGCACGCTCTCGACGTCCTTCCCGGGTTACGAGCCGGCCACAACGGGATCGTCGTTCGCGTCACCAACGCCGACGGTGGCGCTCCGGCTGTGCTTGCACGGTTGGTGATCGGCTACAGCGACGGGACGACGTACACCTCTGGCACGGGCGCGCCGTCCTGGCTGGCCACCGCGGATGCCAGTCTCGTCGGCACGCCCGGCCAGTCGCAGCTCTTGCCAGCCGCCCCCGGCGTTGACTGGACCGTCCCGACCGTGCTGCCGGCGCATGCGACCGCCGGGTCGCCGCTACCCGATTGGTTAATGGATCGGCCCTTCACCGCGCCGGTGTTGGGCGGATCCGCCGATGCGCAGGCAGACGACATCACGTTCATCTCGGCGATCGTGGCGCGGTCGCCGGTCGCCGGTGGCTGGTTGCGGATCGCCGCAAGCAGTTCGTTCGACGTGGTGGTTGACCACCATGTGCTGGCGACCGTCGCGGCCGATCCGGTTGGCTCGGTTCAGCACCCGCGCACCCACCTGTACCTGATCAACCTTGGCCACCTTCTGCACACCGGCACAAACGACGTCGCGATCCGCGTTCACGGCGTCGTGCCAGCGCTGCTCGCGGTCGACGGGAGCATCGCTACCCGCACGGGTGACGTCGTCGTTGCCACCGGGCCCGGCTGGTCAACCACGAGCGGGACGACGCCAGTGGCTCGTGGCTCGGTACAGGCAATCTGGTCTTCGGGAACCATCCGCACCGTCGTCCCGAACCACGCCACGGGAGGCCGCAGTACGGGCACGGTCATCACCTTCGGCGTGGCCGTGATGTTGGTGGCGTGGGCGCTGGTCAGCCTTGCTGTTGCCCGGTTCGGGCGTTCGGTTCGCGGTGCGCGCGCTGCGCGGGTGCTCGCCGTCGCGTGCGCGCCCGCGTTGGCCCTGACGGCACTCATCGCGGTCGCGTCGACCTGGTCGAACCGCTCAACTGCTTTTCCGTTGACGGCCACTGCCTGGTGGTTGGTCGGCGTCGTGTTGGTCGGGTGCTGGACGGCGACAGCACTCACGCTCGTCGCGCCAGCTCGCGCCATTCGGGTGCGTGCGCATGTTGGCGAGCCGCCGAGGCGCCGGTTCGCTGTCGTGCGGCGAGTGGGCTGGGCCTCCTGGTCGGTGCTGCTCGCGGCCTGTGGTGCGACGGCCATGCAGGCATATGACCTCAGCCATGAACCGCTGTGGCAAGACGAGGTCACCAGCTTGGTCGTCGCGCACAGCATCAGGGCTCACGGCATTCCATTGCTACCGAGCGGAATTACGTACTACAAGGCGGAGCTCTACCACGCGCTTCTTGCCGTCGCGACGATGTTCACGACGAACGTGAGCGCGCTTAGATCGATCAGTCTGATCTGGTTTTTTGCGACCGTCGTCGTGTTCGGCCTTCTTCTCATGCCGACCTTGGCGCCCGGGCACAAAGTGCTGCAAGTCGTCGCGACGTTCGTGTTCGCCCTCGCGCCGACAGAGGTGTTGTGGGCCCGCGACATTCGCATGTACCAGCAGATGCAGTTCTTTGCGATCCTGTTCATCGCACTGTTTCTGCGTGCCGCTCAAAGTGGCACGCGGCGTCAGGTCATTGGCAGTGCACTTGCCCTGGCCGCGATGTACCTCAGCCATGAAGAGAGCTTCATCATTCTCCCGGCCGTTCCGGTCGTGCTGATGATTCAGTGGAACACCCGCTGGTGGCGGCGACCCGTTTGGCTTATCAGTTATGGGTTAGTCGGTGTGCTGATCGGCGCGCAATTCCTGCTTTCCAAGTTGCACCCGGCCAGCTTCGGCCAGGATCTCTCGAACCGCGCGTACGTCGGCTGGGATCCGCAACAAAGCACCTACTACTACAACAACGTCTTCTTCCGACAGATCGGGACGGGCACGATCGCGCTCGTGTCCACGCTGGCCATCGTTGGCGCTGTCGTCGGGCTCGTGCGCCGCGACCGTACGCGCCTCCTCGCTGCTGCCGTGCTGTTGGTCACTGTGCTCTCGATGAGCTTCCTCTTGACGGCCAAGGTCGATCGGTATGCGTTCGTCGTGTTGCCGCTCCTGTTCGGCCTCGGCATCGCGGGAGGTGCCGATGTCCTGCGTGCGCTGAAGCGGCTCGCCTTCGTCGGTGTGCCGCGATCGACGCTCGCATCGGGCCTCACGGCTCTTACCGCACTGGTCGGAACTATCGCATTGATGGCATCGATGGCTCAGTCGCCACGAGATTTCTCCTTGCTGGCCGCGCGTGCGACGGGAACTACGACGACCTATGAGCACGTGGACTATCAGCGTGCGGCCGCCTACGTGGCACAGCATCGCCAGGCTGGCGACGCATTCATCACGCTGGCTCCCGCCGTCGTCCCCGCGTACTACCTCGGGCAAAAGCCAGACGCGATCATCCAGACCGGCCGCAACAAGTTGCTCTATCTCGTCGAACGAAATGGGAGCGCGGTCGACACCATCTACGGCGTCCCGTCAATTCTTACCGGTGCGAGCCTCGATGCCTATCTCGCTGGGCATTTACGGGTCTGGCTGATCTCCGATCTTGGCGGCTATCTCCAGAGCATCCCGCCGGATCTCAGAACCTCCATTCTGGACCACTTCCGGTTGGTCTATATGGGTGCGGGATCTTCCGCCTGGCTCTGGTCGCCATGAGGATCTGGTCGCCATGATGAATGGGGGGGCAAGCGCACCGGCGGGGGATGGACACAGGGCGTTGCCGCGCGCGGTCATTGCGGTCGGCGCACTCCTCGCGCTGTGCGCGGCCTGCACCGCCGCGGGCAGCGGCAGCGGCCCTCGCAACAACCGGAGCGTGACCGCGTCCGCACCTGCACCCATCGGTACAGCGAGCAACTCAGCTGACAAAGCGTCGTGCGCGCCTCCCGTCCGCGGTCATGCGTCCGCACATCGACCAGCCGACGCTCGCGCGCGTGCGTGCTGTCGTGCTCGCCCTTGCCGGCCACGCCTGGAATCCCGCTGCCCCGCTTGCGAAGGGGGCACCGTCGCCAGGCGGCGTCTTCGTAAACTGGCGGGCCGCCTGGAACGGTCGGTCAGCCGCGGGACCAGAAACGAATGTCGCGACCTCTGGTGTGAGTGATGCGGACGCCGGAATCAACGGCCGGCACGATCCGCTCGCCGACCTCATCATCTTGCGCGACATCGACGGTTACCTTGCGACAGGGGCGCGTGACGACTCGGTCGTGCAGCTCGAATGTCAGCTTCGGCCCATCGTGGCCGGCGAGTTCAACGCGTACGGCGTCGACCGGGGGTGGATCTACGACCAACTCATCGCGCTAAGCGAACTGGACAACGGCGGACCGTGGCTGTCGGCGGCGCAGCACTACGCCGACCGGCTCTCACGCGGCTACATTGACCCCGCAACGGGTGCAGAGCGCGACCCCAAGACGGCGGATTACCGCTCCGATTACGCCGCCGAGACCGCGGCGGCACTGGTCGACGCTGGGCGTCGATTCGGCCGACCCGATTGGGTCGCACAGGGCAGTCGTGCGGCGCGCTACCTCGTGACGCACGCTGCCGATGCCGGCACCGGACTGTATGCCGGTGAACTTCACGTCAACGCCACGGCGCCGCATGACGACGTCGTCGACCCGCTCGTCAAGGTCGGTGCGCAAGGGCAGCTCCTCGACAGCTTGCTGTCGGTCTACGACGAGACGCAAGACGTCGTACTACTGGACGCCGTCCAGCGCGCGGTCGCGGCGCTCGACAACCCTTCACTTGGGGTCGCAGACGACCATTTCGGTGGCTACTACTACGGGTTGAATGCCGACGGGACCGGCGTCCGGACTGCATATAAAGAAACCCGGCAAGCGTGGATGCTGCCGTTGTTGCAGCGACTGGAGCACGACAGCCCCGATGAGTCCGCTCGAGCCGAGCAGTTTGCCGCCTTCGTTCGCGACGGTCTTTTTCGTCCTACTGGTGCGGGCTACGTCTATCGGGTTGCCGCTGATCTACAGGACTACACGTCGAGCGTCAACGGCGCGACGGTCAGGGGAAATTTGGATCTCCTCGGAAGCCACGGGCATCGCCCTTGACGCGCTGATGGGGAGCCTGTCGTGAGCATTCTCCGTCGACTTGCGCGGGTCTGGGTGTTGGCCGCGGTGACGTTGGCAACGCTGGTCGGGCTGACCGTGTTCTGGTCACAACCCGAGCACCGAGTGGCCATCAGATCCGTTCCCGGCGCGCACGACCTGCCGCGCGATACGACGTCGTGCCCGCCGGCGTCCGCCGCGCAGGCGTCCGTCCCTTCGGTGGACGCCGCTGGCACCGATGTCGGCGCGCCGCTACTGCCGAGCGCAGCGCCGTCGCCAGCGGCCGACGATGCGGGGGCGGACGACGTCCCCGCCGATGGATTTGACGACGGCCCGGATGCCGGTCTTGACGACGGCCCGTACGCCGTCCCGAGCGCGGCCCCGAGCGCCGCTTCGCCAGCTTCGGTTGAGAGCTGTTGAGCCATGACCGCGTCACGATTCTTCGCCAATGGGCGGGTCCGCCCGCACACCACGCACACGCAATAAGGGGGCAGGCCATGTCTGGTACGCGGTCACGAGGTTCGGGAGCACGAGGTTCGCGGGCACGGCGTTCGGGGCCACGGCGTTCGGGGCCATCGCACCGGTTGGTACCGCTGCGGCCGGCGACGCGTCGGCGTCCGGGGCGGAGCAAGGGTTGGCTTGCGTCGATGTGCGTGGGCGCGCTAGTTGCCGGCACTCACACCGATCTTCACGGCCGCGCTGGCCGATACCACCACGAACTCGAACGACAACTTGCTCACGAGCTGGTACCCCACACAGTCGGCGTTGTCACCGCAGGTTGTCGCAGGCGGAAACTTCGGCCAGATTGGTTCGGCCGTCGTCGACGGTCAGGTGTACGCGCAACCGCTGGTTTCAAACGGCGTGCTCGTGGTGGCGACACAGAACGACAACGTCTATGGACTCAACCCCAACACAGGTGCGTTGATCTGGAGCCAGCAGCTCGGCACGCCCTTCAATCCGAACAAGTACTTCAGCGTGAACAACCAGTGCGGCGACATCACACCAACCGTCGGCGTTACCTCGACGCCGGTGATTGACGCCGCGACGGGCACGGTTTACCTCACCGCCAAGGTGCTTACCAATCCGACCGACCCGCGAAGTGCGCAATACGTCATGCACGCGTTGTCGGTCACGACAGGAGCCGAGGAGACCCAGCTCGGATTTCCGGTGACTCTGGGCGGCGTAGCCGACAACGACCCGAGCCACGTCTTCACTGCGTCTACCGAGTTGCAACGACCCGGGCTGCTGCTGAACAACGGCGTCGTGTACGCGGCATTCGGCGGCCATTGCGACAACGGCCCCTACGAAGGCTGGGTCATGGGCGTCTCGGCTTCTACTGGGGTGACCAAAGCGCGCTGGACCGATGAAGCCGGCGTACCGCAGTCCGGCGGCGACGGCGCCGCTGGTGGCGGAATCTGGCAGGCCGGCGGCGGTTTGCTGTCGGACGGGCCAGGACAGATTGTTGTCGCCAGCGGCAACGGTCACACGCCGACAGCACCAGTCGTCGGCAGCACACCCCCTGGAACGCTGGCGCAGAGCGTCGTGCGGCTCACCGCTCAGTCCAACGGAACCTTGGAGGCGACCGATTTCTTCAGCCCCTACAACGGTGCCGCCCTCAACGAGAACGACTCCGACATCGGGTCGGGGCCGCCGATCGAACTTCCGGGCACCGACACGCTTCCCGGCTCGCCGTTCGGCACAGCGGCGCATCCGCACGTCATGGTCCAGGTCGGCAAAGCCGGTTACGTGTTCTTGCTCGACGCCGCGAATATGGGTGGCTTCGAACAAGGACCGGCAGGCTCCGACGCGACCATCAACACGTTGCAGGCGAACGGAGTATGGGGCAAGCCGTCGGTGTGGCCCGGTGACGGCGGGTGGGTGTACATGGTTACCGCGCAGGGCGGTGGCGGGAGCGGTTCGTTGCGCGCGTACAAGACCAGCCTCGACGCGTCGGGCAATCCGACGCTGGCGTTCCAGGGACGTGCCGCCCAGGCTTTCGGCTACGGATCGAGTCCGGCGGTCGTCACCTCGAACGGCATGGCGTCAGGCTCGGCTTTGGTGTGGACCGTCTGGGAGCCTGATGCGTCCGGCGTCGGTGGGCAACTCCAGGCATACCTGCCGGTACCCGTGAACGGCGTGCTCCAACGTGTGTTCAGTGCGCCGATCGGCACCGCCAACAAGTTCACCCAGCCGACCGCCGACAACGGCAGGGTTTATGTCGGCACGCGGGATGGTCACGTGCTGATTTTCGGGACGCCGTTGAACGCCGCACTCGCCGGTCCGGCCGTCGACTTCCCGACGACGGTCGTGGGTTCGTCGTCGACAGCGACAGCGACCTTCACGGCTAACCAGCCGCTCACAGTCACGACACTTGCGACAGCGGGCGGCAGGTTCACGGTCGGTGCGTCAACTCCGGCGTTGCCGGCCACGCTCAACACAGGGGACACGCTCACTGCACCGGTCACTTTCACGCCGGGTACCGCCGGCGCGGCGGGCGGCTCGCTTGTCGCAACGACTTCTGACGGCGCGACAGCCAAGATTCCGCTGAGCGGAGAAGGCGAGCCGGCCGGTCCTGATCTCGTTGTGTATCCGTGCTGTGTCAGTTTCGGCGGGGTGACTGTCGGGAGTTCTGCATCGAACACGGTGACCTTCACCAACGATGGCGCAGCAACTTTGCACGTCAACGGCGTCAACCTGCCCACCGCGCCGTATGACGTGACGGGCATGCCTGCGGCAGGGGCGACCATCCCCAGTGGAGGCAGCGTCACGGCGACGGTCACATTCGCTCCCGAAAGCGTTGGTGAGTACACCAATGAATTGACGATTGCTACCGACGGCGGCAACTCGTCGATCTCACTTGATGGCACGGGCGGCACCGCTCCTCAACTACAGATATCGCAGTCATCACTGCAATACGGTCAGGTGCCGCAAGGTGTCACCGCCACCCAGACGTTCAGTCTGCGCAACATCGGCGGGACGCCGTTGACCTTGACCAAGTCGAAGCCACCGCAAGGCGCCGGTGGGTTCACCGCCGACGCGGCCTCGATCTCCGCTCTCGCCGAGGGCACCGTCATCCAGCCCGGCCAAAGCGTGCAAGCGCGGGTCAATTTCACTCCTACCGCCACCGGTCCGTCGTCCACCGAGTGGACGTTGAACGCCACGGACAACGGCGGAGTCCGCTTGGTGACATTCGCCGGGACGGGCACCACGGCACCGAATCCGACCGTGATTGTCGGCAACGTTGACGTCACAGTTCCGACCACCGGAACAACGTCTGCCAACTTCCCGGTCTTTCTTGGGCCGGGTGCCGTGGCACCGGTTACGACGACGTTTACGACGCACGATGGCTCGGCCAAGTCGGGCGCGGGCGCTTACGTAGCGGTCACGAACGCCCCCGGTACCGTTCAACCTGCCACGACGACGACGGTCCCGGTCACCGTCAATGCAGCGAGCGGCACCTTGACCGACCAGAAGTTCTATCTCGATGCGAATATCCCCGCCGGGCAAGGTTCAGCGGTGAACGGCATCGCGTGGTTGAACACCACTCCGGTAGTGCACAACTTCATTCTTGTCGAACCGGTCAACGTGTGGCGGAGCCCTTCGGAGAACACGACGGTGACGGTACCGATCGTCCTTGAAGCACCAACGACAACGAACACCAAGATCACAGTGAGATCGACAGACGGGTCAGCCACCGCCAACGTCGACTACACCGCGATCGATCAGTCGGTCACCATCCCTGCCGGTTCGACGTCAGCCCAGTTGCCGGTACAGCTTCTCAAGGGTGGGCCGGCCAGCGGAACGCCGCTGACGTTCACCCTCACGCTCTCCGCTGCACAAGGCGTCACCAAGGCGGCGTCTCCTACTGCGATCGTCACGATTTATCCGCCTACCTCAGACGTCTCCGTGCCACCGCCACCGCAGCCGCTGGCATGGACGCAGGACACGCCGTCGACGAATGCGACCGTCGGGTCGAAGTATGCGTACAGCTTCTCGGCGACCGGTGACCCAGCTCCGACATTCAGTATCGGATCCGGCGGGGTATTGCCCCCGGGCATCGATCTCGACAGCACGGGCATCTTGGCCGGAACGCCAACCCAAGCTGGCGACTTCACCTTCACTGTCGTTGCATCGAACGGCGTGAGTAGCTCGATCACCTCGCCGGTCATCACACTCCATGTAGCTGCAATGCCGGTCGGTCCGTCGTTCGCGTCGGACAACCCGCCGGGTTCGGCAGACTTAGGTGTGCCCTTCAGTTACACGTTCGTCGCGACCGGCCAACCCGCTCCGACCTACGCCGTGACGTCGGGAGCGTTGCCCCCGGGCTGGCCCTGAACACGATCTCGGGCGTGCTGTCGGGAACGCCTACCACCAATGGGACGTACACGTTCGTGGTGTCGGCAGACAACGGGATCGATATCCCGGCGAATAGTCCAACGCTGACAATGACGGTAGGCAGCGGCCTTGCCTTCACCAGCGCCACCAGCGCGACCGGAAATGTCGGTCAACCGTTCTCGTTCACGGTGATGACATCCGGCTCGCCGCCGCCGTCACTATCGGTGGCGAGCGGCACGTTGCCGGCCGGTCTCACGTTTACATCGAACGGTGACGGCACCGGCACGCTGGGTGGGACGATCGACCCGAACGCCGCCTTGGGATCGGTCGCCTTGACCTTCAAGGCGATCAACGGAGTCAACTCACCGATCACGCAGGCGTTTACCTTGGACGTCGCCGCCTCGGCAGACCTGACGACGGCGATGACGGGCCCGAAGGCAGTGCCGGTGGGCAGTCAGGTCTTGTACACCGTCACCGTCACCAACAACGGGCCGTCAGCCGTCGCGACGCCCATAACCGCTTCGTTCACGCTGCCGACAGGTACGTCGTTTGTATCCGCGCTTAGCGGGGGGACGTACGCCGCCGGGGCGGTGACCTGGTCGGTCGCGAATTTGGCGAAGGGCGCTCATGTCAATCTGAAGGTGACCCTCCAGACCAATCAAGCCGGAACCAACACCGCGAATGCCGATGTGACAACGGGCGTATTCGACCCGATCACGAGCAACAACGCGTCGGTTTGGGTGAACACCGTGCGTTAGCGTCAGGTCGTAGCGGTTGACGACCGCACAACGCGAATCGACGCGAAGTCGGTGAGAACTTCACCGGATTCGTTGGCGATCCTAAAGCGGGCGTCTTTGCCTTTGCTGAGGCCGAAGATGTCCGGGCCGTCATATCGCATCACCATGACGGTCTCTGAGACCATCGATGCAGGTGCACGTCAGCATCGCTTTTCCGCCAGGTGCACACGGCATCTTTTCACCCGTTGTGCTCACGTAACGTGAGTTGTCCAGGGTGACTTCGGCGCTGGTGTTGTAGTGGAACTCGGTCCAATACATCATTCCGCCGTCGGGATCGGTGGACGTGTGGGGGCCGACGACGGACAACGGTTGGACCGTCGCGTACAGGTGGACGAGTCCGTCGGCGCCTACTCCACAGCCTGGTCCGAACTTCACGTCGAGGTAGTAGTAACCGTGGCGGCTCGGCAGGCCGGTTTTTGGGCTGCCGTGCGTGTATGTGCGGGGGAACGTGGTGTCGTTGTGGCATTGAGTAGGGGCATCCGCGAGCGCGGGCTGCTGTATTGCCACGACAGCGAGCGCCGGAGCCGAGAGCAGCGCAGCTAGCGCTAGCGACAGACGGGATCGAGTACTGCGCGCCTTGAGGTGCTTTGCCGCAAGCCAGGCATGACGCATCGTTTTGCGCTGGTACATGTGAATCCACCAATGCTCAGGCAGGGCGCCTCGTAACGCCCTCAGAGGGCCGAAGCTGAACAACCTCACCCGTGGTATCGGGACGGCGAACCCTGCAACTTGAGTCCAGGACCTCTCGCCCTGGTCGGGTAACCATACTGCGACTCATGTTTTGGCGAACGCCAGTGCAATAGATTAACTCAAGATGAAGAGCTCGTCGACGCGTCGCGCTACGTCGAAAAGTGGCCCATCGGGGACGTCGTTCGCACTCGGCCACACCGAAGTGCGACCGCCTGAAAGCGTGGGTGCCGCGCCGCGCCCGCCAGGGGTTTCGCGAGCCCGAGCGGCGTAGACGATGATGGACGGATGAACTACTCGCCACGATTTGCCGGCGCGGTCTCGCTGGATTCGCTTGCGCGCCGTCCACCGACCCCGCCCACGGCACCGACGACCAGCACGGCCGACGGGTCACCATCAGCGGACGCCGGCTTGCCGACGTCCGTTATCGACGTGACCGAAGCGTCGTTCCAGGCAGACGTGATCGAGCGGTCGATGACCGTGCCGGTCGTGATCGACTTATGGGCGGCCTGGTGTGGCCCGTGCAAGCAGCTCAGCCCGATCCTGGAGCGGGTCGCGGCCGAGGGCGCCGGCTCATGGGTGCTGGCCAAGATCGACGTCGACGCGAATCCGCGCATCGCGACCGCGCTGGGCGTGCAAGGCATCCCGGCGGTCAAAGCGATTTGGCAGGGCGGCATCGTCGGCGAATTCACCGGCGCCGTGCCCGAGGCCGAGGTTCGCAGTTGGATTGGTGAGCTGCTCGCAGCAACCGGCGCGGCGAACGGCACTTCACCAACAGAAGCCGGCCCGCCGCCAATCGACCCTGCCTTCGCGGCCGCGTCGGCGGCCTTCGAAAGCGGCGACTATGCCGCTGCCGAAGCTGCCTACAAGGCGATCTTGGCAACGAACCCCGCAGATCCGATGGCAGCCGGCGCGCTGGCGGGCGTGCGGCTGTTTAGCCGAGCCGAACATCTCGACGCCGACGCCACCCGAGCTGCTGCTGTTGCCCAACCGGACGACATCGATGCCCAGCTGGCCGCGGCCGACGTCGAGATGTTGCAGGGCAACCTTGATCGATCGTTTGCGCTTTTGGTGGCGGTGGTCGCGCGTACCTCCGGTGCTGACCGCGATCGGGTACGGCTGCATCTGTTGAGTCTCTTCGACGCCGCCGGGCCTGACGACCCTTCGGTGGCCAAGGCGCGCGCGGCCCTGAGCCGCGCGCTGTTCTAACCCAGGAGCGCTTCTAAACCGGGCGCGCTGGTGAAGCAACGCCGTGCTGGGGCATTACTTCTGAACCTCTGCGACGCACATCACTGAGCCGCTATCGTCGAAACGTGCGCATTCTTGTGACCGGCGCGGCCGGCTTCATCGGGTCAAATGTTGTCGATCGCCTCATCGCCAACGACCACGACGTCATTGGCCTCGACAATCTCTCGCGTGGCAGCCGTGCCAACTTGGCCGATGCCGAGGGCAGCGGCCGATTCTCCTTCATCGAAGCTGACGTGACCGATCCGCAGCTGACGAAGACCGTTGCCGAGGCCGCGCCCGAGGCAATCTGCCACCTTGCCGCTCAAATCGATGTACGCGTGAGCGTGCAAGATCCGATCGAAGACGCCCGCCTCAACGTACTCGGCACGATCAACGTTCTCGAGGCGGCGCGGGCGGTCGGGGTCCGCAAGGTCGTCTTTACGTCGTCCGGCGGGTCGATCTACGGAGAGCCCGATCAGATGCCCGTCGACGAGACGGTTGTCGTCAACCCACTTTCGCCGTACGCAGCGTCGAAGGTTTGCGGTGAGGTTTACCTCGCCATGTACCGCGGTCTTTACGGGCTACAGACGACTGCACTTGCTCTCTCGAACGTGTACGGTCCGCGCCAAGATCCGCACGGTGAGGCTGGTGTAGTCGCGATTTTCGGTAGCGCATTACTCCAGCGCGGGCCAACCAGCATTTTCGGTGACGGCACCTCGATTCGCGACTACGTGTACGTCGGTGACGTTGCTGACGCGTTTGCGCGAGCAGTGGGCGAGGTTGGCGACGGTCGCCGCTTCAACATCGGCACCGGCGTCGGCACGTCGGTACGTGAGTTGCATACCGCGATCGCGCTGGCCGCGGGGTCACCCGACGAGCCGACGTTCGCGGCGGCGAGGCTCGGTGAACTCCAGGCGATCACGCTCGATAGCGCAGCCGCAGCAGACGGTCTTGGCTGGACACCGGAAACCTCCCTTGCAGAAGGCCTTAGGGTCACGCTCGACTGGATCCGCACCCAGCTGGTCCACACCGCCAGCTAAGGCGGCTCATACTGGCAAGATGGTGTCCGGTCGCAGGAGTCGCCTCGCGATAGGCGCGCTGACCGTCGTCGTGCTGTTGGCGGGAGGTGCCGTCGCGTTCGTCACGGTGCGCGGCGACGCGCGGGCAAGCGTCTTTTCCCCCGAGATACGGCACACCGGCACGGCGCCGACCGGGTATGTGGTGACGTTCCGCTACCGGGACCCCAGTGCCACGAACGTTTTGATTCACGGCGAGTGGTACTTCTCGAACCCCGCGGTGACGACGTCGACGAGTTCGCAGGGGCTGGATCCCTCGCAGTGGAAGCCCGGCGACGTCGCGACTGGTTGGCCAGCCCCGAGCACTCCCGACGGGTGGCCCGTCACCCAAATGACGAAAGACCCGCGCACCGGCATCTGGTCGTATTCGATCCCGCTTCCTGCGGGCTACTACAACTACGGCTTTTACCCCGATTGCAGTATGGCCGAAGCCTTGTCTAGCCCGGTGGGCTTGGGCTGTTCGGATCCCGAGCTCGCGGATCCGAGCAACCCGCCCTGGAACGACCACCATGGGGTCAGCACCGGAGATAGTGACGGCAGAAGTGAGATCTACGTTCCGGCCGACCCTGCCTTCGACAAGGTCGACGATTCGTGGGAAGGTCCGACGTCGCCGAAAGGCGAGTTGACCGACGTCAGCTACACGTCGCTTGCCGACGTATCGGCCCCCGGTGCGATCGCCAAGAACTACCTCGCCATCTATACGCCGCATGGGTATAACGCGCACCGCTCGACTCCTTACCCGACGCTGTATCTAAGTCCGGGCGCCGGCTTGAACGAGATCGACTGGAGCACGCAGGGCGATGCCGCGAACATCCTCGACAACCTGATCAACAGTCACAAAATTGCGCCGCTTGTCGTCGTGATGACCAGTACCAGTTGCTCTAGCAACGAAGACTGCGGGCCGGCATCGAACCCGGACGACTACGACCAGGACGTGCTTCTCGACGTCATGCCTTATGTCCAAGCCCATTACAACGTCTCAAAGGACCCCTCGCAGCGATCCTTCGCCGGATTTTCGGCCGGTGGGCGGGCCGCAAGCAGCCTCCTCGTCGAGGACACGACCATGTTCGGTTCCTTCGGTCTCTTTAGCCCGTGTCCCTCCGGAGCCCCGACCCCAAACGCAGCCCAAGCCGCAGCGATCAAGCGCGTCCGAGTCATGATCGGCGGTGGCAACCAAGACCCGGATTGCCACCCCAATGCCGATGACGACGTGTCCGTGGTCCAGCTCGCTGGCGGTACTCCGGTCACCGAATTTTTCTACGGTGGCCACGACTGGGATGTCTGGCGCACCCTTCTCAAGGACTTCCTCACCAACGTCGCGTTCAAGCCCGGCGGCGCCACACCGCAGAGTTGAGCTAGTCGAGCGACACATTCTCGGCGTAGGAGTCGCGCGGCAGTTCGCCGTCGACGCTGGCTTTGACGACGACGTCGAGTAGTTCGACCTCGCCGTCGAGCGTGGTGAGGAACGCGGTGTCGGCAGCATCGCGGCCGGTGGCGATGCGCACCAGGCTCTGCCGCGGCGCGAGGTAGGTCGCATCGACCGCGTTCCATTGGCCGTCGACGTAAACCTCGGCGACCGCGTGAAAATCCATCGGCAACAGGCCTGGTGCGTAGACCGATGCGCATCGCGCCGGCATGTCCAATGCGCGCGACATCGCGACCACGAGATGCGCGTAGTCGCGGCAGACTCCCTGACCGGCCAGCAGCGTCTCGACCGCGGTGTCGAGCGGTCCGCTCGATCCGACGACGTAAGCCAAGTCGGCGCGCGACCCACATGACCAATCCGTCGAGCCGCTCCTGACCCTTGCGGTAGGTGGCTGAGCTCGGCGCTCGCCAAACCCGCCAAGCCGATCCGACGGGCAGAACCGGCTCGGCCGCAGATACTGAGCAGCTCGACCTCGTCGTCCGCTGGCATTGGCTTCGGCGGCGGCTCGGGCTGACGTGCGCCTCGTACCGCACGCCGATGCGACCGGGCGGAAGCTCGAGCTTGTGCAGTCGCGTGCCGTAGTCGCCGACCATGTGCTGCGGCGATCGCCTCGAACGGCAGGTCGTCGCAGGTGACGGTCGAACTCCTCGACGTCGAGGACGCCGGCGCGTCGTCGCTGGCGCGATGCTCAACACCACCGTCGCCGGCGTGGTGACTTCGAGCAACATGTCGCAGCCGACATACGTGCCGACGGCGGTCAACTCAGCCTGGTCACTTCGACGGTGACAGCCAACCGGCTGTGCCGACCGACCCTGGTAAACGCCTTTGAGCGGCGCGACATCGCCGTAGTCGCGACCACGAGCAACAACAACATGATGGACGCCGATGGGCTGGTCATTGGTCACGTCGTAGCCCACCCATTCACCGTCCCACCACTCCACCCACGCGTGGCTTTGGCCCTTGACTGTCTCGCCGATCGCCGCATCGCGCTTGGGGTGCACGTATCCCGAGACGTAGCGGGCCGGAATGCCGAAGCGGCGAAGCAGGCCGGCGGTGAGATGCGCGATGTCTTGGCAGACGCCTTGGCGACGTTCCCACGCTTCGCGCGCGCTGGTCTGCACGCCGGTCGAGCCAGGCACGTACTCGACGGCGTCGTGGATCCACGACGCGATGCGCAGCGCGGTCGCGGTGGGCGACAGTCCGGTCACGAGTTCGCGTACCTCCGCAACGAGTGCGTCATCGACAGCCGAGCGGGTGGTCTGTGCGAGGTATTCGGCGAACCGGTCGGTGGTGGTCGGGTGCTGCAACGCGAGCCAGCTGATCGGGCGGCTCGGCTCTCGGGAGGGCCTCGTCGGTCTCGACCGTGCTGGTGGCAGCGCACGACGAGCTCGGAATGGTCGTCGTCGAGATCGAACGCCGACACGTGCGTGGCCCAGTAGTCGTGATAGCGGTAGACGGCCGTCGGCCGGCTCGATGTCGATGCGCGACTCGAGCGTCGTTTGCGTCAGCAACGTCGGCGGGGTCAGCCGAGCTTCGTTGTACGACGCGTGCGCCGCTGTCTCGTAGGCGAACCGCGTCGTGTGCACGACCTTCATGCGCCAGACCATCTCACGACCAACTCCTGGGCCCAGGCGAGCGGAGTCGCGTACGTGAAGAACCGGCGCGACACGGCCTGGCTCGCACTCGCGCAGGCCTCTTGCACCGGTACCAAGTGCTCGACTCAGGTCGCGAATGAGGTCGGCGACATCGACGTACTCGAGCGTGGTGCGCGCTTGGCCGACCACGCGACGCGCCGGGTCGGCGACGAGCCCGCGCTCGGGCTGCGGATTGAGTGCGGCCAGGCACTGTTCGGCGGTTGACAGCGAGTGCAGCACCGAGCGCGGGAACGACCGGTCGAGCGCCAAGAACTGCACGGCGCGACTGCGGTCGACCATGCCGCCGTACGTGTGCAGGAAGGCCTCGTAGCCGCCGCACGCCGAGAGCACGGTGACCCAGGTGACCGGTTGATCGGCCGTCAGCAGTTGAACCGACAGCAGCCGCGCGGTCATGTCGGCACGCTCGAGACTGCGCCCGAGCACCAGGAAGTGCCAACCGTCGTCGTGCGACAGCGTCGACTCGGCGAGACCCGGAGAACATCGCGGTGCGTTCGCGCACGTAGTCGAGGTAGGTGTTGGGGCCGAGCCGCGCAGCGGCTCGGCGGCGTTCGGGCAGGGCGCGCCAGCGTGACGTTGAGGCACTCCCACATTTCGCTCGAGATCGCTTCGCGGGCGCCGCGCGCGTTCTCGCGCGCGGCCGACACTGCTCCGGCGATCGAGGTACGGAGTCTTTTCGTCGAAGGAGACCTTGCGCATGATCTCGGCCGGTGTTCTGCACGACGTCGCGCGGCGCCGGCACGCCGAGAATTGCCAGCAACGAACGGCATTCTGCGTCTTCGTCGGTCCACGGATCTTCGAGCACTCGCCGCAAGAACGCATCGAGCAGGCGCGCAGTGTCGTCGGCTCGCTCGACGTAGCGGCCGATCCAGAACAGCGACTCGGCGATCCGGCTCAGCATCGGCAGCCGCCTGCGTTGGTGTTCATTGCTGCGCCATCTGCACGGTCGGCCCGGCATCGCGGACGCCGGTCGCCTGCACGTCGGACGATCGCGATGGCAAGGCGGCCAGATCGGCGGCGCGCTGCACCGGCACGCGCTGCGCCTCGTCGGCCAGCACCCACGTGTCTTTCGAGCCGCCGCCTTGACTCGAGTTGACGACCAGTGCGCCCTCGGGCAGCGCGACCCGGGTGAGCCCGCCGGGCAGCACCCACACCTCGTTGCCGTCGTTCACGGCGAACGGCCGCAGGTCGATGTGGCGGGGCACCAGGCGATCACCGATCAGGGTCGGCGCGGTCGACAGCGCAACCGGTCGTTGGGCGATCCAGCCACGCGGGTTCGATTCGACGACGTCGTGCAACTCGGCGAGCGTCTTCTCACTCGCCTGCGGTCCGATGACGATGCCCTTGCCACCAGAACCGTCGACCGGCTTGACGACCAGTTCGATGCAGGCGGCCCAGCACATCGTGCAAAACGTCGGGATCTTCCAGCCGGTAGGTCTCGACGTTGTCGAGCACCGGCTCTTCGTTCAGGTAGTAGCGCACCAGGTCGGGTACGTAGGTGTAGAGCAACTTGTCGTCGGCGACGCCGTTGCCGACCGCGTTGGCGATCGTGACGTTGCCGGCCCGCGCCGCGTTGATGAGCCCGGGGCAGCCCATCTGCGAGTCGCTGCGAAAGTGCAATGGGTCGAGGAACTCGTCGTCGACGCGACGGTAAAGCACATGCACCGGACGCTCGCCATCCGTCGTCCGCATGCGCAGTTTGTTATTGCGGCAGACGAGGTCGCGGCCTTCGAGCAGCTCGACACCCATGAGTCGGGCGAGCAGCGCGTGCTCGAAGTAGGCCGAGTTGTAGATGCCGGGTGTCAGGACGGCGACCGTCGGGTCGGTGATGCCGGCGGGCGCGGCGGCGCGCAAGGCAGTGAGCAGCCGGGCCGGGTACTCGTGCACCGGATGCACGCGATGTTCGCCGAACACCGCCGGGATCGAGTGGGTCATCGCGCGCCGGTTCTCGATGACGTAGCTCACGCCCGACGGCACCCGCACGTTGTCTTCGAGCACCCGGAACGCGCCGGCCTCGTCGCGCACGAGATCGATGCCGGCGACATGCACGCGGACGCCGTTGGGCGGGTCGAATCCGTGCACCGCGCGATGCATGTGGATCGAGGAGGAGACCAGCGAGCGCGGCACGATGCCGTCGTCGAAGACGCGGCCGGCGCCGTAGACGTCGGCGAGGAACGCCTCGAGGGTGCGCACTCGCTGGGCGACGCCGCGGGTCACGGCGTCCCACTCGGACGCCATGATCACGCGCGGCACGAGGTCGAGCGGGAACGGTCGCTCCTCGCCACCCATCGCGAAGGTCACGCCGCGGTCGGTGAACATGCGCGACAACTGCTCGGCCCGGAAGTTCAGGTCGTCGGATTCGAGTGGCTGAAGGGCGGCAAAGAGCACCTCGTAGGCGGGCGCGGGCACGCCAGGCAGTTCGAACATCTCGTCCCAGGCCTGCGCCAGGACGTAGTCGTCGAAGATGTCGGCCATCTCCGCATCTTAGGAACGTCAGGTGTCGCGGGGCGTTACGGGCGCGCAACGGGAACGCTTCCAGCGTAGGCGCCTCAGACGGTGTTGCGCAGCCAGAGCGTCGCCAGCGGCGGCACCCGCAACAACGCGGACGCCGGGAGGCCGTGCCACGGTTCGTCGCTCGCCTCGACGCCACCGAGGTTGCCGACGCCGCTGCCGCCGTAGATCTCCGCGTCGGTGTTGAGCGATCTCGTCCCAGCGGCCGGCGTGCGGCAGGCCGAGCCGGTAGCCCTCGTGCGGGATCGCCGAGAAGTTGGCGACGCAGGCCAGCGTCGACCCGTCGGCGGCTTGCCGCACGAACGAGAAGGTGTTGTTGCTCGCGTCGTTGGCGTCGATCCAGCGGAACGCCTCGGGGTCGACGTCGGTCTGCCACAGCGCGGGCGCGGCCGCGTAGGTGGCGTTGAGGTCGCGCACCAGTTGTTGCACGGTCGCGTGCTCGGCGTACTCGAGCAGCCACCAGTCGAGCGAGCGATCCTTCGACCACTCGTTGTCTTGGGCGAATCTCGCGAACCCATGAACAGCAGCTGCTTGCCGGGGTGCGCCCACATGTAGGCGAGAAAGGCCCGCAGGTTCGCGACCTGCTGCCACCGATCGCCGGGCATCTTGTGCAGCAACGAGCCCTTGCCGTGCACCACCTCGTCGTGCGAGATCGGCAGCACGAAGTTCTCGGAATACGCGTACATCATCGAGAACGTCATCTCGCTGTGGTGGTAGCCGCGGTAGATCGGCGCGAGGCTCAGGTACTGCAGCGAGTCGTGCATCCAGCCCATGTTCCATTTGAACCCGAAGCCAAGGCCGCCGACGTAGGTCGGCTTCGACACCGCCGGCCATGCCGTCGACTCTTCGGCGATCGTCACGATGCCGGGCACGCGCCGGTAGATGGTGGCGTTCATCTCCTGCAGGAACGACACGGCCTCGAGATTCTCGCGCCCGCCGTAAACATTGGGCCGCCACTGGCCGGCCTTGCGCGAGTAGTCGAGATACAGCATCGACGCGACCGCGTCGACGCGCAGGCCGTCGATGTGCATCTGCTCGGCCCAGTAGACCGCGTTCGCGACAAGGAAGTTGCGCACCTCGCGACGGCCGAAGTTGAAGACCAAGCGTGCCCCAGTCGGGGTGCTCGCCGAGCTGGGGGTCGGCGTGCTCGTAGAGATGCGTGCCGTCGAATTGCGCCAGCGCCCAGGCGTCTTTCGGGAAGTGCGCGGGCACCCAGTCGACGATGACGCCGATGCCGGCCTGATGCAGCGCGTCGACGAGGAACCGGAAATCGTCGGGGTTGCCGAACCGCGACGGTCGGCGCGAAGTACGACGAGACCTGGTAACCCCACGAGCCGCCGAACGGGTGCTCGGCGACAGGCAGGAACTCGACGTGGGTGAAGCCGAGATCGCTGCACGTAGGCGACGAGTTCGTCGGCGAGCTGCCGGTAGCTCAGACCTTGCCTCCACGAGCCGAGGTGCACTTCGTAGATGCTCATCGGCGAGCGCACGGCGTCACGGTGGGCGCGCGCTTCGCCAGCCACTCGGCGTCCTGCCATACGTGTGTCGACGTGAACACAACCGAGCCCTGCGCGGGTGGACTTCGGTGGCAAACGCCATCGGGTCGGCCTTCTCGCGCCACTGCCCGTCGGCCCCGAGCACGTTGAGCTTGTACCGCGTCGCCCGAGGCGACGTCGGGGATGAACAGTTCCCACACCCCGCTCGACCCGAGCGATCGCATCGGGTAGGCCTGCGAATCCCAGTAGTTGAAGTCGCCGGCCACCCGCACGGCGCGCGCATTCGGTGCCCAGACCGCGAACGACGTGCCGGTGATCACGCCGTTCGGCGTGTCGTAGTCGCTGTTCGTGCGCGCCGAGTACTTCCCACAACTGCTCGTGGCGACCCTCGCCGATCAGGTGCAGGTCGACGTCGCCGAGCGTCGGCAGGTAGCGGTACGGCTCGTCGAACTACGTGCGCGATGCCGTCGTCGTACACGACCTCGACGCGGAAGTCGGGCACGGTCGGGTTCTCCCAGGCGCCCACCCAGATGCCGCCACGCTCGTGTTCGAGCGGGATGCGCACCAGGTCGGCGAGCACGGTGACGGCGCGCGCGTTCGGCCGGAAGCTGCGAAACGTCACCACGCCGTCGGCGAGGTGCGCGCCGAGAATGCTGTGCGGGTTGTGATGCGCGCCGGCAGCCAGGCGATCGAGCTCGGCGTCGGGCACGGCGGCGGGCGGCCAGCCTGGCCCGGCGTCCGTCTCGGTCGTTGCTCGGTTGCTGCGGCAGTGTGGCCTCCTTGGCACGATCGCCGGCTGCCTCGGACGGCGGCGGTGCGCGGCGCTCGGACGGCGGTAGGCCGGCGCCGCGTCGCGTCACGCCGCCACGAGACGTTCGATCGAGCCCAGCGGGATGCGTACCCAGCTCGGGCGGTTGCGAGTCTCGTAGACCACTTCGTATACCGCCTTGTCGAGTTCGAATGCGCGCAGCAGCGCTTCGTCGTCGCGCGGATCGCGACCGCTGCCCTTGGCGTAGCCGTTGCAGAACGCGTCGCGATTTCGCTCCGACCATTCGGCGGCGCGATACTCGAGTTGCCCAGGCCCCGCCGGCGAGCCGAGCCGGTCGCGGTGCTCCATGTCGTGTCGGCGAGCAGGTAGCGCGCCGCGTAGTCGAACGACCGCAGCATGCCGCGACGTCGCGCAACGGGCTCGAGAGCGCTGTGCGGGTGTGCATCGGGGCGCCCGGCTCGCCTTCGAAATCGAGCAGCACCCAGCCGGCGTCCGTTCGAATCACCTGACCGAGGTGCAGGTCGCCGTGCACGCGCTGCAATCGCAACGGGGCGTGCCTGCTCGCGAGTGCGTCGAACGACCGCGGCGATCTTCGGGGCGTGCATCTGCCAAGTCGGGGACGGCGACCGTGGCCGCGTCGAGTCGATGCGCGCATCGACTGCGGCCAGCTCCGCGAGCGCGGCTCGTCGGCGAGCGCGGTCGGCAACGCCTGCGGCCATCGCCGAGTGCACGTCGGCGGTGGCCAGCCCGAGCCGCTCCGACTCGGCCGCGAAGTCACCGCCGACCTCGTCGGCGTGCAGGTCGCCTTCGGCGAACAGGTCGCGCACGCTGGTCAGGGCCAGCGCCCAGCCGTCGGAGCCGGTGCGCAGGAACTCTTGGAGCAGCCCGAGCGTGCTGGTCGTGCCGTCGATGTCGGTCTCGATCCAGCCCTGGAGCGCGGCGATGTGCGGGTTGCCGGCTCGGTCAGCGCGCGGGTTACCTCGAGGTCGGGGTTCACGCCCGGCACGACGATGCGGAACAGCTTCATGATGGTCTGCTCGCCGAACACGACTGAGCTGTTCGATTGCTCGCCGCCGAGCACCAGGCTGGCGGCCGCCCGGTCGATCTTGGCGTCGGGCTCGGCGCGAAGACGATGCCGTCGCGGGTCTCGTCGTCGTCGACCCAGCCGAGCAGCGTGTGCCATCAGGTCGTGATCGTGGCATGCGCGTCGTACAACACGGCTCGTCGTCGTCGACGCGGCCGATGACGGCGTGCTCAAGACTCGGCGGCACGCTCGCGGCGGGTGCCGAGGAGCAGCTGGTACGTCGTCGTCAGGCTGTCGGCGCGCTTGTCGGGGTCGGTCGTCGAGCCGGCTCTGCTCGACGTCGATCAAGCAGGTGCAGCAAGGCACGGGTCGCCTGCTTGCAACACGCGATGCGCCGTCACCCGAACCGTCGGCGCTCCCGAGTCCTTGCCGGCGAACCAGCGCTGGTTCGGCAGCCACTGCTCGAGCATGGCTTCGATCGCAGCTTGTGTGGCGTCTCGCTCATTGTGCTCATTCACGCGGCATCCTCCGCGCGCTTGACGGCAGCGTGAACCAGTAGAAGCCATGGCCCGGCAGGGTCAGCAGATACGGCAGTTCGCCGATCCGCGGAAAGTGCATGCCGCCCAGCATCTCGACCGGCACCACGCCTTCGAACCGGCGAAGGTCGAGTTCGACCGGCTGCGGGAAGCGCGACAGGTTGTTGACGCACAGCACGCGGTCGTCACCGAACTCGCGCACGAACGCCAGGATGCTCGGGTTCGATGCGCCGAGTTCGGCGAAACGTGCCCGAGCCGAAGGTCGGGTGCCGCTTGCGGGTCTCGATCATGCGGCGGGTCCAGTGCAGCAGCGACGTCGAGGTGCGCATCTGCGCTTCGACGTTGAGGCCTTGGTAGCCGTAGATCGGGTCCATGATCACCGGCAGGTAGAGCCGGCCCGGATCGCAGGTGGAGAAGCCGGCGTTGCGGTCGGGCGTCCACTGCATCGGCGTGCGCACGCCGTCGCGGTCACCGAGCCAGATGTTGTCGCCCATGCCGATCTCGTCGCCGTAATAGAGCACCGGCGAGCCGGGCAGCGAGAGCAGCAGCGCGGTGAACAGCTCCATCTGGTCGCGCGAGTTCTCGAGCAGTGGCGCGAGCCGTCGCCGGATGCCGATGTTGGCCTTCATGCGCGGGTCACTGCGCGTACTCGCTGTACATGTAGTCGCGCTCTTCGTCGGTGACCATCTCGAGGGTGAGCTCGTCGTGGTTGCGCAAGAAGATGCCCCATTGGCAGCCGTCGGGGATCTCGCGGCGTCTGCGACAAGATCTCGGAGATCGGGAAGCGCTGCTCGCGCCGCACCGACATGAAGATGCGCGGCATCAGCGGGAAGTGGAACGCCATGTGGCATTCGTCGCCGTCGCCGAAGTACTCGACGACGTCAGCGGGCCACTGGTTCGCCTCGGCCAGCAGCACCCGGTCGGGGTAGTCGGTGTCGATCTCCTTGCGAATGCGCTTCAGGTACTCGTGGGTGCGAGGCAGGTTCTCGCAGTTGGTGCCTTCTTCCTCGAACAGGTACGGGCACGGCGTCGAGCCGGAAGCCATCGATGCCGAGGTCGAGCCAGAAGCGCAGCGCGCCGAGCATGGCGTCCTGCACGGCCGGGTTCTCGAAGTTGAGGTCGGGCTGGTGGCCGAAGAACCGGTGCCAGTAGTACTGGCCGCGCACCGGGTCGAAGGTCCAGTTCGACTTCTCGGTGTCGACGAAGATGATGCGCGCGTCGCGGTACTGCGGGTCGGTCTCGGACCACACGTAGTAGTCGCCGTACGGGCCCGTCGGGTCAGATCGCGACGCCTGAAACCACGGGTGCTGGTCGCTGGTGTGGTTCATGACGAGGTCGGCGATCACCCGCATGCCGCGCTTGTGCGCTTCGTCGACGAGTTGCGACGAAGTCGCCGAGGTCGCCGAACTCGGGCAGGACGTGAAGTAGTCGGAGATGTCGTACCCGCCGTCGCGCAGCGGCGACTGGAAGATCGGCAGCAGCCAGATGCAGTCGATGCCCAGCCAGTTGCAGGTAGTCGAGCTTCGACACCAGGCCTTTGAGGTCGCCGGTGCCGTCGCCGTTGCTGTCGGCGAAGCCGCGGACCAGCACCTCGTAGAACACCGCGCGCTTGTACCAACGCGGGTCGACGGAGTCTCCGTCGAATCGGATCCGGTATCGACCGCATCATGCCGCGCCGCGCTTCGATCGGCAGCTGCCTGGTTCGGGCTGCACGGCGTGCGGCCGGGCGGACGACGAAGATGTGCGCTGGCTCTTCGTGCGGATCGAGGCGCACATAGTTGTACTGCCCCCACTCGTAGTGCGCGCCGCTGAGCAGGTCGGTGACGTCGAGGCGACTGTGCCAGTCGAACCCCAGTCGCCGGCATGTCGAGCGCGACCGTGGCCTCGCGACGTTGAACGGATTCAGGTTGACGACGACGAGCACGGTGTCGTCGTCCGTCGCGGTGACGGCCCGCTTGGAAAAGACGAGCAGCTGCGCGTTGTCGGAGCTGTGAATAGCCAGGTTGCGCAGCCGATGCAGCGCCACGTGCTCGCGGCGAATGTGGTTGAGCCTGGTCAGGTAGCCGGCCAGGCTCCGGCCGGCCGCTTCTGCGGCCGCGTAGTCGCGCGGCCGCAGCTGGTACTTCTCCGAGTCGAGATACTCCTCGCTGCCGGGCGCAGCGGGGTGTTCTCGAACAGTTCGTAGCCCGAGTAAACGCCCCACGTCGGCGAGGCGGTGGCGGCGATGACCGCCCGAATCTTGAACGCCGGCGGGCCGCCTTGCTGCAGGAACGCGTGCAGGATGTCGGGGGTGTTCACGAAGAAGTTCGGCCGCAGCACGTCGGACGTCTCGTGCGACGAGCTCGGTCGAGGTAGCTCTCGAGCTCCGGCCTGGTGTTGCGCCAGGTGAAGTAGGTGTACGACTGATGAAACCCGACCCGCGCCAGCGCGCGCATCATGGCCGGCCGGGTGAACGCCTCGGCCAGGAAGAGGACGTCGGGGTCGGTCGCGCGCACGTCGGCGAGCAGCTGCTCCCAGAACAACAGCGGCTTGGTGTGCGGGTTGTCGACGCGGAAGATGCGCACGCCTTGGTTCATCCAGAACCGCACGACGCGCACGATCTCGGCGTAGAGGCCGTCGTAGTCGTTGTCGAAGTTCAGCGGGTAGATGTCCTGGTACTTCTTCGGCGGGTTCTCCGCGTACGCGATGCTGCCGTCGGCGCGGGTGGTGAACCACTCGGGGTGCTCGCGTCACCCACGGGTGATCGGGCGAGCACTGCAGCGCGAAGTCGAGGGCGATCTCGAGACCGAGCTTGTTGGCCTTGGCGACGAACGCCTTGAAGTCCTTCAGCGTGCCGAGTTCGGGATTGATGGCGTCGTGGCCGCCGTCGGCCGAGCCGATCGCCCAGGGCACGCCCGGGATCGGCTGGCCCTGGCGTCAAGCGTGTTGTTCGGACCCTTGCGAAACGTCGTGCCGATCGGATGGATCGGCGGGATGTACACGACGTCGAATCCCATCGCGGCGATCGCGGGCAGTCGTTTCGCCGCGGTCGCGAACGTGCCCGACTTCGGCGGCTTCGCGCCTTCGGAGCGCGGAAAGAACTCGTACCACGCGCCGTAGAGCGCGCGCTCGCGATCGACCCACAGCGGGTAGGGCGGCGACGTCGTCACCATCGTGCGCAGCGGGTGCTGTGCAAGCAGAGCGAGGACGTCGCGGCTGAGCGCCGCTGACAGTCGCTCGACCGCATCGCCTGGGCAACGAAGCGCCGTGGCAACTTCGGTGAGCTCGGCGGCCGCGATGGCGTGCGTGTCGACGACGGCGGCACCCGCGCCGCTGGCGATCTGAGCGGCGGCCTGCTCGTGCAGCCGGGCGCCCTCTTCGAGCATCAACTCGACGTCTTGGCCTTCGGGAATCTTGATCATCGCGTCGTGCCGCCAGGATTCGAGCGGGTCTCCCCACGCTTCGATCTCGAAGGTCCACGGGCCGGCGTGTCGAGGCGGTGACGTCCGCCTCGTAGCGGTCGGTGCCCGGGGCGACGAGCCGCATCGGGGTGAACGGCCCCGGCCGGCCGGAGGGATCGCGCAACACCACATTGACCCCGAGCGCATCGTGGCCTTCGCGGAAGACGGTGGCGCCGACAGTGACTGGTTCGCCGACGACGGACTTGGCGGGGTACGCGCCGCCCTCGATCACCGGGGATACGCCGGTGATCGGGATGCGCCGGCCCATCGGCGTCCGGGCTGGTGGCGTGTTCTGGTGGTGATGGGGGAGGCGCGGATTCTGCTGTTGGGGTCGGTGGCGCGGCGAGGGCCTGCGGCAACCGCCTTGACCCGTGCAGAACGGACCTCAGGAACCGCTGACCTCGGCGGCGCCTTCGGGCGGATCGGCCTGGATTTGTTCGTCGTCATCGCTTCGAACGTATCGGGCGGTGGCACGCCACCGCGAGACCTTCGATGATCTTCACCGTCCTCTTTCCGCCGACGGTCGTCGCTGGCGTCGTGGTCGGCCGCACTGCTGGCCTCTACCCAGGCAGGTGCGAACTCAACACCCGCGTCCGGTGCGCGGCCGTTCACGCGGACATCTCTTATCGCCGCGCTTTGCTCTGCTCGTTATATCCGAGCAGAGCAGGTCTGCTGCTATATGCGAGCAGAGCAGGTCTGCTGCTGTGGAGAAGCAGAGCAAAGGCGCTGGGAGGTAATCCCGTTTGCTTTGCTCTGCCGCACATTCACAACAGAGCAGCTCTGGCGCACATTCGCAACAGACCTGCTCTGGCGCACATTCACAACAGAGCTGCTCTGCAGCGTATTCACAACAGAGCAAAGCGAACCGGTGGGCATTGGTGGCCGGGCCGCGCCGGAGGGGCCGCGCCGGACGGGCCGCGCCGCACGGGCCGCGCCGCACGGGCCGCGCCGCAGGGCCGGGCCCACTGCAACCGCTCCCGTCGTCCAACTGTTGCACGGTGTTTACAGGACCTCGAAGAACCCGACGAACGGTTCGGTATGGTCAAGCGCGTGAAAGCGATCAGAAGATTCACTGTCCGCACCGTTCTGCCGCCTCGGTTGGCCGCGCTCGGTGATCTGGTCACGAACCTGCGGTGGTCGTGGAGCCCCGAGACGCTCGACCTGTTCGAGTCGATCGACCCGCGTCACCTGGCGCACGGTCGGCGGCGACCCGTCGCGGCTGCTGGGTCTCGTCCCGCACCGCGCGTCTGGCCGAGCTCTCGACACGACGAGCAGTTCCTCGGGCGGCTCGACGAGGCCGCCGCCGAATCTGCGTCGGTACCTCGAGCCAGGACAGCTGGTTCCAGATCGCTGGGCGCCGAGGCGCCGAAGGCGATCGCCTACTTCTCACCCGAGTACGGCATCACCGCAGTGCTGCCGCAATACTCCGGCGGGCTCGGCATCTTGGCCGGCGACCACCTGAAGACGGCGAGCGACCTCGGCGTGCCGATCATCGGCGTCGGGCTGCTGTATCGGCGCGGCTACTTCAATCAGTCGTTGTCGCGCGACGGCTGGCAGCAGGAGCGGTACCCGCCGGTCGACCCGCACGGCCTGCCACTGACGTTGCTGACCGAGGCCGACGGCTCGCCGGTCGATGGTGTCGGTTCGGTTGCCCGGCCGTGACTTGCAAGCGCAGGTGTGGCTTTGCCAGGTCGGCCGCATCCCGTTGCTGCTGCTCGACTCTGACGTCGAAGGCAACGCGCAGGCTGAGCGCGACGTCACCGACCGGTTGTACGGCGGCGGCAGCGACCACCGATTCCGCCAGGAACTGCTGCTGGGCGTCGGTGGCATCAGGGCAGTGCGCGCGTTCTGCCGCCTGACCGGGCACGCCGAAGCCCGAGGTCTACCACATGAACGAAGGGCACGCCGGATTCCTTGCGCTCGAGCGAATTCGCGAGCTGGTCACCGGCGCCGTCGTTGTCATTCGACGAAGCACTCGAAGTGGTGCGGTCGTCAACGCTGTTCACCACGCACACGCCTGTGCCCGCTGGCATCGACCGGTTCCCGCGCGGGCTGGTCGAGCATCACTTCGGGCCGCCCGACAACGCCCTCGGCCTGCCCATCGATCGGGTGCTCGCCCTTGGCTCCGAGTACGTCGCCGGCGGTGACGCGACCGTCTTCAACATGGCGCTGATGGGCTTGCGGGTTGCGCAGCGGGCCAACGGCGTTTCGTTGTTGCACGGCGAGGTCAGTCGCGAGATGTTCGCGCGGCCTGTGGCCGAACTTCGACCCGGCCGAAGTGCCCGATCACGTCGGTCACCAACGGCGTGCACGCGCCGACGTGGGTGTCGCGCGAGATGCAGCGACTCGTCGAGACGCGACCTCGGAGTCGACCTTCAGGCCGACGGCGCGGCCTGGGGCGGCGCCGACCGGCTCGACGACCACCAGCTGTGGCAGGTGCGGCGAGCCCTGCGTGGCCGGCTGGTCGACGAAGCCCGCGCGCGGCTGCACGCGTCGTGGCTCCAGCGCGGCGCCGGCGACGTCCGAACTCGGCTGGATTCAGAACGTGCTCGACCCCGACGTGCTCGACGATCGGGTTCGCCCGCCGGGTGCCGTCGTACAAGCGGCTGACGCTGATGCTGCAAGACCGCGAACGATTCGCGTCGATGCTGCTCGACCACGACCGGCCGGTGCAGATCGTCATCGCCGGCAAAGCGCACCCGGCCGACGACGGCGGCAAGCGGCTGATCCAAGAGGTCGTGCAAGTTCGCCGACGCAGCACGTGTGCGGCATCGCATGGTGTTCTTGCCCGACTACGACATGGCGTTGGCGCGGGTGCTGTGCGCCGGTGCCGACGTGTGGCTGAACAATCCGCTTCGGCCGCTCGAGGCCTGCGGCACCTCGGGCATGAAGGCCGCGCTGAACGGCGTGCTCAACCTGTCGATCCGCGACGGCTGGTGGGACGAGTGGTACGACGGCAGCAACGGCTGGGCGATCCCGTCGGCTGACGCGATGCCCGAAGACCGTCGCGACGAACTCGAAGCGGCCGCGTTCTACGACATCGTCGAAACGCAGATGGTGCCGCGGTTCTACGACCAGAACGAAACAGGACTGCCGACGCGCTGGCTTGAGATGGTGCGGCACACGCTGTCGTCGCTCGGCCCGAAGGTCGTCGCGACTCGCATGCTGCGCGACTACGTGTGCGAGCTGTACTCGCCGGCCGCCCAGTCGCATCGGCTGTTGATCGGCGCATCTGCCGAGCCGGCCGGCGAAGCTGCGGGCGCTGGTGCAACCGTCGCGTACGCCGGCGCACGCCATCTCGCGGCCTGGAAGAAGCGGGTGGCCGCAGCCTGGCCGGCTGTGCGGGTCGAACACATCGAGGCGCACGATGTTCCGACGCACTCGAGTTCGGCACGGTCGTCTCGCTGCGGGCCGTCGTCGCGCTTGGGCGATCTCGGCGCCGACGACGTCGACGTGCAGGTCGCCTACGGCCGGGTCGATGAGCATGACGAGATCGCCGGCGCGACCTACTCGTCGCTGCGGTTGTCCGACAAGCGCGACGACGGTAGCTGGGTCTACGAAGGCGAGATGACCCTCGATCGCACCGGACCCTTCGGCTACAGCGTTCGGGTACTGCCCACCGACGCGTTGCTCGCCACTCCCGCTGAACTCGGGCTGATCGCCGTCCCGCCTGATGGTGAAGGCATGGTCACCGGCGACCTCCGCTAGCGATCAGCTCACCCGCAGAACGACAAACGCAAGACCGGGGACGTCGACCGAGGTGCCCGCAGTCAGTGGTGCGGTCGACATCGTTGCGGAGCTATCGATCACGAGTTCGTAGCTGTCGGCCCAAGGCGCAGCCGGCAGGGTGAAAGACGTGCCATCGAGGCCGGTGTGCATGATCACCAAGAACGAGTCATCGATGACCGGCTCGCCGTGTGGCGTCAGGTGGCGGATGTCCTGGCCCGACAGGTACATCGCGATCGTGCGGCAGCCCGAGTCGTACCAATCCTGGTCGCGCCATCTGCGCGCCGTCGGCGGCGAACCACGCGACGTCCTTCACGTCGTCGCCACGAGCCGGCTGACCGGTGAAGAACGCGTTCTGCCGGAACACCGGATGCGCTCGACGCAGCGCGATGACCGCGCTGAGTGAACGACAGCGAGCGGTCGTCGGCTGTTGACCAGTCGATCCAGGTGAGCTCGTTGTCTTGGCAGTACGCGTTGTTGTTGCCGCGTTGGGTGCGGCCGAGCTCGTCGCCGTGACCGAGCATCGGTACGCCCGCCGACAGGAGCAGCGCGCCCAGCAGGCCGCGCACCGCACGCGCGCGCAGCTGCGTCACGATGTGGTCGTCGGTCTCGCCTTCCACGCCGAAGTTCCAGTTGTCGTTGTTGCCTGAGCCATCGCGGTTGTCCTCGCCGTTGGCCTCGTTGTGTTTGCCGTCCATACGTCACCAGGTCGTGCAAGGTGAAGCCGTCGTGGCAGGCAACGAAATTCAGCGAGGCCGAGGGTCGCCGGTTGTCGTGATCGTAGAGATCCGACGATCCGGAAAGCCGGTAAGCCAGGTCGCGCACGCCGGTGCCGCCCCGCATCCAAAACGCGCGTACGCCGTCGCGGAATCGGTCGTTCCATTCGGTCCAGATCGAGGGGAACCGGCCGACCTGGTATCCGTCCGGGCCGATGTCCCATGGTTCGGCGATGAGCTTCACGCGCGACAACACCGGGTCTTGCGCGATCGCGGCGAGCAGTGACGAACCCATGTCGACACCGGTCGACGTCCGGGCCAACGTCGTCGCCAAATCGAAGCGGAAACCGTCGACGTGCATCTCGTCACCCAGTAGCGCAGCGAGTCGGTGATGAGTTGCAGCGCGGCGGGTCGTCGGCGGCGAAGGTATTGCCGGTGCCGGTGTACGTTGACGTACAGCGCCGGCGTCTTGCAGGCGGTAGTACGCCTGATTGTCGAGGCCGCGAAACGCCAACGTCGGGCCGACTTCGTCGCCGTCCGCGGTGTGGTTGTAGACGACGTCGAGAATCACTTCGAGGCCGGCGGCATGCAGGGCCTTCACCATCGCCTTGAACTCGCTGACCTGTGCGCCGCGCGCTCGCCCGCCGACGAATAGCCGGCGTGCGGTGCGAAGAAGCCGAGGGTGTTGTAGCCCCAATAGTTCGACAAGCCGCGCCGCACCAGCGCGGGTTCGCTGACGAAATGCTGCACCGGCATGCAGCTCGACGGTCGTGACCCCAAGCCCCACCAGATGCGCGATCGCGGCGGGATGGGCTAGCCCGGCGAAGGTGCCCCGTAGCGCGGGCGGCACGTCGGGGTGTTGCTTGGTGAAGCCGCGAACGTGCAGTTCGTAGATGACCGCGTCGGCCCAGCCGATCGCCGGTGCGGTGTCGTCGGCCCAATCGAAATCGTCATGCACGACGACCGACTTCGGCATGAACGCGGCCGAGTCGCGATCGTCGCGAGTCAGGTGACTCGCGCCTTGCGGATACCCGAACACGGCGTCGTCGAGAACGAGCTCGCCGTCGAGCGCCAACGTGTACGGATCGATGAGCAGTTTGTTCGGGTTGAACCGCGATCCGTGCGCGGGGTCGAACACGCCGTCGACGCGGTATCCGTAACGAGTGCCGGCACCGACGCCCGGCAGGTAGCCGTGCCAGACGCTGTGGGTCGACTGCGTGAGGGGCAGTCGCGATTCGTGGCCGGCGTCATCGAACAGGCACAACCACACCGCCTCGGCATGGCGCGAGTAGACCGCGAAGTTCGTGCCGGCCGCGTCGGGCGTGGCGCCGAGCGGATGCCACTGACCCGGCCAGACCTGCTGGCCCGACGACGCGTCTGTCACTTGCCCGACTTCGCGATGACAGCGGCCGACGTCATGAGCCAGGCGTCGCCGAGGGTGAGACCGATGCGCTGAAGCAGGCCGTGCACGTGGGTCGGCCCGGCCACGCTGGCCACCAAGACTGCGGCGCACGCGACGCCGACACCTATCGACGTCCGGGCTAGGGCGTGGTGGCCGGTGCGACGCAAGGGCGCGCTCGCGGCGATCGGCGTCGCGGCGAGGCAGGCATACGCGAGGCCGGCGAACACGCCGTGGATGTTGCCCGACGTCGGGGTGCCGAGCGCGAACGCGGCAACGCCCAACGTGGCCACGCCGTGAGCTGCGGCGAACTGCCAGGCAGACCCGTCGAGTCGCTCGCGCAGCACGACCGCGTAGGTCGGCAGGGCCGCGCCGAGAACGACGAATCCGGCGGTCATGGCCGGACGGGTGGGTGCGTGCATGCGGGCCAGCTCGCTGATCGCATCGCTCAGCGGCGAATAGTTCTTCGCGCGGGTGCCGAGAGTGGCCCAGTCGGCGATGAAGACCGCTGGCCCGATGATTCCAGCCGCCGCGAGGAGCCGGACGCGCCGAGTTTGCGGACCGAGCGTTGCCATGTCGCGCATTCTGCCGTGCGTGCGTTTCGCGGGGATAGCCTGGGCGAATGGCCGAGCCAGCAGCTGCGTTCGTTCGCCTCGAAGTCGACGGTGGCGTCGGCACCATCAGGCTCGACCGGCCCCCTGTCAACGCCATGAGTTTTGCGCTGCTCGATCAGTTGCGTGCGATCGCGACTGAAGCTTCGGACCGCACCGACGTGCGCGCGGTCGTGCTCTTCGGCGGCGACCGTGCGTTCGCGGCCGGTGCCGACATCAACGAACTCGCGGTCACGACCGCCGACGAGATGGTCACGCGGTCAGGGCAGATGCAGGCCGCGTTCACTGCGGTCGCGCAGATCGCGAAGCCAGTCGTCGCTGCCGTCATCGGCCCGGCGCTGGGCGGAGGTTGTGAGCTCGCGCTCGCCGCCGACGTCCGTTTTTGTGCGGACGACGCGGTGCTGGGGCAGCCGGAAATTCTGCTCGGTGTGTTGCCCGGTGGCGGTGGCACGCAGCGGCTGACCGCGGTTGGTCGGACCTTCGCGGGCGAAGGAACTCATCTTCACCGGGCGGCGCATCAGGGCCGACGAAGCGATGGCGTGGGGGCTGGTCGACCGGGTCATGCCCGCGGCCGATGTCTACCCGGCCGCGGTCGCCTGGGCCGCCGGATTCGCGAACGGGCCGGCGGTCGCGTTGGCGGCGGCGAAGCGGGCAATCGACGTCGGTGTCGAACCTCGACATGACTGCTGCCCTCGAGATCGAACGGCAGGCGTTCGCCGATGTGTTCGCCACCGCCGACCGCGAGATCGGCACGCGTTCGTTCCTCGAATCAGGCGTGGGCAAGGCCAACTTCACCGGCACCTAGGCGGCACCGGAGCTCATCCGCGCCGCGTCTACTCGCTCTTGTTGAACTCGGCGATCGCTATGCCGAGCATGACCAACCCGAGCACGGCGACGACCGCCACTTCGAGCAGGGTCGGCACGCGCCAGCCATTCCAGGTGACGCCGGGATCGAGCTTCGCGCGCACCGCCGCGGAAAGGTGGAGATGGTCGAACACGACCCGACGCATCGGATCGACGGCGTAGGTCAGCGGGTCGATCCGGTTGGCGATGGTGAGCCAGACCGGCAGGTTGGACGCCGGGAACATCGCGCCCGAGAGGAAGTACAGCGGCAGCAGCAACATCTGGGTCAGTGCCATGAACGACTGCATCTGCCGAACGCGGGCCGCCATCATCACGCCGAACGTCGTGATCGTGAACGCGAGGAGTAGCTGGATGCCGAAAACGGCGAGCATCATGATCGGCGCGTAAGGCACTCCGACGAGGCCGGCGATCGCGATGACGATGATGCCCTGGAATCCGGCCACGGTTGCCCCGCCGAGGCACTTGCCGATGACGATCGAACTGCGGCGCACCGGCGCCACCAGCATTTCGCGCAGGAAGCCGAATTCGCGGTCCCACACAATCGAAGCGGCGGAGAACATCGCCGTGAACAGCACGGCCATCGCGAGGATGCCGGGATAGAGGAACGTTTTCAGGTTGAGTCCGCCGGTGCCGGCCTGCGTGAGGTGCGAGAGTCCGGAACCGAGCACGAACAGAAACAGGAATGGCTGCACCAGCGCGGTGATGATCCGCAGTCGGTCGGAAAAGAATCGGATGAGCTCCCGGTGCCAGACAATCTTGATCGCCCGCAGCTCGCTGGCCGCCGTCCGTACTGGAATCCGAACGCTCGCGACCGGTAGGCCTGAGGTGGTGAGGGTCATCGGCGTCCCGCCCGAAACATCTGCATCGCGTCGCGGCCGCGTTGGCCAGTGGTCGCTTCGGCGTCCCTGATCGTCGAGCCGGTGTACGACATGAACACATCGTCCAACGTCGGCCGTGACACGTTGACCGACCGGATCGCGAGCGGGAAGCCGGCGAACAGCCTCGGCACGAATTCCTCACCGTGCTCGACGCCGAACGTCACCGCGCCGTCGGCCACCTTGGCGCTGAGCCCAAAGTGTGTTTCCAGCGCGGCAATCGCCGCAGTGTCGTCGTCCGTCTGGATTTGTATGCGGTCCTTGCCGATGCTTGCCTTCAGCGACTCAGGCGTGTCGAGGGCGATGATCTTGCCGTGGTCCATGATCGCGATGCGGTCGCAGTATTCGGCCTCGTCCATGTAGTGCGTGGTCAAGAAGATCGTGATGTCCTCTGCCTGTTTGAGCTCGCGGATGTACGACCAGATCGAACTGCGCGTCTGCGGGTCGAGGCCGACGGTGGGCTCGTCGAGAAAGAGCACGCGGGGTGAGTGCATCAGCCCGCGCGCGATCTCGAGTCGGCGTTTCATGCCGCCCGAGAAAGTGGCGACCTTGCTTGAACGACGGTCCCAAAGGCCGACCATGTCCATGACCTGGCGCAGGCGATCATCGACCATGCCACGTGGAATTCCGTAAAGCTCGGCGTGCAGTCGCAAGTTGCGCTCGGCGGTCAGGTACCCGTCGAGGGTGGTGTCTTGGAAGACCAGGCCGATGTTGCGGCGCACGTCGCTGCGCTGAGTCACGACGTCGTAGCCGGCGACCGTCGCGGTTCCGCTGGTCGGGGTGATGAGTGTGCAGAGCATGCTGATGGTCGTGGACTTGCCGGCGCCGTTCGGGCCGAGGAAGCCGAACGTCTCGCCGCTGCCGATGGTGAGGTCAATGCCGCGGACGGCCTCGAGATCTCCATAGGACTTTGTCAGGCCTGTGACCGACACCGCCGGTTCCGGCATGCGGATACCCCATCTCTTTGTCAGGTCCAGGTTATGACCATCTAGTCACTGGCCGCGGTCTTGCGTGCGTAACCTCGACTAGCCTCGGACTCATGAGCACACCGCGGGCGCCGGTGCCCTTCGAGATCTATCAACCTGGCGTGTACCTGCATGGCACGAAGGCTGACCTCGCGATTGGCGACTTACTGGCGCCCGGTCGGGAGTCGAACTTCGAGCGAGGTCGGGTGATGAACTACATCTACTTCACCACAACGCTCGACGCCGCAACGTGGGGTGCCGAACTGGCTGCTGGCGATGGCCCGGGGCGCATCTACATCGTTGAGCCGATGGGCGATTTTGAGGACGATCCGAACCTGACGGATAAGAAGTTCCCAGGGAATCCGACGCAGTCTTTCCGCAGCCTTCAGCCGATTCGAGTTGTTGGCGAATTGGTCGACTGGGTCGGGCATTCGGAGGCGGCCTTGCAAGCGATGCGCGAGGGCGTCGCCGCCGCGATGAGTCGGGGTACCAGCGCGATCGAGGACTAAGCAATCGTCGAAGCGACACGATCGTGGGCGGATCGTGGGCGGGGGCGCGCGCGCGCAGTCGTGCCAGATGCGGATGTCACACCCAGGACGTTCGGCCCTGACAGATGGGCGGTTTGCCCTTTGCCGGGCGACGTTCGCTCGCCCAAGACTCGGTCAGGCGGTGAAAGCCCTGGACCCCGGTGCTCTTCGTCTTTGGTCAGAGGGGATCTTCGGCAGAAGATCCCCTCTGTTCCAGTCCATATTTCGAGCTACAGGTGGCCGACATGCGCGATGTTCTGGAAAATTGCCAAGCGGTTCGGGATGCAGCGCGTGCCGCGACCGACCTGCTGCGAGCCGAGAATGCTGGCGCACTTAACCGCGAACTAGCGGAACTGTCGTCGGTCAAGGCCCGGGCTGACGAACGTGTCGCGACACTGCGGCGCCGCATTCAACCTCTTCAGGCGTCGGCCAGGATCGTCCACCAAGGCCCGTACGCACGCGGCGCGACGCGGAAGACCAACGGTTGATTACTAGCGGCCGCTAGCAGCGCCTGAACGGAACGTCGGTTCATCGTCACGACAGAACGACCGTCAATGCGGCATCTGCCACCTCACCAGACGCGACCTACGCGGCGTTGCGTCGCCGCGCGCTCCGCTCGATGAGTGCTTCGAATGCCTCATCGCGGTACTGCTTCGATAGCTCGATGGCGAGCCTGTCGTCGTCGGCACCGATCGCCGCATTGATTTTCTCGGTGTACGCCGCGCGAATCGTCTCGATCTCGGCCATCGCGCTGCCGGTCTGCACAATCTCGTTGGTCAACATGTCGTGCATCAACATCTCGTCTTCGATCATCTCGTCGGTCATGGAGCCTCCCTCAGTTGCTTAGCCGGTACGTCCACCCTGCCATTCATATCGGCAGCCGAGGGCCTCGCAATGTTTACGAACGGGAAAATAGTGTGTGACATTCCCCGCCACATTGTGGGTCGCAACCCGAGCTATTAAGGGAGCCTCAAATAGTTCGTAAATCGGCTGATGAGGGAAGCTGACGCCTGCTCACGATTTTCCAGTGTCGCAACGGCTTCCGCGTCGCCGGCGCGCTCCACCGACCCGTGGTCATAGCGTTCGAAGACGCATAACAACCGCTCCTGCGGCGCGCCCGCCACGACCGAACGCGCGTCAGTGCGGCAAATGATGGCGTTGGTCTAACGCGGCTTCGATTCTGATCTGTGCGACGGCCAGCATCTGACTTGGTAGTCGTCGTCCCGATAGCGGCCCGTGGCCTTCGTCGGCTCGATCGCAATGGCAAAGCGATCTTCGCGCGCGCCGGTTCGACGTGGCGCGTCAACTCGGGGCGCAAAAGGAGGGCGCGAATGCGCTGCCACTTTCAACGTATACGGCAGTAGGGGGCTTGCGGCAAGACCCTTGGGTTCACGCACAATCGACGGCCGAGGGCGGATTCCGTCGGAGAAGTCGAAGGGGGACTGGCAGTTGTCGGACGTGGACGTAGTCGTTGTGGGCGCCGGTCCGACCGGCCTCATGCTCGCTGGTGAGCTCGCCCAAGCGGGGGTGCGAACGCTGCTACTGGAGCGGCGGCCGGAGCCGTCGGAGGTTGCAAAGGCAGGCGGTCTCGCCGGACAAATCTTGCAGTTGCTGCACTACCGGGGCGAGCTGAACCGGTTTCGCGACGCGAGTATGAGCAAGGGCCCTGACCAGGTTCTGCGCTTTCCTTTTGGTGGGCTGCATCTGGATTTCAGCCAGCTCGTGGATCCTCCGATGCGGGTGATGCTGCTCCCCCAGCCACAGCTTGAACGTGTCCTCGCCGAGCGCGCAGTCGAGCGTGGCTCCGACGTACGTCGTGGACACGAAGTCGTCGGGCTGCACCAGGACGACGACGCAGTGACTGTCGAGGTACAAAACCCGGGCGGGGCGTACGTGGTGTCCGCGCAGTTCCTGGTCGGGTGCGACGGTGGCCGCAGCGGGATCCGCGACAGGGCCGGAATCCCGTTCGTGGGCACGTCCCTGCCTGAGATCGAGCGTCTTGCCTCGGTTACCGTGCCGGACTCGGTGACCGTGCTCGACGACGGAGGACTGGACGTGGCTGGCGTCGGCGAGATTCCGTTCGGCTATACAGCGACCGAACGTGGCGTGTTCGCCTGCTCGGGTACGGGCGGCGCAATGGGGATCTATACCGCCGAGGTAGAGGCGACCGATTACGACGACGACGTGCCCATGACCGTTGCGGAACTGAACGCGAGTGTGAGCCGCGTGCTCGGGATCGACCTACCGCTGGGAGAGCCCCTGCGCATGACGCGGTTCGGCTACTCGGCGAAGCAGGCGGACACCTATCGCGCCGGCCGCGTCTTCCTCGCTGGGGATGCCGCGCACCTGTTCCCCGCGGGCGGAGTTGCGGTCAATGCGGGCATTCTCGACGCAACTAACCTCGCGTGGAAGCTCGCCGGCGCCGTCCACGGCTGGGCGCCGCCTGGGCTGCTCGACACGTACTCCGAGGAACGACGCGCCGCCGCCGAGCGCACACTGCTCCATACGCGGGCTCAGGTGGCGCTGCGCCGCGGGTACGGGCCGAGCGCCGACGCCCTGCGAGCGCTCTTCCTCGAGCTGGCCGCCGACGAGCAACCGCTACGTCGCCTCGGTGCGCTGATGGCCGGCACCGATGTGGGGGCACCGATGTCGGAAGCGCATCCGCTCGTGGGCACCGTCGTGACCGACCGTGTCCTGCACGTCGAGCACGAGGACCCCAGGTTCGCTGGGATCCTGCGCGAGGGTCGCTCGGTGCTCCTCGACCTCGCTGACCGGCCGGACCTCCGGGAGGTCGCCGGTCAGTGGGACGACCGTGCTGACGTCGTCACCGCGGCGATCGCCGAACGGCCCGTCGACGCCCTCCTGATCCGCCCGGACGGCCTTATCGCGTGGGCGGCCGCCATCGGCACACCCAGCCAAACCGCCTTGCCCGCGCTGCGGGAAGCGCTGACCACATGGTTCGGCGTCCCGCAGAAGTAGTGCGCCCCTGAACCCTCGCCCGCAGGCATGCCACCAGCGGCAGAAGCGGATGGATTTTGCTTCGTGGGGAACACCGGTGCTGTCGTAGTTCGGTGCCTGGCGGAGGGTGGGATGTCCCATGGGATCGGTCGCGAGTCCGCGCGTGCTGCTGGACGGGCTGGCGTTCGTGGAGTGCGCTCGTTGGCATCACGACCGGTTCTGGTTCGCGCACTGGCGGGTGGGCGAGATCATCGCGACAGATCTCGAGGGAAACAGTCAGGTGATGGCTCCCGGCCGCCCAACCATGGGCTGGTCGTTCGACTGGTTGCCCGACGGCCGACTGCTCGTCACCGGCGAATCGCTGCTGCGCCAAGAGACCGACGGGACACTGGTCGGCCATGCGGACCTGAGTTCGGTTGGGCGGCATAACTGGAACGAGATCGTCGTCGACCATCAACGGGCCAACGTCTACGTCAATGGTGCCGACACCTCCAGCTTCCTTGCCGGTCAGATGCCGCCACCGGGAATCATCGCCATGGTCGGGGCCGACGGAACGGTCAGCCAGGTAGCCGAAGACATCGACTTCCCCAACGGCATGGTCATCACCCCAGACGGCTCAACCCTGGTAGTCGCTGAGTCCATGAAAGGGCGCCTGACGGGGTTCACGATCAGCCCAGATGGTTCGCTGACGGATCGCCGCATCTGGGCAGACCACGTCGCCCCGGACGGCATCTGCATCGACGCCGACGGTGCGATCTGGTGCGGCGCCGGTGACGTGAACGCACCTGCCGGGCACGGGAACCCGCCGCCGGCCGCCGCCGTTCGGGTACGCGACGGCGGTGAGATCCTCGACCGCATCGAGCTCGACCGGCCAGGCTTCTCGTACGCCCTCGGCGGCCCGCACGGCAGCACACTTTTCATCGTCGGCCAGTACTGGCGCGGCTTCGACCAACTCGATGCGGTGATCGCCGAGCGCACCGGCCAAGCGGTGTGCATCGACGTCGCCACGCCCGCGCCCCCGGGATCCGATAGTCGGCAGTAACCCCCGTCGGGGTAGCGCTCGAACTGCTTCGCGGCATGTTGGTGCGTTCCATCGCCGTGAGAGGTGAAACCGAACGACCGCGCCGTCCACAGCTCAGGCACGCACGGTTGGGGCCACCGTCGGGTGCGGCGGGGATCGTCGCGAGGTTGTGTGCCGCGCGGCGGAACGCCAGCACCTGGCCGCCAGCCGCGATCGCGCCGATCGCAAGAGCGACGATGTGTTCCCTGCCTGCTAGGTCGGGGTGCAGCACGAAAGCGCCGACCACGCCGATCACGATCAGCCCACCAAGCCGGGGACAGCCCAACACCACAGCGACGTAGACGGCCAAGCCGCAGGTCGCGGCCGACGGCCCCGTGTCCAGCGCGTACCGCCAGGAAGTCGGAAGTCCACCAAGAACGGCCGGGGCGTACCAGACGAAGTAGCGACCTGCGAGGGTTCCGATGGCGTGCGCGAGTGCCGCCACCGTCAGTGCGCGACGGGCGCCGACGGCGGCCTCAGCGATCCCGAACGCAAGCACCACTTGGGCCACCGAGCCCCATACCGGCAGTAGCGCCGCCGGCGCAACGAGTGAGCCAGGTAACCGCAACAACGAGATACCCAATGGGGCATCGACACGTTCACCGCAGCACATCGCAACGATCGACCTGCCCGAGGTGCGGTCGGCCCACCACGCCAGCACCACGGCTGAGGCGATGACAGCCGTGAGCAGATAGCCACGGACGCCGCGCATTGCCCACCGGCGGCCGAGCGCCGTGCGCACCCGGTCGACCTCGCGGCGCAGGGCCAGACCCACCGAACCCACGCTCACCTCACCCAGCCTCAGGATCGACCGTGTGACATTCTCACCGAACTCTCGACGGCCAACCTCCGGGAAGACCCTGAGATTCCCCGGGTCATCGCGAAAGCACGGTCGGTGGCCGTGATTTCCCGACCGGCGCGCGCCGTCACGAATCCGATCAATCGGCGATGTGGCTCACCGCCGGCAGTGGACCACTCACAGAACGCAGATCGCAGCCATCCACACACAACTCCATGCGGCAGAGTCGGGCGAGCGTAGCCGCCCTCAGAGTGGCGTGTGCGTGCGCGTCCGCGGTGCCGAGTGGACTGACCGTTGCGGTTAGGCGCGCTGCTGTATGCCCACTGTGTCGGTGAAGGCGTCGAGGGCGGCCGCGTCGCTTTCGGAACGCCGGACGTTCGCTGCGATGTCGGCGATGCCAGGAAGATCGCTGGCCGCTAGGAGGAAGTCAGCCGCTGCGTCCGTGTCGTAGTGCGTGCGGCGCAGGACCACGTCGTGATCGAGCAAAGCCCAACTCGCCCCTGCGTGCCCATAGCCGAGCCCGACCGAGCCGGCGTTGACGAAGCGTCGGCGATCAGCGAGCCGGTCGAAGGGCATGTGGGTGTGTCCCAGGACGACGGTCGGCGCCGTCAGCTCGGCGAACGCGTCGTGATACATCGAGACCGGGCTGTCAACGAGAATGAACTCGTTGTCGTCGCGCGCCGTGGCGTGACAAAAGGCGACCGGGCCGAGGCCGTCGACCTCCAACGTGACCGACAATGGCAGGTCGGCAAGCAGCTCCCGGTGCGGTCGATCGAGGCGTGCGGCGCACCAGGTGAACCACTCGGCGGAAGGGTTCGTGGGCAGGCCGGGTAGCTGCAGGTGCCCGTCGAACGCGTCGACGAGCCAGCGGTCGGTGTTGCCCCGTATCCACAGCGCGCGATCACCGAGATCGGCGAGGCGGTCAAGTGTTTCGCGTGGCATCGGGCCGTCGGCGATATCGCCGTTGAGGACGATGACGTCGGCATCAACGTCGTCGACGTCGCGTAGGACCGCGTTGAGCGCGGGCAGATTGCCGTGGATATCGGCCAACACAGCGACTCGCATCAGCCAGTCTTACCAGGCGCGTCGACTCAGCGCACAGGACATCGACGCGACCGCCCTCGAACCGCTCGTCGGCTTACCTGCCGGGCGAGAAGGACCGTGTCAGCGGCATGTGAGTGGGTTGCTTCGAGTAACAACCAGGCCGGGGAAACGGCTCATGTTCGCGAGTGGTCAGTGCAGCGCGGCGATGATCGCTTTAGCGACTGCGATCGACTTGGTGAAGCCGCCACCGGTCGATGTCGAGTCACCCGCGTCGACCTGAATGATCCAGCTGCCGGACTGGGTGCCAAGCGAGGCACTGGATGTTGCGGCCCGGTCGCCTACTCCGCTGATTGTCACTGGAGTTTCGCCGCCGCCGAGTTGCAGTGTGCTCAACTCGTCCGTCCAGGCGGCACCGCTCCCAGCGTTGGATATGACGGTGACGGTCATAGGCGTCGGCGCGGCCGTGGTCGCGTATGTGCACCAATTGCCCCGGCACCAAAAGCAGGAGTCGCGGCCGTGTACGCGACCCCGGTGATGGACGATGCCTGCGCAGCCGTGAGCAGCGAACAGACGTTGACGCCTGACGACGCGCCGTTGCCAGCGGCGCTGGTTGCGGTGCTCGCGCTAGCGCTGCCAGCCGCCGAGGGCGACGGCGCGGACGTGCTCGGCGCGGCGGCCGATGGCTTGGACCCGTTCGAGCACGCCGCCGCTGACATGGTCACCAGCACCAGGCTCGCCGCCGTTAACACAGTGCGAAATCGCATGACTTCTCCAAGCTTCAGACGCAGCACGGTCGCTAGCGCTACTGAAGGTGATCAGGCGGCCGTAACGTCTAGGTAATACGTCACCCGATGTCGCATCACGACATCCGACTTTCGGCAGATGATCCCGTTTGGGAGGCGGCTAAGAACGGTCTGTTGGCGCAGGACGCAGCCCGATCCATCGGCCTTAGCAGCCGTGTTCAGCCGCCCTTGAGTGCGGTGCCGAGAAGGCCGAGTGGCGGCGCACCGAGGTTGAGCATTGCCGCATGGAAGCGCCCGTGCGTGTAACCGGCGCCCCAATGCTGCATGGCCTCGGCCTGCAAGTCTTTGATCACCAGCTTGCCCCAGGTGTAGCGGCCATACGTCGGGTCGAAGGTCGCCCGCGCGGCTTCCGACATCGCGGCCGGGCCCGACAAGAATGCGTCGGCCTCGAAGCGCGCGGCCGCGTCGGCCACCGTCATCGCACCTGTGTGCACGCCGATCGATGCCGCCAATCGGGTGACGCGCACGAGGCCTTCGACCGCCACGCCGACGGCGAACCGCGGGTCGTCTTCGCGGAAGCCGAGATCGAGGCTGAGCTCTTCGACGTAGTGCGCCCACCCTTCGATGAAGGCCGGCGACATCAAGATCCGGCGCACCGGAGTGGGCGCTCGCCGCAGCGCTCGGCCGTGGGCGAAGTGCCCGGGCGACACCTCGTGCAACGTGATGGCCGGCAACGTCGTGCGGCTGAAGACTTGCAACCACTCCTCGATCTCGCGCGGCGGCCAGCTCGGGTCGGGTGGCGTGACCCAATAGAACGACGGTGCGTCGGGTTCTTCCGGTGCCGCCCACGCCATCATCGCCATCGCCCAGCGGCGCGACTCGGGCGCGCTCGCCACGATGCACTCGCCGTCGGTGTAGGGCACCAGGTCGTGCGCTCGGGTGAACGCGAGCACCTCGTCGACCTGCGCTTGCGCTTCGGTGAGAACACCGTCGGCGTCGGGATGATCGGCGACGAGCGTGGCGACCACGGTGCGCGGTTCGGCGTCGGGGTCGAAACGCCCGCACGCCGCGACCAGCAGATCCATCAGACGGTCGCGCTCGTCGTCCGCATCGCGAGCCAGTTCATCGAGGTCGACAGGTCGTCGCCTCGATGACGCCCATCAATGACGCGAGTGCGGGTGCACCGAGCGAGGCATCGGGCGAGCCGTCGCGTGCGGCCGCTTCGATGTGCGCGACGAGCCGTGCGTGCGCGGCGAGTGCGGCCGCGCCGACCGCATCGGATTCGTCGATGCCTGCGGCCAATCCGCGGAATGCGCCCACCAGCGCCGTCGCGACCGGAGCCGGCACCTCATCGAGTGCGTCGATCGTGAACTGCACGGCATCGGGCCAAAGACTCAGATGCTGCTGTTTCGCCGCCGCCCGCTCGGCCAGCGGTGCGTAGTCGCGGTCGTAACACGACACGTCGAAATTCGCGATGTGGACTGCGGGATTGCGGCGGTGCAGCTCCAGCTCGCCGAATGCGAAGCGAGCGTGGTCTTCGAACGCGCGCAGGTGGGCCTCGTCGTGCGGGTCGTCGAGCGGCGCGCCGCCGAGCCTCGCCAACGCTGCGCGGACGCCGGCGGGGGAGAGGTCTTGGATCTGGCCGTCGTACTCGTGCAGGCCAGCGCCTTCGCGCACGTCGGCGGCCATCAGATCGCATAGCGCCCGCAGTCGTTGCTCCATGGTGGCCACGCTACGCAGCGAAGCGGGTGGCGAGCGCGAGTCCGTGGGTAGAGTCGCGCAGAAGGGATCGATCCAACGGAGGTGGCAGCGGGTGAGGATCGTCGTCTGCGTCAAGCAGGTGCCCGACACCTGGTCGGAGAAGCGGCTCGACCCCGCCGACCAGACTCTCGACCGGGCCGCGGCCGAGGGCGTGATCGACGAACTCGACACCTACGCCGTCGAAGCGGCGCTGCGGATGAAAGAAGCGAAGGCGGACGCCGAGAGCACCGTGGTCGTGTTGACGATGGGTCCGGCGGGCGCCGCCGACACCGTGCGCAAGGCGCTGGCGATGGGGGCCGACGAGGCGGTGCACGTCGTCGACGACGCACTGCACGGCAGCGACGCGATCGCCACCTCGCTCGTACTTGGCGAACGCGATCGAGTCGCATCGGCTTCGACCTCGTCGTGCTGGGTTCTGAATCGACCGATGCCCGCATGGGCGTGTTGCCGGCGATGCTGGCCGAGCGCCTCGGCGTGCCGCAGGCAACGCTCGCCAGCGAGGTCGTCGCTCGACGGTGCGACCCTGCGCGTGCAGCGACAGGCGGGCACGGATCGCGCCGTCGTCACCGCCGAGTTGCCCGCGCTGATCAGCGTGCTCGAAAAGATCAACGAGCCGAGATACCCGTCGTTCAAAGGAATTATGGCGGCAAAAACCAAACCGACGACGACGTGGTCGCTGGCCGACCTCGGCATCGATGCAGCATCGGTCGGGCTGGCCGGTGCCGCCACCGAAGTCATCGACTCGGCCGAACGCGAAGGCCGCGCGCGATCGCACGATCATCAAGGACGACGGCGATGCAGGCACGCGCATCGCCGACTTCCTCGTCTCGCGCAAGCTTCTCTAAGACAGGACGTACGTCGATGGCAGACGTACTCGTACTGGTCGACCTCGTCGACGGGCATCGGCAAGCCGACGTTCGAATTGCTCACGCTCGCGGCGCGGTTGGGCACGCCGGTCGCAGTGGTGGTCGGTGCGATCGACGACGCCGACGCCACGTCGCTCGGCACTACGGCGCGCAGCGTGGTGTTGACCGCGACCGATGACAGCCTGCTCACGTCGTCGGTTTGTGCGCGCCGGTCGTGTCGCTGCTCGCGTCATTGGTGGCAGAACGCCAGCCGGTCGCCGTCCTGATCGCGTCGACGGCGCAGGGCAAGGAGATTGCCGGCCGCCTGGCCGTCCGGCTCGATGCTGGTGTGCTGACCGACGCGGTTGACGTCGTGCTCGACGGCGACCGGATCGTGGTCGAGCAGTCGGTCTTCGGCGGCTCGACCGTGGTGCATGCGCGCGCGACGCGCGGGGTGCCGATCATCACCGTGCGGCGCGAACAGCGTGGTGCCGGTCGAAGCGCCGACGACTCCTGCCCGCGAATCGCTACCACCGTACGGCTGACGACGGTCGGCACGCGGTCGTCGTCGAACGATCGGTCGCGCCAACGGGCGGTCGGCCGGATCTCTCGGCGGCCGCGCGTCGTCGTCGCCGGCGGGCGCGGGGTCGGGACGGCGGAGAACTTCGCCCTCGTCGAGCAGCTGGCCGACGCGCTCGGGGCAGCGGTCGGGGCGACCCGCGCGGTGACCGACGCCGGCTGGTATCCGCACACCGCACAGGTCGGCCAGACCGGCGTCACCGTGTCGCCGCAGCTCTACATCGCGTGCGGAATTTCGGGAGCCATTCAGCACCGCGCTGGCATGGCGACGTCCAAGACGATCGTGGCCATCAACAAGGACGCCGAGGCGCCGATCTTCGAGGTCGCCGACTTCGGAGTCGTCGGCGATCTGCACGTCGTGTTGCCGCAACTCATCGCCGAGATCGCCAAGCGCAAAGGCGCCTAGGCCGATCAGCTCGGCGCGGATCGCGGCCGCGAACGCGTCGACGTCGGCCTCGGTGGTGTCGAACGCGCACATCCACCGCACCTCGCAGGTGTGCTCGTCCCATACGTAGAACGGGAAGCTGCTTCTGCAGCCGCGCCGTCACGTCAGCGGGCAGGACCGCGAACACCGCGTTCGCCTGCACGTCTCGTGAGATGCGCAGCCCCGGCACGTCGGCGACAGCAGCCGCCAGCCGAGCGGCCATCGCGTTCGCGTGCTGCGCACTTCGCAGCCACAGGTCGCCGCCGAGCAGGCACTCGAACTGCACGCCGATGAACCGCATCTTCGACGACAACTGCATGGCCGCCTTGCGCAAGAACGGCATGCCGCGCACGGCCGACGGGTTCAGCACGACAATCGCCTCGCCGTACATCAGGCCGTTCTTCGCGCCACCGAAGCTGACGATGTCGACGCCGACGTCGGTCGTGAAGGCGGCGAACGGCAAGCCGAAGTGCCGCGGCCGCGTTGGCCAGCCGCGCACCATCGACATGCACGCGCATCCCGAGTTCGTGCGCGTGCGCGCACACGCGCCGCGATCTCGGCGGGGGAGTACACCGTGCCCACTTCGGTCGACTGGGTGATCGAGACGACGCGAGGTTGCGCGTGGTGCTCGTCACCAAAACCATGAGCATGGACGTCGATCAGCTCGGGTGTGAGCTTCCCATCAGGAGTGGCGACGGTAAGCAGCTTCAAGCCGGCGATCTTTTCCGGCGCGCCACATTCGTCGACGTTGATGTGCGCTGAGTCGGCGCAGATCACGGCGTCCCAGCGTTCGGTCATGGCCTGCAACGAGATGACGTTGGCGCCGGTGCCGTTGAAGACGAAGCACACCTCGGCGTGCGTCGCCGAAGTGCCGGCGCAGAACTTCGGTAGCCGCAGCCGTGTAGGGGTCGGCGCCGTAGCTGCCGACGTGACCGCCATTGGCGACCTCGAGCGCGGCCAGCACCTCGGGGTGCACGCCGGCGTAGTTGTCGCTGGCAAACCCGCGGGCCGCCGGGTCGTGGCGGCTGGTCATGCTCGTCGCTGCTCATGGCGCCAGCCAGATCCGTTCACCGTTGACTGACCTCAGCCGGTTCGTCCCACAGCTTGACGATGGCGTCGGCCAGATCGACGACGTCGGTGTAGCCCTTGAAGGCGGCATCGGGCTTGGCCGCACGCATCTCGGGGGTGACGAGTGCTTTGACCACCACGATCGTCGCGGCCGCCGGTGAATCGCGAAACGAATCGGCGAGCGCGAGAGTCCAGGCTTCGGCGGCCGCTTTGGCCGCTGCGTACGACGCATTCTTGGCCGTGGGCCGTGACGCCTCGACTGACGAGACCAACACGAACCGCCCGGTGGCGCTCGCCCGCAAGGAGTCGTGAAATCCGCGCGACGTGTGCTGCACCGTGCGAACGAGCAGGTTCTGTAGCCAGTCCCAGTCGGCGAGGTCGGTCTCGGTGATGCTCTTGCCGCCGCGCCAACCGCCGACGAGATGGACCAACCCGTCGACGTGACCGAACGTCGAGACGACTAACGCGGCCCAGGCTGCGGTTTCGGCTTCGTCGGCCAGATCGACCCCGTAAGCGCGGGCGTCGCCACCCGCCGCCGCGACCTCGGCGACCAACGGCTCCAGTGAGGCGAGGTCGCGGTTGGCCATCACCACGATTGCGCCGGCGCTTGCCAGTCGGTGCACCACCGCAGCACCGGCGCCGCCGCCCGCACCCGCGACCACCACGACCGAGCCCTGCATGCTCATGCGCTTGCCTCACTCATCCGGTTAGCTCTGGGGTCGCGGTGATGCCGCGGGTCGATTCGATCACGGCGTCCGAGCTTGCGGCGCAGTGCTTCGTAGAACACGTTTAGCGGAAACTCGTCGGGCAGCACCAGGTCGACCAGATCCTTGGGCGGGCCGTCGAGGGGCAAGGCGGCCGGGCCGGTCGCCCAGACCGAACGCGGATGCGGCGCAACATATCGCGCCACGAACTCGTGCCCGGCCAGCCAGTGCCCGACGCGCGATCGGTCGATGCCGTCGCGATACAGCACCTCGACGTCGTCGCCGAGTGCGATCACGACGTCGGCCACGCGAGCCCAATCGATCGACAAGGTGTTGTCGGTCCAGCGCAGCGCGCCGTTCTTGTGCAGGTAGGCGAACAGCAGTTGGCCGCCGAGGCCGTCGTAGTTGCGCACCCGGTCGCCGGTGATGGGGAACCTGAACAGCCGGTCGAACAACACCGCGTACTGCACGAGTTCGCCGTACGGGGTGACGCCTTCGGTCGCCAGCAGCACCGCCTGCCGAAACGCCTGGAGGTCGCACCGCAACTCTTCGAGCGCGTACATCCAGTACGGCATGCGCTGCTTGATCATGAACGGATCGAACGGCAGGTCGCCATGGCTGTGGGTGCGGTCGTGGATCAGATCCCACAGCACGAAGGTGTTCTGCGCGAGCTGCTGCTGCCCGATCAGCATCGCCGCGGCCGGCGGCAGCGACAGCCGCAGGACGTCGGCGGCGGCCGTGGTCACGCGCCGGAAGCGCGCGGCTTCGCGGTCGCAGAAGATCGCGCCCCAGGTAAACGTCGGGATCTCGCGAACCGCGACGGTCTCGGGAAACAACACCGCCGAGTTAGTGTCGTACCCCGCCGTGAAATCGACGAACGAGATCGGCACGAACATCGAGTTGTCGTAGCGCGTCGCCTCGACGGCGGCAACGAAATCAGGCCACACAACGCGGACGACGACAGCCTCGAGGTTGCGGTCGAGGTTGCCGTTCTGGGTGTACATCGCAAAGACGACCAGGTGCTCAAGCCCGTCAATGCGTTGGCGTTCGGGCCGAAACGCCAACAGCGAGTCGAGGAAGTCGGGTACGCCGAACCCGCCAGTCGCGCCACCGCCCGAGGTCGGTGATCACCGCGTCGAGGTAGTCGCCGTCATGGGCGAACCGCGGCCGCAGCGCCCTGATCGACGCCATGATCTGGTCGACCTCGGTCGAAGCCGCGTCGATCGCGTCGGCGCCGTGGGTCGCGAGGTCGAGCGAGCCGTCCTTGCTCTGCAGCGGGCGCACCCGCTCGATCGCTGCTTTCAACGCGAGCCAGTCAGGGTCGCTGAGCAGCCAGTGCGGCGCCGACGAGTCGGCCGCCGGGCGTTCGCCGAGGCCCGCCCAGGTGACGACGTTGGTCCACAACCTGCGTTGGTCGTAGTCGTCGATCGAGTCGTCGCCGAACAGATCCGAATCCGCGAAGACGGCGACCCGACCAAGGCCCACGCGCAGAGTCACCGCCAGTGGCTGGTCAGGCTGGGTCGGCCGAGCTTGACGTGCTCGCCAGCACATCGGCGTCCGGATTGGTGATCGACAGCACACCCGAGCGGTAGAAGCACGCGGCCTCGACTTGCGCCAACACGTTGGTTTGGCCGCGCGCGGGCGTCACGTACCGCGCGCACCCAGGCGACCACGCCGTTGTGGTTGTGCTCGGTGTCTTGAACCGTCAGGTGCACCGGCCGCACGCCGAAGCGGGCGAGCAGATCGGCCACGTTGTTGCCGTACTTGTCTTGCTCGCATTCGGTCATGACGACGAGTCCGCCGCCGGCCCGCACGAATGCCTCGACCACGTCGATCTCGTCGGCCGAGAGCTTCGCCGACCCGATGCCGGTGACGCGCTCCCAGGTGCCGTCGGAGGGATGGGCGAGCACGAGCACGTCATGGTCGGCGAGCGCGGCAGCGGTAAACGGGCCGTCGGTGTGGGCCTCGATTTCAGGCCGTGCTCGCGCAGGGCGGCCGCCGCCTTCAGGTAGCCCGCGTCGCCGGGGTGCCGGGGGTTCATCTGGGCGACGGTCTCGGGGCGGATGCTCCACGCCTCGCTGTGGGCCTCGTCGAACAGCACCCGCGGAAACGTCGTCAGGGGTGCCGGTTTCGTCACATCTGGAGCTTATGCAATCGCGCCGGTGGCTAGAAGCGCGGCCGAGCCGCCGACTGTTACCGGCGCTTCAATCCGGGTGCCGGCCTTCTTCCAGATGTCGCGCAGCGCCAATGGCATGACCACGAAGATGTAGATGCCTGCGCCGATAATCCCGATTCCGGTGGCGATCGCCATCCCGATGAGCGGCAAGGGTGCAATCAGCAGGAGGGTCGCGATCACCCGCCCCGTTGGCCCAAAGGTGTTGTCCGACTTCTTCCACCGCGAATACGTCATGAGTACGCCTGGCCGGTCGGGATCTGTCGTGCGGGGCGCCGCCGCCCCGAATTCGAAATCGCCATTGCCGGACGCGCGCCGACGGGGCCTGCCTCGGGCACGCGCGACAGCGCGGCGCCGGGCTGGCAGCAGCCAGCCCGCACGGGCACAGCTGATCGCTCGTCATGGTCATCTATCGGCACGATCGCGCGTCGGCGTTGAGCGACAGCTCACGTTGAGGCGTGGTCTGAGCGCTGGCAGTGCCGGTCGATTCCGGCGACTACGCTGGAGCCGATGAACCCCGCGCCGCTTACCTCGACCACGCTGCCACCACCCCGATGCTGCCTGAGGCACTCGAGGCGATGACCCGTCACCTGGCTGACGTCGGCAACCCGTCGTCGCTGCACCGGGCCGGCCGGTCGGCCCGGCGCGTGGTCGAAGAATCCCGCGAGACGGTGGCGATCGCGCTGGGGGCTCGTCCGAGCGAAGTCGATCTTCACCTCGGGCGGCACCGAGGCCGACAATCTGGCGGTCAAGGGGCTGTTCTGGTCGCGGCACGACGCCGATCCGCGCCGCGTGCGCATCCTGGCGAGCGCGGTCGAACACCACGCGGTGCTCGATTGCGTCGAGTGGCTGGCCAGCCACGACGGCGCCGAGGCGGTCTGGCTGCCGGTCGACGCGCAGGGGCGGGTGCACCCCGAGACCGTGCGCGCCGCGATCGAGGCCGACCCCGAATCGGTCGCCCTGGTCACCGTGATGTGGGCGAACAACGAGGTCGGCACGGTGCAGCCGATCGGCGAGATCGTGACGATCGCGCACGGCTACGGCATCCCGGTGCACAGCGACGCCGTCCAGGCTGTCGGCCAGATTCCGGTCGACTTCGGCGCCGCCGGTCTCGACGCGATGAGCCTGGCCGGCCACAAGATCGGCGGTCCGCTCGGCGTGGGCGCGCTCATCGTGGCCCGCGACCTCGCGGTCACGCCGGTCTTGCACGGCGGCGGCCAGGAGCGGCTGCGTTCCGGCACGGTCGACACTCCGGCGATCGCCGGCTTCGCGGCGGCGGTCGAAGCGGCGGTCGCTGCCCAGCCCGAGCGGGCGTCGACGAATCTCGAATTGCGCGAAGACCTGGTTGAGCGCGTGCTCGCGGCCGTGCCCGGCGCGGTGTTGAACGGCGATCCCGGCCTCGGCCTCGATGCGCGGTTGCCGGGCAACGCGCATTTCACCTTTCCCGGCTGCGAAGGCGACGCGCTGCTGATGCTGCTCGACGCGCGCGGTGTCGAGTGCTCAACCGGCTCGGCCTGCACGGCCGGTGTCGCCCGCCCGAGCCACGTGCTGCTGGCGATGGGCGCTGACGACGAAGACGCGCGTGGCACGCTGCGGTTCTCCCTCGGTCACACCTCGACAGCTGCCGACGTCGATGCGCTGCTCGCCGTCTTGCCGGCCGCGGTCGAGCGTGCCCATCGGGCCGGCGTCGTCTCCGCCGTCGCTCGCGGTTAGACGCAACATGAAGGTTCTTGCGGCCATGTCGGGCGGCGTCGATTCTGCGGTGGCGGCAGCCCGCGCGGTCGACGCCGGGCCACGACGTCACCGGCGTCCATCTCGCGTTGTCGCGAGCACCGCAGTCGCACCGGGCCGGTGCCCGCGGCTGCTGCACGCTCGAAGACGCGCGCGATGCCCAGCGGGCCGCCGACGTGCTCGGAATTCCCTTCTACGTATGGGATCTCGCCGAGCGGTTCGCCGACGACGTGATCGACGACTTCGTCAACGAATACGCCGCCGGGCGCACTCCGAACCCGTGCCTTCGGTGCAACGAGCGCATCAAGTTCTCGGCTGTGCTCGACAAGGCGCTGGCGCTCGGCTTCGACGCCGTCTGCACCGGCCACTACGCGCAGCTGGTACCCGACGCGACAGGTCCCGCAGCTGTACCGAGCCGTCGACCCCGACAAAGACCAGTCGTACGTGCTCGGTGTCTTGACCGCGCAACAGCTCGCGCATGCGATGTTTCCGTTGGGCGATTCATTGAAGTCGCAGCGTGCGCGACGAAGCTGCTCGACGCGGGCTCGCGCTCGCCGAAAAGCCCGACAGCCACGACGTTTGTTTCATCAGCGACGGCGACACCGCGGGTTTCTTGCAGCGTCAACTGGCAACGCGCGGTGAGACACATGGCGACATCGTCGATGCGGCCGGCACGAAGCTCGGGTCGCATGACGGAGTCTTTGCGTTCACTGTCGGTCAGCGCCGCGGGCTTCGCGTCGGAACCCCTGCGCCAGACGGGCGGCCGCGTTACGTGCTCGATGTTTCTGCGGTGACGCGCACGGTCACGGTCGGTGCGGAAGAAGAACTCGACGTCCGCGGGTTGACGGGTACGCACCTGCGCTGGACCGCGGCCGCGCCGGTCGGGGCGGTCGAATGCCTCGTGCAGTTGCGCGCGCACGGCGACCCAGTGCCAGCCGTCGTCACCGTGCTCGATGCGGACCATCTCGATATCGAACTACCCGCGCCCGCCCGCGGCATTGCGCCCGGCCAGACCGCAGTGATCTACGACGGACGTCGAGTGGTGGGGTCGGCGACGATCGAGCGCACCCGCCGCTAACGGCCTCGAACGACACCCGGGACGACACGCGACCGCAACCCACAGCACTCGACAGGATGCGGACAGTAAAGGACGCCGGCAGCGGTACGGGGGAGAACCTCTGCCGGCGTCTGTGATCAGCGTAGCGCGCAAACCCGGCTTGGAAAGCGGAACGAAAAGGCTGGGGAGCGCTCCCGGCGGGCTGCCGCGAGGGGCGCTGGGTGCAGGTGCCGCCTAGGCTCAGGGGGGTGTCGATCTCCCTCTCACCCGGCTCGCGCGCGTGGGCGGCGGGCGCGGCGACCGGCGTCGGGTCGCTGCCCGGCGTCGACCCCGACGAGGCGATGCGGCTCGTCAGCGTCGAACTCGACGGGTTCCCGCACCTGGTCGAGCTGCCGGCCGCTGGCGTGGGCGCCGACATGGTCGGGCGTGGCGCCGCCCACCTGAGCGACCTGCACGTGGCGGTCGAGCCGTCGGGGTGGCGGTTTGCCGCGCACGCCGGTGCCGACGAACGCCGCGCCCGAGGCACGCTCGCGCGCGACCTCGACGTGCTCGAAGAGCACACCCAGGGCTTCGTCGGCCCGCTGAAGCTGCAGGTCGCCGGGCCGTGGACCTTGGCGTCGTCGATCGAGCTTCGGCACGGCGACAAGGCACTCGCCGACGCGGGTGCCGTTCGCGACATCACCGCTGCGCTCGCCGACGGCATCGCCGCCGTCGCGCTCGACGTGCAGAAGCGCGTGCCCGGGCGCCATCGTCGTCGTGCAGTTCGATGAGCCGTTGCTGCCGCGGTGTTGAGTCGGCCGCGTGCCGACAGCGAGCGGCTTCGGCACGTTGCGCACTGATCGAACCGATCGACGTCATCGAGCACCTGCGCGTCGTGGTCGAGGCGATCCGCACGATCGGTGCGATGCCCATCGCGCATTGCTGCGCCAGCTCGCCGCCGGTCGCCATCTTTGTCGAGGCCGGCATGCGCGGCGGTCAGCGTCGATGCGACACTGCTCACCCAGCGCGACGACGATGCGATCGGCGAGGCGATCGAGGCGGGCGTCGCGATGTTCCTCGGCCTCATTCCGTCGCTCGACGTCGATCCGATGCCGCGCATCGACGAGCTTGTCGCGCCCGCGCGCAGGTTGTGGTCACGGCTGGGGTTCGACCCCGAGCACCTGGCGCGCGACGTCGTGGTCACGCCAACCTGCGGCTTGGCCGGCTCGTCGCCGTCCTGGCCGAAGCTGGCTTATCGTGCCTGTCGCGAGGCGGCCACCGTGTTGCTCGAAGCCCCGGAGGAGAAGTCGTGAGCCGAGGCGATACCGCCGGCGACTGCTGGCGAAGCGGCACGCGCAGTCATCGCGCAAGAACTCGAGGATCACGCGTATCGCTACTACGTGCTCGATTCGCCGACGGTCGCCGACGCCGAGTACGACGCGCTGATGCGCGAAATCACCGCGATCGAAGACGCGTATCCGCAGTTGCGCACGCCCGATTCGCCGACCCAGAAGGTGGCCGGCAGCTACTCGACGCAGTTCACGCCGGTCACCCATCTCGAGCGGTTGCTCAGCCTCGACAACGTCTTTTCGTCGACGAGCTTGCAGCTTGGGCAATGCGGGCCGAACGCGACGCCGGCGGCCCGATCGACTACCTGTGCGAGTTGAAGGTCGACGGGCTGGCCGTCGACCTCGTCTACGAGGACGGCGTGCTGCGCCGCGGCGCGACGCGTGGTGACGGCTACACCGGCGAAGACATCACGCCCAACATCCGGACCGTCGCCGGCATCCCGCACAAACTCAAGACCGACAGCCGAGGTGCCGGTGCCAGCCCTGCTCGAAGTGCGCGGCGAGGTGTACTTCCCGGTCGCCGGATTCGCCGATCTCAATGCGCGCTTGGTCGAGGCGGGCAAGGCGCCGTTCGCGAATCCGCGCAACACCGCCGCGGGTTCGTTGCGGCAGAAAGATCCGCGGGTCAGCGCAAGCCGGCCGTTGCGCATGGTCGTGCACGGCTTCGGTGCGGTGCGGGGCTACGCGCCGGCTCGGCAATCGGAGGCGTATGACCGCGATGGCGGCGCTGGGGCCTGCCGACAAGCGACCGCGTGCGGGTCGTGCCAACCCTCGCCAGAGGTCGATGACTTCATCGCCTACTACGGCGAGCACCGGCACGACGTCGAGCACGAGATCGACGGCGTGGTGGTCAAGGTCGACGAGATCGCGCTGCAACGCCGGCTCGGCACGACGTCGAAGGCGCCGCGCTGGGCGATCGCGTACAAGTACCCGCCCGAAGAAGTCACCACCAAGCTGCTCGCGATCGAGGTGAACGTCGGCCGCACCGGACGCGTCACTCCCTTCGGTGTCATGACGCCCGTGGTTGTCTCCGGTTCGACCGTCGAGCGCGCGACGCTGCACAACGAAGACGAGATCAAGCGCAAGGGCGTCCTGGTCGGCGACACCGTCGTGTTGCGCAAGGCCGGCGACGTCATCCCCGAGATCGTCGGACCGGTGGCAGATCTGCGCGACGGCACCGAACGCGCGTTCGTGTTCCCGACGAAGTGCCCGGCGTGCGGCACGCCGCTGTCACGTCCCGAAGGCGAAGCCGACACCCGTTGCCCCAACCAGCGGTCGTGCCCCGCGCAGTTGCGCGAACGGTTGTTCCACCTCGCCGGCCGCGGCGCGTTCGACATCGAAGTGCTCGGCTACGAAGCCGCCGCCGCGTTGCTCGAGTCGGGCCTGATCGTCGACGAGGGCGACCTCTTCTCCCTGGACGCCGACCAGCTGGCGACCGTGCCGTTCTTCACCAAGCAAGACGGCGAGCTCAAAGCCGAACGCGGAGAAGCTGATCGGCAATCTCGCCGAAGCGCGATCGCGCCCGTTGTGGCGGGTGCTCGTCGCGTTGTCGATCCGTCATGTCGGCCCGACCGCGGCGCAGGCGCTGGCGCGCGAGTTCGGCTCGATCGACGCCATTCGCGAGGCCGCTGCGGTCGACCTTGCCTCAGCCGACGGCGTCGGCATGACGATCGCCGAGTCGATCGGGGAGTGGTTCGGCGTCGACTGGCATCGCCGAGATCGTGCGCAAGTGGGCGGCCGCCGGCGTGCGGATGGCCGAAGAGCGCACCGAGGGCGATACCGGCCCGCGGCCATTGACTGGCGTGACCGTCGTTGTCACCGGTTCGCTGACCGACTGGAGTCGCGACTCCGCGACGGCGGCGATTCAGGAGGCTGGCGGCAAGGTGGCCGGCTCGGTGTCGAAGAAGACCGACTTCGTGGTCGCCGGCGACAATCCCGGGTCGAAGTACGACAAGGCGCTCAGCCTCGGCGTCCGCATTCTTGATGAAGCCGGGTTCGGCGTGTTGCTCGCGGAGGGCGCGGACGCTGCGCGCACTATTGGCGCGGCCGACTGACGCAAGCGGCACCGAACCGCGCGCACTGCCAACGGCCGCGCGTGCGAACCGGGCCAACCCCACCGGCCAGATCAACTGCTCGAAAGCCATACTCAACCCCCTCGCAATGACCTACGGCGACCGCCTAGGCATCCACCGGGCGCGGCCCCAACACAAAAGTCGGACAGCTCCCGCGTGGCAACCAGTTGGCGCGAGATTACGTGAATGTCTTTAGGTGAACGAAGCGGTGGATGGCCTCGTTGGCGTGGTCCTGAAAGGACGGGTTGGCCAGGGCGGGGAGGAAGTCTGCTTGGTTGACCAAGGGACCTTTGAGCGTGTTGGCCGCGCTGGCGTAGAACATCCCGCTCGACAGGGTCGGGTCGGTCACGCCGTCGACCAGTCGCTTCGCGCCTACGTCAAGTTTGTGGGAGAGACCCAGCATGGGCATGACGTACTTGGCCGCTATCCGCATAGGCAATGGGAGGCCACTGGCTGCTTGGGTGCCGACGGTGTTGCCGGGGCTCACGGTGACGAAGCGGCGGCCCGGGTGTTGGCGGGCCAGGTAGCCCATCCATAGCGCGCCAATGTACTTAGCCTGCGCGAAAGCTAGGTTGAAGTCAGGTTTTCTGCTGGCGAAGTAGCTGCCATCGATGACAGTAGCGAGCTCGTCGGCTGAGGTTGAGACGAACGATGGCCCCTTCATTCGCAACTTCGGGACCCCCCTGACTGCTTCACTTCCGGCGAAGACCGCAACCTCGCCAAGCCGCCACTCGGCCAGGAGCCCTTCGAGGAGGACGACGTGGCCAAGAACGTTCGTCGCGAACACGTTGGTGACCTCGTCGGCGGTCAAGCCCATCGACTGTGGGCCAATGACACCAGCGTTCATGACCAACGCGTCGACGGATCCGTTGACGGCCGCAAGGCCAGCACGCACCGAACCCAGGTCGGCGACATCCATGACAACAATGTCGAAGATGCGACGGCCAGTCGCCGCTTCAAGCTCGGCCTTCGCACTTGTCGCCCGGTCTCGGTTCCGGCACGCCAGGTAGATGCGTGCAAACTCAGGACGCAACGCCAGTTGCCGGGCCACTTCCTTTCCGATCCCGGCATTGGCGCCCGTGATGAGTGCCGTCTTTCGTGGGACCAGAGCTGTCTTGCCGTTTAGGTCAGTCATTCGCTGTTGTGTCCTGTCCTCTAAAAACTGGGTTATGCAACCCACTATGGCCCAACCGGACTGGGCTGTCAAACTCAAAATCCTGCTAAGGTTGGTGCATGGTCAACGAGACGAGTGAGCGGCCGAGGCTCACCGCCAAGGGAGCACGCACCCGGGCGCGAATAGTGGAGGAGGCCGCCGCGCTGATCCATGAGCGTGGGGTCGCGGCGACCACCTTGGAAGACGTGAAGGCAGCGGCGGAAGTCAGCGGGTCGCAGCTGTACCACTACTTCCCCGACAAGGACGAGCTCGTGCAGGCGGTCATCGACTACCAAGCCGACACCATCGTCGGGAACAACCGGCGCGCGCTCGGCAGCGCGAAGGGACTCGAAGCTTGGCGGAACATGCTGATCACTGGGGTCAGGAGCAACGAAGGAAAGGGCGGCTGCGCACTTGGTTCGCTCGGTGGTCAACTCGCCGAGAGCGACCCCGAGGCCCGAGCCCTCATCGCGGCCGGGTTCGATCACTGGGCAGCCGCTATCAGCGATGGACTGCGAGCTCTCCATGCCGACGGGAAACTCCCGTCCGACATCGACCTGGACGACCTCGCCGTGACGCTGCTCGCCACGCTCCAAGGAGGGCTTCTACTCGCCCAGGTGCAACGCAGTACCCGCCCGTTCGAAACTGCGGTCGATACCCTCCTCGCCCTCACCATCGGCAGATAAGCCCAAGGATCCCGCGACGTCAGCGTGCGGCGGCGAACTCCGCAACGCGTCCGCAACTGCCGCAATGACGCGCGCACGTCACCCCGGTCAGAGGTCGAGTTGGCGATACCCGAGCCGGCGCTGGTACAGCCTGTTAGTGCCGCGCGCGGATGCCGGCCCAGACTGTTCGCTAAAAGGACCAGCCGCGTGCGTAGAGCACGGTGAAGTCCCGTCCGCGCATCCAGCGAAGCCAGAACTGCGAGGCGTCCGACACCGCGCCTGCGAGGGCAAACGCAAGTATGCCGATCCAGAGCAGGACGAGGGTGGTCGCAGCGACCGCGAGACCAACCGTCCGAGCACCAAGAATGTCGATGATCCACCCGCACAGCGCAAACAACGGCGAGCACCGGGACAGTTCGGCCGACCACGACGGCGAAGTTGACAGCAAGCGCCGTGACGCCCACCGTGGGTCCAGGTCGGATGCTGCGCCGACATGTCGGCGAGTGTCCTGTTGGTGGGTGGAGATCAACAGGTCCACGTCCAGATCATTGAGCGCCCGGTCGACCACGGCTACCAAATCAAGGTCACTCACTCCGGGCACGTAGTCTCCCGTCGCCAAGGAGCCCGCGACGAGCAAGTCGGTGACCCAGCCAAGCCGCGCAAGGCGATCGGACAAGGACGTCACCCCCAGCGGTAGCTGCTGCATAGAAATGACGCTATCGATCAAGCACCAAGACGCCCGCTACTGCCGCGAAGATGGTCACTCTTCGAAGACGGTGGGTTGATCTCCCTGTACGGCAACTGGGACCATCACTGACGTTGCCGTGGAGGTGGAATGAACGGTCCACAGGGAGCGCTCAACGCGTTGTTGAGCGCGCTAAACGCCCACGACCTGGATGCGGCCTCCGCGTTGGCACCTGATAACGAGCGCTTTCGCGAGTCCATGAGCCGGATGTTGACGGCGTTCCCCGATGTGCACCTCGACGCCGAATGGACCGTTGCCGACGCACACAAGGCAGTCGGTTGGGCACACATAATCGGCACCCACCGCGGCGAGTGGCGCGGATTCGGACCGACCGGACGTGCCGTCGACGTGCGGGGGATGATCGCGCTCGAGGTTGACCCTGATGGTCGCGTCACAGACTTCTGGCTGGTGAACGACTGGCTCGGCATCGCAACGCAGATCGGCGCGACGCTCTCGCCGCCACCCAGCTAAGCCGCCGTCTCGCAACAATCCGCATCTAGCCGCCAGGCGCGCGGCGATCTAATGCGGCATCTGCCGGATGCCTCCGTGCGCGGACGCGCGGCCGTTCGGCGCTTGAGGATCGGGGGTTTCCTGCCGAAAGTCCCCTTAGCGTCAGTGACCTACGCGGATTTCTCAGCCCGCAGCCGTCCGTAGCCGATAAGGACATGGCGACTGCCTATTAGAGAGCTGCCCGGGCTCGGGAGGTGGCACCACGATGGGCGAGGTCGGCGCGACGCCTGAGCCTCCCTGGTCGGATCATGAGTTGCAGGAGATTTGTGCCCGGAACCTGCTGCGGTCTACCGACGAGATCATCTACTTCAAGGACCTTCAGAGTCGTTTCATCTGCTTGAGCAAGGGTTGGAGCCTCATTCACGGCCGTGAGCCGGAGGAGCTACTCGGTTTGACCGACTTCGATGTTTTCGGTCCCGAGCACGCCGCCGCGGCGTATGCCGATGAGCAGCAGATCATCGCTACCGGGCTGCCGCTTGTGAACAAGGAGGAGAAGGAGAACTGGCCGGACCGGGCCGACCGGTGGGTCAGCAGCACGAAGCACCCTCTCCTTGACGCACGGGGCGAGATCATCGGCACGTTTGGTGTGTCGCGTGATGTCACGCGCTTGGTGCGTGCTGAGGCGGAGGCCACGCGAAACGCTGCAGAGCTAGCGGTGTCGCACGAAAATCTGAGTCGGATCGAGGCCCAGCTTCGGACAGTGCTCGATACCGCCTCGGACGCGATCTCGTTGTACGACAACCATTTGCGGTACGAGTACGTGAACAACGCGGGCGAGCGGATGTTTGGCACTGGGCTTCAGGAAGTCTTGGGACGGACAGATCGTGAGATCGGGCGTGATGAGGCGTTCTTGGCTGTTTGGGAGGTCGGCCTGCAACGTGTGTTGGCGACCGCGGAAGGCTGCACCATCGACTTCTCGGCCGGCAGCGGCGACAATGTGCGATCGTTTCAATCGCATCTGGAACCCCAGCGGGGTCTGACTGGCGGCGACCCGATCGGGATCGTTTGCTGCACTCGCGACGTGACAGAACTCCTCCGCGCGCAAGGCGAACTCGCCTATCGGGCCCTGCACGATCCGGTCACCGGACTCGCGAACAGAACTCTCCTGTTAGACCGGCTAGGTCAAGCATTGCTGCGCATGGAACGTCGGCCAGGTCAGGTGGCGATTCTGTTTGTGGACCTGGACCATTTCAAAGAGATCAACGACGCGTACGGCCATGACGTTGGCGACAAGCTGCTCGTGCAGGTAGGCGCGCGGCTCACCGCGCTATCACGGCGGATCGACAACGTCGCGCGTTTCGGTGGCGACGAGTTCGTCGTTCTAAGCGACACGCTTCGAACAGCGGACGACGTGTGTCCTATCGCCGATCGAATCGTCCGAAGTCTCTCGGAGCCGTTCATCGTCGATGGCCGCGAGTTGTGCCTCAGTGCAAGTGTGGGAGTCAGCGTGACTGGCGACGCACAATTCGACAGTGAGAGCCTGGTTCGCAATGCCGACGCCGCGATGTACCAGGCCAAGGAACGTGGCCGCAACAACTTCCAGTTCTTTGATGCGGATCTACGTGACCGAGCGGCACGCAGGTACGCGATAGAGACTCAACTCGTGCACGCACTCGAGCGCAACCAGTTCAGACTGGAGTACCAGCCGGTCTTCTCATTGGCCGGGGAGCAGGTCGTCGGCGTGGAAGCGCTCGTCCGATGGGATCACCCGGAGGACGGAACGATGCCCCCGGCCGACTTCATCGGGATCGCCGAAACCCGCGGCCACATTGTCGCCATCGGTGCCTGGGTCCTGAATGAGGCCTGCCGACAGGTGACCGAGTGGGACCGACTGCGGAATTCGCCCCTGCCGCCCCTCACCGTGGCCGTGAACGTCTCCGGGCGTCAACTCCGTGACCCCCGGTTCGTCGACATCGTCCGGAACGCTCTGCGGCGCAACGAGCTGACACCGGACCGGCTATGCCTTGAGATCACCGAAACCGCCCTCATCGAGGACGGCGACGCACGGCCGGCCCTTGAGGAACTCGCCTCCCTCGGAGTGCACATCGCGCTTGACGACTTCGGCACCGGGTACTCCTCGCTCGCGCACCTTCGGCAGTTCCCGGTCGATGTTCTCAAGATCGACCGCAGCTTCGTGGAACGCATGGAAACAGACCGGCGGGAACGCGAGATCATCGCCGCGGTGATCGCAATGGCCCACGTCCTCGAAATGACCGTGGTCGGCGAAGGCATTGAAACCACAGGCCAACTTCGAGCCCTCGCCGCCCTCGGGTGCGACGACGGACAAGGAGATTTGCTTGCTCGCCCACTCGCCCCCGATGCGATCGCCCGCCTGCTGGCCGAGCCCTACCCGGTCGACGCCCACGGCCGACCCAAGTCACGACGCTTTTCGGTGGCGTGACGATGCGCAGCAAACGCGACAACTCGATACGTCCCACGCGGATCCTCCGGGCGTTGTCCTAGCCGGAAAATGGCACGTACGGAGGTCGGGGACGCACTAGCCTGCCCGCATGCCGAGCATCACGATCGAGGTCCGTCGCGAATACACCGAGCCGCAGGAGATCGCCATTGTGGAGGCGGTGCACGCGGCGGTCGTTGCGGCTTTCCGTATCCCGGAACACGACCGTAGCGTGCGGTTGGTAGTCCATAAGCCGCACCGCTTCGACGTGCCGCCTGAGCTGACGCAGCCGGAGTACGCCACGGTCATCAGCATCGACGCATTCTCCGGGCGCTCCCTCGACGCCAAGCGGAAGCTATATCGAACATTGGTCGATAACCTCGAGGCGTTCGGCATCCCGCGCGACCACGTCAAGGTTCTGGTCCGCGACGTCCCGCGCGAAAACTGGGGCATCCGCGGAGGGCAGGCGGGCTGCGACCTCGACGTCGGGTTCACCATCGAGGTCTAAGCCCAGCTCGCGAACGACACATGACAAACGGGATGCCACTCGATTGCATCGTGGCCAGGCAGCCCCCCCGGGTCGCCACCGTCGGCCGCGGAATCTAGGCGGCGTTCGCAGGCGACCCCCGCCTAGGATGACGGTTATGCCCTCGATCACCCGTGCCGACGTCGCCCACCTGGCCCGGCTGTCGCGACTTGCCCTGAGCGAAGCCGAACTCGACCAAATGGCCGGCGAACTCGAGGTCATCATTGGCGCGGTCGCCCGGGTGAGTGAGATCGCTGGCGCAGACGTGCCTCCGACCTCGCACTCGGTGCCGTTGACCAACGTCTTTCGCCCCGATGTGGTCGCGCCATCGCTGTCACCCGAGGCGGCATTGAGTGGCGCACCGGCCGCCGAAGACCAGCGCTTCCGCGTGCCGCGCATGCTGGACGAGGAGTAGGCCGTGGGCGACCTCACCAGGCTGACGGCTGCCCAGACGGCGGCGGCGATCGCATCGGGCGAGGCGTCCGCGGTCGAGGTGACGCGCGCGCATCTCGAGCGCATCGACGCCGTCGATGGCGTCCGTACACGCGTTCTTGCACGTCGATGTCGACGGTGCGCTCGCCGCCGCCGCGAATGTTGATGCCAAGCGAGCCGCGGGGGAGCGCCTCGGCCCGCTGGCCGGCGTCCCGCTGGCTTTGAAAGACGTGCTGACGATGAACGGCGTGCCGACGACGTGCGGCTCGAAGATTCTCGAAGGCTGGCGCCCGCCGTATGACTCGACCGTCGTGCGCAAGTTGCGCGAGGCCGACGTCGTGATTGTCGGCAAGACGAACATGGACGAGTTCGCTATGGGGTCGTCGACCGAAAACTCCGCGTACGGCGTCACTCGCAACCCGTGGGATCTCGACCGAATCCCCGGCGGATCATCGGGTGGGTCGAGTGCGGCGGTGGCCGGGTTCGAGGCGCCGCTCGCGATCGGTACCGATACCGGCGGCTCGATCCGCCAGCCCGCCGCGGTTACCGGCATCGTCGGCGTGAAGCCCACTTACGGCGGGGTGTCGCGCTACGGCCTCATCGCGTTCTCGTCGTCGCTCGATCAGGCCGGGCCGTTCGCGCGCAACGTCTACGATGCCGCGTTGCTGCACGCGGCGATCGCCGGCCACGACCCGCTCGACTCGACGTCGATCGACGCGCCGGTGCCCGACGTCGTTGCCGCCGCGCAACATGCCGATGTGCGCGGCCTGCGGGTCGGCGTCGTCCGCGAATTGAACGGCGACGGCTACGACGCCGGGGTGCGGCAGCGGTTCTCCGAAGCCGTCGAGCTGCTGGCCGAGCTCGGCGCTTCAGTGGGTGAGGTGAGCTGCCCGCACTTCGACTACGCGATGCCGGCGTATTACCTGATCGCGCCAAGCGAGTGCTCGTCGAACCTCGCTCGCTTCGACGCCATGCGGTTCGGCCTGCGTATTGGCGACGACGGTAACCACAGCGCCGAAGAGGTGATGGCGCTGACCCGCGCGGCCGGCTTCGGCGCCGAAGTGAAGCGCCGCATCATGCTCGGCACCTACGCGTTGTCGAGTGGGTACTACGACGCGTACTACGGCTCGGCGCAGAAGGTGCGCACACTCATCACCCGCGATTTCGCCGCCGCCTTCGAGAATTTCGACGTGCTCGTCTCGCCGACCACGCCGACGACGGCGTTCCCGATCGGCGAGCGCACCGACGACCCGTTGAAGATGTACCTCGCCGACCTCGACACGATCCCGTCGAACCTGGCTGGCAATGCAGCTATGTCGTTGCCGTGCGGGCTTTCACCGGACGACGGGCTGCCGGTCGGGTTCCAGGTGATGGCACCGGCGATGGCCGACGATCGGTTGTATCGCGTTGGTGCCGCCCTCGAAGCAGCGCTCAACGACCGCTGGGGTGCGCCTCTCATCGACCAGGCTCCGGCGCTATGACCACCTACGACGAGGCACTCACAAACTTCGAGCCGGTGTTCGGTCTCGAGACGCACGTCGAACTCGGCACCGTCTCGAAGATGTTCTGCGGCTGCTCGACCACCTTCGGTGCCGCTCCGAACACGCACACCTGCCCGACCTGTCTCGGCCTGCCCGGTTCACTGCCGGTGACGAACGCGGCCGCCATCGAATCCACGATCCGCATCGGTCTGGCCCTGCATTGCACGATCGCGTCGTGGTGCCGGTTCGCGCGCAAGAACTACTTCTATCCCGACATGCCGAAGAACTACCAGATCTCGCAGTACGACGAACCGCTTTGCACTCGACGGCTACCTCGATGTCGAGATAAACGGCGAGGTCGTGCGCGTCGGCATCGAGCGCGTGCACCTCGAAGAAGACACCGGAAAGTCGTTGCACGTCGGCGGCTCGACCGGCCGCATTCATGGGGCGACGCATTCACTCGTCGACTACAACCGGGCCGGTATTCCGCTCGTCGAGATCGTCACCAAGCCGGTGCCGGGCACTGGCGCCCTCGCCCCAGAAGTTGCGCGCGCCTACGTCACCGAACTGCGCGAAACCTTGCGCGCCCTCGACGTCTCCGACGTGCGCATGGAAGAAGGCTCGCTTCGGTGTGACGTCAACCTGTCGCTGAACGCGATCGGCGCACCCGAGTGGGGCACCCGCAGCGAAACCAAGAACGTCAACTCGCTGCGGTCGGTCGAGCGCGCGGTTCGGTCAGAGATCGAACGGCAGGCAGACGTGTTGTCGAGCGGCGGCCGGGTGAAGCAAGAAACCCGTCACTTCCACGAAGACAGCGGCCTCTCGACGTCCGGTCGAAGCAAAGAGCAGGCGGAGGACTACCGGTACTTTCCCGAACCCGATCTCGTGCCCATTGCGCCGGCCGCCGACTGGGTCGAAGCGTTGCGTGCGACGTTGCCCGAGCTGCCGTTCGACCGGCGCCGACGCCTGCGCGACGAGTGGGGCATCTCGGTGCTCGACATGCAAGCCGCTCTCAACGCTGGCGCCGTCGAACCGATCGAGGCGACGGTTGCGCTCGGCGTGCCCGCGCGCGACGCCTACAAGTGGTGGATGGGTGAGCTCGCGCGGCAGGCCAACGAGCGCGGCGTCGAGGTGTCGGCGCTCGCGATCACGCCCGCCCAGGTCGCCCGCATCGTTGCGCTGGTCGACGCCGGCACGCTCAACGACAAGCTCGCGCGCCAAGTGCTCGATGCCGTGGTGGCGGGCGAGGGCGATCCCGACGCAGTGGTGGCGGCCCGCGGGCTTGGCGGTCGTGTCGGACGACGGGGCGCTGGGCCAAGCGATTGACGCCGCCATCGCCGCCGACCCTGAGGTGGCCCAAAAGGTGCGCGACGGCAAGATCGCGGCGGCCGGTGCGCTGGTCGGAGCGGTCATGAAGGCGACCCGGGGCCAGGCTGATGCCGCCCGGGTGCGCGAGTTGGTGCTCGAGCGGCTCGCGCCAGACTCGTAGCGATGCGAACCGCCTGAGCGGCTCGCGCGTTATTCGGGTGGCTAGTCCAAACGCACCCAATCCCCAGACGTGGGGAGCCGCGAATAGCGGAGGCAAGATCCGCGACGCCCCGAAAGCGAGGACCACTCGATTTGCAACGGGCATCGCCTGACCCTCACGTCAAGACCTCGGCCAATCCGGACGACGGGTTCCGCAGCTTTGTCGCGGCCGTTTCCGAGCCGTTGACGCGGCTTGCCTATGTGCTGACGGTCGGTGTGCCGGGGCAGCCGGAAGCGGGAGTGCTGGCCGCGAGCGCTTTGGCGGAGGTGCGTCGCCAATGGCGCGAGGTCGAGTCGGCCGGACTGCCCGAACAGTTGGCCGTCGACGCCTTGCTCTCGGCGGTGCTCAAGCGCCGCGTTCGATTGCCTTCGGTCAGCCCGGTCAGCGACCGAATCGCCGACGTCGCGGCGGTTGGGCCGGATGCTGAGGTCGATCGGGAACTGCTGCGCGAGGCTAGTTGGCGGGCTTTCTCCGGCTGCCGCCTCGGCAACGCGCATTCGCTGGTATTCGCCGACCCGTCCGTCACCGCTGTCAGATTTGCCGGGCTCGACGTCCCGCCGTCGTTGGGTTCGCCCCGTCGCCAAGCGGCCGAGCTGGCCGGGGCCATCGACGTCCTGCGGAGCGGCATGAGTACCGACGTCGCGATGAGCGCCCACGCTGCCACGCGTGCGGGTCTCGATGTGCTCGCCGACAACCAACTGGTGCTGCTTACCGGCGACGCGATTCACGCGCACGCGCCCTCGGCGCCGCCCGTCTTCGACCCGAACGGCGAAGTGGACGCACGGGTCGCGCATTTACACCGGCGGGCACTGGTCGCGGGCGCGCTGGTCGTCGTGCTGATCGCGGCGGCAGGGGTCTCCGCGGTGATCGTGTCGACGCCGAACAAGGTTGCGCCTCGCGCGGCCGCCCCCGCTTCGGTTTCGCCCGACACGAGTTCGGCGGTCGCGCCATTACCCCGGGTACCGCCGGTGGTGCAGCTTGCCGCGCAACCGTCGACCGATCCAGACCAACCGGTCGTGGCGTGGCGGCTGCGCGGCGATCAGCTCGACAGCCCCGTGCTGCTGGCGCGCATCGAGGCGGCCTTCAGCCAGGCGCATCCCGACGCGACCAGCCGGCCGCAGGTGCTGCTCATCGCCGATACGCCCGCATTTCGCATCGCGTACGTGACCGCCACGATGCCGGGCGGCGTGGCTCAGTCATGGTTTTCGGGTCCGACCGGTTCGAATGATATGGCTGAGTCAGCGTTCAGCGTCGGCAATCCGCTCGTTGCGACAAGCGTGATCGCGGCCCGCTTGCACCAGGCGTCGGGGTCGACAACCACCCGTGCTGGTTCGGCGTCGACAACCGAGCTCGTGATCATCGCGGCGCCCACCGCTCCGTCGATTCAAGTCTTCGGTCTCGTCGAGGGCTCGCCGGCGGTCGAATCGATCCCGCTGGACGACGGGATCGCGGTGCGGGCGGTCGGGCTGAACACGGCCGTGGTGTCCCCGACACAGATCAACATAAGTACCGAGACATACGCCGTCGCCGGCATTTCTGACATCGAACTCGACGCCAGCAAGAGTTACGCGACCGGCGACGCCGCGACCCAGCACTTGCCCGCCATACCCAAAGTGACGATCGAGCGGGGGCTACCCGATCCAGCGCTGCTCGCCGACGCGTTGTTGGTCGCCCAGGCGTGGCAGCACCCCGGCCCTGCGCTGTCGCCTGCGCCGGTGGTGTTGTGGGGTGGCACCGACACGGTTGGCACGAAGCTCGTGGTGGCGCGCGTGCATGCGATCCCGTACGACTTGCTCGTGCTCGAGTGGAGCGGCGATGCGCCCGGGCTGCACGGCGAGGTATTGGTTCGCTCGACCTCGCCGGACGTGCCGGTCGCCTTCGCCTATCGAAGCCCTCAGGGCACGCGAATCGGCATCATCTCCGAACCCGCCGACAAGGCAGCGGCGCTCAGTTTCGAAGGGAGTCAATCGCCCGTCGCTATGTTCGACGATGCTGGCTTCGCCAGCATTCCACTCTCGGGCGCGGACGGGTTGCCGAGTGATGTCAACGTCAACGCCTCGCCGCCCCCAAGCAACGAGTTCTCCGGACTGATCGACGCGACCGTCGAGGTAGAACTGTTCGGCTTGGACGACCAGGTGCGCACCGTGCTCAACGTGCCGCCGGCACTGTGACGCGAACGTGCCTCGGCGAGAGACAATCGCCTGACCGACCGAAGGAGGACAGGTGCGCGTCTGGGTGCCCTACCGCGAGTTTGTGACGGACGTCGAATCGCTCGGTCGCGGGGTCGAGGTCGACGTGTTCACCGGTGACGGTGCGCCGCCGGCGTCGATCGCCAGCGTGCAGTTCTACGTCGTCCCGTATTCATTCACGCCCACGACGCTCGAGATCACGGCCCAGATGGGCTCCTTGCAAGTGCTGCAAACACTCACCGCGGGCTACGAGCACGTGCTGCCGTACCTGCCGCCGGGGGTCACGCTGTGCAACGCGCGCGGCGTGCACGATTCGAGCACCGCCGAACTCGCGTTGACCTTGACGTTGGCGTCGTTGCGCGGGGTTCCCGACTTCGTTCGCGGCCAAGACCAGGGCAGCTGGCGGCACGCCGAATATCCAGCCCTGGCTGACAAAACCGTGCTGATTTTGGGCTACGGGTCAATCGGTGCCGCGATCGAACGCCGGCTGGTGCCGTTCGAGACGCGCATCATTCGGGTTGCCAGCCGCGAGCGCCCGGCCGACGACGTGCACGGCGTCGACGAACTCGAAGCGTTGTTGCCGACCGCCGATGTGGTCGTCATCAGCACGCCGCTGACGCCGGCGACGACGCGCCTCGTTGACGCAGGATTTCTGGCCGCCATGCATGATGGCGCGTTGCTCGTGAACGTCGCACGAGGCGGCGTCGTTCATACCGACGCGCTGCTGGCCGAACTCACGTCGGGGCGGCTTCGAGCGGCGCTTGACGTCACCGATCCTGAGCCATTGCCGGCCGACCATCCGTTGTGGCGCGCGCCCGGCTTGCTCATTTCGCCACATGTCGGCGGCAATACGTCGGCCTTCCTGCCACGAGCGGGGCGATTGGTGCGCGCCCAGGTTTCGAGATTCGTTTCTGGCCAGCCGCTCGAGAACGTGGTCGCCGGCCCTGCCAGCATCTCCGTCGCCGAGCCAACCCAAGCTGCCACTGGAGTCTGATGGCACTGATGGCGCGATCAGACACCGAATTCCACGACTTCGTCGTGGGCTTTGCTGATCCGCTGTCGCGGCTTGCGTACCTGCTGACCGACGGCGCCGTGGCGAGTTCTTCGGCATCGACGGTAGACGCGCTTGCACAAGTGCGTCGGCAATGGCGAGAAGCGGAGACAACCGGCTCGCCTGAATCGCTCGCGGTCGAGGCGCTGGTTGGGAGATTGCCGCGTCCGTGGCGCGTGCCGCACCACGTGCCGAACCCATCGCGGCACGTCGACGCACCCGATATCCGCCCCGACCCCCGCACCGCCGACACCAACACGTCGGTCGATACGGCCACCGAAGCGCTGAGCGTCGGCGAGATCGACGCAGCGGTCAGTGAGGTGATCTGGAACTCATGGCGCCAGCTCGAGCCGCGGCACCGCGTGCCGCTGGTTTTCGCCGACCTGTCAGTCGCGTCTCGGCGTCTCGCCGAACTCGATGTGCCCGAATCGTTCGGCGCAGCAAGAAGATCGGCCGCAATTGCCGACGAGACCGTTCGCGCAATTCGGGCCGACCTCGCGGCCGATCCGCGCACCCGTGCGGCCGTGGCGGCGATGAACGACGTCGCCATCGTCGATCGGCTCTCGCGCGTGTTGCGCCTTCGCGGCGCAGAGGCCACCGTCCCTTCCGACCCGTACCCGATGGTGACGAGCCGAACGCGCGAGTTGCGCCGCCGCACGTTGGGAGTCGTCGGCATTGCCGGCGTGCTCGTCGTTGCCGCGGCACTTGCCGTCGCCACATTTTCGGGAGGGACGCGGGAAGGTAAGAAGGCGACGACGACCGCGCACGCCGACAAGCCGCGACCTGTCGTCGTGCCCGCCGATCAGCCCGCGGCCGGCAGCCGGCTCAATGTCGCCTGGCCGACCCGCGGCAATGCGGCCGACGACACCACTTTGATCGATCGGTTGAAGCTGATGTTCGCGCAGGCTCATCCCGAGGCCAGCGATAACGTGCAAGTACTCGTGCTGGCTGACACCTCGGCCTTCAGAATCGCCTACCTGACAGCGAATTCTGCCAACGGGGTGATCCAGTCGTGGTTCTCGGGGCCCGTCGGCGCATCGGAGCTCTTCGAGGGCGAGTTCAACTTCGGTGGGAGCGTGCAGGCCGACAGCGTGATCGCAACCACCGTCACTAACTCAGTCGGCCAAACTCAGCTTGTGGTCATTGCCAGGCCGACCGCCGACAACATGACGCTCGCGACCGTCCTGCCGAACCAGACGGCGCCGCGCACATATGAACCGCTGACCAGCGCCGACGGTGTGGCGTTCAAGGAAGTGCCGGCCGCGACGTCCGCCACATTTGCCTTGACCGTTCGTATCGACGGCCGCGACGTCGCGATCGACCACGTGCCTGATGTTCAGATCGGCAGCAACTCGGTCGAGCGCGGCACGTCTGCTCCCGACCTACTGGCAGATGCGCTCCAAGCCGCAAATAGCTGGACGTCGGGTGGCGGGCCGACGGTGACCGGCCAGCGGGTCGCGTTGTGGGGCGGAGTTGACGCGACGGGCAACGACATCATCGCCGTCCGCATACGCACGGCCAGTGTCGCGGACGGACTGCTCATCGACTGGTCGGGCGCGCCCGCGCTCGACGGATCGGCCGACCCGACGATTCGACATGTCGAATACTTCCTGCTGTCTCCGAACGCGCCGGACTTTCCACTCGCGTTTCGCTACGGCGACGGACTCGTTGGCGTGGTTGTGCCGATCCCTACGACGTTCACTCGCGCTGCATTGGTCATCAACGGCAACGAGGGGCCGCAGGTCACGATCGACGGCGACGGGTTCGCCAGCATGAGCCTTGCCGACGCCGGCGCGCCGGCCGACACTCCGGCCCAAATCGACGTGTTCGACTACACCGGCAACTTCCTTCGCGTCTCCCTGCCGACGCAGACGCCATGACCGCTGCGAGTAAGCCGGCCGTCGGCCGCCGATGTGATCCGCCGAGGGACACGAGCCATGCCGGTCCGCCAAGGTCGTAACAGTCCGCCAAGGTCGTAATACTCCGCCAAGGTTGTAACACTCCGCCAAGGCTGTAACAGAGGGAAGCTGTTCTGATGGAGCAGGTGGCGAACGAGTTTCGCGAGTTCGTCGTCGGCTTCGCCGACCCGCTTACTCGGCTTGCCTTCCTGCTGACCGCTGGCACGTCGGCCGATCCCGCGACACACAGTGCAGGTGCGCTTGCTCGCGTACGCCGGCAGTGGCGCGACGCCGAAGTGACCGGCGCGCCTGAGTCGCTGGCCGTCGAGGCGCTGCTGTCTGCGCTGCCGCACCCCCGACAGTTCCACCTGCACGGCCAGCTACGAACGGACGGGCCGGACGACGCCGAGCGCGCCATCATTCAGGCCGGCGTGGCGAGTGCGGCGGTGAATCACGATGCGTTCCGGCGTCCGGTTGCGCCGGCCGACCGCCCGAACGCTGAACCGCCCGAGGGTGTGGTCGAGGCTGCCGTCGACGGCGATGTCGACCACGATGTCGATCTCGACGTGCTGCACGACGGGTGTGTGGAAGGCATGGCAGCGGCTGAGTCCGCGCCAGCGGGTTCCGCTCGTGTTCGTCGATCCTTCGGTCGCGTCACAGCGATTGGCCGGACTGGCGTCCCTGAGTCCTTTGCTTCGCCGCGAAAGCTTGACGTCGTCGGCTCCGAGGCGCTGGCCGAGTTGCGATCGACGCTCGCGGCCGACCCGACGGTCGGCGTCGCCGTCGAGAAAATGCGCGGCCAGAAGTTCACTGAGGTGCTCGCCGACACCTTGCGTGCGTACGCGTCGTCGTCGGCGCAGGTCATCGATCCGTACCCCGCGGTGGTTTCGCAGGCGCAACGTCTTGGGCGGCGGGCGGGTTGCCGTCGCCGTGCCGTACTGGTCGTTCTTGTCGACCGGATTCGTGGTCGCGGTGCTGGCCTCGCAGCCGACGAAGCGAGACCTCGGCCGCTGCGGCGTCCGCGTCGCGACAGTGCGTTCGGCGTACGGACCGCGCCGGGGCGGGCAACGCGACACCGGCGGCCCTTCTCGCAGGGAGCCGTTAGCGCCAGCCGCGCAACCGGCCGAGCCCGGTCCTGGTGGTGCCGTGGGCGACGAGGGGAACTGCGGCCAAGGACAGCCGTCTTGATCGCGCACCTGAAGTCGTACTTCACGACGGTGCACGGCGACGCTGATCGGCCAGACGCAGGTGCTCCTGGCGACTGACACACCGACGCTGCGGATCGCGTACGTGACGTCGAATTCGCGCAACGGCGTCATCCAGTCGTGGTTCTACGGTCCGGTTGGCTCCGACAACCTGGTCGAGGGCGCGACGAGCTACGGCGGCAGCCTGCTGCCCGACAGCATCCTTGCTGACGGCTTGATCGACACCAGACGGGCATGAGCAGTTCGTCGTGATCGCGCCGCCCGACACGACGGCCATGCAAATCGCCGACTTCGACTTCAACGACCCGAGCGTCGGTACCGGGTTCACGGCGCTGCCGTACCAGAACGGGATCGCCATCAAGGACATGACGGCCGGCGCCTCGGCGTCCAGCTTCGTTATCGATGTCACCGTCGGGGCATCGACGTTCACGATCAAGGACGCGCCCGACATCCAGCTCGGCCGCAGTTCGTCGGCTCCGTGACCAGCGACGGGCCGCCGTCGGCGCCGCTGCCCACGCCGCCGGTCGAACGCGGCCAACCTGACGCGACATTGCTGACCGAGGCGTTGCAGGACGCGGCGGTTTGGGAGGGGTCGAACCCGATCGTTGCCGCGCGCCCGGTGGTGCTGTGGGCCGGCACCGACGCTGCGAGGCACGAAGCGTCGTCGTGCTGCGGGTGAAGACGAAGGCGCTACGACTTGATGGTCGTCGAGTGGAGTGGCGCCGCTCCCGGAGATCACGCCGAGTACCTCGTCGACCCGGCCGCGCCCGACGTTCCGGTCGCGTTCGCCTATCGCGCGCTCGACGGGACCCGGCTCGGCGTCATCGCATCGAGCGGCGCCGTAAAGCGTGGAGTTGCTCGGCGACGGCGGCGAGGCGTCGAAGCCCGATGACGCCTTCAGACTCGACGGGATTCGCCAGCTTCCGGATCCCGAGCCCGCCGCCCGACCCGAACGACGACGGCGCCGGGGCGACTCGGGGTCGTCGCCCAGGTGCAGCTGCTCGACGCGAGCCGGGCGCCCGCTGACCGCGACTGGCGGTGCCGCCGACGCTCGCCGTCCGTTCGACTGCGCGCGACGTCGTGACGTAAGGTGACGCGTCATGACGACGACACAAGAACAGACATCAAGCCACGCAGCCGCGCCGTCACCGACGGCCTCGAAAAGGCCGCCGCGTCGCGCGGGATGCTGCGCGCGGTCGGCATGGGCGACGACGACTGGGTCAAGCCGCAAATCGGTGTCGCCAGTTCGTGGAACGAGATCACGCCGTGCAACCTGTCGCTCGACCGGTTGGCGAAGTCGGCGAAGGAGGGCGTGCACGCCGCCGGCGGCTACCCGCTCGAGTTCGGCACGATCTCGGTGTCCGACGGCATCTCGATGGGCCACGAAGGCATGCACTTCTCGTTGGTGTCGCGCGAGGTGATCGCCGACTCGGTCGAGACCGTCATGATGGCCGAGCGGCTCGACGGTTCGGTGCTGCTCGCCGGCTGCGACAAGTCGCTGCCCGGCATGCTGATGGCGGCCGCCCGCCTCGACCTCGCGTCGGTGTTCTTGTACGCCGGCACCACGCTGGCGGGCAAGATCGGCGACCGCGACAACATCACCATCATCGACGCGTTCGAGGCCGATCGGCGGTTGCGTGCGCGGGCTCGTGACGCGCGCCGAAGTCGATGCGATCGAGCGGGTGTTCTGCCAGGTCGAAGGCGCCTGCGCCGGCATGTACACCGCGAACACGATGGCCTCGGCCGCCGAGGCGTTGGGCATGTCGATGCCCGGTTCGGCCGCGCCGCCGGCGCCCGATCGCCGGCGTGACGGCTTCGCGCGCGCGTCGGGCGAGGCGGTCGTCGGCATGCTGCGTCAGGGCATCACCGCCCGCCAGATCATGACCAAGCCGGCCTTCGAGAACGCGATCGCCGTCGTCATGGCGCTCGGCGGTTCGACCAACGCAGTGCTGCACCTGCTCGCGATCGCCCGCGAGGCCGAGGTCGACCTCGACCTCGACGACTTCAACCGCATCGGCGACCGGGTGCCGCATCTGGCCGACGTCAAGCCGTTCGGTCGTTACGTCATGAGCGACGTCGACCACGTCGGCGGCATTCCCGTCGTGATGAAGGCGCTGCTCGATGCAGGAGTGCTCGACGGTTCTGCCCTGACGGTCACCGGACGCACGGTCGCCGAGAACCTCGCCGAGGTGAAGCCAGCCGATCCTGACGGTTCGGTCATTCGCGCGATGTCGAACCCGATGCACCGCACCGGCGGCCTCACGATCGTGCGCGGTTCGCTCGCTCCCGAGGGCGCCGTCGTGAAGACTGCCGGCTTCGACCGGGTGACGTTCGAGGGCACGGCGCGCGTGTTCGACGGCGAGACGCGCGGCGATGGCGGCGGTCGAAGGCGGCACGCTCGCACCCGGCGACGTCGTCGTGATTCGCTACGAAGGGCCGAAGGGCGGCCCGGGCATGCGCGAGATGCTCGCGGTGACCGCGGCCATCAAGGGCGCCGGCCTCGGCAAAGACGTGCTGCTGCTCACCGACGGCCGTTTCTCCGGCGGCACGACCGGCCTGTGCGTCGGTCACGTTGCCCCCGAGGCGGTCGACGCCGGGCCGATCGCGTTCGTCCGCGACGGCGATCTGATCAGGCTCGACGTCTCGACCCGCACGCTCGATCTTTTGGTGGACGACGAGGAGCTGGCCCGTCGGCGGATCGGCTGGGAGCCGCCGCCGCCGAAGTACACGACTGGTGTGCTGTCGAAGTACCGCAAGCTCGTCGGCTCGGCGGCCTAAGGAGCCGTCTGCAGCTAGACTGACCCGCCGGCTCATCCGACTTTGTTAGGCGAATGCGGGCGTCAGGGCGCCGCGAGCGTCTAACAAACGACGAGTGGGGCCGCCAGGCCGCTGTTGCTCGGCTCGTCGAAGTAGTAGGAAGTCCTTGTATCTAAGGGATTTCGGCGGCCTACGCGAGTCGTGATCAGTTGACATGACTGGGACGGTAAGACAGTCTTGACCGCGTGCAGACCCTTCTCGTAGTAAGCGAGCGCGCAGGCTGACCTCAAGGTCGCTAGCGCGCTGCCCCTCTGTGCTTCACGGCACGAGGGGCTTTTTGTTGCCCGAGACGGATGACAGCCGTTGCCGTGACAGCCCGCTGCAGCGAGATGGAGACCGAGATGAGTGAGCAGATAACCGGCGCGAAAGCCCTGGTGCTCGCGCTGGAACGAGCCGGCGCCGAGATCGCGTTCGGCATTCCGGGCGGCGCGATCTTGCCGCTCTACGACCCGCTCTTCGACTCGGTCAAGCTCCGCCACATCCTCGTCCGCCACGAGCAGGGCGCCGGCCACGCGGCCGAGGGCTACGCGATGGCGACCGGCAAGGTCGGCGTCTGCATGGCCACGTCGGGTCCGGGCGCGACCAACCTGGTCACGCCGATCTCGAACGCGTACATGGACTCCACGCCGATCGTCGCGATCACCGGCCAGGTGCCGTCGTCCGCCATTGGGTCTGACGCTTTTCAAGAGGCCGACATCCGCGGCATCACGATGCCGATCACCAAGCACAACTTCCTCGTCACCAACCCCGCCGAGATCGCGCGCACGGTGGCCGAGGCGTTCTACATCGCGTCGACCGGCCGGCCCGGGCCGGTGCTCGTCGACGTCGCGAAGGACGCGCTCCAGGCGATGACGACCTTCGACTATCCCGACAAGATCGACCTGCCGGGCTACCGGCCGGCGGCCAAGCCGCACTCGAAGCAGATCCGCGAGGCCGCGAAGCTGATCGTCTCGGCCAAGCGGCCGGTGTTCTACGTCGGCGGGGGCGTGCAGATCGCGCGCGCGACCGCCGAGTTCAAGCAGCTCGCCGAGCTCACCGGGATCCCGGTCGTCACGACGCTGATGGCGCGCGGCGCGTTCCCCGACAGCCACCCGCAGCACATGGGTATGCCCGGCATGCACGGCACGGTCGGTGCGGTCGGTGCGCTGCAGAAGTCCGACCTGCTGATCACGCTCGGCGCGCGCTTCGACGACCGGGTGACCGGCAAGCTCTCGACGTTCGCGCCCGACGCGGCGGTCGATCCACGCCGACATCGACCCGGCAGAGATTTCGAAGAACCGGACGGCGGATGTGCCGATCGTGGGTGATGCCCGCGAGGTCATCGTCGACTTGATCGTCGCGGTGAAGGCCGAGCTCGACGCCGGCAATCAGGCCGACCTCACCGGCTGGTGGCGCCAGCTCGATTCGTGGCGCACGGTCTACCCGCTCGGGTACGACACGCCGGCCGATGGCAGTTTGTCGCCGCAGTACGTGATCTCGCGGCTCGGCTACGATCGCCGGGCCGGAAGCGGTCTACGTCGCCGGCGTCGGGCAGCACCAGATGTGGGCGGCGCATTACCTGCCGCACGAGGTGCCGCACACGTGGCTCAACTCCGGTGGCGCCGGCACGATGGGCTTCGCCGTGCCGGCCGCGATGGGTGCGAAGTTCGGCCGGCCCGACTCGACCGTGTGGGCGATCGACGGCGACGGCTGCTTCCAGATGACCAACCAGGAGCTGGTGACCTGCGCGCTCGAAGGCGCGCCGATCAAGGTGGCGCTCATCAACAACGGCGCGCTCGGCATGGTGCGGCAGTGGCAGACGCTGTTCTACAACGCGCGCTACTCCAACACCGACCTGCATTCGCGCCGGGTTCCTGACTTCGTGAAGCTGGCCGACGCGATGGGCTGCGTCGGTCTGCGGTGCGAGAGTGCCGACGACGTCGATGCCACCATCGAGAAGGCGATGGGCATCAACGATGCGCCCGTCGTCATCGACTTCGGCGTGCACAAGGACGCAATGGTCTGGCCGATGGTCGCCGCCGGCACGAGCAACGACGACATCAAGGTCGCGCGCGATCTCGCGCCGGCCTGGGATGGCGAGGAACTCTAAATGTCGAAGCACACACTCTCGGTGCTGGTCGAGAACAAGCCCGGCGTGCTCGCCCGCATCGCCAGCTTGTTCGCGCGTCGTGGGTTCAACATCGACTCACTCGCTGTCGGGCCGACCGAGTTCCCCGAGGTCTCGCGCATGACGATCGTCGTCAATGTCGAAGACAACCCGCTCGAGCAGGTCACCAAGCAGCTGAACAAGCTCATCAACGTGCTCAAGATTGTCGAGCTCGACCCGACCGCGTCGGTGTCGCGCGAGTTGCTGCTGGTGAAGGTGAAGGCCGACGCGCAGACCCGTTCGCAGGTGCTCGAAGTCGTGCAGCTGTTTCGCGCCAAGGTGATCGACGTCGCGGCCGACGCGGTGACGATCGAGGCCACCGGCGGTAGCTGAGAAGATCGACGCGCTGTTGCGCGTGCTCGAGCCGTTCGGCGTCAAAGAACTCGTGCAGTCGGGCATGGTCGCGGTGGGTCGCGGTTCGCGGTCGATCACCGACCGCACGCTGCGCCCGGTTGACCGCATCGCTTAACGCCTGTTCATCACCTGTTGAAATCCGAGCTAAGGAGCGCACGTCCCGTGCCTGTTGAGATCTTCTACGACGACGACACCGACCTGTCGATCATCCAGAGCCGCCATGTCGCGGTGCTCGGATACGGCAGCCAGGGGCACGCGCACGCGCTGTCGCTGCGCGACTCCGGCGTCGACGTGCGCGTCGGCCTGCTCGAAGGGCTCGAAGAGCCGGGCCAAGGCGGAGGCCGAAGGCTTGCGCGTCGTCACTCCCGAACAGGCGTGCGAAGAGGCCGACCTCATCATGGTGCTGGCGCCCGACCCGGTGCAGCGCCACCTGTACAAGGACGCGATCGAGCCGAACCTGGTCGACGGCGATGCGCTGTTCTTCGGCCACGGCCTGAACATCCGTTACGGCCTCATCACCCCGCCGTCCGGTATCGACGTGTGCATGGTTGCGCCGAAGGGTCCGGGACATCTGGTGCGCCGCCAGTTCGAAGAAGGTCGTGGCGTGCCCGTGCTGCTCGCGGTCGAGCAAGACGCGACCGGCAAGGCGTGGGATCTGGTGAAGTCGTACGCGAAGGGCATCGGCGGCACCCGCGCCGGCGCGCTCAAGACGACGTTCAAGGAAGAGACCGAGACCGACCTGTTCGGCGAGCAGGTCGTGCTGTGCGGCGGGCTTTCCGAGCTCATCAAGGCCGGCTTCGAGACGCTCGTCGGCGCGGGTTACCAGCCTGAGGTGGCCTACTTCGAGTGCCTGCACGAGGTGAAGCTGATCGTCGACCTGATGTACGAGGGTGGCATCTCGAAGATGTACTGGTCGGTGTCGGAGACCGCCGAGTACGGCGGCTACACCCGCGGCCCGCGCATCGTCACCGACGCCACCAAGGCCGAGATGCAGAAGATCCTCGGCGAGATTCAGGACGGCGAGTTCGCCCGCGAGTGGATGGCCGAGTACGACGCCGGTCTGCCGAACTACAAGCAGTACTACAAGGAGAACACCGAGCACCCGATCGAGGTCACCGGCCGCGCACTGCGCCCGATGATGAGCTGGATCACCAACGCCGAGTGACCTCCGGCGGCTCGCCGCTCGCTGCAGGATGATCACGTTTACGTGATCATCACCCCCGAGGACATGGCTGCAAAGGTGTCCTCGGGGGGCGTAGGCGCCAGCCGTCCAGGCGGACGACGTCCCGCCGCGCGGGCTCGGCCGCCGCAGCGCCTGAGACGCGACGGTTGACAGGCCTCCCTGCCGATCGTGGCGTGGTCGTGTCCCCGACCGTGGCACCATGTGCCGCGGCTGTTCGCGCATCTACCTGCCGACCACGTTGGCCGACTTCGCGGCGGCGACGCGGACGTCGTGGCAGCACCTGGCGCGCATGCGTGTGCAGTGACGCCGGCACTTCGCGAGTGGTATCGAGAAGGCGACCTTGACGAACTTGAATACGCCGCGTTGACGAGGCGGCACATGCGTCGCGCGGCTGCTGGCGTCGCCCGGCCATGGTGATCGGCGCGTGGTACTCGCCGTCGACGTCCCCGATCGCGACGTGCTGGCGGTGGCGGCCGACCCGGTCGGCTCGATGAAGACCCGGCGGCGGTGACTGTGCTCTCCGCGATCACCTTCGACCAGGTGGTGTCGGCTCACGTCGATGACCCCGCGGCCGCGGCCGACGTTCGGGCGGCAGCGAGCCTGGTGGCTGCCGCCGACGCTGGCGATGACGACGCCGCGTTCGCGATCGAGGCGCTCGACGACCATGAGTTGCAATGGTTTGCCGCGCAAGAGATTCGGTTTCTGCTGCCCTGAGCGGGCAATACCAACTCAAGATCGTTGCCGACGCGCTGGCGCGTGCCAGGATGGACGAAAGGCGCTCCGGCTGCGACGCCAGCTCTGTATCGAGCCGCCCCGCAGAAGAGCACGTACCCGCCAGGAGGGACGCCATGGATGCCGTCACGACGGTTCCTGGTCCGCATAACGAGCCGCCCTTGCATTTCGCGCCGGGGAGCTCAGAGCGCACGAGTTTGAGCGCGCGGCTCGACGAGCTCGGCGGCGATCAGGTCGATCTCGCGATGGCGCTTGGCACGCGCTGCGCAATGGGCGGCGGCGACGCTATCGAGGTCGTCGCGCCCCATCGACGCAAACTCGTTCTCGGCACGATGCATGAAGCCACGGCGGCCGACGTCTCCGCTGCCATCGAACCGCGCTCGCGGCCGCGCCGTCGTGCGCGCGCTGAGTTCGACGATCGAGCCGCGATCTTTTTGAAGGCTGCCGACCTGCTCGCCGGGCCATGGCGCGAGACCATCGATGCGGCCACCATGCTCGGGCAGAGCAAGACCTGTACCAGGCCGACATCGACGCGGCCTGCGAACTCGCCGACTTTTCGGCGATTCAACGTGCAGTTCGCGCGCGACATTCTTGCCGAACAACCGCTGTCGCCGCCTGGTGTCTGGAACCGCCTCGACCACCGGCCGCTCGAAGGCTTCGTGCTCGCTATACGCCGTTCAACTTCACCTCGATCGCCGGCAACCTGCCCACGGCCCCGGCCATCATGGGCAACGTTGTTGTCTGGAAGCCGTCCCCGACTGCGAGCTCGCCGCGCATCACCTGATCGCGCTCCTCGATGCGGCCGGCCTGCCGGCCGGCGTCATCACCATGGTCACCGGCAATGGCGCTGCGGTGTCGGGAGAGGTTGCGTTGCCCCATCACGACCTCGCCGACATCCACTTCACCGGGTCGACCGCAACGTTTCAGCACCTGTGGCGCAGCGTAGGCGACAACATCCACCGGCTATCGCAGCTACCCACGCATTGTCGGCGAGACCGGCGGCAAGGGATTCGTGATCGCGCATTCTTCAGCCGACGTCGACGATGTGCTCAGAACCGCGCTGGTGCGCGGCGCTTTCGAATACCAAGGCCAGAAGTGCTCGGCCGCCTCACGGGCGTACGTACCGAGGTCGGTCTGGCGCCGGCTCGAAGCTGACTTCATCGCCGAGGTCGATGCATTGCCGATGGGCGACGTCAGTGACTTCGCCAACTTCATGGGCGCCGTCATCGACGACCGCGCGTTCGCGCGGCTCTCGGCCGCAATCGAACGTGCGCGGACGACGCCGGCTTAGCGGTCGTCGCCGGTGGCCAGTGCAATGGGCGCCGCGTCGGCTTCGTTCGTCGCGGCCAGACTGTGGTGCTCGGCGATGACCCGACCGACAAAAATCTTGTTCGCGAGTACTCGGGCCACTGCTCGCACGTGCACGTCTACGACGATCGATCGATACGACGAGGTGCTCGCTCAAGCTGCTGATGCCGCGCCCTATGCCTTGACGGGCGCAATCATTGCGCAAGATCGAGGCGTCGTTGCAGCGGCGACCGAGAGCCTGCGGTTCTCGGCCGGCAACTTCTACATCAACGACAAGCCGACCGGTGCTGTCGTAGGGCAGCAACCGTTCGGCGGCAGCCGTGCCAGCGGAACCAACGACAAAGCCGGCTCTGCGCAAATCTCCCTGCGCTGGACGAGCACACGCGCGCTGAAACCTTTTACCGCCCGACGAGATTAGCGCTATCCACATCGGCGCAACAACAACGTCGAAGGACCCGGCTGCGGGTGACCCGTTGTGAGCGATGACGAGAAGGAGAAGGCCTTCCAATCGCGCTACTACCAGCACGTCGCTGCCGATGACCTCGCTCGGTTGGAGCCCGGCCGAGATCACGGCGGTAGCCGAAAGGGCACCTCGACTTCGCGCGAGTCCGGCCGCCGGGCGCACCGAAGGTGCGCGTGACCCCCCTCGAGGTGCGAGTGCGGCGCGCGGGACGTCGTCGAGATCGTCACCGACGACATGCCCTTCTCGTCGACTCGGTGATCGCACGAGTTGAACCGCCAAGATGCGCGATCAAGATCGCTGATCCAACTCCGCAGTTCGTGGTGCGGCGAGATCTGCAAGGCCAGCTGCTCGACATTCTGGGCACCCTCGACGCGCACGAAGCCCCGGCCGACGCGATCGTCGAATCCTGGATGCACATCGAAATCGGCGGTCCCCGCGACGCCAACGCCGAGGAGTCGCTACGACGCGACATCGTGCGCGTGCTCCATGACGTTCGCGACGCGGTCGACTGGGAACGCATGCGCGCCCTCGCGACTCAAACCGCCGCAGCCATCGAGGCCGAACCGCCCAAGCCGGTGCCGGCGAGCGAGACAGCCGAGGTGGCCGAGTTTCTCCGCTGGTTGGCCGCCGACCATTTCACCTTTCTCGGCTGCCGCGACTACCGGCTCGTCGATGATGACGAAGGGTTCGAATCGTTGGCGGCCGTCGCCGGATCAGGGTTGGGACTGCTGCGGTGCAGCGCATCCTCGAGCCGCGAACTTCGCACTCAGCTGCGCGCGGCTCGAAGCGGCGCGGATGTGCACAGCGGCCGGAATTCCGGTCGGAGTGATGACGGCGCCGATCATTCCTGGCCTGACCGATCACGAAGTGCCTGCGATCCTGGAAGCCGCGGCCGAGGCCGGCGCGCAATGAGCCGGTTATACCGTGGTGCATTGCCGTGGGCAGTGGCGCCGCTCTTTCGAACGGTGGCTCGAGGAACATTTTCCCGATCGTAAAGAGAAGGTCCTCGGTCGCATTCGGCATCTGCGCGGTGGCGGCGAAAAATTAAATGGCACGAACTTCAAAGCGCGCATGGCGGCGAAGGAATTTACTCCGAGCAGATTCGGGAGATATGTTTCGAAGTCGGATGTCGAGCGCGCGCGCGGGAATCAGCGCGCGGCCGAAACCTCGGTCGATCTAGTTTCGTCGGATCAGCGAACAATTACCATTGTTCTAGCTGACCGCGCCGTCACTATCGGAACTGCGCGGGGTTGTACGCGCAAGATTTACGCGGCCCAGATAGACAGCATCGAGCAAGCCCGCCGATGACGCCGAACGGCGCCATGAAGTAAAAATAATGATCCCAGCTTTTATCGAGCAGCGGCCAAGAAAATAACCGGCGAGGCTTCCGCCGAAATATTGGAACGAATCGATCATGCCCGAGGCAAAACCGGCCATCTTCGCCCCGCCGATATCCATCGCCGCCGCGGTTCCGAGGATCGAATGCGTCGGAGTTCGCGGTGAAACGAGATCAGGACGAGGAAGACGATCGTGGCATTCACGCGTGTGGAACTGCGCCGCGACGCAGGATGATGACCGTCTCGATCAAGTAAAGCCCCGCCGCGACCGGCGCGCGGCGTCCCTGAAAAGCAAGTCCGAAACATAGCCGGACATGAGCGAGCCCAGCGAGGCGACCAAGGGAATCAGGAAACGCCGAGGCACTGAAACTGCGCGAGTTGAAATCGACGTGATACACCTCCTGCATGAAGCGCGGAAACCATTGATCGATGCCCTGCCGCACCGCGCCGGTGCAGGCATACGCGCAGGCGACGATCCAGATGACCGGATTCGTGACGATCGTGTTACGGAACACGTCACTGATCTTCGCCCGCGATTCTCCCCTCCGCCGGTCCTCGTCGGCTTGACCATCGGAAAACCCGCCTGTTCGGGCGTGTCCTTCACGAAGATCACCATGCACAACGCGAACAACGTGCGCGATGACCGCCGGCATCCAGAAGAGCCAGCGCCAATGCAGCGGCGGAATTCGCGAGAGCCCCAGGAAGGTGAACCCGGCCAGAAGCGCGGCCGAGTTTGTAGATCCCGAAGCGACCGAGATTGATCATGAACCCGAAGATGCCGGCGAAGCGTCCCCGCTCGCGTCAGGTCGAACCAGGCCGCGTTCATCTTCACCATGCCCGGCGCGCCGAAGGCCTGCAAGTAGCCGTCGATTCCGCGAATCGTGACGAAGAGCCAAAGCAGCCCCCAGAACGAAGCGAAGCCGAAAATAAGGTTCATCGTCACCGTGCCGGCCGCGCCGATCAGCATGGCGCGCTTGCCGCCGAGACGATCGGCGATGCAGGCCGTTAACGATCTGGCCGCAGGCATAAGCGAGCAGCGCGGTCGTGATGATCGCGCCGATGTCCGCCTTGCTGAAACCGAACTCCTGCGAGATCGCGCCGTTCGCGATCGAGAAGTTATACCGGCAGAGATAGAACGAGGTGTAAAGCAGCCCGATAAAAGCCCAGTTCAAACCGCGGCGCGGACGAAAGCCGGGCGGGTGTTGCAGGGTCGGGTCGGTCATGCGAGCAGCGGGGAGAATGAACCACCCGCCGGAGCTTGCCCAGCGAAAATTCTGCCTAACGAGAACGGCTGCGTGGGACTTTCCGGTTGCACCCGATGGTTCCCGGCGCAGCCTCTCGCGATGGGGATCGCGATTCAAAATCTGCACATCGGAATGGTCGTGCGCCATCCCCGCTACGGCGTCGGTAAGGTAAAAGGGCTGACCGAACACACCGCCGACATCAACTTCGACGACGCGCCGCGCACGGTTGATCCCGCGGTCGAGTGATCTAACTCTCGCCGAACCGGCGGCCACGTGACCGAGCTGCAAATGCCGCTCGCCGCTCTCCTGCGCCAGACCGCGCAGGCGGTGGTCGACGCCCTTGGCCTCGAGCCGCCCGAGCAGACGGTGGAAGGTCTCGGCGCGCGCTGGCAAAACGGGACGCTCGGGCTGCAACCGGCTGACGCCTCGCTGCAGGCGAAGGATGTGCCGCTCGAGACCTTCTTTCACAAGATCGTCATGATTCGCAACAACCTCCGCGTGCTCGAGCAAAAGGTGAACGCGAACGAGAAGCTGACCGACGCGGAGAAGTTCGACCTGCAGCAATACATAACCCGTTGCTACGGCTCTCTCACCACCTTCAACGTCCTGTTCAAGGAGAAGGACGATCGTTCAGGGAGTCAGAGCTAGGCTACGATTCACGGTCTTCGCGTTCCTGAACTCGCGCATGCCAAACGAACCTAACTCCCGTCCATAACCCGATCGCTTGATCCCGCCAAAGGGCAGCCGCGGATCGGAAGCGACCATGGCGTTGAAGAAAACCATTCCGGCCTCAAGCTCGCGCGCAAAGAACTCCTGCTCGGCGGGATCTTCGGTCCAGACACTCGCGCCGAGGCCGAAGACGCTGTCGTTCGCCAGTTCGACCGCTGCCGAGCGTTTCGCACTCGGAAAAGTAGCGCCACCGGGCCGAATATTTCTTCACGGTAGGCCGGTGAATCCTTCGGAATTTCCGCCAGGACCGTCGGCGGATAAAAGTTCCCCCGCCCATCCATCGGCACTTCCCGCCGAGAAGCAGCCTCGCGCCGGCCTCAACGGACTCGCGCACCTGCTGGTCGACACCGTCGCGAATCTGTGGCGTCGCGAGCGGTCCAATCTCGGTCGTTTCATCGAACGGATCGCCGACTCGCAGAGCTGCCATCTGCTCCACGAAGCGACTGATGAAGTCTTCGTAGATTGCGTCCGCGATCAGGAAGCGCTTCGCCGCGATGCAGGATTGCCCGTTGTTTTGCGTGCGCGCTGTGACCGCGGTTTCGATCGCCTTCTCGAGATCGGCGCTCGGCATCACGATAAAAGGGTCGCTCCCGCCGAGTTCGAGCACGCACTTCTTCAATTCCCGCCCTCCGGTGGCCGCGACTTCGCTGCCGGCGCGTTCGCTCCCGGTGAGGGTGACTGCCGCCACCCGGTCGTCCTGAATGATCGCGGCGACTTTGTCGGACTCGATGAGCAGAGTCTGAAAAACGCCCGCTGCCGCGCCCGCCCGCCGGAAAGAGATCTTCAATCGCCAGCGCGCATTGCGGAACGTTCGCCGCGTGTTTCAGCAGGCCGACATTACCGGCCATGAATGCCGGCGCCGCGAAGCGGAAGACCTGCCAGAAGGGAAAATTCCACGGCATAATCGCGAGCACCGGGCCGAGCGGCTCCCAGCTCACCAGGCTGCGCGCGGCCGCGGTCTGTACCATTTCCTCCTCGAGAAAACGCTCGCCGTTCTCGGCATAAAATCGACAACCCTCAGCGCATTTACGCGACCTCGGCTCGGGCGGCCGCGATCGGTTTTCCCATCTCGAGCGTCATCGTGTGCGCGAGGGAATCGACTTCGTCTTCGAGCAGCTGCGCCGCCGCCTGAAGGATCGCGGCGCGGTCGGCAAAGGAACAGACGCGGTGCTTTCGAAGGGCGCGCGCGGCCACAGTCAGGCGTTCTTCCGCCTCCGTTCGGTGGAGCTGTCGAACTCGCGCAGCCTTTCGCCGGTAGTCGGATTGATCGATGCGATGCTCATGGCTTCGGGAATATCAGCCCTCCGGTAGCTGGGAGCAACTATGGATAGACATCGGGCGAATCGCTTGCCTCGTTAGGCAGGGAGGCAGCGAAACATCTTCCCGTGTGGATTTTACGCCGCTATGCTCGGAGGCATCGGCATGAATTCTCGCAATTTCTTCGCCGAACTAAAACGGAGCAATGTCATTCGCGCAGCGGCGCTTTACGCGGCCGGCGCGTCGCTGCTCGTTCCAGTCGCGACTCAGGTGTTCCCGCTCTTTCATGTCACGGAATGGGTCTTACGCGGGATAGTCATCGCCTCGGTCATCGGCTTCCCTTTTGCGGTCGCTTTGTCCTGGTTCTATGAATGGACGCCGCAAGGGATAAAGCTTGAGAGCGACATTCCGCCTGATGAATCGATCACGCGCCACACCGGCCGAAAGCTGGATCGCTGGATCATAGCGATCCTCGCGGTCGCGGTCGTGCTCCTGCTCACCAACCGCTTTTTCCTGCGCAAAGATGCAGGTGCGAGCGCGGAGAAAACAGCTGCGGCGAACGGGGAAAAATCGATCGCGGTTCTGCCTTTCGTAAATATGACCGCCGACAAGCAGAACGAGTTCTTTGCAGATGGTCTGTCGGAGGAAATCCTAAACTCACTCGCGCGGATCGACGGGATGCGCGTGATCGGCAGGGCTTCTCGTTCCAGTTCAAAGGTAAGACCGAAGACCTGCGCATGATTGGCGAGAAGCTCGGCGCGGCTAACGTTTTTGAAGGTAGTGTACGGCGCGAAGGAGATAAGGCGCGCATTACCGCGCAACTCATCCGCGCTTCCGATGGGATTCACCTTTGGTCGGAGACTTACGACCGCACACTGACGGACACCCTGGCGGTTCAGGTCGATATCGCCGAGAACGTCGCAGACGTCCTAACGTCGTGCTTGACGATCACGAGCGCGCGCGAATGCGCAGCGAAGGGATCAAGAACGTCGATGCGTTCATCGCCTACCCGAAAGGCTTGCAGCTCTACGCAGACGCGCATAACCCGGAGAAGAGCCACAGCGTGGTCGTCGGTTACGGCTGGCGAATAAGGAGTTTGATCGCGCGATCGCTCTTGAGCCGGGCTTTTCCCAGGCTTACTTCGCAGCGGCGGATCTCCACGATCACATCCTCCTCGCGGACGACCAATCGCAGGCCGAAAAGTTGAAAGCTCAGCAGGCCGGCTGCATTATCTGGAGTTAGCCGCGGCGAACAGTCACGACGAACAACAGCGTCTGCTCACGCTCGCGGATCGACAGTTAATCAGTGATGACTGGCACGGTCTGGCCGCCAATATCAAAGCCGCGCTGAGTCATCCCGGCTGCAGCGCGCCGGATTGGCTGCCGGTCTTTGCGGGCGCGTTAGGATACGGCGATCTCGTGGAGGACCTCTGCGCACGCGTCAACGTTTGCGATCCGCTGAACTCGATCAACTTCAACAGCCGGGTAACTTCCGCTCTTTCCTCGGGTCAACCGCAGCGCGCCCTCGACATCCTCGCCAGCGAGCGAGCGCGCGCGCGGCGGCGCTACCGTCGCGAGCGTCCTTCGGGTGCAGGCGCTCATCATGCTCGCACGGACAAAGGAAGCGCAGGCACAAGCGGCCGCGATCGATCCCACGAACGAGAACTACTACAAGGCCCAGGTGTTTGTTGGCACCGCCGCCGGCGAGAGTCCGGCAAGTATCCACGCGCGGCTTGCGGGCGTCGATCGGAGTCACTCCATCTACAAAATGCAAGGACTAACGGACGCGATCGAGGCTGTGCTCTCCGGCGACCGCGCCGAGGCCGATCGCCGCGCCGCCGCCATCGATGCGCAGCCCGCAGGCCCCCTTGTTCTCGCAGTCCTGACAGCCGATAGCCTGCATGGTGCTCCCTTCGACCTGGAGGCAACGCCGAACTTCAAAGCCAGGCTAGCCGGAAGCGGATGCCATGGCCGCCTATGTCGCCGATAAAACTTCCTACCGTGGCCTCGTCTGCGCCGAAGGGCGCCGAGCCTAAGATGTGATGAACGCAGCCGCTCGGCATCCTCGTGAGCCGATTGGGGGCGGGACCCTAGGCCTTCTTTCCTGCTTTCCCTATCCGTCTTTATCAACTACGTCGACCGCGGCAATCTCTCCGTCGCTGCGCCGCTTTTAAAGACAGAGTTACACTTATCCGCCTCCCAGCTAGGCATCCTTCTGGGCGCGTTCTCTTGGACTTACACCACTGTCATGATCGTCAGCGGGTGGATGGTAGATCGCTTTAATGTCGGCTGGCTCTTGGCGGGCGGTTTAGCCTCTTTGGTCGCTCGCCACCGGTCTGACTGGCTTAGTGAACGGTTTTTTCGTTCTGCTTCTCTTCCGGCTATTACTGGGTGTCGGCGAGTCTGTCGCTTTCCCTTCCTACGGAAAGATCCTGGCCCAGCATATCCCGCAGGAGCATCGCGGCATTGCGAATGCCATGATTATTTCCGGGATGAGCCTTGGTCCCGCCACCGGGACTTTAATTCCGCGAAATTAATGGCGACCTGCGGCTGGCGTCCGGTCTTTATCGTGCTCGGCGTTGGGAGCCTGCTTGGCTCGGTACGGGGTGTGCGAGGGTGAACACAAGGGTAGCTCGATCCTAGATTCTCCCACGCCTGGTAAAGCTGGCGGTGGCCCACGCCGTTTGCCGCCTGCGGTTGCGCCCGCTTCATTCCTTCCGGGGTCATCTCAAAGGCCCAGGCTTGATGAGCAACGGGAAAACCAAGCAAGATCACAATGACTACCGTCGTTAGGCTTTTCTGCAAATGCAGTGGGGGCACAATCCGCAGCAACCTGAATGACAAGCCAGCCGGCGACGTCGACCTCGTAAGACATTACGCCGCCTTAATTCGGCGAGAAATGCTGTCGCTCATTCAGTGCACGCGATTCGTAGCAGGAATTCCCTACGCTGCACCGTGCGGTGTTTCCGCTCGCTTCAGCTTTACCGCGCAAGCGGGCAAGAAGGTTACAGGCGTGA
>CAWIJQ010000007.1:0-107500 GCA_963836475.1 uncultured Actinomycetes bacterium
CGATTCATCGCGGGTGACCGTCGCGACCGGGCGAGACGGCGTGTTCGATGTCCGAGGGGCTACCTCTTAGCGGGTCATGGCGCGGCGGCCACGCTCAGATCAAGCGTGCCTATGGCCGGTCCGTAGGGGTCAACGACGAGCGTGTATGTGCCGGTGGCAGGCAGCGCCGGCACTTGTGAAGGTGCCTGATCCGCCGATGCATCCGGTTGTCACGATCGATTGATCCGGCGCCTTGAGGGTGATCGCGCCGCACTGGTCGGGCAGGGTCGCGTCAGTGACGGTGACCCGCACCCGTTGACCGGCTGTGTCATCGAAGGTCACGAAACCCTTTGCGCCCGGCTGATCGATACCAATGTCGGACGGCGGGCCGTTGACGGTCGTCGCGATCGTCTGATCGTGCACAGATGTGATCTTGAGGGTGACGTTGCCCGTACCGTCGTCTTGCGGGTTTACGACAAGGTGGTAAGTGCCGGTAAGCCGCCAAGGTGGTCCGGTCGATGTAGCCCGTTCCCCGCGACGAGGCACCCCAACTGCAAGACTCCGCCGTCGGGCCCCACGAGCGACAGCGTGCACCCGGCCGGCAGCGTGGCGCCCGACGCAGCGACGAACACAGTTTGGCCGCTCGAGGCGGCAAACCCGACCGAGGATTGTTGCCCGGCGACAGTGGTCGAGGCAGTTATGGCCGGCCCATCGATCGTGGTCGACTGAACTGGTCGTCGGAGTGACGATGCGCAAGGACGCGCTTCCGGTGGCGCCACCGGTCGGAGAGATATAGATCGTGTAGGGACCGTCGACGGGCAGCGCGGCCCCTTGGATGGTCGGTCCCGACCTTCGTACATCCCTCCGCCACGATGTTGTCGTCGGCTCCGCGCAAGGTAAGAGTTCCGCACTGGTCGGGCAAGGTGGTGGAAGTGATATCCACCAGGATCCGCTCACCTGTGTGCCCGATGATGGTGGTCTTGGCGATCGAGCCGGGAGTCGCGACGTGCTCTGAGCACTCAGGCCGGGCTCCGCGGCGGCTGGGGTGGGCGGGGCGCTCGACTGGATGCTCGCAGTCGCAGTCGCGGTCGCAGCGGCATCGAGCCCGCTGTCCGCGATGGCGAAGGCCGCCGATCCGGTCACCGCCACATCCAGAGTGCAGTCAGAAAGATCAGCCGGGTCTGACACGCCGGCCGCCTTGCACGCTGCTTGTGCTTCGCTTTGCTCGGACGCCGGAAGGGCGGACGCGATGGCCGGCCGAGTCGGCAAGCTGCGGTCGGTGAACGTCGCGGTGCTCTTGCCGGCCGGATAGTCGAACAGTGAGGACGCGGACGTCACCCGCCAACTGTCGGCGAATGAGGGATACAAACGATCGAAGGCGGGCGTGAACGGCGAGCCACCGCTTCGGCCACGTCGTTTTGTGGATTGCCATCGAAGTTGCCGAGCAGGCCGGACAAGGTTCCCGCGCGCGCCTTGGCCGGTGTCGACGGTCACGATCAGGCCGTAGATGTTCGCTCGCCAAACAGTGGCCATCGTGCCGTCGGCCCAGTGCACCTGGTAGCTGTCGCCGGTGTAGGGATCGGCATCACGCAGGAGATACGCGCCGTTCGGCAGCGCGGTGCGCCCGACCGGCACCTGAATCGACTGCCCCGCCACGGTGCACATCGACCAGGCCGTCGTCGAGGTAGAACCCGAGCCGCGTGCCGCTCACTTGGATGGCAATAGCGCTGTTGACCGAGATCGAGCTCGATCCTTGGAACGGCGACTGGCGGACCTGCATGGTCAGATCGCCGGTGGCCGATGTCGCCGCACGTGAACTCGCCGACCGCCTGGAAGTCGTACCGCTGCCCGTCGAAGGTCGTCACGTGCGGATCACCGGTGATCTTGGCAAGCTGCTTGCCAAGAAAGTGCAGTGAACCAGGGACGGCGGCAGCGAGCGGTCGCCGTAAGTGGTGCGCGGAGGCAAACCGTTGGCTGCCCGGTACCCGTTCTCAGCTTCAGTGGCATTGACCTCCTCGTAGGGAATCCCATTTGTAGCGGCGCAGTGTCCCTCGTCCCTCGCGTCGTCGGCCCAGTTGCGGGCATGGTTCAACTCGTGGAACAGCGCCGCGCACGGATCCGCGTCCGATCCGTCGACATCCCCGTTGAAGTGACTCCGGCTCCGTAATTCCAATGCACGAGGCCCCTCGCCGCTGTACAAGTCGGTAAATGTGTCACCGCTCGTCGGCGTGACAGTGAGGTCGATCGAGCCAAAACCTCCGAGGAAGTTCGGGTCGTAGCTGTTGATGTTGGCAATACAACTTGCGTACGCGGCATCCGCGCCTGGGTCGCCGGGGGCAACGAGGTCCACGTCCGCCCTCGCAGTGGTTGCCGTGACCATCGCAGCACCAAGGAGCCCAATCAGCAGCACGCCCGCTGCCACCACCGTCTGGGCCGGACGATGGCGACGGCGTGAGCGGACGAGTAGGGCGATCCCCGCCAACGCAAGGGCAAGCATGCGGCGGCCAAAACGTAGAGCCACACACTGGGCTCACGGTGTTGATCGGCGCCGACGCGAAAGGTCACGGCGACCGTGTTGCTTTGCGCCGCGCAGGCGCGGTTGCCGACCAACGCAGGCGCCTGGTAGCGTGACGTTCAGAACGTAACGGCCGCTGGCGACGAGTCGACCAAGAGTGTCGCGAGTGCGGAGTCACCACTCATGGGGGTGAGCAAATTGGAAGTCCCGATCCGACACTTGAACCTGACGGAATCGGTTGCGTGGCGATGGTGAACGACACCATTCCTCGTGGCGCCACGGATTGGACGTGATCGGTGACTAACTCGTCGGTGCCGTCAATGCTGAACGCCTGGGAGTACGACGGTTGCAGCGCGGCGCCGTCCAGCGTTGCCTGCACAACGGTGATCGACCCGTCGGCCGACGCCTCCAACACGCATGTCGTCGACGAAAGGTTCTGGACTGTCGCTCGTAGCGTGACTTGCGACGCCGAAAGGTACGACGCAGAGGACGCGACCACCGTGAGGTGCACCGGTGATTGCGTTGACTCAGACGGCAACGCGTTTACCGTTTCAACCAACGTGGTCGCACCGACCTCGCCGGGCAAGGTGACGAGCAGGCAGACGCATCCGACGAGGCACACAAGAAGAGCAGCGATCACCCCGACGACCCGGCGTCCGTGCGGCATCACCCAGGTTGCAAACCCGCCCAAGAGTCATACCAGAAGGGGACCAGCCAGCCGTAACGTCCAAGTAACTCCGAACCAAGACCCCCGACGGCGCAGGCGCGATTCGAGGATGTCGTGACCGAACTCGACGCCGCACCGCCTACCACGGTGAGACGACTAAGCCTTGGACGGCGAGGGCGGTCGCGACCTGTAGCAGCAGCCAGCTTCGGCTGCGGCTGAAGGCTGCTCCTGCGACCACAACCCACGGCGCGTATGGCAGCCAGATTCGTTCGACCTCGCCGCGCATGTATCCGCTCAGATCGCTGACTGCGACGGCGATGAGGGCCGCGATGACCAGCCACGCCGCCGGGTTGCGTCGCAGGTTGAGATGGGCGATGCCCGCAAGGGTGGCGGGTCCGATCATGAGGGTGAACACGGCGAGGTCGGCCAACAGGAAGTATCCGTAGGGTCGGCTGCCCGATCCATAGTTGTGTGCGTAGAAGCGGTGGGTCGCGCGTACGCCGTTCGGCCACCAGAACCCATCGGCGGTGAACGCGGCGACGACTAGGCCGAGTCCAACCGCAATGCCGCCGATGGCCCACATCTGCCGGCCGCGAACCGCTGGGTCGCTGTCGTCAGATCGTTCCACACGCTGGTCAACGGGGAGGAGCAGCGCTGCCGCGACGAGTGCCGCGACCGGTAGCAGCCCGTATGAAAGGTATGCGACGCACCCGACGAGCACGCCACCGCCGACCGCGACGGCAACGACTCGCGGTGTTGATGGTTGCGTCCGCGAGAGTGCCACGAGTGCGACAGCCCATGCGACGACTCCGGCGAAGAGTCCGTCCATGCTGGTTGCGATCCAAGCCGTGCCGGGGGCGAGGACGAGGAACGGGATCGCGCGTCGCGCGACGTCTTCCCCGGCGACGCAGCGGATTGTGATCGCAACCGCCGCAACAGCGGAGGTACCGACAAAGACCACTAAGGCCGCGGACCACCCAGGCCCGCGTAGGCCGATGTGTTCGAGAGACCACAGGACGAGCACCGGCAGCGGTGGATGGCCCTTCACTTGGGTCGGGTACAGGTGGAGATTGGTAACGAATCCGTGCACGAACTGCGCCGGGTTGCGCGACCGAGGGCAACGCGGCTCGATATTCGGTAGTGCTCGTGAGAGGGGCGGCGACTGCGCGCCAGCCGCTTGATGCGGCAAGCAAGACAGCCCACCCTGCGGCGCATGCCCACGCGCTGCCGAGCAAGGGCCACCATGGCACCCGGCGCGTCAGCGGTGCGGCGGCAATGATGGCGACGCCGAGAACAGCCGCCGGCCACAATGTTCTGATCGCGATCCGGTGCCGTCGCTGGCCAAAGAATGGCGCCGCGGTGCCGAGTTGCAAATGTTGCTTGGCGGGAGCATGCGCGCCGAGGTGCACGGCTGCGTAGACGAGGACGCCCCCTGCAAGCAGCGCCACCGAGGTCACTAATGCGCGCCCAAGGGTCAACCTCAACCTCGGATGGGCCCGGCCGATGGTTGCGGGTGCTGACACAGTCGGAGCCTACGGATCAGTTCACCGGCGTAACGGGCTGCGTGCGTGCGTTCCTCAAACCGTAAGGAGTTTTTGCGTCGGTCTGCCTTAGCGTCGGGCACATGACCGATGCGCAGGTCGACGTGATTTTGCCGTGCCTGAACGAGGCGGCCGCGTTGCCGTGGGTGCTCTCGCGGATGCCCGGCGGGTACCGGGCGATCGTCGTTGATAACGGATCGAACGATGGCAGCGCCGATGTCGCGCGCTCGCTCGGCGCGACCGTCGTCGAGGAGCCCCATCGCGGATTCGGTGCGGCCTGTCACGCGGGCTTGCTGTACGCGACGTCGGCTGTCGTGTGCTTCATGGACGCCGATGCGTCGCTCGATCCACGGCAGTTGCCGTCGGTCGCCGAACCGGTCACTGACGGGGGCAGCCGACATCGCGCTCGGTCGACGTGTTGCCGAAAGTCACCTCGCCTGGCCGCGACACGCTCGGCTTGCGAATGCGCTGCTGGCGCGGCAGATCCGGGCGCGTACGGGTTGGCCGCTGCGCGACCTCGGCCCGATGCGTGCTGCCCGACGTGAGCCACTGCTCGCGCTCGACCTCGTCGATCGCCGGTTCGGATACCCGCTTGAGATGGTGCTGCGGGCGGCTGCTGGCGGGCTGGCGCGTGACCGAGGTCGATGTCAGCTATCGGCAACGGATCGGCCAGTCGAAGGTCACCGGCACCATTCGCGGAACTGTGCGCGCCGTCCGTGACATGCGCGAGGTATTTGCCGCATGACGGGCGCTCGACGTGCGTGCCCTCGTGCTCGCGAAAGCGCCAGTCGCCGGCCGGGTGAAGACTCGCCTCTGCCCGCCGTACACCCCGACGCAGGCGGCCACGTTGGCCGCCGCGGCACTCACCGACACCCTTCGCGCGGTCGGGAGCTCCGCTGCAAGCCATCGAGTGCTCGTGCTCGACGGTCGACCAGATCTCGTCGCGGCTGCCGGCTTTGACGTCGTCGCCGCAACGTGGCGGCGGGCTCGACGAGCGAATCGCCGCAGCGTTCGGCGGCCACCCTGCGTCGCAGCTGCCGCAGCTCCTCGTCGGGATGGACACACCCCAGCTCACTGCCGACCTGCTCGACGATGCGATGACTGCGTTGCTCGACGAGCTCCACCGACGCCGTGATCGGCCCGGCCGCCGACGGCGGCTACTGGGCTGTCGGACTTCGAGCTCCCAACGCCGATGCTTTTCTCGGCGTCCCGATGTCTCGACCGTGGACCTACGTCGCCCAACGCGAGCGGTTCGATCGCCTCGGTTTGCGGGTTGTGACGTTGCCCGACGTTGCGCGACGTCGATGACGCCGCCGACGCGCGCTGACGTAGCCGACGTCGCACCGTCGACCGCGTTTGCCCAGGCATTGCGCGAGATCGACGACGAGATGGCCGCGTTGTGCTAGCCGACGTCGAGGTACCGACGGAATCCGTGGCCGGCGATCGAGTTCGGCACGCAGATGCGCACGGCGGCCCTCGGCACGCAGGTGACCGCATTGCTTGAACACGCCGACGGCGTGCACACCGCCATGGACTGGCGACGCTGGTGTTCGCGCCCCGACGACGCAGACCGCAGCGTGCTCACGCGCGTTGCACGGCACGACGCTCGACGTCGGGTGCGGCCCAGGCCGACTTACGGTCACCCTCGCGGCGCGCGGTCACGCCGTCCTCGGAATCGACGTCACCCCAGACGCGGTCTCGCTCACCAGGGCCGCCGGCGGCGTCGCCTTGCACCGCAGCGTTTTCACGCACATCCCCGGCGAGGGCCGCTGGGAGACAGTGCTGCTCATCGACGGCAACATCGGGATCGGCGGCGACCCGATTGCGTTGCTGCGCCGCGTTCGGCAATTGCTCGCACCGACCGGCTGCGCGCTGATCGAGCTCGAACCACCCACGACGATCGGTCATGTCGGTCCGGCCCGAATCCGCCGCGCCGACGGGGTGGTCACGTCGTGGTTTCCTTGGGCCCGCGTTCCGGTCGGCACGATCGGCGGCATCGCCGGCGCGGCAGGCTTCGTGACCCGCGAGTGCTGGGACGCCGACGGCCGGTGGTTCGCTGCGCTCGAACCGGCGGCGCAGCGATGAACCTCCGCGTGCTCACGAAACCATTGCCGACGCCGCCGAACGATTCTTCGTCAGGGCCCGCTGCGAGCCGGATTCTTCCGCAGCCGGCTGCGGTCGATCGCCTTGACCGCGCGGATCGGAACCCTGCTCGGCGCGTGCCTTCTGGTCGCGTTCATCACCGGACTCGCGAGCCACCTCGCCCAGCACCCAGCAATGGGGCCTGTCGTTTCCGACGCGACCGGTGGCGTTGTACCGCTTCACTGAAGGGCTCCACGTCGCGGTCGGGCTCGCCTGCATTCCCCTGCTGCTGTTGAAGTTGTGGTCGGTCTACCCGAAGTTGTGGCAATGGCCGCCGACCCGCAACCTGCTGCACGTCGCCGAACGAGGGTCGCTACTGCTGCTCGTCGGGTACGCCGTCTTTCAGCTGCTGACCGGCCTGCAGAACATCTTCTACTGGTACTCCTGGCCGTTCTTCTTCACCACCGTGCATTACTGGACGGCGTGGGTGCTCGCCGGTTCGGTCCTCCTGCACATCTCCGTCAAATGGGTCGAGATCCGAAGCGGCTTGGGCGAAGTCCGCACTGACCGGACGTTCACCGAGCTGAGCCGATCGATGAACCGGTCGGGCGTGAGCCGGCGTGGCCTGCTTGTCGGTGTCGCAGCCGGTATCGCGTCTGGTCGCTGTGACTACGGTCGGCGAGACGTTGCGACCGCTGAGCGGTCTCGACGTGCTCGGCCCCCGGCGGCCTGACATCGGCCCGCAAGCATTGCCGATCAACCGAACGGCGCGCGCCGCCGGCGTCCGCGCTGCTGCGACCGATGCGGCTTATCGCCTCACGATCACCGGTCGCGTCGCGGCTCCGGCGTCGTTTAGCCTCGCGCGAACTCCAGGCGATGACACAGCACGATGTGCAGCTGCCCATCGCCTGCGTCGAGGGATGGAGCGCCGGAGCGTCGTGGACAGGGGTATCGGTGCGCGAGCTCGTGCGCAACGCGGGCGCATCGCCGACTGCGCGGGTGCGGGTCGTGTCGCTGGAGGCCGGTGGCCGATACCGCACGTCGTTGCTCGAATCCGACGCGGTCGCCGACCACCTGACGCTGTTGGCGTTGCGGTTGAACGGTGCGGAGCTTGACCTCGATCACGGCTTTCCGTGCCGGCTCATCGCGGCCGATCGGCCCGGCGTCATGCAGACGAAGTGGGTCACCCGGCTGGAGGTGCTATGAAGCAACCAGTCGGGCGCATCATCGTCGGCGCGATCGGGATCGGCTTCGTCGGCGTCGGCGTGCGCGGCATCTTGACCACAGCCACGACACGCACCCGCGGTCGTGGATCACCTGGGTCATCGCCGCGGCGCTCGCGCACGATCTGGTCCTGGCTCCCGCCATCGGCGTGGTCGGCGTGCTGGTCGGCCGGCTCGTCCCGCGTCGCGCCAGAGCCGCGGTTCAGATCGGTTTGCTGGTGAGCGGCTGCGTTCTCGTCGTCGGCTTGACGGCGGTGCTGACGCCGGGTGGGCGGCACTACTCCGACAACACGTCGTTGCTGCCGCTGGCGTACGGGCGAAACCTCGTCATCGTGCTCGCAATCGTGTGGACGGCGATCGCCGATCGCGATCGTCGTGGCATCCCGCCGTCGAGCGGGCGGCACGCGTGCGAGATGAATCCGAAGCCACCGCCCACCGAAGGCAGGTGAGTGACGTGCGCGTCCTGGTAACCGGCGGGGCGGGCTTCATCGGGTCGCACGTCGTCGAGGCGTTCGTTGCGGCCGGCGACGACGTCGTCGTCCTCGACGCGCTACTGCCTTCCGTGCACGGGAACGGCGCGTCGATCGAAGCGCCGGACGGCGTCGAGACAATCCGCGGTGACATCCGTGACCGGCCGACGATCGAGCGCGCATTGCGTGGCGTCGACGTCGTGTGCCACCAGGCCGCGATGGTGGGGCTCGGCAAGGACATCGCCGATCTGCCCGACTACGTCGGCCACAACGATCTGGGTACGGCGGTGCTGCTCGCCGCGATGGCCTCGGCCGGCGTCCGCAGTCTCGTGTTGGCGTCGTCGATGGTCGTCTACGGCGAGGGCCGCTACCGCTGCAGCTGTCGACGGAATCGTGCGGGCGCCGGCCACGCGAAGCCAGCGACCTTGCAGCCGGATGCTTCGAACCCCGGTGCCCTCGATGCCGCGAGTCACTCACGCTCGAGCTTGTCGACGAAGACGCCGCGTTCGATCCCCGAAACGTCTACGCCGCAACGAAAGTCGCCCAGGAGTTTCTCGCGTCGTCATGGGCGCGCGAAACCTCCTCAGGCGTGCGCGCGCTGCGCTACCACAACGTGTACGGCCCGCGCATGCCTCGTGACACGCCCTACGCAGGTGTGGCCGCGCTGTTCCGCTCGGAACTCGCCGCCGGTCGGCCGCCGCGCGTGTTCGAAGACGGCAGACAACTCCGAGACTTCGTGCACGTCACCGACGTCGCTCGGGCGAACGTGCTCGCGAGCCGCGGCCAAGCGACGAGAGTTCCGCGCCTACAACATCGCCAGCGGCACGCCATGCACGATCGGCGAGGTCGCGACGGCTCTTGCCTCGGCGGCCGGCGGCCCGGCGCCGATCACTACCGGGCAGTACCGGCTCGGCGACGTCCGGCACATCGTCGCCGATCCCTCCCGGGCACGCGAGGAGCTCGGCTTCCACGCGGAGATCAGTTGGCCCGCAGGTATCCAGGAGTTCGCCACCCAACCCATGCGCGCGACGAACACTCGGGGGCCAAAGCCTTGACCCATCGTCGAATGCGTTGCCGCGGAGGCTGGCGCAGCGATAGTTGTCGGCCTCCGTGTTCATCGAGAGGTCAACGGCGAGACGACGCTCAACCGCCGACGTCCATGCCTCTTGTTTGTGTTGGAGCTCGCGCCGAGGCGTTGCGAGCTCAGTTGGTAAAGGAGCGGATGTGGTCTAGCGCTGCCGTTATGGCGACGTGCAGCGACGTCGAGTTGCCGCGCGTTTGACTTAGCAGCAGACCGCCTTCGATGCTCGCTAGTAGTGCCGTCGCGAGGGACTCCGGCGTGGCGTTTTCTCGGAGCTCGCCGGACTCTCGCATGCGTCGCAGCGCATCGACAAATAGGTGCTCCCAGGCGGCGAAGCCGGCGACGGTCTGTAGCCGGGCTCCCTCGTTTCGGTCGACGACCTCGTTTGCGAGCGTCGCTATCGGGCAGCCCGCGGGCTGGTGGTCGTAGGCCGCAATGAAGCCGGCGAGCGCGTGCTCCAACTCGGCGAGCGTCGAGATGCCCCCGAGCATCTGTGTCAGTTCGACGAGCACCTGCTCGCAGCGCCGTGCGACAACGGCCTCGACTAGCTCGTCCCTGTCGGCGAAGTAGTGGTAGAGCTGGCTCTTGCTCGCACCGGCGGCTACCAGGACGTCGTCCAGACTCGTGCCCTGGACGCCATGCCCGGCGACGAGCTCGGCCGCCCGCTCGACGATGTGCGCACGGCTGGCCCGCCCTCGCTCGGTCTTCGGCTCGCTCGTCACGCCACTGAGTGTACTGAATTTTCAGAAAAATTGGACGGCGCGGTCCAGTCTGACTTACCGTTGGACCGAACAGTCCACTCTCGGTACGAAAGGCGACCTCGTGACCACAAAGATGTCTCCCAGTCCGCAGCAAAAGGACCACGAGTCGTTGCTCGGTACACGGCTAGGGGTACTGACCCTCGTGCTGCTGTGCGCCGTCCAGTTTCTGGACATCGTCGATTCCTCGATCGTCAACGTGGCGCTGCCATCGATCCAACACAAGCTGCACTTCTCGCAGCAGAACCTGCAGTGGGTGCTCAGCGGGTACCTGCTGACTTACGGCGGCTTCCTGCTCCTCGGCGGCCGCGCCGCCGACCTACTCGGCCGCCGCCGGGTGCTGGTCGCCGGCGTGCTCCTGTTTGCCGGTTGCTCGCTGGCTGCCGGATTGGCAACCAACGAGGGCACGCTGATCGGCGCGCGCCTCGTCCAAGGGGTCGGCGCCGCGATGATGGCCCCTGCCGCGCTGTCGATCCTGACCACCACCTTCAAGGAAGGCGTCGACCGACACAAGGCCCTCGGTATTTGGGGCGGCATCAGCGGCATTGCGGCAGCGGCGGGCGTCTTCTTCGGCGGCGTGCTCTCCGGGGGCCCGGGCTGGCGTTGGATCTTCTACGTCAATCTGCCCATCTGCCTGATCGTTTTGGTCGGAGCGTTCCGTCTGCTCAGCGGCGAACGCCCAACCGGCCCGCGAACCAGCTTCGACGCGCCCGGCGCAGTCCTCGCGACTGGAGGGATGTTGCTGCTGATCTATGCGCTAATCAAGGCACCTGCGGTCGGCTGGGGCGCGACGCACACCCTCGGCGAGCTCGCGACCGCTGGCCTGCTACTCGCAGCCTTCCTGCTCAACGAGCAGCGCAGCCGAAACCCGCTCATGCCACTGTCGATCTTCAGGGTTAAGGGGCTCGCTGCGGCCGACGCCACACAGCTCATGGCATTCGCCGGCTTCATCACCATGTTCTTCTTCATCACGCTCTATATGCAGGAGGTGCTCGGCTACTCGCCGATCCGGGCGGGCTCGGCCTACCTGCCGGTCACCGCCGGAGTCGGACTCGCAGCCGGGTTATCGCCCAAACTGTTCGCGCGTCTCGGCACCCGACCGGTCATCGTAGGGGGAACACTGACGGCGGCAGCCGCCGTCTACAACCTGTCCCGGATTCCGGTCCACGGTTCGTATCTGACCGATCTACTGCCCAGCTTGTTTGTGATGGCGATGGGTCTCGGCGTGATTTTCGTCGGCGTGACGGTCGCGGCTAACGCAGGTGTCCCGCATGATCAAGCCGGGCTTGCTGCCGGGCTCATCAACACGTCGCTACAACTTGGGTCAGCACTTGGGCTGGCAATCTTCTCGGCCATCGCGACCGCGCACACCAGTCATCTGCTTGCGGCCCATGTAAGCCGACCGGAAGCACTGACCTCAGGATTCCGAGAGGCGCTTTTCGCGTGCAGCATCTTCATCGGCGCCTCGGCGCTAATCGCCTTACGTACGACGAACTCCCGAGGCGAAGCCCAAGCTCACGCTGCGCGCGAAGCTGCTCTTGAGCCGGTGTGAAGCACAGCGAACATTCCAGCCGAAGCTCCCACGTCACGACAAGGAGATCCGATGAAGTTCTTGCTCCAGGTCCGCTTCAACGGGGCCGACAAGGTGATCGCCGAACTCCCCGACGGGGAACAACAGACTTTAACCGCCGAATTCGAAGAAATCCGCCGGGACGCCGGCGTGCTCGACGGCAATCAGCTCCAGCCCGCGGCGACTGCAGCGACCGTCCGCGTGGACGGTCGCCTGACCCGGACGACCGACGGCCCCGCCGTGGAGGCGGGATACGCGCTTGACGGCTACTACATCTACGAGGCGCCCGAACTCGATGCGGCGATCGCGTTCGCGGCACGGATCCCCGTTGCCCGGCTCGGCGGAACCATCGAGGTTCGCCCCCTCCTGGAGCGCTAACGATGGCCGACTTCCCAGCACCCAAAGAGGGCATCGCCGTCACTCATTTCATCGTCTCCGACAACGTCGAACGCGCCAGCCACTTCTACAGCCACGTACTCGGCGGCGAAGTACTACGCGAAGGCGAGCCGACAATCGTCGCGCTCGCGAACAGCTGGATCATCATCAACGTCGGCGGCCCACCCACCGACGACAAGCCGACGGTGACCCTCGAGCCGCCGCGCGACCCGGACCGCGTCAGCAGCTTCCTCAACATTCGCGTCGCCGACATCCACGCCGTCTATGAGCAGTGGCGCACTCGAGGAGCCGAGTTCCTGACACCGCCGACAGACCGGGGGCCCGAGCTCCGCTGCTACATGCGTGACCCAGACGGCCACCTCATCGAGGTAGGCCAGACGATCGCCGGCCGGGCCACCCACTGACGCGGGCGAAACCCACGGCCGAAACGCCGACCCAAACCGCTCGGGCTGCCGCGAAGCTCAGGCGCCCATCGCGGTCGATAGGTTGGCGAGGCTCGCGACCACCGCGTGTCCGAGGGGGGACTTGAACCCCCAAGCCCTTTCGGGCACTAGCACCTCAAGCTAGCGCGTCTGCCAAATTCCGCCACCCGGACGTGGAGTCCCGCTGCGCAGGACCGGCGAACACCATACCAACCCGCCGCACCGCCGCGTTCAGCTGAACGCGGCCCGACCGGCTACCGCGTTCCGCGGAACGCGGGCCGGACGGCGGGATGCGCGCCGACCTCGGGAGCAGGCAGGATGGCAGTGGCCGATGCCACCGCCGATGTCACCCCCGAACTCGAGGAGGTCCGATGAGCCAGCCGGACGCCAGCCCCCGCGCCGAGGACGAGGTGGTCGACCTTTGCCGAGACCTCATCCGCATCGACACCTCCAACCCCGGAAAACCCGAGCGTCCGGCGGCTGAGTACGTCGCCGAGAAGCTGGCCGACGTCGGGCTCAACCCGCAGATCTTCGAATCCGAGCCAGGCCGCGCGAGCGTGATCGCCCGCATGGAGGGCACTGATTCGAGCCGTGGCGCGCTCCTGATTCACGGTCATCTCGACGTCGTCGCCGCCGACCCTGCGCATTGGTCGGTCGACCCGTTCGCCGGCGAGATCAAGGACGGCTGCCTGTGGGGTCGCGGCGCCGTCGACATGAAAGACATGGACGCGATGTCGCTGGCCGTCGTCCGGCAATGGATGCGCGAAGGCCGCAAGCCGCCGCGCGACATCGTTATTGCGTACGTCGCTGACGAAGAGGCTGGTGGCTCGAAAGGCGCTCGATGGCTGGTCGACAACAAGCCCGAACTGTTCGAGGGCTGCACCGAATCGATCAGTGAAGTCGGCGGCTTCTCACTTCAGATTCGCGACGACCTGCGCCTCTATCCCGTGCAGACCGCCCAGCGCGGCATGGCCTGGATGAAACTCGTCGCGAAAGGCCGGGCAGGCCACGGCAGCTTGGTCAACCACGCGAACGCCGTCACCGAATTGGCCGACGCCGTAGCGCGCATCGGACGTTACGAGTGGCCGGTGCGACTGACCAAGACCGTCGAGGTCTTCCTCAGCGAGATCGGTGACGCGATCGGCATCGAGATCGACCCGCACGACTTGCGGCCGGTGGCCGCGAAGCTCGGCACCATGACCGCACTGATCGACGCGACACTTCGCAACACGGCCAACCCGACGATGCTCGAGGCCGGCTACAAGGTGAACGTCATCCCGCAAGAAGCGAGCGCCCACGTTGATGGCCGTTTCTTGCCCGGCTACGAAGAGGAATTCTTCGCCACTATCGACCAGCTGCTCGGCCCGAACGTCAGTCGCGAGACAGTGCACGGCGACATAGCGCTCGAAACCGAATGGGACGGCGCGTTGGTCGAGGCAATGAAGTCATCGATCACGAAGGAAGACCCGCAAGGCAGAGCCTATCCCGTACTGCCTCTTCGGCGGCACCGACGACAAGTCGTTCTCACTGATCGGCATCCGGGGCTTCGGCTTCTCACCCTTGCGGCTCACGCCCGATCTCGATTTCGCCGGCATGTTCCACGGCGTCGACGAACGGGTGCCGCTCGAAGGCCTGAAGTTCGGTACGCGCGTGCTCGACAACTTCCTGTCGAACTGCTGACAAGCGACTGCCCGACTAGAGCGTCCGCACCACGCGGAGCACGCGCCGACGCAGTCGAATCCACCGCGTTCCGTCGGGGTAGAGGCGCAGCCGATCAAGCTCCCATCCGTGATGCTCGGCCTGCTCGGTGAGCAGCCGCCAGGCCGCAGTTCGCGAGGTGCCGCGGGGGAGCGACAGCTGGCGAAACTCGTAGTCGACCATGGCGTTCATTGTGCCCGCCGATTGCGTCCGCGTCGTCCACAAAACGGCACCGTTGGTAACGGTTCGTGATTCGCCGTTGCGCCAATGTGGGGGTAGGCCGGTACCGTTCCTCCCATGCCCGACGAGACTCCCGCTACGCCAGCGCAGGTTCGTGCCGCGATCGAGGGCCTGAAGGCTGCCCTTGATGCGCACCTTGCGGCCGTCGAGGCGCGGGCGGGCGAGAACGACCCGCACGTGCAGGCCGCTTACGATGCACTGGCATCAGCCGGCGAGGCCTACGACGACGCGCTGTTCTCTGCGTACGAAGAAGTCACGCCGTTCGGTCCGGTCGAGTCGAGACGACGCGAGATCGAAGACGAAGACGACGATCTGGAATGGGAAGAACCCGAAACCGAGTAGCCAGCGCGGCTCAGTCTTGCCCCGGCCCACGTTCGGGATACCCCATTGCCGGCGCCGACACGTCGTCGAGCGCGTCGCGAATCTCCGGCGGCAACACGACGTCCGATTCGGCCAGGATGCCGAGCAATTGCGCAGCGGTACGAGCGCCGACCAACGGCGCGGCAACGCCCGGTTGATCGCGCACCCACGCCAACGCCGTCGCCAGCGGTGACACGCCGAGGCCTTCAGCCGCAGTACAAACAGCCTGGACGACGCGAGCATGCGCCTCGTCCAGGTAAGGCTCGACGAACCCGGCGAGATGGTCACTCGCGGCGCGCGAGTCGGCGGGTATGCCGGTGCGATATTTGCCAGTGAGAACGCCGCGACCCAGTGGCGACCAAGCAAGTATCGACATTCCCGCATCGAGCGCGGCGGGCACGACCTCGCGTTCGACCCCGCGTTCGAGCAGCGAGTACTCGACCTGAGTCGAGACCAGCGGAACGCGGCCGGGCCACGCCGCTTGCCAGCCAGCCGCCTTCGCTGTTTGCCAGCCGCTGCAGTTCGACAGACCCGACGTAGCGCGCGCGCCCAGAGGTGACCGCGAAATCGAGCGCCGACAACGCTTCGTCGATCGGTGTCGACGTGTCCCAGCCGTGCAGCTGCCACAGGTCGACGTGGTCGACGGCCAGCCGGTCGAGAGAGTCGTCGAGTGCTTGCAGCAGGTGGCGACGCGACATGTCGCGACGGCGTCCATCGGGTCGTTCGTCGGGTAGCGACCGCACCCGCCTTTGTCGCGATCACGACGTCGGCCCGATCGACCACCTTCGTGAGCAATCGGCCGATCACCCGCTCGCTGTCGCCAGACGCGTAGCCGTCGGCGGTGTCGAGCAGCGAGCCACCCGCCTCGACGAACGCCGTCAGCTGATCGGCGGCCTCGTGTTCGTCGGTATCGCGGCCCCACGTCGCTGTGCCGAGGCCGATCGACGAGACGGCCAGGCCGCTGCGTCCCGAGGCGCCGCTGCTCCATCGCGCCACGGTACCTGGCGATCAGGCGTCACGACGGCCAAGGAGGAACAACGCGCCGAGCACGATCACGAGCGCCATACAGCGTGAACATGCCGAGGCCCTGCCACGGCCCGAGCATGTCGTGCACGCGGTCGGTATTGGCGATCTGAGTACCGGCGTTGACCGGCGCGAACTTCATTGCGGTGGCGTGCCACGAACTCGGCAGCAGATCAATGAGCGCCGAGGGCAGGAACAGCACGCCGAAGAACGCTCGCGAGCGCACCCGCCGTCCGGCGCACGAGCGCGCCCAGGCCGAACGCGAGCAAGCCGACAGCGGTGAGGTACAGGCCGACTGCCGAACACCACGCGTAGGACGTTGGGGTCGGAGAGCGAGACGCCGGCGTGCTTGCGATGCAAGATCGCCTGGCCGATGCCGAACGAAGCGAACGACATGACCTCGCTCAGCATGAAGATCGCGATCAGGTACACCAGGCCTTTGATCGCGATCACCACTCGCCGTTGCGGGACGGCCGTCAGCGTTGTGCGGATCATGCCGGTCGCGTACTCGCCGGTAATCGTCATGACTCCGAGCGCGCCCAGTGCGATCTGCGAAAGGTAGAGACCCTGCACCGAGAAGTTGGCCGCATCGAATCCTTCAAGCTGGTCGGGCGCGAAGTGCTGGACGAACTCAAGCGCACCAATGATGGTGATGCCGATCGCCGCGATCACGGCCACGATTGCGGTCCAGTACGTCGACCGCAGGCTGCGCAGCTTGGTCCATTCCGACCGCATGAGATTCGCCACGCCGATCGTGGCCGGGCGCACGGGCGAAGCAGCTGGGGCAAGTGTCGTCGTCGTCATGTCAGTGACCGACCCCGGCAGCCGTGTCGGCCATCGCGGTGCCGAAGTCGGCGCCAAAGTCGACGCTGTCTCTGGTCAGTTCCATGAAAGCCTCTTCCAACGATGCGGCGTGCGGCGAAAGTTCGTGCAGGACGACGTGATGTTCGGCGGCCAGATCGCCGACCGCCGCGCAGTGAGATCCGGTGACCCGCACCGCGTCGTCGGTCGACTCCGACCGTCGCGCCGGCCGCACGCAGAACGCGTGCGCCAGCCCGTCGGCGTCCGGTGTGCGTACGAGCACGTAGCCCTGCGAGCTGCTGCTGATGAGTTCAGCCGTCGTCGTGTCGGCGATGAGTCGGCCGCGGCCGATCACAATGAGGTGGTCGGCGGTCAATGCCATCTCGCTCATCAGGTGGCTCGAGACGAACACGGTGCGGCCCTCGCGAGCGAGGTTGCGCAAGCAGCGTGCGGATCCACAGGATGCCCTCGGGATCAAGGCCGTTGACCGGTTCGTCGAACAGCAGTACCTCAGGGTCGCCGAGCAGCGCGGCCGCGATGCCGAGGCGCTGCCCCATGCCGAGCGAAAACGTGCGCGCCCGCTTGCGGCCGACCGAACCGAGGCCGACGAACTCGAGCACCTCGGCGACGCGACGACGCGCGATGCCGTTGCTCTGCGCGACGCACAGCAGGTGGTTGTAGCCGCTGCGGCCGCCGTGCATCGCCTTCGCGTCGAGCAGCGCACCGACCTCAAACAACGGACGCCGGATCTGGCCGTACGCACGGCCGTTGACGCTCGTTGATCCGCTCGTCGGCCGGTCGAGACCGAGGATCATGCGCATCGTGGTCGACTTGCCGGAACCGTTCGGGACCGAGGAAGCCAGTGACCGTGCCTGGCCGTACCGAAAATGACAGATCGTCGACCGCCTTGGTGGCGCCGAACTGCTTGCTGAGTGAACGAACTTCGATCATCGACAACTCCCTTCGCTCACCGATGCTGCCGGGTGGGCGGCCGGCGCGCGACATCGGGCAAGACCCTGGCTCGACCCTGAGCTTGCTGGTGACCCTGCCCCGATAGACTCAGCCGGACTAGGCCGCCGATTGCAGCTGAGGAGCCCGCGTGTCCGCGATGAGGTACGTCGACCGGCCGCTCTCGCGCATCGCAATTCTTCGTGATTCTTGGCGCGATGGCGGCATCCGGCGTGCTGGCGCTGGTGGTGCTGGCGAGCGTCGCCGGCAAGCACGGCAACTGCCCGACACCGACCCAGATTTCGCGACCGGGTGCGTCCAAGTGCTGGGCCGCTTACGACAACCAGATTCAGCACGGGGTCGTCGGCCATGCGGCCGCCAGCTGACGCAGTCGACTACCGGCCGCAAGCCTGTGACGACGGTTCTGCTCGTACGGCACGGCCTGACCGCCATGACCGGCCCGGTGCTGGCCGGTCGAGACGCCTGGCGTCGATCTTGACGAGCGCGGCCGCGCACAAGCCGCCGAAGTCGCTCGCCGACTCGCCGGTGTCGCCGATCGAGCGCATCGTGAGCAGCCCGCTCGAGCGCTGCCAGCAGACGGCGCAATTCATCGCCGAAGATCGCGGTGTCGCCGTCGAGACCGATGCCCGGCTGATCGAATGCGGGTACGGCGACTGGACCGGTCAGGAAATCAAGAAGCTGGCCAAAGATCCGCTGTGGAAGGTTGTGCAGTCGCATCCGAGCGCGGTGACGTTTCCCGGCGAGGGCGGCGAGGCGATGCGTGATGCGCAAGTGCGCGCCGTCGATGCGGTTCGGTCATGGAACGACAAGCTCGGCTCGAACGCGACCTGGCTGGCGTGCTCGCATGCCGACATCATCAAGGCCATCGTGGCCGATGCGCTTGGCATGCATCTCGATACCTTTCAGCGCATCGTGATCGACCCGTGCTCGGTGACGGTCATCAACTACACCGCGCTGCGCCCGTTCGTCGTCCGCGTGAATGACACCGGCACCGATCTCGGCGACCTTGCTCGCACCGCCGAAGAAGACCTCGCGCAGCCGTCGCGCAACCGCCTCGAGCGATGCCGTGGTCGGCGGCGGCGCCGGCGCCGCATAGGGTCGTTGCTATGCCCCGTCAGATCTTTCGTGTACGACCCACCTGACCGCCTCGTCGTCGGCACGGTGGGTCAGCCCGGCCAGCGCACCTTCTTCATTCAGGCGCGCGGTGCCGGTCAGCTGACCAGCGTGGTGGTCGAGAAGCTGCAGGTCGCCGCTCTGGCCGAACGCCTCGACCAGCTTGCTCGACGAGGTGTTGCGGGCTTCGGGCGGCACGGCCTCGGTGCCCGCGGTCGCGCCCCTCGAACTCAACGACACGTTGCCACTTGACCAGCCCATCATTGAGGAGTTCAGGGTCGGCGCGCTGGGTCTGGGTTGGGAGCCTGAGACCGAGCGCGTTGATCATCGAGGCGATCGCCATCAGCGAATCGTCGTCGGCGACGACACCGATGACGACGCGATGACGACGAACCCGCGCTGCTCAGTGACGACGCCAGCGAAGGCCCTGATCTGATGCGGGTGCGCATGAGCGGCGGCGTCGCGCGCGCGTTTACGAAACGAGCACTGGCCATCGTCGCGGCTGGTCGGCCGCCGTGCCAGTTCTGCGGTCAGCCGCTCGATCCCGAAAGTCACGTGTGCGCACGGTCAAACGGCCACCACCCGCATTGACGGTCAGGTCGTGACCGAGCAAAGTTTCGATCTGAGCGCTGCCGAGGTGCGGGCCGTGCTCACCGACGGCGATCTCGCCATCGAAGGCCGCCTGGTCGAAGCGTCGAACACCACGCTGTATGCGAACGCAACCCAGCGGCGCCGTGTCGCTGACCTGTGTGTACAAACCCATCGCCGGCGAGCGACCGCTGTGGGACTTTCCCGATGGCACCCTCGCGGGCCGCGAAGTCGGCGCCTACCTCGTTTCCGAAGCCACCGGCTGGGACGTCGTGCCGCTCACCGTTATGCGCGACGGTCCGCTCGGCCCTGGCGCGTGTCAGTTCTGGATCGACATCGACGAGGACGCCGATCTGCTGGCGTTGTTGCACAGCGACAACCCGGGGCTGCGTCGGCTGGCGGTGTTCGACGCAGTGGTGAACAACGCCGACCGCAAGGGTGGGCACCTGCTGCCCACCGTCGGCGGCCACATCTACGGCGTCGACCACGGCGTCTGCTTCTCGACCGACGACAAGTTGCGCACGGTGCTGTGGCAATGGCGTGGCACGCCGTTGCCCGACGACGTGCTCGACACGTTGGCTGCGTTGCGCACCGAACTCGACGGCGATCTCGGCATTGAGCTGAAGGCGCTCATCACGCCGCGCGAGGTCAGCCGCGACCCGTCGACGTGTTGATCGCCTGCTGCGCGAGCGCTGCTATCCGCAGCCCGGCGACGGCTGGCCCGCCGTCCCGTGGCCGCCGTTCTAGCCGTCGTCGTTAGAGTTCGCGTATGCAGGTCTGGCCGGCACCAACGCTTCCCGCCCTGCCGGGCGACGGCCGGGTGCCCAAGGTTTGGGATACGTCGTCACGTTCGTACGTCGCCGTCGACTCCGCAGAGAGCGCTTCCATGTACGTGTGCGGCATCACGCCCTATGACGCCACTCATCTCGGGCACGCGGCCACCTACGTTGGCTTCGACCTGCTCAACCGAGCCTGGCGTGACGCCGGTCTCGAGGTGTCGTACGTGCAGAACGTCACCGACGTCGACGATCCGTTGCTCGAGCGTGCTCGCGAGACCGGCGAGAGTTGGCAAGAGCTTGCTGCTCGCGAGATCGCGCTGTTCCACGACGACATGGCTGCGCTTCGGGTGCGTGCCACCCATGCGCTACGTCGGCGTGGTCGAGTCGATCCCGATCGTGGTTGCACTGATTCAGCGACTCCAGGCTGCCGGCGTCACCTATCTGGTCGACAGCGATCTGTACTTCTCGGCCGCGGCCGCGCCTGACTTCGGTGCGGTCTCGCGCCTTGACCACGCGACGATGCTGGCGCTGTTTGCCGAACGCGGCGGCGACCCGGATCGCCCGGGCAAGAAAGACCCGCTCGACTGGCTGCTGTGGCGGGCCGCACGACCCGACGAGCCGAGTTGGGATACCCCGATCGGCCCGGGCCGCCCGGGCTGGCACATCGAATGCACCGCGATCGTCCTCGAATACCTCGCGCCCGACATTGACGTGCAGGGGGGCGGCACCGATCTGGCGTTTCCGCATCACGAGATGTGTGCGGCGCAGGCGACCGTCGTGACCGGCGTCCCGTTCGCACGCAGTTATGTGCAGGCCGGCATGGTCGCCTACGACGGCGAGAAGATGTCGAAGTCACGCGGCAACCTGGTGTTCGTCTCGAAGCTGCGCGACGCCGGGGTTGACCCGATGGCGATCCGGCTCGCGTTGCTCGCACACCACTACCGCGACGACTGGGAGTACACCGACGCCGATCTTGCCGCTGCGGTCGAGCGACTGCACACGTGGCGATTGGCTGCTACCCGGTCGAACACTCCCGACGCCGAGGCGTTGCTCGAAGCGGTTCGCATGCGGCTCGAAGACGACCTCGACGCGCCCGGTGCGTTGGCCGCCGTTGACGTCTGGGCCGCCGGCGCATCTACCGCGGACCGCGCTACGGACGCCGACGGCGCTGCGCTCATGCGCGCCACCGTCGATGCCTTGCTCGGCATCGCGCTGTAGTCGATGTTCCGCATCGCTTTTGTCGAACCGCGGATTCCACCGAACACGGGGAATGCGATTCGCATGGTTGCGGCTACCGGGCTGCGAGCTGCACCTCATCGGCCCACTCGGTTTTGACTTGTCCGACGCGAAACTGCGGCGGGCTGGGCTTGACTATCACGACCTTGCGTCGGTCACCGTGCACGCTGATCTCGCTGCCGCGTGGTCGGCGATGATGCCGGCGCGGGTGTTCGCGTTCACCGCGCGTGGGTCGCGTTCGTATGTCGACATCGAGTACCTGGCTGGCGATGTGCTGCTGTTCGGGCCCGAGCCTGACGGATTGTCTGACGCGGTACTCGCCGATCCGCATGTCACGGAATGGGTGCGCATCCCGATGTTGGCCGGCCGGCGATCGCTGAACTTGTCGAATGCCGCGGCGGTCGCTGCCTACGAAGCTTGGCGGCAGCACAACTTCGCCGGCGCCTAGCTGTGTTACTGCGGGAGTTTGTTAGACGCACGCGGGTCAAGGACCCCGTATTCGTCTAACAAACTCGGTTAGCGCGCTTGGGCGTCGAGCCGGCTCATGATGCGCGTCAGGTCGGCGACGTCGCGATCGTCGAGCGCGTCACCAAATGCCTGTTGCAACCACGCGTGATGGCTCTGCCGCGCCTTCCTCACCAGCGACCTTCCGCGCGGTGTGATCCTCGCGAAGGTTGAGCGGGCGTCACTCGGATCAGGCTCGCGCCGAAGCAAGTCGGCAGTCTCCATACGATCAAGCAACTTCGACAAGCCGGACGGCGACAGCACGATCGCCGCGGCCAGCTCGCTGAGGCCAAGGCGGCCGCCAGCCATGTCGAGCTGCATCAGCACGTCGTAGCGGGGCATGGTGAGGCCGCTATCGTGACGCATCTGAACCTCAGTCTGATCCCAGAGTCGCGCATGGGTGCGGAGCAGCGCGAGCCAGGCGGGCGTCCAGCGGTCGATGTCATCGGGCATGAAAACGAGTGTACGTCAAATACTTGACATGACAAGTACAGAGGTCTATTACTTGTCATGCCAAACAATATCTCAACCGAACGAGGAGCTGACATGAGCGCGAGGCCCTACGGTGTTGTGCACTTCTTTCCCGGCGGTACAAAGGAGCAGTACGAGGCGTCGGTAGCGGCCGTGCATCCGGGCGCTGGGCAGCTGCCTGCCGGCCAGATCTTCCACGCGGCCGGTCCGTCGGCTGGCGGGTGGACCATCATGGCCATCCACGAGTCGCTGGAAAGCTGGGAATCGTTTCGCGACGGAACGCTCCTGCCGCGGTTGCAGCAAGGCGTCGAGGGCGGGTTCGAGTCGGCGCCGCAGGAGCAGGCGGTTGACCTCTACAGCGTCACGTCACTTCAGCCTGAGTTGCAGAGCACCGCGAAATGATCACATCAACGATGGTGGTGGCGACCCTTCCGGTAACCGATCTCGAACGGGCGAAAGCGTTCTACGGCGACATACTCGGCCTGACGTTCTTGTGGGAGAACCCGTTTTCGGCTCGGTTCCGGTGCGGGGAGGGGAGTGAGCTATCCGTGTTCAAGCGCCCGCCCGTCGTGACGGAACACACCCTCGCGCACTTCGAGGTCGGTGACATCGAGGCGGTCGTCGCCGATCTGTCAGGCAAGGGCGTGGAGTTCCTCGACTACACCGAAGGACCACTCACGACCACCAACCACATCGCTCAACTCGGGCCGGCGCGGGGTGCATGGTTTCGCGACCCCGACGGCAACACGCTCGGCGTCCGGCAGGGTTAGCCGGCATCGCGCACCCTCGAGTTTGTTAGGCGCCCGCGGGTTAAGGACCCCGTTTTGCGTCTAACAAACTCGACGAACGCGAGCGGCCTAGGGGCAGGTCAGGTTCCGGCGTCCGGGCGGTGTCGCAGGTAGCGCTCGAACTCGCGCGCGATCGCCTCGCCGCTCGCCTCGGGCAACTCGGCTTCGTCCTTCTGCCGTTCGAGCGTTCGGACGTAGTCGGCGACCTCGGAGTCTTCTTCGGCGAGCTGGTCGACGCCGCGTTCCCAGGCTTGCGCCATCTCGACCAGGTCGCCATAGGGGATCGGCACTTCGATGACGTCTTCGAGGTTGCGCAGCAGTGCCAAGGTGGCTTTCGGGCAGGGCGGCTGGGCCACGTAGTGCGGCACGGCCGCCCACAGCGAAACCGTGGGCAGGCCGGCCTGCACGCAGGCGTCGTTGAAGACCCCGACGATGCCGGTCGGCCCTTCGTAGCGAGACTGGTCGAGTCCGAGACGTCGGGCCGTGTCGCCGTCGACCGCAGTGCCGGTCACCGGCACCGGACGGCTGTGCGGGCGAATCTGACAGCAGCGCGCCGAGGTTCACGATCTCGTCGACGCCGAGGCTGATCGCGGCCTCGATGATCTCGGCGCAAAACCCGCGCCAGCGCATGTTCGGCTCGAGCCCGCGCACCAGCACGATGTCGCGGCGGCCGGCGGAATCGGCACCGGGGTAGCGAGCGAAAGCCGGGTGGTCGGCCACGAAACCGACCGGCTGACCCCGTCGATGAGCGAGACGGTCGGGCGGTTGACCTGAAAGTCGTAGTAGTCCTCAGGGTCAACCGCGCCGATCGGCTTGGCCTGCCAGGCCAGTTCGAGGGTCTCGATCGCGTCGGTCGCGGAGTCTGCGGCGTCGTTCCAGCCCTCGAACGCCGTCACCATGACGGGCCGGTGCAGTTTCGGGATCCCGGAGAGCTCGATCATCTCGAGACCCTCCTCTTCGGTAACTGGCACACCGCCAGCCTACGACGCGGATCGCCGTGCGACGATAAACGATCGAGGAGGCGTGAGTCGGCACGGTACCGTTGAGAGAGTGAACAGCCGTGCTGACCTCTTGCGTCATGAGCTCGCCCGTCGAGTCGTCGTCGCCGACGGCGCGATGGGCACCATGTTGCAGGGGTTCGAGCTCGACCTCGACGACTTCGAGGGGCTCGAGGGCTGCAACGAGATCTCTGAACGTCACCCGGCCCGACGTCGTCCGCGCTATTCATGACGCCTATTACGAGGTCGGCTGCGACGCGGTCGAAACCAACAGTTTCGGCGCCAATCTCGCAAACCTGGCCGAGTACGACATCGCCGACCGCATCTACGAGCTGGCGGAGGCGAGTGCCCGGACTGGCCCGCGAGGTCGCCGACGGGTGGTCGACGCCGGACTATCCGCGATTCGTGCTCGGCTCGGTCGGCCCGGGCACCAAGCTGCCGACCCTCGGCCACACCACCTACGCCACGCTGCGTGACGCCTACCAGCAAGAGGTCGCCGGCCTCATCGACGGCGGTGCCGACGCCGATCTTGGTCGAGACGGCGCAAGACCTGCTGCAGGCGAAGGCCGCGATTATCGGCGCACGCCGAGCGTTGACCGCGGCCGGCTCGACGCTCCCGCTGATCGCGCAGGTCACCGTCGAGACGACCGGCACGATGCTGCTCGGATCCGAAATCGGCGCGGCGCTGACCGCGCTCGAGCCGCTCGGCATCGACCTGATCGGGCTCAACTGCGCGACCGGGCCGGCCGAGATGGGCGAGCACCTGCGCTACCTCGCCCGGCACGCCCGGCTTGGCCTTTCGTGCATGCCGAACGCCGGCCTGCCCGTGCTCGGCCGCGACGGCGCGAGCTACCCGCTGACACCCGACGAGCTCGCCGAGGCCCACGACGTGTTCACCGCCGAGCACGGGCTCGCGCTCGTCGGCGGCTGCTGCGGCACGACGCCGACGCACCTGCGGCTGGTGGTCGAGCGCGTGCGTGGCCGCGAGCTGGCGCCCCGGCGTCCGCGCCCCGAACCCGGTGTCGGCGTCGCTGTACCAAACGCGTCGCGTTCCGTCAAGACACGTCGTATCTCGCGGTCGGCGAGCGCACCAACGCCAACGGGTCGCGCGTGTTTCGCGACGCGATGCTCGAGGGCCGGTTCGAAGACTGCGTCGAGGTCGCCCGCGATGCAACCCGTGACGGCTCGCACCTGCATCGACGTATGCGTCGACTACGTCGGCCGCGACGGCGTCGTCGACATGCGCGAGATCGCCGGCCGGTTCGCGACGGCGTCGACGTTGCCGATCATGCTCGACTCCACCGAGCCGCAGGTCATCGAGGCCGGCCTTGAGTGCCTCGGTGGCCGGTCGGTCATCAACTCGGTCAACTTCGAGGACGGCGAGGGGCCGACGAGTCGGTTCGCGCGCATCATGCCGATCGTGCGCGAGCACGGTGCTGCGGTCGTTGCACTGACGATCGACGAGACCGGTCAAGCACGCACGCCGGAGCACAAGGTCGCGGTGGCCGAACGCCTCATCGAGACGTTGACGACACACGTGGGGGATGCACGAGAGCGACATCCTCGTCGACTGCCTCACGTTCACCCTCGGTACCGGACAGGAAGAGAGCCGTCGCGACGGCATCGCGACGATCGAGGCGATTCGGCAGCTGAAGTCCCGACACCCTGACGTGCAGACGATTCTCGGCCTGTCGAACATCTCGTTCGGCCTGAAGCCGGTCGCGCGCACGGTGCTCAACTCGGTGTTTCTCGCCGAGTGCACGAAGGCCGGTCTCGATGCGGCGATCGTGCATGCGTCGAAGATCCTGCCAGTGGCCCGGATTCCCGACGACCAAAGGGAAATTGCGCTCGATCTCATCTACGACCGGCGTCGCGAAGGCTACGACCCACTCGGGCATTTCCTTGACTGTTCGAAGGTGTCGACGCCCAAGATGCGAAGGCGACGCGCGCCCAAGAGCTCGCCGCGCTGCCGTTGTCTGAGCGGCTCGAGCGGCGCGTCATCGACGGCGAGCGCGTCGGCCTCGAAGCCGACCTCGACGAAGCGCTTGCAGACGCGGCCGGCACTCGAAATCGTCAACGACACGTTGCTCGACGGCATGAAGGTCGTAGGCGAACTCTTCGGGCGCGGCGAGATGCAGCTGCCGTTCGTGTTGCAGTCGGCCGAAATCATGAAGCACGCGGTCGCCTATCTCGAGCCGCACATGGAGAAGACCGACGACGCCGGCAAGGGCACGATCGTGCTCGCGACGGTCAAGGGCGACGTGCACGACATCGGCAAGAACCTCGTCGACATCATCTTGTCGAACAACGGTTACAGCGTCGTCAACCTCGGCATCAAGCAGCCGGTGTCGGCGATCATCGAAGCGGCCGAAGAGAACGAAGCCGACGCGATCGGCATGTCAGGACTGCTGGTGAAGTCGACGGTCATCATGAAGGAGAACCTCGAGGAGATCAGCACGCGCGGCCTCGCCGAACGTTGGCCGGTGCTGCTCGGTGGTGCTGCGCTGACCCGTGCCTACGTCGAGCAGGATCTGGCCGAGAAGTTCACCGGCGTCGTGCGATACGCCCGCGATGCGTTCGAGGGTCTTGCGGTTGATGGACGCGCGTGATGGGCGTGAAGAGAGGCGTCGAAGGCGCGGCGCTGCCACCGCTGCGGCAGCGGCGCGTGACCTCGGTCGTCGAACGTCCCGAAGCGGACGTCGAGGTCTCGGCGGCGCGGTCAGACGTCGCGACCGACGTCGCCGATGCCGACGCCGCCGTTTTGGGGCGACCGCTCGTCAAGGGCATTCCGCTCGCCGACTACGCCGACCTGCTCGACGAGAAGGCGACGTTCGCCGGTCGCTGGGGCTTGCGCGGCGTGCGCGGCGGCCCGTCCTACGACGACCTGGTCGAGACCGACGGCCGACCGCGCATGCGCAAGTGGCTCGACCGCATGCAGACCGAGGGATGGCTCGACGCCGGCGTCGTCTACGGCTATTACCCGTGCGTCAGCGAAGGCAACGACGTCGTCGTGCTCAATGACGACGGCTCCGACCGCGTGCGGTTCACGTTCCCGCGCCAGCGGCGCGATCGCCGGCTTGTGCCTGGCTGACTTCTTCCGACCGCGCGAGTCGGGTGAGACCGACGTCATCGCCTTCCAGGTCGTCACGATCGGCTCGAGGGTCAGCGACGCGACCGGCGAACTGTTCGCCGAGAACGCCTACCGCGACTATCTCGAACTGCACGGGCTGTCGGTGCAGTTGGCCGAGGCGTTGGCCGAGTTCTGGCATCGCCGCATCGCGACGAGCTCGGCGTCGGCGCCGAGGACAGCTCCGACGTCCGCGCCGTGCTCGAGCACCAGGCCTATCGCGGGTCGCGCTACTCGTTCGGCTATCCGGCCTGCCCCGACCTCGAAGACCGCGCGAAGATCGTCGAGCTTGCTGCGACCCGGAGCGCATCGGCGTGACTTGTCGGAGGAGCTGCAACTGCATCCCGAGCAATCGACCGATGCGTTGGTCGCTGCACCACCCCGAAGCGAAGTACTTCAGCGCGTGAGCCTGGCTTGCCAGGCGCTGCCGGCACCAGTCTGCCCGCAGCTGTCTTGTTCGACATGGACGGCTTGCTCATCGATACCGAGCCGCTGTGGTTCAGCGTCGAGACGCGAGATCCTCGAACGAACTCGGTGCGCAGTGGGTGCCCGACGATCACGCGCAGTCTCGTCGGCAGTGCGTTGCCTGTTGCCGTCGGCAGTTCATTGCCGAGCGCGCAGGCAGGTCGGTCACGGCCGAGCAGATTGCCGAGCAGCTGCTACTCGAGCGCATGCGCGAACCGCTTGCGGCACGCGCCCGTGCTCAGCCGGGAGTCCGCGATCTGCATCGCCGAACTCGATGCGCGCCGGCATTCCGCGCGCGTTGGTGTCGTCGTCGTTTCGAGTGCTCGTCGAAGCGGCGCTCGAAGGCGTGGCGCCACTGACGTTCGACACCGTTGTCGTCGGCGACGAGGTGTCGCACGCACAAGCCGCACCCCGAGCCGTATCTGCTGGTGCGTCCAATACTGGGCGTCGACCCGGCCGACTGCGTCGCGTTCGAGGATTCGCCGAGCGGCGCTGCTCGGCGAGTGCGGCCGGCTGCTTCGTCATCGCGGTTCCGAGCGTGGCGCCCATCGAGCCCGCACGCGCGCCGGATCGTGTGGTCGCGCTCGGTTGCCGACATCGATCTCGAATATCCTCCGCTCGCTATTCGACTAGCCATCCGCACCTCCACCCATCGGAGCGCTGGTATCGCTATAGCAGCATCAATACTCCGATGGTTCGCGGCACGCACTATTCGGTGGCGATCGCGGCCAAGACCGGACGCCGGGAGGCTCGCCACGCGGGCCACAATGCGGCCAGGACGCCGACGATGCCCGCACCGATGATGAAGATGACGAACTGCACGTGATCGGAAAGACGACGTGGTTGAGCTGGCCGCCGGAGGTCGACACCACCGCCCAGCCGAAGATCACGCCGAGCAACAAGCCGAGCAACGCGCCGAACATCGCGATGACCACCGACTCGAGCCAGATCATCTCGCGCAGTTGCCGACGCGACGTGCCAACTGCCCGTAGCAACCCGATCTCGCGAGTGCGTTCGTAGACCGACAGGGCAAGGGTGTTGACGATGCCCAGCACCGCGATGATCAGCGGCGACGGCGAGCAACCCGAAGATGAGATTCACGAACTGATCGATCTGCTTGGTGATCGAGTCTTTGTACGCGCTCTGGCCTTGAATCTTGACCTGCGGATAGGCCGCCAGACTCGACTCAGTGCAGCGCCGGCTGCCTCGCGTTGACCTGGATCGGCGAAGACGTAGACGATCGCGTCGAGTTGGCTGGTGTAGTCCTTCGCATACGTCGCCAGCGAGATGAGGTAGTCGGCGCCGCCATTGCCAAGCAGACCGTTGTCATCGAAGATGCCGCCGACGGTGATCTGTTGGGTCCGCCGGTCGGATACTCAACCGGGAGCACGTCGCCGACATGAACCTTTGTCTCTTCGGCTTTCGTCTTCGAGACCAGCAGTTCGCTCTTGGCCAGCGCGCTCAGTGAGCCGGCTTTCATGTCGACCTTGATGACGGATCCGATGTTGTTGGAGACCGCGGCGACGAGCGACCGTCTTGCCGGAGAGGTGGGCCGCGCCCACTCGGGTCTCGCCCACGGTCGCGACGCCACTGGTCGACGTGGCTTTCGTGGCCACATCAGGTGAGAAGCCGAGAAATGACGACGAGGTCAAGACGTAGTCGGCGCCGAGGTTGCGGTTCACCACAGAGGTGATCGACGACTTGGTCGAGCTCGCAAGCACCGACAGCATCGACACAAGCGCGAGCCCGATCATGAGCGCCGCCGCCGTCGCTGCCGTGCGACGCGGGTTGCGAACAGCGTTGGACGTCGCCAGGCGGGCGGGTGTGCCGAAGACCCATATCAGCGGAGCGCCGAGCAGACGCACGACTGGCCGGCTGAGCAATGCGCTCATGACCCATACGCCGATCATGACGATGAGAGCGCCGATGCCGACTTGCGCGGCCGCGCTCGCCGCTCTTCCCGTTGATCGAGCCGGCGATGAAGAGCGTGCCGATCACGATCGACGACGGCACCGACGACCGCCCGAATGCGCAAGCGACCGCTCGGGTAGGGCCACGCCGTCGCGCATCGCAGCGACCGGCGGAATGCGGACGCGCGCGAAACGACGGGAACCACGCGGCCACGACAGTGACAAGAATGCCGACGATGTAGGCCGCGATAACCGTGTGCGGCTTGAGGATCAGCGAGCCGCGCGGGCATCGATACGCCGACCGCGCTCGAGCAGAGCCCGCGCACGCCGATCGCGACGAGCGATGCCGAACGCCAGACCGACCGTTGACGCGACGATGCCGACGATGAACGACTCACCAAGAACCGCCGCCATCACTTGTCGCCGGCTGGCTCCGATGGCGCGCAGCAACGCGAGCTCGCGGGTGCGTTGCGCCACCAGCATCGTGAACGTGTTCAAGATGATGAACAGGCCGACGAACAAGGCGACGCCGGCGAAGATCAGCAAGAACACGTTGAAGAAGCCGAGCGCCTTGCTGATCGCTGCCGATTGCTCCTTGTTCACCGCGGCGCCAGTGACGGCTTCGAATCCCTTCGGCAGGGTCGGCGCCGATGCGCGCGGCGAGCGTGTCTTGCGACACGCCGCTTGCCGCGTGCACGTCGATCTGGTTCACGAAGCCGGGCTTGCCGGTGACCTGCTGCGCGGTCGTCGGATCGAACACGCTCAGGACGGCGCCCGCCAGGTTGCTACTGCCGCCCACGGTGGCGATGCCGACGATCGTGGCCTTCAGTGGCGCACCTTGAGTCTGCACCGTCACCGGATCGCCGACATGCAAGTTGTAGGCGTCGGCCGCGCCCTTGTCGATGGCGACCTCGCCAGGCAGCCACCGGCCCGCGCCCTGAATGAACGCCAGGCGACCCGAAGTTCGAGGGGGTCCATGACACCGCGAGGGTGGGCGGCCCAGGCGATTTCGGCACGACCGCCTTGCCCGCCTCGGTCACCAGCAGGTCGTTGCCTTGCACGGCGCCGACGGCGTCGGCTACCCCGGCCGTGGCCTTGACGCTGGCGACCAGGCTGGCCGGCACCAACGCACGCGTCGCTGCTCGCGCCGATGTCAGTGTTGGAGAAGTCGGACTTTGCTCGGACGACGACACTGAGGTTCTTGCTCGTGCGCCCAATCAGGTCGTTGAAGGTTGCCTTCAGCGTGTCGGTGAACACCAGGGTGCCGGCGAGGAAACCGACACCGATCACGACCGAAAGACCGGTGAGCAGCAGTCGCAACTTGTGCGCAAACAGATTGCGCAGGGTGACCCGCAGCATCAGGCTGTGCGCGCTTCCGGCTTCGAGCCGCGCTCATCCGCTCGAGAATCGATGCCTGCGTGGGCGCACGCATTCGTCAATGATCGCGCCGTCGGCGAGGAACACCACGCGCTCGGCGTAGGCAGCAGCGGCCGGATCGTGCGTCACCATCACGATCGTCTGGCCCATTTCATGTACGGCGCTCTTGAGCAGGCCCAACACCTCAGAACCCGACCGGGAGTCGAGGTTTCCGGTCGGTTCGTCGGCGAAGATGATCGTCGGCCGAGAAGCTAGCGCCCGCGCGCACGCGACTCGCTGTTGCTGACCGCCGGAGAGTTCAGACGGCTTGTGTCGCAGGCGATCGCGCAGCGCCACCGCGTCGATGACCGCGTCAAGCCAGGCTTGGTCGGGTTTGCGGCCGGCAATGTCCATCGGCAACGTGATGTTCTCGAGCGCCGTCAACGTCGGGATCAAGTTGAACGACTGGAAGATGAACCCGACCGCTTCGCGGCGGAGCTTGCGTCAGCGCCAGGTCGCTGAAGGTGCCATTGATCTCGACGTCGCCGATGAATGCGCTGCCCGAGGTCACGCTGTCGAGCCCGGCCAAGCAATGCATCAGCGTCGACTTGCCTGAGCCCGACGGACCCATGATCGCGCTGAATTGCCCGCGTTCGAAGTCGACGCGTGACGTCGTGCAGTGCGGTGACGGTCGTCTCGCCCGTCGCCGTAGACCTTGGTCAGGTTGCAGTGCTCGAGCGGCCGCGATCGCGGCACGAGGGGCGGTGCTGTTCATCGTCATAGCGCCAAGCTATCGGCATCGACATATGCACCGCCGCGGACGGACGCCACCTATGGGAGGTGACAAACGTCAGGCTCCAATGCTCCGGACAGCACCGCGACGAGGACACGCCGTGGAGAACGATCATGTCACGGCGTGATGTCGTCGGCTTCGGCGACGGTGATCGAGCGGGACGACGCGCGCGGCCCCGGCCGCATCAGCCGGTTGCGGATACGCCGGGGGAGTGCCGCCGAATGCTGGGCACAGTGCCTGGTGCGCGCACCAGTCGCACAGCTTGCTCGGGCGCGGCGGGAAGTTCTGCTGTTCAAGCGCGCGTTCGATCGCTGCCCACAACGCTCGGACTTTGCGCTCGGTGGCGAGCAGGTCGGCTTCGTCGGGGGCGTAGCGCAAGCACTTGCTTGTCGCCCAGGTACATCAGCTGCAGCATGCGCCGGAATCGTGCCGCTCATGCGCCACATCACCAGCGCGTAGAACTTCAGTTGGAACAGCGCCTTCGCCTCGAACAATTCGGACGGCGAGCTGCCGGTCTTGTAGTCGACGATGCGGGTGGCGCCGCCGCGCCCGACGTCGACGCGGTCGACGAACCCGCGCAGCCGCACGCCGTCGGGCAGCTCGGCCTCGACCAGCAGTTCGCGCTGGGCGGGCTCGACCCGGGTCGGGTCTTCGAGCGCGAAGTACGTCTCGATCAGTACCCGGGCGCTGGCCAGCCAGGCTGGCGACCTGGTCGTCGACCGACGGATCGCCCGTCGATGACGGGTGCCGCGAAACAGCGCCTCGAGTTCGGGCCGTTCGGCGAGCAGCCGCTGCCATTCGGGCTCGAGCAGGGCATGTGCGCGCTCGACCGTGCGCTCGAGCGCCGGGCTGTCGAACAGCCGCTCCAGCACGCCGTGCACGAGGGTGCCTCGGGTCGTGACCGGGCTCGACGGCTCGGGCAGCCGGTCGATCACCCGGAACCGGTAGAGCAACGGGCAGGTCATGAAATCGCCCGCCCGCGATGGCGAGAGCGCCCAGGGCCGGCTTGGCCGGGCGACGGTGGCACCGTCGGCGGCGACCGTCGGCGGCGATCAACTCAGACGCGGTCATAGCCGGCAGCGTAGGCGAGCCGGCACGACGGTTTCGGCTGAAGCTCGCCAACAGCTGTGGACGCCGGTTGCGAGACGCGTGGCCGACAGCAGAGGTCGAAGGGCGCGCGCCCTCTACCATCGAAGGGTGGCATCGCCAGAGCAGGAACCAGCAGGGCAGCAACCAGCAGAGCAGCAACCGATCGACCCCGACGCCCCACCGTCGGGCGGTTGGCAGTTGCGCCTGGGCAGCCCGTTCGGCGTGCCGATCTATGTCTCGGCCAACTGGCTGCTGTTCCTGGCCTTCGTCACCGCGCAATTTGCACCCGCCGTCGCCCGCGCCGTCCCGGGTATCGGTGGCTGGCCGGTATGCCGTTGCGGCGGCCTTCGGCGTCTTTCTTGGGTTGTCGATCCTGGTGCACGAGGCGGCGCATTGCGTGGTGGCGCGCAGGCTGTCGATCCCGGTCGCAGCGCATTTCGCTGAGCTTCTTGTCCGGCCATTCGGCGCTGGCGCGTGAACCGGTCAAGCCTGGGCACGCGGCCGCGATCGCTGTCGTCGGGCCGCTGACGAACCTCGTGATCGCGGGTGCTGCCGGCATCGTGCACGGCTGGCTGCCGCCCGGCGGCATCGGCGTCCTGCTCGCCGCCGGAGTCGCCTGGAGCAACGCGGTCGTCGGCGTATACAACCTGCTGCCGGGCCTGCCGCTCGATGGCGGGCAGCTCCTGCGCGCGTTGATCTGGCGGGTCCGCGGCAACGTGCGCGCCGGCACCCTCGGCGCCAGCTGGGCGGGCCGGGTTATTGCGCGTGCGTCGGCGTCTTCGCGCTTGCGCTGCTGCCCAGTCGAGCGCCGAACGCGCAACCGACCGCGTTGTGGGCGATGCTCGTCGCCGCGTTGATGTGGGCGAGCTCGACATCGGTGCTGCGGCAGCAGGCCGTGCGCGATCGGCTGCCCGGCATCTCGGCACACGCGCTGAGCCCGAAGCGCGATCGCGGTGCGAGCCGACCTTCCACTCGCCGAAGCGGTACGCCGCGCGCAGGAGGCCGGTGCCCACGGGATCGTCATCGTCGACGACGACGGACGTCCTCAGGCAGTGGTCAGCGAGGCCGCGGTCACCGCGACGCCAGCTGCCCGGCGTCCGTGGGTCAGGATTGGCTCGGTGTCGCAGGCCGTATCGGCCGATGCGTTGCTCGATCCGTCGCTGGTCCGGCGAGGCACTGATCGCGCGCCTGCGGGCAGCGCCGGCGTCCGAATACGTCGTGGTCGATGCAGGCCGGTGCAGTGTTCGGCGTTCTGGCCGCCGCGCGACGTCGCCAACGCACTTGCCGGTGCGCAACGCGCCCGCCCGGCCGGGGGCCGATTCGTGCCGCGGCAGGCCCGATAGCGTTCGCGCCATGACGTCGGAGCCCGCGGCATCATCGGCAGCCGCCGGGCCGGTGTCTTCGCGGTCGGCGACCAGGTGCAGATCACCGATCCGAAGGGCCGCCGGCACACGGTCTCATTGGTCGCGGGCAAGCAGTTCCACACCCACCAGGGTGCGGTCGAGCACGACGACCTGATCGGCCGCCCCGAGGGCATCGTGGTGACGTCGACCGGCGGCACGGCATATCTCGCGTTCCGGCCGCTGCTGTCGGATTTCGTGTTGTCGATGCCACGCGGTGCGGCCGTCGTGTATCCCAAGGACGCCGCGATGATCGTCGGCTACGCCGATATGTTTCCCGGGCGCGCGGGTGATCGAGGCGGGGGCGGGATCGGGCGCGCTCAGTTGCTCGTTGCTGCGAGCCGTCGGCGACACCGGCGACCGTGTATTCGTTCGAGCGGCGCGCCGATTTCGCCGCCGTCGCCGCCACGAACGTGACCCGGTTCTTCGGCTTCTGACCGCCGGCGTGGCGACTCACTGTCGGCGATCTTGTCGAGAGCCTTCGCGGTGAAGCAGCCGCTCGACCGTACGCCGGTCGACCGGGTCGTGCTCGACATGCTCGCGCCGTGGGAGTGCCTCGACGCGGTGGCGCCGGTGCTGCTGCCGGGCGGCCTGATCTGCTGCTACGTCGCGACGACCACCCAGCTGTCGCGGGTCGTCGAGGCCATGCGCGCAGACGGCCGATTCGCCGAGCCGGCCGCGTTGGAAACCATGCTGCGCACCTGGCACGTCGAGGGGTTGGCGGTGCGCCCGACCATCGCATGATCGGCCACACCGGCTTCGTGGTCACGCGCCCGGCGGCTGGCCGACGGCGTGGTCGCACCGCCCCGCCGTCGCCGTCCGACATCGAGTGCATCGACCGAACACGACGAGCTGTCGTCGTCGACCGAGCATCGCTCGACGCCGTGCAGGTGCCGGAGGACTAGGCGTCTGGCCCGGCGATTTCGACGCCGTCAACAGCGCGGAGCACGTGAATGCAGGCGCCGGGGCACTTGCGCGCGGCCTCGACGACCTCGTTGAACGTGTCGGTCGGCACGTCGAACTGCGCCGCCGCGTCGGTGAGCAGGTCGCCGTCGGCATTCTTGACGTAGGCCAGCCCGTCGACGTCGAACTCGAACACGTTGCGAGCCTCCTGGACGCAGATGCCGTCGCCCGTGCAGAGATCCTGGTCGATCCAGACCCGATGCGCTAACGGGACGGCGGTCGGTTCGGCAGTCACGCCACAGGCGCCTTTCTGGATGGCTACGTCTGACCATAACGTGCCGGGCGCCACCCGTCGTCGGGGCCTTTAGCGGGAGCGCGTCGAGCGACCGATGCAGTGGCAACGAAACTGCACAAGCTCACAGACGCCGCCGGATTCGGCGGTCAACGGAGGTATGTGAACCTGCGCCGACGGTAAGGTCGAAGGTGCAGACCTGTGTCGAAGGTGCAGACCCATAAGGAGGCGGGGATCGTGTCCGGTCGCGAAGATGCTGGCGACGGCCAGACGAGCGGCTCGCGCGTGCGGCGACGCGGCGACGCCGGAGCGATGCGCGCGCAACTCGACCTCCTCGAAGAGGAGATCTCACTCCTGCGCCGCAAGCTCGCCGATTCACCGCGCAGCGTGCGCCTGCTCGAAGAACGGCTCGCCGACGCCCAGACGACCTTGGCCGGCGTCACCGGGCAGAACGAGCGCTTGGTCGAGCACCCTCAAAGAAGCGCGCGAGCAGATCATCGCGCTGCGCGAAGAGGTCGACCGGCTGGCCCAACCGCCGTCGGGCTACGGCGTGTTCCTCAACCTGCACGACGACGGCACCATCGACGTCTTCACCGGTGGTCGCAAGCTGCGCGTCACCGTGAGCCCTGCCGTCAATGCCGAAGAGCTGCGCAAAGGCCAAGAGGTCATGCTCAACGAAGCGATGAACGTCGTGCGCGCACTGGAGTTCGAACGCCAGGGCGAAGTCGTCACGTTCAAGGAGATCCTCGAAGACGGCGAGCGCGCGCTGGTCATCGGGCACAGCGACGAAGAGCGCATCGTCATCCTCGCCGACTCGCTGACCGACGTTCCGTTGCGGGTGGGCGATTCGTTGCTGCTCGAGAACCGGTCGGGCTACGTCTACGAGCGCATTCCCAAGGCCGAAGTCGAAGAACTCGTGCTCGAAGAAGTGCCCGACATCGACTACTCCGCGATCGGCGGCCTCGCCGCTCAGATCGAGATGATTCGCGACGCCATCGAGTTGCCCTACCTGCACGCCGATCTTTTTCACGAGCACAAGCTGCGGCCGCCGAAGGGCGTGCTGCTCTACGGCCCGCCCGGTTGCGGCAAGACCTTGATCGCCAAGGCGGTGGCGAACTCGCTGGCGAAGAAGGTCGCCCAGGTCAGCGGCAAGCCCGAGGGCAAGAGCTTCTTCTTCAACATCAAGGGCCCTGAGCTGCTGAACAAGTACGTCGGCGAGACCGAGCGCAAGATCCGCCTGGTCTTCCAGCGGGCACGCGAAAAGGCGAGCGACGGCAACCCGGTCATCATCTTCTTCGACGAGATGGATTCCATCTTCCGCACCCGCGGCTCGGGCGTGAGCTCCGACGTCGAACTGACGATCGTGCCGCAGCTGCTCAGTGAGATCGACGGCGTCGAAGGTCTCGAGAACGTCATCGTGATCGGTGCCTCGAACCGCGAAGACATGATCGACCCCGCGATCCTGCGGCCAGGTCGGCTCGACGTGAAAATCAAGATCGAACGGCCGGACGCCGAGGCGGCCCGCGACATTTTCAGCAAATACATCACGACCGACCTGCCGTTGCACGCCGACGACCTGGCCGAGCATGGCGGGTCGCGCGCATCGACGGTCGACGCGATGATCGAGCACACCGTCGCTGCGCATGTACGACGAGACCGAAGAGAACCGATTCCTCGAAGTCACCTACGCCAACGGTGACAAGGAGGTCTTGTACTTCAAGGACTTCAACTCCGGCGCGATGATCCAGAACATCGTCGATCGGGCGAAGAAGATGGCGATCAAAGACTTCCTCGACACCGGCCACAAGGGTCTGCGCATGCAGCACCTCAACTCGGCCTGCGTCGATGAGTTCAAGGAGAACGAAGACCTGCCGAACACGACGAACCCCGACGACTGGGCCCGCATCTCCGGCAAGAAGGGTGAGCGCATCGTCTACATCCGTACGCTCATCTCGGGCAAGCAAGGTACCGAGGCCGGCCGGTCGATCGACACCATCGCGAATACCGGTCAGTACCTGTAGTAGGCGCCAGTACCGGCAGCAGATGCCGGTTGTGACCTAGCTGCAGGTCGTCACACCGAGCAGATCGGTGGTGCAGGTGACTGTCACGGTCGGGCCGGGCGAGATCTGGGTGACTGTCACGGTCGGGCCGGGAGCCGTCTGGGTGACCGTCGCGGTTGCTGTGACCGTGTGCGTCGGCCCAGGCCTGGTGGTCGTGGGCCCCGGCTGAATGAAGGTGACGGTTGGACCAGGCGCGGTGACCGTCTCCGTTGGACCTGGCCGAACAAAGGTCGCGGTGGCTGTTGGGCCGTCAACCAGCTTCGTGACCGTAGGCACCGGATGCGGGCTCACTGTGACGAACGCGGTCGCCAACTGCGTATGAGTCGCCAACTGTGTATGAGTCGCCCCCGGTCCGCTGACGGACACCGTGCTGCCCGGGAGTGTGACCTGCGCAGTAACTGTCGAGGTCTGCCCAGGGAGCAAGATGGTCACTGGCAGCGGCGGCGAGGAATCGGATTGGCTGAACTCGGTACCCAACACCTGCGGCGACGGCGCCGAAGTCGAAGAGCCGGGAACTGCCGAATCCGGCGGCGCGCCAATTGGCTCGCCCGAGGCGTGCCGTGCCAACAGGAACGCGGCGAGCAGGATGCCCGCAACCGAAACCCCTGCGGTTGCGATGACAACTTCGCGGCGTGAATTTTCCATCGATCCCCCACCCCCACCGCCGCACACGCTGTCGCGGCTGAATACAGCACACCATACCTCCGCGGCGTAGGTCGCGCGCAGATATGTTGCGCGATTTGTCGGCGTATTGGGGGTCCAAATTTTTTTCGCACACAGCGAGGACTTACTACCGTTTGAGCGTGCGCGCCCAAGTACCGCAACTCTCTGTAGCTTGACGCAACTGTGTGTAGCCGACGTTTCACTCACGGTTCCCGCAGTCATGAACCGGGACGACCGGAACGGAGGCTGGCGCGAAGCGGGCAATCCAGTCGCCGGGGCGGCGCGTTGCCTGACTCACGCGGTTCGGGCTATTCCGGGCCGTAGGCTAGAGGCGTGACCGTGCGCCGGGTGATGGGGATCGAGACCGAGTTCGGTATCTCGGTGCCTGGCCACCCGACCGCGAACGCGATGGCGGCGTCATCGCAAATCGTGAACGCCTACGTGCCCGGCGCATTGGCGCGCGAACATCGCGCCCGCTGGGATTTCGAGGAAGAGAACCCACTGCGCGACGCCCGCGGCTTCGAACTCACTCGCGAGGTCGCCGATCCGTCGCAGCTGACCGACGAAGATCTCGGCCTGGCGAACGTGATCTTGACCAGCGGCGCGCGGCTCTACGTCGATCACGCCCACCCCGAGTATTCGTCGCCCGAGGTGACGAATCCGTTCGACGCCGTGCTGTGGGACAAAGCCGGCGAGCGGGTCATGGCCGAGGCCGCTCGGCGGGCCGCCACCGTGCCGGGCACCTGGCCGATCCAGCTGTACAAGAACAACACCGACAACAAGGGCGCGAGCTACGGCTGCCACGAGAACTACCTGACCCGTCGCAGCACGCCGTTCGCCGACATCGTGCGGCACCTGACGCCGTTCTTCGTCACCCGTCAGGTCTTCTGCGGCGCGGGACGTGTCGGTATCGGCGCCGACGGTCGAGGGCACGGGTTTCAGATCAGCCAGCGGGCCGACTTCTTCGAGGTCGAGGTCGGTCTCGAGACCACGCTGAAGCGGCCGATCATCAACACCCGCGACGAGCCGCACGCCGATCCGGAGAAGTATCGCCGGCTGCACGTCATCATCGGCGACGCCAACATGAGCGAGATCGCCACCTACCTCAAGCTCGGCACGACCGCGTTGGTGCTGGCCATGATCGAGGAAGGTTTCCTCTCCGTCGATTTTTCGATCGACGGCCCGGTCGCGGCCTTGCGTGCGGTCTCGCACGACTCGTCGTTGACCCATCGGGTCACCCTGCGCGACGGCCGCAAGATGACCGGCCTGCAAGTGCAGATGGAGTATCTCGAGCAAGCGCGCAAGTACGTCGAGGACCGCATGGGCGCCGACGTCGACGACATGACGCGCGACGTCCTCGATCGGTGGGAGTCGGTGCTGTCGCGGTTGGCCGACGACCCGATGTCGTTGTCGACCGAACTCGACTGGGTCGCGAAACTCGCGCTCCTCAACGGCTATCGCGACCGCGAAGGGCTCGATTGGGCCGCGCACAAGCTGCAACTCGTCGATTTGCAGTACCACGACGTGCGGGCCGACAAGGGCCTCTACAACCGGCTCGTCGCCCGGGGCAGCATGCAGACGCTGCTCGCCGCGGACGCGGTTACCCGGGCGACGACCGAACCGCCCGATGACACCCGGGCCTACTTTCGCGGCCGCTGCCTTGCCAAGTTCGGCCCCGAGGTCGCGGCCGCGTCGTGGGATTCGGTCATCTTCGACCTGCCCGGCCACGAGTCGCTTCAGCGCATTCCGACGCTCGAGCCGCTTGCGCGGCACAAAGGCGCACGTCGGCGACCTGATCGACCGGTGCGCGACCGCCGCCGAGCTGGTCGCCGCGCTCACCAACACGCGCTGACCGTTACCCCTTGAGCCCTCGCATGGTGCTGTCGAAGGTAATGTCGGCATAGCGCCGCCGGTTACGCCTCCTGCGACCGGCGGCTGAGAATCCCGGAGGGGCAGATGGCCGAGAACGACACCGGAGGTCAGCAGCGGTCCAACCGCCGCGCGACTGAGGCCGACGAGGTCGTCGTCGAAGAGACCGCGACCAGCGACCTGAAAGAGCGGCACGAGAAACTCAACGAGGACGTCGATTCGATCCTCGACGAGATCGACGAAGTGCTCGAAGAGAATGCTGAGGAGTTCGTTCGCTCCTACATCCAGAAGGGCGGCCAGTGAGCACCGATGCGTTCGGGCGGCTGCCGCACGCGTTCCACCAGCCCGGCGTCGGCTCGTTCGCGGATTTCCTCGGTATGCACGCGCCCGACATGATGCCCGGTAATCGCACGCTCGGGCCGGGCACCGTCGACGCCCCGCACGGCACGACGATCGTGGCCGTCACCTTTGACGGCGGCGTCGTCATGGCTGGCGACCGGCGCGCGACGATGGGCAACATCATCGCCCAGCGCGACATCGAGAAAGTGTTTCAGGCCGACGAGCATTCATGCGTCGGCATCGCCGGCACCGCCGGTCTCGCGATCGAACTCGTACGGCTCTTCCAGGTCGAACTCGAGCACTACGAGAAGCTGCAAGGCGCCACACTTTCCCTTGAGGGCAAGGCAAATCGGCTCTCGATGATGATCCGCGGCAACCTGCCGATGGCGATGCAGGGTCTTGCCGTCGTGCCGCTCTTCGCCGGCTACGACCTGCTCGTCGTCAGACCCGTCGAAGGCCGGCCGCATCTTCTCCTTCGACGTCACCGGTGGTCGCTACGAAGAGCATTCCTTCCACGCGGTTGGCTCAGGTTCGATGTTCGCGCGCGGGGCACTGAAGAAGTTCTTCCGCGAAGACTTCGTGCAGCTCGACGCCGTCCGCGCTTGTGTTGAAGCGCTCTACGACGCGGCCGACGACGACTCGGCGACCGGTGGTCCTGACGTCACCCGCCGCATCTACCCGGTCGTCGTCTCCTGCACGGTCAGAAGGCTTTCAGCGCATCGGCGACGACGTGCTCGGCGACATCGTCAGCCGCGTGATCGACGCCCGCATGACCCGACCGGGCGGCCCCGCCGCGCCACTGAGCTGACGCGCGACGAGGAGCCGAACATGAGCGCGCCGTTCTACGTTTCGCCCGAGCAGCTGATGAAGGACCGGGCCGACTATGCCCGGAAGGGCATCGCCCGCGGCCGCAGCAACGTGGTGCTCCAGTACGCCGACGGCATCCTGTTCGTCGCCGAGAACGCCTCGAAGGCGCTGCACAAGATCAGCGAGGTGTACGACCGCATCGCGTTCGCGGCGGTGGGCCGATACAACGAGTTCGAGAACCTGCGGGTGGCCGGCGTCCGCCTCGCTGACCTCACCGGCTACACCTACGACCGCCGTGACGTCACCGGTCGCACGATCGCGAACGCCTACGCGCAGACCCTCGGGGCGATCTTCAGCGGCGCCGGCGAGAAGCCCTACGAGGTCGAGATCGTGGTCGCCGAGGTCGGCGATGACGCCGACGGCGACACGATCTACCGACTCACCTACGACGGCTCGGTGGCCGACGAGCACGGCTTCGTCGCCATGGGTGGCCAGGCCGAGCACATCACCGGCCTGCTCAAGGAACGCTATGTTTCCGGGGCTTCGCTCACCGAGGCGCTGCGGCTGGCCGTCGACGTACTGACCCAAGCGCCCGACGGCGAGATGCGCGCCTTGTCAGCCGGCCAACTCGAGGTCGCGGCGTTGGTTCGTTCGCGGTCGCGGCGCACGTTCCGTCGCTACGTCGGGCCACAGCTCGAGGCGCTGCTGGCCGCCAGTTCACCGCACCAAGCCGAGACGCCGGCCGAGACCCCGATCCTGCAGCTGCCGATGCCGGCTCCGACGACACGACGGACGCCGCCCCAACGCGCGAGAGTTCAGCGCCCACCGAATAGGGCATCGGTCGGCTTCGTCCCTTTTGACTCGCCCATTTGCCGGTACGGCGCTGGCAGTCGGCGCACGCGCGCTACGCCACCTACGCCAAAAGGTTTCCGCCACCTGGGCTCAACTTCGTGGTCCAAACGGCCGATCACTGACTTTGTAGGCGACGACTGCGTCGCGTGCGACAGACGTAAACGAGGGAGGGTGACATGGCGTCCTGGACCAACGACAGCCGGCTGCACGCGCTGATGAGGGCGTACCTCACCGCCGTCGCACGGCTCGACCTCGCTCGCGAGAACGCCTCGACCGAAGATGTCGTCGACCGGCTCGTCAACGAAAAGCGCGTCGCTGCGCAGGCCTACGAAGAGGCGCTCGTCGCCCGTGGCTGGCAGATTCCGGGTCTTGCCATCGGACCGATGGCGCGCGCCTCGCGCTGGTAGCTCGCGCCCGACCCAGACCGCCTGGCCTAGGCTGCCGGAATGGACCGGCGGATCTTCGGCCTGGAAAACGAGTACGGCGTGACCTGCACGTTTCGAGGTCAGCGACGGCTCTCACCCGACGAAGTCGCCCGCTACCTGTTTCGACGCGTCGTTTCGTGGGGTCGCTCCAGCAACGTCTTCCTTCGCAACGGCGCCCGGCTGTATCTCGACGTCGGCTCGCCATCCCGAGTACGCGACGCCTGAATGCGACAACGTCGTCGAGCTGGTGATCCACGACAAGGCCGGCGAACGCACCCTCGAGGGCCTGCTGGTCGATGCCGAACGTCGCCTGCGCGAAGAAGGCATCGCTGGCGACATCTACCTGTTCAAGAACAACACCGACTCGGCCGGCAACTCCTACGGCTGCCATGAGAACTACCTCGTCGGCCGCCAGGGCGAGTTCGGCCGGCTGGCCGACATCCTCATCCCGTTTCTCGTGACCCGGCAGATCATCTGCGGCGCCGGCAAGGTGTTGGCAACGCCCAGGGGAGCGGTCTACTGCGTCAGCCAGCGGGCCGAACACATCTGGGAAGGCGTCTCGTCGGCCACCACACGGTCGCGGCCGATCATCAACACCCGCGACGAGCCACATGCGGACGCCGAGCGGTTCCGTCGCCTGCATGTGATCGTCGGCGACTCGAACATGTCAGAGACGACCACGCTGCTGAAGACGGGATCGACCGACCTCGTGCTGCGCATGATCGAGGCCGGCATCGTGCTGCGCGACCTGACGCTGGAGAACCCGATCCGGGCGATCCGCGAGATCAGCCACGACGTGACCGGACGCCGCAAGGTGCGGCTCGCGAACGGCCGCGAAGCGAGCGCCTTGGAGATCCAGGAGGAGTACCTCGGGAAGGCGCGCGACTTCGTCGCGCGCCGCGGCGCCGATCCGATTACCGCCCGCGTGCTCGACTTGTGGGAACGCACGATGGCCGCGGTCTCGAGCGGCGACCTGTCCCTTGTCGAACGCGAGATCGACTGGGTCATCAAGTACCAACTGATCGAGCGCTACCGCGCGAAGCACAACCTGCCGTTGTCGTCGCCACGGGTCGCGCAGATCGACCTCGCCTACCACGACATCAATCGCAACCGCGGCTTGTACTACCTGCTCGAACGTCGCGGAGCTGTCGACCGGGTCGCGCGCGACCTCGAAATCTTCGAAGCAAAATCAGTGCCGCCGCAGAACACCCGCGCTCGGTTGCGCGGCGAATTCATCAAGCGGGCACAGGAAAAACGCCGCGATTTCACCGTCGACTGGGTGCACCTCAAGCTCAACGACCAGGCTCAACGAACGGTGCTGTGCAAGGATCCGTTCCGCGCTGTTGACGACCGCGTGGAGAAGCTGATCGCCAGCATGTAGTACCGATACCGTGACCGAATCGACCGCGACCGAGATTGACAGAAGGAGACCACTGTGGCCGAACGCGACAAGCCCGAGATCGATTTTCCTGAAGGCGAGCCGCCCACCGATCTCGTCATCGTCGACGAGATCGCCGGCGACGGCGAGGAGGCGGTGGCCGGTCGCACCGTCGCAGCTCACTACGTCGGCGTCGCCTTCTCGACGGGGGAGGAGTTCGACAGTTCGTGGAGCCGCGGCGACCCGTTGTCGTTTCCGCTCGGCGGCGGCCGGGTCATCAAGGGCTGGGACGAGGGGATCGTCGGCATGCGGGTCGGCGGTCGGCGCCGGTTGGTGATCCCGCCGCACCTGGCGTACGGCGATCGTGGTGCCGGTGGCGCGATCGCGCCGGGGGAGACGCTGATCTTCGTCGTCGACCTCGTCGACGTTAAATGACGTGTCGACCTCGTCGACGTTAGGTGACCGTCGATTTAGTGGACGTGAAGTAACCTCCAGCGCATGTCTGCGCGCAAGACCGAACGGCTGCTGAACCTCGTCATCTGCCTGCTCGCGACCCGGCGTTACCTGTCCGCCGAACAGATCCGGCAGACCGTCGCGGGCTACGAGGACTTGGGTGACGAGGCGTTCAAGCGCAAGTTCGAACGCGACAAGGAAGACCTGCGCGACCTCGGCATTCCGCTTGAGACCGGCAGCGACAGCGTCTTCGACGACGAGCCCGGCTACCGCATCCGCCGCGACGACTACAGCCTGCCCGACATCGCGTTCGAGCCAGCCGAGCTCGCGGTCCTCGGGGTCGCGGCCCGCACCTGGCAGCAAGCCAGCCTGGGCGGCCAGGCGTTCGAAGCGGTCCTGAAACTGCGCGCGGCCGGCGTCGACATCGACGACGCCGTGCCGGTCGCGATCGAGACGCGGGTGTCGACCAGCGAACCGGCGTTCGAGCCGTTGCGCCGGGCCGCCACCGATCGGCGTCCGGTCGAATTCGACTACCGGAGGCCGGGCGCTCGCCGCCACGTCGAACCGTGGGGCTTGGTGTCGTGGCACGGGCGCTGGTACCTCGTCGCCCGCGACGCCGACCGCGGCGAGCCCCGCGTGTTCCGGCATCGGCCGCATCGTGGGTCCGGTCGACCCTGGTCGGTGCGGCCGGCAGTGTGCAGGTGCCTGAGGGCACCGACATCCGCGCCTTCGTGCGTCGCATGGACGCCGCCAGCGACCGTCTCACCGCGACGCTGCGCATTCGTTCTGGTGCCGCATTCGGGCTGCGGCGGCGCGCGCGTCGTCCGTCGTCCCGCGTCGATGCCGGCTGGGACGTCGTAGAGTTGACGTTTCCGGACGTCGAGCGGCTGGCCGACGAGGCGGTCGGCGTACGGCGGCCGAAGTGGTCGTCGTCGAGCCGGCGCAGGCGCGCGACGCGATCGTCGCCAGGCTGCGGGCGGTGCTCGCAGTGAACGGGTCGACCGAGCAGCTGCCACGGCTGCTCTCGCTGGTGCCGTACCTGCTGACCCGGCCAGGCGCGCGGCTCGCCGACGTTGCGCGGACGTTCGGGGTGAGCGAGGAGCAGATCGCTCGCGATCTCGAGCTGGTCTACATGTGCGGGCTGCCTGGCTATTTTCCGGGCGACCTGATCGAGGTCGACATCACCGCGTCGGGTCGCATCACCGTCAGCAACGCTGACCCGATCGGCCGGCCGCTGCGGCTGTTTCGCGACGAGGCGCTGCCACTGATCGTCGGACTTGCGGATGCTGGCCGACCTGCCCGGGCTGCAAGACCGCGAGGCGGTCGATTCGGCGCTGGCCAAGCTCGAGGACGCGGCGGGGGAGGCCGCCAGCGTCGGGTCGCCGATCGCCGTCGAGGTCGAGCCGGTCGAGCGGCCCCGAGATCCAGTCGGTCGTGCACCGCGCGCTGGCCGAGAAGCGCCGACTGCACCTGAGCTACTACGTGCCGGCGCGCGACGAGACGACCGAGCGCGACGTCGACCCGATGCGGGTCAGCGTGGTCGAAGGCCGCAGTCTATCTCGAGGGCTGGTGCCGGCTCGCCGAGGCCGTCCGGCTGTTCCGGGTTGACCGCATCACCGCGGCGACGTTGCTCGACGTCGCCGCCAGTCCACCGGCCGAAGCGCAGCCGCGCGACCTCGACGCCGGGCTGTTCCAGCCCGGCCCAGACGACGTCAGGGTGGTGATCGACGTCGAGCCGGCCGGCCGCTGGGTGCCCGAGTACTACCCGTGCGAGTCGGTCGAGCCGCGCGCCGACGGCGGCGCCCGGGTCGTGTCTGCGCACGCCCGACAACCGTTGGGTTCGCCGGCTCGCGCTGCGGTTGGGCCGCAGGGTCGGGTGGTCGAGCCTGCCGATCTGGTGGCCGCGATTGCGCGCCGATGCGCGGCCGCACTCGCCGCCTACGCCGACGCCGGCCTGCTCGACTGAGCCTGCCCTGCTGAACTCGGCCGCCCTGAGTGCGCCATCCATTCCCGAACCGACTCCTCACAATTCAGCTCTGGGCACCTGTCGGCGGATTCGTGAGGAGTCGAGGCTGGTCCTGGGGCAGGTTAGGCGCCCCGAGCGCCGCCGGTTTCGGGGTCTGGCCGTTACTCCATTTGGCCGCGTCGGTGCGCCGGTCGGTGACTACGCCGACATCGATCGTTTGCCGCCTTTGGCAGCCGGGTGAAGTCGGTGTCTGCCGAATGGCGGTCGCAATGCCCAAATGGGCCATTCGGGCTATCCGAATGGGGCCGCAAGTGTCGTCAAGAGTTCTTCAGCCAGTGTCGAAAGGTTTGCTGTCGCCAGTTGAGCGGCTCGGCGGAAGGGAACATGGCGATGACCACGATCAAGGCAACCTGCCCCACCTGTGGCGAGGTGGAGCTGACGGCGGACGACCTGACCTTGATGGTCTGCAGCCAGGCCCCGCTGTCGTACTACGCGTTCCGTTGCCCGCGCTGCATCGAAGAGATCCGCAAGCCGGCCGACGACCACATCATCTCGTTGCTCGTTTCCGGCGGCGTGCGCGCCACGAACTGGAGCATCCCGGCCGAGGCGCTCGAGAGCCACGACGGCTACGTCGATCAGCTACGACGAACTGCTCGACTTCGCGCTCGCGATCGAGCGCACCGACTACCTGGCCGCGCTGGCCGAGCACGCCTTCCGCGCCTGATCGACTGGCCGCCAGGCCCGAACTTCCCCGATCACGCCGCCCACGATCTCGTGGGCGGCGTGATCTAATTCGCGGCGTGAGCTTTTTCGGCTGGGCCATGATCTTTGTCGGCGCTCAGCCTGCTCGGCGCTGGCGCTGTTCGCGCTGCTCGGCTTGCGGCTGTGGCGCCGGCCAAGGCATTGGGTGCGGACATCACCCGAGCGATGGATCGCCGATCCGCTAGCGCCGCGTCGGGCGCGAAGAGGTGCGGCTAGGTCGTAGCATGAAGGTCTTTGCTTCTTCTGGAGGATTACACCGTGGACGAACCGTGGGTCTGGGCCATCATCTTGTTGCTCGCTGTGTTGCTCTTTGGCAGCAAGCGGCTTCCTGACGCCGCGCGCGGTATCGGTCGCTCGCTGCGCATCTTCAAGGCGGAGACGAAGGGCCTGCTCACCGACGACGCAGCAGAGCTCCCGCTGCCCCGGTCGCACCACCGCAGCAGATCGCCGCGCCAGCTCCGCCCGTCAGCGGCGCCGGTGCCGGTCTGCGCCGCAGGCCGCAGTGCCAGCGCCGGCACCGGCTCCGAACCGCCAGCTCCTGTTGCCGTCCCGGTCACCGGCGTCGACCAGCCCGACCCGCAATAACGTCGTCTCCCCATTACTGCCGCCATGCCCCGCGCGTCGACCAGCGAGCACGACGGCCGGTCACCAGACGGGCGGATGTCGCTCGGGTTCGCACTTCCGCGAACTTCGCAGCCGACTTGTCTGGTCGTTCGCCGCGATCGCCATCGGCGTCGATCGTGGGATTCGTCTTCTTCAACGACATCTGGGGCGTGCTGCGCGAGCCGTATCTGCAAGGTGCACCTGCACGACCAGCTGTCGCCAGAACGGGCTGCGGCAGCCGGTCGTGTTTCAGCAGCGTCTTCGACCCGATCCTGTGGCACTTCAAGGTCGCGCTGATCACCGGAGTCGTCCTCGGCTCGCCGGTGTGGCTGTACGAGATCTGGGCGTTCGTGACCCCGGGCCTGCACGCGAAAGAGCGCCGCTACTCGATCGCCTTCGTCGGCAGCGCGGTGCCGCTGTTCCTGGCCGGCGCGACACTGGCCTACTTCGTGATGTCGAAGGGCCTGCATCTGCTGTTGCACTTCGCGCCCAAGGGCACGATCAGCCTGATCTCGATCGACCATTACCTCTCGTACGCCCTGGCGATGCTGCTGATGTTCGGCGCCTCGTTCGACGTCCCCCTGCTTGTCGTCATGCTCAATTTCGTCGGCGTCTTGAGCTACGCCCGCCTGAAGAAGTCGCGACGGCTCTCGATCTTCCTCGTGCTTCGTCTTCGCCGCGGTCGCGACGCCCTCGGGCGATCCGTTCACGATGCTGGCCCTGGGTGTCCCGTTGCTCATACTGCTCGAGGCTGGCCACCCAGATCGCCCGTTTCCACGACGCCCGCAAGGCCAAGCGCGAAGATCGCGAACTGGCCGACCTGCCCGACGACGTGGCCTCGCCACTCGACTTATCGCGCCCGGTAGAACGGCCGGCGCCACCTGCGCAGATCGCCGTACGCGTAGCGTGGAGGTGTGTCCGCCGATGTGAGTCCTGCGCAGCGGTACGCCGCCTCCCGGCAGCGCGGCTCGTCGCCGGTGCTCGAGTCGTTCCAGGCGCTCTACGACTTCCCGTTCGACGACTTCCAGCTCGGGCCTGCCGCGCACTTGAGGACGGTCACGGCGTGCTGGTGGCCGCACCGACCGGCTCGGGCAAGACGCTCGTCGGCGAGTTCGCCGTCCATCTCGCGCTCGCCGAAGGCCGCAAGTGCTTCTACACGACACCGATCAAGGCGCTGTCGAACCAGAAATACAGCCGACCTCGTGCGTCGCTACGGCACGACCAAGGTCGGCCTGCTGACCGGCGACAACACCATCAACGGCGAGGCGCCGATCGTCGTGATGACGACCGAGGTGTTGCGCAACATGCTGTACGCGTCGTCGTCCACGCTGTCGGGCCTTGGCTTCGTCGTGATGGACGAAGTGCATTACCTCGCCGACCGTTTTCGCGGCGGGGTTTGGGAAGAGGTGATCATTCACCTGCCCGAGTCGGTCCGGCTCGTCTCGTTGTCGGCCACCGTCAGCAACGCCGAGGAATTCGCCGACTGGCTCGTCACCGTTCGCGGCGAAACCGCTGTGATTGTTGAAGAGCATCGGCCAGTTCCGCTCTGGCAGCACATGATCGTCGGCCCGCGCATGTACGACTTGTTCGTCAACGGCGCGACGCCACGAGCTCAAGGTCAATCCCGAACTCGCCCGCGTGACCGGCGACGAGGAACGCAAGGTCGCGCTCGTTCGAACGCGGCGGCGCGGTGATCGGCGTCCGCGTCGGCGTGACACACCGAGCCGGGTCGACGTCATCGAACGATTGGACGCCGAGGGGCTGCTGCCGGCGATCACCTTCATCTTCAGCCGGGCAGGCTGCGAGGCGCGCGGTTGGCCAATGTCTGCGCGCGCATCTGCGACTCAACACGCCATCGGAGGCGGCCGAGGTGCGGGCGATCGTCGAAGCGCGCACGACGTCGATCCCCGACGAAGACCTGCACATGCTCGGCTACCACGAATGGCTCGAGGCGCTCGCAGCGCGGCATCGCCGCGCACCACGCCGGCATGCTGCCCACGTTCAAGGAAGTCGTCGAGGAGCTGTTCACCCGCGGCCTGGTGAAGGCGGTGTTCGCCACCGAGACGCTGGCGCTCGGCATCAACATGCCGGCCCGCACGGTCGTGCTCGAACGGCTGGTGAAGTGGAACGGCGAGGCCCACGTCGACGTGACGCCGGGGGAGTACACCCAGCTCACCGGTCGCGCCGGTCGGCGTGGCATCGACGTCGAAGGCCACGCGGTGGTGCTGTGGACGCCAGGGTCTCGACCCGGGCGCGGTCGCCGGGCCTCGCGTCGACCCGCACGTATCCGCTGCGTTCGAGTTTCCGGCCGTCGTACAACATGGCGGTCAACCTGGTCGGGCAAGTCGGTCGCGACAAGGCACGGGTACTGCTCGAGTCGTCGTTCGCGCAATTCCAGGCCGACGGTGCCGTCGTCGGACTGGCGCGCCAGATCCAGAAGAACGACGACGCGCTCGACGGGTATCGCGAGGCGATGACCTGCCACCTCGGCGACTTCGAGGAGTACGCGGCACTTGCGCCGCAAGCTCTCCGACGTCGAGGCGGCGTCGGCGCGGTCAGGCGCCGCGTCGTCGTCGGGCGGCCGCGGCTGCGTCGCTGGAGAAGTTGAAGCCCGGCGACGTCGTGCGCATCCCGAGCGGACGGCGGGCCGGTATCGCGATCGTGCTCGACCCGGGCTGCAGCCGGGAACCGACGATGCGCGCCCGGTCGTGCTCACCGAGGAGCGCCAGGTCAAGCGGCTGTCGGTGCTCGATTTTCCCAACCCAGTCGAACCGGTCGGCCAGGTGCGGCTACCCAAATCGTTCAACAGCCGCAATTCTCAAGACCGACGCGAACTTGCGATCACGTTGAAGAATCGCGGCTTCGACAAGGCGCACGACGCAGTCGCACGACCGCGCAGCGGTGCGCACGGCGACGCGGTGGCCGACGCAGATCGCCGAGCTGCGTGCGCAGCTGCGCGCACACCCATGCCACGGCTGCGCCGACCGCGAGCAACACGCCCGCTGGGCCGAGCGCTATTGGCGGCTGCGTCGCGACACCGACGCGCTTGCGTCGCCGGGTCGAGAACGCGCACCAACTCGATCGCGCGCGTCTTCGACCGGGTGTGCGACCTGCTCGACCACCTCGGCTACCTCGACGGCGATGAGGTCACTGACGCCGGACGCCGGTTGGCCCGGCTCTACGGCGAACTCGACTTGCTGGCCGCGGAGTGCCTGCGCGCCGGACTCTGGAGCGGACTCACGCCGGCCGAACTGGCCGCCTGCGTTTCGGCGCTGGTGTTCGAGGCCCGCGAGCCGGTGACCGCGCCGCCGCGGTTGCCGCGCGGCCGGGTGCCCGACGTGCTCGACGCCACGATGGCGATGTGGGCGCGAGCTCGCCCAAGCCGAACGTGACCGGCGGCTCGACTTCCTGCGCGAGCCCGCGCCGGGCTTCGCGTGGGCGGCATATCGCTGGGCCGTCCGGCGCCAGCCTTGACTCGGTGCTCACCGACAACGCGATGTCGGCGGGCGACTTCGTGCGCTGGATTCGCCAGCTCCTCGACCTGCTCGGTCAGATCGCCCAAGCCGCGGACGACGAGTTGCGACCCGCCGTCGAAAGTGCGATGTCGGCGTTGCGCAGGGGAGTGGTGAGCTACTCCTCGGTCGGGTTGACCAGCCGTCGTTGGTGTCAGGTCGGTTGACGAACTGATAGCTTGAGCGCAGTGAGGAGGCGCTGGACCGGCGAGGCGATGCCGTAGCGCGTGATGAGGTCGAGCAAGGCTCTGCTCGTCACGGATTCGCCGCGGCAGGTCGTCGTCGAGCGCGCCAACCGGCACGTCAGTTCGCGTCGCCACCACGACACGAGCCGCCTCGAGATAGTCGAGGGCGTTCTTGCAGCTTCGCTGCGAGCGCCGGCCGGAAAGCCCGCCTCGGTGTCGGCGTCGAGCGCAGCGACGATCGCGGTCAGCGATCCGAATCGCGACACGAGCGCCGCGGCGGTCTTGTCGCCGATACCGGCGCACGCCGGGCAGTCCGTCGCTCGGGTCGCCACGCAACGCCGCGAAATCGGCATACGAGCGGCCGGGGATGCCGTAGCGCGCCGACACCGCCGCCTCGTCGATGACGTCGGCTTTGCCGACACCGCGCGCCGTGTAGACGATGCGGACCGGCTTCGCGTCGTCGACGAGCTGGAACAGGTCGCGATCGCCGGTGACGATGTCGACCGGCCCCGGTTCGCGTACGGCCAGCGTCGCGATCACGTCGTCGGCTTCGAAGCCGGCGACGCCGAGTTGGCAGATGCCGATCGCGTCGAGCACCTGCTCGATCACGGCCACCTGCGGCGTCAGCGCGTCGGGCACCGTCTCGCCACCGGCGGGTGCAACCCGGTGGGTCTTGTACGACGGGAGCAGGTCGACCCGAAACGCCGGCCGCCAATCGGCGTCCATGCAGGCCACGAGCCGATCGGGCCGGTAGCGCTCGACGAGAAAGCTGACGAAATCGAGCAGCCCGCGGATGGCGTTGACCGGCGTGCCGTCGGGCGCGGTGACGCGTGTCGGGAACGCCGTAGAAGGCGCGGAAATACAGCGAGGGGGTGTCGAGCAGGAGGAGTCGACGATTCGGGGCCGCGACGGCGGCTGTGGGCGGCATGGGAGGAGCCTTTCGTTTCTGTCCAGCCCGAGCAACCGACACTTCAGGCCGTCGCTGTGCGTGACCACGGAGTCGCGCAGCGTCTCGGTACTACCCTGGCCCAGAGTAAATAAGCAGATCGGATCATTTCGGCTGACCAACCGGGACGAAAGGCGGACCAGTTCTGCCGTATCCGCTGGCAATCCGGCCGTCTTTCCGGCAGGGTTGCCCGGGTTGCTGCAGTTACCAGTGTTGCCGCACCAGGAGGTCACCAGCTCGTGCGCTTGACTGCCCCCGATTCGGAGCGCCGCAACATGGGCGTTTCAGGTGCCGTGCGGCGTTCTCGCGTCAGCACGCGCGCGCTCGGGGTCTTATCGGCGGCCACCCTCGGCAGTTTGCTGCTGGTGATCGTGCCCGCTACCGCACAGGCCGACGCCGGCCTGATCGCCGCCACGAACTCGGCCAGATCTGCCGCCGGCGTCGCGGCGGTAACGGAAAGCGCTGACCTCGACGCCGCGGCTTCTGCGCACGCCCAGAGCATGGCCAGGTCCGGCATCCTCGCCCACACGCCGAGCCTTGGTTCGGGCGTCTGTTGCTGGAGCAAGATCGGCGAGAATGTCGGCGAAGGCCCGTCGGTCGGCGCACTGCAAGCTGCGTTCATGGCCTCCACCGAACATCGCGACAACATCCTCGACCGTGCCTACAACCAGATGGGCGTGGGCTACGCCGTCGATGGCCACGGCACGCTCTGGGTATCCGAACTGTTCCGCGACTCGACCGGCCAGGCATCGACGCCGGCGCCGACGGTTGCGCCCGCGCCGGTAGTACATCCAGCCGTGAAGCGCACGGTGCACGTGAGCACGCACGCGAGCCACCCCGCCGTCGTTGCGGCGCCGACCAAGTCAGTCGCCGCGCCGGCTGTGGCGGCCGCAGCCGTTGTCCCGGCTGGCCCGGCGTCGCGTGATCTGAGTCGGTTGCCGCTCGACGTCGCTCAGCGGTTCGCCGCCCAACTGGCTGGTGGCGACGTAGCGTCGAGTGACCCGGTCAGCCGCCTGCTCGACTTCGCCGCGAACGCATCCCAAGCCCAGTCGTAGGCTGACGGGCCGGCGCCCATCAGATACCTGGCCGCTCCTGTCGGTCGGCACACGAGTCCCACGTTTTTCCTTGCGCCCCAGGCGTTGCGAGCGCACCAAAAAGGGGCGCTGTCAACTGCTCTGCGACAGTTGACAGACCCCCGTCCCGACCGAGTATCGTCCCCGGCGTCCACCGAATTGTCCGGTGCGGAGAACCCTTCCTTGCAGTGATCACCCTGGGTCGTCGGCGGCCCGCGCGGGCACCGCGCCAGCTGCCAAGGTGCCAGGTCCAGGTGTGTCAGGTAAGTGAAGGACGCCGCTCCTGCCGGTCGGGGGTGCGACACCCGGGAGGCCGGGTGCCCAGTAGACAACGGTGACGTGCTCGCAGCCGGCGGGCGCGGGATCGGTCCGAGGGGCGCCCGGCCTTACCCGCATCCGGCCCAGCCGCGAACCCGAAATCCGGCTACCGGTCAGGCCGCCCGCCAGCGCACCCAGCGGCAGCCGATGTACGGTGCCTGAGGGCCGCGGATCCGCGTAGCTCGGTAGGTGAGCGCGAGGAGCGGCGAGCAGCGTGGCTAGGCGGATTACGACGGTACCCCGCACCGACGCCGCGCCGACGGCTCCCGACACCGACGCCGCCCTGACGGCTCCCGACGTCGACGCCGCCGTGACGGCAGCCGCGCTGCCGCCAGCCAACTCTCCCGGCCGGTTCTCGTTCACCACCAACCGGCTGAACTCGCGTTGGACGGTGGTGCTCGCCGGACTGGTCGCTGGCCTCGGTCTCGACGCGGCATTCGAGCCCTTCGCGTGGTGGCCGGTCGCTGTGCCATCGGCCGCATTGCTGATGCTCGCGACGCGCGGTCGGTCGGTGCGCACCGGGCTGCTGATCGGCTTCGCCGCCGGGGTCGGCGAGTTCGTGCCGCTCCTCGCTTGGCTGCACGTCGTCACGCCGTTGGCCTGGTTCGCTCTTGCCTTGGTCGAGGCGCATCTACCTCGCGCTGCTCGGCGCGGGGCTGACACTCGTTGTCGATCGGCTGCCCGGCTGGCCGGTCTGGGCGGCCTGCTTGTGGGTGGCCGAAGAGCTCGTCCGCGATCGGTGGCCGCTGGGAGGTTTTGCGTGGGGTCGGCTCGCGTTCAGCCAGCCGGACACGCCGTTCACCCGGTTCGCCGCGCTCGGTGGCGCACCGGCGGTGACCTTCGCGGTCGCATTGAGCGCAGGCTTGCTCTGCCTGGCTGCCGTGATTGTGCTGCGACGATCGGGCGCCGGGGCACGTCACGCGGGTTGGCCCGGTACGTCGTGGCCGGCGCAGTTGCCGCTGCGCTCGTGGTCCCGATTGCGGGTCTGGCGGTGCCCATCGCCGACGAACGGGCGCGCCGTTCAGGTCGCGCTCGTGCAGGGCAACGTGCCACATGCGGGCACCCAGTTCCTCGGTCGCGCCGAGGAGGTGCTGAACAACCATGTCGCCGAAACGGCGGTGTTGTCGGCCAAGATCGCGACGGGCCAGCTGCCGCACCGCAACTGGTGATCTGGCCGGAGAACGCCTCCGACGTCGACCCGTTCGAAGACGCGCATGCGCGTACGCCGAGATTCAAGCCGCAGCCGTCAGCGTCGGCGTCCCGATTCTGGTCGGCGCTGTCCTTCAGGACGGGCCGAGCCACGCCAGCAATACCGGCATCGTGTGGGACCCGATCAGCGGCCCTGGCCAGCGCTACACCAAGCGGCATCTCGTGCCGTTCGGTGAGTACATCCCGTGGCGCGGGTTCATCAACCACCTGACGAACCTGACCTCGCTGGTACCCGAGAACTTCGCGCCGGGCCACTCCGTCGGCGCGCTGACGGTCGGGCCGGTTACGCTCGCCGACGTCATGTGCTTCGAGGTCGCGTTCGACAACGAGGTGCGCGATGGCGTGACGCACGGCGGCCAGCTGATCGTCGTCCAAACCAACAACGCGACGTACATGCACACGGCGGAGACCCGCCAGCAACTCGCGATGTCGCAGCTGCGGGCGATCGAGCACGGCCGATCGGTCGTCGTCGCCGCGACCAGTGGCATCAGCGCGGTCATCGCGCCCAACGGTCACGTCGAGGCCCAGACCGGCGAACTCGTCCCGGCCATCATCGACATGCCGGTGGTCGAGCGAAGCGCGCACACGGTCGCCGATCGCGTGGGCGCGGCGCCGGAATGGGTGCTCGCCATCACTCGCGTGTGTTCGCGATCGCAGTGGCAGTCGCGCGTCGGCGCACTACGGCGGGTGCGGCCGCATGACCTCACCCGCGGATGCCGACGGCGAGCGACCTCGGCCGGATCCTGGTGATCATCCCGACCTACCAAGAACGCGACAGCCTGCCGGTCACCCTCGGCCGACTGCGGACGGCGGTGCCGGCCGCGCACGTGCTGGTCGCCGACGACAACAGCCCCGACGGCACCGGCGACGCTCGCCGACCAATTCGCGGCGGACGACGACCACGTGCACGTGTTGCATCGGCAGCGCGAAGCAGGGGCTTGGTGCCGCCTACGTGGCCGGGTTCGGTTGGGCGCTGGCCGAGGGCTACGACGTGATCGTCGAGATGGACGCCGACGGCTCGCACCAGCCCGAGCAGCTGCCGGCGCTGCTCGCCGCGCTCAGCGACCGCCGACGTGACGCTCGGGTCGCGCTGGGTGCCCGGCGGGGAGGTGACGAACTGGCCCAAGTCCCGGGAGATCTTGAGTCGGGGCGCCAACTTCTACACGCGGGCCGCACTCGGCATTCCGCTGCGCGATGCGACCGCGGGCTACCGCGCCTACCGGGCCAAGGTGTTGCGCTCGTTCGACCTCAGCACCGTGCGATCGCAGGGGTACTGCTTCCAGATCGATCTCGCGTTGCGCAGTTGGCAACGCGGATATCGCATCGTCGAGGTGCCGATTACGTTCGTCGAGCGGGCCGCCGGCGCGAGCAAGATGAGCCGATCGATCGTGTTCGAAGCGCTGTGGCGGGTGACGGTGTGGGGCCTGCGCAGCCGGCTGCGCCTTGCGGCGCCGCGACGCCGGCCGACGGTTGAGTCGGCGCCGGTACGTCAGGCGGTCTTGCGCCGGCCGGCCAGCCGCATCACACCGAGGCGCTCTTCGAGGATTGCCTCGAGTTCAGGAATGCTCCGACGCTCAAGCAGCATGTCCCAGTGGCTGCGGCCGGTCTTCAACCGCACGGGTTCATGCGGTGGTCACCTTGTTGGTCTGCGTTGCGGTCGAGCCGCAGAACCGGCATTCCCAGGTTGTCCGGGACATCGGCCTCGGCGGCGAACGGCACCGCAATGACGTGCCCGTTGCGGGCAGGAGTACGACACCACTTGGCGCTCGGCGACGTCGCCGGCGTAATCGTTCTCGTAGCTGACGGCGCCGAGCCGGCTGCCACGAAGCGCTCGTTCGGCCATGTGAACCTCCCGACATCGCTACTTGTCGCCTCTTGTCGCCTGACGACGCACCACACGTCTGGCGACTCGGTTGCTTCACTAGCGCCAACGCCCGAGCCGCTGACAGGATTCCCCGCCGAGAGCTCGATCAATCCGGCGCAGTCCGCTGGCCATCGGATGGCGTTCTCACGTCGCGTAACCAGCTATGATCGCCGTCCTCGGTACGAGGCCTTGACCCTCACGCTGCGTGAGCGCCTACCGTCGAACTGCGGAGGTGAACACGATGGACTACTCGGTTGGCGCGGTGGCACGGCTGACCGGCGTCACGGTGCGGGCGTTGCATCACTACGACGAGATCGGGTTGCTCAAGCCCAGAGCGCGGACGGCGGCCGGGTACCGCCAATATTCGCTGGCGGACCTCGAGCGGCTGCACCGGATCCTCACCTACCGCGAGCTCGGATTCGCGCTACCGGAGATCGCCGAGCTGCTCGAGCGAATGCCGACCGACCGATCGATTTGGCCGAGCACCTTCGCCGCCAACACGTCCTGCTCACCGAACGAATCGACCGGCTGACAAGAACGGCCGCGAACATCACCCACGCATTGGAGGCCTCAATGGCCGGCATCGACCTCACGCCCGAGGAGATCTTCGAGGTTTTCGGCTCGACTCGACCCACGGTCTACGACGACGAAGCGGCGACGCGGTGGGGCGACACTGCGCAGTACCAGCAGTCGCGTCGACGCACGTCGACGTACGGCAAGACGCAATGGGCACAGATCAAGTCCGAAGGCGACGAGATACAGCAGCATCTCGGCGCCGTCTTCCGGTCGGGCGCCGCCGCCGAGACGACCGAGGCGATGGACGCCGTCGAGGCCCATCGCGCGTACGTGACGCGATGGTTCTACGACCTGTCACCGCAGATGCATTGCCAGCTCGGTGAGATGTTCGTCAGCGATCCGCGCTTCACCGCAACATACGAGGCGATCGCGCCAGGATTGGCGCCGTGGGTGCGCGCGGCGATCGAAGCGAATGTCGCAACGCGTGGCTGCGTAGAACACAGCGCCGCACGCTGACTACTTGGCGAGGCCGGCAACCAGGTTGATCATGATGGCGATGATGACGACGCCAAACAGGTACGACAGCAGCGCCTGACGAAGCACGGTCGCGCGCATCAGCCGTCGCGTTGACCTCGGTGTCGGAAACTTGGAATGTCATGCCGACGGTGAATGCGAGATAGGCGAAGTCGCAGTACTGCGGCAGTTCGCCGGCGCCGCTGATGGAAGTCGAGGCCGCCCTGCTGTGCCGCCATAGAACAGGCGCGCGTAGCGAAGGGTGTAGGTCATGTGCACGACCGCCCATGACACGACGACGGTGACGATGGCGAATGCCACCAGCAACCCTTTGCCGACGCCCTTGCTGTTGCCACCAGCCACCACGATGAAGCCGACGCCGACCAGACTCGCCACACTGGCACCGATCAGCAGCAGATCTGCGACCGGTCGGGCCGGGTCTTCACGCGCGGCGAGATCCGCTGTGGCGGCCGCATCACGACGCCAGGTCACCAGCAAGGTGGAGACGACGACGACGAACGCCATGACGTCCCAGCCGACGATCGCCGCGAACTTCCAGCCGGCCACCAATCCCATGACGACCGCGCCGACGGCGCCGGCCCCGGCGCCGACCATCAGATGCCCGGTCGTGGAGTTGGCGACGGTGGCGAACGTCCGTCGGTCGGTCTCCTGCGGCGAGCGTGAGTCCGAGGGCGACATACCGGCAGTATTGCCGATTGGCGACCTCCCGACCTCTAGACTTCGCGTTCCGGGCGACGTTTCCCCGAGCGCACGGCAAGGGAGAAACCACGGTGATCGAAGCAGTCGGGTTGGCGAAACGATTCGGTTCGCGTCGCGCAGTTGACGATCTCTCGTTCAACGTCCGCCCAGGTGTGGTCACCGGTTTCCTCGGGCCCAACGGTGCGGGGAAGTCGACGACCATGCGACTGATGGTCGGTCTCGACCACGGCGCCGGCGTCACCACGTTCAGCGGCCAGCGGTTTCGCGAAATCGAGCGGCCGATGCGCCGGGTCGGCGTCCTTCTTGAAGCGAAGGCGTTTCATCCCACCCGCACTGCCCGCAACCATCTGTTGATGCTGGCTGCGGCTAACGCGATCCCGCCTAAGCGAGCCGACGAGGTACTGACTCTTGTCGGGCTCGATTCGGTCGCGCGGAAGAAACCGAAGACCTTCTCCCTCGGCATGGGGCAGCGACTCGGGCTCGCGGCCGCCCTGCTCGGCGAACCCGAATTCCTGCTGCTGGATGAGCCCGCCAACGGACTCGACCCGCAGGGCATCAGTGGTTGCGCGACTTCCTCAAGGCGTACGCGGCCGGGGGCCGCACCGTGTTCGCCTCGAGTCACCTGTTGGCCGAGATCGAGCTGATGGCCGATCACGTGATCGTCATCGGCCAAGGCCGTCTGCTCGCCGATACGCCGATCGCCGACTTCGTCGCCCAGTCGTCGCACACCAGCGTCATTGTGCGGACCCCCGACGGCGAGCGATTGGCTGAACTCCTCAGGGCACGCGGTGCGATCGTCACTATCGATGCGCAGGGCGGCTCTGTCACTGACTGGCGTGACTCAAGAAGAGGTCGGTGAGTTGGCGTTCGTCGAACGCGTGCTGCTGCACGAGCTCACCACCAAGGTCGCGACGCTCGAAGAGGCGTTTCTCGAAGCCACCGCAGGCTCGCAGGACTTCGGGACGGGCGGCGCGGCATGAAAGACGCGCTGCGTTTCGAGGTCGTGCGATTGCGCACATTGCGATCGACCTGGTGGTTGACCGCGATCGGGCTCGTGATGGCCGGGCTTCTCGGTTTGCCCGCCCTGTCAGTCAAGGGAAATGCCACGCTTACCGACTACCACGACGTCGTCACAGCCGGCGGCGGCGGTGTGTTCCTTCTCGCGATCTTGTTGTCGATCCTCGCCATCTTCGCGACCGGCCACGAGTATCGCTACGGCACGATTCGGCCAACCCTCAGCGCGCTGCCGAGACGGTCGACGCTGATGAGCGCGAAGGTCCTCGTCGTTTCCGGCTACGTACTCGTGATCACCGTGCTGTGCGAACTGTTGCGGTACGCGGTGTCGCTGATGATCCTTGGCCATCGCCTGTCGCGGCTCGGCCTGTTCCCCGGGCCGATGGCGCGGGTGTGGATCGGCAGCGTGCTGTACACGACGGTGTTCGCGCTCGTTGGTCTCGCGCTCGCTGCGTTGTTCCGCAACATCCCCGCCGCGATTGTGATCGTGATCGTGTTGCCACTCGTGGCCGAGAATGTCATACGGGGTTTGCTCGGCCTGCATGTTTTTCACGGCATCCGCGGACTCGCGAAACTGATGCCGTTCTCGTCGGGCGCGCAGGTCTTCCGCTACGGCCCGGCCGACACAGGCGGTGGCGGCGGGTTTGCAACGAGGTGCCCGGACCGTGGGCCGGATTCTTCATCTTCGCTGCATTTCTGGCGATCGTGCTGGCGGTCTCGTGGGCGTTGTTCGAGCGGCGCGATGCGTGAGCGGTGCCGGTCGCGTCGTCATGCTCGCGCTGGCGATTTTTGCCAGCCGACGGCGTGCGCGACCAAGTCGGCGTCGACCAGTTCCGCGTCCACGTCCACCGCGTCGGGGCAATGCCACTATGCGAAGACGGCGCAGGCGGCCGCTAAGAACGTCGGCATCCCGCCGAACGCGATCGCATCGCCGGCGCCCCAGCATGGCGACGTTGACGACGAATCATGGAGTCGTCACGCTGCGGCTGAATACGGCCGCGGCACCATGCACGGTCAACTCGTTCGTGTTTCTCGCCAGCAAGCACTACTTCGACTCGACGTCATGCCATCGCCTCACGACGTCCGGCATCTTTGTTTTGCAATGCGGTGACCCCACTGGCACGGGCGCGGGCGGCCCTGGCTACAAGTTCGCGGATGAGAACCTCAAGGGGGCGACGTATCCGGCCGGAACCGTCGCGATGGCGAACGCCGGGCCAGGCACCAACGGCAGCCAGTTCTTCCTCGTGTATGCCGATACGAGACTCGCGCCGAACTACACGCCGTTCGCCACGATCATGAGCGGGCTTGACGTGGTGCAGAAGATCGCCGCCGCGGGATCCGACAACAGCAACGGGTCGGGCGATGGCGCGCCATTGCTGCCCACGACGATCGTGCAACTCGTCGCCACGCCTCTCGTCGTGAGATGCCTCATGGCACGATGGGGGAGATGACGAACCGACCGTCAGCCGCGCAGGAGCTTCGCGACCTCGCCGTGCTGCGCCGCGTGCGCGACCGGATCGATCGCGAGTACGCCCAGCCATTGGACGTCGAAGCGCTGGCCCGCGGCGCACACATGTCGGCAGGGCACCTCAGCCGCGAGTTTCGCCGCGCGTACGGCGAGTCGCCGTACGCATACCTGATGACCCGCCGAATCGAGCGAGCGATGGCGCTGCTTCGGCGCGGCGATCTGAGCGTCACCGACGTGTGTTTCGCGGTCGGCTGCTCGTCTCTGGGCACTTTCAGTACCCGATTCACCGAGCTGGTCGGTGTGCCACCCAGCACGTATCGCGCGCAATCGTCGCCGGCGACACCTGAGATCCCGCCCTGCGTCGCTAAACAAGTGACCAGACCGATCAGGAATCGAGAAGCGCAGGCTGCGAAGGCAAAACTAGTCTGACGCTATGGACATCACTATTGATTCGAGCATGCTCCCGCACGAAGACCCGGAGGCCTCATTGGCCTTCTACCGCGACGCTCTTGGCTTCGAAGTCCGACTCGATGTCGGCCGAGACAAGATGCGCTGGATCACTGTCGGCCCCGCCGGCCGGCCCGGCACCGCGTCCGTCGTTCTGTATCCACCGAGCGCGACCCCAGGGCTCACCGACGACGAGCGCCGGACGGTCAGCGAAATGATGGCCAAGGGCAGCTACGGCGTGATCCTCCTGGCCACCCCTGACCTCGATGACACCTTCGACCGGGTACAGGCGACCGGCGCCGAGGTCGTCCAGGAGCCAACCGACCAGCCGTACGGCGTTCGTGACTGCGCTTTTCGCGATCCAGCCGGCAACATGGTGCGTATCAAGCAGCTGGCAAGCGAGGCGTCATGAAATCGATGACATGCAAGGAACTTGGCGGGCCCTGCGAACTGGTGCTGCACGGCGACAATGCGAACGAGGTCATCAAGGCCCAGGACCAGCACCTGAAAGACATGGTCGCGGGCGGTGACGCGACGCACCAGCGTGCGCTGACCGAAATGAAAGGCCGGTGGAAGAACCCGATCGCCGGGATGGGTTGGTACCGCAAGGCCAAGCGCGATTTCGCTGCGCTTCCCGAGGCATAGCATGTGAGATGTCATGACGCCTCGCCGCGGGTAGGGAGAGGCGATGACCTCCGATTCATACACCGAGTTCTACGTCGCCGCCGCTTCGGCCGCGGCGGCCTTGATCGGCCTGCTGTTCGTCGCGGTGACGGTCGCGGCAACGCGTGTCGAAAACCGGGCACAGCGTAAGCGCAGCGGACGTAGGGCAGCGGCGTCCCTGACCGCGTTCAGCAATGTGCTGACGACCTCGATGATCGCGTTGATCCCGGACACCAATCCCGGCTACCCCGCCACGATCATCGGCGCGTTGGGGGTGCTGTTCACCCTTGGGAGTGCGCGATTGCTCTTTAGCCGCCGTGCCGATAGCCGCCCTGGTCGATGGGGTTTCGTGCTCGGTCTGCTGGTGCTGTTCGGCTTCCAGCTATGGTTCGGCGCCCGCGCTTTGCTGCACCCTGGCGAGAACGGTGCGCTCGGTGGCATTGCCGGAGTCATGGTGGCGTCGTTGGCCGTCGGAGTATCTCGCGCGTGGGAGCTCGTCGGCTTCGAGGACGTCGGACTGTTCCAGTCGGTACGGCTGCTGTTCCGCGGGGACGTGCACGAAGAGGATCACCTCAGTTGAGCTCGCTACGACTGCCCAGTCGTACCGAGCAAGTGCCGATAAGAGACATTATGTCAATCCGGCTCGATCGATCGTCCCCTCGACTGGTTCTTCGAGCCGCTCTGGTCTTCTGCCAAGGCACGGTGTGCGGCGTCGGCCAGCCGGTCCGCCAAGAATCGACGTTCGGCTTCGTTGTCGGTGAGCGCTATCGCTTGTCCGTAGGCGGCCGCGGCGTCACTGAAGCGGTCCAACCGTCGTAGCAAGTCGGCCCGCGTCGACGGTAAATACCGATAGCCGGCCAGCTGTCCTGACGCCTCGAGGTCGATCGACCTCGGCCAAAGCGACCGCGGGTCCGTGCACCATCAGTACTGCCACGCATCGGTTGAGCGCGACGACGGGCGAAGGCCAGATGCGGAGCAACGTGTCGTAGAGACCGAGCAGCTGTGACCCAGTCGGTCTCGGCATATGACGGCGCTTCCGCGTGTACCGCAGCAATTGCGGCCTGGATGGCAAATCGGCCGACCGCTCCTCCACTCAGCGCTCGCACGACGAGAGCCGATCCCTCGTCGATCAGTTCTCGGTTCCAGCGGGATCGGTCTTGTTCTTCGAGCAGAAGCAGCCGTCCATCGAGCGCGACGCGAGTGTCGCGTCGCGCATCGGTCAGCAGAATCAAGCCGAGCAATCCGCATACCTCGCGCTCGTCGGGCATGAGCGCGTGCAGCATGCGCGCAAGCGAGGTTGCCATCGCGACCAAATCGACGCGGACCAGCTGTGCACCCGCAGGTGCCGTGTGGCCGGTCGTAAACAACAGATGGACGACGGTGAGCACGGCATCGAGGCGATCAGGCAACTCCGCGATTTCAGGTACCCGGTAAGGAATCTTCGCTGTGCTGATCTTCTTCTTCGCCCGAGTGACGCGGGCCGCCATCGTCGGCTCTGGCACCAAGAACGCCTGTGCGATCTCGGCAGTCGTCAGGCCGCAAATCAGCCGCAAAGTCAGAGCCACCTGGGCTTCGCGACCGAGCGCTGGGTGACAGCATGTGAAGACGAGCCGCAGCCGGTCGTCTTCGATGGTGTCGATGTCATCCTCTATTTGAACGAACTCGGGTGGCGTGTCCTCGGTTTGGTCCGCGAGCTGTGGCAGCTTGCGGCGCAACACCGCGTTGCGACGATGTGCGTCCAGAGCGCGGTTGCGCGCTGTGGTCGTGAGCCACGCCGCCGGGTTGCGCGGCACACCGTTGCGTCGCCACGCATCTAGTGCTGCAACGTAGGCGTCTTGGACACACTCTTCGGCGAGATCGATGTCGCCGGCGACGCGAACCGTCGCGGCGAGCACGAACGCCCACTCGCGTTGATGGGCATCAACTACTGCGCGGCTCGCGTCGTCAAACTCGTCGTTCACCCCGCCGCAATGTCCCAGACCGGGCGAACTTCGACGCCGCCGAAGCGCGCAGGGCAAAGCTTCGCAACGGCGAGCGCCTGATCGAGATCTGCCGCCTCGATCAGGTAGTAGCCGCCGAGCGCTTCCTTCGTCTCGACAAACGGTCCGTCGGTGACGATGTCATCGCGCACCGACGTCGCGGTCGCGGTTGGCTGCAAAGCGTTGCCGCCGAGCATCGTTGCTCCAAGGGTGGGTATCTGCTCGGCGAATCGGGTCGTGTGCGGCCGCGACATCTCTTAGTACCTCTGGCGTCGCGCCGAGGTACGCCTCTTCGGACTCGTAGATAAGGATCAGATACTGCGCCATGGGTTCCTCCGTGCTCGATGGGACTCGGACATCCTCGAGTGGTCCGACATCCTTTATTGGTCCGACCCTGGTGGGTCCGACGATGTATCCGACGAACGGGCGACAACCAGTTCGACATCACGTGAGCAGCGCCCCGAGCCAATCGTCGGGTGCGCCGATTCTGCCCGATCCCGAGACTAAACTGCCGCCGTGGCCGTGGTCGCGCTTATACTCGCGGCCGGCGCCGTCGGTCTCGACAATCTTGCCGCGGCGATCGCGATCGGGTTTATCAGGTGTCGACGCCCGCGATCGCGTGCGCATCGCGGTTGTCTTCGGCACCTTCGAAGCGGCAATGCCCCTCGCCGGTCTCGCCCTGGGGCGGCACGTTTCGCTACTCATCGGCGGCACACGCGGTACTACGGCGGCGCGCTCCTCGTCGCCGCCGGCGTCTGGGCGGTCCTCAGCGCTATTCGCAGTGACCAGCCGACAGCTGACGACGACACCGAAACTGCGCTGGGGCCGGTTCACGCTGACAGCGTTCGCACTGTCCATCGACAACCTCATCGTTGGCTTCGGTCTCGGCGCTATCGCGGTCCCGTTGATCGCGGCCCTCGCCACCTTCGGCGTCGTCAGCGTCGGCCTGAGTCTCGTCGGCCTCGAGATCGGACGCCGGGTAGGCTCGCGTTTCGGCGAATCGAGCGAGTTCGTCGGTGGCGCGGTTCTGGTCGTGGTCGGCGTGCTGATCGCGTTCGGTGTGTTGTAGGCCGCCGCAGAAGTACGGCCGCGTCAGGCCCTGATTCCCTGTGCCAAAAGCGGCAGGCTCGGCACCGACGGCAGGCTGGTGCCGTGCTCTTTGCTGACTGCGAATCCAGTCACGGTCGAAATCGGTGCCGTGAATCCGCCAACTTTGACCGGGCCCGAGCGCGGATCGGTGCTGATGCCGGCGATGGGTGTCGGCGGGCCGTTTTGCGGCACCGACCATAAAACGTACTCGTCACCGGTCGGTGTCGCGGGGAGCCCGTGCGGGTCGAGATAGGCAACGTCATCGAGCACCATGACGGTCGCGACGGATTGCCCAGCGTCGGTGAGGCTGATGACGGGACAGTTCACTGCGGCGCATCGCGCGGCGATCGACTCCCCTTTGCTCCCCGGGATAACCCAAACCGCGATGAGCCCCACCGCAATCACCGCCGCGGCAACACTGGCCACCCACAGTGGCACGCCGAGCACGCGTGACCGAGTAACCGCACCCAGCGCAGAGCGATCAGGGGTCGCGGACCGCTTTGGTCGGCGTCCGGCAATGGCAATGACGGGGTTCGTTCGCGATACTTCTTCGTCGATCGATCGCATGATCGAGGCCTTGAGCGACGCCGGCGGCGCCACGGCCGGGACGACATGAGCCAGCTCCGCCATCACGTCACTGAGATCGCGTTCGAGGTCGCGACAGGTCGAACATGTTGCGGCATGTTCGAGATAACCGGCCTCGTCGGTGTCGTCGAGCGCCGAGAGCGCATGGCCGGCGGCAAGTTCTGCCCACACGTCGTGGTCGTCGGGAGGCACTGCGGTCACGTTCCCTCCCTTTCGGCAACACTCGCCCGTGGGTTCGCGTCGTCGAGCGCCGCGCGCAAGCGGCGCAGCGCCGCGAGGGTTCGGGTTTTCACCGTGCCCAGCGGTGTGCCGGTCAGCTGGGCGATCTCGGCCTGGGAGTACCCGCCGAAATACGCCAGGGTCAATGCCCGTCGCTGCGGCTCCGGCAACGCGGCCAGGGCGGCCCGAACTTCGTCGCCCCGCACAGCCGCAATGGCCTGCTCGTCGACGGCCTGGGCCGGATCGGCCTGCGTCGTCAGTGCTTCCTCCGGTGCGCGACGCCCGCTGTGCCGCTGTGATCGCCGAACTGCGTCGACCGACTTGTGGTGCGTCAGGGCGAACAGCCAAGTGCTCAATGACCCGCGCGACCCGTCGTAGGTTGCAGCCCCCCGCCAAATCGCCAAGAACACCTCTTGGACGACGTCGTGCGCGAGTTGATCGTCTGCGACCACTCGTCGCGCTAGGCCGTAGACCGCTCCCCCGTGCCGGTCATACAGCTCCTCGAGCGCCGCGGGGTCGCGTCGGCCAATGAGTTCACCCAAGAGGAGATCGTCGTACGAGTTGTACGACGTCCCGCGCGGGCCCTCTGCCACAGCGCCGAGTCTCACACATCCCGGCTGCCGCTGCGGACGGACGGGCCGTTCGCCGGCCTTGACGAGGGCAACCGACAGCGAGCTGGTCATGGTCGACAAGCGGCTCACTCTCCTCGTCGAATTCTTGGCCGGCTCTCAGGCATCGAAGCTGTTCGAATCGGGAGTCGTCGTCGGTTCATTCCATGCGCTCGATGCGCTTGCTTTCGACCAGGTTCGAACATATGTTCTAGTGAACGTTGAGTCGGGAAGAGGAGCCCATATGCGCTGGGAGTCGCTCGCCGCGAACGCGCCAGCTGGCACGGGTGACGCCCTGTTCGCCAAGCCCGCCGTGGTTCGCACATTCGACTCGCCCCAGTTCGCCGGGATGACATTCTTCGAAGTGCATGCGAAGTCGATCCTGAACGCCGTACCTGCGGCCGCCGCGCTGCCGTTCTCCTGGACGATCAACCCCTACCGCGGGTGCTCGCACGCGTGTCGATACTGCTTCGCGCGCAATACACACACCTATCTCGAGCTCGGCGCGGGCCTCGACTTCGATACCAAGGTCGTCGTGAAAGTGAACGCAGCCGCTCTGCTTCGCAAAGAGCTGGCGCGCGCGGCCTGGCGCGGCGAAGCCGTAGCGATGGGCACGAACGTCGATTGCTATCAACGAGCCGAAGGCCGCTACCGCCTCATGCCGGGCATCCTCACCGCGCTCACCGAGGCGGCAAATCCGTTCTCGATCCTCACGAAGGGCGCCTTGATCCTGCGCGACCTCCCGCTCTTACAGCGCGCCGCGCAGGTCACCGACGTCTCGACGGCGGTCTCGGTGGGGTTTGTCGATGCATCCTTGTGGCGCGACATCGAACCGGGTACACCCAGCCCGCGCACCCGCCTTCGAGTGTGTCGCGAGCTCAACGCCAATGGCATCCGGTGTGGCGTCTTGATGGCGCCGATCCTGCCCCACTTGACCGACTCCCCCGCCCAACTTGCCGCCACCGTGACCGCAATCGCCGAGTCCGGCGCGAGCTTCGTCAGTCCGATCGTGCTGCATTTGCGACCGGGCGCCCGCGAGTGGTTCATGCAATGGCTCGACGCTGCCCATCCCGAGCTCTCTTCCACTTATCGGTCGATGTACGCGCGCTCGTCGTATGCGCCGAAGAGCTACCAGGACGACATCCGCGGACAGGTTCGCGACCTCGCGCTGGCCGCTGGTATCGGGACGCCCGAGGGCGCCGACCGTACGCCGCGCAGCGGCGCACTCGTCCGCCAACGCCGGCCCAACCGGCGTCCGGTAGTCAGCTCACGCTTCTCTAGTCTTTGGCCATGACGCCGATCCAAGCTGCGGTTGTCTTCGACATCGACGGCGTGCTCGCCGACGTCGGTCACCGCTTGCATCACCTTGCGCGGCGGCCGAAAGATTGGGACGCCTTCTTTGCGGCTGCACCGGCTGACGTGGTGCTCGAAGCCGGGGCGCAGTTCGCGCGCGAAGCCGCGCAGACTCATCGCATCGTCTACCTCACGGGTCGGCCGGAGCGCTGTCGGGCGGCGACCCAGGCGTGGCTCGACCGCTTTGCGCTCCCGCCAGGCGACCTGCTGATGCGAACCGCAGCTGATCGTCGGCCAGGCTCCGTCGTGAAGGTTCGCGAGTTGCGCCGCTTGAGTCGAGAGTCGCCGATCGCGCTCTTCATCGACGATGATCGCGCTGTCATCGATGCAGCTGCTGCGGCCGGATTCCCCGTGCAGCACGCGAATTGGATGCCAGCCGTCGAACTACACGATGCCCAACAGCGCGACGGCCGCACCTGACGTGCGACCTGCCGTATCTACGAGTCGTAGGCAGACAGCGGTGGGCAGTTGCAGACGAGATTGCGATCGCCGAATACTCCGTCGATTCGCGCGACCGGTGGCCAGTATTTGTTCGCGCGTACGGAGCTCACCGGATAGGCCGCGAGCTCACGGCTGTAGGGGTGCGACCACTCGCCCGTCGTTGTCTCGGCGGTATGTGGTGCGTGCCGCAACGGGTTGTCGTCGTGATCCCACTCGCCGGCTGCGACCTTTGCGATCTCGCCGCGGATCGAGGCCATCGCTTCGATGAAGCGGTCCAGCTCGGCGAGACCTTCTGACTCCGTGGGCTCGATCATCAACGTGCCGGCCACCGGGAAAGACATTGTCGGGGCGTGAAACCCGTAGTCAACAAGTCGTTTGGCGACATCGTCGACCGTGATGCCACTTGCCTTCGTCAGCGGTCGCAGATCGATGATGCATTCGTGCGCCACGAGTCCGCCGCCGCCGGTGTACAGCACCGGGTACAACGGTGCGAGCCGCCGAGCAAGGTAGTTCGCAGAGAGAATCGCGACCTCGGTGGCGCGGGTCAAACCGTCGAGCCCCATCAACCGGATGTACGCCCACGGGATGGGCAACACGCCGGCCGAGCCGAACGGCGCACCCGAGATCGGACCAGGGCCGGACGCCGGCCCAGCCGCCGGCGAGAGCGGATGGTTGGGCAGGTAGGGAGCCAAGTGCGAACGCACAGCTACCGGCCCGACGCCCGGCCCGCCGCCGCCGTGCGGAATGCAGAACGTCTTGTGCAGATTCAGATGCGATACGTCGGCGCCGAACCGACCAGGCCGAGCCAACCCCACGAGCGCGTTCAGGTTGGCGCCGTCGACGTAGACCTGTCCGCCGGCGTCGTGCACGGCCGCACACGCCTGCGAGACGGTTGCTTCGAACACGCCATGAGTTGACGGGTACGTCATCATGATCGCGGCCACGCGATCGCCGTGTGCATCCAGTTTCGCACCGAGATCGGCCATGTCGATGTTGCCCATGTCATCACAGGCGACGACGACGACGCGTAGGCCCGCCATGGCCGCACTCGCCGCGTTGGTGCCGTGCGCCGACGACGGAATGAGGCAGACGTCGCGCATCGACTGGCCCGCGGCATCGTGAAACGCCCTGATCGCCAGCAGGCCGGCGAACTCGCCTTGAGACCCAGCATTGGGTTGAAGCGACACCGCGTCGTACCCGGTGATGTCGGCCAACCATGCTTCGAGTTGGCGCACCAAGGTGACGTAACCGGCGGCCTGATCGAGCGGCGCGAACGGATGCATGTTCGCGAATTCGGGCCAGCTAATCGCTTCCATCTCGGTGGTGGCGTTCAGTTTCATCGTGCACGATCCGAGCGGGATCATCGATCGGTCGAGGGCCACGTCTTTGTCGGCCAAGCTGCGCAGGTAGCGCAACATCGATGTCTCGGACCGGTGGCGGCGAAAGATGTCGTGCGTGAGAAACGGCGAGGTGCGACGCAGCACCTCGGGGTGGTCGTCGGCGGCCACTGCATCGATGTCGTCAACGTTTGCCACGACGTTGAAGGCGTTCCAGACCGCACCCAGGTGTGCCCGCGTCGTTGTCTCATCACAACTGACGGCAACCGTGTCGGCGTCGACGAGGCGAACATTGACTCCGAGCTCGCGTGCGGCCTGCACGATCGCGGAGCCGCGGCCGACAACTCGTGCGCACACCGTGTCGAAGCGGGCGCCCTCGACGACCTCGACGCCGCCTTGGCGCAGGCCTTCCGCCAATACCGAAGCGAAGCGCTGCACGCGCCGCGCGATCAGTGTGAGACCTTCGGCGCCGTGATAAACCGCATACATCCCAGCGGTGACGGCGAGTAAGACCTGCGCTGTGCAGATGTTGCTCGTCGCCTTCTCCCGACGAATGTGTTGCTCGCGGGTTTGCAGAGCCAGCCGGTACGCCGACCGACCGTCAGCGTCGACCGACACTCCAACGAGACGACCAGGAAGCGATCGCGCGAGGGATTCGCGCACGGCCATGAATCCTGCGTGCGGACCGCCAAACCACAACGGCACACCGAAACGTTGACTCGAACCAACCGCGACGTCGGCACCCCATTCGGACGGCGGCCGGGTGATCGTCAGTGCCAGCAAGTCGGTCGCGGCGACCACGAGGGCGCCACAAGCATGTGCTTGGTCGGCCAGCGCCGTGTGATCTCTCAATCGGCCACTCGTGCCTGGGTCTTGCACCAGGACGCCGAAGCAATCGTCGTCCGGCAGGCCGTTGGTGAGGTCAGCCACCACGACGTCGAGTCCAAGCGGCAACGCGCGCGTGCGTACGACGGCGATCGTCTGCGGAAACACATCAGCGTCGACGTAGAACCGTTGGCTCTTCGACGTGCTGGTGCGACGACAGAGCGCCATGCCTTCGGCGGCGGCGGTGGATTCATCGAGCAGTGAAGCGCCGGCGACGGGCAAGCCGGTCAGGTCGCTGACCATGGTCTGGAAGTTCAGCAGTGCTTCGAGGCGGCCCTGCGAAATCTCCGGCTGGTAGGGCGTATATGCCGTGTACCAGGCCGGACTCTCGAGCACGTTGCGTCGAATGACTGCGGGCGTGTGGGTACCGTAGTAACCGAGTCCGATCATCGAGACGAGTACCTGGTTTTGTGCGGCGAGTGCCCGCAGTTCTGCCAGCACCTCGACCTCGGTAGCAGCCGGCGGGATCACCGATTCACGGTTGGCCTCGTCTCGAATGCTGGCCGGCACTGCTTGCTCGATGAGTTCGGCGAGCGATCCGTACCCCACGACGGCAAGCATCTTGGCCTGGTCGTCGGCGTCGGGGCCGATGTGCCGCTCGGAGAAGCCGCGCGCGCGTTCGAGCTCACGCAAAGAGGCGGGAACGGGCGACACATGCGTACTCATCAGGGCCTCCGGAGCGCAGGGAGAAACAGGCTCCCCTCTGTCATCGGCACCTGAGAGCTTCACCGGCACGAACACCGGTTTGCACCGTCGGCGACGCGCCCAGTGGCGCGTTCTTTCCAGAGTTGCCTCGCCCGCGCGGTCGCTTGGCCTGAGAGATTCCGGGGAGGTTGCTCCTTCGGCGGTTCACGCTGGCTGCGTGAGCGCTCTCCCGCACAGGGTCGTTGGCAATGCCCAGGCTAGCAGCGGCCGGGTGATCTGGCGGCGCGGTTGGTGCTAACTGATGCGTAGGGCGCGCCGACGCGCCAATTCGTCGTCGCCGTCGGCGGTCTGCGTCGCGTCGTCGTCGCCCAGTGGCCGTTCGCTCGGCAGCGCAGCAAGAGAACCTTCGACTTCCCGGACGACGCGGCCGACGGCGATGCCGAAGACGCCCTGCCCGCCCTGCACGAGGTCAATCACTTCGTCGGCGGACGTGCATTCGTAGACGCTCGCGCCGTCGCTCATCAAGGTGATCTGCGCAAGGTCGTCGACGCCGCGCTCACGCAGGTGCTGGACGGCCGCCCGGATGTTCTGAAGCGAGACACCGGTATCGAGGAGGCGCTTGACGACTTTCAAGACCAGGATGTCGCGGAACCCGTACAGGCGTTGGGAGCCCGACCCGGCGGCCGCGCGAATCGTCGGTTCGACCAATCCGGTGCGCGCCCAGTAGTCGAGCTGGCGGTAGGTGATTCCGGCCGCCGAACACGCAACCGGCCCGCGGTAGCCGACGCCGTGATCGAGTACCGGCAAATCGTCGGCAAAGAGCGTGCCCTGAAGCGACGAGGCGGAGTAGCGGGTCGTCAGCGGCACGCGCGGAGCTGGTCCGTCGATCGGCGCTCCAGAAACCGGAGGCTCACCTGTGCTCGCCACTGACGTTCTCCTTCGCTAGTCGTGCCACGCTAGGGACGCCCCACAGACGAGTCAATGCGACGCGCGGACGTCGTCCGACTTTTGCAACCTCGACCTCTACCGAACCCTCAAGCTGTGGTTGAGCCTGAGGTCATCCTTGCGTCGTATCGAAATCCTCCGGCGAAATGGTGTCCAGGAACTCGCGAAACCGCTCGACTTCGTCTTCGGCCTCGTGCTCGTCGGCGATCTCGATGCCGGCCTCTTCGAGCACCGCGTCCGAGCCGAAGATTGCCGCCCCGGTGCGAAGCGCAAGCGCGATGGCGTCGCTCGGCCGAGCACTTACTTCGCGACCGTCGGCGAACACCAATTCGGCATAGAAGACGTTGTCGCGCATCTCGGTGATCCGCACCGCCCGCAAGGTGGCGCCGAGCGCGGTCAGCACATCGCGCAAGAGGTCATGGGTAAGCGGCCGGGGCGGTACCACGCCCTGCTGGGCGAATGCGATCGCGGTCGCCTCGACCGCACCGATCCAGATCGGAAGGTAACGCTCGCCCTCGACTTCTCGGAGCAACACGATCGGTTGATTAGTCGGCAGCTCGACCCGAACGCCCACCACCTGAAGCTCGTTCACAGCGACCGTCCTTCGCTCCGGCGATTGCGGTGCGGGGATGTCCTCGCCAGCTTCCGCGGGTCACCTTCACGGTACACCGCGCTAACGGCTCAATCCCGGTCGCAATCCAGCTTTCACCAGTGACGCATGCAAGCGAACCGAGAGCGCGGCGAGCTCACGGGCGACCTCCTCCGCACGAGCCCGCGCTTCTGGATTTCGCTGCCGCACCAGCGGCGTTACCACCTGTTCAACCAGCCCGACCTCGCGATCGGCGGCAGCCTTGAAAGACCGGAGGTGCCGCGGTTCGATGCCAAAGCGCGACATCTCGGCAACCGTGCGCGCGATCACCAACGACGTGCCGTCGTAGTAGTTGCCGCCCGGCCGAACGGCAACGAGGCCGTACTGCTCAAGCTGGTCGAGGGCGGCATCGTCGAGTTCGGCGGCCTCGAGCAGCTCCTTGCGTGACAGCCGCACGTCGCCCGAGTCGTGACCGAATGCCTCCGGGCCCGGCAGTCCGTCGGCGCCGACCAACGCCATCGGCACGCGCGGCCCGGCGTTCGCGTGGTCTGGAGGCTCGAGACCGCGGTCCAGCGCTTCCAGATGATCTTTGATGACTCGCAGCGGAAGGTAGTGATCACGCTGCGCCGTGAGCACGTAGCGCAACCGCTGCACATCCGTGTGCGAAAACTTGCGATATCCCGCAGACGTCCGCTCGGGCCCAACGAGCCCCTCAGACTCGAGGAACCGGATTTTGGAGATGGTGACATCGGGGAAGTCGGGCCGCAGATGCGTCAGCACTTCACCGATGCTCAGCGACGCCCGCGACGCCGACCGCGCGCTCATGCCAACTCCACCACTGCGATGACTCCGCTGGGTCGCTGAGTCATTGGTCCGACTCGTCGGGGCTGGCGGGTCGCTGCCCGCTCAAGAAGACCAATCGAAACTTGCCGATTTGCACCTCGTCGCCTGCATGCAACAACGTCTCGTCGATGCGTTCGCGATTGACATAGGTGCCGTTGAGGCTGCCGACGTCGCGCACGGCAAAGCCATCCGGCGTCTGCTTGAACTCCGCGTGCCGACGAGACACGGTCACGTCGTCGAGAAAGATGTCGCTCTCGGGGTGCCGACCGGCGGTGGTCGTTTCCGCGTCGAGAAGGAATCGGCTTCCGGCGTTGGGTCCGCGCCGCACGACGAGCAGGCCCGCACCGGGCGGTAAGCCCTCGATCGCTGCCTGATCAGCCAAGCCCTCGTCGTCTGGCGACGGCTCCATTGACTCGAGTCCGGAAATCGAGATCGTGCTGGTCGCGTCGGAAGGGCGCTCGGGCGCGACTGGTGTGCCAGGCCGGTTGAGGGCATTCCCACAGCTCGCGCAGAACCGAGCGTCGTCCGGATTTTCGTGTCCGCAGTGCGTACAGAAGATCGTCGGCATGAGGCTGACCCTCCCCTCTGTGTCGTCGGTCAACTGTGTCGTCGGTCAACTGTGTCGTCGGTCTGCACCTGTCGTTGCTGGCGCACTCGTAGCTACCGTCAAGTAGAGGTTGACGGTCAGGGCAACCTATGCGGGCGCGGCCCGGCGGTCAACTGGTCAGTCAACTGGTCACCAGGGCGGCGTACGCCGTCGCGTCGAGCAATCCCTCGACAGCGCCCGGGTCTGAGGGCCGCAACTCGACGATCCAACCCTCGCCGTAGGCGTCGGCGTTGACCAGCTCCGGCCGCGCGTCGAGGACGTCATTGCGGGCGGTGACCTGGCCGGCGAGCGGAGCGTAGATGTCCGAGACGCTCTTGGTCGATTCAACCTCGCCGAGCGACTGGCCGGCTTCGACATGCGTGCCCACCGCGGGCAGCGTGACGAAGACGATGTCGCCGAGGGCCTCCTGGGCATGGTCGGTAATGCCGATGCGCACTCCGTCGCCGACGACCTTCACCCACTCATGCTCGGCTGTGTACTTCAGGTCCTCGGGGATCATGCGCGCCTCCTGATGCAACGACCCTCTGATGTAACGACCCTTGATGGACGACGTCAGTGTCTCGTCACCCGGACGACGACGAGGGCGCCGGCCGAGCGTACTGAGGCGCCGTGAGCTCATGCAACGCAGTGACGCGGACGACGTCGTGCTGGGTGACGGTGCCCTTTCCGCCCTTGCGGGTCAATGTATCGAGCACTCCACCCGGGATGCCCATCGCCGTCGTCATCGTGGGCGGATCTCCAATCGCCACGATGTCGTACGGCGCCGTGAGTTCGACTCCGTCGATCAACACACCGTTGTTGCCGGGCGCATCAACAAGGGCGCTGCTCGCGACCAACCGCACGGATCCACCGGACGCGGTCGGCGAAGCCGACGCTGGCGCAGAACCGGCCGCTGGCGCAGAACCGCCCGCCGGCGGGGACGAGGCCGGTGCGCCCGAGTTGATACCTCCGGCCGGAGCGACGGCGTCGCCGGTGATCTGCACCGCCTCAGCCCCGGCATCGCGCAGTTCTTCGAGCGTCTCGAGCAGAACGTCGGCAGTCACATGGTGTGCCGGATCGGTGATGTGCAGATCGATCCCGGGACCCGTTGCCGCTGCCGTCCCCGCAAGGATTTGCAGTGTCGCCAGGCGTTGTTGTGCTTCTTCCAATGCTGTCTGCGTCTGGTCGTTGCCGCCGGTCAATTTCGCCAGCGCAGTCTGCTCCGTGGCGATCTGTGCGCGCAGCTGATCAGACCGCGACGACAAGCTGTCGAGGATGTCGACGAGGTCCGACTGGCGAGCGGTCGTGAAGCCTGCACCCGACGTGCTGTGTACCTGCGTGGCTAGCCCGAAGCCGAGTAGGCCGCACAACAACGCTCCGATGAGTTGCGGCCGACTGGCGCGCGGCCGGGCGGCGTTGAGCAGCAGCCGAAAGCCGCCCGGCGCGGTGTCGTCGGTGCCAGGATCGGGAACCGGAGCGTCGTCTCCGGCGCCCAGACCAGGCGGAGGAGCGTCGGTCATGCCCGGAACAGATGGCGTCTGATCGCGGCCGCGTTCGAAAAGATTCTGATACCAAGGACGACGACCACGCCGGTCGAAAGCTGACTACCGACACCCAGCTGATCGCCGAGAAACACGACGAGCGCAGCGACAAGAACATTGGCGATGAACGACACGACGAAAACCTTGTCGTCGAAGATGCCGTCAAGGATCGCCCGGACGCCTCCGAACACCGCATCGAGCGCAGCAACCACGGCAATCGGCAGATAGGGCTGGAGCCCAACCGGCACAGTCGGGTGCAAAATTACGCCGAGGACGACTCCTACGGCGAGGGCGAGGGCTGCGATCACGGAGTGTCCAACGGCTTGGCGTAATGCACGACCAGTGTGGCCGCCGCAGGAAGCGTAAGGCGTTCGTGGTCCTGCACGCTGTAGCCCAGGCCATACAGCTGATGTTCGGTCACGAAGAGCTGGCCGGCATCGCCCGCCTGGAAGGCGGCACCCAGTGTCGGTGGTCCGATCGCCTCGACCGAATACGGCGGTGACAGCGGACGGTAGTCCACCAGGATGGCCCCGCCCGCTTCGCGGATCGCGGTTTGAGTGGTGAGCCTTTGCCCGTTCACCGCGATGGCCTCCGCACCCGCAGCGAACAGGCCATTGACGACCCGGCGGACGTCACTGTCAAGAATTATGCCGCTCCCATCGCGCGCTGCGGCACTCGTCGACGGAGCGTCGTCCAGCACGACCCGAACGCCCGTACCGGTGACCGCGACGGCGCCATCGACGCCACCGAGCTCGGTCAGCTCGTTGCGTAGCGCGCCGCTGCGGTCAGCCGCGGCGAGTGCACCGTCGCGGGCGTTGGTGATCTGGGTGCCGAGGCTATCGGCCTGCTTTTGCAAGGCATCGGTCGCGGACTGTTGTTGTTCGACCTGTTGCACGAGACGCTGCCGGTCGCGCTTGGCAGCCGCGTCGCCCTCGTGGGTCTTGACCGCGGCAGTGGCAAACAAGCCTCCGGCCACTACGAGGACGACGGCAGCCAGGACAGTCGCGCGACCAGGCCACCGAAACGGGCCGATGTCACCGCCTGACGGCGCGGCGCCGCCGGAAGGGTCCGCTTGTGGATCGGTCGGATTACGGACTGTTTGCGACTCCCGTAGTCGTGCCGCCGCCACGCGTCGCTTTCGCAGCGCAGCGTCTTCGTATCCCTGGTCGACGGTGTGGGTCATGACATCGACGAGCAGCGACATCGAGGCATCGGGCCGTCGCGGTGTCTCGCGGCGCAACGTTTCGTTGCGCGTTGTGTCGTCTGGCGGAGTACTCGTCAGCCGCCGACCCCCTCGACGACAGCGGCCCATTCTTCGAGCAGCTCGTTCGCGGAGTCGGCGTCGGGACCCTCGGCCCACAAGTGTGTCGTTGCCTCCGCCGGATCGGGCAGCACCAACACCCAACGGCCATCGGGCTCGACCACTCGAACCCCGTCGGTCGTGTCGATATCACGAGTGCCCGCGGCGTGAACTGCTGCCCGCATCACGCTGCCCTTAGCGGCCCACGGTGTCGGCACCGACCGCCGAAGCACATGCGCCTGCGGAATACGGGCATCGATCTGGCTCAAGGTCAGCTTGGTGCGCGCAACCAGGCCGACGAGCCGGACGAACGCGGCAATCCCGTCGATCGCGGTGTTGAACTCGGGGATGAGGAAGCCACCTTTACCGTCGCCGGCGAAGATCACGTCAGGTGCGCCGGCCGCCTTGGTGAGCTCGTCCGGTGAGGTAGGTGCCCATCGAGCGGTGACATGGTGGAAGCGCGCGACGTCCTCGGCGATGCGCGTGGTGGTGATCGGGAGCGCGATGCTGCCTGTGTGCCGCTCGGCGGCAACGAGGTCCATCAGCACCAGAAGTGCTCGGTCGTCGTGCACGATCACGCCGCGTTCGTCAACCAGGGCGATGCGCTCCCCCACCGGATCGAAGCGAACTCCGAACGCGGCGCGTGACGAGGCGACCAGTTCACCTAGTCGTTCGAGCGCCCGCATGTGTTCGGCGATGGTCTCGGTCGGAGACGACTCGTCGAGCCGGTTGTTCACCGTCAACACGTCGATGCCGATGCGCCCGAGCAACGTGGGAAGCACAAGTGCCGAGGTACCACCGGCCGTGTCGATGACAACTTTCAAGCCGGCGTCAAGAACGCCGGTCGTATCGATGCACCGCAGCACTTCTTGTGAGTAGTCCTCGAGCGTTCGCGAGGGATTCGTCAGGTCGGCGATCTCGCCGGGGAACGCGCGGCGAAACTCCTGTCGTGAAAAGACCCGCTCGAGCTTGCGCTGGGCAGCCTGCGATAGATCTGCTCCGCGTTCGTCGAGAAACACGATGTCGACGCTCTGCGCGTCAGCCGGCGTCGTCCGGATCATGATGCCGCCAGCAGCATCGCTGTGCGCGATTTCGAAGCGCGTGACCGGCGCTGGCGCCGCCTCGAGGTCGCGCACGTTGATAGCGCTCGCCGTCAGCGCACTGATCACGGCACGTTTCAACGCGCGCGCCGCACGTGACACGTCGCGCGACGTTGTGACGACGTCACCCTTCTTGAGGGTGGTCGCATACGCAGAAGCCAAGCGGACGGCGAGTTCTGGCGTAATTTCGACGTTCACCAGGCCTGAGACGCCACGGGGCCCAAAGAGATTGCGCTGTCCGCGCGACTCCCAAATCACGCTGGTGTTGACCAGCGCGCCAGCCTCGATCGTCTTGAACGGATACACCTTTACACCGGCCGAAATATAGGCCTCTTCTTCGACCACGCACTCGTCGCCGATGATCGCGCCTTCTTCGATACGAGCAGCCCGCATGATGTCGGTGTTCTTACCGATGATGCAGCCACGCAGGCTGACCTGCGGACCGATGAAGACGTTGTCGTGCACTACTGCTCGATGGAGGAATGCGCCGCTCTTCACGACGACATTGCTGCCGAGCACCGTGTATTCGCGCAACTCCGCGCCAGCTTCGACCTTTGCGTAGTCACCGATGTAGAGGGGACCCTTGAGGATGGCGTCGGGGTCGACTTCCGCACCCTCGCAGACCCAAACGCCCGGCATCATCTCGAAGCCCTCCAAGTCAACATCAACTTGGCGATTGAGCACATCGGCCTGCACCTTGATCAGGCTGTCGAGAGTTCCGACGTCCTCCCAATAGGCGTCAGCGACGTAGCCAAAGATAGGCGCGCCCATGTCAAGCAGAGCGGGAAATACATCGCTCGACCAGTCAACCGACTCGCCCGCGGCGACATGTTTGAAGATCTCGGGCTCCATCATGTAGACGCCCGTATTCGCGGTATCGGAAAAAACCTGTCCCCACGTAGGTTTTTCGAGGAACCGTTCGATGTGCCCGTCGTCGGCGATGTTGACGATGCCGAACTCGAGCGGGTTGGGCACGCGCTTCAACCCGACCGTGACGAGCGCGCCATTGGCGTGGTGGAACCGAGCCATCTCGGTGAGGTCGATATCTGTGAGCGCGTCGCCGGAGATCACCACGAAGCGACTGTCACGAAGCTCCGCCTCCGCGTTCTTGACGCTCCCCGCGGTGCCCAGCGGCTTCTCCTCGGTGGCGTACTGCAAGTTCATGCCGAGTTCGTCGCCGTCGCCGAAATAGTTGCGAATCAACGAGGCGAGAAATTGAACGGTCACGACGGTGTCGGTGAATCCGTGTCGACGAAGCAGCCGAAGTACGTGCTCCATGATCGGACGGTTGACAACGGGAAGCAGGGGCTTCGGTTGGTTGGCCGTCATTGGTCGTAGCCGCGTGCCCTCACCGCCTGCCATAACGACCGCTTTCATGCCGCGCCCGGGCATCACCGGCACTGTCATAGTCGGGCCCCTTCCGCCATCGGCGCGACGGCGTCGGCTCGGACGAGTTGCCGTACTTGAAGCGCATACAGGCCGCCCGCCCACCAATACAGCGCGGTGCCCCAAATGGCGAACGCCCAGCCGACAATGCGCGCGACGTGGTTGATGGTGGCGTGACCATCGCCGAGAAGCAGCAGCGGCAGCGCGTAGAGCAGATTGAAGGTCGCCGCCTTGCCCAAATAGTGCACGGGCAGCGGGCCGTACCCGTGCCGCTTCAACACGGGAAGGAACAAAGCGAGGACGACGTCTCGCGCGACCAGCACGATCGCCAGCCACCACGGCATGATGTGCCGCACCGAAAGCGCGAAAACAGTCGCGAGGATGTACAGCCGGTCGGCTGCCGGGTCGAGCAACTGCCCCAGGCGGCTGGTTTGGTGCAAGAGCCGGGCCAGTTTCCCGTCGAGCCAATCGGTGAAGCTACTGATGGCCAACACGATGATGGCCCAGCCGTCAGCTTTGGGCCCAAGTGCAAGCCACAAGAAGAGTGGGACGCCGAGCAGCCGCAGGAAGCTGAGCGCGTTGGGCACGGTGAGCACGCGATCTGTCGGCACCTGCTCGGGCTTCACCGGGTTTCCTCTCCAGGTCGGATCTTCGCACCGACTGGTACCACCCAAACAAGCTTATGTCGGCGGACGCCAGACCAGCCGCACGTCAGCCTCGCGTTCTTCGTTGCCAGCGCCGGCGGTCTGCTCGACTTCGACGAATCCGTGTCGCGCGTAGAACCTCCGCGCGGCCGCGTTCACGGCAAAGGTCCACAACTGCAGGCCGCGGGGGCACTCAATTTTGGCCAATTCAACAAAATGATCACCGAGGCGCCGGCCGACGTGCTCCGGCTCGAGGTAGAGCTGCTCGATCCAGCCATCGCCGAGGACCATGAAGCCGACGACCGCTTCCGGACTGCTCGGCTCGAGCACCATTACCCAGGTTGCGTGGTCCGGTACCAGCACGTCACGCGTGTACGCCCGCACGTCGTCGTCGTCATGCGCACGGGTCACGGTGGGTAGGGCCAACGCCCATGATCGCAACCAGAGGTCGGCGATGCCTGCCGCGTCGGCCGCGGTCGCTCGTCGCATGATCGGAACGGCACCGGGCACAACATCGGATCGTAGGAGACAGGAGACCGGTACCTTGACCCACTCGGCGCCGGCTCGCGATCCGTACCATTTGCGTCGGGATGACAGGATTTGAACCTGCGGCCCCTTGACCCCCAGTCAAGTGCGCTACCAAGCTGCGCCACATCCCGCCGCCCGATCTTCCGGGCTGCCCGACGATATCGCACGGCGTCGTGAGGGCTGTCGCGCGCGAGAGTGCGAGCTGCAGCCTGCTGACAATGAGGCCTGCGGCCAGGTGACCCGCGCCGGCTTCAGGAGCCGCGCGACCCACGATTTCGGGCACCCCGAGCGCCGCCCTTGCGCGACTCCTTGACCCGCACAGCGACCTCGACGGGCGTGCCCGGAAAGCCGAAGTCTTCGCGTAGTCGCCGCTCGAGAAAGCGACGGTAGGTCGCCTCCAGGAACCCGGACGCAAACAGCACGAACCTCGGGGGTTGGGTTCCAGCCTGAGTGGCGAAGAGCACCTTCGGCTGGCGCCCACCGCGAACCGGCGGCGGGGTCGCGGCGATCAATGCCCCGAGCCACGCATTAAGCTTTGCTGTCGAAACTCGCTGCGCCCAGCCATCGAGGGCGGTCTCGATCGCGGGTGTCAGCTTCTCGATGGATCGGCCTGTCTTCGCCGAGACGTTGACGCGGGGTGCCCAGCTGACGTGGTGCAACTGCCTGTCGATTTCCTTCTCCAGCACCTCGTGGCGATCCTCGTCGAGAATGTCCCACTTGTTGAACGCCAGGACCAAAGCACGCCCGGCCTGCACCACCATCTCGATGATGCGCAGGTCCTGCTCCGCAAGCGGTTCGCTCGCATCGAGTAACACGACGGCAACCTCGGCCTCGCGCAACGCCGTCGCCGTCCGCAGGCTTGAGTAGTACTCGGCGCCGCTTGCTTCGCGTACCCGGCGGCGAATTCCCGCGGTGTCGATGAAGCGCCACGTGACCCCGGCAAGGGTGACAAGCGAGTCAACGGGGTCACGAGTCGTGCCGGCGACCGAATCAACAACGGATCGGTTTTCACCCGACAATTTGTTGAGCAGGCTGGATTTTCCGACGTTCGGCCGACCAAGCAACGCGACCCGACGAGGGCCGGATCGTTGTTCGCCCTCCTCCGGGGGCGGTTCAGGCAGCGCGGCAAAGATGGCGTCGAGGAGGTCACCGCGAACCGCGGCCGTGCAAGGCACTGACCGCATGCGGCTCGCCCAAACCGAGCGACCACAGCCCGGAGGCATCCGACTCCCCCTTGGCGGTATCGACCTTGTTAGCGACCAGCACCACCGGCTTGCGCGCCTTGCGCAGCACTCGGGCGACCGCTTCATCGGTGTCGGTAGCGCCGACGGTTGCGTCGACGACCATCACAACGACATCGGCAGCAAACGCCCCGATCTCCGCTTGGGCGGAAACCTCGGCCTGAAGACCGAGCGCGTCCGGTTCCCACCCGCCGGTATCCACGAGCACGAAGCTGCGGCCGCGCCAGTTAGCCTCGTAGGTGACCCGGTCGCGGGTGACGCCAGGCACGTCTTCGACGACGGCCTCCCGCCGCCCGAGAATCCGATTCACCAGCGTCGATTTGCCCACGTTGGGCCGGCCGACGATCGCGACGAGCGGCTGTTTCGCCCTGGCGTCGAGCAGGTCAGCGTCTTCTGCGTGTTTGCCGGCCGCGTCGGTACCGGCAGAGTCGCTGCTCGCGTCCTCGTCACCTGACTCAGGGTCGGCCAGGGCCAGCCATTCGTCGTCCGACTCCCAGCTTCCGTCGGCGGCTTCGACAGTCGACTCGCTGGCCGGCAACCCGCTGGCGTTCGAGTCGGGGTCGCCGCTCGATCGGTCGCGGCTCATCGCTTCGTCGAGGGGGCTTCGGTGCGGGCCGCGACGATGTCGAGCACCGCAGCGATCACCGCACCAACATCCATTGAGGTGGAGTCGATTGGGACCGCGTCTAGCGCGGCGGCGAGCGGTGAGACAGCCCGGCTCGAATCGAGACGGTCGCGGCGAGCGAGGTCGGCCTTGACCGCATCCTCGTTGAGTTCGGAGTCGTCGTCCTCGGCTAAGCGACGCGTTGCCCGGACCGCAGGATTGGCCGTCAGGAAGATCTTGACGTCGGCATCAGGGCAGACAACCGTACCGATATCGCGGCCCTCGACGACGATGCCGCCACTCCCGATGATCGAACGCTGCATCGCGACCAGCTGCGTGCGCACGCGCGGAATCGCGCTCACCGCGCTCACGGACGCCGTTACCGCTGGGCCTCGGATGGCCGTGGTGACGTCGTGCCCGCCGACGGCAACCCCAACGTCGTCAGGGTCGGTCGACACCTCAACACGGAAGTCGCTCAATACTCCGGCCACGCCGGGTTCGTTAGCGGGATCGGTCCCGCGCTCAAGGACAGCCCAGGTCAGGGCTCGGTACATTGCGCCGGTGTCGAGGTAGCGGTACCCCAGCGCCCGAGCAACGCCGCGAGCAACGGTCGATTTTCCAGCCCCAGAAGGGCCGTCGATGGCTACCACCACGGTCGACGAGTCGACAAAACGACCTGGGTCGTCGGCCCCATGAGCGGCGTCGTGCCACGGCGCCTTGTCGGCGGCCATCGTTGTTCTCCCACTCATTGCCTGCCCGTGGGGCGCCGCAAATCTCAGCACCGCGCAGTCATCGTACCGGCAGCTGGCTTGGCCTCCGCACACGAGGAAAGGAGCGGCGTACTCGATTGATCGCTTTATTGATGTGTCGACTTATTGTCTAAGCGGTTTACGAATAGACTTCCCAGCCGGCTTCCTGCATGCACGACACCAGCGCGCTCGCTACGTCCTCCCGGACGTCGAGCTCAACCAACCCTCGGTCGCGGCCCGGGTCATGCTCGACCCGCACGTCCTCCACGTTGATCCCCGCCTCGCCAAGCGCGCGCAGCACGGCGGCAAGTTCGCCCGGGGCGTCGCGCACCACGATCGGGACGGTGACCAACCCGGCCGCCGGCAGCCCTCGCTTGATCGGCACCCGAGCTCGCCCGGCAGCACCGCGGCGAAGCGTGGCCTGCACCGCGCCAAGCGCCGCGGCGTCGCCGGCCGCTATGCGTTCGAGATCGGCGACGGTCGCCTGGACATCGGCCGAGAACTTGGCGAGTGCGACGGCGAGGTGAGCCGCGTTCGCAGCCAGAATCTGGGTCCAAAGATCGGGGTCGCCAGCAGCGATCCGCGTGGTGTCCTGTAATCCCGTGCCGCCGAGCCCGACCGTCGCGTCGTCGGTGGTTGCCAACTGCGCGGCCAGCTGCGACGCCACGATGTGCGGTAGGTGAGACACCGTCGCCAGCGCTGCATCGTGCGCGTCCGCCGACATCGCTACCGGGACCGCTCCGCAGGTCTGAGCGAGCAGCCACACGTCCGCAATCGCTGCTGGGACCGGACAACGCACTGGCGGTGATGACCCACGGACGACCGATGAATAGGTCGGCGTGCGCGGCCGCCGGTCCTGACCGCTCCCGTCCCGCCACGGGATGGCCGCCCACGTAGGTCGACATGTCCGCGCCCAATGTCTGAGCATCAGCCTCAGGTTCAGCCTTTGCCGATGCTACATCTGTGTATGTGCGGGCGAGTTTGAGACTCTGGAGGCGGATAAGTTCACTCGCCACCACCGATGGTGGCACCGCGAGCACAGCGACGTCGTACATATCACCGGCGGTGGCTGTTCGCCCCGCGCCAAGCTCCCCAGCGAGCGCCAGCCGCCCGGGCGCGTGATCGTGCAAGGAGACGTCCACACCCCGCTGGCGGAGTGCGAGACCGATCGAGGTTCCGATCAGGCCGGCGCCGACGATAAGCACGTGCCGGAGCTCCCCGTCACCGAGCGGCGGGGCAGTCAGGCCCGACGCTGCGACAGCCAGGCGGTCCGGTGGCGGCTCAGTACTCCCTCGCCGGGCGTCCACGGGTTGGGTCACTGCCGAAGATCGTCACGCAAGGCGGCCGCTGCGCCGAGGAAGGCGTGCCGGATCTCAGTTCGGGGTCGCGGAGTCTCGACGTGTGCCAGCAATCGGACGGTCCGGGGTAGCGATCCTGGCACCGCGATTTCGCTCGCACACAGCAGCGGGACGTCAGCAAACCCGGCCTCTCGGGCCCCGGCGGCCGGGAAGCATGACGTGAGGTCGGTGGTCGCGGTAAAGAAGATGCTGATGACGTCGTCGGGAGTGAGCCCGTTGCGCTCAAGCACGGCGGCAAGCATCTCGCGCACCCCCCGATGCACCTCGCCAGGTTCGTCGGCGTCGACCTGAATCGCACCGCGAACGGCCCTGACCGCCACGACTGCTCCTTCGTTCGCCGCCGGATATCCGGGTCACCTTAGCGAGGTGCCGATATCGCTTCAAAGCGCTTAGCCGGCGTGTCGGACAGTCGCGCTAGCCAATGTGTAGACAAAGCGATCTGCCGACTCATGCTGATTCCTGCGACGGTGCCACGCGCGACCACCGTCTGTCGACTTAATGACGAACCGACATTCTGGACGCCGCTGACCTGCGAGATTTCGAACCGGTCGAGGTCGACTGCTAGCGGGCTCGCCAGGATTCGGAAATCCGAAACGTATAGAGCGATGAGACATCTTATCGACTTAGCGAGCTCACCGATAAGACGACTAGCATCGCTAACTGCTGTATCTACAGATCGACAGCAGCAAAAAGTTCGGCGAGCTCGGTCCGCGTCAAAGGACGGGACTTGCCGGGCCGAAGGTCGCCCAGTCGTAGCGGCCCTACGGCGGTCCGGATCAGTCGCTGAACCGGATGGTCGACCGCCGCGAGCAGACGTCGAACGACGTGGTTGCGGCCCTCATGCAAAACGACCTCGACCATCACTCGCGCGCCGGACCGGCCGACCACGCGGAACGAATCCACCTGGACGAGACCGTCTTCAAGCTCCACGCCAGTACGCAGCTCGGCGGCCCAGGTCGCGGGGCACCGCGCCAACGACCTCAGCCAGGTAGGTCTTCGGCACGCCAAACGACGGGTGGGTCAGCCGGTGCGCCAGCTCGCCGTCATTGGTCAGCACGATCAAGCCTTCGCTGTCGGCGTCGAGCCGGCCCACGTGGAACAGCCGCTGCTCACGGTCGGTGACGAGATCGGCCAGCGAGGGTCGGCCCTGCGGGTCCGACATCGTGCTCACCATCCCCCGCGGCTTGTTCACCGCGAGGTAGACCGAGGACGCCCGAACCGAGACCCGCGCGCCGTCGACCTTGACCACGGCGTGGTCAGGGTCGATACGCAGGCCTTGCTCACGTCACTTGCCGGCCGTCAACTTCGACCCGGCCTGCCTCGATGAGCTCCTCGCAAGCGCGTCGGCTGCCGACCCCGGCCGCGGCAAGCACCTTCTGTAGTCGAACGCCTGTCCCGGTCATTTCCGCCTCAGACATCTCGACCTTCACTTGAGAGTTCGCCTTCCAGCTGATCCATTGACGCAGACTCAGGTAGAAAGTTAGCCAGAGGTGGTAGATCATCCAACGTACGGAGGCCAAGCCGCTCGAGGAAGTACGGAGAGGTCCGGTACAGCAGGGCGCCGGAGTCATGATCGGCCCCGGCCTCCTCGACCAGACCGCGGCTCACAAGCGTGCGCATCACGCCGTCCACGTTCACGCCACGCACCGCGCTCACCCGCGTCCGGCTAACCGGTTGCCGGTAGGCCACGACGGCGAGCGTCTCGAGTGCGGCTTGGGTCAGGCGGGCGTGCTGGCCGTCCAGAACGAAGCGTTCAACGAAGCGCGCGAAGGTCGCGCGGGTGTACAGCCGCCAGCCCCCGGCGATCTCGCGAAGCTCATATCCGCGCTCGTCCGCGTCGTACTGCGCTCTGCAGGCTGCGCAGCTCGTCCAGGATCTGCGGAACTGGCGTCTCCAGCACCTGAGCCAACGTCACGGGCTCGACTGGCTCATCGACGACGAGCAAGATCGCCTCGAGCGCACCGCGGAGTTCCGTCTCGACCCTGGGGCGGCCGACGCGTCGTGCATCTCGGCACCGCGGCGGTCGCCGGCCCGCTGGCGACGGAGAGACCGTTACGTCTGCTCGGCCACATTTTCGGCGCCGTCCCCGACGTCGCCTGCGCTGCCGTACCGGCTCGATTCGTCGTCCCGACAACTCCCGCTCCTTGGTACCGCTAGCCGCGCCCGATCGGCCGCCCCTGAGGATCTCACGGCAAGACGACGACGCCTGATCGTCGACGCTCGGGCGGCTCGGCGGTGCCGCGCCAGGCTCGGGCGGATCGTCCTCCGCCAGCTGACGGCGTACCGGCGGGGCTTCCTGGTTCGTCCACCGCACCAGCAGATCGCCCAGCGGGGTGACCTGCTCGAAGGCCACGTATCCGTCGCGGAAGAGTTCGAGCAGGCCGAGAAACCGAGCCACGATCTCGACGGTCACGACGCAATCGGCCGTCAGCGAGCGGAAAGTGGCGGTCCCAGACCGGCGCAACCGGTCGCTGATGATCGCCGTCTGCTCGGTCACGCTCACCGTCGGCGCGTGGAGATGGGCGACCGAGACGACTTGGGGTGCCCGCGGGGCCAGGGCACGAGCCGCCAGTTCGGCGAACTGCTGCGGACCGAGCCCCAGCAATACCTCGGGCAACAGACCGGCAAACCGGGGCTCCGGGCCGACTGCCCGCGGGAACCGGGTGGTCTCGGCGGCGAGCATGGCCGACATGATCGCCGCCACCTCCTTGTAGGCGCGGTACTGCAGGAGCCGGGCGAAAAGCAGGTCTCGCGCCTCGAGAAGTGCGAGATCCTCCTCGTCCTCGACGTCGCCGCTTGGCAGCAGCCGAGCCGCCTTCAGGTCAACAAGCGTGGCCGCGATGACGAGGAACTCGCTGGCCTGGTCGAGGTCCCAGACCGGGCCCATCTGCTTGATGAACGCGATGAATTCGTCGGTCACCGTCGAGATCGAAATCGCGGTGATGTCGAGCTCGTGCTTGGCAATCAGGCCGAGCAGCAGGTCGAACGGGCCCTCGAACACGCCGAGGTGCACCTCGAAAGCGGGCTGTGGCTCGGTGCCCGGCTCATCGAGTGAGGCGGCGCGTGGCATCAGGTCACCGACCTGACCAGGGGGTCGACGATGTGCGCCAGCGCGGCGACGAGCGCCAACCGCCGAAACAGGATGGGCAGCGCGAGAATCAGGAGGATCAGTACGCCCCAATTCTCCTCGTCAAGGCGGTATCGAGCCTTTTGCCAAAAGCCCTTGCGCGGCACCAGCAGGAAAACAGCTTCCCGCCATCCAGCGGCGGAATCGGCATGATCGCGATAACGCCCAGCGCGACGAGCTCGACGCCGGCCAAGAACAGGGCCACCTGCCCGAATGGCAGCAGGTAGTGGATGTGCGGCTGCGACAACTGACGTGGCCGACCGAGATCGATGGTCGCCACTGGCGGTTGGCTGAAGGCCGAGCCCGAGACACCGAACCCAGCGACGGCCGCTGCCCGCGCACGCCAGACACCGCCCGGAAGATCGCGAGCATGCCGATGCCCAGCCCGGTGAGCACGAGCGGGCCGGCGATCAGCTGCAGCACCTGCCGCCCGCGGGAGCGGCTTCGAGGGTCACTGGTTTCGACCGCGATACCCCAGCCGATGCCGCCGAGCAAGACCGCAATGAAGCCGTAGGGGTCGACGTACGGTTTCAGCCATGTCGACCGTCGACGTTTGGTGTTCGCGCGCACCCAGGCGGGCTGACGCCGTCCGGAAATCAGCCGCTGCACGGCTGCCCCGGACGACCATGGCCAGCACGAACGTGACCACCAGGACGCCAAAAGAGAACGGATACCGCAGCGCGTAGAGCACAGACGATCAGCGTCCGCGCAGCCGGCGCACCAAGATGCTCGAGTCACCCTTGGCCTCAAGATCGGCCAGGACGACTGCGATGGCCTCGCGGACGATCCGGCCGCGATCGACGGCGAGGCTGTGCGAGCCGCGCAGGGTCAGCCGCGCCTGCTCGATCTGGAGCAGTTCTTCCGGTGAGCAGTAGACGGTGATCTTCTCGTCGTGGCGTTCCCGGCCGGTGGGGCGGGCTTCGGCCGACCGGCGTCCGATTCGGACCGGGCGCAGCGGCGGAGCGTCTGCCGTCGCCGCCAGCCAGTCGTCGAGGGCTGCGGGCGGCTCGTCCGACGAGCCGTCACGAGCTATCGACCGGACGGCGGGCGCGACCGAGTTGCCCCAGCTGGCCGACGTCAGGCGGTCGCCGCCTCGGCGAGCGCCGTCGGGTGGCTTCCGCCTCCTCCGGTGGAACGGAACAACTCATCGGCACCGGGCAGGCGTGGACGGCGGTTCATCGGGCGAGCACTTCCTTCGCAAGCTCGCGGTAGGCGCGCGCGCCTACCGAACTCGAGGCATAGGTGGTTATGGGTTCGCCGACGACCGTCGTCTCGGGAAAACGGACCGTACGGCCGATGACAGTGTGAAAAACCCGGTCGCCAAAAGCCTCAACGACACGGGACAGAACTTCGCGGCTGTGCAGCGTGCGGGGGTCATACATTGTGGCGAGAATACCCTCAACCTCAAGTCGAGGGTTGAGCCGTTCACGCACTTTGTCCACGGTCTGCATCAGCAGCGCAACTCCGCGTAGGGCGAAGAACTCACACTCCAACGGAATGATCACGCTGTCGGCGGCCGTCAGCGCATTGATCGTAAGGAGACCAAGCGAAGGCTGGCAGTCGATCAGGACGATGTCGTAGTCGGGCAACACCGGGGCGAGCACGCGGGCCAGTACCTGCTCGCGGGCGACCTCGTTGACGAGCTGGATCTCGGCCGCCGACAGATCGATGTTGCTCGGCAGTAGATCCATGCCGGGGGTGTTCGTCTTAAGCAGCACGTCGTCGACCGCAACGTCACGCTCGATGAGCACGTTGTAGATCGTTCGGTCGAGGTCATGCGGGTTGACCCCAAGCCCCACCGACAGGGCGCCCTGCGGGTCGAAGTCGACGAGCAGAACCCGACGACCCCATTCGGCGAGTGCGGCACCCAGGTTGATCGTGCTCGTGGTCTTGCCGACGCCGCCCTTCTGGTTGCACATGGCCAGCACCCAGGCCGGCCCGTGCTGCTCGAGGGCTACCGGATCAGGGAACGGGCGTGACGGGGCGCCCAGCGGCGTCGAGAGCGGCGCTGCCCGGGCGACGTGGCGCGCTCCAATCGGCAGGTCGAAGGTCGGCTCGCCATCGCCGACGGGAGCCTGCTCATCGTCGGCCGGATTTGTCGACTTAGCCATGTATCGGTGTACCTCTCTGCCGATCAGCCGATGCAAAGACACATCGTCCTGCCGACGAATCGAGAACTCTAGGGGTGCGACCTCCTCGGCGGCAAGCGGTGTTGGCATCCCTGTGAATTCACGCGGGCCGGCAGCACACGAACTCGTTGCTGTCAGCTCGTTTGGTGGCGTGGACGGGCGGTCGAGTACCGAAGACGCCGTTGTGCAACAAGGCCGTCGGCCTATACACCGGCATCAGCCAAGTGCGCGCGGATGCGCGGCGGCGTAGACCTCGCGCAACTTTTCCACGGTGACGAGTGTGTAGATCTGGGTTGTGGTGACCGACGCATGGCCGAGTAACTCCTGCACCACCCGCACATCTGCTCCCCCGTCGAGCAAATGGGTAGCGAACGAATGCCGCAACGTGTGCGGCGAAATTCCGACGGTCAGGCCAGCCCGCGCTGCTGCGTCACGCAACACCGTCCATGCGCTTTGACGGGAAAGCCGCCCACCGCGGGCATTCAGAAAAAGCGCACCTGAGTCGCGGCCGGTGGAAAGCAGCGGCCGCCCCTGAGCGAGGTACCGATCGACTGCCGCCCGCGCGTAGGTACCCACAGGCACGAGCCGTTCCTTGGACCCTTTGCCAAGCAAACGTACAACCCCGTTGTCGAGGTCGACATCGTCGACGTCGAGCCCGACAGCTTCAGAGATGCGGGCACCTGTGCCGTACAAGACTTCGAGCAGGGCGCGATCTCGAAGCGAGCGAGCTCGAATGCCAGCAGGAACGTTAGCACCAACAGCACCAACAGTTTCATGGGAAACACCGGCTGATGCAGCGGACGGGTCCGCGCCGCTGTCGACGCCAGTGGCGTTCAGCAACCGAACGACGTCTTCGACCGCGATCGCCTTCGGCAACCGGCGACTCGCTGCCGGTGGTTTCACCGACCCCGCCGCATCGGCCTCGACCAGGCCTTCGCGTACGGCAAACCGGTGGAAGCCGCGAACGGCGACGATCGTGCGGGCGGCCGACGTCGCCCCCAGCGGAGTGTGCGTGTCGTCGCCCTGCCGAAGCGCGACAAGGAAATCCGCCACATCAAGCTCAGTGATCTCGGCCACCTCAAGTCGGCCGTTCAGGTCGAGGAACGCCCGATACCGGCGTAGGTCGCGCCGGTAGCTCGCGAGCGTATTGGCGGCGAGACCGCGCTCGACGGCTAGATGATCGAGGTAGCTCCGGATTGCCCGATGCAACGTCGGCAGCCTCGGGAGTGGCGGGTGGAGGGGTGCCGTTAGGCGCCATCACAAGTCGCGCACCGTCACGCACTCAGATTAGGGCGTCAGCCAGGGCCACGTGGGGAAGCCCGTGCGCGTCCGCGACGGGCGCGCTCACGACGTCGCCGTTGTGAACGTTGACGCCCAGGGCGAGGGCGGCGTCGGCGCGACAGGCCTCCCGCCACCCGCGATTGGCGAGTTCGAGTGCGTACGGCAGCGTCACGTTCGTCAGCGCATACGTAGAGGTGTGCGGCACTGCCCCTGGCATGTTCGCCACGCAATAGAACAGTGTGTCGTGAACACGATATGTCGGCGCGTCATGGGTGGTGGGCCGCGAAGACTCGAAGCACCCACCTTGATCGATGGCGATGTCGACCAGCACCGCGCCTGACTTCATGCGCGCGACGAGATCGTTGCTGACCAACTTCGGCGCCTTGGCGCCCACCACCAGCACCGCCCCGATGACGAGGTCCGCATCCAGGCATGCCTTCTCGATCTCATACGTGTTCGACGCCACTGTTTGCAAATGCCCTTGATAGATGCGGTCGGCTTGCCGCAACTTCTCGATGTTGTTGTCGAGCAACAACACTTCCGCTTGCATGCCAAGCGCGATCGCCGCGGCGTTCATGCCGGATACGCCAGCGCCGAGAACCACTACTTTGGCGGCGTACACGCCTGACACGCCACCCATCAAAATGCCGCGCCCACCTGCTTCGCGCTCGAGACAGCGCGCACCAACTTGGGGCGCCATGCGACCGGCGACCTCCGACATGGGCGCGAGCAACGGCAGCGACCGGTCGGCCAATTGAACGGTCTCGTACGCGATCGCCGTCGTACCGGCAGCGATCAACGCATCAGTGCATTGCCGCGAGGCGGCGAGGTGCAGATAGGTGAACAGCACCTGATCGCGGCGCATGCGGTGGTACTCGTCGGGGATCGGCTCTTTCACTTTGAGCACGAGTTCAGCCGAGCCCCACACCTCATCTGCGGTCGCCAAGATGGCTGCACCAGCTGCAACGAAATCGGCATCAGGAATTGACGAGCCGACCCCGGCGTCATGTTCGATCACGACCGAATGACCCTGCCGCACCAGTTCGTGCACCCCGGCCGGCGTGATCGCGACCCGGTACTCGTGGTTCTTGACTTCTCGCGGTACGCCGATCTTCACGAGGTCTCGCCTTCCGCCTCGGCCGCGGCGGGGTGTCGACACCCGGGCGACGGCGCAGGAATACCTGCGGCAGACCCGAGTCTATTGCCCGCCCTCGTCGGTGATCACGTACCGGCGGGAGTGATCGGTCAATGGACCGCCGCGCATCCAATGAGCACTGACGGGGCGACTCACCGCGACGCCGTCAACGAGTACGGCGGCGGCGGCGAGGGTGCCCATGGTCACCAGCGGGCTGTGCAGTTCGCCCGCGAAAATGCGTGCGCGCGCCTCCTCGAGCCCGATCCACTGCGTCGGCATGTCACGCTCCTCCCCCTCACCCACATGGCGCTGCGCAGCGTCGACTTCGGTCATGCCACGGGCGAGGAAGAGTCGCACCGACTCGTCCGATCCCCCGGGCGACAGGAAAACGTCGAGGAGCACCGACCACTGCGAGGCGCGGTAGCCCGCTTCTTCGAACAGCTCACGGGCTGCGGCCGCCAACGGCTCCTCGCCGTCGACATCGAGGAGCCCGGCAGGGGGTTCCCACAGCATTGTCGACACCGGATGGCGGTATTGATAGACGAGCAACATCCGAAGTTCGTCATCGACGGCCACAACGCCGACCGCGCCAGGGTGTCGGAGCACATCCCGTTCGACACGCTGACCGTCAGCCAGCTCGACGACATCGGTCACAACGTCCCAGACACGGCCGTGAAATCTAATAGTCGAACTCACGACCTGCGGGTTCAGCGGGAGGTCACCCAGCTGCGCCGGCACGCCGGAGCTCATGCGGTGGCAACAGGCAGCTTGATCACGTCGACGGCAGCTGAACCGTCGGCGCGAGCCAGCGCCGCGGCAATGAGACCGCGAAACAGCGGGTGCGGGCGAGCAGGTCTCGACCGCAGTTCTGGGTGCGCTTGGGTAGCGACAAAGTACGGGTGGACGTCGCGGGGTAGCTCGACGAACTCGACCAGCCGGCCGTCGGGCGACGTGCCCGAGATAACCAACCCGGCCTCTTCGAGCTGCGCCCGATAGGAATTGTTCACCTCGTAGCGGTGCCGGTGCCGCTCTTTCACCGACGCCGTGCCATACATCTCGCGCACGATCGAACCCTCGAGCAACTCGGCGGGGTACAGCCCAAGACGCATCGTGCCGCCCATGTCGCGCTCGCCGGCAACGACGTCGCGTTGCTCGGCCATCGTCGCGATGACCGGGTGCGGAGTGCCTGGGTCGAACTCCGCCGAGTTGGCGTTGTCGAGCCCGGCCAGATCACGGGCGACCTCGATGACAAGACACTGCAAACCCAAGACACAACCCGAGCGTCGGCAGCAGATTCTCGCGGGCATACCGCAGGGCACCGAGCTTGCCCTCGATACCGCGGACGCCGAACCCGCCGGGTATCACCACACCGTCAACACCGGCGAGTGCGAGCTCCGCACCTGCGGGCGTCGCGCAATCGTCGGACGTGACCCAGCGGATGTTCACCCGGGCGTCGTTGGCGAAACCACCGGCGCGCAGCGCTTCGGTCACCGACAGATAGGCGTCAGGCAAATCGATGTACTTGCCAACCAACGCGACCGTGACGTCGTGCGCGGGATGATGCACTCGGCGCAAGAGGTCGTCCCACGCGGTCCAGTCGACATCGCGAAACGGTAGCCCGAGGCGCCGCACCACGTAGGCATCAAGCCCTTCGGAGTGCAACACCTTCGGAATGTCGTAGATACTCGGCGCATCGACCGCGGCGATGACCGCTTCTTCGTCGACGTCGCACATCAAGCTGATCTTCCGCTTCACGCTCTGCGGGATCGGCCGATCGGAGCGGCACACAACAGCGTCGGGCTGGATACCGACTTGGCGGAGTGCAGCGACCGAGTGTTGCGTGGGTTTGGTCTTCAGTTCGCCGCTCGGACCGATGTACGGCACGAGCGAGACATGGAGGAAGAACACGTTATCGCGGCCGACTTCGTGCCGAACCTGGCGCGCGGCTTCAAGAAACGGCAACGACTCGATGTCACCGACCGTGCCGCCGACCTCGGTGATCACGATGTCGACGTCAGGCCCGCTCATCTGGCGGATCCGCGACTTGATCTCGTTGGTGATGTGCGGAATGACCTGCACAGTGTCGCCGAGATACTCACCACGGCGCTCTTTCGCGATGACGGTCGAATAGATCTGACCGGTCGTCACATTGGCCGAGCCATGGAGATCGCGATCGAGAAAACGCTCGTAGTGGCCGATGTCGAGGTCGGTTTCGGCGCCGTCGTCGGTGACGAAGACCTCACCGTGCTGGAACGGGTTCATGGTGCCGGGGTCAACGTTGAGATACGGGTCGAGCTTTTGCATAGTCACCCGTAGCCCGCGTGCCTTGAGCAAATTGCCGAGGCTGGAAGCCGTCAGGCCTTTGCCAAGCGAGGAGGCGACGCCTCCGGTGACGAACACGTGCCGTGTTTGCTGCGGTGCTGCCAACTGATGACTCCCGTGGTCTGGTGCCCGGTCACGCTCGCAGACAGCTGACCGACCCGAACCTGGCACCGGGCCGACGACGCACTGTCTCCACGGACTCTCAGGGTAACAGCTTGCGCCGACACCTTCGGCCGCCGCGCATCAAAGCTCCAGCTTGAATCCCGACGCGGCCGCCAGCAGCTCGCCGGCGTGTCCTTGAGCCAGCGTCGAACCCTCGATCCCGGCCAGCATGCGCGAGAGCTCGGCGACCCGCCCGCTGTCGTCGAGGGAGGTGACGCCGCTGCGGGTCACCAGCCCGTCGTCCGATTTAACGACGACGAGATGGCGATCGGCGAAGGCGGCCACCTGCGGCAAATGCGTGACGACGATCACTTGGGCCACCCGAGCGAGGCGGGCCAGGCGGCGGCCGACCTCGACGGCGGCTCGACCGCCGACGCCGGCGTCGACCTCGTCGAAGACGAACGTCGGCACCGGATCGGCACCGGCGAACACCACCTCGACCGCGAGCATCACCCGCGACAGCTCGCCACCGCTCGCACCCTTCGCCAGCGGTCGCGACGGAGCCCCGGGGTGCGGGGTCAGCTGCAACTCGACCTCGTCGGCACCGTGCGGTCCGTACGTATCAGTCGTGCGGACGGCGGCGGTGACGGCCGCGTGCGGCATCGCGAGGTCGCGTAGTTCAGCTGTCACCGCCGAGCCGAAGGTGGCCGCGGCTCGCCCGCGGGCGGCGGTGAGCTGGCCCGCGAGGGCGACCATGGTGTCGTGGCGACTCTGCGACTGCGCAGTGAGTTCGGCGATTCGCGAGCCGTCGTCGTCGAGTTCGGCCAGCCGTTCGGCGGCGGCCGCGGCCCAGGCAAGTACCTCGTCGACTCCGCCCGCCTCGCCAGCTTGCACAGCGGACCCTGCCGGCGTGCCGGCGCACGAGCCCAGCCAGCACTGATTGCCGTTGCTGGGCGGCTTCGAGCCGATGGGGTTCGGCTTCGACGTCGTCGATGTAGGCCGCGAGGTCGGTGGCAACGTCAGCCAACAGGTAACCCGCCTCGCCGAGGCGGTCGGCCATGATCTTGAGCGCCGGATCGTGCGGAGCTGCGCGCTCGAGTGCCGCCCGCGCGCCCGCGACCAAACCGACAGCGTCGGGCACATCGTCGCCGGCTGGATCTCCGAGCAGGCCGGCGTGCGCTGACGACGCGGCACCCCGGAGCAGGTCGGCATGCGAAAGCCGCGCAACTTCTGCGGCCAGGGCGACGTCTTCAGCCGGCAATGGTGCAGCAGCCTCAACGTCTGCAATACCGGCGCGAAGCAGTTCGGCCTCTCGTTCGCGGTCGCGGGCACGATCAACGAGTTCCGCCCGCATTGCTTCGATATCGAGATAGTCGCGATAGGCACTCTGGTAGCCAGTGAGCAGTACTTCGATCTCGGCGCCGCCGAATCGATCGATTGCCGCCCGCTGCCGCGCCGGCGAGCGCATACGTAGCTGGTCGGTCTGCCCGTGGACGGCGATGAGTTCGTCGGCCAAGTCGGCGAGCGTGCCGACCGGCACCGATCGACCGCCCACCTGCGCGCGCGAACGACCATCGGCACCCACCACTCGGCTGACCAGCAACGTGCCGTCGTCAACATCAGCGCCGAGGTCATCGAGCAGGCTCAAGACCGGCCCATTCGCTGGCACACGCAGCCGGCCGTCGATCGCTATGCGCGTCGAACCCGAGCGCACCAATGCCGCGTCGGAGCGCGCCCCGAACAATAAGCCGAGACCCGTGACGACCATCGTCTTGCCGGCGCCGGTTTCGCCGGTTACGACGGTCAAGCCAGGTGCAAGCTCGAGGACGGCGTCGTCGATGACGCCGAGATCGCTGATGCGCAATTCTTCGAGCACGGTTCGGATGCTATTCGGGTAGGCGGACGCCGCCACGCCAGCCGCGCACAGGCAAGCCGAACTTCGCGACGAGTCGGTCGGTGAACGGCCCACGGGTCAGCCGGGCCAGCTTGAGCCGTTGTTCGCTGCCAAAAGCTCGCACCCGCGCGCCCGGGACGAGCTCGATACCGCGCCGGCCGTCGCACCAGACCATGCCGGCGTCAGTGCTCAATACCTCGACCTCGAGGGTGGAGCGTGGCGTGACCACGACAGGTCGAGCAAATAGCGCATGCGCATTGAGTGGAACCACCAACAAGGCGTCGACGTCGGGCCACACCACCGGGCCACCCGCCGAGAACGCGTAGGCAGTCGACCCGGTCGGCGTCGCCAGCACGACGCCGTCGCAGCCGAACTGCGACAACGGCCGGCCGTCGATCTCGACAACGACGTCGATCATGCGTTCGCGCAGCGACTTTTCGACCGACGCTTCGTTGAGAGCCCAGCTTCGCCACACCACGTCGTCGCCGACCACTACTTCGACGTCGAGAGTGAGGCGTTCTTCCACGTCGTAGTCGTGCTCGGCGATGCGACGTACCGCGTCGGCGAGGTTGGCCGACTCGGCCTCGGCGAGAAATCCGATGTGCCCAAGGTTGACCCCGAGGAGGGGCACATCTGCGTCGCGGGCGAATTCGGCGGCTCGCAGCAAGGTGCCGTCACCGCCAAGAACAATGACGGCTTCGACATCACCGGCACCTTCGGGCGTGCCGGGCACCACCGTGGCGCGGGCGATGTCGAGTTCGGCCGCCTCAGATTCGATGACGCGGACGTCGATCGCGTAGGCCGCGAGGAAATCAGCAACGTCGCGCGCAGCGAGCACTGCCTTCATGCGGCCGGTGTGACAGACCAGCAGGACGTTCCTTGGCACTCACGACCTCCGGTTCGTCATGGCTGTGCACGTGTTTGCTGTGCGTGTGCAGTCGGCGCTTCGGCGATGGCGCGCGCAAGTTCGGCATCGTCGAGCGGCGCAGAAGCGGCGTGTAGCCAAAGGAAATACTCCACGTTGCCGGCCGGGCCTGGAAGTGGGCTGGCCACAACGGCTCGGACGCCGAGCCCGTGTGCGGCCGCAGCGGTGGCCACACCCCGCACTGCTGCGGCATGCAGCTTAGGGTCGCGCACAACCCCGCCGGCACCGACGTTCTCGCGGCCTACCTCGAATTGTGGCTTCACCATCACGCACGAAATCGGCGTCTGGTTCGGCGACTCGCACGAGAGCCGGCAGCACGAGGCCGAGCGGGATGAAGGACAAGTCGGCGACCACCAGTTCGACGCGATCGCCGACGATGTCGAGGGTGAGATCACGAACGTTGGTGCGGTCGACAACAATCACACGTTCATCGGTTTGCAACGACCACGCGAGTTGCCCGTACCCGACGTCGACAGCGATGACCGTGCGGGCGGCGTGCGCCAGCAACACCTGGGTGAAGCCACCGGTCGACGCGCCTGCATCGAGGCATCGCTTGCCAGCTATCTCAAGGCCGCGCGGCCCGAACGCCGTAATCGCGCCGGCCAGCTTGTGCGCGCCACGCGACACGAACGTCGGCTGATCGCCATCCGAGACGAGCAATGCGTCATCGGGGCCCACGGCCGTGGCGACCTTGCTCGCGACCCGCCCGCAACACGCACCCGACCGGCGACGACAAGCTCAGCCGCCTGGTTGCGCGAACGGGCCAGGCCGCGTCGCACCAGCTCGGCGTCGAGTCGCGCGCGACGTACCACCAGCTGCTTCGTTCGCCGCGACTCAGGAGCCGTCGAGGTCGGCAAGCGCATCGTGGAGTTGGCGATGCACGACCTCGTAGACCGCGACATGTTCAGATGTCGGCAGCTGATCAAGCTGGGTGAGTTCGGCAAGGGCATCATCAACCTGCCGGACGCCGGTTGGTCTCCGGAGCTGCCCAGCCCTCGGGCTCGTTCAGCGCATCGTTTTCCACCGACTCACCGTACCGGTCGGGGCGGCCGCGCGGAGCGCGCGAGTGGGCGGTTGGCCTGAGATAGCCTCCACCATCGGCGGATAACCCAAGCGGAAGGACCGTGGTGGCGGACGCGCAGCAGTGCGAAGTCGCGATCGCGGCACTCGCGAACCGGTTGGCCGGTCCCGGCGACCAGCGGGCGCACGGACTCGACCGGACGGTAAGCGCCAGGGTGACTGATCTCGGTCTTACGTTTCACGGGCACCTGCACGACGGCGTCCTCGACGCCATCACCTCCAGCGACGGTCCCGATGACGCGGGAGCGGCGATTCGGTTGGTGCTGACGAGCGACGACCTCGTCGCGCTCGCGGCCGGCGACTTGTCGCTCGGGTCGGCGTGGTTGTCGGGACGGGTCAAGGTGCACGCGTCGTTTGCCGACCTACTGCGGCTGCGTTCGATGATCTGACGCCGGCAGCTAACGCAGGCCCAGCCGTTCAAGCGCCGCAGTGGCGTCGAGGTTGGTTCGACCTGTCGTCGATGAGTCCTTCGACCAGCCAGCCATCAACACCGCGCGCAAGCCGGCTAAGACAGGCCCATCGCCGTCCAGCGTGATCGTGTTGTCGGCTGCGACCGCGGCCGACCAACCCGCGCATCGAATCCCACCCGCAACAGGCTCGACGTCGGGCTGAAGGTCGACGAGTCCGGCGAGGTCGAACGAGATGTACGTCGGCCGCAACTGCGGTGCCGCATTGATCAAGTCGGCGACACCCGTCACGCCCGTCAGCACCAGCAGGCTGTCGGTGTCGGCCGCGTTCGCGCCCTCGATGTCGGTGTCGAGCCGGTCACCGACCACGAGCGGATTCGTTGCCGCCGATCGACGCACTGCCTCCGCGTGCAACGGCAGCTGCGGCTTGCCGGCGACGACCGGCTGTCGACCGGTGGCGGTCGCGACGGCGGCAACCAGCGCGCCGTTGCCGGGCATGAGGCCGCGCGGCGTCGGCAGCGTGCTGTCGGCGTTGGTCGCCACCCAGAACGCGCCGCCACGTACAGACAATGCGGCCTCGGCAAGATCGGCATACCGGACGTCGGGTGCGTACCCCTGGACGACAGCGTCAGGTCGATCATCTGCACTCGCGACGATGCGCAGCCCCGCGCGTTCGACCGTCGCGCGCAAAGCCGAAGATCCGACGACGAGCACCATTGCACCACGGCCGCAATGCTCGACCAGCAACCGCGCAGCAGCTTGGGACGACGTGACGACGTCGTCCGCACTCGCCGGAACTCCGAGTTCGTTCAGATGCGCGGCGACCGCGGCCGGCTCCCGGGAGGCATTGTTCGTCACGAAAGTCAGCCGCATACCGACGTCGCGAGCGTTCGCCAGCGCGGCTGATGCTCCCGTGATCGCATGCGGTCCGACATACACGACGCCGTCGAGATCCAGCAGTGCAACGTCGTAGCGCGTCGCCAACGGTTGGGCGGTGCCGAGGACATACCGATTCGGAATGCGGCTCACCGCGCGTCATCCGGCGCGGCCGGGTCAGCTGGCGGTCGAGCGATCCCGAGCCGGGCGCGCGCGGCGTTGAGTTCGCGCTCGTAGTGGGCAACGCCGGGACGCATGGCGGTGGCGAGCGCAAGATGTTCGACGGCGGTGCGCACATCACCGAGACGCGCGGCACTCAACCCCAGCGCAAACTGGCTGTAGTCGTCGGTCGGATCGGCCTCAATGATGCGAGCGAATGTCGCCTGAGCGCGCGCGTAATGCCGCGCTTCGAATTGCGCGCGACCAAGTGCTTCGAGCGCGCTGCGTGATGTCGGCTCGGCCTTCGCGGCGCGAGCGAGGAGTTGTTCGGCAGCGCCCGCGCTCCCGCTCTCGAGCAGCCGCAACCCGCGCGTGTACCAGTCGTACGGGCCTTCGTCGCCTGGCCCGGCTGCATCGACGTCGGAGCTCTCGCCCGACGTGAACGGGTCGTCGTCCATGCTCTTATCATCCACTGAGCCGGCGACGGCGGATCACCGCCAGCCGCAACCGGCCGACCAGCGGCGACTAGCATGGCGCCCGATCTGCGTGACCGACGGCGAGCAAGTGCGCCAACCACGAAATGCCAACCACGAGGACGCACGCATGAGCGGCTGGACAATCGGCACCTTGCAGCTACGCCCGTTCCGCGGAGTTCGCTACGCCGCGCACGCAGATCTCGCGCGCGTCATCGCCCCGCCCTATGACGTCATTGATGAGGCTCAGCAGCAGGCGCTGGAGGCGCGCGATGACCACAATGTGGTGCGCATCATCCTGCCGCGCGACCCGATTGACCAGTCGGTCGACCGGTATACGAGCGCCGCGCAGCTTTTCGATCATTGGTTGTCCGAGGGCTTCTTGATTGTCGACGGGTCACCCGCCCTTTACGTCTACCAACAGACCCGCGCCGGCGTGGTCATTCAACGCGGGCTAGTGGGCGCCGTCGTCATGCAACCGCTCGATGGCGGCGTGATCTTGCCGCACGAGAACGTACGAGTCGGCCCGGTCGAGGATCGGCTGGCGCTCATGCGCGCGCTGCACGGGAACCCCGAACCGATCTTCCTGCTGTACGACGGCGGCGGCTCGGCCAGTGCTCGGTGCGCTGAGGCCGTGCGTTCGCCGGCGATGGCAACAGCTTTCACCGAGGACGGCACGCAACACGACCTGTGGGCGATCACCGACGAGGCAAGCCTGGCTGACATCGCCGACGATCTCGCCGGCCGGCACGCCATGATCGCCGACGGCCATCACCGCTACACCACCTACGGCTATCTGCGGGATGAGTTGCGCAACGCCGGCGCCGGCGCCGGACCGTGGGACGCCGGCCTGACGCTCCTTGTCGACAACAGCGTGGCAACTCCAGACATTCGAGCGATTCACCGCGTGGTACCGGGGCTCTCGTTCGCGACCGCGTTGTCGGCAGCAGAACAGGGGTGCCGTGTGCGGGAGCTCGGACCGGACGTGACCGATGTCGATGCCGCGCTTGAGGTACTGCGGCGACAACCGGCGCCGGCATTCGTCGTCAGCGACGGCTCGAAGTTTGCGCTGCTCGTTGATGCCGACGTTCAGCAGCTGGCCGCGGCCAAGCCACCGGCAGCCAGCCCTGAGTGGTGGGCGCTCGACGCGAGCATTGCGAGTGAGTTCGTGCTCGCGGCCCTGTGGCAGGTAACTGATGCGGCGGGCGAAGTCGAAGCAGAACACAGCCCGCAAGCAGCGCTCGAACTCGCGCGCCGGACGAGCGGGACGGCGCTGCTCCTCAATCCGGCGCCGCTCGAGGCAGTGATGGCGGTCGCCTCGGTTGGCGCTGCAATGCCGAGGAAATCGACCCTGTTCTTACCGAAGCCTCAGTCGGGCATGGTCATGCGGTTGTTTCGCTTCGACGCATAGCCGGTTCTAGCACGAGTAGGTCCGGCGAGCTTGGTCCGCAAATTAGTCAGAGCCGTTTCGCCGTGAACACTTCGACTTCGTAGCGACTGGCCAGTCCGTTCGCGCCGCGCCAGAAGCGCCGCCGGAGTGCGCCGTGCACCTCCAACACCTCGCCGCCGACGCAACGCGCCGCGAGCCGGCGAACCGCCGCCTTGTACGCGATGCAGTCAATAGTGTCGATGGTCGGAGCGTTGGCTCTGGCCGCCTTCGCTGCTTGGTCGCGGCTCACGACCAGCCGCCAACTCAGCAGCTCGTCACCGCTCGGCAAAACCCGCGGAGTCGGTTCGGCCGATACCCGGCCGATGAGGACGACATCGTTGCGCCCTTCGGCATCAGAGTTGCACCGCTCCGCATCAGGCGCGACTTGGCTCGCTTTAGCTACTGGACTCACCGGCGACTCCCTCCTCCGAGCGCACCGACGGGCGCGCCTCGGCCACCTGCGCGGCCGGTCGTCCAAGCTTGATGCCGCGACGCTCGCCGACGATGGCCCGACCGGAAGTTGTGGAGAAAGAGTCGCGACCTGGCGGCTGTGGACGCCGCACGCGCACGGGCGCCTACGACTGCGGCGAAACGCCGTCGAGCTCGTCGAGGCGATCCGCGGCGTCGGTTTCGCCGTCCGTATCAGCGAGTGCGGTGGCGACGAACCACTGCCGGGCCTCGGCGCTGCGCCCGGCCGCGAGCAGCGCGTCAGCGTAGGCATAGAACAGGCGGGCCGACCATGGGTCGCGTCGAGCGGGATCAAGGTCCGCGCCCTGCAAGCTGACTACCGCGGCGTCGGGCTGGCCCAGATCACGGCGCGCACCGGAGACCACGATCCGCATCTCGACGGTGGCCTCCCGGTCGAGCTTTCTGGCGTCGGCCCCAGTTGCGAGTTCCAGCGCCCGCTCAGGTCGGCCGAGGCCACGCTCGCAGTCGGCCATCATCGGCAGGACATCGACGCGGCCACTGATGCGTTTGCTGGCACGGAGTTCGGCTAGCGCCTCGGCCCAGTCGCCGTTCGCGTACGCACACACACCCACGGCTTCGCGAACGACCGCGATGCGAGGTAACCGGCGCCGAGCCGCATCAGCGTGCGCGTGCGCGGTTTTGGGATCGTCGGCCAGCAGCCGGGCCGCCATCACCAGATGGCGCGCAACAAGATCGGCGGTTTCCTTGGAGATCGTGCGCAATTCCGCGCGGGCCTCGCGTGGCAACTCCGACGGCAGCACATCCTCGTCGATCACTGGGTCGATCGTGCGCGGCCGTCGATCAGCCGACCCCGACCTGGTTGGCGCGGGGCCTCGTGCACTTGGCGTCCTCGCGGCGGCTGCATACCGACCCGGCGCAGCACCAGCACGAGCCGGACGACGATCAACACTCGCGCCAGACGAAGCCGGCCGACCCTTGGAGCCGTCTCGATCATTTCGGCTTGCGCTCGGGCCGCGTCGATCTGCCCGCTGCGGGGCGGCCGCGCCGTCGCGCGCCTCGGCTGGTCGTTGGCGGGCGGGCCGGTCCGCCGCTGAGCTTCTCGGTGATCGCGGCGTCGCCGCCGTGTCCCGGCGTGACACTGCGGGCGGGCGAGCGCGGTGCGCCCCGAGTCGGGCGCTGCCCTGCCGCTGTATCGCGAGCCGGCCGCCGCCCAGCTGTTTCGTCACGAGCCGGCCGTTCGCCAGTCCGGGAGTATTGCGAGCGGGCCGCTCGCCAGTCGGCGTATTGCGAGCTGGCCGCGGCGCGGCTGGACTCTCACGAGGGGGCCATTTCCGCGCGGCCGGCGTCGCACCCGTCGACGACGGCCTCCCGACGGGTTTGCTGAACTTGCCGGCCGGGGCGCCACGCCGCCCGCTTGGTGCCGGATTGGGGGACGACCCAGGCGCCCGCTTTGGGTTCGAGGCCGAGGTCGGCGGAGTACCGGAGCTGGGCTGATTGCCTGAGCGCTGCGGATTTACCCGCCCGCGCGGCGGCCGACCGGGCTGTCCCGCTCGAAAGTCCGACCCTGCCATCCGTACGTCCCGTCATCGACCAACTGCCTGAAGTGAACTGCCCTGAAATGACTGCCCTTGAAATGCACTGCTTCTGAAATGCATTGAGGGCCACCCGCGAACGGGTGACCCTCAATGGAAAGATGTCCGGCGGCGTCCTACTCTCCCACGCGGTGGCCCGCGCAGTACCATCGGCGCTGAAAGGCTTAGCTTCCGGGTTCGGAATGGGACCGGGCGTTTCCCTCTCGCTATGACCGCCGTAACTCTATTGAGATGTCAGTCGAATTACCCGACCGTATCCCGGGAACTGCACAGTGGACGCGTAGCGTCTCATTATCGGCATTGCCGGCAAAGAGTTTGTGTGTGGTCAAGCCCTCGGCCTATTAGTACCGGTCGGCTGCATGCGTTACCGCACTTCCACCTCCGGCCTATCAACCCTGTGATCTAGCAGGGGGCCTTACCAGGTTAACCCTGTGGGAGACCTCATCTTGAAGCGAGCTTCCCGCTTAGATGCTTTCAGCGGTTATCCCTGCCGAACGTAGCTAACCAGCAGTGCACTTGGCAGTACAACTGGCACACCAGAGGTTCGTCCGTCCCGGTCCTCTCGTACTAGGGACAGCTCTTCTCAAGTCTCCTGCGCGCGCGGCGGATAGGGACCGAACTGTCTCACGACGTTCTAAACCCAGCTCGCGTACCGCTTTAATGGGCGAACAGCCCAACCCTTGGGACCTACTCCAGCCCCAGGATGCGACGAGCCGACATCGAGGTGCCAAACCATGCCGTCGATATGGACTCTTGGGCAAGATCAGCCTGTTATCCCCGGGGTACCTTTTATCCGTTGAGCGACGCCGCTTCCACAAGCCAGCGCCGGATCACTAGTTCCTGCTTTCGCACCTGCTCGACATGTCTGTCTCACAGTCAAGCTCCCTTGTGCACTTGCACTCGACACCTGATTACCAACCAGGCTGAGGGAACCTTTGAGCGCCTCCGTTACATTTTGGGAGGCAACCGCCCCAGTTAAACTACCCACCAGACACTGTCCCTGATCCGGATTACGGACCGAGGTTAGACAATCAGTACGACCAGAGTGGTATTTCAACGTTGACTCCACCCGAACTGGCGTCCGAGCTTCAAAGTCTCCCACCTATCCTACACAAGTCGAACCAACCACCAATATCAAGCTATAGTAAAGGTCCCGGGGTCTTTCCGTCCTGCCGCGCGTAACGAGCATCTTTACTCGTAGTGCAATTTCGCCGAGCCTATGGTTGAGACAGTCGAGAAGTCGTTACGCCATTCGTGCAGGTCGGAACTTACCCGACAAGGAATTTCGCTACCTTAGGATGGTTATAGTTACCACCGCCGTTTACTGGCGCTTAAGTTCTGAGCTTCGCACCCGAAGGCACTAACCCGTCCCCTTAACGTTCCAGCACCGGGCAGGCGTCAGTCCGTATACATCGTTTTGCAACTTCGCACGGACCTATGTTTTTAGTAAACAGTCGCTTCTCGCTAATCTCTGCGGCCGAACCGCGCTTCGGAGGCAAGCTCCTACACGCGACGCGGCCCCCCTTATCCCGAAGTTACGGGGGTATTTTGCCTAGTTCCTTAACCATAGTTCGCTCGATCGCCTTGGTATTCTCTACCTGACCACCTGAGTCGGTTTGGGGTACGGGCCGCCATAACACTCGCTAGAGACTTTTCTCGGCAGCATAGGATCATCCACTTCGCCTTGACGGCTCGGCATCGGGTCTCAGGCACATGAAGCGCGGATTTGCCTACGCTTCGCCCTACACCCTTACCCCGGGTCTACCATCGCCCGGGTTGGACTACCTTCCTGCGTCATCCCATCGCTTGCCTACTACCAGCTCGGGTCGTGCTGTCCACCCGCAGTCCCGAAGGACCGCCGGCTTCGAACACTTAGCATTGCTGGGTTCGACATGGGCGTGTTAAAGCGGGTACGGGAATATCAACCCGTTGTCCATCGACTACGCCTGTCGGCCTCGCCTTAGGTCCCGACTTACCCTGGGCGGATTAGCCTGCCCCAGGAACCCTTGGTCATTCGGCGGACGGGTTTCTCACCCGTCTTTCGCTACTCATGCCTGCATTCTCACTCGTGTGGCGTCCACGACTGGGTCACCCCGCCGCTTCACTCGCCACACGACGCTCCCCTACCCATCCACGCGCCTGGACCCACAAGGGGTCGAGCTATTGCGTGAATGCCACGGCTTCGGCGGTATGCTTGAGCCCCGCTACATTGTCGGCGCGGAATCACTTGACCAGTGAGCTATTACGCACTCTTTCAAGGGTGGCTGCTTCTAAGCCAACCTCCTGGTTGTCTGTGCGACTCCACATCCTTTCCCACTTAGCATACGCTTAGGGGCCTTAGCCGGTGGTCTGGGTTGTTTCCCTCTCGACTACGAACCTTATCGCCCGCAGTCTCACTGCCGCGCTCTCACTTACCGGCATTCGGAGTTTGGCTGATTTCAGTAAGCTTTTAGGCCCCCTAGACCATCCAGTGCTCTACCTCCGGTAAGAAACACGCGACGCTGCACCTAAATGCATTTCGGGGAGAACCAGCTATCACGGAGTTTGATTGGCCTTTCACCCCTACCCACAGGTCATCCCCCAGGTTTTCAACCCTGGTGGGTTCGGTCCTCCACGCGGTCTTACCCGCGCTTCAACCTGCCCATGGGTAGATCACTCCGCTTCGGGTCTAGAGCATGCGACTGAGACGCCCTATTCGGACTCGCTTTCGCTACGGCTGCCCCTCACGGGTTAACCTCGCCACATACCACTAACTCGCAGGCTCATTCTTCAAAAGGCACGCGGTGACGGCCGCCGAGTAAACTCGACGACGACGCTCCCACGGTTTGTAGGCACACGGTTTCAGGTACTATTTCACTCCCCTCCCGGGGTACTTTTCACCTTTCCCTCACGGTACTTGTCCGCTATCGGTCACCAGGGAGTATTTAGGCTTAGCGGGTGGTCCCGCCAGATTCACACGGAATTTCACGGGCTCCGTGCTACTTGGGATGTCGTTCGGAAGTCGTCAATGTTTCGTCTACGGGGGTCTTACCCTCTATGCCGGCCCTTTCGCATGGCCTTCGACTACATCGACGATTTTTTACTTCCTGTCAGGTCGGCAGACCCAACTGAACGATCCCACAACCCCGACCACGCAACGCCTGCCGGCTATCACACGTGATCGGTTTGGCCTGTTCCGCTTTCGCTCGCCACTACTTACGGAATCGCGGTTGCTTTCTCTTCCTGTGGGTAATGAGATGTTTCACTTCCCCACGTTCCCTCCGCATACCCTATTTTATTCAGGTATGGGTGACAGGACATGACTCCTGCCGGGTTTCCCCATTCGGAAATCCTCGGATCAAAGCTCGGTTGAC
>CAWIJQ010000007.1:110000-169809 GCA_963836475.1 uncultured Actinomycetes bacterium
GGTCGGGGTCGGTGACCTTGACGTTGTTCAGGTACGCGCCGCCCTCCGCGATCGCCCGGCGGGCCGCCGATCTCGAGTCGACCAAGCCGGTCTCGACCAGGACGTCGACGACAGGGCGCGGCTCGCGCCGACGGTGACGACGCCGGTCTCCGCCAGCGCGGCGGCGAGCGTCGGCTCGTCGAGGTCGGCCAGCTCGGCGTGGCCGAACAGCGCCGCACTGGCGCGCATCACGCTTCGCGCACTCGGCTGCGCCGTGCACCAGCGTGGTCATCTCCTCGGCGAGCGCGCGCTGGGCCGCCCGCGCGGCCGGTCGCTCGGCGACAGCAGCCTCGAGCTCCTCGATCTCGTGCGCGCGGCCGCAGGCTGAAGATCTTGAGGTAGCCCGACCACGTCGCGCGTCGTCGGCGTTGATCCAGAACTGGTAGAAGGCGTACGGCGAGGTCATCGTCGGGTCGAGCCAGACCGTGCCCGACTCGGTCTTGCCGAACTTCGTGCCGTCGGCCTTGGTGATCAGCGGCGTCGCCAGCGCGTGCGCCGAAAGCGCCCTCGACACGCGGTGGATCAGGTCGAGACCGGCGGTCAGGTTGCCCCACTGGTCGCTGCCGCCGGTCTGCAGCGTGCAGCCGTACCGGCGGTAGAGCTCGAGGAAGTCCATGCCCTGCAGGATCTGGTAGCTGAACTCGGTGTAGCTGATGCCGGCGTCGGAGTTCGAGCCGCGCGCTGACGGCGTCTTTCGCCAGCATGCGGTTGACCCGGAAGTGCTTGCCGATGTCGCGCAGCAGATCGATCGCGGAGAGCTTCGCCGTCCAGTCGAGGTTGTTCGACCATCACCGCCGGCGTGGGCTGCCCGGCGTCCGTCGAAATCGAGAAACGGCTCGACCTGGCTCTTGATCCGCTCGACCCAGCCCGCGACGACCTCCGGGTCGTTGAGCTTGCGCTCGGCGTTCTCCTTCGGGTCGCCGATGAGGCCGGTCGCTCCGCCGACGAGCGCGAGCGGCCGGTGGCCGGCGTCCTGCAGCCGGCGCAACACGAGGATCTGCACGAGGTTGCCCAGGTGCAGGCTCGGCGCGGTCGGATCGAAGCCGCAGTAGACCGTGACCGGCCCGGCGTCCATCGCGGCGCGCAGCGCGGCGAGATCGGTGCTGACGGCGATCAGCCCACGCCAGGCGAAGTCGTCGAGGACGTGCGGGCGTCGATGGGTCACGCCCGAATCTTTGCGTATCGGCGTCGTCGGCGCCGCTACGGGTTTGCCGCGTCGGCGCTGAACGGCGTGCGCGCGGTACGGTCGAGACCGTCGGCTCGCCGTCCAGCCAGAACCGCCACGGCGTCTCGCGCGCCAGCTGACGACGCCGACCCGCGGGCCGGACGCGACCCGCGACCTGGGCTGCGGCGTCGTCGAACGGCGCACCCGCAGCGCCGCTGCCGCGACGCACGCGTCGATCCCGTTCTGCGGCGCGACCGACTGCCGAGCGCGACGGTGAGCCGGGCCGGGCCACGCGCGAGGTCAGCGTGCGGTGCGCGACGCCGCGGCGGCACGGCCGCCAGGTCGGCGCCGTCGACGACCTCGCCGGCCCGAAGCAGCACGGCGGACGGCGATACCGGACGCCGTCGCAGACGAGATTCATGCAGTAGTGCATGCCGTAGGTGAAGTAGACGTACACGAAGCCGGGCGGCACCGAACATCACCGCGTTGCGCGGCGTCTGGCCGCGAAACGCGTGCGAGCCCGGGTCGAGGTCGGCCGTGGTAGGCCTCGACCTCGGTGAGCCGCACTGCGACCAGGCCGTCGGCGGTCTCGTGCTCGATGACGCAGCCCAGCAGGTCCGGCGCCACGTCGACCGCCGGGCGGTCGAAGAACCGCCGAGCGCAGCACCGCTCGTCATAAGGGCGACTCGTAGCCGCTAGCCGGCGGCACCTGTCGCCCACGCCTGCTGGTCGGTGATCTGCGCCCGGAGCGTCGGCCAGCTGCTCGGCCACCCGCTCCGGCGCGGTGCCGCCCCGCGCCGAGCGGGCGGCCAGCGCACCGCGCACCGACAGCACTGCCCGGACCTCGGGCGTCAGGTGCGGCGAGATCTCCTGCGAGCTGCTCGTCGGTCACGTCGGGCAGGTCGCAGTTGTGCGCGGCGCACCACGCGACCAGTCGGCCGACCGCTTCGTGCGCTTCGCGGAACGGCACGCCCCGGCGCACCAGATCCTCGGCAACGTCGGTAGCCAGCGCGAAGCCCTCGGGCGCGGCCTGCGGCCAGCCGATCGGTGTCGACCCGCATGGTCGCGATCATGCCGGTGACCGCCGGCAGCAGGACGAGCAGCGTGTCGAGCGAGTCGAACACCGGCTCCTTGTCTTCCTGCAGGTCACGGTCGTAGGCGAGCGGCAGGCCCTTCAGCATGGTCGAGCAGCGCGGTGAGGTTGCCGACGAGCCGGCCGGTTTTGCCCGCGCGCCAGCTCGGCGACGTCGGGATTCTTCTTCTGCGGCATGATCGACGACCCGGTCGCGAAGCTGTCGTCGAGCTCGACCCACCGGAACTCCCGGCTGGTCCACAGCACGATCTCTTCGCCGATGCGCGACAGGTGCACGCCGATCATCGCCGCGCAGAACGCGAACTCGGCAGCGAAGTCGCGATCGCTGACGGCATCAATCGAGTTTGCAGCGGACGACGAGAAGCCGAGCTCGCGTGCGGTCGCCACCGGGTCGAGTGGCAGCGACGAGCCGGCCAGTGCGCCCGCGCCGAGTGGTGATACCGCTGCCCGCACGTCCCAGTCGCGCAACCGGGCGACGTCGCGGGCGAACGCCTGCACGTGCGCCAGCAGATGGTGGGCGAACAACACCGGTTGCGCGTGCTGCAGATGCGTGAGGCCCGGTGCCGGCGCATCGATGTGCCGCTCGGCGACGTCGGCAAGCGCGGTTTCGAGCTCGGCCAACGCGCTGCACGAGCAGCCGAACGTGCGCGCGCAGGTACAGCCGCAGGTCGGTGGCCACCTGGTCGTTGCGGCTGCGGCCGGCGCGCAGCTTGCCGCCGAGCGGGCCGAGCCGATCGATCAGGCCACGTTCGAGCGCGGTGTGCACGTCTTCGTCGGCCGCGGTCGGCACGAATGCGCCCGATTGGCAGGCGGCGTCGAGATCGGCCAACGCGTCGAGCATGCGGCCGAGCTCGTCAGCGTCGAGCAGCCCGGCCTTGTGCAGCACCCGGGCGTGCGCGCGCGATGCCAACAGGTCGTAAGGCGCTAGCCGCCAATCGAACTGCACCGACATCGACAGCGCGGCCAGCGCTGCATCGGGGCCGCCGTCGAAGCGGCCGCCCCACAGCCGATGCGGCTCGCCGCCGCTGGCTTGGCGGTCGGCGTCGAACCGGACGGGTACACGTGAACTGCGCTCGGGTCGGCCATGCGAGTCAGGATCCCCCGCCGACGGCCAGGTCACGCCTCGCGGCGGTCTTGCTCGGCAGACCCCAGAGCTCGACGAAGCCCTTCGCCAACGACTGGTCGAACACGTCGCCGGTGTCGTAGGTCGCGAGCTTGTAGTCGTAGAGGGACGCAGGGCTGCGGCGTCCGGTCACGACGGCCTTGCCACCGTGCAGCGTCATCCGGATGTCGCCGCTGACGTGCTGTTGCGAGAACGCGATGAACTCGTCGAGCGCGTACTTCAACGGCGAGAACCACAGGCCGTCGTAGACCAGCTCGCCCCACCGCTGCTCGACCTGCCGCTTGAACCTGGCCAGGTCGCGCTCGGTGGTGACGTTCTCGAACTCCTGGTGTGCGGTGATCAGCGCGATCGCACCGGGTGCCTCGTAGACCTCACGGCTCTTGATGCCGACGAGCCGGTCTTCGACCATGTCGAGCCGGCCGACGCCTTGCGCGCCCGCCCGCGTGTTCAGCTGCTCAATGGCCTGCAAGCACAGTGACCGCAACGACCGTCGATCGCGACCGGCTTGCCCTGCTCGAAGGTGATGACGACTTCGTCGGCGTCACGCGGCGTCGCCGGGTTCGAGGTGTAGGCGTAGATGTCTTCGATCGGCGCGTTCCAGATGTCTTCGAGGAAGCCCGTCTCGATCGCGCGGCCCCACACGTTGGCGTCGATCGAGTACGGCGACTTCTTGTTGACGTCGATCGGCAGACCCTTCTCCTCGGCGAACGCGATCGCCTTGTCGCGGGTCATGCCCGAGTCGCGCACCGGCGCGAGCACGGAGAGGTTCGGGTCGAGCGCGCCGATGCCGACCTCGAACCGCACCTGGTCGTTGCCCTTGCCAGTGCTGCCGTGGGCGACCGTGGTCGCGCCGAACGTGTGCGCCGCCTCGACGAGATGCTTGTTGATGACCGGCCGCGACAACGCAGACACCAGCGGGTAGCGCTCCATGTACAAGCGCGTTGGCTTTGAGCGCCGGCAGGCAGTAGTCGTCGGCGAACTCGTCTCTTCGCGTCGACGACGATCGACTCGACCGCTCCGCACGCAAGTGCGCGCTCGCGCACGACGTTCATGTCCTCGCCGCCCTGGCCGACGTCGGTCGCGACGGCGATGACCTCGGCGCCGGTCTCGGCCGCGATCCAGCCGATGCACACGGAGGTGTCGAGACCTCCGGAATAGGCGAGCACGACGCGCTCAGTCACGGAACTTCTCCCTGTCAACGAGCGACGATCAGGACTTGTGGTCGGACAGATGAAGCAACTGCTCGGCGACCTCGGCGCCACCATCGACGTCGCGGCAGACGCACAACACCGTGTCGTCGCCGGCGACGGTACCGATGACGGTAGCGAGGTCGGCGTGGTCGATGGCGCCGGCGAGCAGGTGCGCGCCGCCGGGTGGCGTGCGCGCGACCACGATGTTGCCGGACGCCCGCACCGAGACGAGCAACTCCCCCGCCATCCGGATCAGCCGGGCGTGTGCGGCCGACGCGCTCTGCACCCGGTCGGACGCCGGCCGGCTGACCTGCGTCGTCGCTGTCGCGCGGCACCACATAGACGAACCCGCCGGCGGCGCCCGCAGCCGCACCGCGCCGATCTCGTCGAGGTCTCGCGAGAGCGTCGCCTGCGTCACCGTCATGCCCTCGGCGGCGAGCAGTCGCGACCAATTCCGACTGCGAATGCACCGGCGTTCTGGCGAGCAGTTCGATGATGCGCGCATGCCGCGCCGCCTTGGTCGGCGGCACGTCGCTCCGACGCGACTGCGACGGCAGCCGACCGGGCGCTGCGGCGCCATCATGGCGCTCAATACGAGGAACGACAGCAGCGCCTTCTGGGCATGCAACCGGTTCTCGGCCTCGTCGAAGACGAACGAATGCGGCCCGTCGATGACCGATGCTGCGATCTCTTCGCCCCGGTGCGCCGGCAGGCAGTGCAACACCATGACGTCATCGTCTGCCACTGCGACCAGCCGGTCGTCGAGCTGGTATGCCGTCGAAGGCAACCAGTCGCCGCGCGGACTCGGCTTCCTGGCCCATCGACGTCCAGACATCGGTGTACAGGACGTCGGCGTCTTCGCTGGCCGCCACCGGGTCGGTCGTGACGGTCACGCTGCCGCCGCTGCGGCTGCGAGCGCAGATGCCCGTGTGACGATCTCGGCGGTGGGTTCGAATCCGTCGGGCGCAGCGACCCGCACATGCATGCCGGCGAGCGCGCCACCGAGCAGAATCGAGTGCGCCACGTTGTTGCCGTCGCCGACGTAGGTGATTGTCATGCCCGCGGGGTTGCCGCGATGCTCGCGGATCGTCATCAGATCGGCCAGCCACTGGCACGGATGCGCCAGGTCGGTCAGTGCGTTGACGACCGGAACGCTGGCATGCGCAGCCAGTGTCTCGATGCGGCTGTGTGCCGACGTGCGCAAGACGATCGCGACTGACGTACCGCGACAGCACCTGCGCGGTGTCTTCGATCGTCTCGCCCCGACCAAGCTGAGACGCACCGGTGTCGAGGATGACGGCATGGCCGCCGAGTTCGGCGATGCCGACGTCGAACGAAACCCGCGTGCGGGTGGACTGCTTCTCGAACAGCACCGCCACCGACTTCGGGCCGCTCAACGGCCGCAGCGCAAGCCGATCCTTCTTCACCGCGTCGGCGTTGTCGAGCATGGCCGTGACCTCAGCCGCATTGAGGTCGTCGTCGAGCAAGAAGTGCCGCGGCGCGCTCACGTGGTCACCCCCGGTTGCGGCGCGAGCACTGCCGGGCAGCGCGTCGACGTACCGATCGGCTTCATCGACCGACAGCACCAGCGGCGGCGCGATTCTGATCGCGTCGGGCTGCACGGCATTGACCAAGAATCCGGCGTCGCGACTTGCCTGCTCGACCGCCGGCGCGATCGGGTCGGTGAGCTCGAGCGCAAGCCACAAGCCCTTACCCCGGACGCCGCGGAGCGCCGGGTGCGTGACAGCGCGCGAGGCCGGTCGGCGAAATGCTCGCCGACCTTGGCGACGTGGTCGAGCAGACCCTCGGTCTCGATCGTGCTCGATCACCGCGAGCGCAGCCGCACACGCGACGGCGTTACCGCCGAAGGTGCTGCCGTGCTCACTCTTACCGAATACGTCGCCGTACGCGCCGAAACCGATGCACGCTCCGATCGGCAGTCCGCCACCCAAGCCTTTGGCTAACGTGAGCACGTCGGGCCGCACCCCTTCGGCCTGATGCATGAACCACGATCCGGTGCGCCCGATGCCCGACTGGATTTCGTCGAGCACGAGGGCCGCGCCGGTGGCGTCGCAGACATCGCGGGCCGCGCGCAAGTAGCCCTGCGGCGGCGCGATGACGCCGCCCTCACCCAGCATCGGCTCGAGAAACACCGCGGCGGTTTGGTCGGTGACAGCAGCAGTCAGCGCATCGATGTCGCCGTACGGAACGAAATGCACGTCAGCGCCGAACGGGCCGAACGGTTCACGGATCGACGCCTTGCCGGTCAAGGCCAACGAACCCATCGTGCGGCCATGGAAGCTTCGATCGGCCGCGACCACGTAGGTGCGGCCCGGGCCGGCATGCCGGCGCACCAGCTTGTACGCGGCCTCGTTCGCCTCGGTGCCGCTGTTCGCGAAGAACACCCGGCCGTCGACGTCGAGCAGCGCGAGCAGCTTCTCGGCCAGCGCGATCGCCGGCTCGTTGCAGTACAGGTTGCTGGTGTGGGCGATCTGGCCAACTTGGCTCGACACCGCTTCGACCACTGCCGGGTGCGCGTGCCCTAACGCCGAGACGGCAATGCCGGCGATCAGGTCGAGATAGGCGCGCCCGTCGGCGTCCCAGACGGTGCAACCGGCGCCCCTGATCAGCGGCACCGACGGCGCATACGTCGGCCATCATGACGGCATTGAAGCGCTGCATCAGGTCGTCGTTGGTCATCATGCCCGCACCATCGTGCCGATGCCCTCGTCGGTGAAGATCTCGAGCAGGATCGCGTGCGGCAGCCGGCCGTCGAGAACGTGCGCACCCGGCACGCCACCCCGAACCGCGCGCAGGCAGGCCTCCATCTTGGGCGCCATGCCGGCTGACAAGGTCGGCAGACAGTGCCTCGAGTTCGTCGGCAGTCAGCGAACTGATGACCTCCTCGCTGGCCGGCCAATCCGCGTACAGGCCCTCGACATCGGTGAGCATGACGAGCTTCTCGGCCGCTAGTGCAACCGCGAGCGCGGCGGCCGCGGTATCGGCGTTCACGTTGTAGATGCAGGGATTCCCGTCGTCGTCGAAGCCGCGCGCGACGCTGGATACGACCGGAATCCGGCCGTCGTCGAGCAGGCTCGTGACCACGCCGGGTTCGACGGTGGCGACGTCGCCGACGAGGCCGATGTCGACGGACACGCCGTCGACGATCGCCGGCCCGCCGCTCTGCAGTGAACAGATGCGCGTCTTCGCCACTCAAGCCCGACAGCGAACGGGCCGTGCGCATTCAGCAAGCCGACGACCTCACGCTGCACCTGGCCGACCAGCACCATGCGGACGACGTCCATCGTCTCGGGCGTGGTGACCCGCAGCCCGCCTTCGAACCGCGGCTCGATACCGAGCTTGTCGAGCTGCGCGTTGATCTGCGGGCCGCCGCCATGGACGACGACCGGCCGCAGTCCGGCATAGCGCAAGAACACGACGTCGGCTGCGAACGACGCGGCGAGTGCGGGATCGGTCATGGCATGGCCGCCGTACTTCACGACGACCGTGCTGCCGTGGAAGCGGGCGAGGTAGGGCAGCGCCTCGTGCAGGGTCGACGCCTTGGCCTGCGCGTGACTCGCGGTCTCTGTCATGTCGAGTCTCTCACGTCGAGTACGCCGAGTTCTCGTGCACGTAGTCGGCGGTGAGATCGGTGGTGAGCAGGGTCGCGGTCGCCGCACCGGCGTGCAGGTCGATGGTGATGGCGACCCGCCGCGCGGTCATGTCGACACCACTGCGGTCGGCGCCGATCGTCGAGGCGCGACAGACCCACACGCCGTTGATCGCGACGTCAACACTGTCGTCGTCGAAGGTGGCGGCGGTCGTGCCGAGCGCGGCGAGAATGCGGCCCCAGTTGGGATCTTCACCGTGGATCGCGCACTTCAGCAGGTTGCTGCGCGAGACCGCACGCGCGACGTCGACCGCATCTGTCTCGTCGACCGCACCGACGACGTTGATCTCGATAACCTTGCTGGCGCCTTCGCAATCGTTGACAAGTTGCTCGGCCAATGCGGCGCACACCGTCGGTGACGGCGGCGGCGAGTTCGTCTGCGGTCGGCTCGATTGCCGATGCGCCCGACGCCAGCAGCAACACCGTGTCGTTCGTCGACATGCACCCGTCGGAATCGAGCCGGTCGAAGGTCGTCGGTCGTTGCGGCCCGCAGTGCGGCGATCAAGTGCCGCTGCGTCGGCAACGGCGTCGGTCGTGAGCACGACCAGCATGGTGGCCAGACCCGGGGCCAGCATCGCCGCGCCTTTGGCCATGCCGCCGACGGTCCAGCCGCTGGGTGCGACGACGACCGCCTGCTTCGCGACCGTGTCGGTCGTCATGATGGCGTGCGCCGCATCGTCACCGCCGTCGCGGCGACAGCGCGGCATGGGCCGCCTGAACACCGGTCAACGACCTTGTCGATCGGCAGGTACTCGCCGATGATGCCCGGTCGAGCAGACCGCGATGTCTGCTGCCGAGTCTGCGAGCAGCGCGGCTAGTTCTTCGGCGGTGCGATGGGTGTGCTGGAAGCCGAGTCGTGCCGGTGCAGGCATTGGCGTTGCCCGCGTTCAGCACGACCCCGACCAGCTGGCCGCCCTTGACGACCTGCTGCGACCATATCACCGGTGCAGCCTTGATGCGGTTGCCGGTGAAGACGCCGGCGGCGGCACGAAGCGGTCCGTCGTTGACCACCAGCGCGACGTCGCTGCGGCCACTCGGCTTGATGCCCGCGGCAACGCCTGCTGCCCGAAAGCCCTTCGCCGCGGTCACGCTCATGGCGCCACCCCGGCGATCGGCAGCGCAGTCTCTCGTCAAGGCCAAGTGCGATGTTTGCGTTCTGCATCGCCTGCCCGGCCGCACCCTTCGTCAGGTTGTCGAGCGCCGACACGACGACGACCCGGCCAGCGTGCTCGTCGAGCGCGACTTGGAGGTGCACCGAGTTCGACCCGAGCGTCGCACCCGTCTGCGGCCACTGGCCCGCCGGCAGCAGGTGCACGAACGGCTCGTCGGCATACGCCGCCTCGAAGGCGGCCCGCAGGTCGGACAGCTGCAGTACCCGGCTACGGCCTTCGCGGTGCAGGTGGCCAAGAATGCCGCGTGGCATGGGTGCGAGAACAGGCGTGAACGACATCGTGACGTCGGCCGCCCGGCGACGTCCGACAGGCTTTGTTCGATCTCGGGCGTGTGTTGATGCGTGCCGCCGACTTTGTACGGCGACATCGAGCCCATCACTTCACTGGCCATCAGGTGCTGCTTCATGCCGCGACCAGCGCCAGTAGTTCCACTTGCCGCCACCACCACGACGTCGTCGGGTGCGGCTAGGCCGGCTGCGAACAACGGTGCGAGCGCGAGGGTGATCGCGGTGGCGTAGCAGCCAGGGTTTGCAATGCGCCGGCTGACCGCGATACGTCCGCGGGCCCCGGGCAGTTCGGGCAGGCCGTAGGTCCAGGTGCCCGCGTGGGCGCCGCCGTAGAACTGGCCCCACGCGACGCGGTCGCGCAGCCGGAAGTCAGCGCCGAGGTCGACGATGAGGTTGGTGGTCGGGCAACTGCGCCACGATGGCGGCCGACTGCCCGTGCGGCAGTGCCAAGAAGACGACGTCGGCCGCGGCCAGGGTGGCGGCGTCGATCGGCCTCGAAAACCCGTCCGGCGAACTGCGGCAGGTGCGGATGCACCGAGGTCACGAGTTCGCCAGCGTTGCTCGACGCTGTGACCACGTCGACCGAGAGGTCGGGATGGGCGTCGAGCAGGCGCAGCAGTTCGCCGCCTGCATAGCCGCTGGCGCCGGCGACGCCACGCTGAGTCCCATGACCGTCCTCACGATAGTTATGCGCTCTCGTGCATGACTATACACAGTCAGCGGACGCTCGGCGATGCCGTTACGACCTGCGGGCTAAACCCGGGCGCGGGCCGACCAGGCCGACGCAGCCACGACGAACGGCGGCGCAGGCAACAATTCGCGCGCAGCGGGCCGCGAGCGCGGCGCGCCGATCTGCGTCCAGGCTCGCGACATACGCTCCCGCTGGGCCGACCCCGAGAGTGAAGGGCTGCCACCACTCGTCGAAGGTGTCATGGGCGACCCGCACGGTGAGCACCGACGACTGCCACGTGCGCCAAACCCGCCTGTTTGAACAACTCTGCGAGATGGCCCTCGCGCGAGCCAGCCAGACCTGACTCGTCGCGAGCCATCGGGTCGAGCTGCCGGACGGCGGCCCAGAAGAGCGACAACGCCCCGTGCCGCCGTCGCCGTGATCCCAGACGCACGCGGCAACGACACCCCCGCGCCGGGTGACCCTGCGCCATCTCGGCCAGCCCGGCCACCGGGTCGGCCATGAAATGGACGACGAGTTGGGCGGCGGCGACGTCGAATTGCGCGTCGGCGAACGGCAACTCTTCGGCGGTCGCGCACCTGACGTCGACGTCTGCGAAGCGGGAGTGCATCGGCGTCGACGAAGGAGCTTGATGGGTCGACCGCGCACACTGCGGCCGAACCCAGTTGGGCCACGAGTTGGGCGGTAAGCGCACCCGGGCCGCATCCGACGTCGAGGGCACGTTGACCTCGGCTGAGTTCAAGTTGCCGAGCGAACTCAATTGCCAACGGCTCGGAGTAGCGCCCCATATAGCGGCCGTACGCATCAGCACCGACGTCGAAGCTCACCCGGCGAGCGTACGGCCAGGTCGCGAAACAGGGAGTGTGCGCTACCTGCGAAGCACGGCGCCCACGCGGCGTTCGGCTTCGGCGACCGCGGCATCACGAATCGCGTTGACCTCGTCGGCCGTGAGCGTGCGGTCGGGTGCGCGCAGCGACAGGCGGTAGGCCAGCGATTTGAAGCCCTCGGCAACGCCAGGGCCGACGTACACGTCGAAAAGCCGCAGCGACTCGAGCAGGTCGCCCGCGCCGGCGCGCAGAGCCGCTTCGACGTCGGCGGCGGGCACGTCGGCGGTCACGACGAGCGCGACATCGGACGACGCCATGGGATAGGTTGACAGCGTCGGCGCCTGCGCCAGCGCACCGCCGCGCGGCGACGATCCGCGTCGAGGTCGATCTCGGCGGCCACTGTTCGGGCGGGCAAGCCGAGTGCATCGACGACGCGAGGGTGCAACTCGCCAGCGTGGCCGACGAGCACGTCATCGACCGTGAGTTCTGCGCATCGGCCCGGGGTGCCAGGGCGCGTGATCGTCGGCGCGCACCTGAAGCTGAACGCCGACTTCGTGCGCAACCAATCGCACCGCCTCTACCGCGTCGGCCCACTCGACCCGGCGAGCCTGGCCCCACCAGCCCGATCGGTCGCGCTCACCAGCGAGGACGACGGCAAGCCGCCGTGGCTGACGTGGCAGCGCCGCGTCGAGGCTGGCCAGCTCGTCTGCCGTCGGTGCCCGGTCGACAGCGAGCTTGGGCGGCGCCGACGGCCACGGCGCGTCGCGGCCGTCGAGGCGAAACACCAGCCCAATCTCGAACAACGCGACGTCGGCGGTGCCACGAGCGACGTTGCGCCGCAACGCTCCGAGCAAGCCCGGCAGCAGCGTGGTGCGCAAGGCCGGTTGCTCGCGGACAAGGGGTTCGACAATCGTCGCCGTCGCGCGTCGCGGGTCGTCGGCCGCGAGGCCCAACGCGTCGAGGTCGGCCGCCACCGACGAAGGGGTTGTTCAGCGCCTCGATATAGCCGTCGGCGGCTAGCGCCGCGGCGATGCGTCGGCGGGCGCGTTGCGCATCACTTAGACCGCCGCTGACCGGCGGCACCGGCAGCACCGACGGGATGCGGTCGTAGCCCTCGAGCCGGGCAACCTCTTCAACCAGATCGATGGGGTCGCGAAGGTCGCCACGCCATGACGGCACGCCGATCACGAGCTCGTCGGGCTCAGCGATCTGCACCGTGCAGCCGATATCGAGCAACGCACGGTGAACTTCGTCTGCCGTGTACGCGACGCCCATCACGTCGGCCGGCAGCGACGCGCTCATGCGGATCGCCGCTGGCAGCGCCGGGTCGCCGACACGGTCGCGAACGTGTCAGGCTTGGCACGCACCGAATTCGGCGAGCAGGTCAGCGGCTCGTTGCACCGCTACGGCCGCGATCGCGGGATCGACGCCACGTTCGAACCGCCGCGACGCCTCACTCAACAAACCGTGCCGTCGCGCACTGCGCGAAATGACGGACGCCGTGAAGTGCGCGCCCTCGAGCACGATGTCGGTCGTGCCCGCACCGATTTCGGTCGACGCGCCGCCCATGACGCCGGCGATGCCGATGGCACCTGTGTCGTCGGCGATCACGCAGATCGTCGGTGAGCAACGCGCGGTCGGTGGCGTCGAGGGTTCGCACCCGCTCGTCGACACGCGCCCGGCGAACGACGATGGCGCCGGACAGCTTCGCCACGTCGTAGGCATGCAAGGGCTGGCCGAGTTCGAGCATCACGTAGTTCGTGACATCGATCGCGAGCCCTAGCGAGCGCACGCCAGCGGTCTGGAGCCGGCGGCGCAACCACTCTGGCGTCGGCAGCTGCGGATCGATGCCGCGCACGATCTGCGCAACGAACCGATCGCAGCCGCTCGGGTCTTCGATGCGCACCGGCCACCCGGCGTCCGCACTGCTTTCTGCCGGCTGCACGAGGTCGGCCGGATCATCGAACGGCACGCCGTACGCCGCCGCGAGTTCGCGCGCAAGGCCGCGCACCGACATCGCGTAGCCGCGGTCAGGCGTCGGTGCGATGTCGAGCACCGTCGTCGCCAAGACCGAGCAGCAGCTTGGCGTCGGCTCCGATCGCGCTGTCGGCCGGCAACACCAAGATGCCCGAGTGGTCGTACCGAGGTCGAGCTCGCGGGCAGAACAGATCATGCCGTCGCTGACATGCCCGTAGGTCTTGCGCGCGGCGATCTCGAAGCCGCCCGGCAGCACCGCACCCGGCAGCGCGACGACGACGCGATCGCCGACGGCGAAGTTGAGCGCACCACACACGATGCCGCGCGGCTCTTCAGCGATCGGCGACGCGCACCTGACACCAGCGGATCGTCTTGCCGTTCTTCTGCGGCTCTTCGTCGAACGACACAACCTCGCCGACAACGAGCGGGCCGGTGACCGCACCTTCGACCTCGATCGAGTCGACCTCGAAGCCCGCGCGCAATGAACCTCTCGGCGACCGCATGACCGCCATCTCGGTGACGGGTACCGCGACGAACTCACGCAACCACGACAGCGCTACGCGCACGTCAGCCCTCCGGGCCGAAAGCGAGGGCGAACCGCACATCGCCTTCGACGATGTCGTGCATGTCGCCGCCGCCGTGGCGCGACATCAGCGTGCGTTCGATGCCCATGCCGAACGCGAAACCCGTATAGCGCTGCGGGTCGACACCGCAGGCGATGAGCACGCGCGGGTTGACCATGCCGCAGCCGCCCCATTCGATCCAGCCCTCGGAATTGCAGGTACGGCACGGGATTCGCCGGATCGCCGACCGAAGCGCCGTGGCATACCCAACAACGCAGGTCGACCTCGGCCGACGGCTCGGTGAACGGGAAGAAGTGCGGCCGCAATCGGGTCACGACTCCTGCTCCGAACATGGCTTCGGCGAACGCGTCGAGCGTGCCGCGCAGGTTCGCCATCGTGAGACCCTCGTCGACAGCAAGGCCCTCGACTTGGTGGAAGACCGGCGTGTGCGTGGCGTCGAGTTCGTCGGTGCGAAACGTGCGACCCGGGCAGACGACGTAGACCGGGCGGCTTGCCGCGACAACAATGTGCGCGCCTGCACGGGTGACGTGTGGGTGCGCAGCACGATGCCGCTGTCGGCCGACTCGACGAAGAACGTGTCTTGCAGGTCGCGCGCCGGGTGATCGGCTGGAAGTTCAGTGCGTCGAAGTTGAACCACTCGGCCTCGACCTCGGGGCCTTCGGCCACACCCCAGCCCATCGCGACGAACACGTCGACGATGCGGTCGGCCAGTGTCGACACCGGGTGCCGCGCACCCGTGGCGCGCCGATCCCACGGCAACGTGACGTCGACTGCTTCTTCGACCAGGAGCCGGGTGTCGCGTTGCAGCAGCAGCTGCGCCTCACGTTCGGCCAACGCCGCCGTCACTGCGGCACGGGCCTGGCCCACCCGGCGTCCGGCATCTGCTTTGGCTTGCGGTGGCAGGGCCCCGATCTCGCGGTTCGCGAGCGCGAGCGGCGAGCGGTCACCTGCATGGGCGACGCGAAGCTGGCGCAGCTGCTCGAGGTCGGTCGCCGAGGCGATCGCGGCTCAGTGCGTCGTCGCGTGCCTGCTCGACTTCGTCAGCGCGCAGCGGGCTCACCTCGACAGGGTCGTAGTCGCTGTTCGGGGCGGACATGACGGGGCTACTCCTGACGAAGGGACGTGATGACGGGATCAGCGGTGAGTCTAGAGCGCGAACGCAGGTGTACCGGCCGGCATGACGACGTGGAACGCCGCACCCCCCGCGGGCGCCTCGGTGACCGCGACCGTGCCGCCATGCGCCTCGACCAGGCCCTTCACGATGTAAAGGCCTAGGCCGGTGCCGCCGCGGCGACCCGCCCGCCAGAACCGGCGGAACACCAGGTTGCGGATCTCTTCGGCGACGCCCTCGCCTTCGTCGCTGACGACGAGCGCCAGTCCGTCGCCCTCGCGGGTCAGCGGTGATCGTGACCCGGCCGGCGCCGTGGCGAATCGCGTTGTCGACGAGGTTCGCCAGCACCTGATCGATCTTGTCGGGGTCGAGCCACATCTCCGGCAGGATGGTCGGCGTCGACGACCTCGAACCGATCCGGCGGGTCGCCGGACGCGACGCGGCCGTCGATCAGCCGCCGCACCGCGGCCGGCAGTCGACCACCTGCTTGCCGCAGCTCGAGCCGACCCGGCGTCGATGCGCGAAACGTCGAGGAGTTCGGTGATGAGGCGGGTGACCCGGTCGGCGTCCGCGTTGACGGTTTGCAGCATCAGCAGCCGCTGCTCGTCGTTGAACCGATCCCACTTGTTCAGCAGCGTGGCGGTGAAGCCTTTGACGCTGGTGAGCGGCGACCGCAATTCGTGCGCGACGGTGGAGACCAGATCGGCGCGATCGCGTTCGGCCCGCTCGCGTTCAGCCCGCTCCGCGCAAGCTCACGACGAGCTGCCGCACCGGGCCGCATCGTCCGTCGCGGACGTAGCGCGCGGTGACGTAGAGCTCGCGCTCGTCGGGCAGCATCAGCCGTCGTTCGGGTTGGCCGGTGCGGATCGCGAGGCCGTCGTACGGCTTCGGTGCACGCCCACCAGTCGCGGCCCACAGCGTCGGTGAACGGGAGCACCTCGCGGTAGTCGCGGCCGACACAATCATCGACGGCTACGTCGCAACAGCGCCGCAGCCAGCCGCGTTGATGAGCACGACGGAGCCGACCTCGTCGGCAATCAGCACGCCGTCGGGCAGCAGCGTCGAACGCGGCCTTCTCGTGCTCGATGCCGACAGCCACGGCTGCTGCCTCCGCTCGTGCCACTGATCTCCGAACAGCCCGCGAGACCGATCGCTTCTGACCTTACGGACATCGCCGCGCGTTGGCGAGCGCGGGCCGACGCGTAGAGGCAGACGGCAGCGGCCGCCGCCAGGTTCAGGCTCTCGGCGCGGCCGTGAATCGGCACACCGACCGTGCGGTCGGCCGCTTGCAGCACTGCGGCCGGCAATCCCCATGCCTCATTGCCGAAAACCCACGCCGTGGGCTGCGGCCAGGAGGCCCTCGCGGTCGATGCTCGTCGAGGCTCTGCGGTCGGCGGTGCTCCGTCGGCGGCGAACACTTGGTAGCCCGGCTGACGAAGCTCGTCGATCGCCGCGAGAATCGGCACGCCGACCACGATCGGCAGGTGAAAGATGCTGCCCGCCGAGGCCCGCACACATTTGCCGTTGTACGGATCGACGGAGTTGTCACTGAAGACCACCGCCGTCAGCGCCGGCGGCATCAGCGGTGCGCAACACCGTGCCGGCATTGCCCGGGTCGCGAACGGCCGAAAGCAGGACGACGAGCTGCCGGCGTGCGTTGACATTCCGTCGGCCCGGCTGCGGCTGCGGTTGTGGCCGCCAGCGCTTGGTCGAACGTCGACGTGGATGAGGTCGCACACCGCGACCAGCCCTTGCGGGGTGACCGTGTCGGACAACTCGGCGAGCACCCGCGCCGCTGGCCTGATGCACCGGCACGCCAGCGCTCGCGCGCGCTGCCGGATCAGATCGGCGTGACCGCTCGCTCGCCTCAGCCGTGCACGAAGATTTCGCGGACGACGCTACCCGTGCGGCGATCTGTCGCGCGCTAAGGCCTCGCGAACAGCCTGCGGCCCTCGGCCAGGAACGCGTGGTCGTGCTCGCGAAACGACCGCTTGAGCAGCCGCTTCGCCGCCTTGACCCGCGGCGAGCGGACGTCGGTCATCTCGCTCGCGGGGACGGCCATCCAAGCGTGCTGACTCAGGCAGCGCGTCTCGGCGCCCGCGACCGGTGCAGCACCGGAAGGCCTTGCGAGCGACCTCGACCAGCACCGCGAACGCCGCGTCGTCAGAGACCGCGAGCTCGGCGAGGTTCTTGCGGTCGACCTCGACGCCGGCCGCCTTCAGGCCTTGGATCAGCCGGTTGTAGGTCATGCCGTGCAAGCCGCGCGGCGGCGTTGATGCGCTGGATCCAGAGCCGACGGAAGTCGCCCTTGCGTGCCCGACGGTCGCGATAGCTGTAGGTCGCCGAGTGCAGCAGCTGCTCTTTGGCCTTGCGGTAGAGCCGCGAGCGCTGGCCGCGATAGCCACTTGCCCGCTCGAGAACGACCCGGCGCTTCTTCTGGGCGTTAACCGCCCGCTTCACGCGTGCCACGTGGAAACTCCTTGTTTAGTCCGGCATCCGCTCGTCGAGCAGCGCCGGTGCATCGGACGACGGGACGAACTACTGACCGAGCAGCTTCTTGGCGCGCTTGGCGTCGGGCGCTGACAGCACGACTTCGTTGTTGAGGCGGCGGGTCAGGGTCGACGGCTTGTGCTCGAGGTAGTGGTTGCGACGCGCACGGCGGCGCATGACCTTGCCGCTTCCGGTAATCCAGAAGCGCTTCTTGGCGCCGCTGTGGGTCTTGTTCTTCGGCATGCTCGCCGTCGTCTCCTTCGATGTCGCGGCCGTATCTGCTGGTGCAGACGCGCCTCTTACTCAGCGGATGCGGTCTTCTTGCGCTGGTGCTCGCGGCTTCGGCGGGCGCCGGTGCTGCGGTCTTGCTGGCTGCGGGTGACGTCTTCTTCGCGGCCGGTGTCGCCGGTGCAGCCGTCTTCGCTGCGGCGGTCTTGGCTGCGGCTGCCTTCGTCGGCGCCGCTTTGGCGGCAGCGGTCTTGCTGGCGGCTGCCTTGGCTGGGGCGCCTTCGCCGGAGCCTTTGCGGCGGTGGCGCTTCGTTGCTGCCGTCTTCGCGGCGGCGACCGCTTCGGGTGCCGCGAGTGGCAACCTGCGCGGCGGCTGGCTCTGGCGCCACGGGCGCGGGCGGCAGCTGCCTCGGAGCCGGTGCCTCAGGTGCCGCTGATTCAGTTGTCAGGTCGTGACGCGTGCTCGGCCAGCAACACGCTGCGCAAGATCGTGCGGGTCGTGGCTGCCGCGTCCGTCGTGACCATCGCGGGCGTGCCCGGATGCGCGTTCGGCCCGGAAGTCGGCCTTCTTCTTGTGCGGCCCGAGCACCATGATCATGTTGCGCCCGTCGAGCTTGGGTGCCGACTCGACGAAGCCGAGCTCGACGACGTCTTCGGCGAGCCGCTGAAGTAGCTTGGCGCCCATCTCTGGTCGCGACTGCTCGCGACCGCGGAACATGATCGTGATCTTGACCTTGTCGCCCTCCCTGAGGAAGCGCACGACGTGACCCTTCTTGGTCTCGTAGTCGTGCACGTCGATCTTGGGTCGGAGCTTCATCTCCTTGATGACCGTCTGCGCCTGGTTCTTGCGGGCCTCGCGGGCTTTCACCGCGGACTCGTACTTGAACTTGCCGTAGTCCATGAGCTTGGCCACGGGGGGCCGCGCCATCGGAGCGACCTCGACGAGATCGAGATCTGCCTCTTCGGCCAGACGAAGTGCGTCTTCAATGCGGACGATGCCGACCTGCTCGCCGTTGGGGCCGACGAGCCGAACCTCGGGAACGCGGATCCGGTCGTTGATGCGGGGCTCGACGCTGATGGGACCTCCAGGTAGACGTGTGGATCAGACGATCCGCCGGCGGCGTGCACGCTCGAGGATCGCCCAGACACGCAAAAAGCCCCGCACGAGTCGCATGCGGGGCTTCCACGGCAAGGCCGGACGCCGCCGCACCGGAGGCAGCGCCCTACACCGCGGCGCGAACGCCACGGCGGCCGACCGAACCCTTCAACGCTGGCAATGCTGGCCCAGGCCGAGCAGGTGGGAGGAAGCCTCCACTTGCGGATGCAGCACGTGAGTGCCGCACCGGTCGCTCGCCGAGACTACCAGCCTGCTAGCGTCCGGCGCTCGTGAGCCCGTCGCCGTCCGCGTTTATCGTGCCCGTACGTCGATTTGGCCAGCCGGATCTCGGCGTTGCCGCCGTCCTGCGGGCCGGTACGGTTGGTCGCCATCGATGGTCCGGGCGGAGCCGGCAAGTCGACGTTCGCCCTCCGGCTGGCCGCCGCGTTCGGCGCCGTCCAAGTGGTCCACAGCGACGACTTCGCATCGTGGGATGTCCCGATCGAATGGTTCCCGCGGCTGCTCGACGCAGGTCGTCGAACCTCTCTCGGCCGGCCGGCCTGGTCGCTACCAGCGCTACGACTGGGTGCGGCGCGAGCTGGCGGAATGGCACGACGTCCGCCCTGACCCGGTCGTCCTACTCGAAGGTGTGGGCTCGGCTCGGCTCGCCGTCGCCGACCGGTTGGCGTTCGCAATCTGGATCGACACGCCAGCCGAGCTGCGACTGGCTCGCGGCATCGAGCGCGACGGCGAGTCGCTGCGCGACTTTTGGAACGCGTGGACCGACGCCGAGGATGCCCACTACGCCGCCGACCTGACGCGACGAGCGCGCGAACCTGCTGGTCGATGGTTCGCCGGTGGTGCCGCACCAGCGCGAGACGGAGTTTGTCCTCGCCGCGGGTCGCCTGACCTTCGTGATGATCATGCACGAAATTGGTAGCTCACCCGGCGTCCAGTACCAATTACGCGCATGATCATCGCGAAGGTGGCGCCAGGAGCTATTCGACGATCTTGGAGATCGCGATCTCGAGGATGTCGCGCGCACCGGCGGCCTTCAGCGTCGGGATCAGGGTGTTGACGCCGCGCTTGGGCACCACCGACTCGACCGCGTGCATGTCGCCCGAGGCCAGTGCCGTCACCGTCGGTGAACCCATCGACGGCAGCACCGCCAGCACCGACGGCAGCTGCGCATCAGGCACGTTCAGCTTGATGAGCACGTTGCCACGGGCCCGCACGGCTCCGCGAAGCAGCAACATCACGTCGTCCATCGCGGCTCTTTTTCTCGGGGTCGGCATAGGCGGCGGCGTTCGTGATCAGCTCGGTGCGCGAGGTCAGCAAGGTGTCGATGATCTTCAGGCCGTGCTTGCGCAGGCTGGTGCCGGTCTCGGTGAGGTCGACGATCGCATCGACGATGTCGGGCACCTTCGCCTCGGTGGCGCCGTAGCTCGGCACGATCTTGGCCTTCACGCCGATGCTGCTCGAAATAGCGCTTGGTCAGTTGCGGGAACTCGGTCGACACGCGCACGCCGTCGGGCAACTCGGCGCCGCGTCTCGGCCGCGTGCTCCTTCACGACCGCGAGCACGATGCGCACCGGGTTGCTCGTCGCCTTCGAATACTCGAGTTCGCCGAGCGACACGACGTCGGCATCGGTCTCGGTGATCCAGTCGCGCCCGGTGATGCCGAGGTCGAACAGACCCTGCTCGACGTAGGTCGGGATCTCCTGCGGCCGAAGAAACCGCACCGTATCGATGCGCGGGTCGTCGATCGACGCGTGGTAGTCGCGATCGGACCCGCGGCTCACACCGAGATCAGCGGCTTCGAAGAGGTCGAGGGTGGCGCGTTCGAGCGATCCCTTGGGCAACACGAGGGACAGCACGGCAAGAGCCTTTCGCAGCGGAGGTGACGGACGGCTCAGCCGGCGGTCGGCCCGCTAAATCCGGGACCGACGCTCGGGCGGCGATGTCGCAGATCGCGCAGGACGAGCGCTGCATCGAGCGCCGCCACCGTCGCCTCCCATCCCTTGTCTTCCGCGCTGTCGGGCAATCCGCAGCGGTCGAGTGCCTGCGCAAGGTTGTCACAGGTCAGCACACCATTGCCGATCGGGGTCGCGGCGTCGAGCGCAATTCGGGTGAGCCCGGCGGTCACCGCGTCGCAGACGTAGTCGAAATGCGGCGTGCCGCCCCTGATGACCGCGCCAAGGCAGACCACGGCGTCGTGCTCGACGGCGAGTTGCTGCGCGACCACCGGCAGCTCAAGAGCACCAGCAACGCGGACGACGGTGGGCTTGGGCACGCCGCACGCGTGCGCCGCGGCCAGCGCACGTTCGAGCAGCGCGTCGACGACGTCGAGGTTCCAGCGGGCGGCGACGATGCCCAAGCGTCAGGCCGCGGGCGGCCACCGCCGTCGACTCGGGACGGCCCGTCCCGGTCATGACTGCACCCCGCTCATGACTGCTTGCCGCTCATGACCGACGCCGCGGGTTGGGGGCTCGGGTAGTGACAGGTCGTGCCCCATCCGGTCGCGTTTGGTGTGAGGTACCGCAGGTTGTCAGGGTTGGAGTGCGTCGGCAACGGCACCCGGCCGATCGATGCGCAGCCCCCAACCTTCAAGGCCGGCCCGCTTGGCCGGGTTGTTCGTCAGCAGCCGCATCGACCGGACGCCGAGGTCGACCAGCACCTGCGCGCCGGTGCCGTAGTCGCGAGCATCGGCAGGCAGGCCCAGTTCGAGATTCGCGTCGATCGTGTCGGCGCCGCTGTCCTGCAGTTCGTATGCGTGCAGCTTTCGCAGCAGCCCGATGCCACGACCCTCATGGCCGCGGATGTACAGCACCACTCCCCTGCCCTCGGCCGCTATCGCGGACATCGCGGCGTCGAGTTGCGGCCCGCAATCGCACCGCAGCGACCCGAAAACGTCGCCGGTCAGGCACTCGGAGTGCGCGCGCACGAGCACGTCTTCGCCGTCGCCGACCTCGCCCATGACCAAGGCGACCAGGTCGGCGTCGTCGAGCGTGCTGCGATACCCGACCGCGCGCCACTCGCCGTGGGTGGTCGGCAGCCGTGCATCGGCCACGCGCTTGACCGTCGTCTCGTGGCGCCGTCGATACGCCACCAGGTCGGCGATCGAGACGATGGCCAGCCCATGCTCGGCGGCAAACTCGATCAGCCGCGGTAGCCGCGCCATCGACCCGTCGTCGTCGACGATCTCGCTGATCACGCCAGCGGGCGTGAGGCCGGCCAGCGTCGCGAGATCAACAGCGGCTTCGGTGTGGCCGGCTCGACGCAAGCACTCCGCCGTCGACCGCGCGCAACGGGAAGACATGGCCAGGGCGGGTGAGTTCGTGCGGCTCGGTCGCCGAATCGGCCAGCATTTTGATCGTGTGCGCGCGATCGGCGGCCGAGATGCCGGTGGTGATGCCGCGCCGCGCATCGACCGAGACGGTGTATGCGGTTTGCTTGGCGTCTTCGTTGCGGCTCGTCATCGGCGGCAAGCCGAGCCGGTCAAGCGTGGCGCTGCGCATCGGCACGCAGAGCACTCCGCTGGTGTGCCGCACCATGAACGCGACGAGGTCTGGTGTTACCGCAGACGCCGCGGCGATCAGGTCGCCCTCGTTCTCGCGGTCTGCATCGTCGACCACGACAACTGCGCGGCCCGCTGCGATCTCGACGATGGCTCGCTCAATGCTGTCGAATGTCATGTCGTCATCTCCTGACGGGCCGGGATCGTGCTCGCGAGCAAGCGCTCGGCGTACTTCGCCATGACGTCGACCTCGAGGTTGACCGTGTCACCGACGGCCTTCGCACCGAGCGTCGTGCGCTTCAGCGTCGTCGGAATCAAGCTCACGGTGAACGATGTCGGCCCGGCTTCGACCGTAGTCAGCGATACACCGTCGACGGCGATGGAGCCCTTCTCCACGACGTAGCGCGCGAGCTGCTCGGGCAACGCAATGGTGACGACGTCCCACTGCGGAGTTGTCATGCGGTCGAGAATCGCGCCGACCGCGTCGACATGGCCCTGCACGAGGTGGCCGCCGAGTCGCGTTTGCAGGGTCGCCGCCCGCTCAAGATTGACCGGCGTACCAACGACCGCATCGACCAGGGTCGTGCGCATCAAAGTTTCGCGCATGACGTCGGCGGTGAAGCATCCGCCGTTGATCTCGACGACAGTGAGACAGACCCCCGACACTGCAATCGAATCCCCGGGTGCCGCGTCGGCTGTGACCAAGGTGCCAGCAACCGTGAGCCTCGCCGCGCTCTCTGCGCCTTCCGCCAGCCAGTGCACGTCGGCGACCGTGCCCAACTCTTCGACGATGCCGGTGAACATGGCTACCTTCCCTGCGCGGTGTCATCGAATCGCGGCGTGGCGACGACCCGCAGGTCGCCGCCGATCAGATCGACCTCATTGATATGCAGTTTCAAGGCCCCGGAAATCGTTTCGATTCCCAGATCACCCACTGCCGACTGACCCTTGCCGAGCAACGCCGGTGCCAGGTAGGCGACGACGCGATCGACAAACCCAGCCGCCACGAACGCGGCCGTCAAGGTCGGGCCACCCTCGAGCAGCACCGATACAACATCTCGGTCGGCCAACTCCTTCAACACCGCTGCCGGATCGTGGTCGGCAAGCTGAATCGTCGGAGCCTCGCCGGCGAACACTTTCGCTGTCGGCGGCACCGGTCGGCGTCCGACTACTACGCGAAGCGGATGTCTCGACATCGAGACATCAGGCAACCGCACGTCGAGACTCGGGTCGTCGGCGAGAATCGTGCCGGTACCGACGACGATCGCGTCGCGATGCGAACGAAGACGATGGACGTCGAGCCTGGCCGCGTCACCAGTGATCCAGCGACTCGTGCCATCAGCGGCAGCGACCCGACCGTCGAGGGTCGCGGCGTACTTCCAGGTCACGAAGGGCCGGCCGGTGTGGACGAAATGCAGCCAGGCGGCGTTCGACCAGGCTGCCTCGGAGCGAAGCAGGCCCTCCTCGACGACAACGCCAGCAGCACGCAAAACCTCGGCACCGTGCGCCGCCGGCGGGTAGGGGTCGGCCACAGCGAAGACGACTCTTGCGATGCCGGCGTCGATCAACGCTTGCGTGCAGGGGCCGGAACGGCCGACATGCTTGCACGGCTCGAGTGTCACGAATGCGGTCGCGCCCCGCGCACGAGCACCCGCGGCCGCGAGCGCGACGACTTCGGCGTGGGCTTCACCCGAACAGGCGTGATAGCCCTCGCCGACGGTTTCGCCGTCCGGGTCGACGATGACGCAGCCGACGATCGGGTTGGGGCTGGTCGAGCCGAGACCGAGTTCGGCCAGCTCGATAGCGCGGCGCATCGCACGCGCGTCGGCACCGATGGTCGGCCCTACGCGCGTCACGGGCTGCGTCACTCGCTGCCCTGGTCGTTGCACCCGATCTCCTCGCGCTCGTGCGCGCGCCGGGGTTTGGGCGGAGGCGGAGACCGCAGGCGAGCGACCGCGCACACGGCGCAGCCGACCGCGCGCTGCCTCCCATCCGGACTTTCACCGTCGGTCCCGGAGTTCCACCAGGTCAACCGACCGAGCACCGCGGCGGTCGGGAGACCACTGCGAGTTCGGACGGGTCGCGGACTATCACCGCCGGTTCGGAATTACACCGACCCCGGAGCGCACGTTGCTGTTCACGTCCAGCTTCTCATGATTCCGCCGGCCGCGTCGCGTCCGCCCCGGACGCGACCGAGACAAGTGCTAGACGGCCCGGCGGTCGACGGCGATGGCCGAGCCGGTTTCGCCTTTGGCAACGCCCTTCATTTCCGAGGCGATCAACACGACCTCGCGGTAGTCGTCGAACTGACGACGCTCGCTGGTCGCAACGCCGACCGACACCGACACCAGCGGGAATTGACGCATGGCACCTTGGCGGTCGACGACCTCGATGAAACCGCTGGCCACCTCAGCCGGATCGTGCAACGCACCTACTTCGTCGTCGAAATCGCTCGACTGCGTCACGGCTCAGTTCCTCGACCTGATCGGGATGGCACACGAGCACGAAATCGTCGCCGCCGACATGGCCGACGAACGCGGGCGGCGAAGCGTCGGCGACCGCACGGCGCAGAGCCGATCGCGAGCAGCAAGATGACTTGGTCGCCCCGCAAGAACCCGTGCACGTCGTTGAACGCCTTGAAGTTGTCGAGGTCGAGGTAGGCCACCGCGAACGGACCGCCGCTACTGACTCTGCTCGGCAATTTCGTCTTCGATCCTGATGTTGCCCGGCAGACTGGTCAGCGGTGACACCGCTCTTGCCTCGGCGTTGCGGCGCAGCGTCGAGCGCACCCGAGCAACCAGCTCAAGGGTGTCGAACGGCTTGATGATGTAGTCGTCGGCGCCCGTGGTCAGGCCGAGCACACGGTCGGCCGACATCGTTTTCGCAGTCAGCATGATGATGGGCAACGTCGACGTTCGACTGTCGGCTCGTAAGCGTCGGGTCACCTCGATACCGTCGAATGCCCGGCATCATCGTGTCGAGCAGGACGAGGTCGGGCACTTCGGCCGCGACCATCGCCAACGCCTCGATGCCGTCGCGCGCGACGACGACCCGGTAACCCTCGAGGCGCAGGTTCATCTCGACGAAGCGCACGATGTCGGCGTCGTCGTCGACCACCAGGATCGTGCCGCGGTCGGGCTTCGAGATGCTCACCGGGCACTCCAGATGCTGGTCACCGCGGCGCCAGCCGAATCGACCGCGGCCGTCGCGTGGGCGCGCAATAACTCGACCGCAGCCGCCGGGTCGGCCGCGCCATAGACCGCCGAGCCGGCCACAAACACATCGGCGCCAGCCCGCGCGCACTCCTCGATCGTTTCGGCGTCAACGCCACCATCGACCTGGATCCACAACGGCGATGCCGGTGTCACGCAAGAACCGTCGAGCCTGGGCGACCTTCGGCATCATGTCGCGCAAGAACTCCTGGCCACCGAAGCCGGGTTCGACGGTCATGACCAACAGCATGTCGAATTCCCCCAGCACCTCGAAGTACGGTTCGACGTCGGTCGCCGGCTTGACCGCAAGCCCTGCACGCGCACCCGCTGCTCGAATCGACCGCGCGGTTTGAACAACGTCGTGCGGCTGCCTCAGCGTGGAAAGTGACGTTCGCTGCGCCGGCCTGCACGAAGTCGACCGCCCACCGGTCAGGGTCGTCGATCATCAGGTGGCAGTCGAGGGGCAGTGCGGTCGACGCACGCAGCGCGGCAACGACGGGCGCCCCGAGGGTGAGGTTCGGCACGAAGTGGTTGTCCATGACGTCGACGTGCAGCCAGTCGGCGACGCCGGCGACGGCTGCAGCCTCGTCGGCCAGCCGGGCAAAATCGGCAGCGAGGATGCTCGGCGCTAGCTGCACCGACATGCTCGTAGCCTCCCCGTACGCTGACCGGTCCGCGTTGGATGTGCAGGGCAAGTCTAGGCGTCGCGACTATGGCCCCGTTACGGATCGGCGCCGGAGCACGCACAGATACATAGCGTCGGTGCCGTGCAGGTGCGGCCAGAGTTGAACGTCAGGACCGGCCCCGAGCGAATCGACGCCAGAGAAGAATGGCCGCGCATCGACAACCTCGACGTCTGGACGCCGGCCAGCCACCGCATCGACCACCGTGCGGGTCTCGAGCACATGCGGCGAACATGTGACGTAGCCGACGACCCCGCCAGGCCGAACAGCGTCGAGCGCAGCGTCGAGCAGCGCGGCCTGCTGCACCCGCAACGCCTCGACATCGGCGGCGCGCCGCCGCCACCGCGCCTCGGGTCGTCGACGCAATGCGCCAAGCCCAGAACACGGGACGTCGACCAGCACCCGGTCGAATGATCCGCGCACCCACGGGCCGGCCACGCTGTCTGACACGACGACGTCAGCCGTGTCACCCACGGCGTGCCCGACCAGCCGGGCCCTATGCGGCTGCCGTTCGACGGCCAGCACGCCGCGCGCCACGCTCGGCCGCGAGACCGGCCAGCAGCGCGGCCTTGCCGCCGGGCCCCGCGCACATGTCGAGCCACCGAACATCGGGGCCTTCGACGGGCACTGCGGCGAGGGCTAGGGCGACCAGTTGGCTGCCTTCGTCCTGCACGCCGGCCCGACCCTCGCGCACCGCTGCCAACGACGCGGGCGCACCGCCGTCCAGAATTGCGGCGGTCGGTGCCCAGCGGCCGGGGTGGGCGCCGTAGGTCATCAACTCCGCGACGTCGGATCGGCCGGGTCTGGCGACGAGCGTCACAGTTGGCCGCACGTTGTTGGCGATGAGCACCGCGCGGGTCTGCTCGAGATCGCCGAGGAGCGCGTCGCGAAAGGCCTCGACGATCCAGCGCGGGTGGCTGTACATCAACGATAGGTGGCCGATGGGATCGACCTCGAACAGCGGAGACACTGCCGCACACCACGCGCCGAAATCACGCGCGGCGACTTTGCGCAGCACTGCGTTTACCAGGCCGGTCGGGCTGTGTCCGACCTTCTCACGCACCAACTTCACCGACTCGTCGACGGCCGCGTGCGTGCCGACGCGGGTGGCAAGTAGCTGATGCGTGCCCAGCCGCAACACGTCGAGCACGAGCGGGTCGAGTTGGTCGAGTGGGCGATCGACGCAGTCGCCGAGGATCGCGTCGTAGGTACCCAGTGCGCGCAAGGTGCCGTACACCAGTTCGGTGACAAACGCGGCGTCGCGGGTGTCGAGTTTGCGGCTGGCCAGCAGGCCGGGCAGCACCAGGTTGGCGTAGGCATCCTGCTCGCGAACCGCGCGCAGGGCGTCGAGCGCGACGACGCGCGCCGGGTCGGCGGGCACTCGTACGGTCATACGAAGCTGTCGGCGTCGGTCAGCCGGGCGCCGCGGGCCCACGCGGCCGCCGATGTCATGGCCTTGCCCTCCGTTTGCACGGCCGTGAGCAACACCGGCGCGGAGGCTGTGCCGACGAAAACGGCCTCGCCGCCGTCGCGAACAACGGACAGCAAACCGGGGCGCATTGCCCTTGCTTTCGAGGTTGCCGGTAAGACCGGCGGGCTACTCGACGTCGCCGGCAGCACCGGCGCAATCTTCATCCGGCGGCCGCGAAACATCGTCCAGGCCCCAGGCGCTGGCGTGCACGCGCGGACGAGCCGGTCAACGTGCATCGCCGGGGTGTTCCAATCGATGCGCGCATCGGCCGGAGTGAGCTTCGGCGCCAGGCTCACGCCGTCGGGCGATTGGGCAACCGCAGTCAGTGTTCCGCTTTCGAGACCGTCAAGGGTGGCCAAGAGCAAGCCGGCACCGGCAATCGCCAGCCGCCCGAGCAGATCACCGGCGGTATCGCGGGCACCGATGGGCTCGGTCAGCATGCCGAGCACAGGACCGGTGTCGAGTCCGGCTTCGAGTACGAACGTGGTCGCGCCGGTGATGTCGTCACCGTGCAAAATCGCATGTTGCACAGGCGCCGCGCCACGCCATGCGGGCAACAGCGAGAAGTGCAGGTTGACCCACCCGTGCACCGGTATCGCCAAAGCGGACGCCGGAACCAGCGCGCCGTACGCGACGACGGCGATGCAGTCGGGTTGCAGTGCAGAGACCTCGTCGAGGAACGCCGGATCGGACGGTCGGGTCGGGGTAAGCACGTCGATCGCAGCGGCGCGGGCACGTTGCGCGACCGCACTCGTGACCTCGTGCCGGCCCCTGCCCGCTGGCGCATCGGGCCGGGTGATGACGGCCAGCACGTCGTGCGGTGAGTCGATGAGCGTCTCAAGTGCGGGTAACGCAACCGCCGGAGTGCCGGCGAACAAGAGGCGCAAGGTGATTACAGCGCCAGACCATGTGTGGGGTGCGGCGACACTTTGACCGTGGGTGCTCGGACCAGATCGCCCGACCAGTCGGAATCACGAACCGCGCGCATCGCCAACTTGCGTTGGTCGACGGCGAGCCGGTCGATGAACAGCACGCCGTCGAGGTGGTCGGTCTCGTGCTGCACGCAGCGCGCGAGCAGGTCGCTGCCTTCGATCACGATCGGATCGCCGTACTCGTTGAATCCTTTTGCCACCACCTGCTCGGCGCGAAGGCAGGGATAGCTCAGCCCGGGAAACGACAGGCACCCCTCGTCGCCGTCTTGGAGCTCATCCGACAGATCGAGCGAGGGATTGATCAGATGGCCGACCACGTCGTCGACGGCGTAGGTGAACACGCGGAGACCGACGCCGATCTGCGGCGCGGCCAACCCGACACCAGGAGCGTCGTGCATGGTGTCGGTCAGGTCACGCACGAGCACCCGCAACTCTTTGTCGAAGGTCGTCACCGGCTCGGCCGGCGTGCGCAACACGGGATCGCCGAAGAGACGGATCGGCTGAACGGCCACACCAACTCCTGATCGCGATGGTTCGTGCAGAAACGGGTCGCGCCGATTCTACGGACCAAGGTGGTTCGGCTGCCCGCCGATCAACCGAGGTCGAGTGGATCGATGCGCACGCGCACCGGCGGCGCCTTACGGGCGCTGCGGACGCCTTGAGCTGTGTGCAAGGCCGACGCCAACGCCGCACCCTCGGTGCGGGAGACGCGAACCAATGCACGCACATCATCAGCCGGCGCGTCGCCGTTGGGACGCGTGGGAGATGGCGACCGGTAGCGGTCCGAGGATGCGCGCGCTGGCAGGCAATGCGGTCGTGTCGAGCAGTTCGGCGACCGTGACCGATGAGCCGACGAGTTCGGCAAACGTCACCGCCGGCGGAAAGCCGATGGTCGCTCGCTCGGCCAACTCGCGTTCGGCGAAGCCGGCCGGGTCCCAGCGAATCAACGCCTGCACGGGCCGCAGCGAACTGTCGGCCAGCACGACAACACGGCCACCCTTCGTGGCAGACTGCACGAGCGCGGCCGCGTTCAGCCAGCGTCGCAACGCTTCCTCGCCGGCCCGCAAGTCGGCCCGACCGAGTAGCGCCCAGCCGTCGAGCAACACGGCCGCGCCGTAGCCGCCCTCTGCTATCGGCTCGGCGCCCGGGGTCGCGATGACCAGCGCCGCGCCGCCCGGTACCCGGGCCAGCACACTGCCTTGCGCCGACGTGCGCACCACCGTGCCAGGGAACGCGCGGCCGAGTTCCTCGGCCGTTCGGCGCGCACCGACCACGGTGGCCCGAAATCGCCGGCCGCCACACTCGGGACAGCTCCACCCGACCGCGATTCGCCCGCACCACCGACACGCTGGCACGGACCCGGTATCGGTACTGGCCAACGGCCCGGCACATACGGGGCACCGCAACGGGGTTCGGCAGTCATCGCACGCCAACGCCGGCAGGAAGCCGCGACGGGGTACCTGCACCAAGACCGGCTGGCCGCGTTGCAGCGCGGCGTGTGCCGCCTCCCATGCCACCGTCGGTAACCGGCCGCCGGCTGATGGCTGGCGAGCGCTGGCCGCGTCATCACCCGCCTCGACCCGCGCCACGCCGGCGCGCAGGTCTGGGCGACGCGCGGCCAGCCACTTCGCCCACCCGGTCGAGACCAACCGAGCACCCTCGGCCGTGACCGCGTGCCCGCCGACGACGGCCGCCGCGCCCGGCCAGGTGGGCGCGCAGGACGAGCACGTCGCGCGCGTGCCAGTAGGGTGCCCGCGGTTCGGCGTGCAGGTCGTCGCCGTCGTCCCAGATCAGCACCAGCCCGAGGTCGCGAACCGGTGCGAACGCGGCTGCGCGGGTGCCGACAACGGCGGCGACCTCACCCCGGCTTAGCGCAAGGAACCGCCGGTAGCGCTCGGCCGGACCAACATCGGCCGCGAGCACGACGTGGTGGCCGGGCCCGAGCCGCGGCGAAGCGCGGCGTCGACCCGATCGACGTCGCGGCGATCGGGCACGACCACGACCGCACCTCGACCGGCCGCGAGCGTGGCGCGCGACGAGCGCGCCGACCGCGGTGGGCCAATCGGGACCTGGCATGGCCGGCCAGACAGCCCGCGGCGCCTGACCCGCGCGCAGCGCGGACAGAAAGGTGTCGGCGGCCGCGTAACTCGCCCACACCTCGTCGTCCGCCTTGTTCGGTGCGACGGGGGCTCGGTGGCGCGCGACCTCGCCGTTCGGGTCTCGGCCCGCGCGTGGCGAGGCGGGACGGCGAGGCGGAGCACGTCGGCCACGCTGCCGGCCCAGCGATCGGCGACGGCGCGGGCCAATCGGCTGATCTCGGCGGTGAGCACGACCTCGGGTGACACCGACCGCTCGATGAACGCGAGTCGGCCCGCGTGCTCGGAGGCAGGTGCGCGTTCGAGGACGTAGCCGTCGACGAGCTGTCCGGCAAAGCGCACCCGCACCCGGCTGCCCGGAGAGCACGCGGTCGGCCAGCGAATCGGGCACCAGGTAGTCGAAGGGTCGGTCGAGGTGCGGCAGCGAGACATCGACCGCGACCCGAGCGACCGGATCGAGCGCCGCCGCGACCGTACTGCCGGGCGCGCGGGCAGCCCTAGCCATGGTCAGCCCTCATGGGCGAGTCATACCAGAACCCGCCACCGCGCACGGGGTCGACGGGAGTCGAGCTGTGGATCGGTACAAGGCCGCCGTCGATAACGGCCGCGGTGAGCGACGCCGTGGGTCAGGAACCGGCGGCGGCCCGCAGGGTCTCGGCGCGCGTCGTCGACTCCCAGGTGAAGTCGAGCTCGGGCCGGCCGAAGTGCCCGTACGCGGCGGTCTGCAGATAGATCGGTCGCAGCAGATCGAGGTCGCGGATGATCGCGCCTGGGCGCAGGTCGAAAACCTCGACCACCGCCTGCTGGATGCGTTCGTCGGGAACCACGCCAGTGCCGAACGTCTCGACGAACAGCCCGACCGGGTGCGCCTTGCCGATGGCGTAGGCCACCTGCACTTCGCACCGGGTGGCCAGGCCGGCGGCCACAACGTTCTTGGCCACCCACCGCATCGCGTACGCAGCCGACCGGTCAACCTTCGAGGGGTCTTTGCCGGAGAACGCGCCGCCGCCGTGCCGGGCCATGCCGCCGTAGGTGTCGACGATGATCTTGCGGCCGGTGAGCCCGGCGTCGCCCATCGGGCCGCCGATCTCGAACCGGCCGGTCGGGTTCACCAGCAGCCGGTGGTCGGCGAAGTCGATGCCAAGGCCCTCGAGCTCGGGCGCCACCACGAATTCGGCGATGTCGGGGGCGAGCAGCGTGTCGATGTCGATGTCGGCGGCGTGCTGGCTGGAGACGACGACGGTGTCGAGCCGCACCGGCTTGTCGCCGTCGTACTCGATGGTCACCTGGGTCTTGCCGTCGGGCCGCAGGTACGGCACGACCCCAGACTTGCGGACGGCGGACAGCCGCCGGGCCAGCCGGTGGGCCAACGCGATCGGCAACGGCATCAGCTCAGGCGTGTCGTCGCAGGCGTAGCCGAACATCAGGCCTTGGTCGCCGGCGCCCTGGCGGTCGAGGTCGTCGACCCCTTCGCCATGGCGGCGTTCGTACCCCTCGTCGACACCTTGCGCGATGTCGGGCGACTGCGAGCCGATCGACACCGACACTCCACAGGACGCGCCGTCGAAACCCTTCTTCGACGAGTCGTAGCCGATGCCCAGAATGACTTCGCGCACGATGGCCGGAATGTCGGCCCACGCTTCGGTCGTGACCTCACCGGCGACGTGCACCTGGCCGGTCGTGATCAGCGTCTCGACGGCGACCCGGCTCTTGGGGTCATCTTTCAACAGCGCATCGAGAACGCCATCGCTTATCTGGTCGGCGATCTTGTCGGGGTGACCCTCGGTCACAGACTCCGACGTGAATAAGCGGCGGGACACGGGCGCTCCCCTTTGTCGGCGGTCGGAAGGGTGTGGCGGTCGGAAAGGGCGCCCAGAGTCTAAGACACGTTCGGGGTAGATCCATGCGCAGGTGCGAGCCGCGCCACGACGAGATCCCAGACGACGTCGGCGAGCGCCGCTTTGGGACCGGTCGGCACGTCGGTCGAGCCGCCGTCGGCGTGCAGAATCGTGGCCGCGTTGTCGGCGACCTCGAATCCCTTGGTCGCGCCGACTTCGTTGACGACGAGCAGGTCGGCGCCCTTGGCGACCAACTTCTCGCGGCCGTGCGCCAGCGCGTCATCGGTTTCGGCCGCGAACCCGACGATGATTTGGCCGGCCGGCCGAGCGTCGGCGCCAAGCTCGGCCAGCACGTCGGGCGTTGCGGGTCAACTCGAGCGCCAGCGCGTCGGCGTCCGTCTTCTTGATTTTTGACGCTCGAGGTCGTGACCGGCCGGAAGTCGGCGACCGCGGCGGCCATGACGACCGCGTCGGCGCCGAGCGGCGGCCTCGAGCACGGCCAGCCGCAACTCATCGGCCGACGTCACCCGCACCAGCTTGGCCCCGGCGGGGTCGGGCAAGGCCACGTTGGCGGCGAGACCAGCGACCTCGGCACCGCGCGCGACCGCGGTGCATGGCAAGTGCGTAGCCCTGCCGGCCCGAACTGCGGTTGCCGAGAAATCGCACCGGGTCAAGCGCTTCTCGGGTGCCGCCGGCGGCGACGACGACGCGGCGACCGGCCAGGTCGGGACGCAGGCCCGTGGCGCCGCGGGCCATCACTCGGCGGGCCACCTCGACGATCTCAGCCGGCTCGGGCAACCGGCCCGCGCCAGAATCGGCACCGGTGAGGCGACCGACGGCAGGCTCGATCACGATCACCCCGCGCGATCGCAGGGTGGCGACGTTGGCTCGGGTGGCGGCGTGATTCCACATCTCGGTGTGCATCGCCGGGGCGAACACCACCGGGCACCGCGCAGTGAGCAACACGTTCGTCAGCAGGTCGTCGGCCCGGCCGTGCAGCCGCCCGAGCCAGCAGGTCGGCAGTAGCCGGCACCACCAGCACCAGATCGGCTTCTTGGCCCAAGCCGCACGTGCATGACGTTGTGCACGTCATCGAACAGCCTCGATGAGCACGCGGATGGCCGGAAAGGGCGGCGAACGTTGCCGCGCCGACGAACTTCAGCGCGGTCGGGGTCGGCGACAACAGTGACGTCGTATTGCGCTTCGGTGAGTTGCCGCACGACTTCGCACGCCTTGTACGCCGCGATACCCCCGACACACCGAGCACGATGCGAGGGCGCCCGACCGACGCATCGGAGCGGCACTGCGAGGCGCATCATCGGGGGTCATCGCACCCGCCAGCGTCAGGCCTCGACAGGCTCAGCGGTCAGCATGCCGGCCGTTGATCTCGCGCAAGGCGACCGAAAGCGGCTTCTCATGCGGGTGCGTCTCGACGAGCGGGCCGACGTACTCGAGCAGGCCCTCGCCCAACTGGGAGTAGTAAGCGTTGATCTGCCGAGCGCGCTTGGCCGAGTAGATGACCAGGGCGTACTTGGAGTCGGCGATCTCGAGCAGGTCGTCGATAGGCGGATTGGTGATGCCCTCGGGATGCGCGACAATGCCGGACACGGTAAGCCCTTCGGTCGGAGACGGACGTGTAGCAGGCCGTCAGGAGGACAGCGGGGCGAGTCAACGCTCGCAGTCGAAGCAAGGTTACCAGTTCGGCGCATGCCTGCTCGACTGACTCGTTCACGACGACCGCGTCAAACTCCGAGCTCGGCGGCCAGTTCGAGGCGGGCCCGCTCGAGCCGGGCGGCGGTGACATCGGGCGGCTCGGTGCCCCGGCCGGTCAACCGGCGCACCAGTTCATCCCACGACGGCGGCTTCAAGAACACGCAGAACGCGTCGGGCATGGCGGCGCGAACCTGCCGTGCGCCCTGCAGATCGATTTCGAGCAACGCGGGAACGCCCGCGGCCAGCTTTCTCCTCGACCGGCTTGCGCGGCGTCCCGTAGTCGATGCATGCCGTAGGTCGCGTGCTCGAGAAACTCGCCGGCCGCGACCATCGCGTCGAAGTCGGCGTCGCTCGACGAAGTGGTAGTCACGCCGTCGACCTCGCCGGGACGCGGCAGCCGGGTGGTCACCGAAACCGAGACCCAGAGTGTCGGGTGCACGCGAGCGGCAAGCGCGCACGACCGTTCCCTTGCCGACACCCGAAGGACCTGACAGGACGGTCACGGGCGACCGGAGGTTCAGGAACGTCCGCCCCGAACTCCGCGACAAGTGCGGCGCGTTGCTTGGTGCCGAGGCCGCGGACACGTCGGGTCGAGGCGATGCCCAGGCGTTCCATGATCTGGGCTGCGCGTACCTTGCCCACACCGGGCAGCGATTCGAGCAACGCCGTGACGCGCATCTTGCCGACGATGTCGTCGTTGTCTCCGAGGTCGAGCACCGCACCGAGCGACTCGCCCGAGTGCTTCAGCCGCGCTTTGATCTCGGCCCGTCGTTGGCGCGCGATCGCTGCTTTCGCGAGCGCGTCGGCGCGCTGTTCGGGAGTCAGGATCGGGAGTGCCACGAAGGTCACCTCGAACGAGCGGCGGCGCGGGGCCGGGGTGGACACGACGGCGGGACGTCGGCGCGATGTCGAGCCTCGACGAGTCGCAACCTAGCGACAACGAGCGACCTCGGGCAACGCGGCCCGAGCTGGTGCGACGGTCTGTCGCTACCGCGTTGGCTTGGCGACCCGCCGCAACGCTGCTGCAAGCGATGCCGCCGCCGCCCCGGGTCGGCCGCACCGGTGATCTGGCGGCCGATCACGAGCAGGTCGGCGCCATCGGCAAGTGCTTGCTCGGGAGTCGCGACCCGTGCCTGGTCTTGCGTGTCGGCGCCGGCAGTGCGCACGCCGGGCGTGATGAGCACGATGTCGGGCCCGACCTCGGCACGCACCGCTGCGACCTCGCGGGCCGAGCACACGATGGCCTGCGCGCCGGCCGCGACCGACATGAGCGCGAGCCGCGCACGGCGTCTTGCGACTCCCCGGCGAACCGAACGTACGGCGAGGTCGGAGTCGTCGAGGCTGGTCGAGAATCGTCACTGCGGTGATCAAACGCCGTCGGGCAATTCGTCGACTGCGGCCTCGATCATCGCGCGGCCGCCGAGCGCGTGCACGGTGAGATAGGTCGGGCGAACACGCGCCACCGAACGAACCGCACCCGCAACCGTGTTGGGGATGTCGTTCAGCTTCAGGTCGAGGAACAGATCGATGCGGCTGCCGCCGCGCACGCTGGCGACGGCCTCGGGCCCGTACCGGCAGAACAACTCGAGGCCGATCTTCAGCGTGCTGACATGCGGTTCGACGGCACGCGCCCACGCGCTCGCTGTCTCGAGATCGCGCGCATCGAGCGCGACCGCGATCGGTGCGGTGCCGCCCATCAGGCTGCCGTCCACGGCCGTGGTCTCGCGTTCGCCGTGCGCCAGGCCGACGGCGTCGACCAATCGTTGGTGAAGCCGCGCTCCGCCAGCGCCTCTTCGAGTTCGGCCAGAATCCGCACCGGCGCGGTCGGATCGTGGAAAATCTCGGTGCCAACCGAAACCGCGCGCGCGCCGGCGAGGATGAACTGCAGCGCATCGAGCCCGGTGCGGATACCACCCATGCCGAGGATCGGCACCTCGGGCATCGCCGCGTGCACCTGCCAGACGCAACGAAAGGCGACCGGTCGAATCGCCGGACCCGACAGCCCACCGGTGACGCCGGCCAGCACCGGCCGCATCGTGTCGGTGTCGATGACCAGCCGAGCAACGTGTTCGTCATCGACAAGCCCGTCGGCGCCAGCGGCCACACACGACGCGCGCGATCGCGACGATGTCGGTGACGTCGGGCGACAGCTTGGCGAAGACCGGGATCTCCGAGCGGGTCGCGCGTCGCACCGCCTGCATCACCTCGGCGGCCGATCGGGCATCGCAGGCAAACACTTGACCGCGGTCTTCGACGTTCGGGCACGAGATGTTGACCTCGATCATCGAAACTCCCCTGGCTTCGCGCAGCCGCGTCGCCAGCTTCGCGAACTCATCGACGGTGCTGCCGGCGATCGACACGACCGCGCGCGCGCCCGCTCGACCAGCCACGGCAGGTCGCGCTCGAGGAAGACATCGATGCCCGGGCCCCTGCAGCCCGATCGAGTTCAACATGCCGCTCGGCGTCTCGGCCATGCGCGGCGTCGCCCGACCAGACCGCAGCGTCAGCATGATGGATTTCGTGACGATGCCGCCGAACAGCGCGACGTCGAAGAACTGCGCGAGTTCCTGTCCGGCGCCGGCACAGCCTGACGCCGTCAGCACCGGGTTCGGCAACTCGAACCGGCCGAGTGTCGTCGCCATGTCGACGCCGGCCGCGACTTTCGCGGCCGGTCGCGAGTGCGAACGGTGAGAATCGAACTCATCGGTGCGCCTCTGCTGCGTGGGATGGGGATGATGTAGTCGTGGCGGATTCGGTGTCGGCCGTATGCGGGTGTTGGGAGTCGAGCTGGACTTCGTCGGTATGCGCCGATTCGCCGGCACGCACGCGAGTTGTACTTGTCGCCGCTCGCGCCCTGCCTTTCGCGGCAGCCGGCTGTACGGGTTTCGCTGTCGTGCGGGCGGTTGTGCGGGCAGATGCCTTCGCCGACACCATGCGAGCGCCGACCGTGTCGGACGGGATCGTGCCGATGTCGTCGAACCGCACCCGGTCGCCGTGGAACACCGGGCCGTCGACACATGAGCGCACCATGCGCGTCTGGCCGTCGTCACCGATCACCGGCAGCACGCAGGTCATGCAGACGCCGATGCCACACGCCATGAGTTCTTCGACCGCGATCTGGCACGGCATGTCGACCGCCTCGGCGATGCGGCTGACGGCACGCAACATGCGCCATCGGCCCGCAGGCGTAAACGACGTCGGCCTTGCTCGACGTCAAGAACATCAGGCAGGACGTCGGACACCCGGCCGCGGTGGCCCACCGACCCGTCGTCGGTCGTGACTGTCAACGTCGCCGAAATCCGTTTCGCGTCGAGGGCGCCGAACAGTCGGTCTTCCTTGGCCGCACCGATCACGAAGTCGACCCGGCACCCGCGCGCACGCAGTGCGTCGGCCAGCGGGAACAGCGGAGCCGTGCCGTAGCCGCCACCGACGAGCACGCAGGTTGCCGGCTCGCGTGGCAGCGAGAAAGGCCGGCCCAGCGGGCCGACGATGTCGACGAATTCGTGCGCCTGGCGGCCCGCCAGCCACGCGGTGCCACGGCCTTCGACCGAAAAGATGATTTCGACGGTTCCGCCGTAGACGCCGCGTTCGCGGATCTGGTGGATCGAGAACGGCCGTCGCATCAACATGCCGGTGTCGGGGCCGCCCACCGCGATCGTGACGAACTGGCCGGGCTTGGCGACCTCGGCGACGCCTGGCGCCACGATCGTCATCGCGTAGTAGGCGCCGACGCGGCGCAACGAGAGCACCTCGCCGTTTACCTGCACGGGCATGTGGCCGTCTCCTCGCCTGCTGCGCAACGTGTCGGGCAATGTGGTCGCGGCGATGCGGCTGTCGTCATGGCACGACCTGGTCACGCTCCCTCGCGTCGGCGGCTCGGCCTCGAGAATCGGCAGCGTGTTCTTGCAGCGAGCGCACCGATATGTCGCCGCGCATGCAACGCCTCGATACCCTGCACGCACGCGGCCAGTCCCTGCACCGTCGTCATGCACGGGCACCCCGCGCAGCACCGCCGCCGTGCGGATCTCATAGCCGTCGACCCGCGGGCCGACGCCCCACGGCGTGTTGACGATCATGTCGACGTCGCCGGCGAGGATCTGCTGCACGATCGTCGGCTCGCCGTCGGGGCCGGCGCCATCACTGTGTTTGCGGACGACGGTCGAGATCACGCCGTTGCGACGCAGCACCTCCGCGGTGCCGACGTCGCCAAGATCTCAAAGCCCATGTCGGCGAGTCGTTTGACCGGGAAGATGACCGCGCGCTTGTCGCGGTTGGCCACCGAGACGAACGCCCGGCCCTTCGTCGGCAGCGAACCGTAGGCGGCGGCCTGCGACTTCGCGAACGCGGTGCCGAACCCGGTGTCGATGCCCATGACCTCACCCGTCGACTTCATCTCTGGCCCGAGCACCGTGTCGACTCCGTGGAAGCGACCGAAGGGCAACACCGCCTCTTTGACCGAGATCGAGGCATCGGGCGGCAGATCGGCGCCGTCGCCATGAGGCGGCAGCAGCCCTTCGACGCGCAGTTGCGCGATCGTGGTGCCGGTCATGATTCGGGCCGCCGCTTTCGCCACCGGCACCGCCGTCGCCTTCGAGACGAACGGCACCGTACGACTGGCGCGCGGGTTGGCCTCGAGCACGTAGAGCACGTTCGACGCGAGCGCGTACTGAACGTTGAGCAGCCCGAGCACGCCGACGCCCTTGGCGATCGCGATCGTCGAATCGCGAATGCGGCGGATCTCGGCGCTCCCGAGCGTGATCGGCGGCAGCACGCACGCCGAGTCGCCGGAATGGATGCCGGCTTCTTCGATGTGCTCCATCACGCCGGCGAGATAGAGCTCGGTGCCGTCGAACAGAGCGTCGACATCGATCTCGACGGCGTCGTCGAGAAAGCGGTCGACCAGAACCGGATGCTCTGGGCTCGCTTCGGTCGCCCGGCCGATGTAGGACTCGAGCATCTCTTCGCCGTAGACGATTTCCATGCCGCGACCACCGAGCACGTAGCTCGGTCGCACCAGCACCGGGTAGCCGATCTCGTCGGCGATCGCCTTCGCCTCGTCGAACGACGTCGCGGTGCCGTGGCGCGGCGCCGGCAGACCGGCCCGCGCCAGCACCTGGCCGAACGCGCCGCGCTCCTCAGCGAGATGAATCGCCTCTGGGCTGGTGCCGATGATCGTGCACCCCGGCGTCCTTGAGCGCCTGCGCCAGTCGCAGCGGCGTCTGGCCGCCGAGTTGCACGATGACGCCGACGATCGGGCCGGCCAGCTGTTCGGCGTGCACGACCTCGAGCACGTCTTCGAGCGTCAGCGGCTCGAAGTACAACCGGTCGCTGGTGTCGTAGTCGGTCGACACCGTCTCGGGGTTGCAGTTGACCATCACGGTCTCGAATCCGGCCTCGCGCAACGCGAAGCTTGCGTGCACGCACGAGTAGTCGAACTCGACGCCTTGGCCGATGCGGTTGGGCCCGGATCCGAGAATCAGAACCGCAGGCTTCGTCCGCGGCGCCACCTCGGTCTCGTCGTCGTAGCTCGAGTAGTGGTACGGAGTGCGACGCGGCGAACTCGGCCGCGCAGGTGTCGACCGCCTTGTAGACGGGCCGCAGATTGAGGTGCATGGCGCAGCGCGCGCACGACGGCCTCGTCGAGGCCGCGAAGCTGGCCGATCTGCGCGTCGGAGAAGCCGTGCCGCTTGGCCTGCCGCAGTGTCGGCGAGCTCGAGTGAGGCAGCGTCGCGCGACGTCCTGCGCGACCTCTTCGATCAGCAGGATCTGATCGAGGAACCACCGGTCGATGCCGGTCGCGTCGTGCAACTCCTCAACGGATGGCGCCGGCGCGGATCGCCTGCTGCACGGTGACGATGCGGCCATCGGTCGGGCGCCGGGACTTGTCGATCAGCGCGTCGCTTGTCGCCGATCGCGCCCGACCCAGTGAAACGACGAACCGGTCTGTTCGAGCGATCGCAGCGCCTTCTGCAAGCCTCGGTGAAGTTGCGGCCGATCGCCATCGCTTCGCCGACGCTCTTCATCGTGGTCGTCAACGTGTCGTCGGCGCCCGGGAACTTCTCGAACGCGAACCGCGGCACCTTCACCACGACGTAGTCGATGCTCGGCTCGAAGCTGGCCGGCGTCTTGCTGGGTGATGTCGTTCGGGATCTCGTCGAGGGTGTAGCCGAGCGCGAGCTTGGCGGCGATCTTGGCGATCGGGAACCCGGTCGCCTTGCTCGCCAGCGCCGACGAACGTGACACCCGCGGGTTCATTTCGATCGACGATGATGCGGCCGGTCTCGGGCTGCACGGCGAACTGGATGTTGCAGCCGCCCGTGTCGACACCGACGGCGCGCAGCACCGCAATCGCGATGTCGCGCAACTGCTGGTATTCGCGGTCGGTCAGGGTCAACGCAGGTGCGACCGTGATCGAGTCGCCGGTGTGCACGCCCATCGGGTCAAGGTTTTCGATCGAGCACACCACGACCACGTTGTCGTTGCGGTCGCGCATCAGTTCGAGTTCGTACTCTTTCCAGCCGAGGATCGACTCCTCGAGCAAGATCTCGGTGGTCGGGCTGGCCTGCAGGCCGGAGCCAGCAATGCGGCGCAGGTCGCTCTCGTCGTAGGCGATGCCTGAGCCGGCGCCACCCATCGTGAATGACGGCCGGACGACGACCGGGTAGCCGAGCTCGTCGATGGCCTCGATGCAGTCGGTGACGCAGTGGCAGATCACCGAGCGGGCCGACTCGGCACCGACGCCGGCGACGATCTCCTTGAACTTCTGCCGGTTCTCCCCCGCCTGAATCGCCTCGATGTTCGCGCCGATGAGTTCGACGTTGTACTTCTCCAGCACACCCGCCTCATGCAACGCGACGGCGGTGTTCAACGCGGTCTGCCCGCCAAGCGTCGCCAGCAACGCGTCGGGGCGTTCCTTGGCGATGATCATCTCGACGTACTCGGGGGTGATCGGTTCGACATAGGTCGCGTCGGCGAACTCGGGGTCGGTCATGATCGTGGCCGGGTTGGAGTTCACCAGCGACACGCGCAAGCCCTCGGCGCGCAGCACCCGGCAGGCCTGCGTACCCGAGTAGTCGAACTCGCAGGCCTGGCCGATCACGATCGGGCCTGAGCCGATCACGAGTACCGACTTCAGATCGTCGCGTCGCGGCATCAGCGACCCGCCGACATCAGCTCGGCGAACCGATCGAACAGATACGCCGCATCGTGCGGACCAGCCGCCGCCTCGGGGTGGTACTGCACCGAAAATGCCGGCGTATCAAGGCATTCGAGGCCCTCGACTACGTTGTCGTTCAGGCAGACATGGCTCACGCGCGCGCGGCCGAACGGCGTCTGCGCTGTCGCCGTCGAGTGGCGCGTCGACGGCGAACCCGTGATTGTGCGCGGTGACCTCGACCTTGCCGGTCGACGCGATCGATGACCGGCTGGTTGATGCCGCGATGACCGTAGCCGAGCTTGTACGTGCCGAACCCGAGTGCCCGGCCGAGCAGCTGGTTGCCGAAGCAGATGCCGAAGAACGGCAGCCGCCGGGCCAGCACCTCGCGCAGCAGATCGACCGGCCCGACACTGCGCGGCCGGATCGCCAGGGCCGTTGGAGAAGAACACGCCGTCGGGTTGCACAGCCAGAACGTCATCGATGGTCGAACGCGCAGGCAGCACGTGCACCTCCATGCCGCGTTGCGCCATGCGATGCGGCGTCATCGCCTTGATGCCGAGGTCGAGTGCCGCCACGGTGAAGCGCTTCGCTGCCGATCGCCGGCACCACGTAGGGGTCGACGGTCGATACTTCGCCGGCGAGGTCGGCGCCCGCCATCGGATCGGTTGCGCGGACCCGATCGAGCAACTTCGCGGCGTCCGGCTCGATGGTGGAGATGCCCACCCGCATCGCGCCGCGCTCACGCAGATGGCGAGTGAGTGCGCGGGTGTCGACGCCGCTGATACCCACGATGTTCTGGGCCGCAAGCTCGTCGCCGAGCGCGCGCTTCGACCGCCAGTTCGACGGCACTCGAGCCGGATCTCGCACCACGTAGCCCGACACCCAGATGCGCGACGACTCACCGTCTTCGTCGTTGACTCCGGTGTTGCCGATGTGCGGCGCGGTCATGACCACGACTTGCTTGTGGTAGCTCGGGTCGGTCAGCGTCTCTTGATATCCGGTCATGCCGGTGGCGAAGACGGCTTCGCCGAACGTTTCGCCCTGCGCGCCATAACCGTCGCCTTCGAACGTGCGGCCGTCTTCGAGCACAAGCAACGCCCGCGTCGCGGGGCCGTCGTCATGCCGAGCTTCCCGTCGAGAACGGTGGGCCGGCCCGCGAAGGAAGGTGTGCATGACCCGCACTGGCAGCTCCTGACCGGCGTAGGGGGTGTTGCGGGACTTCGACGCAAGCGCGCGCGGATCGACAATGCGTCGCGCGGCCGGGTCGATGAGCACCACGTTGGCCGGGCTGCCGATGGCGATCGGTTGCCCCTGACCGGCCAGCCGGCCGATGCGGGCGGGTCGCACCGACATGCGGTCGGCGACGCCAGCCCAATCGAGCAGACCGGTCTCGACCATCGTCAGCGCGACGACCGAAAGTGCGGTCTCGAGCCCGAGCATGCCCGGCGCCGCGGCCTGCCATTCGGTCTCTTTGTCTTCGAGCGCATGCGGGGCATGGTCGGTGGCGACCGCGTCGATCGTGCCGTCGGCCAGCCCGGCGCGCATCGGCGTCGACGTCGTCGCGGCTGCGCAGCGGCGGATTGACCTTGTAGATCGGGTCGTACGTCGGCGGCCAGCTCGTCGGTGAGCAGCAGGTGGTGCGGCGTGACCTCGGCGGTGACGTTGACGCCGCGCGCTTTTGCCCACCTGATCAGTTCGACCGAACCGGCGGTCGAGACGTGACAGACATGCAAGCGCGAGCCGACGTGCTCGGTCAGCAGGATGTCGCGCGCGATGATCGCTTCTTCGGCGACCGCGGGCCAGCCACGCAAGACCGAGCACACCCGACAGCTGGCCCTCGTTCATCTGCGCGTCTTCGGTCAGCCGCGGCTCTTGCGCGTGCTGCGCGATCACGCCGTCGAACGCCTTGACATACTCGAGTGCGCGCCGCATGAGCAACGCGTCGGAGACACATCGTGCCGTCGTCGGAGAAAACCCTTACCCGGGCGTGTGAATCGGCCATCGCGCCGAGCTCGGCAAGCTGTTCGCCGCGCAAGCCGACGCTCACCGCACCGACCGGATGCACATCGCAATGGCCCGGCGTCGCGGCCCGCCAACCACACCTGCTCGACGACACCCGCCGAGTCGGCGACCGGGTCGGTGTTGGCCATCGCATGCACAGCGGTGAAGCCACCAAGCGCAGCTGCGCGGGTGCCGGTCTCGACCGTCTCGGCGTCTTCGCGGCCGGGCTCGCGAAGGTGCGTGTGCAGGTCGACCAGGCCGGGTAGCGCGATCAGTCCATCGGCGTCGATGCACGGTGGCGAGTCGTGCGACAGCCCCGCGCCGATGTCGACAATCACGCCGCCTTCGAGCAGGACGTCGAGTGGCTCGCCGCCCAGAATGCGCGCGCCCTTCAGCAACCAACTGGTCATGACGTCTCCTGCCGATGCTTCGAGCGTTCGCAGCGGGTCGCGCTCAGTGCCGATCGCCGACTCGTTGCCGCCAAGCAATAGGTAGAGCACCGCCATCCGCACGCTGACGCCGTTGGTCACCTGTTCGACGATGACCGATCGCGGCGAGTCGGCGACCTCGGCCGCGATTTCCATGCCCCGGTTCATCGGGCCGGGATGCATGACGATCGCGTGGTCGGGCAACACCGCCATGCGCGCGGCGTCGAGGCCATAGCGCCGGCTGTATTCGCGCGCGTTCGGAAAGAACGAGGCATTCATTCGTTCGCGCTGTACCCGCAGCATCATGACGACGTCGCTCTTAGGCAGTACGGCGTCGAGGTCGTAGGTGTGCGCGCACGACCAACCGTCGACCCCGACGGGTAACAGCGTCGGCGGCGCGACGACCGTGACCTCTGCGCCGAGGGTGTGCAGCAGCAACACGTTCGAGCGCGCCACCCGGCTGTGGAGCACGTCGCCGACTATCGTCACCCGGCGTCCGTCGAGATTGCCGAGGTGGCGGCGCATCGTGAACGCATCAAGCAAGCGCCTGGGTCGGGTGCTCGTGCATGCCGTCGCCGGCATTGACCACGCTGCCCTTGATCCAGGTGGCCAACCGGTGCGGAGCGCCGCTGGCCTCATGCCGGATCACGACGCCGTCGGCGCCCATCGCCTCGAGGGTGAGCGCGGTGTCTTTCAGGCTTTCGCCCTTGGAGACGCTCGAACCCTTCGCGGTGAAGTTGATCACGTCGGCCGACAGCCGTTTGGCGGCGGCTTCAAACGAGCTGCGGGTGCGGGTGGAGTCTTCGAAGAACAGGTTCACGACCGTGCGACCGCGCAGCGTGGGCAACTTCTTGATCGGGCGATCGGCCAGACGGGCCAGCTCGGTGGCGGTGTCGAGGATCAGCAGGGCGTCGTCGCGACTCAAATCGCCGGCCGAGAGCAGGTGGCGGGTCATCGGCACGCCGCCTCGGATGTCGGACGCGGGCGTGCGCGCCGCCTCGGGTGGCGGCGCGGGCGCGAGGACGACGGCGTCACGGCCGTCGAGCTCTTCGATGAGCACGGTGACCTGCTCGCGCACCGCGGTCGGCAGGTTCTTGCCGACGTAGTCAGCCTTGATCGGTAACTGGCGGTGACCGCGGTCGATCAGCACGGCAAGTTGCACCGCGCGTCGGCCGGCCGAGTTCGCCGAGCGCGTCGAGCGCGGCTCGCACCGTGCGGCCGGAGAACAGCACGTCGTCGACCAGCACCACCAGCTTGCCGTCGACGCCGTCGCCCGGAACTTCGGTGCGGGCAAGCGCGCGAGCGGGGCCGCATCCGAAGGTCGTCGCGGTACATCGTGATGTCGAGTGACCCGACCAGCACCTCGCGGCCCTCGACGGCGCTCATGCGGTTGCGCAGCCGGCGGGCCAGGCCCACGCCGCGGGTCGGGATGCCGAGCAGCAGGACGTCGGCGCCGCCTTTGGTGCGTTCGAGGATTTCGTGCGCGATGCGGGTAAGCTGCGCGGCCGACGTCGGAAGCGTCAAGGACCTCGCGCGGGCATCGCGGGCCTCGGCCCTAGCCCGTCCGCGGGATCTGCTGTACCCGGCGGGTGCTGCTGGGCAGCCGTCATCTTCGGGACCTCCTTCCCCGCCTCACCGGACGGGCCTTAAAGGATGTCGAGCAGCGCTCACGTTAGCAGGCGACCAGGCCGACCGGACCGAGTACCAGCGTTCTGCTTGACGCAGAGTAATCGACGACCCGTACCGTCACAGTGTGTAACGAGCGCGGCTGTGACTTCGGGATATTTTCGGTCACCATGTCCTTCAATGGGCATCCTCCGAGGTAGCCAATGGTGAGACCGGCGCACGGAGAATGACGGGGAGAGGATTCCCCGGCCTCTCGCCGTCCGGCCCGAATTTCGCCCACGTCCCATGTTCTCGACCCTGTGACCGACCTTTCGCTCGTACCGACTTTCAGTGGGGATCCCTGTGAACGACTACGCCAAGGCGCTTGGCGCCCGATTGCGCGCCATCCGAACGCAGCAGGGCCTGTCTCTGCACGGCGTCGAGGAGAAGTCGCGCGGGCGCTGGAAGGCCGTTGTTGTCGGCTCGTACGAGCGCGGCGACCGGGCCGTCACGGTGCAGCGGCTGGCCGAACTCGCAGACTTCTACGGCGTGCCGGTCGGCCGAACTCCTGCCTGACGCGACGCCGAGCGGGGCCAGTGAGCCGCCGCCGCGATTGGTGATCGACCTCGAGCAGCTGGCCGACGTCCCGCCGGAGAAGGCGCGGCCGCTCGCCCGCTACGCCGCCACGATCCAGAGCCAGCGCGGCGACTACAACGGCCGGGTGCTGTCGATTCGCCAGGACGATCTGCGCTCACTCGCAGTCATCTACGACGAGTCGCCGAGCCTGCTGACCGAAGAGCTGATTTCGTGGGGCGTGCTTGAACGCCGAGGCGCGCCGGGCGATCGAAGCGCTCTAACGGTTCTTTGCGCTAGAGCACCTTGCCGGGGTTCAGGATGCTCAGCGGGTCGAACGTCGCCTTGACCGACCGGTGCACCTCCATGCCGAACTCACCGAGCTCGGCCGGCAACCAGTCGCGCTTCAACGATCCAACGCCGTGCTCGCCGGTGATCGTGCCGCCGAATTCGAGCGCCGCGGTGTACATCGCCTCGGCCGCCGGCCATCGCGCGATCTGAGTCGACCACGATGCTCGGATGCAGGTTGCCGTCGCCCGCGTGTCCGACGGTCGCGATGACGACGTCGTATTCGCGGGCGATGTCGTCGATGCGCTGCAAGCATCTGCGCCAGCTTCGATCGCGGCACTGCCAACGTCCTCGGTGAGAATCATGCCGAGCCGTTCGATCGCCCAATGCGTCATCCGCCGGACGCCGAGCAGCTCGGCCGCTTCAATCGCATCGCTCGACACGGTGGTGTAGGTCGCACCCGCTGTCGGTGAATGCCTTCTCGATCGCGAGTGCCGGCTCGCGCGGGGCTTCGACGTCGACCTGGGCGATCAGCATCGCGGCCGCATTGGTGTCGAGACCCGCATGCTTCCAGTCTTCGACGGCGCGGATCGTGGTGTTGTCCATAAGCTCAAGCAGGCTCGGCTGCAAACCCGGCACGCCATAACGTCGTCGACGGCTACGCCCGCGGCCGGCAACGATGCGAACACGCCGACGACCGTCACCGGATCGGTGCTGGGCCTCGGCCGCAGCTTGACCGTCGCCTGCGTGACGATGCCGAGAGTGCCTTCTGAGCCGACAAAAAGCGCGGTGAGGTCGTAGCCCGCAACGCCTTTGACCGTGCGCCGTCCGGTCTTCATGACCCGGCCGTCGGCGAGCACGACCTGCAGGCCAAGCACCGACTCGCGGGTGACGCCGTACTTGACGCAGCGCAAGCCGCCGGCGTTCGTCGCGATGTTGCCGCCGATCGTCGAGATCTCGAAGCTGGCCGGGTCGGGAGCAAACATCAGGCCGTGCTGGGCTGCCGCGTTTTGCAGGTCGGCGTTGATCACGCCCGGTTCGACGACGGCGAGTTGGTCGTCCGCGTTGACTTCGACGATGCGATTCATCTTCGCCAGCGAGAGCACGACGCAACCGTCGATTGCGGCCGCGCCACCCGCCAGCCCGGTGCCTGCTCCGCGCGCGACTACCGGGATCCGATGTGCCGGGTGGCCCAGCGCATCGTCTCGCCACGTCGTCAACATGACCGGCGAGCACGACGCCGAGCGGGCGCCCGGCTTCGACCAACCTGGCCTCGTCGCGCCGGTATGCCTCGACCGCATCGGCGTCGGTAATGAGCGCGACCCGGCGGCAGCGCGGCCGCGCAGTTCGTCGATAGGGTGCACGAGATTCGAGATTAGCGGTCGAGAGGTCAGACCGACGAGCGAGGGCTTTTCTTGAGCAGCTTCGCGAGCACGCCGTTGACGAATGTCGGCGAGTCGTCGGTCGACAGGTCGCGGGCGAGGTTGACGGCCTCGCTGAGCACGACGCCGTCGGGCACCTCGTCGGCCCAGAGCAGCTCGAACGCGCCGATGCGCAACAGATTGCGATCGACCACGTGGCATGCGGTCGATCGTCCAGCCCACTGCGTAGGTCGGCGATCAGCTCGTCGATGCGATCGCGATGCGCGACCACGCCCTCGACCAAGGTGACGGTGTACGCCGGCACGGTCGGCGTGCGCCGTCGAATGTGCCGCTGCGCGAGCGTGTCGAGCGCGTCGGAGCTGCGCAGGTCGCATTCGAACAGCACGTCGAGCGCGCGTTTGCGTGCCTTCGTACGCGCGCTCATCGGCGTCCAGCCAGCATGGACTGCGGATGATTGCGAGGTGCGCACGTCGTCAGCTGTTGATCCGGCCGAGGTAGTCGCCCGTGCGGGTGTCGACCTTGACCTTCTCGCCGGTGGTGATGAAGAGCGGCACCTGGATCTGCGCGCCGGTCTCGAGGGTCGCCGGCTTGGTGCCGCCGGTCGAACGGTCGCCCTGCATGCCCGGCTCGGTGTAGGAGATCACGAGCTCGGCCGACGCGGGCAACTCGACATACAGCGCGATGCCGTCGTGCAACGCGATCGTGGCTTCAGTGTTCTCAAGCATGAAGTTGGCGGCGTCGCCGACCGTCTCCGCGGGCACGTGATGCTGGTCGTAGGTGTCGCTGTCCATGAAGATGAAGTCGGTGCCCTCTTTGTAGAGGTACTGCATCGTGCGCTTGTCGACGGTGGCGACATCGATCTTCAGGCCGGCGTTGAAGGTCTTGTCGACGACCTTGCCGGTGAGCACGTGCTTCAGCTTCGTGCGCACGAACGCCGGGCCCTTGCCTGGCTTGACATGCTGGAACTCGACGACATTCCACAGCTGGTTGTCGAGCGAGAGCGTCATGCCGTTCTTCAAATCGTTCGTGGTCGCCACGGACGTAAACTCCTTGATTGATTGGAATAGCTAGTCGTACTGCCGGAGCGATGGGTCTCCGCGTCGGCCAGCACGCGCAGGGCCAGGCGGTAGGAACCCAGGCCGAAGCCGGCGATCGTGCCGGTCGCCACCGCCGCCACCACCGACGTGTGCCGAAACTCCTCGCGAGCGGCCGGATTGGTGAGGTGGACCTCGATCAGCGGCGCAGTGCGCATCGCGATCGCATCGCGCAACGCGTAGGAGTAGTGCGTGAATGCGGCCGGATTCAGGACGACGGCGATCTTGTTGTCGGCCGCCTCATGCAACCAACCGATCAAGGTCGCCTCGTCGTCGGTCTGGCGTACCTCGACGTCGAGGCCGAGCTTCGTGCCTTCGTGGTGCAGGCGTCGAACCAGGTCGTCGTAGGTCTGGGACGCCGTAGATGTCGGGCTCGCGCGTGCCGAGGCGCGACAGGTTGGGTCCGTTCAAGGACCAGCACATGCGGTTCGTCAGTTCTGGTCACTGCGCTACCTCCAGGTAGGGGCCTCGAGCAGTTCGGGATCAGGATCGGAAAGGATTCTCGCGCGGCCAAGCCCTCCAAGCACGACGAAACGCAGCGTGCCACCGCGCGTCTTCTTGTCGAGGCTCATCGCGGCCCGCAAGTTCGCGGCCACGCACCGCGAACGTATAGGACGTCGGCAGCCCGAGCGATGCGAGGACCGTGCGATGTCGCGCGATCAGCTGTCTCGACATCGAGATATCCCGGCCTGCCGCGCTGAGCGCCGCTGCGATACACGAGGCCGACAGAGACCGCGTCACCGTGTCGCCAGCCGAAGGTCTCGCGCTTCTCGATCGCGTGCGCGAGGGTGTGGCCGTAGTTGAGAATCTCGCGCCCAAGACCGCCAGGCCCGACGGCAGCAGTCTCGTGCAAATCGGCACCGACAACTGCAGCCTTCACTGCAATGGCCCGGGCGACGAGCGCGGCCGTGTGTGCGTCCGGCGGGCGTTGCCGCACCAGCCGGATCGGCTTCGATCAGATCGAGAATCGCCGGGTCGGCAATGAAGCCGACTTTCACCACCTCGGCGAGACCGGCGACATAGTCGGCTCGGCGGCAGCGACGTCAGGGTCGAGCAGGTCGCACAGACACGCCGACAGGCGGATGGAATGCGCCGACCAGATTCTTGCCCGCCGCGATGTTGATGCCGGTCTTGCCGCCAACCGCGGCATCGACCATCGCCGAGCAACGTCGTCGGCACCTGGATGACGCGCACGCCGCGCAGCCAGGTCGCCGCAATGAAGCCGGCGACATCGGTCACCGCTCCCCCGCCGACGCCGATGACGAGGTCGCTGCGGGTAAAGCCATGCGCTGCCAAGGGAATCCCAGGCGGCAACGCGACCGTCGCCGACTTCGCGCCTTCTGCATCGGGCACCTCGATAGCGCAGCGACCTCGACACGTCGCCGACAATGCCGTCTCGAGATCGATCGACGATCTGGCGCCGCCGCTGGTTGATGCACGACCGCAACGCGACGCACGTCAGCCGGCACCAGCGCGGGCAACTCCGCAAGTGCGCCAGCACCGACGACGACTTCGTACGGGTGCGTCGCCGGCAACGATGAGGCGATCGGTCATCGGATCACCTGCGCGATCTTCGGCCGTGACCGCCGTTGCCGCCTTGCCGGTGCTGACGACAGTCGACGGTCGCGACCTCTTCGTAGAGCGGACGCCTGGCCTCCATCAGTGCGTGCAGCTGTGCGCGCGGATTGCCGAGCAGCAACGGGCGATCGCGGTTGAACCCCACCCGCTTCGTGGCGTCGGCGAGGTCGACGTCGATGTAAACAACGCGGTGGTCGTGCAGCAGTTCGCGAGTGCGCGGTTCAAGATCGCGCCACCACCGACGAACGAGCACGCCTTCGTGTTCTGCGCAACGCCTGCTCGACCGCAACGCTTTCGAGCTTCCGGAAATGCTCTTCGCCGTGTTCGAAGAAAGATGTCGGCAGACGCTTCAGCCCGCGACCTTCTCGACATCGAGATCGGTGTCGCGAAAGGTCGTACCGAATCGGCTCGCGAGCAGTCGGCCAACGGTGCTCTTGCCTGCTCCGGGCGGACCCACGAGGACCACGAGAGGCGCCATCAGTCAGTGCACGACCAGGGTGTCGAGGTAGCCGCGCACATTGCGGCGCACCTCATCGACGTGAGTCGCCACCGAACTTCTCGAGCACGCAATCGGCGAGCACCAAGTGCCACCATCGCCTCGGCGACGACACCGGCAGCCGGCACCGCGCACACGTCGCTGCGTTGGTTGATCGCCTTCGCCGCTTCACCCGTGGCGACGTCGATCGTGTCGAAGGCTCGAGGAACCGTCGAGATGGGCTTCATCGCCGCGCGCACCCGTAACACCTCGCCGGTCGACATGCCGCCTTCGGTGCCACCCGCGCGATTGGTGCGCCGGCGCACGCCGCTCGGGACCGTTCTCGATCTCGTCGTGGGCGAATGATCCGCGCCGGCGCGCAGACTCGAATCCGTCACCGACCTCGACACCCTTGATCGCCTGGATGCCCATCAAGCGCGCCGGCCAGCCGCGAATCGAGCCGCCGATCCCAGTGCACGTGACTGCCAAGGCCCGGCGGCAGCCCGTAGGTCGACGACCTCAACAACACCGCCGAGAGTGTCGCCGTCCTTGCGAGCGGCTGTCGATCTCGGCGACCATCGCCGCACTGGTAGCCGGATCGAAGCAGCGCACCGGGTCTTCGTCGATGCGCGTCGCGATCACTGGCCGCCGGCACGAGCCCGGCCGGAGCGCTCACCTGACCGATCGAGACAACGTGGCTCAGCACCTCGACGTCCAGCGCCTGTCGCAAGAAGCTCGCGGCGATGTCACCGAGCGCCACCCGGGCCGCGGTCTCGCGCGCGCTTGCCCTTTCCAGAATCGGGCGGACGTCGTCGAGCGCGTACTTCTGCATGCCGACCAGGTCGGCGTGGCCGGGGCGAGGGCGGGTCAGCGGGGCGTTGCGAGCAAGGTCGGCCAGCTCGTCTTCGTCGACGGGATCGGGGCGACATGACCTTCTCCCACTTCGGCCACTCGCTGTTGCCGACCCGGATCGCGATCGGGCCGCCCATCGAAACGCCGTGCCTGATGCCGCCGAGGAAGTCGATCTCGTCGCGCTCGAAGGACATTCGAGCGCCTCGGCCGTAGCCGGCCCGGCGGCGGGCAAGTGCGTCGGCGACCTCATGCGGTGGAGGTATGCACGCCAGCGGGCAGCCCCTCGAGAATCGCGACGAGTGCGGGGCCATGCGACTCGCCAGCGGTCAGCCACCGCAGCATGGTAGCGAGTCTCCCAGGAACGCTCGGCGGGTGCCGCAGGAACCTCGGCCGCGACACCATGCCGGTACCGCAAGAAATGCATCGACCCCGTCCGGTCGATCCGGACGGGGTCGATGTGGCTTGATGCTCGGGAGCTAGCCGAGCTGGGCTGACTGGCCCTTCGCGAGCTGGAGGAACTGGTCGCCGTACTCGAAGTCGGCAGCCGTAGACCGGCGTGGCGCCGACGTGTCGGCCAGGATCGAGACCAGCTTGAAGTAGCGTCCCGAAGACCTGACCCGGTGTGATGCCGTTGTACGGAGTCGTCGGTACCCGACGAGTCGGTGACACTCACGGTGGCGGTCGAGGCTGCGTAGTTGACCGATATCAGCGTCAAGGTCTCTGCTGTGGAGCTAGTCGGCAACCCGGTCGGGCTCGGCGTCGCGGTCGATGTCACCGTGACGGTCGGAGTCGGCGACGGCGTCGGCGTCAAGGTGGGAATCACGATCACGGGTGTAGGCGTCGGCGTTGGCGCGGGTGTCGGCGTCGCGGATGCCTTTGCCGTCGACGAGGCTGAACCCGCAGCGCCCGCCGGCGGGTTAACCAGCGGCTTGAATGGGTTGCGTCCAGGCGGGCCGGTGTACGCCGCAGGCACTGCGCCCACCGCACCGCTCGCCGCTGCAGCGGAGTCAATCGGCGATGCCGGTGCACTGTTGGGGTGGCCGGGCACGACCGGCGCCGCAGTTCCGCCCGACTTGCCACCTGACAAGAACAGGAAGTACACCACGACCGCAAGCAACACCACGCCAGCGACGACCGCAAGCAATACAGCTCGTTGACGCCCGTCCGGCTCGACACCGGTCTGCAGAGAGGACTCGCTCATTTCACGATCTCCTAGTTAGTCGCTGCAGAAGGGTTGGCTGCGGCCGGTGCCCCGGGCGCTGCAAGCGGAGCCGCTGGAGCGACGATCGTCGGTGGTGCCGCAGCTTCGAAGATAGTGAGACTGATGTTCGCGCCGATCGTCTTCCATTCGTTGTTGGCGGACGGCACCGGTGCGTTGGGTGCGAGTAGCGGGGCACTCGGCGCCAGACTCACCGAGCTCACGATCGTCGTGCGCTGCATGGTCTCGAGCTTGGTGAGGAACTGTTCCAACGCGAAGTAGTCGCCGTTGACCACGATGCTGACCGAGATCGTCTGTAGCCCTGCTGTCGCAGCGGCCGCGCCAGTCGTACTGCCGGCTGACGGAGCCTTTCCCCCGCCCGAGGTTGCTGCTGCCGATGCAGTGGCCGCGGGGGCCGCGCTGGCGGTGGCAGCGGCCGGTGCGGCTGGTGTTGCTACCTTCGCCGGACTAAGTACCGTGGGAGTGCCTGGTGTGATCGACACGAGGTCGACGTTGGTGGCCGCAGCAGCGGCCGTGAGCGACCGAACGTAAATCGGAAGGTCTGGCGTCGCGGGTAGCTCTTTGGCTATCTCCGCCAGCCTTGCCTGATTGGTCACGACGTCCTTGGCCTGGGCCGTAAGCCGGGCAAGCGTTGTTTGCAGCTCTTGGTTCGCCTGCTCCTGCGAAGCTTGCTGCTTGCGCAGCGAGGACGCGTGCGAGTGTTGGGGTGAAATCGCCAGGAACCAACCGGCTAGGAACACGACCGCGATGACTCCGACGGTGAGCAGACTCCATTGACGGGTCTTTGTCATCTCAGCACACTCCCGGCTGCGCGCAGCGCTTCGTCAGTGCGTCGGAGGTCAAGGTGAGGCTTGAAGCAAAAGTCGCCACCTTCGTGGTGCCAATGAAGGTCTCGGCTGACGGAGCGAACCATGGATTCGAGAAGCCCTTCTCGGTGACCGCGGCGTCGAGCCAGGCAGCCACACCGTTGTGAACGTTCGAGAAGCCACCTGGCTCAGTCGCGGAACCAGAAATCTGAACCGCGCCGACCGAGGCTGGGGCGTCGGCAGGGTTTGCCAACGAACCGGGCGCTACGGACTCAGAGAGCGTCACCTGCGAAACCCAAACTCCGCTCGGAAGCAGCGTGGCCAGGTCGGCGAGGTAGTCAGACCAATGGATCTCGGTGCTCGTCGCCTGGGTCAACGACGCCTCAGAGGCGTCAACTGCTGACTGAGCTTGGCTGACGAACTGTAGGGCGGCGACTTTGTTGTTGAGGGCTGCCTGTTGGGCCTGCGCCGTGGCGAGACCTGCCTTTGCCGTCGTCACGCTGCCCTCGCCGCTCATGTAGAGCAATACGACGCCGCCAAGCGCGGCGAGCACCGCGACACCGAGCCCGAGTTGCACTCGCTGGAGCCGCTGGCGTTCGTGAATCTCCGGCGGTAGCAGGTTGACGCCCGGCAGATTTGCCAAGGTCGTCGCAGTCAAGGTCTTCACGAAGCGACTCCCATGGCAAGCCCGACGGGCACGGCGGCCAGCGGTTGGATAAAGGCGATTTGGTCCTTCGACAGCCCGGTCTTGCCAATAACCAATTGCGAGAGCGGGTCGGCGGCAACGACCGGAAGCCTGGTCGCGATCGAGATGCGCTGGAGGAGGTTCGTCAGGCGTGAGCCGCCTCCCGAAATCACGATCTGGCGGATCGGAACTGCGCCAGGCGAAGCCAAGTAGTAGTCGAGCGAACCGCGGACTTCTTCGACAAAGGCGGTAGCGCCAGCATCGATGACTCGGCCGGCTGGCGAGTCGTCCCGCGGTCCACCGGGAACTGCGAGTGCAGAAGACTGTTTCACCGATTCGGCGTGTTCCAGCGGAATACCCATCCGCTCGGCGATCGCGTCGGTTACGTCGCCGCCACCCATGAGCAGCATGCGAACGAACCGAGGTACGCCACCTTGGTGCACCGCGATGTTTGTCACTCGCGAACCGATGTCGATAAGCGCCTCGGCCTGCGTTTCGACGCCGAGCTGGTCGTAGTCGCTCAACGCGCGAATCACCGCGAACGACGTGAGGTCGACGCTGGACACCTTCAGGCCGGCGCGTTGCACCGCCTCGAGCGTTCCGAGCACCGTCTCGCGGGCGGCGGCAACGAGCAAGACCCGCAGCATCGGCCCGCCGTTTTCGTTCGTGAACGACTCGATCGCGTGGAAGTCGAGGATTGCCTGGTCGACCGGGATCGGAATGTAGTCCTGCACCTGAAGCGAGAGGGCTCGACGGAGTTCAGCAGCGTCCATGCCCGGAAGGTCGACCTGGCGCACGACGACCTTCTGGTTCGCCACGCCGATCACCACCGTCTTGGTGGAAAACTTGACTTCCGACCACAGCTTCTTGATCGCCGCTGTCACAGCGTCGCGATCCATGACCTCGCCGTCGCGCACAGCCCCAGGCGGCAACGACACCTGCCCGAACTTCTCGAGCCTTATCGAGTTCTTGCCCACCGACAACTCGGCAGCGCGGACCGCAGACGTCCCGATATCGAGACCAACGGCAGTACGTCCAGCCACGACTGTCCTCTCCTACCAGGAGGGTTTCCCGCCGTCCCACGTCGGACTCGTCGGGTTGTTTCCGCAGATGGCATCGGCCAGATGGCGGCGTGGCTTGAGCGAGACGGTGCAAACAGATTGCGCCGCTCGGCGCGACTCAGCGCGTTGGGGGTGACGGCGAGCGGCGCCCGCGGGCGCTAGGAGCCCAGCGTTGCGTGGGTATACGATGTGCGCGAGCGACTGGCCGACAAACACGGCAACGAGCGCTCCGGCAACCATGTACGGGCCGAACGGAATGCGGGACTTCCGACCCGCGTGCCCGGCAAACATCAACACTACGCCGGCCAAGCCACCGATGAGAAACGCAAGAAATGCGCCGATACCGAGCGCTCCCCAACCGAGGTAGCCCAGATAAAGCCCGAGGACGCCGGCCAGCTTGACGTCGCCGAATCCCATCCCGCCGGGCTTGGCCATCATCAACACGAAATAGAAGCTGTACAGCGCCGCCATTCCGATCGCCGCGTGCAACAACCGGACGGGTTGGTGGTCGACCAGGGCAGCGGTCACCAGCAACGCTGCCCCGACCACGTACGACGGCAGGGTCAACGCGTTGGGCAAGCGGCGCAGATCGAGATCAATCATCGCAAGCGCAACACCCACGGCCACGAGATATAGCAATGCCGGAACGAGCGCGAGGTCATGTCGAAAACGAACGGTGATCGCCGCAAAGAGCACGCCGACCAGGAGCTCGACGAGTGGGTAGCGCACGCTGATCGTGCCGCGGCAGGCGTGACACTTGCCTCGGAGCAGGAGCCAGCTGACGACGGGCACGTTGTCTCTGGATCGGATCTTGGCGTCGCACTGTGGGCAGTGAGACGGCGGCCGCACAACTGACTCGCCCCTCGGCACGCGCCAGATGACGACGTTCAGGAACGAGCCGACCACCAAGCCGAACAGGCCCCCGAACGTGCCGATCAACCAGATCACGGCCGCAGCCTAGACGGCGCCGAGGTGTCGAGGCTCGCGTCCGGGCTCAATACTTCGGATTGATCTCGCCGTACAGCGTGACCGTCCAGTTGGCGTTCGTCCAATGCGGGAAGTAGGGCGGCGGTCCGTACTTGAGGCGTGTGTCGTAGACGTAGCTCTTCAGATAGCCCGTGCCGCCGGCTCCGCCTTGGCCGACAGGGCCTCGAAACTCTTGTGCAATCGACCCGGTGACCTGGAGAGTCCGTGTTCCGTTCGCGCCCTGATCCCATGCCTGCACAATGAAGGAGTGGTTAAGCGAATCGAGTGCCGCTTGCACCTGGAAGGTCGAAGGGACCGTTCCGATGTCGTTGCCCCCAGACGCTATCGACGTTACCGGGTGATAGACCTCGATATAGTTGAGCGCAACCAGGCCCAGAATGTCGTCTCCGTTGAGCCCGCCCTGGTATGTCGTGTTGCCCGTGATAATCACGTCGTTCTCTGCGGCTACGGTGACCCGGCCGTTGACGGAACCCTCGACAAAGGCGTTCCCCTCGTTGCAATACTGGTCCGCGGTTAGGCCCGCCCGGAATTGCGAAGGATTGCTAGCCCAAGCATCGTTCGCGACGGGTAGCCCGTTTCCGATGGCGCCGACCGCGCAAGCACTATTCGGCGCCGGCGATGAGGCGTTCTGCACAAACACCAGGAAGTTGGCCGGGATCGGGACGGTGGCGCCGGCAGCCGACTGAAGCGCAGCCACTGTCCCACATCCGGCGTTCACGCTCGTGGTGTAGTGACTCCACACCTGAATAGTCCCGGCTGCGAGGAACTTAATACGGGTGGGTCCGTTGTACACGCACCCGACGCTTTGAGCGGTCGCTTTCAACGTGTTCGTGTTGTTCGGAGGGAACCAGTCCTTGACGTACGAAGGCGGGGGGTTGAATGTCGGAGTCGGACTCCCATTCGATCGATAACACGTGTCCGAATAGTCTTTGGCCTTCGTAGCCGTCTGACACGCCGGATCGGAGGTGGAGAATGCGCCTTCGAAGTCCGGGGTTCCGTTCATCAGTGCGTCGTCATTCGTGTGCACCGGGCCAGTGAGCACGTCGCCGGTGATGAAGTTGATGTCGCAAACATCTTGGTTTGCATTGGCGTTGGCGTTGCTCTGCTGCGAGGGCGTCATTTCCCACCAGTGCAGGGGCGTAGTACCGGAGAGCGGGCGGCAATTGTTGTTGGGGTCGCCTGAGATCTGTGGATCCTGTGACTCGTAGTCGGTGAAATAGGTGTAGTCGGTGGATCCGCCATCAGTGACGGTGGCCTGAATCGAGCGAGTCACCTTGTTCACCCGACCCGACGCCGTTACGACGACCTGGCCGCTCGTGATCGCATTGGTGGTATCGATGTCGTAGTGGTAGTACTCCGGAATCGCGTTCGTGCCGCTGAGGTCTTGCACCTTCACCCAGGACGGCGTGGATCCCCACGAGCAGTTTCCACTGGTGAGCACGGAGTTCCCACCTTGCATCGCCGGGTTCGCACAGTACAGCGATGAGGTGGTGTTGTACGCCTGACCATACTGGTTGACGTAGGAAATGTAGTCCTGCACACCGGCGTTGGCCGCCTGCAGTGCGGCCGTGTAGTCCTGGTCATGCCGCGACTCCGATTGATCGCGCACTGCATAACCAAGAGCCGCAGTGACAATGATCGAGAGGATGAGCATCGATGCGACGACCATGAGCAGCGCCATGCCGGCATCGTCACGCCGCCTGGAAATCATGACTCGGCGAATCATCGACTGTCCTTTCACGGTCATGGCCCGGCGCTCGGCAGCACGTCGACGTTTGGCAGCGACACACGCTGGAGGTAAGTGGTCGGCAGGCGGCTAAAACCGCTGGAGGTAGCGACAGTGACCGAAATGTCGATCGTCCGAACATTTACCATCTGGTTCGCGGTCAGCGGCGTCGTCAGCGGTGCACCGGTGGTGTCGTAGTAGGTGAAGACGACAGGCGACGGCCACGACAAACCGCTGGCCAGCGTTCGATTGATGCCCGTCGTCGTATTGACGTACAAGTAGTTGTGGGCCGTGACCGGCTGGTCCGGCGGCTCACTTGTCTCGATGAGATTGGCCGTGCCGCCGGTGCCTGCCACCACGGAATAGGTGACCTTGCTCGGGCCGCCGTATTGAACGCTGTTCAAGTCGGCGTAGAACTGCACCGAAGTGTCGCCCCCTTGAATGAACGCAGCATCGCCGAGCGAGAAGTCCTGAAGCTGGCTCGGAATCACCGCGGTTCGCAAAGTCTTCGAGATCTCCTCGATCGCGTTCCGGCCCTGGTCGACATCAGCGAGATAACTACCGTTACGCCCGGCTGTCTTGTCCGTGATCACGATGAGGCTGGTCAGCGCCGTCATAATCAATCCTAGCATGACGATCGCAACCAGCATTTCGACCAGGCTGAATCCGGCGTCGCCTGTCGAGCGATGCTGCCGAAACCGGCGCAATATTTTCATCAGTTCACCGTCACGGTTTGTGTCGCCGGAGTGGTCAGGGCGGTCGCCACCAAAGTCGCGTTCGGCCAGCTGCCGCCAAACGCGGTCTGACTATTGACGGTGACGCTCCACTTGCCGAGCGGAACGGCGAGGAGAATGTGACCGGTCGCATCCGTGGTGCCGCTGTATGTCAGGGTCTGTGCGACACAACCTGAGCCGACCGGGTCGGCAGCGTGGGTCAGCTTAAGCGTGGCTCCGACGACCGCAGCGCCCGTCGAGTGCTTTAGCACGAGCACGTTCAAGCCGGCGAGTGGCACGGTCGTGGCGATCGACGCGCCCGGTGCGGTCGCGACGCTCGTTGGCCGGGTGCCTCCGTTCGAGCCATAGGCCGGATCGGCATCAAGGCAGGCCCCTGCCCAGACGGAATAACCGGACGAGAATGGCCACAGGTTGGTCGCCTGGTTGACCATCGAATACGTGCGCACGCTGTTCGACGGTTGGGTGATTCCCGAGTTCGTCACGCTCAGCCCCAAGCCGCTGCTCGGTGGCGAGTAGCCGGATAGTTGCGTCGACGTCGCAGTGATCGTCGCCGCCGCATCCCACGTCATCGGCACGTTCGAGAACTGGCCGATGACGACTTGGATTCCTGGCTTCGTCGACGGACTGCTTCCGGACTGGTCTACGTATCCGGACCCGGTTAGGGAAGCCGCCCAAGTGCCGGCAGTGGTCACCGTTCCGACAAAGCACCCGTCGGCGGCAGTCGTACCTATCACCGTGGGTCCAGGACCGGTCAGCGTGACGGTTAGACCACTGACAGGGCCGCCTGAGGAGTTCTGAACCCCGATGCCGATGTATCCGGCGGACGTGCTGAGGACGGTCGCCTTATCCGGTGTAAGTACGGTACTTGCCTCGACCGGTCTGACCCCACCGCCGTGCGTCCATGCGACGCTCACATCGACGAGATATTCGGGGTAGGTGACGGAACCGCCACCA